>JBGTSR010000013.1:0-176940 GCA_041940165.1 Acidobacteriota bacterium
GCTCCCTCAGTGTTCGGCCTGCCTTCCTCAGCTGTGTGTTCTCTTTTTTCAGTGCAGCTTTGTCGGCTTCGAGCTGCTCGTTGGCCTTTTGGAGGCGAGCAAGGTCTGCGTGGGCAGGCAGGGACGGGGGCCGACGAAGCTCATCTCGCCCTTGAGGATGTTCCAGAACTGCGGTATCTCGTCGATCCTCGTCTTTCTTATCACACGACCGACGCGGGTCGTACGGTCGTCGTTCGACGATGCCCAAACCGGCTTCCCGTCGGCCTCTGCGTCGTTTCGCATCGAGCGAAACTTGATCACCTTGAATATCTTTCCGCCTTTACCGACACGCTCCTGCAGATAGAAAACAGGGCCGCGCGATTCCAATTTGACCGCCATAGCTGTCAATACAGCGATCGGAAGCGAAACGATCAAGCCCATCAGTGCGAGAAATCGGTGCGTGACCTCACGAATTATCAGCCTAAGCTGCGATTCGCGGCCACGGCCGGCAAATATAAGCCACGACGGCCTGACCATATCAACGTGCACTTTTCCGGTGATGCGTTCGAAGAACGAGGTGCATTCCTCGATAGTCACGTCGCCGGCGAGGCTCATTTTTAGCAGGGCCTCGGTAGGAAAAGCTCCGCGCCGCTCGCGAACGGCGATAACAACACGGTCGATCCGCTCTGATCGGATGACCGTTTCCAGTTCGTGGGCCTTTCCGAGGATTTCGGAACGGCCGAGTTTCTCACGTGGTTTCGCACCATTTTCCGAGAGAAATCCGACGATACGATAGCCGGCATCGCGGCGTTCCCACACAGCTTCGGCTGTATCGAGGGCCGTTTTGCCCGTACCGACGACGAGTATCTTTTCTCCGATCTCAGGATGGCCGGTGAGCGTGTGGATCAGGACTCGCCAGCCGAGAAGCATGACGAGTACGATGGGCACCGAAAAGACCGAAACGCCGCGACCGATCAATAATTCCGGTACAAAATAGAAAAGCAGAGCCAAAAACGCCCACGCTATTCCAAGCGCCTGAACGAGCCGCAGAAGCAGCTCGCGGCGATTCGTCATTACGATGTAATCGTACAGGTCGTAGAGATACAGCAGCAGCAGGCAAACGAACGCCGCGAGTCCGACCTTTAGCCAGCCATTGCGGTTCGAGAGTTCATTGGCAGAGCCCGCAAAGCCGAGGCGCAGATGCATCGCAAGCACGACGCCGCAATAGATGATCGCAGCGTCTGCAAGCAATAACCATAAGAGCCTCGTGCTGAACTTCGATGAACCCATTTCTCATCGACCAAATTTAGGTCGCGGCGTTCTCGCCAAGTCGCTTGTAGTTGTAGTAGCCGTAGTGATAGTGCGATTCCTGCAGGACGTCTTCGCTCTGGTTTAGAACCACGCCCAGGAAACGATCACGCGGCATCGGGTCGAGCAGCCGCTCGATCACGCTGTAGCGCGTGCGATTTGCCCTGACGACGAGCATCGCGGCGTCCGCGTGGTTGATCAGCACCATTGCATCGGCAAAGATGCCGAGCGGCGGAGCGTCGATAATGATGTAATCGAACATCTCGCGCGCTTCGCGCAGGATCTCTTTGAACTTAGGCCCCGAGATCAATTCCGCAACGTCGTTGCGTGCGTCGCCGCCGCCGAGAATGTGCAGGCCCGAGGGTTCGAGCTTCACGATCGACTCAGCAAGCGTCGCAGTTCCGTCGAGCACATGCGACAGGCCCTTGTCGGTCTCGATCCCGAGATAGTCCGTCAGGCTTGGCATTCGCAGGTCGCTATCTATGATCAGACAGTTGACGCCGTCGGTCTGGGCGAGCATCCACGAGAGATTCAACGCGGTGACCGACTTACCTTCGCTCGGGTTGGCACTTGCGATCACGACCGCCTGCAGCTTTTGCCGCTGGCTCTTGTGAAGAATATGTGTCCGGAGGCTTCGGTATTCTTCACAGTAGGTCGAAGTCGGCTGCGTGATCGCGACGAGCCGCGGCTCGACACGTTCGGGATCGACGGGCCAGCTTACGAATTCCGGCATGCGTCGACCTCCGACGTGTGTAATGGATTCGGCGTCCAGTTTTGCCCCGGCAGGTAATTCCGTTTCCGTTCGAACAGGGAGTGCCGTCCCGTTCTTTGGCTCCGGCTGCCCTATGAACGCCGAACTTGGGCTACCGATCACCACGCCATCGCCGAGGAGTGCAGGCGGCTCTGTACGCCGCGCCTGCGTTCGGTCAAATGGAACGATGTTGTCCTGCGGCATTTCGCCGCCGACAGTCTCGGTATGCTTCTTTTGTAATGCTTTAAGGATGCTCATCTCTCGATCCCCTGGTCTTGCCTCACGAACTAGTTGAACTTGCTGAAACCGTTTATCGTGCCGAGTTCAAGTGTGACGTCGTCATCGAGGTCTTCGAATATCAGCCCACCGCCGTTCGAATAACCGTTCGAACTTCCGTTGGCGTATGTGGTGTCGCCGCCGTTGGCATACGTGGTGTCGCCGCCGTTGGCGTAGCCGTTCTCAGCTCCGTTGGCGTGGCCATTGCCGTTGGCGTAGCCGCTGCCATTCGAGGGGGTCGGCCGTTCGGCCTCAGCCTCCGGCTTGAACAGCCGAGGCTTTACCGCTTCCGTTCGGGCCATTCCATGCCAGAGATCTTCCTGCGTTTCCGAACGAAGGACACGGCCCGTTGGGACATCCATCGCCTTCTCGGCTGCGATCAGATTGTCGCGACGCGGCAGCATATCGAGATTCTCCGCGACGGTCTCGACGATCTGGCGGCCGATGACCTGCTCGCCTGCCGAATAGGCCGCGAGCATCGCGTTGTCGCAAAGGTTATTGATCTGACGCGGGATACCGTCGCTGCACTGAAATATGAAATCGACCGCTCCCGGCGTAAAAACGTTCGGCTGCTCGGAACCGGCGATCATCAAACGCTCGGTGATATAACGGTCGACCTCTTCCACATTCGGGAATGCGTGCATATTGCACCTGAGAGCGACACGCTGCTTGAGCTGCCTCAGATTCTGCTGATTGAGCTTTTCGCGGAGCTCCGGCTGGCCCGTGAGCACGATCTGGAGATGCTTCGCATTGTCTGACTCAAAATTGAGCAGCAAACGGATCTCTTCGAGAACGTAGTCGGAGAGTTCGTGAGCTTCGTCGACGATCAGGACCGTGCGAAGTCCGCGGCGATGGCGTTCTTCGAGCACACGGCTCATCAGATCGAGCAATTCGCTCTTGTTCGACCAATCCTTGATGCCGAGCATTTGGGTCACGTGATGGTAGAACTCATCGATCGAAAGCCGCGGATTAAAAACGTATGCCGCGAGAACACTCGAATCCAACCGACGTAGGATCCACCGAAGCGCCGTCGTCTTACCCGTACCGACCTCGCCGGTGAGCACGATCAGGCCCTTTGCGTTCTCAAGTCCGTAGTAGAGACTGGCCAGCACTTCGTTATAGCTCGGCGTAAACACGATAAATCGCGGGTCCGGCGTCAAAGTGAATGGTGTGTCGCTCAATCCGAAAAATTCTTTGTACATAGTCGTAGCTCCAAATGCGTTGGGAGAAACCCTTTATCCCTTGTCGTTTGTCCGGTTAAATGAACCGGTCGAAAACCCTCGTAAACTGCAAAACCATGATCACCAGAGGAATGATCGCTATTGCCGCGACGGTCCCGGCCGCGAGCTTCAAATAGCCGCTGCGCTTGATCCACGTCTTCTCGCCTACCGAAAGAAGTGGCGGGACGGACGCGAGGACCGGCAAACCCGTGTAATGCTTGACGTCATCGATCGATTGAATGCGGAATAGCCGCGGCACCTCGATGAACGCTCCAAAGATCAGGCCGAGAAAGAGGCCGACGCCGCTACCCATTAGAGTGAGGATCATGCGTTTGGGAGCGACCGGTGACTGCGGCACGTTCGCCGGGTCCTGCACACGGATCGTCTCGCCCTGCTGTCCCTGCTCGACGTCGAGCGAAACGCCCGCGTCGTTCTTTTTCTTAAGCATCTCGTCGTAGGCCATCTTGGCTGACTGAAGCTGGGCCGTGACGCTCTCGAGAGCGACTTTGACCGATGGAATAGCGTTAATTCGTGCTTCGAGAGCGGCGATCGCCTGTCCGTTCTGTGCCCGCTCGCTGTCTTTAACGGCGAGCTGCGATTCGATCTGTCCGATCTGTGCCTGGAGCCGCTGATTCTCGAGTTCTAGGTTCTTTTTCTGAAGTTCGGCCTTGCGGCTGCTCGTCTGCGTCGCGACAGCAACACGTCTGTCGGTCGACTTGCGAAGATTCTCGATCTCGTCGTTCAGCCGCTCGATCTCGTTTGTTTTTGCTATCACCGCCGGATGCTTCGGCTTGTATACCTTCAATAGGTTATCGAGCTGGCCCTTGAGATCGGCACGGCGCTGAACAAGCTGTGCGAATGCCGGCGTGTCTTCGATCTGCGAAGCTGTTCGAGCACTATCCTGCACTTCCCTTTCGCCAAAATCTTCGATCACGCTCATCGCTCGATTGTTTGCGGCGATGCCGTCGCTCAAACGGCCTTTTTCGTTGTAAAGCGACTGTTTTTCCTTGGTGATCGTGTCGTCACGCTGGCGAAGCCCTTCGAGCTGGGCGACGAGGCCTTGTTCCGATTCGGGCAGCGTCGCGACATTCTGGGTCATGATCTCGAGCCGCTGGCGTTCTAGGTCGTCCAGGATGCCTTTCTTCTCGGCGAGCTGACGTTCGAACAGCTCGTTGGTCGATTCGGCGACCTCGACCGAGTTCTTGACCTGCAGATTGACGAATTTGGTAGCGAGCTCGGCCGTAACGTTGCGGGCCGATTGCGGGTCGCGATCGCGGTAACTGATCCTGAAACCGGCGATCCTTTCGTTGCCTGTCTCAGCCATCTCGACCTTTACCTTGTCGTACATCTTCTCGACGATCAGTTCCATCGGCATTTGGGCCGAACGCTCCTGCTTGTACAGGTCGTACTTGAGGATCATCGGTTCGAGTGACGAACGGCTGAGAACTTCCTGGCTGATCGCCGAGATACGCTGCGAAAGATCGTCGTGCGAGATCGGCGCAACGAGATTCGACGAGATTATTGGCGGTTTGACCGTCAGCAGCGATGTCGATTCGTAAACGCTCGGCAGCTTATAGACCACGTAGCCCACGGCGGCCGTGCACGTCAGCATCGGCAGTAAGATGAGCCACTTCTGCCGCTTGATCATTCCCAGCAGTTCGCCGGGTTTTCTCTGTCTGAATTCAGCCATTTCTACTTTCCTGCAGCCTCTTTGGCTTCCTTTTCGATCGCCGACTTTTCAGCTTTTGGCAAGAACGCCCTGAGCGTTACAGCGGCGAGTACGAGCAGCACTCCGAATATCAATATCCCTACGGATTCCGGTATCGAGACCGCGAGCGTCTCGAGCGTCATGTGATTTCCGATCTCCAACAAAAAGAACATCTAACCCCTTATAAATTTGCCAGCAGGCTTCGAGCGTCCTGCAATTCCCGCTGCGTTAGAGCGGCTGTGTACCGAAGCGACGTCTCGACCTCGCGGCGTGCCGACGCTTTGTCCCCAGCTTTGGCAAATGCCATCCCGAGACGGACGCGATAGCCCGGTGCGGGCGATTTGCCCGAGCGTTGTGCCGTTGCGTCTTCCAACGCGACGGCTTTCTTAAACTGTTCGACCGCCGGAGTGGCAAGGCCTTTCTGTAGATAGATCCAGCCGAGCGTGTCGTAGAAACCGGCATTCGACTGGCCTTTACTAACAGCCATCGTTGCGAGCCGAAGAGCCTCATCGAGATCGGTGTGACGCTCGGCGAGCAGCCACGCCAGATTGTTTGCGGCGATCGGCGAACCGGGAGCGAGTTCGAGGGCCTTGCGATACGCTTGCTCTGCACCGCTCGTGTTTGAACGCGAGTCTTCGAGAATTCCCAGCATCGTAAAGGCCGCGGCGGCCGGACGCCTTTCCACGACTTGCCGGTACTGTGCAAGAGCCTCGTCGGCACGATCCTGCGAAACGAGCAGGTTGGCGTAGGCCGAATATGCGGTCAGGTAATCCGGATCGCTCTCGATCGCGATCTTGAGCTGCTTTTCGGTCTCGGCGACGTTCTTTTCCGCCGAATAGACCGTCGACCTCAGATAATGCAGAGCGGCAAGGACATCGCCGCGGCCTGCATTCGCCGCAATCAGCGAATCCAGCCTTGCGTGGGCCTTAGCGGACTGGCCCATCGCGATAGATGTGTTGACGATGCCGCTGATGGCATCGATATTTCGAGCGTCGGCGTTCGCGGCTTTCTCGTACAGCGAATACGCCTGAGCATTGTTGCCTTCGGCGACGAACGCCTTGGCGAGATTGATCATCGCGACCGGCGACTTAGGCGAAAGACGCAGCACCTCCTGAAGGTCAGCCCTGGCCTCGGCGAATTTGCGGAGTTCCAGGCTGACGAGTCCACGGGACGACAACGCTCTCGCCCGCAGGTCGCGGAGCATTCGAGCCGTCATTTCGGCACTGGGCGCAGCCGTGTCCGTCTTCTTTACAAGTTCGTTTGAAAGTCTGAGTGCACCCGCGAGATCGCCCGAACCGATCGCCGCCTGTATGCGTACGAGGCCGGCGTTCAAGAAACTCGGATGGTAGCGTTCGAGGTCGCTTAGGAAGGCGTTCGCCTGTTCAGTGAATCCAAGTGCCAGTTTCGCCTGCGCCATCAAATAGATAGCATCGCGGCTGCTCGGCTGTTTCTTGAGAACTTCGTGCAGATCGTTGACGGCTTCCTCGGCCCTGTTCTCCTGCATTCGCAGCCGGGCACGAAGCATCAGAGCTTCGACGTCCTGATCATTGATATCGAGCAAGGCAGTTATCTGCTCATCGACCCGTGCACCTTCGCGGCGTTCGAGGTAGATCTCACCCAGACGGTATCGAGCGAGTGCGTATTCTGGACTTTCGCTGATGATCTGGCCGAGCGTGGCGATCGCTTCGTCCTCGCGGCCCGTTTTCTTGTAAAAATCGGCCAGCACAAGGCGGCTTTCCGGGCTGTTGTCCTGGATCGCAACGAGATCGAGATAGGCCTTCTCGGCCTTTTCGAGCTGTTCGCTGGTGACGAAGAACTCGGCGATGGCTTCGCGGGCCTCGACGTCATTGCCGTCGACCGCGATAGCTTTGTTGAATGACTGTTCGGCCTCGGCGTCGCGCGACGAATACATTAGAAAACGTCCGTATTCGACGTGTCCTGCCACCGCTTCCGGAGCTTCGGCAAGACCGCGTTTCAGAGCATTCTCCGCATCGGCAGTCCGCTGCCGAGTGACGTAGAACCGCTCGAGGCTGATGTAGGAATTGATCCGCTTTGGATCGATAGAAATTGCACGTTCGACGGTCGCGACGACTTCGCTGTCAGGCTTACCCGTCGCGGCCATGATCGACGCGGTCAGGATGTGGCCCTCGATAAAATTGGCATCTGCCGCGACTATCTCGTCCCTAGCCTTTTCGGCCTCGCCGATCATCGGCGGCTGCACGAGAAGAAAATAATTGCCGAGCTTTGCCTTTGCTTCGAGGTTTGCCGAGTCGAGTTCGACGGTCTTTCGCAGTTCCTCGACCGTTTCGTTGAAACGCCCAAGATTCTCGTATGCGCGGGCCATTCCCCAGTGCCCTGCAGCAGAATCGCTGTCAGACTCTACGGCCGCACGAAACTGGACCAGTGCAGCATGAAACTTGCGTTTTTTAAGGTTCTCTTCGCCCTTGGCGATCAGGTCTGCGGTCGACGTGCAGGCTGTCGCCCACAGGCCGATGCATATGAGGGTAAGCGTGTAGACAAAACGTCTACGAGACAGTTGGCACTCTCGGGTAAACATAGAACGTTTATTTATGCTGTTCCGGCGGGCCGGCTTACCGGAGCTTCAGGGCATATGAAACTCTTTTCGCCTTTTGGACCGACGGTCTTATTAATGGCCTCAGCAAAGATCGCTCTGGCCGCTAAGTTATTGATATTTCAACTACTACACCGCCGGACCGCTCCGGCATTTGAGATAAACTGACAATCGAGACGCGATTTCAGTTTTTTATCGAGGAATGAATGGGTTAAGGCTGTCCGCGAGTCGCGATGAGAGGTCGACCGCAGCCTCGACGCCGGCCTTTTCGTCTTCGCCGACGCTCGTCATAACGCGGACCATCGCCCCGTCGCTTCGACTCTGGAAGATGCTGTCGAGCACTGTGTTGACCTTGTCGGTATACTCGCTTGCCTCAAAACGGCCGCGGCCCTGATACCAATAGATCATCACCTCGTTGTAAATGCCGTTCTGAATGATGTAGCGGTTCGCCGGAAATGTGCGTCCGTCCACGAGCTTGATATCGATCCGCTGAGGCTCCTTCATCACCCAGCCGGCCCCGGGCAGGCAGTTCTGCGGGCTATGATACGTCGCGCCGCTTCGCTGAGAAGCGTAGTACCCAACGTAAATATTAGCGATGCGTCCGTCAGGCCGCTGATACTCACGCATTACGTAATCGGAGACACGCAGAACGCTCTCGACCTGTTCGTCAAACCGGAAATCATCGCCCCGCTGCGTCCAGTCGCCAAAAGTACGTTCGAGGCCAGCGAGCGGCTCACGCGTTGGCGTAGCTTCCGCCCGCGTCACGAACCAGTTGACCGCGAGTCCACCTACGACGATCGCGATAAGCACCGGCAGGATCGGAGCGGTGCGGCTAGAACGAGCAGGAAACCTTTCGATCTCCGCGATGTCACGCCTGCTGAACGCCCGCCGCATGAGTTCGTTCGCCCCAAGCAGTAGGCCAAGTGCGACAACATAGACCAGCCAGCCCGACGCATCGTGCCACATTCCTTCCGTCGCCTGTTTGCCGTAGTAAAAAGTGAGAACGCCCGTACCAACTACGCGAGCCGCGTTGGTCAAAACGGCGATCGGCACGGCGAGCACCATCAGAGAAACGATGCGGATCAGATCCCAACGCTCGAGCCCGGCGAATCGCCCGCTTTCCGCACGCCGAGTGAAGTATCCAAGTATCAACGCCAGCGTCACGAGCGTCATCAGCGAACGAATGCCGCTGCACGCCTCGACCACCTCGAGCGAGATCGTTTGCGTCGAGCCGCTCGGCAGGATGTCGATCACATTTCCCTTCCTGAGAGTCGGCACCTCGAACATTCGAATTGCCCAAACTGCCATCTGCGACGCCCAGATCTGCAAGGGGAACGCGATGCGGTTGAATATGATCTGCGGGATCGGGATGGCGAGAACCAGCAGTGCGAACGGCACGAGCAGCAGATTTAAGACTCGCCAGCCTAGGAGATAAACCACGAGCCCGGCGAGCATCGCGACCAGCGACATCCGCGAGGTAAATAGCTCCGCTCCAAGAGTGCCAACGAGCAGCAGGGCGATCGCACCCGCTATCATCACACCTCCCGCAAGCATTGCGGGCCTTCCTGCGGCCGCTCTCAAGCGATCCCAACTCTGCCATACGATCAGGCCGATCACGAACGGCACGAGCAGCCCGTGCGAATAATTCTCGTCCGTCCACCAGTCCTTGCCGAGCTTTGTCAGCACCGAAACGTAAAGGAAAACGACCGCCGCCGAAACGGCAGCAGCCTTTGCGATCAGAGTCGAGTTTTCGCGCACGAATTCCGCCATCGAAAAACCAATGGCTTAGAAACCGCTAATGCGGCGAGTATTCCGTTTATGTTGGGTTAATTGCGGCGTTCGGCGACGAAGCCTACGAGCGAGGCGAGCGTCGCGGTATCGCGTTCGATCTCGTCGATCGCGGCGAGTGCCGCCGCTCGGATATTCTCGGCAAGCGAGCGTGCGGCATCGATACCGAGCAGGCCAGGATAAGTTGCTTTCATTGAAGAGGCATCTTTCCCGGCCGTTTTGCCGAGCACGGCGGTGTCCTGCGTCACATCGAGCAGGTCGTCCGTGATCTGAAAGAGCAGCCCGAGTGCCGAAGCGTAGGTATCGATCGCCGCAAATTCGTCTGCGGAAGCATCACCGATCACCGCTCCGATCGCCGCCGAGGCCGTGATCAATGCACCTGTCTTCTGCCGGTGGATGGAATTTACATCATCGATCGAAAGTTCGCGGCCTTCCCCGTCGAGGTCGAGCTGCTGGCCCGAGACCATTCCGTGAGGACTTCCCGCACCGCGAGCGAGCAAACGTACAGCGGCAAGACGTTTTTCTGCGGAAAGCGTCTCATCCTCCGCGATCGCCTTAAACGCAAGCGTTTGCAGCACGTCGCCCGCCAGGATCGCCGTCGCTTCGCCAAATTTCACGTGACACGTCGGCTGGCCGCGACGCAGGTCGTCATCATCCATCGCAGGCAGATCGTCGTGGATCAGCGAATACGTATGGATCATCTCGACGGCAGCAGCACAAGTAACGAGTGATCCGCGCGACGCCCCAAAGACCTCGCCGCACGCGATCAACAAAGCCGGCCGAAACCTCTTTCCGCCCGCGAACACGCTCCAGCGGATAGCTTCGTGCAGTTTCGCCGGCACGACATCTGCGGCAGGCAGCAGCTCATCGAGCCGCGCATCTACTGACTGCGTCACTCCGGCGATAAAGTCCTGAACACTCGACATCGGCCTCGATTATCGGCGATTAACGCCGCGTAAATCAAAACTGTCACTTTTTTGCGAATGGCGAGGCGATAATGTAGATTCTCAATCTAAGGATGGCGGTATCTGCGGAGGAATTCAGGCACACGCTCGCGAGCTTTGCCAGCGGTGTGACGGTGGTAACTACGGTCGATGCGGCGGGCGGACTTCACGGCCTGACGGTGTCGGCGTTTTGTTCGGTTTCGCTCGATCCTCCGATGGTGCTCGTCTGCATCGAAAAAGCAACTGCGAGCCACTACGCTTTTCTTGAATCAGGCCGTTACGCCGTAAATATCCTCTCCGGCGACCAGGCGGCAGTTTCTGAGCATTTTGCAACGCCGTACCCCGACAAGTTCGAGGGCGTTCCCTTCGCGATCGGCGGCAGCGGCTTGCCTCTGCTCGAAGACGCGATGGCCTCGCTTCAATGCCGGATCAAAGACACGTACGACGGCGGCGATCATACGATATTCGTCGGCGAGGTCGAGGCCGCGTCCGTCGCTACGGCCGAACCGCTGGTCTATTTCCGCGGTCAATATCAACTTCTCAAAACCTAGAACGATATGTCGATCAAACCCCTTTTCGCACTCGTCATCGCCTTGTCGGCGTTCTCCGTAGCGGCCTCCGCTCAGCAGGCCGCTAAATGGTACCGCGGCAATACGCATACGCATACGCTCAATAGTGACGGAGATTCGACGCCCGACGAGGTCGCGAAATGGTATCGCACGAACGGCTACAACTTTGTGTTCATTACCGATCACGAGTATCAGACGAACGTCGAAGCTCTCAACGGCCTTTTTGGACGCGGCGGGCAGTTTCTCGTGATCCCGGGCCAGGAAGTTACCGATGGGCACGACGGTAAAGCCTATCATTCCAACGCTTTAGGCACGACAAAGGTCATCATGCCGGCAAAGCTCGGCGATGCCGTTCGAACGCTTCAAAAGAACATCGACGAGATCGTTGCCGCCGGCGGCGTGGCGCAGGTGAATCACCCGAACTTTCTTTGGTCTCTAACGGCTGAACAACTGATCAAACTCAACGGCTACTCGCTGCTCGAGATCCACAACGGGCATCCGCTCGTCAACAACCTCGGCAGTATCGACGCTCAGGGCCACGAAGCTCTTTGGGATGCCGTACTTTCTTCAGGCAAGGCTGTTTATGGCATCGCCGACGACGATTCGCATACGTTCAAGCCGACGACAAATCCGGTCGTCGCCGCTCCCGGTCGGGGCTGGATCTACGTTAGGGCTACGGAACTGACGAAAGCGGCGATCCTCGAAGGCCTTCGCACCGGAAATTTCTATGCCTCGACCGGCGTCGAGATCGAAGAACTCACCAATGGCCCGACGCAGGTCTCGATAAAGATCAAACCCTTTAGCCAAAGCCGATTTCGCACACAGTTTATCGGCCGCGACGGCAAAATGCTCGCCGAAACAGGTGCAAATCCCGCTGTTTACCAGATCAAGGGAAACGAAGGCTACGTGCGGGCAAGGATCGTGGAATCGAACGGCAAGATGGCCTGGACGCAGCCTTTTTTTGTTAAAGCGAACTAGTTATTTAGCAAGCCGTTGAGGTCGTCTTCGGTAAGAACGAACGTCTCGTTACAAAAGCCGCAGTTCATCGTCGCGCCCTTGTCTTCGGCGATCATCGACTCGATCTCGGGTTCACCGAGTGCAGCCACCATCGCAAGGGCCTTCTCCTGCGAACACGTGCATTCAAAACGCACCTCTTTCTCGCCCAGCACTTCAAAATCAATGATCCCGAGGGCGGCAGTGAGCAGGTCTTCCGGCGTCGCCCCGTCTTTGATCATCGAGGTAACGTGCGGGGCCCGCGAGACCGTGTCCTCAATCATCGTCACGATATTCTCGTTCACGCCCGGCATCATCTGGATCATCACACCGCCTGAGGCCGCAACGTACGGCTCGGTATTTTGCAGGAGAACTCCCAGCAGAACGGCCGACGGGATCTGTTCCGAACGTGCGAGATAATACGCCAGATCCTCAGCGATCTCGCCCGAGACGATCGGCACCGAGCCGACATAAGGATCGCGGTGCAGCCCGAGTTCGAAACCCGATTCGCGGATAACATTGAACATCCCGCCGCCGACGATCGCCGCAACGTCGAATTTCGCATCCTCACGCGGAGGTGCTTCGGCATGGGGATTTTTGACGTATCCGCGGACTCCGCCGGTATTCGTCGCCTCTGAAACGATGCCGCCTACCGGACCGTCAGCGTCGATACGCAGCGTTAAACGGTCAAAATCCTTCAGGCTCGCCCCCATCAATGCGGCTCCGGTAAGCATTCGCCCCAGAGCCGCCGATGGCGTCGGCGAAGTCCCGTGCCGCCGCACCGCCTCGGTCACCGTGTCTGTCGTGATCGCCGCCAATAGCCTGATCGTGCCGTCGGCAGCAACGCCGTGAATAAGTCTGTCCATCTATTTCAGTTTCCGGGTTGGCTGCGGCGAAGTCAATCGCGTCAAAACGTGCAATTGTGTTGCGACTGCGAAACAAATACTTCAAATTTTCGCAATTCAATGTTAAAATATAGTTTCAGAAAGCTTGGCACGGGAGCCTCAGATATGGGTACAGTCTTCGAATCGGCGATCAGTACATTTCTCGACAAGAACGGCGTCGGTACGGGCACCGCTCAGGCGCGGGTCTTTGCTCCGCTCGGGCTCAACGCACAAAAGGTAGTCGCTAAACGGTACTCGCTCAAGGATGAACGCGGCGAGCCGATCGAGACGTGGCGGGACATCGTTCGCCGGGTCGTCGGCCACGTAGCTCGCGTCGAGGCCGATCCCGTCAAACAAAAGCTCTTCTATAACGAGATGGCGGCGGTGATGCTCGCTCGCGAATTCATCCCTAACACGCCTTGCCTGGTTAACGCCGGCAAGCCGAAAGGCCAGCTCGCGGCCTGTTTCGTGCTCAACGTACCGGATTCGATCGAAGGCATCATGGAACACGCCCAAAATGTCGCCGTCATTCACCAGACCGGCGGCGGGACCGGAATGACGTACGAATTCCTGCGACCGGCGGGAGCGATGGTCCAGTCGACACGCGGCGTCGCCTCGGGGCCGGTGTCGTTCATGAACATCGTCAACCAGACGACGGAGGTCGTAAAACAGGGCGGAGTACGGCGCGGTGCGAACATGGGCATCTTGCGTGTCTCGCATCCCGACATTCTGCGGTTCATTCATGCCAAGAACGATCAGTCTAGCCTGACGAATTTCAACATCTCGGTCACCGTTACCGACGATTTCATGAAAGCCGTCGAAAAGGGCACGTGGTTTCAGACCGAATTCAAGGGCGAGCCCTGGACTCAGCCCGTTTTTGACCCGACGACCGGGCAGGACTACGTTGTTTTCCGTCGCGCCGACGGAACGACCGCGACATTTGCCGACAAAGCCGCTTTCGAAGCGGCCGATCTGAGCGATTGCCTTGTCGAGCCGCCGCCGCTCGCGGGAATGGTCTTCGCGCCCGACATCTGGAACCGCATCATCGCGTCAGCACACAAGTACGCCGAGCCGGGCATCATTTTCATCGACGAGGTCAATCGCCACAATCACATGATGGCGTCGATGGGCCCGATCTACGCGTGCAATCCGTGCGGCGAACAGCAGCTCCATTTCAATAATTCGTGCAATCTCGGCTCGATCGATGTTGCGAAATTCTTCCGGATCAACGAGACCGGCGAGGGCGTTGTCGATTGGGAACGCCTCTCGAATGTCACACAGCTATCGATCCAGTTCCTCGATAACGTCGTGGATGCCGGACATTTTCCGCTCGCCGAGATCGACGATGTCGTCAAACGAACTCGTCCGGTCGGGCTTGGCATCATGGGCTTTGCCGATCTTTGCCTGAAAATGGGCCTCACTTACGGCTCCGACGAGTCGCTCGAGCTGATGGAACGCCTAATGGGCTTCGTACGCCGCGAATCGTGGATGGCAAGCCTCCGTCTCGGCAGCGAAAAAGGCGTTTTCCCGGAATTCGAGGCCAACAAAGCGGCCTACACGACATTTATCTATGACGAACTCGGCATACCACGCGACATTCCGCTGACGCCGCGAAATTACGAGACGACGACGATCGCACCGACTGGAACGATCTCGCTTGTCGCGGAGACTTCGTCGGGCATCGAGCCGAATTTCTCATGGGCGTATGTTCGAAACGACACGATCGGGACGCGGACTTACGTACACACGCTCGCCGCCGAGGCCCTCGGCCAGACGGTCGATCAGACCGACGAAGATTCGATAAAAGCCGCGGCTGAATACGTTGTCGAGCACGAATCTGAATTGCCGGAGCACTTCATCTCGGCGATGGCGATCAAGTCAGTCGACCACGTCAAGGTGCTGGCCGCCGCACAGAAGCACGTCGATAATTCGATCTCGAAGACCTGCAACGGCGCCCGCGACGACACCGTAGAGTCGGTCGATGAACTTTACAAATTAGCCCGCGACCTCGGCTGCAAGGCCGTCAGCTACTACCGTGACGGCAGCCGCGAAGGACAAGTTCTGAACGCGATGAAGTCCACCGTCCCGAGTCTCGAGTCCAAGGTCGAAGACACCGCCGGACCGCAGGCTGCCAGCCTGCGTGAACTTGCGCCATCGGAGGCGGTCCCAGCTAATGGTACTTCTGAAACCACCTCGCAGGCTGGCAGCCTGCGGTCCGACGGGCGAGTTGAACGTCCGCGTGAGCTGCAAGGCTCGACCTGGCAGATCCCCTTCGAGGGCAACAATCTTTACGTCACCGTCAACCACGACGGCCAGCGGATACTTGAGATATTCGTTGCGGGGCCGATCAGCGCTGGAGTGGGATTGCTTGCCTCGAAGATGCTTCGAGGAGGATTTGATGCGATCGAGGTCGCTCGCAGTCTGAACAAAGTGACATCGACGCACGCGGTCTGGTTCAACGAACGCTTACTCACGTCGCCCGAACAGGCCGTTGCCGAGTGTCTGTTCCTGATCCAGCGAAGACTTTCGGGCCAGCCTGAATCAGAACGCTCGATCGGCAAGACGGCGGCGATCGAAACGACGATGTCATCGATGGTGGGCGAATGTCCGGAATGCCGCGGCCAACTCGAACACGTCTCGGGCTGCGATACATGCCGCGACTGCGGGTACTCGAAGTGTAAATGATATTGCGATCGGATGAGAACCACCTTGCGATAGCGGGTGGTTGAAGATGCGGTATTCGAAAGCTTTCGACCCTTGTTTTTGAGCCAACCTACAACCACCCGCTATCGCAGGTGGTTCTGACTTACTACTCCAGCCCGACAAAATCCACGCCCGTCAGGTCCTGCGTGATATCCAGGATCCGCGGCGAGAATCTGTACCGTTTTGAAGAAACCCCAAGAGTGTAGCCCGGCCCGATCGGGGCTCCGCTGAAGGTATATATCCCAAACGAACTCGTCGTCGCGAGCCGTCGGCCGCCGTATTGATCGGTCAATATTACCGCGGCGTTTCGCAACCCGAGTCCCGACGGCGTGGTCACGCGGCCGGTGATCGAAGCGGTCGGGACGTTTGCCGCGTTGCCAAACACAGTAAACCTTATGGCTCGGCTGACCGAAAAGCCATTCGCGGCCGCAGCATCCTCGATATACCACCGAGCAAAAAACGTCTGGCCCGAGATCGCCTGATCGTTAGGCAAGGCAACGACGATCGAAGCCCAGCCGTTGCCAGAGCCTGTGTTTTGGGTGTTGGTTGAGATACGAGCGAGAGTTCCCGTCGCGGGGATCGACGTGCCAACGCCCGGATCGGAGTCGCCTATGACCAGAACCGCAGCGGCGTTCCCTAAAGCCTTTGAAACAGCGACCGTGAATTGCTGATTGCCGACGAGCGGCGGCGATATCGCCTTGATCTCAGGCACGATGGCTCCCGAGCCTGCGCGGCCGGTGCCGGTCACGACCGGAACCCGATCGGATTCCGTAAACAGCTTTGGTCTATCGAACGGCGGAAGTTCGTCGCGGACACGCGGATCGGTCATCGGCCGCTTCATGAATGCGACCAACGCTTGTTTCTCGTACGTTGTCAGCCCCAGCGGTCGGATGATGCCGCTTTCGAAATTCGGCGCGTCGGTGTGATCTCCGCCTCGATCGTAAAATTCGACGACCTCTTCGAGCGTCGCAAAACGCCCGTTGTGCATGTACGGAGCGTGGAGTTCGACGTTACGCAGGTGGGGCGTGCGAAAACGCCCGTTGTCCGACGGGTCTTGAGTGACCGCGCCGCGGCCGAGGTCTTCCGCGACCGGGCGGACGCCGATATTGTGAAACTGATGATTCGAGAGCAGCGGGCCTGAGTGGCATACGTTGCAGTTCATGCCGATGAAAACGGCCTGGCCGTCCTGTTCGAGCTGCGTCATCTGCTCGATCTGGGCATTCGAACGGTCAAACGGGGTTCGGTCAGAGAACAGACCGCGTTCGTGCGTCGCGATCGCCATCGAAATGCGTGAAGGCGTGACTTCGGCAGTGCCAAACGCCTCGGCGAAAAGCTCGGAATACGTCCGCCCGTCGATCCAGTTTTGAAGCGAAGCCGGAATATCCGACGCAAGTGCGAGCGGTCGTGAAGCCTGTATTCGAGCCGCGACCTGACTCCAATTCCTTCCCTGATGAGCCATCTCGGCCGAAGAAAGCGGCGGCCCCGCGCTCTGGCTCTCGAGGGCAGCACGCGACGGGAGCAGCACATTGCCCGTCAGCTGATCGCGAAAATCATCCGTCGCTCGTCCATCCCAGAAGAGTCCGGTCTGCGTATAGCCGGCGTTGAGATACGACGGTGAGCGTCGTCCCGTCACTTGATCGCCAAAGCCGTACGTCTGGTCGAAAACGAACGAACCGTTGATCTGATTGCTCGGCACGCCGGGCGAGCCAAAGACGTCATCAGCCGTGCCAAACACCTGATCGAGGCCCGGATTTCGCGTCGTCGCATTCGTTCTCGGATCCGAACCTCCGGCCGCGGGCCGATGACACGTGCCGCACGCGACCGTTCCGGTCGACGAGAGCTGTTCGTCCCAGAAAAGCGTTTTACCTAGATAGGCCTTTGCCGCCGTCACGGGATTTCCGGCGGGAGCCATCGGCGGCTGCAGCGGCTGAAAAAGCCATGATTGGTCGATCATCCCGTCACCGCGGCCGCCCTGATCGGGAGTTCCGAGTGTGCTGACGGTTGCTCCGTTTTCCGCTCGGACCCAGTAGAAATATATCTGCGGTGCCGGTGCGGCCGTTGGATCGAAAAAGTAATTCGCTGCGGTCGTGCCGACGCTCGTCGCCGTCGAACTATCGTTGGTCGTGTTGCGAAGAATGCGATACAGCGTCGCTCCTCGCATCGCATCCCAGTTGATACCGACCTTATTTGCGTAATCGCCGTCGGACGCCGTCACCCCCGTCGGAGCATTTAGCGTCGTGCCGAATACGCGGCCCTCGGCTCCCGGCGTTTCGGGCCCGAACAACAAAAACGCGGACGCAGCAAGCGCAAACGTACCGATAACCGTAAACTTCACCGCCTTGATCGAGTTCATATCAGCCGTTGAGCTCTAGATATTATCAAATTTGCAAGCGATCTTTCGAGCGCCGACGCATGTCTTCGCCGCATCAAAGATTTGGGGTAGAATCTTGCGAGTATGCACTCAAGGCACCTTTTGCAGCCAAAAACGTTCGCGGTTGCGACGATCCTGATCATTTCGGCGGCCTCGTCCATCGTATTTGGACAAGGTTCTGCAACGCGTCCGCGGACGACGCCGACACCGAGCCCGACACCGTCGGTCACACCTTCGCCAACGCCCGCCGGCAAGCCGGTTCAGACACTTGAACAGGTTCAGTCAACGATCCGGCAGCGTCTTTTCGACCCGGCTGTGCGTCGGGGCCGTGTCGGCGTCAAGATCACATCGCTCGCGAGCGGAAAAGTGCTTTTTGAGCAGGATTCTGAGAAATACTTCATGCCGGCGTCGAACATGAAGAATTTCACCGTCGCCGCCGCCCTCGACCGACTGGGTGCGAACTATCGCCTAGTCACGAGCGTCTACGCGACTTCCCTACCCGACGAAGCGGGCACGATCCGCGGTGATATTCGTGTTTACGGCCGCGGCGATATTTCCGTTTCGACGGCGTTCAACAACGGCGATTACTATCGCGGCATCGACAATCTGGTCGATCGGATAGCCGCCGCCGGTATCAAGCGTATCGAAGGCGGCATCATTGGTGACGAAAGCTACTTTCAGGGCTTTCACATACCGGTCACTTGGGAATGGGACGATCTGCAGCCGTATTACGGGGCCGAGATCTCGGCATTGCCGATCAATGACAACGCGGTCGACCTCGTCGTGACGCCCGGTTCGTCGGGCGGGGCGTGCAACGTGACGATCTCGCCGCCGAATCCTTTTTTCCAGATCGCCAATCTCTGTACGACCGGCGGTTCGAGCCGAACGCTCGGCGTAAGAAAAGAGCTCGACCGCAACGTGCTCGTCGTCACCGGCTCGATGCCCTCAGGCGATGATGGCTATCGAACGTCGATCACGATCTCAAGGCCGGCCGACCTTTTTGTCTATTTACTCAAACAGCGGCTCGAAGCCCGCGGCATCACGGTCGGCGGAATGGCGCGGCTTCTCCCGTCGGGCGTAAAACCCGACCCCGGCCAGATCGAGGTCGCACGGCTCGAATCGCCGCCGCTCGCTGTGATCGCCGCTAAGACGATGAAGCCCAGCCAGAATATGTTCACCGAAACGCTCCTCTGGACGCTCGGCGAACATCTTCGTCGAAATGGTTCGCTCGATCCGGGCGCGGGCAACGGATCTAGCCGCGACAGTTCTCAGCTCGGCATCGACGCCGTCAAGGCGTTCATGAAAACCGCCGGCATCCCCGATGACGGCATAATTCCGTACGATGGCAGCGGCCTCTCGCGGCACAATCTGATCACGCCGGCCGCGGTCGTCCAGCTCTACAGCTACATGGCAAAGAGCCCGAACGCACAGGCGTGGCGCGACAGTCTTACGATAGCCGGCGTCGACGGCACACTCGCCAACCGTATGCGCGGCACCGTCGCTCAAGCAAATTTTAGGGGAAAGACCGGAACGATCGATCAGGTCTCGGCTCTGTCGGGATATATGACGACCGCCGCCGGCGAGCAGCTCGTCGTCTCGATCCTCGTTAACGGGGTGGCAGTTACCCGCACGAGAACCTCGCTCGCAGACGACATCGTTGTCGCCCTCGCGAACTTTAACGGAAAGATAGATTGATAGAATGCCGTGAGCCATAACGAATAAGGCTCACGGCTTCCTTAGAAGTTACCAGCGATTCTGGCCGCCCCAGCCGCGGTCGCCGCCGCGATCGCGTCCACCGCCACCGCCGCCATAACCACCACCGCCGCCGCGGCCGCCGCGAAATCCGCCACCGTTGCCGCGATTATCCTCACGCGGGCGAGCTTCGTTGACGACCATGTTGCGACCGTCATACTCGGCACCGTTGAACTGAGCGATCGCCGCCGTGGCCTCGTCGTCCGAAGCCATCTCGACAAATCCGAAACCGCGCGAACGGCCCGTTTCACGGTCCATTACGACGTTTGCGGCTGCGACCTGGCCGGCCGATGAAAAATATTCCTGCAGGTCCTCGCTCGTGACGCGATAGGACAAATTACCGACGTAAAGTTTGTTTCCCATTTCTGAAGTTGGATCCTAGATCGTGGAAGCAAAACGGCAGGGATGACGACAGGCCGGAAATTCCCGGGGTCTTCGTTACTACAGCGGCGCGTCCTGCACAAAAAAAGAAATGCTTCGTAAAAACCAAAAACTTACTCTCAGGACCGAACCGAAAAGCGCCGCAAAAACGTAACCGGACGGGAAATATCACGAGATATCAAACGAGAGCCTATTTCAAAGGAACACGGGCATTATGAACCGATTCAATACTTTAGGCAAGAAAATTTTTTCCAAATTCTTCGGCTTGTGAGGTCGACGATCAGCCTGCTTATTCGGGGCGCTACTTTTTTCGGAATAAAGATGCGAAAAAAGTCTTGCATTCTACAATTTTTGTATGATATTGTACTACTGATGTTGCATTCGCGGGATAACGCCCTGCGAGTGGAACACACTCGAAGGCTATGCGACGCATCAAGCTCACCCCATCAGCCGTTAACGCGAAGGGCAATGTTCTCATACCATTAGAGCTGTCGCCGACTCCTTTTTATCACCCTGTGCCGACTCTGGCCGCAGATATTAGATCCAACAAGAACACACACTCAAGACATGAACGCCACACAACGAACATTGGATATCACCGCGCGGCCAAAGCTCCGCATCTCCGAGGTCGAACGCCTCATTCGCATCAAACGCATCATCGTTCCCCCGCTCTCACGCCGCACGCTCGTCAGCATGTGCGAGAACGGAACACTCGAACACGCCCCGCGAAATTCGCCGCGCCAGAGCTACCTGATCTACGAGGACTCGTTCCTCTCGTGGATAAACTCCCTCGACGATCCGGGTCAGAACCGGGAGCGATAGCGACTGGGTTCTTGTCAGTACCGCGAGCGATAGCGACCGGGGCTCTGTCAGTACCACCTGCGGTGGCGGGTCGTTGAACGCAAACTTTCAGACGAACCGACCAAGTGAGAAACTCCGCTTTGCGTTGTGCTCAACAGTGAGAAACAAACGATCTCGGATCTCAAATTTCGGATTAAGAAAATCGGCTCGTCCAAGTGAGAAACCAGGTCAATCCCCACGAGTTCGGGACAAAATGAGAAACTTCAAGATCCACTTCGCGGATTCGAGTTAAGAATGAGGTCCGGGTATCGCATTTCCATTCGCTTTAGCTCATAATGCGTGAGAAACAACCAGATCATATGGCGTCACTTCACGACCTGAAAACCCCGAGTCTCGTGGTCGATTTCGACCGCGTTCGAACAAATGCCGCGCGTATCTCAGATGTCGCACATCGGCTCGGCGTTCGTCTGCGGCCGCATATCAAAACGCACAAATGCGTCGAGATCGCCCGCATTCAGACGGCCGGGCATAACGGAGCGGTGACGGTCTCGACGCTGGAAGAAGCCCGTGCCTTTGCCGCACACGGATTCGACGACCTCACCTACGCACTCCCGATCGAACCGGGCAAGTTCGATGACGTTTTTGACCTCACGCGTCGCGGTATCAAGCTCAACGTTCTCACCGACGACGCCGACATTCTGTCGCGGCTAGACGCGGCCTCGGCAAAAGCCGGCGTGAGAACATCCGTTTTCGTCAAGATCGATTGTGGGACCCATCGCGTCGGCGTCGAGCCAAATTCGCCCGAAGCGACCTCCATACCTCGGGCCATCAACGATGCCGCGAATCTCGACTTTGCCGGCATTCTCACGCATGCAGGTCATTCGTACAACACGCAGTCGGTCCCAGAGATCGAAGCTATCGCGCGATCCGAACGCGACACGATGGTCGAGCTTGCCGAACGCCTCCGGGCTGATGGCATCGAGGTCCCAACCGTCAGCATCGGATCGACGCCGACGATCAATCACATCGACCACCTCGACGGCATCGACGAAGTTCGGCCAGGCAACTACATTTTCTTCGATACGTATCAGGCGACGATCGGCAGCTGCTCCTGGGACGATTGCGCGTTGACGGTGCTCGCCGCCGTCGTCCATCGAAGCCGCGATCAGAAAAAGGTGGTCATCGACGCCGGCGGTATCGCCCTTTCGAAAGACCGCGGCCCCGTCGCGTTCAATCCAGGCTGCGGATACGGCCGCGTGCTCGATCTCGAAGGCAACGAGTTGCCGCTTCGTGTCGACGGTCTTTCGCAGGAACACGGCGTGGTCCATGTCGATTATGAAGCTCTGCTCGACCGGCTAAAAGTTGGGACGCGGCTTCGCATTCTCACCAATCATTCGTGTATGTCGGCGGCTCAGCATTCGCATTTCAACATCGTCGAGGGAACCGACATCGTCGACCGCTGGGTTATTCACCGCGGCTGGTAAGCTATGAAAACAAAGCTCTTAGCTGTTGCTATTGGTATTCTGATGATGCAAAACGTTTTGGCACAGGATCTCGACGCCGCCCGCTCAGCACTCAAGGATTTCGACAAATACTACGCCGAGCAGCTCAGAAAATATTCGATCGTCGGCAGCAGTTTTGTTTTCATTCACGACGGAAAGGCCCTCGACCGCCAGGTGCACGGCCTCGCCCACATTGCCCAGAATCGCAAGGTCGATGACGACACCATCTTCCACTGGGCATCGATCACAAAAACGCTGACCGGCATCGCGATAATGCAGCTCCGCGATCGTGGGAAACTCAAACTCGACGACCCGATCACAAAGTTCGTCCCAGAGATCGCCAAGGCCCACAACCCATTCGGCAGTATGGACGAGGTCACCATCGGGCGTTTGATGTCGCACTCGGCCGGCTTTCGGGCATCGACGTGGCCATGGGGCGGCGGCAAACCCTGGCATCCTGCCGAGCCGAAGTCCTGGTCCGATCTCGTCACGATGATGCCGTACACCGAGGTCGAGTTTAAGCCCGGCAGCAAGTACAGCTACTCGAATCCGGGCATCGTGTTTTTGGGACGCGCGATCGAGGTCATCTCGGGCGAGGATTTTGAAGTTTACATGGACAAGAACGTGCTGCGGCCGCTCCGCATGTTCAACACCTATTACGACACAACGCCGCCGCACCTTCTTCGCCATCGGTCCCACAGCTACACCTACGATCGCAGCGGCAAATTCTCGGAAGGGCGTTTTGACATGGACACCGGCGTGACCGTATCGAACGGCGGGCTCAATTCCCCGCTGCCCGACATGATCAAATATCTCAATTTCCTGATCGGCGACTCAAAGAAACAGGCCGAATACGACGTCGTTCTAAAACGTTCGTCGCTCGAAGAGATGTTCCAGCCCGTGATCGACGTTCTCGACGAGCCAAAGACCGGCCGCGACCGCCGCGACCATATGGGCCGCTCATTCTTTATCGAAGACAACTACGGGCAGCGGTTCATCGGCCACAGCGGTACGCAGAATAACTTTCGCACGCATTTCTACATCAATCCGGCGACCCGCAGCGGCTATATCGTTGCATTCAATACATTTACCGTTGCCGCCGGCGGCGACCCAAAGGCCGACACGCCTCAACTCGATGAGGATCTGAAGAATTTTCTTTTCGAGAAGGTGTTCTCGAGGCTTCCCAAGAAATGAGGATCGATTGCGGCTTCGGATCAGAAGCCAGGTGCCTACGTTGGATCGACGAACCCCTGCGCGGCCGCTCAAGAATATGTGCACCGTCTCGGTTCGAGCCTTGCGGCTTGTTCACGGCAAAAGCGGATTAACCCATGGAACATTTCGGCTGCCCGAAAAATGACCTATCTGGGCCCCGAGAGTCTTGACACTATGCCCCCGCCAACGTATATTCAGAGTTTCGGCCAAAACCGAATCGCCCACCCCACAGGGCCGTCACAATCAGCCACCCTAGCTCAGTTGGTAGAGCATTCGATTCGTAATCGAAAGGTCGTCGGTTCAAATCCGACGGGTGGCTCCATTAGAATCAATAACTTGCAGTCCTTTTTCGAATACTCCCCAAGCGGCGTGCCCCTTGAGTTGCCCCTTTAAGAGTGAATTGCCCCTCGCTTTCATCAGAAAGTGAACGGTCGCACGTTAGATCGGGCCTTACCTTGATCGAGACCTAGATTGTTCGCAAGATATTCTTAGATTGTTCGTAAGATGCTTCGAGACTGTTCGCAAAACGCACGTGAAATTCACGCAGAACTTCCATGAAATTTACGCAGAATTTGCATGAAATTTGCACAGAATTTGCATGAAATTTACGAGAATGACGCAAAAGAGCGGCTGTAAAAGCTGTACAATCTCTGTACTTTTTCTTTAGTAATCCTGTTAAGTGCTCTGTACTATCTCTGTGTTTTCTCTGCAAAACCTGTGCTTTTTCTGTTCTTATCGCTGTGCCCTGTCTTCCAAGAACTTCGCTATTTCTTTGCTTATCCATGCGCTTCTTGGTCGTTCTTGTGCCCACAATCTTGGCTTTGGCCTTAGCCCGGACGTCCGTCACAGAGGTGAGAATAAGCGGTACCAAACCAGACTCTGTGCCAGCGACAGAATTCGGACTGGTTCAACGCGTACTCCTTGTTATCATAGGAAGTGCTACCTATGTCCAAGAAGGAGAGGCCGAAGCTACGCTCTCGGCTCGCTAAGATCGTCGACCACGCGCCGCCAGCACCGGTTGCGATCGATTGCCTGAACTGCGGGGACGCAGTTTACGGCTCCTTTTGTATGAAATGTGGCCAGGCGGTCAACGTATCGCGGTATTCGTTCCACGCTCTTGGCAATGAGGCCTACAACCAGTTCCGAAAGTTTGAACTCTTCGCGGCGATCCGCACCGTTATGGCTTTGCTCCGTCATCCCGGGAAATTCATAAGGGGATTCTTGGCAGGCCAGCGCGTGGGATATTTGACCCCACTGAAGTTCTTTTTTTACACCTTCGTTCTACAGATCTTTGTCGGTGCCTTGATCCATACGCTCACCGGGAACGACACAAATTTTTTAACGGAAGGCTCAGACCTAAGATCCCAATTGATCGATCTGGTATCAGTGGGGTTTTGGGGCCTCTGTTGGCGAGTCGCATTCCGCAAGTCGGGGCTCAATGCCGCTGAAAATATTGTCGCAGCTATTTACTTAACGGGAGAGGCGTTCGTCTTCACTTTTGTTGTCCGGGTCGTCCTCGGCCCATTTATGGGGTTGTCGCCCTACATGCCCGCGTTGGTTTTGGCGGTCGATCTGATTATCTACCTAGCCTATTCTTTCTTTTTCTCGTATAGGCTTTTCCGGGATTCGAGCCTGAAACTCATCGCAAAGCAGGTAGTCTTGACGATCGTATACTTGCTTATTGCTACGGTCGTCGTCTTCGCGACGGTATTTGGTGAGCAGATGGGCACTATCATGACTTCGGGCAGCTAGTGACAGCCGCCCGCCCATAACTAATCCTTTCTTTCAACGCGGTCTAAACGTTTACGACATCGAATGTAATGATCTTCCATGCCCCGTTTTCGTTTGCCCAGAAGAGTTTGAGTCCGCCGCCTTGACCATCCTTCGTTAGGAATCTGAACATACTGACATAATATTCACCATAAAGCCGGTCCCGGGAATCATCCGACGCATGTATCCAATTCTCGGTTGTTCCGTCACATACAAAATGTCGGTAGTAAGATGATGGGGCGTGCGCCAAGGTATAAGCGTTGCGCGTCTGGTGATCTAGCGGAACGATCTCCTTATAGAGAGGTCTTAGAGCCGATATCGCCTGGTCGATGCTATCGACCTTCCCGACATTCTTCGTCGCTGTCGATAGCATCGTCAGAAAAAGCACTCTTCGCCTCTCTCGGAAAACCCGCTCGGCCCCCCGATCCGCTACATCCAGGCACGCAGACAACCGCTGCGAGACGAAACTCGCGGCGCGAGTTGTATCGTGCTTAACGAGCCACGCAGTCAGGAATTCGTCCGCAGCCGAGGCAACCGTCGAAGCATCCGGTAACGTCGGATGTCCCGAAACCGCCACGTGGCTTACATCGGACACCTTTGAGCTCTGAGAAAAGCCCGAAAGTAGATTCTCGATGTTCCTATCCCACCAATCCAAGAGCCCGAACCATCTAGACGTGTGAGTCGGGTAGTTTCTTCCGACGCGTACATCCGAATTGCCAGCCGTAAGGTGACCGTTGAAAAGTGCCGCCGGAAAGCCGCTCGAGCGATAGTCAACATCGATATCCCCACGATCCTTCGCCGCGGTGAGGGAGAACTGTATTGTCGGCGGTTTCCCTTTCTGACGAATGTTGACAGGAAAACCATGATGAAACACCGTATTGTCCTTTCCGCGGCTAAACTCGCGTGACGACATGAGTTTCTCGGCGGCCCCGGGTACAAGCTTTACATAGATACGAAATTGTTCGTCTCCCCCTTTTCCGTCCTCTTGACCGGCGATCATCTCAATACTGGAGACCAGATCGATCGCATACGCAATAGTTCGACCGTTCGACCTAGTCAGCTTAGATCGGGTCAGTGCGTTAGTAACAGCTTGAAAAGTAGAGTGCTGCGACACGGAAAGTGAATCAAATTTCGAGCGCCCGGATACGCCAGCCGTTGCTGCCCAACTGTCGAAAAGGGCCTTTTGTTTCGGCGCAAGTTTGTCGTATTCATTAAACCGCTGCCTACTGCTCTGCCCATTGACGCAAACAGTGATGATCAGAATAGTTACGAGTGTGATGAGATGGACAGTCGTGTTTTTCATTGCCTTGCCTTTCCTCCAATGGAGCCAGTTCGAGATGCTAAGTAATTCGTATCCGCAACGTAAACCGGACCGCTCCCTTGGTCCGCCTTGCGTCTGCCCGCATCATACCCACGCGTACGACGTGCCGTCCATTTTCGCGAAGATCTCCGGACCATTCGGTAACCTGACTGGCGTCATCAGCGACCATCAAACCATTCTTCATAACGGTGAGGATCGCCTTATTGCCCGTCGAAGAAACCAGAGTTGCGGTTAGCCGCTGCCCGGCCCTCGCACTGAAAACAAAATCGGCAACTCCATAACCCGATACCGAATTTGTGTAAGTAGCCTCGGATGTGCCGGGCTTGAATTTTACATTGATAGTTTTCGTTTGCGAATTTGCGCTGACGGTTGCCGCGACAAATAGCAGCACCATGAATAATATTTTTGCAGGTTGCTTCATAACGAATTTTCTTTATTTAGTCACTGTTCCCGGGACTCGCCCAGGATCAAGTCACTTGGATCACACCACTTGCCCGCCCAAATTGCGGAAAGCTCTAGTTATTCTTCACGTGTTCGATGTGATGTACGACCGTCTTGCCTTCTTTCTCGATAGATACGACTGCTCCAGACCCGAGCGTTGCGATCACTCGACCTCGATGCTAAAGCCTATCCTGAAAGTCGCGAGCCGGTTCCTGAGCCGGTCAGCCTTCTCCATATACACCCGCACCACGTAGACACCATCCTCCGGGAGTTCTCCGCGGAATGATTGTGTTTGCCGGGCGTCTTCCGAGATCGCGACCTCGCTCCCGGAACGAAGGACATTGAAATACACCGGAGCGCCCGATTTCCGGGTGAAGACGACCCGAAGTGTTTGCCCGCCCTTGGCTCGCAGAGTGTAGTCCTTATATCCAGCCCCGCGGATGGAGCCGTTGTAATAGCCGATCGTCTTTCCCTTCTGAAACCGGACATTTACCTTTGACTGAGCTGACGATGACGAGACGGCAAGTCCCAAGACAATAGCCAACCCGATGAAGATACTGATTTTTTGCATATTCTCTTCTCCGGATCAGTAACACTTCGGGTGCGAGCCAATATCCGTGACCGAATCGTATCGGCCGTTTGCGATCGCCACCTGAACGCACTGGCGGCTAATTCCGCGCCACCAGATCGTATAGGTGGTTCGCTGTTCGCGCATAACGTCGACATATTTGAATCCTCTGTTGCGCATTTGAGCGTCGCCATCGAAGGTTCGCATGCCGATGAGGTCGCTGACATTGACCTTTAAGATCGAACCGACCCAACCGGGAAGGTTGCCTGCACCACCACTTGATCGGGTCACTTCAATGTAGGAAGCCTCATCGCTATATCGCAGTCTGAAACTGCCGGCGCCATATTCTTCACATCGGCCGCCGCCGTGTCCGTAGGCACCTTCATTCTCGCAGAGCCTTACGCGATACCCCGACGTTACCCTTACGGAGGAGGCCTCATCGTTCCTAATGTTCCCTAACTGGTTTTCGGAATTAAGGTAGCGTCCGGGCCCATATGATTGAGAGCGGCCGCTGAAATTAGAATCGCTATAGACCGTCGCCCCCGTCTGTCCGAGCCCCGGTGTTGACGGCACGCCAACTCCAGGACCGGGTCCACCTCCGCCGCCCCAAATTACTTGAGAAACCTCTATGTATGAAACACGGTTGTCGAGGCTGAACGGCAAGTTATGCCGCCCCGGGGAGAACACTTGACATGCCCCTGCTCCATAACCCGATCCTTCCGTATCACACAGACGTGCAGTATGGCCGACCGGCACGTCGATTGATGATGCCCTGTCGTTTCGCAAATTACCGAGTTGTCGCCGGTTATTCAGATACCGGCCGTCGGCGAAAGTCTGCGAACGCCCGCGCAGGTCATAGTCCTCATAAACGGTTACCATATTGCCCGATGACGTTCCGCCCCCGCCGGAATTTCCAGTTCTTCCGCAATCGAACGCCGGCGAATCCACAATAGAATCGAACCGGCCATTCGCCGTGACCACTGTGATACAAAGGTTTCTCGAGCCGTTCCAGTAGTTCGACCATTTTCGGCCGTTACCCTCATCGGTCTTGATGAATACGAATCCCCTGTTTTCGAGCGCGTTCTGACCGGACGAAGCCCTAATACCGACCAGATCTCGTAGTTCTGGAACTGGATTTTGAGCAAACACGGCGGTTGCAAACATCGCAAAAAAAACAAAACTGACTGAAATTTTTGATCGCATATTTTCTCCTGTTAACGACTTATTCTTCGCAGGCAGCCGAGGCCTGCAGAATCAATTACCTATCCCTTCCCCCTGCCCTCAAGGGCCCACCACCACACCAAGGCGATATTAATAAGCAGCCCGATCGCAGGCAGAAACGGCGACGACACTGACGGGAAAAGCCAGCTGATTAGCAGCGTCCACGGAAGCCCGAGGATGACGACGAAAATATAGTTTAGCGGGCCAGAGCTTTCACCGATTCCGGCAAAAAACCCGAGCACGACTGAAAGTGCCGCAAGAATGGTAAAGACTATTGCGACATACTTTTTCATATTCCACTTATTTTCAATCTCATCGGATCAGAACTAGAGCTCAGTTACCTTCTCCTTCACTAACTGCCAGGTTGCTTCACCCGGCTTCAGTTTGTACTGGATCTGACGCATCTTTTCTGTTTTCTTGTCGCCATCGAAGATCGGAAATCTCTGTATGAGGGTGCTTTCGACGATCGCGAATTCATTCTCCCCTTTATATCCCTTGAAATCCGGCGAAGAAAGATCCGGCGGTGCAAGATAGGCTTCGCTCATCGACTTCTTGCTATTGCTCGCGTAGGCGATCAGTTCAGTACCGTTCTCGGGGCCCGACTTTGTGACGTAAACATACACCTCGGGCGATTGGTCGATATTAAGATCGCCCACCTCCGCTTCGGTCACGGTGCCCTTGATATCGCGCCTGACCTCTTCGTTTGAGGCGGTAAGTCCGGATGGCTTGATGGTCACGGTGTTTCCTGTCGGTTTGTTCGGGCTCTCGATAAGAAACTTGATGCCGTGCATCTCGACCGTCTTGCTGAACGGTTTAGCCGATGGAGTCGCGGTATTAGCGACAGCGCTTGTATTCGAAGCGGAATCTGCCGGTTTTACGTTTGACGCATCAGGCTTGACAGCCGTGTTCGACGAGGTGTTCGCGGCACTTCCGCAGGCAGCTCCAAACGCGGCAATACCAATAAGGCCGGTAATCAAAAGGTTCGATCGATTCTGCATAATATTTTCCTTTGTTTGAACTTCGTTCGAACTTTCAGGCTTCAAGAGTCACTAGTTCACGATCCTGATCAAAAGCGTATAGTTCACGGGCCTGTTGCTTCGCCGGGCCGAGCTCCTCATTTGACCGACGCGAATCGTATAGGTGCCGTCTGCTGGAAGCGGGCCCCTCCAGTCCTTTACCTGAGTCGAACCAGGAACGATCATTTCGCCATTTCTCGTGACACCCAGGATCGCATCATTTCCGTCTGAGCTAACGATCGAGGTCGTTAGCTCTTGCCCGCCCTTTGCCGAAAAGTGATAGTCAACGACCCCGTAACCCGCGAAGGAGCCGGAAAATGTTTCCTCCGACTTCCCGGCCGGAAAATGGACATCTACCGATTTTGTCTCATCGGGCCCGGCCGCAACCTTCGTTTCGGACTTGCTTTGCGCTCTTTCAGTTTCGGAGGGCGGTTTAGCCGGACTCGAAGATGCCACCGTCGTATCTGGGCTAGCAGACGAAGCGGCGGGCTTAGCGGTGTTTGCGGTCGATACCGTATTCGACGGGTTTTCGTTTACCGTAACGCTGCACCCCGCGAAGTGGACAGTGGAGATCAAAATGACCAATAAATGTTTCATTTGAACCGACCTCCAACAGCCGCTATGGTCGTAACTGTCGCAACAAAAAAAGCGAACCCCTTACTAAAGCGAGGTCAGCAACCAAATACGACTGACTCCAAGCAACTATCGACATTTCGGGTGCTGGAGCTCAACGATCGAATCGTACCGCCCATCAGCGGTAGCAACCTGTATGCATTGTCGAGTTCTATCGTTCCAATAGATCGTATATGCCGTTGTCCCGCTCTTAAACCCATCAACGTTTCTAAACCCTCGATTCTCGAGTTCAGATTGGCCGGATGAACCCCGGACACCGACGAGATCTGAGACGTTCACGTGGGGACGGTAGCCACCCCAGCCGGACGAGTGACTCGTATTCTGCCGACGCTGAGCAACACCTGCGGAGTAGCCGTCGCTGTATTCGCGAACGTTCGAGTAGTTATGGTACGCGCCGTTGTAGAGCCCATCACGATAGCCGCGCTCGTACTCCGCTTCCTTGTTCACGTCGTCGTAATGCTTGTCATCGTTGTGGTTGTGCGCCTTGTGGGCGAGCGCAATTGCGCCTATGATCGCAGCGGCCGCCCCAATGCCAACGGCCGTCTTAGCTCCGGTACTCATACCTGAGTTGTTTTGCTGATTGCAGTCGAATGGCTCTGTATCGACGATCGATGCATATCGGCCATTCTCCGTACGTACCGTCACACATTTCTTCGCGCTTTGATTCCACCAATATCCGTAAATGTTATTGCCTTCGCGATCCGTATGCGTGATCACGTATCCTCGACTCTCAAGGTCGCCTTCGGCTTGGCCGGCTCGCGCATTAACGAGGTCCTGCAGTCTGTTCGCCTGTCCTAGTGTGACAAACGATAGCGTAGCGATCGCTGCTGCTAAGAAAATTAATTGTTTGATTGTTTTCATATTCCCTCTATTGGTTCCTGTCTGAGATTGTCGACCCAGTGTCTTTCTCGCCGGACTATTCGACCTCAATGCTGAATCCGATCTGAAATGTCGACGACTTTCTGCTCAATCGATCAGCTCTTGCCATGTAAACGCGGACAACGTATGGCCCATCGTTAGGAAGCACCCCTTTCCACGACTGCGTCTCTTTCGCATCCGCAGCGATTGCTTCCGGTTCTCCCGATCTCTGTACATTGAAAAATGCCGGCGCCCCACTCTTCTGCTGGAGTCGAATCCTTAGCGTCTGACCGGCCTTCGCGCTCAAGACATAGTCGAGATATCGCTCGCCCCGGATGGTGCCGTTGTAATGCCCCATGGTCGTTCCCGGTTTGAAGCGAACGTAGACCTGAGTCTGCGCCGAGATAACGACACTTACCATGCCGACAGCGACAAGAATGCCGGTAAGAATTGAAAGTTCCTTTCTGCAAAACCTAAAACTCATTAAACCTGTCAACATAAAATAGCCAGGTGGCCTCACTTGGCTTGATCTTGTACTGAATTACTCGGCTTTTATTCGTCTTCGCCATCTGTCCGTTGTTGGATTCGTAGAGGGGAAATTTTCTCGCCAGTGTAGTTTCAGCCACCTCAAACTTATCGTCGCCGTAGTACCCCGAATACTCTTTTCTACCTGTGTCGGGTTCGGAAAGTACGAACTCGCTCATCGTTTTACGAGCGTTAGTTGCATAGGCTATTACTCTTACTTTGCCGAGCCCGCCGCGCTCACGAACAAAAACGTAGACCTCGGGCGAGCGATCCCCGTTCAGATCGCCGATCTGAGCGTCAATGACCTCACCACCAACGGGCGACGTAAACGGATCGTTCGAGATCTCTAGGCCTGCCGGGACAACTGTTACCGTGTTTCCAGCCAAGGTGTTTGGACTTTCGATCAGGAATCTGATCCCATGCAGTTCAAGCCCGGTCTTGAACTGTGGCGTTTCGGGTGGAGTCGCGTCCTTGTTGGCGTGCACCAGCGTATTTGAACCGCGGGTCTCCGATCGGTCGCCTGCATTATTTCCCGCTTCAGCACGTCGCGACGGGCTTTCGCCGCATCCGGCAATTGATAGAAGAAGCAGAGCTAAAAACCCTACCATCGAAGATCGTTGACACGTTTTGCGATCATTGCCCCCAAGGTAGCTCCTCTAATCTACGAGAGACATCCAACGGCCGCTATCTAACGCCTCACGGCCTTATCCAACGACTATTTGCTTTAGATTCGAGAACTAAATGAGTGTATTGTGTGCGGCTAGGGGAAGGGAATACGCAAAGATTCTTAAATCATTAAGTAGTTTCACGTAGGCTGGCTGCGTGCGCGATGCGACTCTTATTCTGGACCGCGAACTTGAGAAGCGAATGTGTACCCGACAGCGCGAGCTTTGCGCAAATGTTGTATCTATGGGTTTCGACCGTTCGGACGCTGACCCGTAGTTCGTCCGCGATCTCGCGATTCGTTCTGGAATGAGAGATCAGAAGGAGCACGCGAAGTTCGCCTATTGTGAGTGAATCTACACTATCTGGGAGAACCACTTCGGGACTGGCCACGTCAAATTCCAGCTTCGAGCTTACGTATCGCTCGCCGTTGGCCACTGAACGCACACAGTCGATGATCTCATCGGTAGCGGACTCTTTAAGAACATACCCGCGTACGCCTAGGCGCGGCAGCGATCGAAGTAACGATCGATCCTTGTGAATCGTTAGGAAAACTACTTCGACATCCTTGTTTCGCTTTCTCAGCAATTTCACGAGCTCAATTCCATCGACCAGCGGCATATCGACGTCGACGATGGCGATGTCGGGCTTCATCTCCTCTATCAATTCAATAGCTTGCGCTCCGTTAGCGGCCTCACCGACAACTTCAATTTCGGGAACCGCAGATAGAAGGTCTCTGAGACCGAATCGCAGAAGCGGGTGATCGTCAATGATTACTAGGCGTACTTCCCTCATATGCTATGCGGCACTCGGATCTTGACCCGAGTTCCTTCATCACGCTTCGAATCAAACTCGACCGTTCCTCCCAAAAGCTCTGCTCGCTCTTCCAGATTATGGAGGCCCGAGCCTTCCGATCCGTTGTTCCGAATACCCACACCAAAATCCGAGATCTCGATGACTAGTTCCTTAGGATCTTTCCTGATCAAAAGATGCCCCCGCGGACTTTCGGAGTGCTTAACGATGTTGTTAATGATCTCCTGAGCCATCCTAAACACGCTCAACTCTGATTCGTCATCAAGTACTCCATCCACATTTTCTACGTCGTGTTCAAAAACTATCCCGAATCCATCTTGAACCTGATCTGTAATATTTAGGATCGCTTCAGTAAGCCCGAGGCGATGGAGATTCTGCGGAACGAGATTCTCCACGATCGTCCGTGTCTCATTGATCGACTCCGCCGCCAAAGCGTCGATACGATTCATATACTGGAGTGATGCAGCGTTATCCGAGTTCGCATTTTCGACCGCCAGTCGAGCCCAATTCTTCACCAATAGAAGGTTCTGGCTTAAACCATCATGTAGATCGGTCGCGATCCTTCGTCGCTCCTGCTCCCCGGCAAAGAGGATCTGCCGTGCGAATTCCGCCCTTCGTGCTTGACGATGCCTCAACTGCCTTAGCCGATTCCAGAAGACCAAAGCCAGGAGCCCTGCAACGGCAACGAATACGATCGACGCAAACCAACGAGATTCCCAGAAGTATTCGGCCACGCGGACCTGCATTGAGGCCGTTTCGCTCCATACACCGTTGGCGCTTAGGGCCTTAACAACGAACTGATAATTTCCGGCGGGCAGGTACGGATAGAATGCTGTTCTACGATGACCTGCGTCGATCCATTCTGTGTCGAGCCCTTCGAGCTTGTAGACATACCGTAAAGCTTCCGGGTTTGTGAAGCTTAGTCCCGTGTATTCGATCTCCAGGTTTCTGACACCTTCACCAATTTCAAGTTGTTTGGACGTGTCATAGCTCAGCGGCACCCTGATCTGAGCTTGGCCGCCATCCCGAGAAAACGCATTCTCGATCACGACCCGTGGGGAGATCGCGGCCGTCTTTTTCGGATCGATCGAGACCAGATCATCGATCATTGGAAACCAAAGGCGGCCATCCATAGACTTTATTCCGGCAGGTTGATGGCCACCATTTGCTTCGCTGGAGGTCATTCCATCCGCGACCGAGTATATAGCTCCACCGAGAACGCTTGCAGAGCCATCGGCAACTCGGTTCAGCTCATCCAAAGTGACGACAAAAATCCCGAAATTGCTGAGGATCCAATATTTTCCGTCGTCAGCCACGAGGACCCTTGAGATAAAGTTGTTAGGCAAACCGTGGACGCGAGTGACTGTCGAAACACGCCCGCCTTTCATTCGCTTTAGTCCTCCCCCGTAGGTGCCGATCCACATCGAGCCGTCCGCGGCTTCGAGTATGTCCCGCACAAAATACCCAGTGAGGTTGTCTATGACATCAACCGTTTCCAGGGTTTCTTGGTTTATCTTCGTGATCCCATTCTTTGTCCCTATCCAGATCAGTCCGTCGCTCGTTTGGGTTATGAAATGAACGCTGTTAGCGGGAAGACCAGAAGCCTCGTCAAGGAAGCTGAGTTTTTCACCCCGGATGACCACCAGGCCGGTTTCAGTACCGACCCACAAGACCCCATCCTTGTCGAAGAATAAACTTTGAACATTGCGGTTCGAAAGAGCCGGAACAGGCGCAAGTCGTTCCCCTTCCAATCGATAAAGACCCAAGATCCCGCCAGCGAACAAAGTTCCTTCCGGATCGACCGCGAGTGTTTGAATTCTGGGAAAAGGAGTCTTATCTGTTACCGCGTTCACCGTTCGCGACTGACCATCTCTAATCCCGGTCAGCTGGTTTCCGGTGAACCAGATCGTGCCATCAGGTTGCTGAACTACCGCGAAGAGGCCAGTGAGATCCCGGCCGAGAAGGTTGGACATCGAGCCGATATCCCGCCGCCTTAGGCGGATCAATCCCTCTGTCTGGGTGCCCAACCAGAGATTTCCTTCACTGTCTGAGAAAATCGATCGCGTCCCTTGCCGAACATAATCGCTGAGATCGTGCGAGATTATTTGAAACCCGTCTATTTCAAAGAGTTCGTGCGCTTGCTGGAACCAGACACGTCCTTCCGCAAACGCGATCATACTTCCGGTGCGATGGACACTGCTGTCAACTGCGAGTATTTCCCGAAAACGCGACGGGGAAGCCTGGCCTAGCGAAGCCCACGCCGACACAAACAACGCCCCTTCATCATCAAAAGCCAGGTCGTAACCGCCAGGAGGGAGTGAATAGCCGAAGGACGTTATCGGGGTGATGCCACTTCCATCCAACAGCAGAATATTACCTTGGGCGGGAGCCCAAACTCGTTCGTTGCGGTCCCTGAACAACTTGTATCCTTCGACGCGCGTCAGGATCTTGCTTGTACCGGTAACCGGCCAACCTTTTTCGTCAAGAGCGACCGTTTCGATCCCGGCTGTCGACGAAACGTACAGATTGCCAAGGCCGTCCTGTTCGATTCCCCATACTGCCTTTCGAGTAAAATCGAGCCCCGAGTCAAACTCCGCCAAGACATTGTCCTGAATCATGTACACTTCGCCTGAATCGGTTCCCGCCCAAAGTCCACCCTTCGGGTTTGCGTGCAGTGAGAGAATGCGATTGGTACGGAAGTTGGGAGTGGTGGTGGCGTCGAAAGTCGTGAATCGAATCCCATCAAATCGAGCCAAACCGCCGAAGGTTCCTAGCCAAATGTAGCCGTCCGAGGTCTGGACGATAGACGTGACCGTATTCTGAGGAAGGCCTTGCTCAGTCGTCCACTTGGTAATGAGAAAGTCTGTCGACCTTCCCTCCGTGACCGCGAAGGTGGTGGTTGAAAGAGCTGCCACCACCGCCGAAACGAACAATGCCCTGAGCCGGTTCACAGAAAAGATTCTACACCAGATCGGAACTACTTCAGGCGTAACCGATCCGCCCTTCTCGCCCTTGTCCGAAGTGGAGCCTTTACTACCCCGGATGATTACGTGCCCGGCAAGAAATATCCGATGATCACGTATATCTATGAGCTGCTTTCGAACGGATTCCATAGTCATGCCGTTCCGTCGAATACCAACTACTACAACCGCCGGGTGTTCACCAGTCAGGGGTACTTCGTATTCATGCCGGACATCGTTTTCGAGCCCGGTGACCCGGGCGTGTCCTCAATAAAGACACTTGAGGCTGCCGTTGGTGCTGTCGTCGCGAAAGGTGACGTCGACGCCAAGCGTGTTGGTTTGGTTGGGCATTCATGGGGAGGATATCAAGCGGCCTATGCCGTTACAGCGACGAATATCTTCGCTGCGGTCGTAGTCGGAGCCGGCATCTCGAACCTGGTCACAATGTACGGGACTAACGCCTTCATTCGGAGGACAGTTCAAGAGCAAACACTTTGAGATAGGGCAGGAAAGGATGATGTTGCCGCCGTGGAAGGACATCGATGGCTACCTGCGCAATTCCGCGATCCCGAACATTTCAAAAATGCAGACGCCGCTCCTGATGGAAGTCGGTGACGCTGACAGGAACGTCAACTGTGGACGGGAAAAGAAACCGATGGTACTTCTTGTTTACGCCAACGAGGGCCATGGTCTGCTCGAGCCAAAGAACCAGAAGGACTATCAGCGACGCATTCTTGAGTGGTTCGGTCATTATTTGAAAAACGATGAGGCAAAGCGGTGGATAAAGGACAATATACCGCACAAAGAACAACAGCAGCTTCTGAAGGATCATGAGCTAGAGTAATTTACGAGCGTCTCGCAGCGTGATCTCGTTCCCAGTGACAGCGTCGGATGTTGCCGCTTTGTCATCTGGTCACTACATGGTCCGTCTCGACTTAATCGGTGCAAATCCGACGGGTGGCTCCATTAGCCTTTTTGCGAGCCTGATCAAGTCTGTCGGCGGGACCGCTCGGACCTTGATGCTGGCACATCCGGTAACATCGACGGTAGCAGCAAGCCGAAGAACTGACTGGAGCGCAATTCGGCCCCGGCTACGACCGGAGCGGTCGGGCCGCACGCCGGCACCGGCGTCACTATGCCGAGCACCATCAACCGAACTACCGTAACGTCGCCCGCGTTAATGGCCCCGTCACCGCAATTGCCGTTGATGTCGGCACGCTGAAACTGATTCGTCGTCGTGACCGGAACCTGCAAGCCGAGGACGAACAGCCGCAAGACACTAACGTCATTCGCAAGCACACCGTCACCGCCAGCGGGGCCTCCGGCTGCGTCAACGACATCGCCTTCGAAAACAGCAGTAGCTCCGTCGTCATTGACGATAGTGCCTGTGCCTGCGGCGGCAGCGATAACCCCGTTGGTGATGCCCGTAATGTTCATCGTGAACGTTTCGTTCGGCTCGACAACTGTATCGCCGACAACAGCGACGGTGACAGACTTAGAAGTTTCGTTCGGAGCAAACGTCACGCTCCCAGTGACGGCGGCGTAGTCGCCCGGTGCGGCCGCGGTGCCATTTGCCGTGGCATAAGTCAGCACAGAGGTGAATGACGTCGGATTTCCGCTACGAGTAAATGTGAACGTAAACGGAGTGGTTCCGACGTTGCCCTCGTTCGCGCTGATGCTGTTGACTGAGAAATTCGGTTCGACATCGTCGTTGAAGATGGTTCCGATGCCGTCGGATTCGATGACCTGAGCGTTGATCGGATCAGACAACCGGACTATGAACACCTCGTTCGGCTCGAACGTGATGTCCCCGTTGATCGTGACGTTTACTTGCTGCAGCGATGGCGACGTAGAACTAAATATGATCTGGCCCGACTTGCTCGCGTAGTCGCTTCCGGCCGTCGCGGTCCCGTTGACCGTAGCAAAATTGACGCTCTGCGCCGGTGCTCCAAGAGCCGGCAACTGAGACGTAGTAACCGCGAACGTAAAGACGACCGTTCCGGCATCGCCTTCGTTGCGGGTGACATTACTGATCCGTACCTGCGGCCCGGTCGGCGTTCCAGTTGGTGATGGTGTCGGAGCTACCGTAGGCGTAGCCGTAGGCGTTGGACTCGGCGTCGGAGTCGGTGTTGGCGTCAGTGTCGGACTAGGTGTTGGCGTAGGCGTCACACTCGGTGTCGGAGTCGGACTTGGAGTCGGTGTCGGAGTTGGACTTGGAGTCGGAGTTGGACTCGGGGTCGGAGTCGGTGTAGGAGTTGGTGTCGGCGTCGGACTTGGAGTCGGCGTCGGCGTCGGACTTGGAGTCGGCGTCGGACTTGGAGTCGGCGTTGGTGTTGGCGTTGGCGTTGGGCTTACTCCCGGCGTTGGCGTCGGAGTCGGCGTAGGAGTTGGAGTCACGCTCGGCGTCGGCGTCGGCGTTGGCGTTGGCGTTGGCGTCGGCGTTGGTGTCGGTGTCGGCGTTGGTGTCGGCGTTGGTGTCGGCGTTGGTGTCGGCGTTGGGGCGACGATGGTAACCGATCCGTTCGTCACCAGGTCATCTGGAACACCTTCGTTGAATCGAAACGGATCCAGCGTCAACGGCGAAACTGAACTGACAGCGCCAACGGCGGTAAAGTGAAAATTTAGATAAACGCCTGCACCTGTTCTCGGCGTTGCGCTAAACAGCGAGACTATAAGTTGACCGGGAACGGAGTCGTTAACGGTCAGGGCCATACCGTTGCTGATCGTTCCGGTCTGCGTGATCGGCGTTACGGCGGGTACGATCACGGTTTGATCGAACAACAACCTAAAGTCTGTCGCGATGATCCCTTGGCCTGTCGTGTCGGACACGGTCATCGGGATCGTAATGCTTGATCCGGTCAGCGCAATAGCATTTGGCAAGGATACGGTCACCACGCCGCCGGCGACATTCGGACCCAACTCCGTAGCTGAGGTTGAGATCTTTCGATTTGCCAACCCGTGAGCGACCGGCTGCACGTGGCTGAAAGGGACAGAACTCCCCGTCGTGCAAACCGGGTTTGACGTGAACGCGAACCAATTGATGCCGGCCGCCTGAGCAGATGGGGAACCAAAACCGGCACTCGCGATGAAGAGACAGCAAAAAAAGAACCGATGAAGCAGAACGAGTCTGCGTAGGGGCAAAACCCCTGAAGTGTACGACTTAATCATAACGATCAACCCCTTTGTGCCTGAAAACTAAAAGATCGAGACGCGGAGTATGGAGCTCCGCATCTCGATACAGGATCGCCCCGATCATCATTCCTGGGCGATAAGTTGTACCTCAGCCACGTTGGAAGTGAGGCTGATCGTCTGAGGTGCGAACCGGTAGCGTTTGGAATCGACCCGCACCGTGTAGGTCTCGCCGAGTGTCAGTCCGCCGAATTCGAAGTGGCCAAAGGAACTAGTCGTTGACGTTCTGAGGTTCCCCGTCGTGTCAACGATGACCACCTTCGTCCGGCTGATCGCATTCCCGTCAGCCGAGAGCACTCGGCCTCGGATCACTTTCTCGTCTGCAGCTGCAACCGAAACGAGACCATCCTCTGATCGGAACGGGATCTCACCCTCGTTAAAGAGTAATTGGCTCCACTCGAGTCGCGATGTGGATCCGACGGGGCCAATGGCGTTGAACCTGAGCGACAGGAGCGAACCCTGTCCCGCAAGTTGGCGAGTACCATAGACCACGACGATCATTCGCCCGCTCTCCTTCGCATTGACCACGACGGCATAGCCATCGCTGAGCGAACCTGCAACGTCGAAGGCTTCGGCAGCCGGTTCCAATACCTCTGGGTCGTACAGAAGTTCGAACTGATATGCCGAAATACCACGACCCGTCGTATCGCCTACCGTGATCGGCACGACGACAGTCTCACCCGCGCGAGCGTCAACCCGCGGAGCAGTCGCAACGAGGGCCGATTCGTCATCGATCGGCGCCGGGCGTGCCGGCGATAGCGTCTGGTCGTAGTTCCCAGAAACGTCGCCCATCAGGATCGCAGAGTAATCCTGAGCTGCCTGATTCGTGTTGACGTTTCCGTAGTTCCTACTCGCCGGCGTGAATACCCACGTCGCAGTGTTTCCAAAATTCGGAAGCCCAGCAACCCAGCGGGCGATCAGTGCCGCGTCGAACGAGGTGACTCCGCCCGTTCCGCTCACATCGGCCGCAGCAAGGGCCGACGGCGAGAGAGGCAGATACGGAGGAGTTGTAAACCCGACCACATGCTGTGCGATCAAAGCACTATCGAACGAAGTGATCGTTTGTCCACTTCCAGCAAAGGGAAGAACCCCGCCAACCTTAGAAGGTGTGACCGTATACGCCCCTGCTCCCATACCCGAAAGGGTGTATTGACCGTTCGAGGTCGGGGCCGGAGGCGTGTTCGTCGAAACGTTGACCGAACCGACGGCATTCAGGGTCACATCGGGAATGAACCTAGGCGGCACCGGTCCAACGGGCCCGACGTTGCCATAAGTGACAGTTCCCGAGATCGTTCCCGAGATCACCGAGACCAGTCCGTTCGAGGTTGTCAGACACGGCGTTCCTTCATTGAACCTGAAAGACGTGAAGCTCACCGGCGTCGAAGTACCCGGAAGGCCCACGGCGGTAAATGTCAGTGAAGCGAGAGTGCCCGCTCCCACGAACGGGGTCGCCTGGAAAATGGAGATCGTCCGCGACCCGGCCGTACCATTGTGATTGAGCTCTGCAGCGGCCGTCACGGTGCCGAGCGATACACTAGTTAGAGTAAGTACCGCAGGATCGTACGTAACCGTGAAGTCCGTCGATAACAGGCCGTTTCCGGTCGTATTGTCAACATTTATCGGAACCACCACGCTGGTGTTTCCGGTAAGTGTAGTGATGTTGGTCGGGATCGAAACGGCATTGCAGTTGGCTACGGCCGTTATAACAACATCGTTGCCGCTTCCACCCACATAGCTGATGCGGAACGAATGCGCCCCAAGGAAGAAGACCGTACCTTCGGGCAATCCATTGAACGTTCCGGTCACGGCGTCCGCACCGTCATTGTTCACGATCGTGTAGGTATGACCGGTCGAGGGAACGTAACCGAGCGTGGCTACAAGGTTGGCTCCGCCCAAACTCACACTACCCGTTACGTTAACCTGATCGTAAAGGAATCCCGCAACATTTCCATTGATCTCAATGTTCAAGTTGGAACCCGAGGTCAACGAGAGATCGCCGGTGTTAATGATGCCGGGACTCAACCCAGGGCTGACCGTCGCTCCGGCAGAACTCACGGTGAATGTTCCGCCGACGGTAAAGCTGCCATTGACGGTGATGGCCTTGTTCACGTCAACATTTCCGGGATACGTTGCCGTCGGGACGGTCAGCGTACCGCCAGGGAGAATAAGGTCGATGCCTTCCTGCACTCGGCTGCCACCTCCAACTTGAGCTCCGTCGGCAGTTATGGAAAGAGCAGAAAAGTTGCCCTGGAATCCTGGGGTCGCGGGCTGAGTATCCCCGCCGAAAGTTAGATAGGGTGAGTAATCGACCTTAGCCGACTCGGGACCCGCTATCGTTGGGTGCGAAACGGGCGGTACAGACGTTCCGCCGTATAGCACGGGGATCTGGCTCGTGTAGCTCGGCTCGCCGCTGGTAGTGGTCGTTCTGGTTATCGTCGCCCCTAGGTAGTTGCCCGAGAAATTCTGCAGGCCGCCCGCGGCTGGTTCGCGGTACTCGATCTCACTGTACCAGTTGCCCGTAATGTTGTTATTGCGAACCGTAGCCAAGCCTTGAGTGCCGCCTTCAGTGCGTATTAGGACACCCATGGTCCAATTGTTCGTGATGAAATTCTCCTCGACGAGATTCGGGCCGTTGTTGTCGACCATATGAAGTCCCGTTCGGTTGAAATCGATCACATTTCGGCGGATCGAATGACTATTCGACGACTGAGCGACGTAAATACCATTTCGATTCCCGGTGATCTTGCAGTTTTCCAAGGTCATTCCGTTAGCCGAGTTGATATTTACACCCTGGTTCTTTATGTTAGTCGCCCACGCGGCAGTAGTATTACCTGACCTCGTGATGGTAAAGCCTCGAACCGTGACGCCGGCCCCTGTCATGTTAACCGTGTTGGCACTGCCAGCGTTGTGCGGCCCAACTATTGTCGAAGCGTCCGGGCCTGCTCCCTGAACAACGATCCCGGCCTTGTTTACTGCAACATCTTCGGTATACGTACCTGCTGCCACGTTGACGGTTCCTCCAGTCGCGACCCCATTGATGCCGCCCTGGATAGTCGCGAAGGCGTCATACCCGAAGTTTGTCGCCGGGCCGGCACCGTCCGGATCGGTTCCGGGCGTCGTTCCCGTCCAGTCGTCATCAACATATGTGATCGAAGGCAGCACATCGAAGTTGAAATGCTTACTTATAGACGGAGTGGTTATCTTGATCGCATCGAGATTCTCGGTGTAGCCATCTGCATACGGTTCGCCGACCCGAATTCCGAAAAACGAATCGGTGACGCGCATTCTAACCCCGGGATACGTACTGAGTATCGTGTTCCACGACTTGAGCGTAGTGCCGGGCGTCGTGCCGGGCTCGCCGATGCCGGCCGGCCAAGTTGGTCCCGAATAGAACCACATTGCGTTTCCGCCGTTGATCGCATCCCATTCCTGCCAGGTATCCTGGATCACGGTGCCGTTCTGATTAGGCACATATCCCAGACGCCGCTGCCATGTATCGCTGCCGTTGAAATCGACATTGAACTGGAGGTAGCCTGCTCGATTGGCAGAACCGCCATTACCGGCAGACGGATTGTACGTGCTGTAACGGAGACTGGAAATTGCCGCCAGCGGCGTTCCGCTGAACTGATACGTAGCCAGATTGCGCCGCTGAGTTCCCGTCACGCTGATCTGTGCGCTGCCGGTGCCTATTGGGGGCGTGCCCGGCCCGTTCACAAGGGACCCGAGAGCGTTATCAATGCCGTTTGTCTCATCGTTGTATATGAACCAGGCATTTGGATTCGCGAGCGGATCGGTGAAGCTCGCGTTTATGACCTCAGGAGGCCCGAGATCGGCCCGTTGCGAGTCGTCAATTGCGAGGAATGGAAATCCCGAGTTTACCAGCCACCCGTAGCGATTGCCGCCTACCGTCGTACCGATAATGTCCGCCGGATTGCTAAGTGACCAAGTTCCGGCGACATTGCCCGAAGGATCAATGACTTCCATTTTGACAACAAGCACATTGCCCGTGCCGGCGAGGAAGGTGTGACGCAACGTGTACCATCCAGTCGTGTAAACAGCGACAGGGGCTCGATTAGGATCGCGCGGCCAGCCCGGCGTATTGTTGCTGACAGCGAAAACGAATCGGTTGCCACTCCCATACGGCCCAGCATCGCTGTAGAACCCTCCCGAAATGACAAAGTCACGTTGGTGGGTCCCTCCCGTGTTGTTAATCGCGGACGACCAATCGAACCGAGTGTCATTCGCATAGCCACCACTCATGTTGAGGTAGATATCGATGGACGTCGAATACCCGTTTGTCGGAAAGACCGAGCTGTATCCTCCCCAACGGGTGAAATTGCCGGCAACAGCTTCAGCGTGAAAGCCACCGGTATTTGACGTGATTCCGTTCGTCCCCGAAGCGACTCGCGTCGGCTCGTTAAACGTGGGCCCGGGCGCTCCCCAACTATTGTCGATCTCGAAACCCTGAAAGAACTGGATGGTCGAGGCAGCCTTTGCTGACGGGCCTCCGTTCCAAAATGCGAGTAGCAAAAACACAAGAGCCAAGCCGGCGGCATAAAACCGCCATGTCGCGCGTACCGAGCGTCGGATTAAAACTCCATTGAGACTGTTCAACATATCTTCTCCTGTCCTGCGTACGAATCGTCCTTCGCGGCAATGGGTGCAGTGCCTTATTCTGCGGGGACAAAACCTGGGAGAGATTGCCCGGTGTGAATGCATCCTTTTTGCATTCGCCTCGCTTCTTGGAAAAAAGGCGCCGGACGTTCCCAAACTTTTTGCACAAAGGGAACGGAATGTCCTAGGATGGAGTCGTACGGTCCATCGGTGAGACATTCCGTTTCATCGGGTGAGCCGCTTCGGCCGGTGATTGCAGTCACCGGCCGAAACTTTTTTGGGCACACCTGAATTCATGCATGCTTTGTCAAATTCCGACAGAGATCCCGAAAAGTGCCACCGGGGGGTGTTGACCTTTACCTCGCCAATTGCTTGCATCGGTGCCGTGAACTGGCCATCGATGTGACTGACGCTAGTATCGGTCGCTGATCTTCTCTCTGTCCGTTCGTCGCCTAACCCTGCAGCTCGCTACCGTACAAATTCCGGAAGGTTGCTCCATCTGGGCGAAACGAAACTGTTTGGGGCTTTCCCCGATCTTGGAACCCACGTCGACCGTCGATTGCAGTCGGCGGCCGACGCCTTTTTTGGGGCCCAATCTCCCCAGCCTGAGCCGACTCAAGCTTGGGCAGATATTGACTGCCAAAAAAATGCCTCGTAGAGAGTCCTAAAAACGGATCGGACTAGCGAGGCGTGTTCTTAAGATTTAAGAAAGGATGCGGTAAGAGGTGAGCTGAGGTCGTCACCCATTTGGGTGATACCGCCATTTTACGGGACTTTTGTCCTATTTGCCGGGAGTAACTGGCGCCGACATGAGCAATGCGATTAGGTCGGACTGGCGACCGGTGTCGGTTTTCGAGAACACGCGCTTTAGATGTGTTCGAGCCGTATTTTCTGTAATTTCGAGAAAGGCGGCGGCTTCTTGTAGGGTATTCCCCTTAGCAATCAGCTGGGCCAGACGGGCCTCGGCGATGGTGAGTTTGTATAGCTCCCCGAGCATCTCTATCGACGGACAAGGTCTTTGTTCCGGGTCCGAAACGAAGATCATCGCCATCTTTTCGACGTGGTCGATCTGATGGTCAGCGTCGGCGAACGGCACGATACTGAGCTGAAGGCTTCGAAGCCCAGATCTCTTCTCGATGCTCATCGTGCCGCCGTATTCAAAGCCGTCCGATTCGATCCTTGGCTCGAATACGGAAGCGATCCGGCGTCGCAGTTCCGAGGAGTCACCCGGACGAACGGCTGAAAGTATGCCCTCGCGATCGAGAAAGATGCCGTCTCCGGCCTGGAGCAACCTCTCTGCTGCCAGGTTACAGAACACGCTCTTTCCACTTTCATTGACCAATATGACGGGCTGAGCAACGTTGTTCAGAGCCTCGGCCATGCGGCTAGAGGTCGCTGAGGTATCCGCGAGGACGAGATGAAACTGAAATGCTCGCTGGACGTGCGGGACGAGGAAATCGATCACTTTCCGGTCAGCCGCAGAAAAGTCTTTCATATTCTGCGGACGAGAGAATGATAATCCGCCCCGAATACCGTTCACGTCACAAAGTGCGTGATACTCGTATTCGTACACGTCCATCTTTCGAAAGTAATCCCTATAGATTTCGGTGCGCTCGAATGCCTCATCGGCCATCGACTCACGGCGACTGAAATATTCGCTCGCGCTCAGCTCGGTGATGCGCTTTCGAAACGGACTGATGTGTTGGTAATACTCGGTGTATTGCTCGATTAATTCCGGATCGAGAGTCCCCGTGAATACGCTAAATCGATCGTCCGAAGCTGTGTATAAACTGAGCCCTCCGGGGCCAGAAGACACAAGACGCGCTATCTCAAGATACACGTCGTGCCAGCTAGTGGGAGACCCGTCCTTCGCCTTGTCGTATACCGTCGTGAGAAGATGGAAGAGCCTTCCATCCGATATCCGATCCATAACTTAGATAGAATTTCAACTTTGACGCACTTCGGGAATGGGAGTGGTCGGCCAGTCCGTTACTCGCCCCGCGTCTGCAAACCCGGGTGGAATTATGATTATAACACAGCGTGGATTCCCACTTTTCGCCCACCGATCACCGATGAAATCACATGCCTTCTTGATAAGTCGTGAAGCGGACGGCATCCGAAGCCCCATTTTCGACGCAATACGGGCCGAGGCATGGTAACGTTGAATCCCCGAGATTTGCCAGGCAAAACAGTCCGATGAGGTGAATGAAGAAAAGGCCCCGTTTTGGGGGGCCTCTTTTATGGAAAAATGGTGATCCGAGAAGGACTCGAACCTTCGACCCAATGGTTAAAAGCCATTTGCTCTACCGACTGAGCTATCGGACCACAAACGAAAATAATACACCGGACCCGACGATTTTCAAAGGGAAAATTATGTTGCGCTAATCAAACCGGTATTCCATTCGGATATCGGCCCGCGCGTACTCGGAGTTTGGGTCGGTCGGGACCTCGGTAAAATCGAATTTTCGGTAGAGTGACAAGGCAGGGCCGAGCGAGCGGTGAGATTCCAGGAAGATCGTCGACGCTCCCGCGTCTTCCGCAAACTCGATGCATTTCGCCATCAGAAGGTTTGAGATGCCGCGGCCTTGAAATGCCGGCGAGACGGCCATTTTGGTGAGTTCCCAGACTCCTTCACCCGACGGGATCATCGCGACGGTACCGACGGCGTTATCGTCGATCACGGCCATGAATATCTCACCGCCGCGGTCGATCACCTCGGTTCGCGGGTTGTCGAGTATCTCCCGGTCGTGGCGCTCGATGGCGAAATACTTCTCGATCCACTCGTAGTTCAGCTTGGCGAAAGCTTCCGCCCAGCGATCATCGAACGATTCGATCGCGACGTCCGACATTTAGCGAAACCAGCCTTCCATTACTGAATCGCCCATGATTATCGTTTGATCGCGTTCCGGCCCGGTCGATATTAGCCCGATCTCGACACCGATCTGTTCGGATAGAAACCGAACGTATGCCTGAGCGTTTGCAGGGAGTTTCGAGAATTCGGTCGTACCGACGGTGTCAGCGACCCAGCCCGGAAGCGTTACGTAAACGGGCTTGATCTGGCGAAGATCGCTCGATACGGCCGGGAAAGTATCTATGCGACGGCCATCGACCTCGTAACCGATGCAGACCTTGATCTCTTCGAGAGCATCGAGCACGTCGAGCTTCGTGAGGGCGACCGAATCGAAGCCGTTGAGTTCGGCCGCGTAACGAGTCGCAACGGCGTCGAACCAGCCACAACGCCGGGGTCGCTTGGTAACCGAGCCATACTCGTGACCGCGTTCGCGGATGAGGTTTGCCAGATCTTCCTCACTATCAAGCATTTCCGTCGGGAATGGACCTTCGCCGACGCGTGTCGCATACGTACGCACGATACCGAGCACGCCGGTGATATGATGCGGCGGAATTCCCGCCCCAACGGACGCTCCTCCCGCGGTCGGATTTGACGAGGTTACGTATGGATATGTTCCGTGATCGACGTCGAGCAGCGTCGCTTGCGCTCCTTCGAGCAGGATCTTTTTGTTCGACTTTCGGGCCTCCGCAAGAAAATGTGATGTCTCGCAAACGAACGGCCGCAAGCGTTCGACGAGCGGACCGACCTCCGCCAGGATCTCGTCCGAACGCAACGGTTGCTGTCCGAAAAGGGCGATGATCCGATTCGCCTCTTCGAGATTTCGCTCAACGCGGAGCTTCAATATCTCAGGCGACATCGCATCAGCGACGCGAATTCCACGCCGTCCCGCCTTGTCTTCATACGCGGGACCGATGCCGCGGAGCGTCGTGCCGATCTTCTCATTGCCGAGCCGCTCTTCAGATGTATGATCGAGAGCTCGATGATATGGCATTATCAAGTGTGCTCGCGACGAGACCTTGAGCCTTTCGGGCGAGACCGAAACGCCCTTTTCCTGGATCTGATCGACCTCTTCGAAAAACGCCTTTGGATCGATGACCATGCCGTTGCCGAGGACACAGGTCTTGTCGTCGTGGATGATCCCCGACGGCAAAAGCCTGAGCACAAAGGCCTTATCGCCCACGTACACACTGTGCCCGGCGTTGTGTCCACCCTGATAACGCGAGACGATGTCGAACCTGTCGGCCAGAAGGTCTACGACCTTTCCCTTCCCTTCATCGCCCCACTGAGCGCCGATTATGACTATTATCATGAATCTCTATTATCGCTTTTCTTTGAGCGCCATTCATCCCGGAGAAGGCCAAAAATCAGAAAATCGTGAAGTCTTCCGTTTCGAAACTCACTTTGCCTCAAAAGGCCTTCCTGAACAAACCCCAATCGCTGCGGGATCGCGGCACTGCGAGCATTCTCGGTCGAACAGCGTATCTCGATCCGGTTCAGATCCAATTCATCAAATGCGTGATCAATAAGACGCGAGCAAACACGGCTGACGACGCCCCGACCTTCGAGTTCCTTATCGACCCAGTATCCGATCTCGGTGCGTCTGGCCTTCCAGTCAAACGATGTATACCCGACCGAGCCAAGCATCTTATTAGTATCGAAAATACCCACGCCGAGCGATTCTTTCTCGTCGACATTCTTGATCGCCCGCTGAATAAATTCCTCGGCCATTTCGAGCGAATAGTCGGGCACGATCCAGTGCATGAAAGGCTCCAGATGGTCGTGATTTCGACTGACCGCGTCAAAGACGAGCTTCGCATCAGCGTCGCGAAACCTGCGAAGAACAAATTCGTCGACCCGAAATTCGGCTAATGGCCAAGCGTCCATTTGTAGAGTTCAGCGTACTTCCGCGCGGCATTTTGCCACGAATTATCGACCGACATCCCATTTCGCTGGATCTTCGCCCAAGCGGCCTTGTCCTCATAGGCAAAACGAGCTTCGTAGATCTTCTCGAGCAGTTTGTCGGCACGATACGGGCCGAATTTGAATCCGTTGCCAGTTTCCGTAACGACGTCCCAATTCTCGACCGTATCATCGAGTCCGCCGGTCGCCCTCACGATGGGCACCGTGCCATATCGCAGCGAGTACATCTGATTCAGCCCGCAAGGCTCAAACCTCGAAGGCATGAGAAACATATCGGCCCCTGCCTCGATCAAATGCGCGAGGCTCTCGTTATAACCGATGTAAACCCCGACGCGTTCCGGCGCGTAGTCGCGAAGGGCCTGCAGGAATTGCTCAGAGCTTTTTTCACCCGAGCCGAGTGCGATAAAGAATCCACCGGCCGCCAAGATATCTCCTGCTCCCTGACGGATCAGTTCAACGCCTTTTTGCGAAGTAAGCCGGGTGACGCTCGCAAAAATAGGCCGGTCGAGTTCGACGGGCAGGTGAAAACGTTCGAGCAACGCACGCTTGCACTCTGCCTTGCCGCTCATATCGTCGATCGAGTAATGAGCGGGCAATTCCTTGTCGGTCGCGGGATTCCATTCTTCGTAGTCGACGCCGTTCGTAATGCCCTGCAGGCGGCTCGAACGCTGACGCGTAAGCCAGTCGAGCCCTTCGCCAAATTCCGGCGTCTGTATCTCATAACCGTATCGCCGCGAGACTGTCGACAGCGTGTCGGATATCTCGAGACCTGCCTTCATCGCCGAGCCATAGCCGTCAAAACTGAATGCGTTGCGCGCGAATTCGCTGGTGAATCCAAAGGCCGGCAGTTCGCCCAGTCCGAACCCGCCCTGATATGCCATATTGTGGACTGAGAACACGGTGCGCGTTCTGGCAAAGTACGGATCATAATGACGGCGTATCGCGAGTTCGACCGCCGCAAAACCGCAGTGCCAGTCGTTCAGGTGAACGATCTCGGGTGCACGGCCGATGCGTTTTAGGAGTTCGATCGCGGCGTGGTTAAAAAAGGCGAAACGCTCGTAATCCTCACGATAGCCGTAGATCGAATCGCGATGAAAAAGCGGCGGATAATCGACGAGAAAGGTCGGCGAACCGTTCGCCTCACTGTAAAAAGCCTTCGCCCTGACCGCCTGGCCGCGCCAGTCGATCCAAAGATCGTCTATCGCGGTATGCCAGAGATGTTCTCCTTTCGTCTGCCAATAGCAGGGCGTGATCAGCAGCGAATCGATACCGATCTGCTTGAGGGCCTTAGGAAGCGCTCCGGCAACGTCACCAAGCCCTCCGGTCTTGGAGTAAGGAACTGCTTCTGAAGAGATCACAGCTACGCGCATAGAATAAAAGCGGCCAGCGGCCGGTGGTAGATGATCAGACCCTCTGACCGAACCACTGCCAACTGGCCACACACCACTGACAACTAACTACGTTTGCATGGACGCCAGGAATTCGGCGTTCGTCTTTGTCTTACCGAGACGCTCCAGCACGACCTCCATCTGCTCGACGGGCGAGAGCGGATTGAGTACACGACGCATTACCCATATGCGATTGAGGTCTTCTTTGCTGATCAGGAGTTCTTCCTTGCGGGTGCCTGACCGCTGCAGGTCGATCGCCGGGAAGAGACGCTTGTCCGAAAGCTTACGGTCGAGGTGAATTTCCGAGTTACCCGTTCCCTTGAACTCTTCGAAAATAACGTCGTCCATACGCGATCCCGTATCGATCAGGGCCGTCGCAATGATGGTAAGCGAACCGCCTTCCTCGATATTACGGGCCGCACCGAAGAATCGCTTCGGACGCTGCAGAGCATTTGAATCGATACCACCCGAAAGGATCTTGCCCGACGGCGGAACGACTGCGTTGTGTGCACGTGCGAGTCGCGTGATCGAATCGAGCAGAATGACGACGTCGCGTTTGTGCTCAACGAGGCGTTTTGCCTTCTCGATCACCATGTCGGCGACCTGAACGTGACGCGTCGGCGGTTCGTCAAAGGTCGATGAGATAACCTCGCCCTTGACGCTGCGCTGCATGTCCGTGACTTCTTCTGGACGCTCGTCGATGAGCAGAACGATCAGCACGACCTCAGGATGGTTCTGCGTGATCGAATTGGCGACCGTCTGCAGAAGCATGGTCTTACCGGTTCTCGGCGGAGCGACGATCAACGCACGTTGGCCTTTGCCGATCGGCGTGACGAGATCGATAACGCGGGCCGCAATGCGTTCCGGATCGCCCTCGATCTCCATCGTCAGCTGCTCGTCGGGATAGAGCGGCGTCAGGTTGTCGAAAAATACCTTCTCACGCGATTGCTCCGGCGCCTCGAAGTTGATCGCTTCTACCTTGATCAGGGCGAAGTATCGCTCGCCCTCCTTCGGCGGACGGATCTGGCCCGAAACGGTGTCGCCGGTACGAAGATCGAATTTGCGGATCTGCGAAGGGCTGACGTAGATATCGTCCGGGCCCGGCAGATAGTTATATTCAGGTGCTCGGAGGAATCCGAAGCCGTCAGGCAGCGTTTCGAGCACGCCTTGTGAAAATATCAATCCGCTTTTCTCGGTCTGGGCCGCGAGGACCTTGAAGATGAGTTCCTGCTTGCGAAGCCCGCTCGCGCCCTCGATGCCCATCTCTTTAGCGATGTGCGTCAGTTCGCTGATGGACATGTCCTTCAGGCTGGCGATATTAAGCATCGCGTCTTCGGCAGGAGCGGCGGCCTTTTCCTTCACAGGAGCGTCGGAGGGTTCGCCGTTCTGAGATTCGTTATCTTCAACTTCGAGGACCGCTTCGGCAGCTGGCGCTGACTTAGCGACTTTCGGCTTGCGAGACTGGTTGGTTTTTGTAGCCATTGCTTAGTTAAGGTGAAAAAATTGGAAGTGCTGTGCGATCAAAGCGCACGGATCTTTTTTGGAGTTTTTATCAAGCTTCCCGCGCACCCACGCGATCAAAGAAAAGTAACAGAAGTTTAGGCGGAGAAGTCTTACGGACCGTAGTGTAGTAATGCCAGCGATAAGCTCCTAGAGCTTTTCCAGTAAACAGAGTTAACGGGAATCTTGATTATTGCAACATTTTATCCGAGAAATCAAACGAAAAAGTGCGGCTTTTCGGCTTTGATGCTGAAAAAATGTGATTCTTTGCCGATCAAACACTGCGATCGCTCTCTATGGCATCGTTGATCGCCTTCCAGACGTCATCTCGTCCTCGGCTCGATTCCGATGAATAAGGCACCGTGAGCACGTCAGGAATCGTTTTCCTGATCTCGCGAATGGAACGCGACAGCTCGTTGTTCGAGAGTTTGTCCGACTTTGTCGCGACGATCATTCGGGGCTTTTCATGATGGGCGAGCCACTCGCTAAGCTGCAGATCGAGTTTTGTCGGCGGATGGCGTGCGTCGATGAGCTGTATGCAAAGACGCAGTTCATCGCGTTCTTCTAGGTATTCGCGGGCCATATCGCCCCACTCGGCCCGCATCGCTTTAGACACTTTCGCGTAACCATAGCCGGGCAGATCGGCAAAATAAAACGAATCGTTGATCAGAAAGAAATTGATGCTCTGCGTGCGACCCGGCGTATTCGAAGTGCGCGCAAGTCCTTTTCGCTGGAGCAGTGAATTGATCAGCGATGACTTGCCCACGTTCGACCGGCCCAGAAATGCTATCTCAGGCCGCCCGTCGCTGAGCCAATGCTTGTTCTCGAAGGCGCTACGAATGAACTCCGCTGAGCTTATTTTCATACGGCGTTCTGCGTTTGAACTACTATTCGATCGTCGTTCCGGCGACGGGCGGCTGATCTGTCGACCATACCTGCGGGCCGATGATCGGATCGGCGATAACGCCCTGCTCGATCGCAAACCCGAGCACGTCGTCGATCGTATCGACCACGTGGATAGCAAGTTCGTCCCGAACTTCCTCGGGAATATCGACGAGGTCTTTTTCGTTATCCTTGGGCAGGATCACTGTTCGCAAGCCAAACCGATGAGCGGCGAGCAGTTTTTCCTTCACTCCGCCGATCGGGAGCACCTTGCCGCGCAGAGTGATCTCACCCGTCATCGCGACATCGTGTCTGGTGGGCACGCCTGTCATCGTCGACACCATTGCGGTGGCGATAGTGATACCAGCGCTCGGACCGTCCTTGGGAATCGCTCCCTCGGGCACGTGGATGTGCAGATCGTGTTCACGGAACGTAACCTGATCGATGCCGAGGCTTTCTGCTCGCGAACGTATACACGTCAACGCGGCTTTCGCCGATTCCTGCATTACTTCGCCGAGTTTACCGGTGAGCGTAACGTCGCCTTTGCCCTTAACGAGCGTCGCTTCGACCTGGAGAACGTCGCCGCCAACCTCGGTCCACGCAAGGCCGTTGACGAGTCCGATCTCGCTCTTTCTAGCGATGTCCTGCTTGCGGTAGCGGATCACGCCGAGCAATTCCTGGACCTTTTCGGCGTTGATGACGACCTTGAAATTATCCTTGTCGTCGGTCGCGACGAACTTTCTCGCGATCTTTCTGAGGCATGAACCGATCTCACGTTCAAGATTGCGAACGCCCGCTTCACGCGTGTAATGACGGATCGTCTCGATAATGCCGTCGTCGGTGAAAACCACGCGGTCGCAGTCGATACCTGTGTTCTCGCACTGCTTCGAGATCAAATGCTGTTTGGCGATCTGGACCTTCTCTCGTTCGGTATATCCCGAGAGGTTGAGGATCTCCAGTCGATCCTGCAGAGCCGGCGGGATCGTGTGCAGCACATTCGCCGTCGCGATAAAAAATACGTGCGACAGATCGTAGTCGACATCAAGATAGTGATCGCGAAACGTCGAATTCTGCTCCGGATCGAGTACTTCGAGCAGCGCGGCACTCGGATCGCCGCGGTAATCGCGTCCGAGTTTGTCGACCTCGTCGAGCAAGATCACGGGATTCGTCGTACCAGCCCGTTTCATCAACTGAATGATCTGGCCTGGCATCGAGCCGATATACGTTCGTCGATGTCCGCGGATCTCGGCCTCGTCATGAACGCCGCCGAGAGCCAGACGCACGAATTTTCGTCCTGTAGCACGGGCTATCGATTTACCCAGTGAGGTTTTGCCGACTCCCGGCGGACCGACGAAGCATAGGATCGTCCCTTTCGGATTCTTGACGAGTTGCCGGACGGCGAGAAACTCGAGGATCCGCTCCTTGATCTTCTCAAGGCCGTAGTGATCGTCGTTGAGTGTTTTCTCCGCCGCGCCGAGGTCGTCGATCTCATCCGTTCCAGCTTTCCAAGGAACGTTTATCAGCCAGTCTAGATAGGTACGCGCGACAGTTCCCTCAGCCGACATCGGCGGCATCGCCTCGAGTCGGGCGAACTCCTGCATCGCCTTATCGGTAGCCTCTTCGGTCATACCGGCTTCTTCGATCTTTTTCTTTAATTCCTCGAGCTCCGCCTTTTCGTCCTTTCTTCCGAGCTCCTTGTGAATCGCTTTGATCTGTTCGTTCAGATAGTACTCGCGCTGATGCTTGTCCATCTGCTTCTTGGTGCGCGAGTGAATATTGCGATCGATCTGACGTTTTTCGATCTCGGCTTCGAGTATCGAAGCGAGCTTTTGCAGCCGTTCTGCCACGGACACGGTCTCAAGCAATTCCTGCTTCTCGTCAACACCGATACGCAGGTGCGATGACATAGAATCGGCTATCTGGGCCGCCGAAACTCCACGCAGCGAAGCGTGAAGGGCATCCGTGTAAGCGTCCGGCGAGACTCGAAGGAACTGCTCGACGAGCGAATGTATCTTTTGTAGTAAGCCGTCGGTGCGAAAGCCGGATTCGTCAGTAGACTTCACTTTGCGCACGTGGGCATAGAACATCCCGTCCGAGCCCTGATCGATCCGGACCGACCGCCCACGCTCGCGGCCTTCGACTACGACCTTGATCTGGCCATTGTCCTGCCGCTGGGCCTGCAGAATTCGTCCGAGAGTACCTACTTGAAAGATCTGGTGCGGGGCCGGTTCGTCTACCGTCGCGTCGTGCTGCGTGGCGAGAAAGATCTGCCGCTCGCCCGTCATTGCCTCTTCCAAGGCGACGACCGACGATGGACGTCCGATCTTAAAAGCGACCTTTGTATAAGGGAAGATCACGACATCACGTATCGGGACCATCGGAAAACGCTCGATGTCGGGCGGCATCTCGTCTGTGAATTCTTGCATAAGTCGGGAAAACCTAACTCGGACTAAACAATCTTTTTTGAATGATTTGGATATAACTATTTACGCAAAAAGCCGGCGCAAAAGCAATAGCTAGCCAACGCTTCACGTGGATCCGATAGTTATTACACGCGTATTTTATATACGACCATTGGCCAATATTTTCTACAATCTTTAGGGTAAACTCGTGCGTTTCAACTACGACTAATGAAAGAGGCCGTCATTTCTGACGGCCCCTCTCGGTCGCGATCGGATCACGTGTCATTCGAGCCCAACGAAATCGACATTCGCCAGATCATCGCCCTCGAGATGGATGACTCGCGGAGCGAAGCGGAAACGGCGCGAAAGTATCGATACCGTGTAGCTTTCGCCCGGATCGAGGTTCTCGATGATGTAGAAGCCGAATGAACTCGTCGTTGCTGTACGACGATAGCCGTCGGCGTCGATCATCGAAACGACGGCATTTCTGACGCCGCGTCCATCAGCCGTTAACACACGGCCTGAAACCCGCGAGCCTACTGCCGCACGGTCGATCGTGATCGTTCCGGCTTCGAAAGCTACCGTCGAGGTTATGTCCCTGCCGCCTTCACCCGAAACGAACTTTGCGATGGGTCCATTTCCAAAGGTTATCGGATACGCACCTTCAGGGGCGTTCGGATCGATGTCGAACGTAAGCCGAAGCATTCGTCGCACCCCGCGTTCATAAAGATTGGGGGAATCGACCAGCACTCCGAGTCTTCCGTTTGCCACATCGAGGTCGTTCACCGTCAGGTATGCCTCGCCCGGAACGCCATCCGCGAGGCCCGCCGATGCAAACCTCAGTACTGCCGGATCCCAGTTGATACTCGCCGCGACGGTGTTCTCGACGCCTTGCGAATCCATTTCGACGTACATCGTAACCCTCGGGCCGGCGGTTGTACGGCTTACGGCACGTACCAGTCCGGTCGGCGGTTCCTCATTGGTCTCCGCCACAGCAGGCATGGCCGCCAGGCTTCCGCATACGAGCGTGCTCGTAAGCATTCCCAATGCATACTGCTTGATCACCGTCACATCACCCGGGTCGATACGTCCATTACCGCATCCGCCAGATTGATCCAGGTTAACGTCACCGGCCTGGAACTGCTCGCCGATCCCCGGCATCGATTCGAGCCCGGCGACGATGCGCCGGATCTTGGTGACGTCATTCGCTCGCACGAATCCGTCGCCGTTCGAACCGCCTTCCAGATCGACCAAGTCTCCTTCGAGGCGCGTCATCGTGGTCCCATCATCGTTAGTTATCGTCCCCGTCCCCGTGCCGTTAAGAACAACGACATTCAAGGTTCCGACGATATTTACGGTGAAGGTCTCGTTCGGCTCCGAGGCAAGGTCGCCCACGACCTGGACCGTAACCGTCTTGGTGGTCTCATTTGGTGCGAACGAGACCACGACGTTGTTTAGGGCGGCATAGTCTGCAGGTGCAATGGCCGTACCATTGGCGGTTGAGACCAAAACGGCGGCCCCTAACGCCGTCGGGTTGCCCGATCTGGTGAGGGTAAAGACAAATGGAGTATTGCCCGAGTTACCCTCGTTAGCTGTAACATCATTGATCGATATCCGGGGTTCTACATCATCGTTGAAGATAGTCCCGGTACCTACGCTTTCGATCAGGACAGCATTCACCGGATCGAATAGCTCGACGAAAAATGACTCATTCGTCTCGAACTTGATATCCCCGTTGACCGGCACGGTTATTCTTTGCAGTGTCGGGCTGTTGTAATCGAAGGTGATCATGCCGTTCCGCGATTGGTAATCGCTGTCGGCCGTCGTCGCTGTGTTATCTAAGGTCCGATATCGCACTGTGCTCGCCGGGGCACCGAATCCAGGTGCTCTCGGGATCGTAACGTCGAATGTGAACGTCGTAGTCCCCGCATCCGTCTCGTTTCGCGTGAAGCTAGTGATCCGGATCCCATTTGGCACCGGCGTCGGCGTTGGTTGCGGCGACGGCGTCGGCGAAGGCGACGGTGTCGGCGTAGGAGTTGGTGTAGGCGTCGGTGTCGGCGTCGGCGTCGGTGTCGGCGTCGGCGTAAGAGTTGGTGTAGGCGTCGGTGTCGGCGTCGGTGACGGGGCCGGTCCCTCCGTCACGTTAGTCGTTACCGGCGGCCCCGGGATCGGAGAGATAGCGGTTCCTTCTATCGTGTAGTTGTTATTATTGACCACCCCACCAGCTGGAGTATTCACCGTAACCGTGAACGAGACGGTTTGGGTTCCAGAGCCGGCAGCTACCGTTCCAATATTGAATTCAACGTTCGGACCGACCAGCGTGCCGCCATTCGTCGCGGAAACAAAACTCGTGCCCGCGGGCAGCGGGTCTCGAATTATGACATTCGATGCGGCAGCGGAACCGGTGTTCGCGTAGCTGATCGTGTAAGTCAAATTCGTGCCGGACTGAACAGCCGGAGGCGCCGACTTGGAAATAGTAAGTCCGGGGGCCAGCCCAGGTGGGAGGAATCTTACCGCCCCGGCTCCTCGGCTGCCATTTACTACACCATTTACCGAAACGAGAGACGTAACCGAACTGCTGCCGAATGGTGCCGCGACGAAGACCGCAGGATTCGTGAACGAGTTTCCGGTCAAGATCGCGATCTGGCTATCTGCGCTAATACCGACATCCTCGAAGCCCTCTGTGCCGGCTCCCGAAGGCAGAGGGATCGACTGTACCGTTGAACCGCTGCTAAACGGAGCCGCGATCGACGCCGCGAAGTTCCCGGCAGCGCTGACCACGATCGCCCTAGTGCCATTCGGAGCAACGGCGATTCCATCCAGGAAAGAACCGCCCGGGATGGTCAGGTTTGTAGAGGTAGAGCCCGCACTAAATGGAGCTTGAAAGATTCGCACGACGTTGTTAAACAAATTGGTAGTCAGAAGCGTGTTGCCATCGGGCGAGATCGCTATCGCTCCACTTGAGCCATTGCCCGAAATCGGGATCGTAAACGCGATGCTATTGTAAGGGGCATCGAGTACCGAAATACCGGTCGTGTGATAGACGAAGGCTCGCCCCGCGTTGTTAAAGACGATCGCCTGCGTCTGATAGGCGGCGATAAATCCGGGCAACGTTACTGACGATATCGTTGACGAAGGACCAAACGGGCCCTGGATCACCTTGAGCGATGTCGTGTTTCCCACCGCTAACGCAGCCGTCAGATTCGGAGCGACCGCGATCGAACCCGTACCATTGTAGCCAGCAGCTGCCGTGTTTATCGTTGAGACCAGGCTGGCTGTTGAGATCTGGACCACGAAGATCCGTGAATTTGAGAAATCAGAGATAAGCGCGTTGTCCGCTCCAAAATATCCAACACCGTGAGGCGCAGCGTTCGCGGGAAGGCCTGGGACGAGAACTTGTGTGCCAGGCGTATTCGCATCGGGAAATACAACTGCTCTGTCACTCGCTCCTGTCGCGGCAAGGATCGCGGGCTGGGCGGCAAGGGAAACTTCTGGCCGTCCCGTTAACCATTCGACCGATATCGGCTCAACATGGCGAGGTCCAGCCGAATCTTCGTTAGTCCTTTCGAAGGGGCGAACCGAGACCCGTTGAGCTTCCGCCCGCCAGATCAAACTGCCTAGGAAGACAACGCCCAGTAAAAACGCAAAGGCGATCACAAACGCTCGGCTCACTGCCGAACGCGATCTCAACAAATCTTTGACCATGGTTCCTCCATTCTTTATGCGGAAAAACAGCATCCGGCTAAGGTTGCAATGAGTGCGCCACCTAGACCTCACGGAGGAAGTACGTTGATACGCACTGATAAACTGTAGTTTTCCGGCAATCGTAGACCTACCGGTGCGTGAAGTCAACAAGTATTTTTTCTGGGGCTTGAGCTACGGACGAAAAAAGGCGGCATCCGAAGACGCCGCCCAAAGTAGCCATCGAGTACGCGATCATTCGACCGCGATAAAATTAACGGGTCCGATCGTGGCGGAGATCTGGACCGTTCTCGTAACAAAACGGTATCGCCTTGTCATTACCGATAGCGAATAAGTTCTCCCAACGACAAGGCCATCGAATGCGTACACGCCGAAGGAGCTTGTGTGTGCGATGGCGACTTCCCCATCAGCATCTGTCAGTCTTACCACTGCATTTCTGATCGCACCGCCATCAGGACTCAATACGTGTCCTGAGACGGAAGTGTACGTTATTGCCGGCCGGATCGTTACCACTCCGTCGGTATAGACGGTCGATACGAGTTCGCCGGAAGTATTCGATGTACTGCGTTCGACAAGTGAGCTGTCAAATTTGATCAATGACGTCCCATCGCCCGCATGAATATCTAAAACGAGACTCAGTATCTCGTCCCCGGTAAACGAGGCGGAAGAATCGAGTACGATTCCTATCTCGCCGACCTCCGCTCGATCTTGATTGATCGTAAGTACCGAGTCCGTAAACTGCGTTCCTTCGCCGAGCACGATATCCGAGATGGATATCATTGTCGGATCGAAGCTAAGAGTAAAGCTCGAAGCGCTTTCAAGACCCGCGCGTACCATCCTGATCGGGACTGTGACCCGTGATCCATGTTGCCCTTCGACCGGATCGATCACGATCGTTGTCGAGCTGCTTGTTCCTGTCGCAACCGCAGCCGGACGCGGCCCGGCCGGGGCTGCGGGACCACCCGCCGGAGTTAGAATGTCGAGGAGGTCTGCATATCGGCGAGCCTGAACGATGTCGGAAACGTCGATATAGCCGTCGCCTTTTGACACCGCCGGAGACGTGTCAGCCTTCTGGAATCGATCGCTTCCATCGACCGGCGAGTCGAGCTTGGCGACCAACCGCCGGATCGATGTCAGGTCGTCGATCTCAACGAGCCCGATGACTGGCGTTTCCACGATATCGCCTTCGAAACCCGCCGGTGCTTCCGGCGTGGGAGTCGGAACGATCGAGGGCGTCGGAATCGGCGTTGGAAGCTCGGTCGGTGTCGGTGTCGGTGTTGTCGGCACCGTTACCGTAATGCTGCCGTCCGCTGCAGTAGCAGCAATCTGACCGCCCACATTGAATACCGCGAGGTCTCGCATACGGATCGAAGAACTGCCGCCCGCCGTGCCCGGACCGGTGACGAACGAGAGATCAAGAATCGACCCGGAACCGCTCATTGGAAATGCTCCGTAAACTACTACTCTTAGCTCGCCTTCCGTTAGAACGTTACACGTTGCGATCATTCCGGCGGCCCCCGAAAGCGTTCCAGCCGTAGCGCATCCGAAATTCGGCCCGACAGGATTCGCCATTGCGGGATCGTAAAGCAGCGCGAACTGAAACGCTATCGCCTGATGAGCCGATAGATCGTTCACCGTGACCGGGATCACAAAATTAGACGACGGGGCCAAATTCAAGTGAGGCAATGACCCTTCGACTGGACTGAGAGCCGGCGTTGGAGTCGGCTCCGGCGTTGGCGTCGGCGTCGATGTTGGCTCCGGAGTCGGAGTCGGAGTCGGCGTCGGAGTTGGCGTTGGCTCCGGAGTCGGCGTCGGCGTCGGTGTTGGCGTTGGCTCCGGAGTCGGCGTCGGAGTCGGAGTCGGTGTTGGCGTCGGGGTTTGCGTCGGGGTCGGCGTCGGCGTCGGCGTCGGTGTCGGCGTTGGTGTCGGCGTCACCGTTGGAGACGGAGACGGACTCGGTGATGGACTCGGACTCGGTGATGGACTTGGACTCGGCGACGCACTCGGACTCGGCGACGGACTTGGGCTCGGTGTTGGCGTCGGTGTCGGCGTCGGAGTCGGAGTCGGAGTCGGCGTCGGAGTAGGCGTCGGTGTCGGCGTTGGCGTCGGCGTTGGAGTTGGAGTTGGAGTCGGCGTCGGCGTCGGCGTCGGCGTCGGGGTCGGGGTCGGCGTCGGCGTCGGAGTCGGGGTCGGAGTCGGGGTCGGAGTTGGCGTTGGTGTCGGCGTTGGCGTCGGCGTTGGAGTTGGAGTTGGAGTTGGAGTTGGAGTCGGCGTCGGCGTCGGGGTCGGGGTCGGAGTCGGGGTCGGAGTTGGCGTTGGTGTGGGAGTGGGTGTCGGCGTCGCAATAGGCGCCGAAAGGGTCACGGAGCCGTTTGTTGTCGAAAATTGCAGTTCTCCGTTAACGTCATATATCAGCAGATCCTGGAACGCCAATGGCGTCATGCTTCCGTTCGTCGCCGAACTATCCGTCGAAAAATGCAGATTCAGGATCGTGCCCGATGCCATAACGGGATAGGCTCCGAACGCCGCTACCCGCAGAGTTCCCTCCGGAAGCACGTTGCAAAATACGGTCATACCCGCCGCACCAGCGGGCGTTCCGTCAAGACTACAACCGAAGTTATCTCCACTCGGGTCGATAACTGTGGGATCGTAGGTCAAGTTGAATTGAAAGGCGATCACCCCGAATTGCGACGGGTTACTGACCGATACAGGAACGACAAAGCTCGAAGGATTAAGCCGTTGGAGGGTCGGTACCGAGATAGCGACCGGAGAAACCGGTGTTGAAACGATAAAGGCATCGAGTCGCGAATTTGAGGCCCATTGCGGGCCGGCATCACTCTTAGTGTCGAGTAAATACGCACGCAATGAAGCCGCTCGCGCCGTCCCTTCAAACGCGAAGAAGACGCCGAGGCATATTAGCCACGACATCAAGATCTTGCCTCGACGCAACACGTCTGTGCTCGTTACTGTTAATGAATTTCGGTCGTGGGGCGAACGCAGTTCCCCTCCCTGGAATACAAAGCTATTACCGCGCATGTGATCAAGAGTCTCCTTTACAATGACAAAGCGAGTCGTCGAGCCCCTTAACGCTGCAATAACCGGACGTTGTTAAGAACGGCCGGACATTAGGAGGTTGAACCTGCTAATTTATGTGGCACTTTTTTGGACATTCGGAGGCGGGAAACTCGTTCAAGGGCAAGTTTGAGGGAATCCCGATTGATCGGAGTGATCTTTTAATATGTTCAAGCCGCTGAATTATGCGATCTGAGGTCGGCGTTCGCTGACTCTGTCGACGTGAACGAATGTCCTGGACGAGATCGTCCAGGTCACTCATCGGCGACTGCCTTAAGAACTTTAGACATTTTTAAAACATTTTTTGCAACTTGTGGTAATGGGTATTTGAATTCACTTACGAACGAAAAAGCCGTCCTATCGCGGACGGCTCAATTTATACAATTTTGGTCTGGTCTACGCTGCTTCTTCTGAGCGGGTCATTATCTCGAATACGGGAGCCTTCTTTTCGATCATTTCCTTCGTGATGACGATCTCTTTGATCGTACGCTCGGCAGGCAGATGATACATAGAATCGAGCAGGATCTCTTCAAGGATCATCATCAGTCCGCGGGCGCCGACCTTTCGCTTATGTGCTTCGCGGGCGACAGCCGTCAAAGCCGAATCGGTGAATTTGAGCGAAATATTGTCGAACTCGAACTTTCGCTGATACTGCTTGACCAGAGCGTTTTTCGGCTCGGTAAGGATCGAGACGAGAGCGGCTTCGTCGAGTTCGCTTAGCGTACCGACCACCGGCAAGCGGCCGACAAACTCCGGGATCAGCCCGTACTTGATGAGGTCCTGCGGCTCGAGTTGGTGAAAGAACTCTTCCTGACGCTGCTTCGCACTTTTGACGTCCGCCTGAAAACCGAGCGACTTGTTGCGAAAGCGCTTTTCGATCACTTTTTCGAGCCCAATGAACGCACCGCCGCAGATAAAGAGGATGTTCGTCGTATCGAGCTGATGAAAATCCTGTTGCGGATGCTTGCGTCCGCCTCCGGACGTCGGAATGTTGGCGACCGTGCCCTCGAGGATCTTCAAGAGAGCCTGCTGCACGCCTTCGCCCGAAACGTCTCGCGTGATCGACGGGTTATCGTCCTTGCGACAGATCTTGTCGATCTCGTCGATGTAGATGATCCCCTGCTGAGCTTTTTCGATCTCACCGCCCGCCGATTGGAGCAGGCGATTGAGGATGTTCTCAACGTCTTCGCCGACATAGCCGGCTTCGGTCAGGCTGGTCGCGTCAACGATGCAGAACGGAACTGAAAGCACGCGGGCGAGCGTCTGTGCGAGCAGCGTTTTGCCCGTTCCCGTCGGCCCGATGAGCAGGATGTTCGATTTCTGGAGTTCGACGTCACTGCGGCGTTTCGCCATTTCGAGCCGCTTGTAGTGTTGATAGACCGCGACGGCCAGACGCTTTTTCGGCTCGTCCTGGCCAATTACGTATTCGTCTAGGATCGCTTTGATCTCGTGCGGTTTGGGCAGATTTGTCCTGACGGTGGTCGTCGCCTGCTGCTCGTCATCGTTGATGATCTCGTTGCAGATGTCGATGCACTCGTTGCAGACATAAACGCCCGGGCCGGCGATGAGTTTTCGCACGTCGTTCTGCGACTTTCCGCAGAAAGAACAAGAGAGCAGTTCCTCGTGACGATAGAATTGGGCCATATCTCGACTCGTTAGAATTTAGCTACCGGCTGCACGCGACTGACGTCCGAGATCGATAATGACCTCGTCGATCAGTCCGTATTCCTTTGCCTGTTCGGGCGTCAGGATGCGGTCGCGTTCAACATCTTTCTCAACCTGGTCAAAGCTCTGTCCGCTGTGATTCGCGATGATGCGCGATGTCATCTCACGCATACGCAAGATCTCTTCGGCCATGATACGAACATCTGTGGCCTGGCCCGATGCACCGCCCGAAGGCTGGTGAATGAGGATACGCGAGTGCGGCAACGCGAAACGCTTGCCCTTGGCTCCGGCCGTGAGCAGCAAAGCTCCCATCGAAGCGCACTGTCCAACGCAGATCGTGGTCACATCGTTTTTGATGAACTGCATGGTGTCATAGATGGCCATGCCTGCTGTTATCGATCCGCCCGGACTGTTGATATAGAGATTGATGTCGCGTTCGGGATCTTCGGCCTCCAGAAACAGGAGCTGCGCGACGATGAGGTTCGCGATCTGGTCGTCGATCGGCGTACCGATAAAGATAATGCTGTCCTTTAGCAGCCGCGAGTAGATATCGAACGCGCGTTCACCGCGTGACGTCTGCTCGACCACCATTGGTACTAATGCCATATTATTCTCTCTCCTAAAGCCTCGATTTCCTCAGCTTTTACTTGAACGTTCGGTTGATAAGTTATTGAAAATATGGCGAATGCCGATATCGGGCATCGATTTTACATCTTTTCGCCGAAATTGCAAGCCTTTTCCCGGCGCTGTTTTCAATAACTAACTTGTCGGCAAAATGCCGCAAAAACCTTCAACTTTCCTTTGCCGCTTTCTTCTTTTTGGCGGCTTTTTTCGGCTTTTCTTCGGCCGGTTGAGCTTCGGCAGCCTCAGCCTCGGCAGATTCCTCGATCCATGGACCGTCTTTGATCTTCGCCTTGGCAACTACGGCCTCGATAGCCTTTCGCGTCTTTAGATTGCCGCGAATGTTCTCCAGCCCGCCGCCCTGCTTTTCGAGCGAAGTGCGAACCTCGTCCGAGGTCGCGTTGTAATACTGGGCCATTTTGCCGACTTCGTCATCGACCTCTGCGTCAGTCACCTCGACGTTTTCGAGTTCGGCGACCCGGTCGAGCAGAATCGCTCCCTTTACGTCGCGTTCGGCCTGCTGACGCATATTTGTATACGCCATCTCCACGAACTGCGGATCGACCGTGCGAAGATCGACGCCCCGCTGCTGCATATCCTGCGCAAAGTTATTGAGCAGATTGCGGGCCTGATTTTCAATGAGCACGTTCGGCACGGCGAACGAATTATTCTCGATCAGCTTGGCGATCGCGTTGTTGCGAACCCGCGCGTCGGCATCAGCCTCAGCATACTTTACGAGATCGGCCTTCAAACGTTCCCGCAATTCCTTGAGCGAACCGTAACCTTCGTCGAGGCTCTTGGCCCAATCGTCGTTAAGTTCAGGCAACTCGGTACGGCCGACCGATTTGATCTTCGCCTTGTAATGAACGGTCTTCCCAGCCAAAGCCTCGGATGAAAATTCCGCGGGATAAACGACCGTGAATTCCTTCTCTTCCTCTTCCTCGACGCCGACGAGGTTGTCGGTGAACGAACGCTCGATGTGCTCGCCGCCAAGTTCGATCTCGAGATCGTTGGCGGTGATCGGCTCGGCATCGGGAGCGTCTTCGAATTTTCCTTCGAGGTCCGCGATCACGGTGTCACCGATCTCAGACTTGCGGCCTTCGACCGGGATGAGCGTTGCTTCACGCTGCAGCCGTTCGGCGATCAGGTCTTCGACCTCGCCGTCGACTACGGGTTTGACGCGACGCGTCACCTCGAGGTCGTCATACTTCGGTGCCGGTATCTCGGGCATCACCTCGACGTGAACGTGGATCGCCAGCGGCTCGGCACCATTCACCTTGATCGTTTCGTGATCGGGAATATGCAGCTGCGGCTCGGTCAGCGGATTTACGCCGTGTTCCTGTATCGCCTGTGCGACGGCGCGCGGCAGCACGTCCTGCAGCACATCGCTCTTGATCTCTTCGCGAAAACGCACGCGAACCACGTCGAGCGGTGCATAACCTTTGCGAAAACCGGGCACATTCGCACGGCTCGCATACTTCTGGCTGACCTTGCCGTAAGCGGCCTTCAGCGTCTCAGGATCTATCTGCAGATGGATCTCTTTTTGTGTCGGGGAAATGTCTTTGATCTCGCTTTTCATTTACCTGAAAAGGATAACAAAGCAGGGGGCAGTTGTCAGGCGGAAGCCAAGGTAGTTAAAAGTTAAGAGTTAAAAACTAAAAGTGTAGAATCGGGACGGTCAAAATGAGGCGACGCCTCGCAGGACTCTTCGAACAGCTGATCCCGATCTCCCAATTTTTAACTTTTAGTTTTTAACTCTTAACTACCGAAGGTTTGGTGCCGAGGGCGAGACTCGAACTCGCATGTCTTTCGACGCTAGTTCCTAAGACTAGTGCGTATACCATTTCGCCACCTCGGCATCGGGTGAGCATCGCAGGTAAATCAGAACAACCTGCGATAGCGGCGAGTGAAAGATTAGCATCTCGAACCGCGGGTTTACAACAGCGCAAAAAAGCCGCCTTAGCGACGGCTTTGCTGAAATTCGGCTATTTCCCCAGAAGAACTACGTCCCAGGCCCATTTGCCTAGCTGGGCGTCATGAGCATCCTTAACCTTAGCCCTGTAAACAAAACGATTTCCGTGCTCGTCAATCCTGCGGGACTCCTTATAATCAAGCTCGATCTTCCTCAAGCCAGCCTGGTTCACAGTCAGTAATTCATTTGGCTCTGACAAACCGTTATGGTTCAGATCCTGCCACAACCGAAGCTGAGAATAAACCGCATCGCGACGGGTTATTAATCCGTCACCATTACCTCCGTATTCTATCTGGTCGTAAACAGCAAGCGCCAAAAACCCGTTGCGGGCTTCCCCTGCGGGAGGAGTCGGTTGCGGCGTAAAGTTTCCAAACAGTTCGTGCCCATTATCGATGGTTCCATTACCATCCCGATCTAGAGCGAGCCAAGCATCATCAACGCCTGGGGCGGTCCACGAAATATTATCAATAAATTGGTCATTATTGAGGTCAAACGGCACGCCGTTTTCGGCGTCGGTTAGATCAAAGCCGTCCCCATCGACATCAATTAGCAATGGTGTGCCATTCCAACAGCACAAACTCCACTGGCGTTTTCGGAAAAGCCCTGGAGGACATCCATTATTCGCCGGATAGGGATACAGGCACCAATCAACCGGTTCAATGACTGTCCACTCTGTTGGAGGATTCGGCAATTCCTCTGCAGGGTTGCTGGGGTCACAATCTTCAGGGCACGGACAAGGGTAGAAACCTTCAATTCGGAAATTGTCGCAGCTTGTTGGGTAAGACGCGATAACATTACCTGTTGTGTTGTTAGGCTGTCCGTTGTCATTCGGTCCACAAGCACCATTCATAACTGACGCGCCTGGTATATTCTGCGTACACGCGTAAGAGTAATTCGCACTATCCTTAAGCCCCATCGTGTGCCCTAACTCGTGAAGTGCTATCTTTTTCACGAATAACTCATAATTAGGCTTCAATGGGTCAAAAATTAGCCCTCCCCACGGCGGTGTTCCTACAACCAGTGTAAAGTTGAATCTAATTCTAGCTGAAGTGGCAAAACCGCCGCTCCAAGTCAGTGGAAGATACTCCGCCACCGCATTGGCATTGTTAGGAGTTCCTATTTCAAACGTCAATTTGGCCGGATGGCCGCCATCGGCAGGAGCGAAAGTGATTCCGGAACAATTATTTGTATTGTATGGATTGTTGGAATTCCATAGTGTAGTAGCTTGTTCAACCAGCCAAGCCTCGTTGGCATAGTTCTCTAGGAACGGCGAGGTAAAGTCGTAGTAGATAGTGGTGTCCCTTTTGAAATAGAAAAAGCTACCGGGGCCCTCTGCGGGACAACTCTGCGGTAAGGCGTATGTCGAAAAGCTGAGAGTTAAGGCTACTAATTGGAAGACTCGAAAAAACTGGATGCGTGATGGGAAAAACTTTTTCATTTAGTTCCTCCGCACATGCTCGCGGCATGTCTGATCCCAGCGATAAAGTCACTCTTGCTGAGCTCCTCACCTTTTCCGATGCGACCCGGGGAATTCGCCTTCAATGAATCCGAACCCACTTCATAGTCACTTTCAACCCCAACTGGGACGTACCCTTTGGCTCCAGGCGTATAGGTGAGAAACAATAAGTAACTCGCCCCTTCGCTCAATTGAGCGTAGTTGAAGTCAATCGCCTCAATTGTTCGGTTTTCAAGGCGAATTTTTCCGCCGGGCCACGCAAGCTTAATGGAATCGCCAACTCTCAATTCCGAACTCGGGCTAAATACAACATCTACAATACGCAAATCGTAACCCGTATAAATGAAGGATTCATCAGAGCTAAGATGGGCCACTTTGGAAGATGGTCTACCAATAACGACGAGGTCAGATTTACATGCTAGGTCACTAATAATCTTGCTGGCAATCTGCTCTTTTGTCTGTCCCATGTCAACCAAGAACTCGCTATGTCCCCCCAAACCAATTCCGACATCCTTGGACTCCGGCATAAAATCACCGAGTTTAATTTTCTTTCTATTGGGATATCGTTTTGCGAACTCCTTGGTAAACTCCTTTTCGTCATTCGTAGCGGGGCGACGACTAACAGGAGTAGAAGCATCGTCAGGAAGTTTTTGGGCGAGGCCATCCCGAGATATCCAAAATGCCCCCATCGCGACAACGCTAATCAATAAAATTGACATCGCAATTTTCATATCGACTCCCTTTCTGAAAGCGACCGCTACAACCGAAAAAACGGTACGACTTGCTTTTTTCTTTTTCATTCGTTCTCCTTTCTGCTCTCGCGGGAGTAACGCGGGAGCGGTTACAGAAAGGCTGTTTGGTCTTGGGAGACAAAACAACCGGGAAAATGTTTTGAATCACCATAAATTGGGATCAGCTTCGTTATACGCTCAACAATGGGAGTCAGTCAAACTCAGAACATAAGTATTCATTTTTCAAGAAAGAAGGCAGGCTACTATTGACGTACCGTCGAGCGTTCGGCGTGCGCTACTTAAACCACCCGCTATCGCAGGTGGTTCTGACTCTGACTCGTAAATTCTGTTCTATTTGTGCAGGTACTTCTTATCGTACTCGTCCCACGACATATTGATGTCGGCGTTCGAGCCTAAGCCGTGGTGCGGATCGGAGCCAAGGGCTTTTTTCTCGACGGCTAGGAAAAGCCTGTAACCGCCGTAGCCGATGAGGCCGATCAGGCCCAGCCAGAAGACCCACGAAAGTAGCGAGCCGACCCAGCCAAGGACCCAAAGCAGGAGCATTCCGACAAAAACAAGGCCGATCGCAGCGAGTATCAGTTTGATAATGTTCATCTCAAAACCTCCGTGGTCATTATAGTTTACGACACGCGCGGGGCGAATGTTCGTAGAAAGTCGGGCTGTGTCGTATAATCGCCACTTACGCGAGCCGGGCACTGAACGGTTTTTCCCGTCGCCAACGGCGACAAAGACAATAGCCTAGGGTGAAGCCGCTTCGGCGAAACCCTAGGTCGGCGAGAAAAGAAAGATCTTGCTCGCTGAAGGCGAGCAACCATTCGCAGCGACATCCGTTCGTCCCCTTCAGGGACGGTCCCGCGACCATGATCCTATCCTAGGGTTTCACTCGAAGATTCGCTTCACCCTAGGCTTTAATATTAGTCGCCGTTGGCGACAAATTTTATGGGAGTTATCACAACTCAAAAAGTAGCCCGCGAACTCGGTGCCGAGCTTTCCGGCGAGACCGGAACCGAGGTCACCGGCGTGACGCACGATTCGCGTCAGGCCGAGGCCGGAACGCTCTTTGTCGCGATCAAAGGCACGACGATGGATGGCCATCGCTTCGTCGCCGACGTTCTGCGTCGCGGTGCAGCCGGGATCATCTCGGAATCATACCGCCCGGACGACGTCAGCGCTCCGTGGATCAAGGTCGCGAACGCCCGCGAAGCCCTCGCAAAAGCGGCCGCGGTGATAAACGAAAACCCTTCGCACGAACTCGATCTCGTCGGCATCACAGGCACGAACGGCAAGACGACGACGACGTATCTGTGCTTCGCAATAGCCGAGGCTGCCGGTCGCAAACCTGCGATGCTCACGACGGTCGAATACCGCATCGGCGACAAGCACGAAGAGGCCGTTCGCACCACACCTGAGGCTTCCGACACCAATCGCTTCCTCCGCGAGGCCGTAAATGCTGGCTGCACCGTAGCGATGATGGAAACGTCGTCGCAGGCGATCGATTTTCACCGCTGTGACTGGCTCCGGTTCAAGGTGGCGGTGTTCACAAACCTGACCCGCGATCACCTCGATCACCATGGCACGATGGAGAACTACTTCGACGCGAAGAAGAAGCTCTTCGACGGCCGTTTGGGCGAGCGTCCGGGCTCAAGCGTGATAAACATCGACGACGAATGGGGTAAGAAGCTCGCGGATGAACTGCGAGCCGAAGGCGAACGCGTGCTGACCACCTCTCAGCTCGGCGATGCGGACCTTGCGGCATCCAACATCGACGTATCCCTCATTCGCGGCACGAGTTTCGATTTGAGAACTCCCGCGGGTTCGACAAAGGTGACTTCCCCGCTCGTTGGGAAGCCGCACGTTTACAATATGCTGTCGGCTACGGCTGTCGGCCTCGAACTAGGCTTTGGACTCGGCGATATCGTTAATGGGTTGTCGACGTGCGTCGGTGCACCCGGCCGGTTCGAACGCGTGCCGCACGACGGCGATTATGCCGTGGTCGTCGACTACGCCCACACCGACGACGCATTGCTCAATACGCTGCAAACCGCCCGCGAACTGACCGAGGGTCGCGTCATCACCGTTTTCGGCTGCGGCGGCGACCGTGATAGGACCAAACGCCGGCCGATGGGCGAGATCGCCGCCGAGTACAGCGACCTTGTCTTTATTACTTCGGATAATCCGCGGAACGAAGACCCGCTCAAGATAATTGCCGAGATCGAAGAAGGCGTCCGCGACAAAGGCGTCGAGTACTACGCGATCTCAGACCGCCTCGAGGCGATCCATCGAGCCGTCGCCGCCGCGAAGTCCGGCGACGTGATAATTATCGCCGGCAAAGGCCACGAGACCTACCAATTGGTCAATGACAACAAATTCCACTTCGACGATCGTGAAGTGGCTCTAGAGGCGATCGCGAGAAGAAACGAGGAAGAGGGTTAACCACAGAGAGCACAGAGGACACGGAGATAGAAGAAAGCGTATTTCCGCAAATCTGAGTGCTCTCTGTGTCCTCTGTGGTAAAAATTCCTAACCGCCCGATTCCCGCACCAGTTGACTAAGCACGTCGCGCTGAGCGGCAGTCAAGGTATCGAATTTCAATCCGAAGCCAATATCAGGAACGTGATTAGCGACGCGGCCGGCGAATTCGACCTTCATGCCGTCCGCGAACGGGATGAAGATCCGGACGCGCTCACCGTCTTCGACATCGCCCGAGCAGAGCACGAAACAGCCGTCTAGACTGACATCGCTCAGAGAGCCCGGTAGACGGTCACCGCCGCCTTGCCATTCGACATCGATCTCGAGCGGGTAACGGTTCGATGCACGGCGTTCGATACCGCTTCGCCTGTCCGGGCCTGACATCGTTTACTCACCCTCCGACGGTTTCTTTCGCGAATTCAGGTAAAAATAGACCGGTAGCCCCAGCAGGATAAGTCCGATGCCGATCAGCGATTGCTGAGTACTATCGACGATGGTCCTGTACAGCAGCCAAACGGATACGAAGAGGAAAACCACAGGGACGACCGGATATCCCCACGCCCTATACGGTCGCGGCAGGTCTGGATTCTTCCACCGATAGACGAATATCGACGAGCCGATCAACGCGTAGAAGATCCACGACCCGAATATCACATAGTCCGTCAACGTATCGAACGAACCCGAGAGAGCAAGGACCGTCGCCCAGACACCCTGAAACAGCACCGCATTTACTGGGACTGACTGGATCGAAAGCTTGCTGAACGTGTCGAACATCATTCCGTCGCGTGCCATCGCATACGGCACACGCGAGGCGCTCAGAAGCGAGGTGTGGAGAGTTCCCAGGCTTGAGAGCATAAGGCCGATCGTGAAGATCGCGACTGCGGTTCCCGTCGCCAACGCCTGGATATCGCCGCCGAAGAATTTGCTGACGACGACTTTTGCTACCGAGGAATCCTTCGAGACCGAAGCGATCGCCGTCGGATCGAGAACGTAGAAATATGCCGCGCTCGCGAATAAGTAGAGGACGATGATGATCACGACGCTGCCGATGATCGCGATGGGAATGTTCCGATTCGGGTCTTTGACCTCGCCGGCGACGAACGAGAGATTGTCCCAGCCGTCATAGCCCCAGAGTGCCGCGAGCATCGCCGCCGCAAATCCGCTCAGGAATGTGTATTCGGCGGAACCGAATCGAACAGCCGCATCGACGCCTTCGCACGCGCCGCCCGTGTCAGTAAGGGCGAAATTGTCGAAAGTGCCACCGCTCACTGCCAGAAAAGCCCCGAATCCGACAAAGAAAACGAGCCCGATCTTGATCGCCGTCAGCGAAGTCGCGATCTGGCCGCTCATCGTCACCGAGAGGCAGTTAAGTGTTGTGAATATGGCAATTACGGCGACCGCTATGATCTGAAGCGACGTCAGCTCGTACGGCATTCCAAAGATGCTGGTCGTCAGCAGCGTCTGCTTTAGAGCTCCGTTGAGGTAGTCATTGAGTGCTATCGCAAATACCACGGCGACGGCCGCCTGAGCACCAGTTCGGGCGATGAACATTTGCATCCACCCGAACAAAAAGCTCGAAAGTTTGCCGTAACTGTCGCGTAAAAACGCATATGGCCCGGCGGCTTCCGGTTTCATCGCGGTGAGTTCGGCGTAGGTCAGAGCACCGGCGAGCGACAGGAATCCGGCCGCGATCCACGCGATCATTACCCACGTCGGCGTCCCGACATTACACGTCATCACGCGTGCTTTGAGAAAGACGCCCGTGCCGATCACGTTGCCGATGATGATAGAGATAGCGGCGATAAGGCCGAGGCCGCGGATGAGCGTTTGACGCTCGCTCAGATCAGAATTCATAGAGGGTTTCTCAAGTTTTTGACTTGCAACATATTACGCGAAAATGCCCCTCAATGGAAACGTTTTCGCCCGTGCTAAAATCCAGCCAATGATGCCCGAGATAAAGCTCTCAGCCGACGAGTTGGTGCTCGCCCTGCTCGATATCTCACGCCGCGAGCCACTCTGCCTGCTCGATAGCTGCGGTGTCGGCCATCTCGGCTCGCACCTGCTTATAGCGGGCATTCGCCCGGTGGAAGGTGTCGAATTTTCTCATGATGACGCTGGCGAGACCTTGGCGTTGCTGAACGAAAAACTCTCCGGCGACCTCCCCGCCATTTTCACGATCTCGTACGATCTCGGCCTGAAAATGCTCGGACGCGAACCAAAGCCGGGCCTCGAGCCCGACGTTTTTGTCGCGACATTCGAGAATTTGATCATTCACGACTATTCGACGGGCGTTACAAACATTACCGGTAAGAACGCCGACGAGATAACTGATCGTGTTCTGGAAGCGGGCCGGACGCGGCCAGAAATTAGAAGTTTCCGACCGACGGTCGACTCCAACTTCACCCGCGAAGAATACCTCGGCGCCATCGAAGTGATCCGCGAACGCATTCGCGATGGCGATACTTATCAGACCAACCTCACGCAGAAAATAACTGCGCGTTTTGACGAACCGGTCGATGCTCAGAACGTTTTTTATCGCCTCCGCCGCGATCACCCGGCACCGTTTGCGGCGTTCATTGAGCGCAGCGACTCGACAGTTGTCTCCGCATCGCCCGAGCGCTTTATCCGCATTGAAGGCCGCCGGATAACGACCTCGCCGATCAAAGGAACACGTCCGCGTAGCAATAACCCCAAAGAAGACGATGCACTTCGAGCCGAGTTGCTCGCAAGCGAAAAAGACCGCGCCGAGAACACGATGATCGTCGATCTGCTTCGCAACGACCTCGGCCGCGTTTGCGAGTACGGCAGCGTCCGCGTGGAAAAGCTCTGCGATTTGGAAGAGCACCCGACGCTTTTTCATCTCGTCTCGACGGTCAGCGGAAAGCTGCGCGAAAATGCTTCGATCACCGACATTCTCACATCGCTCTTTCCTTGCGGCTCGATCACCGGAGCTCCAAAGATCAGCACGATGGGCATTATTGACGAGATCGAGCCAGACGCCCGAGGCCTTTCGATGGGAGCGATCGGGTTTCGGGTTCCGCCGGGCGTGTTTGGTGACGACGAGGTGGTCGACCTGAGTGTCGCGATCAGGACGATGGTCGTCCGGGGAAATGAGGCGACGTTCAACGTTGGCGGCGCCATCGTTATCGACAGCGATCCGGCAAAAGAGTATGACGAATCGCTGCTCAAATCGTCCGCACTCCTCGCCGCACTCGGTTCCTCACCAGATGATCTGGCCCGGTAAAACCAAGGGAACAAATCATCGGCGGCGGTTTCTAAATGATAGAAACCAAGGAGGAAACCCGAATGCCGCGTCCCGCCATCAACGTCACACCACTAATCGATGTCCTTCTCGTCCTGCTGATAATCTTTATGGTGATAACGCCGCTAAAGCCGAGCGCTTTTGAGGCTCGCGTGCCGGCCGAACCGCCCGACACGGCACAAAACGTCGATTCGCATCCCGACACGCTTGCCGTCTCGGTCGGAGCCGATCTTTCATTAACGCTCAACGGCGAAAAAGACCTCGGGACAGCAAACGAGCCCGAGCCGCTCATCGAACGCCTTCGAGACGTATTCGCCAAACGTGTCGGCGACGGCAGTATCTCGACGTCATTTGGCGACGAACGCGGGCGGCCCTTCCCCGATCGTGCCGAACGCACTGTATTTGTAAAGGCAAGCAAAACCACGAGTTACGGCGAGGTCGCAAAGGTCGTGGACGCAGTGAAGATCGCGGGGGCGTATCCGATCAGTTTGCAGATCGACCGCCTCGATTAAACCTGTTGTATGTATGATACAATCGGCTTAGTTCGGGCGCTGCTCTCCTGTCCGGATCACTGGATGTCGCCCCGCAATATCGGCTCGGATGGTCAACTATTACGACATTCTCAAGGTCTCGCACAAAGCCTCGGGTGCCGAGATCAAATCGGCCTACAGACGGCTTGCCCGCAAACTCCATCCCGATAAAAATAACGGCTCAGAAGAGACCGCACTGAAGTTTGCCGCTATTGCTGAAGCATACGCGATACTCGGCGATCCAAAAGCTAGGTTCAATTACGACAAACGGGTCGCGGACTCGCGTTTTAACGGGAACGGCAACGGCCTCGAGGACTCGTTCTTCGCGTCGACCAATCCCCACGCAAAGCGTTGGCGGCAGATGGTTTACGAGAAGAGGTATAACGACATCATCGACCGCATGATGGCCGAGGAGCGCCAGGAGGCGATGGCATTTCAGAAGGTCATCTATCCGCTCGTGGCCTTCCTCGCCTCGTGCGTCCTTGTTACGGCGCTAAAGCCGCAGATCTTTGATAACTCCGGCATCTTGGGCAAGATGATTATCGTTTCGCTCTTCATCGTCGGTGTAATTCACATCGTCGGCCGTATTAGAGACGGCTTTGAACGCTTTACCCAGCCCGAAGGCAACATTCACGACTCGATCCTGGAGGATAACAGCGAAGACAAACCAAAGACGACCTCGACCCTGATGGCCGCGGCGGCACTGATGGGCGGCGTTTTGCTCGCGCTCGGTGTCGGGCTGCTGATAGGCACGCAGGTCGACCTGAGCACGATGGCGTTTGATGTATTCGCCGCTAGCCTCAAGCCCGAATTCGCCTTTTATCCACCGATCATTACGATGTGTGTCGACGCGATGCACTCGATCGCCTCGCGGCTTGAGAACTAGGCCAAAACGCAGTTGACAAACGAATGGTTTGTAACTAGACTTCTTGTTTTGTCTCAGGACAAAACGTAATTGCTATGGCGAATCATAAATCAGCATTAAAGCGTGTCAGACAGACGGGTAAGAAGAACTCGATCAACAGGAGCAATCGCAGCCAGTTGCGCACGACCATCAAGAAACTGCGTGCGGCCGTTGCCGGTCAGGATAAGGCGGCGAGCACCGAGCTTCTCAATCCGACGGTCTCGATGATCGACAAGGCCGTGAACAAGGGCATTATTCACAAGAATACGGCCGCCCGCTACAAGTCGCGTCTGACCAAGCACGTCAACGATCTGGCGTAAATTTCGCTTTATCTTCAAGTTATCAGGCCGTTTAGCGACGGCCTGATTTCTTTTTGGTACAATTTCGGGCGAAGATGGCGGAGCCCCGACGCTACAAATACTTCGACCTGATCATGGCGGCATTCGTCGCCGTCCTTCTCTGTTCAAATCTTATCGGTGTTCACAAGGTCACGTCCGTCGACCTTCCGCTATACGGAACATACATCTTCGGCACCGGTGTTCTCTTTTTTCCTCTTAGTTATCTTTTTGGCGATATTCTGACCGAAGTTTACGGCTACGCGCGTTCCCGCCGCGTGATCTGGGCCGGATTCGGAGCCATGATATTTGCGTCGCTGATGGCGTTTGTCGTTACGAATCTTCCGCCTGCCGCTTCAATGAAGCCCGAGAATCAGGCAGCGATCGAACTCATTTTTGGCCAGACCTGGCGCATCGTCATCGCTTCGCTGACGGCTTTCTGGCTGGGCGAATTCGTCAATTCGTTTGTTCTAGCTAAGCTCAAGATCCTGACCAACGGAAAATATCTCTGGACCCGCACCATCGGCTCCACCTTCGCAGGCGAAGCGGTAGACAGCCTTATCTTTTATCCGGTCGCTTTCCTGGGCGCTCCGGGTTGGTCGACCGAACTGGTCATCAGCGTAATGATCGGCAACTATTTCCTCAAAGTTCTCTGGGAAGTTCTCGCGACACCGTTCACATATATAATAGTCGGCTACCTGAAACGCACGGAGCACGAAGACCACTTCGACCGCGACACCGACTTCAATCCGTTTACGCTTGAGGTAAAATGACCTCGAATGGAGCGTAACAAGGCCGGCAAGCTCAACATCGCAAAGGACCTCGCCTCAGAGATCGCCAAGAATCTGCTGATGGGCTCGTCCGCTGTGCGCCGTTGGCGACTGAAACGCCCTAGAACCGCCGCAGAGAATGGCGATGTCGACGCGTTCCTTAAGGCAAATGCGTTTACGAGCCTTTCACTGCTGCTCGAATACGGCGCCGATCCGCGCGGGAAAAGTGTCTGCGAATTCGGCCCCGGCGATATTCTCACTTCCGGACTCAGCATGCTCGCCGCCGGTGCGGAAAGATACGGCGTTATCGACCGTTTTCCCGGCGACTACTACTCTGATTTCGCAAAAAATTGGTACCGCGAGATCGAAGCTCGCTGGAGCACGCACTGGCCCGAGATCGAATGGAACGATGCGATCTCAGCCGACGGTTTTCCCGAAAATTGTTCGGACCGTCTCGAACTCATCGGCAAACCGCTCGAAACCGCCGACGTCAGCTCAAAATACGATATAGTTTGCTCGTTTCAGGTGGCCGAGCATGTTACTGACATTCAGGCGTTCGCGGATATTCACAACCGCATAATGAAAGATGACGGTTTCGGGCTCCACCGAGTCGATTTCGGCCCACACGGCGTTTGGTTCGAATATCACGATCCGGGTGTTTTTCTTCAGTTTCCTGAGTCGGTTTGGAGAATGACCGGCACTAACCGCGGCGTTCCGAACCGCCGCCGCCACGGCGAATTCATCGATGCGTTTGAACGCGCAAACCTCGACGTCGAACTCCTCTACACGGATCACTTCGACCGCACCAAAATGGATCTCGACAAGCTCGACCGGCGATTCCAAGAAATGCCGCTCGAATCTGTCCTGGTCGGAACCGCCATCTATCGACTCACGAAACGGAGGACCGCGTCGTGAGCCAGGGAATGGTCACACTGGATATGCGGCTCGTCGACGTCCCCGATGCACTGATCGGACGAACGTCGGCGGCACTTCGCCGAAAACTCGCTACGGCTCTCGCCCCATTTGCCGCTAAAAGCGACATTTCACACGTCACGGTCGCCGATCTGCTCAATTACCTTCCCGCACGTTACGAGGACCGCTCAAATCTTCTCGGCATCGAACTGCTCGAAGACGGCATGGAAGCCTCCGTCGAGATCGTCGTCAAAGTCTCCGGCGGTTATCGCGTCGGCAAGAATCGCGGCCCGCGTCAGCCGCCGCTTTTCCTTTTCGAGATCAGCGGCTGCGACGTCGCACGGCAGAAACGGCCGATCGTCGTGAAATGGTTCGTCTCAGGCAAGGCCGCCGAGCGCGTCGTCGAATATTATTCGTCGAGGTTTGCCCAGGGCACCCGATTCGTCGCCCACGGCATGTGGGAATGGGATTCGCGGAAAGATACGTTCGCCCTGATGGTCTCGAAACCCGACGAACTTGAGATCCTGCCCGATGGTGCGGCCGCAGAAACGCTGCGTTTCGAGGACGCGAGCGACGCATATCTCGAAGAGGACGCGTCGAGCCCGGAACTCGCTACGGTACACACGGCTCGCCGTGTTCCGGTTTATCGCAAGCTCGGTCCTTTCCGAACAAAGCGGCTTCGCGAGATCATCCACAGCGTTCTGGAAAATCTCGATCGTGCGTCGGTCGATGAAAGCCTGCCCGACGAACTGATACGACGAGCGGGGCTCATTTCGCGATACGAAGCGCTGAAACAAATACACTTCCCGCCCGAAGAAACCACGATTTCCGACTACCAGATGTTCCGCAGTCCGGCACAGCGGCGGCTGATATTTGAAGAGTTCTTCTGGCTCTCGTTCTCGATGCGGCTGCTCCGCGGTGAACGGCAAAAGGAACCAAAAGGCACCGTGATCGAGCTGACGGAAGGCATTCGGGAACGCCTGCGAGCGATGCTTCCCTTTCCGCTCACCGGTGCGCAGAAACGCGTTGTTGCTGACATTTTTGACGATCTGCGATCCGATGCTCCGATGAATCGCTTGATCCAGGGCGATGTCGGCAGCGGCAAGACGATCGTTGCGTTCCTCGCCGCCCTCGCCGTGATCGAGAACGGATACCAGGCCGCGATCATGGTACCGACCGAGATCCTCGCCGAACAGCACGCTCGAAATGCCGCAAAGCTCTTTTCTCCGCTCGGACACGCAAGCGTTCTGCTCACCGGCTCGATGAAAGCCGCCGAAAAACGAGCGGCTCACGCCGCCATTGCGGGTGGCGAAGCTGCCCTCGTTATCGGCACGCACGCTGTGATCCAGGACGCGGTCAGCTTTGCGAAACTCGGTCTCGCTGTGATCGACGAGCAGCATCGTTTCGGCGTGCTCCAGCGAGCTCATTTGCGTTCTTTGGGTGTCAATCCGGATATTCTGGTGATGACGGCGACGCCGATACCCCGTTCACTCGCAATGACGGTTTATGGCGACCTCGACGTATCGATCATCGACGAACTTCCGCCCGGCCGCACGCCGATCAAGACCGTCGTCGTCGGCGAAGACAAACGCGAAGGCGTCTACAAGGGAATCGAACGCGAGGTCGCACTCGGCCGTCAGGTGTACGTTGTCTATCCGCTCATCGAAGAATCCGAAAAGTCCGATCTCAAGGCCGCAACAAAGATGTATGAAGACCTGCGTACCAATATCTTCCCTCACCACGCGGTCGGTCTGCTCCACGGCCGGATGAAACCTGCGGAAAAAGACGCCGTAATGCAGGATTTTGTCGCCGGGCGGCTGCAGATACTCGTTTCGACGACCGTGATCGAGGTCGGAGTCGACGTGCCGAACGCCTCGCTGATGGTCATCGAACACGCCGAGCGGTTCGGCCTCTCGCAGCTTCACCAGCTTCGCGGACGCGTCGGCCGCGGTGCCGAACAGAGCTTCTGCGTGCTGCTCGCCGATTACAAGCGAACCGCGGTGGCGAAAGAACGGCTTGGCATCATGGAAGAGACTTCCGACGGATTTAAGATCGCAGAAAAGGACCTCGAGATACGCGGTCAGGGTGAGATACTCGGCACGCGGCAATCCGGCATTCACGATTTTCGTCTTGGCAACATCGCCCGAGACCTCGAAATTCTCATCCTCGCCCGCGACGAAGCCGACCGGTATCTCACCGAAAAACGCCACTCGCCCGAGACCGCCGCGATGATCGCTATCGCCCGTGCCGACAAAAACGTCAGGCTCGGCACGGTCGGCTGATCCGCCAAAAACTCTCCGATAAACGCACTTTGCCCGCGACGCCGCGATTGCCTAAACTATAGGCAGTTCTTCCCCTACTGTATGCGTGTGATCTCGGGGCTCTACGGCGGCCGACAGCTAAAAAGCCCGGCAGACAACAAGACCCGCCCGACCTCCGACCGGCTTCGCGAAACGCTTTTCAACATCCTGGCTCCGAGGATCGGCGACGACACCCGCTTCCTCGATCTGTGTGCCGGAACCGGTGCGATTGGGATCGAAGCTTTGTCACGTGGTGCCGAACACGTCACATTCGTCGATCGCTCGAAAAAAGCATGTGCGCTGATCGAGGAGAATCTCGACAAGCTCGACGTTCCTGAATCTCACACCGAGGTCCTCGGCCTAGAAGCCGAGAACTTCGTCGGCCGCGAACACTCCGCCGGATGGGATGTTGCGTTCTTTGACCCGCCGTACGACGCGGATTACTCGCTCGTTCTGCATGAATTCGGCTACAATTCGCGGCTCTTGAACGACGAGGGACTGCTCGTCGTCGAGCACCATTCCAAGACGACGATCCCCGACGAGGTCGGCTCGATCCGGCGCTGGCGCATACTAAAACAGGGCGAGACGTCGCTCAGCTTTTTCGAACGCGAATGATCAAGAACATTCTCGTTTGGACCATATTGTGCCTCATCTGGGGCTCGACCTGGATCTTTATCAAGATCGGGCTCGAAGACCTGCCGCCGATCGCCTTTGCAGCTACTCGGTTTATTCTCGCTATCCTCATTTTGTTCCCGGTGATCCGTCTGACTGGCATTTCCCTGCCGCGAACCGGAGCTGAGTGGAAATTGCTGGCTCTCACAGGCGTACTGCAATTCTCGATAAACTACAGCCTCGTTTTCTGGAGCGAGATGCATATTACCAGCGGCCTTGCCGCTGTGCTGCAGGCGACGATCAGCGTGTTTGGATTGCTGCTCGCGTGGATATTCCTCCCGAACGAACGCATCACAAAGCTCAAGATCGCCGCCATCGCGATCGGCATCGCCGGCGTCGCTACAATATTTATCGATCAGCTCAAGGTGCAGAGCTTCATGGCGTTCGTCGGCAGCGTCGCGATCGTCATCGGTGCGTACGCCGCGGCACAGGCATCGATCCTCGTTAAGGCAAAGGCCGGCAATATCTCGCCGCCGGCGTTGCTGTTCGGCCAGATGGTCTGCGGCCTGCCGCTGATCGTCGTGTATAGCCTGCTCGCCGAGGGCAATCCTCTGAATTTTAACTGGACGTGGCGAGCCGTCGCGTGCGTGCTGTTTTTGACGCTCGCCGGTACGATCGCAGCTTTTTGGCTTTACTATTGGCTTTTAAGTAGAATCGAGTCGACCAAGGCGATGATGATCTCGCTCGTAACGCCGCTGATCGCAGTCGTGATCGGAGCGGTATTTCTCGGCGAAGAACTGCCGCCGCAAACGGCCCTCGGAGGCGTGCTGATCATCTCGAGTGTGGCGTTGATAGCGTTTCGAAGGAGTATTTCGCCCCAGGTCGAGGACGTCCAGGAGATCCACCTGACCGCTGGTTAGATGCTCTATTCTTTCTCTCTCTGCGTCTCGGCGTCTCCGCGGTAAAAACTTTTATGTACTTCAAATTCACCACCTCAGGCGAATCTCACGGCAAGGCTCTCGTCGCCATCGTCGAAGGCGTTCCGGCGGGCCTTCCGATCGACATCAAGGCCATCGACCACGAACTCTGGCGGCGTCAGCAGGGTTACGGCCGCGGAGGCCGGATGAAGATCGAGACTGACACGGTCGAGATCTTGTCGGGTGTTCGTCACGGCAAAACGCTGGGTTCGCCGATCGCTCTGATGATCAAGAACGACGATTTCGTCCACTGGACCGAAGTGATGTCGTCGGAGCCGCTCGAAACTCAGCCAAAGAATCCGCGGATCGTCACTCGCCCGCGTCCCGGACACGCAGACCTTGCCGGCGGCCAGAAATATCAGACCCGCGACCTGCGCGACATTCTCGAAAGGGCTTCGGCACGCGAGACTGCTGCACGAGTCGCCTGCGGTGCGATCGCGAAACAGCTTCTTGCGGCTTTTGGCGTACAAATAAAAAGCCATGTTATCAAGCTCGGCCACGTGCAGGTCGTTCCGCTTTGGCGTGAATGGGATGAGATCGCCGCGATTCCGATCGATTCTCCGCTCAACTGCGCCGACGAACTCGGCCAAAAAGAGATGATCAAGCTGATCGACGAGACGAAAACCGCCGGTGACACGCTAGGCGGTATCTTCGAGGTCGTCGCAAAAGGCCTGCCAGTCGGACTCGGCTCGCACACATCGTGGGAAGACAAGCTCGACGGCCGCATCGCGCGGGCGATAATGTCGATCCACGCCGTCAAAGCCGTCGAGATCGGCGAAGGCGTCGCCAACGCCGGCCGCCCCGGATCGCAGGTGCATGATGAGATCTTCTTCGGGCCGTCGTCTGAGTCAGTACCCCCTGCGTTAGCGGGGGGCACGAACGCGAGTGACAATTCAACGTCCGAGTTCACTGGGAACGCCGAGAATGTTCCACAGCCATTGCCGCCCGCTCACGCAGGCGGTACTGACAGATTCCACCGCCCCACAAACCGTGCCGGCGGCCTCGAAGGCGGAATCACCAACGGCGAGGAACTCCGCGTTCGCGGCTACAAAAAACCGATCGCGACGCTTCGCAAAGCTCTGCATTCGGTCGATATCGACACAAAAGAAGAAAACCTCGCCGCGTTCGAACGCTCAGACATAACGGCCGTCCCCGCCGCAGGCGTGATCGGCGAAGCGATGCTCGCGATCGTGCTGGCAAACGCAATGCGCGAAAAATTCGGCGGAGATTCGATCGATGAGATGAAGCGGAACTTCGATACATACAGCGAGACGATCGATTCGTATTAGTAATAACAAAGATTGTTATTCCTACCCGTTTCTGTTACATTCGGGCTATGAACGTCTCACTGACACCTGAACTCGAAAAGCTCATCACCACAAAAGTCGAGACCGGGATGTACAACTCTGCCAGCGAGGTCGTGCGCGAAGGCCTTCGCCTCCTGCACGAACGCGACGAGATGCGTGAAACGAAGCTTCGGTCTTTGCGTGTAGAGATCCAAAAGGGCATCGACGACCTGGAAGGTGGAAACTACCGCGACGGCGGCGAGGTCATGACCAAATTCAAGAGCAAACTCGCTCGGTTAGCAAACCCAAATGGCTAGCTACATCATCACTCGCTCTGCCGATGCAGATATCGATGAAATACTCGCCTATATTGCCAACGACAACATGGCCGCCGCGATCGCTCTCAATGATCGTTTCACGACGCTCTTTGAGATGCTCGCCGAAAATATCGATGCCGGTCGCGCGCGTCCTGAGATCAAAGAGGACATTCGGAGCTTCCCGGCGGATAGTTACGTGATCTTCTACCGAAAATGGGCAGGAAAAATAGCGATCGTCCGGGTGATTGATGCAGCAAGGGATATCGATGAGCTTTTTAGCTAAGGACTCGAAAAGCCACTCGCTGGAGCGTCTGGTACTGACACTACTCGTCGCTCTCATCTTCTCAGCCTGTTGTGATTCCGGCTCCGACCGTCCCGCTTCCAACATGGCGGCGGCTCGCGAGGCGAAGAAGGAGCGGGCTGAGCTCCGCGCCAATATCAAAAAGATCGAGCCGTTTTTTAAGCCGATGGGCGAGCCGCAAAGCAACGATTGGCTTGAGAATCGTCACGAACCCGGACAAACTTTTGCCGAATATCTCGACGCTGACCCGGTCAGACCGACGAAAGAACGCCAGACGATCTATGTCTTGCCACTCGGCAGCTTCTCGCCAAAGCAGAAGAAGATCGTCGATACAACTACAGAACTCCTCGGTATATTTTACGACCTGCCCGTCCAGCAATTGAAAGCCGAAACATTGACGACGGGACCGCCTAACGTTCGAATCAACCCGTATACCAAGACGAAGCAGATCAGAACGGGACTTATAATTGATGACATTCTGCCGCAACTCCTTAAACCCGATGCGGCGGCTCTGATCGCATTCACGACCGACGATCTCTACCCGAACGAATCTATGAGTTACGTGTTCGGCCAGGCGAGTCTGGATGGCCGCGTTGGGGTCTGGTCGCTCGCTCGAATGGACGACAATACGACCGATCAGAATTTCTTAGTTCGCACTCTAAAGATCGCGGCGCACGAGACGGGCCACATGTTCTCGATGCGGCACTGCGCAAAATACGAGTGCCTGATGAGCGGTACAAATCATCTTCAAGAGACAGACCGTCGGCCGCTTGACGCGTGTCCCGAGTGTACCGCAAAGATCTGCTGGCTCTCTGACGTTTCGCAGAAAGAACGTTACGAGCGGCTTGCCGAATTCTGCCGCAAGAACGGACTGACCAAAGAGGCTGCCGAGTTCACTCGCAAAGCCGCGGCCGTCGAATAAGCCACTCAAACCGAATCCCCACGACCTTCTTACACAACGACATTTTTCTGAGATCCACGACCGGTGATATAGTCGGGCGCGATGACGAAGAGTCGGTCATCCAGAAATATCGCTATTGTGCTGGCGATCTTGGTCTGCCTCACGGCCGGATGTTCCAGCCAGGAGGTGCGCGAATCGTGCCGTTTAAACCCGCTCCTCACCACGCTGCTTCGTGCCGCTGATCGAGATTTTGACGATCTCCTGATGCAGCACGGGCCGGTCACGCAGGCGGAGATCCCGTGCATTTTGGACGCGTCCGAGAGCTGGAACCGCCAGAAGCAAATGAACGCCGCACGGCTTATCGTTCTGGCCGACGGCGACGAGAGAACGCTGTTTGAAGCTAAGCGCAAGATCATCTCAGAGACCAAACATGTCGAGATCTGGATGTACATCCTCGATATTGGCCTTGAATTGGACAAGCCCGGCTATGACGAACTCGCAAAACTTCGGCCAGACATGATCCAAAAGGCTCTCGAATACACCAACGCCGACTCGCCGACACTGCAGGGAAAGATACAGAGCACAGGCCTGCGTGCTGCTGTTGTCGCGGAATTGCCGGGCGTCGAGGACGAGATCAGGAAACGGCTTGATTCCGATATCTCGGATATCGTCGAGGTAGCGCTCGACGCGATGCCGAAGCAAATGGCCGTCGCCGAACTTCCTCGTCTGACAAAAATGCTGGCCGATTACGAGGGCGGCAAAGAATATCAGGGCGTTCGCACGTTTGTGTTCCGGTCGCTGTTGGGAGCGTTGATCCGTACGGAAAATGAGATTGCCTTTGCCGAGGCTCGCAAGGCACTTGAGGTCGATCTGACCGAGTACTCGAGCGTCAAGGGTGTGCGAAAGGAATTCCTGGCATCCCGCAACAAACTTACCTTCGCACCAGGCGAACATATCGAGAAGTTCAGCTACTACCTGATACGGGAAAATGGCCCCTCGGCACCGCTCGGCTACGATATGATCTCAACACGCGTCGCGAAAGATCTATCCGAGCCAACGCCCGCCGCGATCGAGGCATGTATTGCCGTGATAGAAAGGGGCGACCAAACGACCGACGTCAAGCTCCGCGCCCGCTCGGGATTCGACGATCCGGCACAGGAAAGCTGCGAGCGTCTGTTTCAGTTCCTCGAAACGGGCGAGTTCCTCGGCCCCAACCGCAAGATCGGCCGCGATGCCGTTGCGATCGGCAAGAAGTGGCTCGCCGAATATGATCCTCGATGACGCGCCTCGATGACGCACGCCGCGATAAAAATTCGCCGGGCCCACCGTACAACTTGTCGAGCGACAACCGCGTCTGTATATTCAAAATTCGACAAACCTCATTTAGGAGTATCGCTATGAAAAAATTCGTTCTCGTTCTCTCGTCAGTTCTTTTTGTATTTATCGCATCGGCGGCGGTTTCGGCACAGGCAAAGCCTGAAGATAAGTCAGGCCCGAGCCCTGACGCCACCAAGAAGGAATCGTCCGTCAGCGGCAAATGGGACGTGCTGATCTCGGCACCGGGCCAAGAATATTCCGGTACGCTCAAAATCGAAAAGGCAGGCGACGCGTTCAAAGGCTCGATCACGACCGAACTCGGCGAATCGCCGATGACCAATATCAAGGTCGATGGCGATGGATTCACCGCCCTGATCACCGTCAGTGCAATGGGCCAGACGTTTGAAGGCACCGTCGGCGGCAAGGTAAAAGACGGCAAGATCGCCGGTGAGCTCAACCTAAACGGTATCGGCGCCGTGCCGTACAGCGGAAAGAAAAACTAAAGCCAATTGATCCAGTATTCGTGCATTCGCAACTTATGTGTAAAAAAAGCTGCGGATGCACGAATATTTTTCTTGACGTAGCGTTGCATCGATGCAATTCTGTCTCGTGGCCGATGCGGGGAATATAATTCGAAATTATGACTGACTATTACACCGTGGAATTTCGACTATACGGTACAGAACTCGATCCTGATGGTGTTACTCAGGAGCTGGGAGTAAGACCGTCGATAGTACAGAGGAAAGGGGAAAGCGCCGGCGGAGGCAGACCGTTTAAGGAATCTGCGTGGGGCCTTGCTAGAACGAACAACGATGGTGGAGTTGCTGAATGGGGATCACTACAAGAGGGACTTGAAGATGTCTTAGAATTGCTCGAGCCGCTAAAGTCGAAGATCATTGCGTTAGATCCCGCGCTCAAGCGGGTGTTCTGGTGCGGATTTTTTCATAAGTCGATAGGGTCTGGGGCTCGGCTCGACGCCGCAATCTTAACCAAGATCGTGGCCCTTGGCGCTGAAATAGAACTATCGATTTACTATTGTGAGGAAGGTTCCGTTTGACCTATGGTGTGTATTGCCTCGATCCAAAGTGGGAAACAAGTCATATGGATCTGCCATTCTCTCGTCTCCGCGTCTCCGCGTCTCTGCGGTGGAGCTCACTTCCCGATATCGCGCCGAAACTGCATTCCGTCGAACGAGATCTTCCTCGCGGCTTCGTATGCGGTCGCCAGAGCGGAAGTGAGAGCATCGCCGGTCGCGGTCACACCGAGCACACGACCGCCCGATGTTACGAATTCGCCCGCGCGGGAAACCGCCGTGCCCGCATGAAAGACTTCAACGTGAGAAACCTGAGCCGCTTCATCAAGACCGTGGATGATATCGCCCGAACGCGGCTTTGCCGGATAGCCCTCGGCGGCGAGTACGACGCAGGCCGAACTTCCCTCTCGCCAGTTGATGTGGGAAACCTCGCCGGAAAGCATCGATTCGCAGATATCGACTAGATCCGTTTCGAGCCGGACAAGGATCGCCTGAGTTTCGGGATCGCCAAAACGAACGTTGTATTCGAGCAGCTTTGGGCGCACGCTGCCATCGGCTTGCTCGGCGAGCATAATTCCGAGGAACAGGATGCCGCGAAATGGGAAACCTTCTTTCACGCAGCCTCGAAGCGACGGCCGAACGATCGTCGAAACGACCTCGTCGAGGAGTTCCGGCGTGATGATCGATGCGTCGGTGATCGTGCCCATTCCGCCGGTGTTCGGACCCGTGTCGCCTTCGCCGATGCGTTTGTGATCGCGGGTCGGCGGCATAAGTGAGAAACTCTCGCCGCTGGCAAATGCAAGCACCGAGACCTCGCGGCCAAAGAGGCACTCTTCGATCACGATCCGCTCGGCCGCAACGGCGCCGACCAGGTCGGCAAGATCTTTGACAGCGGCGATAGCCTCGGCCCGATCCGCCGCAACTACCACACCCTTCCCGGCTGCGAGGCCGTCGGCTTTGACGACGACCGGCGTCGACGTATCGCCAAATCTGCCGCTTCCCAGGATCTCGATGGCTTCTTCGGGTGAATTCGCCGCAGCATATCCGGCGGTCGGCACCGAGTGGCGGATCATGAAATCCTTGGCAAATGCCTTGCTGGCCTCGAGCTGTGCAGCGGCCTTGCTCGGTCCGACGATCTTCAGTCCCTTGGATTCGAACGCGTCCACAATACCGAGTGCGAGCGACGTCTCACCGCCGACGAATGTCAGATCGATCGCCTTCTCTTCTGCAAAATTTACGAGTTCGTCGATCTGATCGGGTTTGATCGGAACGCATTCGGCGACCGCAGCGATCCCAGCGTTACCGTTAGCGCAATAGACCTTTTCGGCCTTTGGCGAAAGTGAGAAACTTCTGCAGATCGCGTGTTCACGGCCGCCTGACCCGATGACGAGGATTTTCATAAGGATTTCGAATGAGATTGATAAGCCGTTCTTGACAGCATACGACGATAGTTGTAATGTTCCAGAGTTCGAGTCAAATGACCCGCCGGGCAGTTCGGTCAGCCTCAATCGCTGCCATTGTGTGGGCCATTAGCTATCCGGCTCGACCCGCGTCATCGGAGAATTTGGCCATGACTGAACTTGACCTTGAGGAGATCGGAGAAACCCCTCTCGTTCCCCCCGAGTCCGACGAGATTTTCTCAGACCTCGATATTCGCTGTATCGACTGCGCCCAGAGTTTTATCTGGACTGCGGGCGAGCAGGCCTTTTTTCGCGATAAGCAGCTTCAGAACCCGCCAAAACGCTGCAAGGACTGCAAGAAAGCCAAGAACAAACGTCTCGAAGCGATCGAAATGGCCAAGATCACCGGCCGCCGACACAAGATCGAGGTCCGTGCCGAATGTGCCAGATGTTCGGTCGTTACGACAGTTCCCTTTTATCCCTGCCAAGGACGTCCCGTGTACTGCCGCGACTGCTATTCGAAAGCCTCAGAGAACGGCAATTCCGCCTCAGCTTAGCCGCCGACGTGAACGTTCGGCCTTAGTTCCGGATCGGGCTCGGCCTGACGCAATATCTCACGCGTGACCGGAGCGGTGTCGCCCTCGCCAAACAGTATGTACCGCGCGAGGTACATCAGCGGATTTCCCTCGCTCCAACCGAAGTAGACATGCGGTATCTTGCCCGTCTCATCACGCAGATAGAGCAGGAATCCGGCGATCGCATTCGGAACGGCCGGGGCCTGCGTACGCAGGATGCGATAGCCCGAAACTTCCACACCGCGGATCAGCAGGCGCCCGCGAAATTCCGACGCATCACCCGTTTCGATCTCGTAAAAAAGGACGGGATCGGTCGACGGAATGTGGTTGTCGACACGTTTCTCGTGCTCTTTGAACCGATATTCCGTCACATCACCGGTCTCGCGGCGGTTCGTTACGATGCGGATCTCGCCTTCGGCATCGAGGTCGCGGATGAATTCAGCCGCCGCGTCATCGAGTTCGATCTTGTCGATGCGGATCTCGGTCGAACGCATCGCCCTCGAAATGAACGACGTCGCGATGATCGCAAAGATAAAGAACGAGGCGATCTTGATGCCGCTCGGCTGTTCGATCATGTTAACGACGGTCGTGTATACGAATATCAGCGTGATCGCCGCAAACGGCAGCCATGAACTTGCACGGAGCCGCCATGCAGCCACGGCCACAGCGAAGGCCGCGGAAGTCATCAGCATCAAGACGCCCGTCGCGTATGCACCGCCCTGTGAGGTCACATCCGCCTCGAACAGGATCGTCACGGCAAAGCATATGAGTGTAAATACGAAAACCAGCGGACGCGTGGCCCTCGCCCAATCCGGGGCCATTCCGTACCGCGGCAGATATCTGGGCACGATGTTGAGCAAGCCCGCCATCGCCGACGCACCGGCGAACCACAGTATCGATATCGTGCTGATGTCATACACCGTGCCGAAGATATCGCCGAGCATCCCGTGGGCCAGGTACGATATCGCACGGCCAGCCGCTTCACCGCCCGGCTTGAATGCTTCAGGCGGGATCAGCATGGACGTTATGATCGAGCTGCCGATGAGCATAAAGCTCATGATGATAGCGGCTCCCGTCAGCAGTTTCTTGCCGTTCCTGATACGTCCCTGGATCTCGTCCTCGCTCTCAGCCGGCATTCCGGAAACGTCGAGCTTGGGAGCGGCCTCGTCGTCTTCGGCGCCGCCCTTGACGAGCGGCATCACGACGACGCCCGTCTCGAATCCGGATAGCCCGAGTGCGAGCTTTGGAAAGAACCAGAGCGACGCGATCACCAGCCACAGGACACTGCCGCCGACATTGGCGTCCGACCAGACCATGGCTTGCCAATTAAAAAAGCTCTCGGGGGCAACAAAGATGATCCGGTAAAGTCCGGTAACGATGATGACCGAATTAAGGGTTAGATATACTGCGACAATCCCGACCGCGATACCTATCGCTTCGGCAAAGCCGCGCAAGAATACGATGCCGAGCAGGCCGATCAGCACGAGCGTGACGATGATCTCGTGATGGAGGAATTCGAGATGGTCGCGAACGTATGGATTCTCAATGATGTGGGCGGTAGCATCCGCAGCCGAGAGCGTGATCGTAATGATAAAACTCGTCGCAACGAACCCGAGCAGGATGAGCACGAACATCTTGCCCTTCCAACGCGACAAGAGGCCCTCGAGCATCGAGATCGAGCCGTCACCATGCGGCGAGGCCTCAGCGACCTTGCGGTACATCGGCAACGCCCCGAACAGCGTCAGGAGGACAAGCACGAGCGTCGCGAAGGGCGACAGGTAACCGGCTGCAAGAAATGCAATACCCGGCTGGTAACCGAGCGTGGAGAAATAGTCGACGCCCGTGAGACACATCACCTTCCACCAGGGATGCTTCTTATGCCGATGGACGGGCTCGTGGGGCCCTTCCATTTCACTTACGCCGCGATACAGCCACTTACGCAGCCAGCCTCGTTCACCTTTAACCATTATCTAAACGTCAGAATGCCGCTTCGGCGGTCGCGAGGCAGCATTTCGTGGAACGATCCGTTATTAGTTCATCCATCTGGTCGAAGCCTGACCATCGAGATATCGAGCCCAAGGAATTACTTTACTCCCTTGCGGTAAAAGGGCAAAGCTTGCTCACGATAGAAAAGCAAAAGGGGCGACGTCTCCCACACCGTCGCCCCTGGGTCACCTGAGTGACCGGATGTTCACCGGGAGGTGAACACCGACAATTATCCACAGGTTTTGAAAAAAAGCAAACGGGGCACAAGGCCCCGCACGATTTTTTTTAAGCTAAGTATTTCTGTTTACTGAATGTTGAGTGCTCCGACGAGCGAACTCAAGCCCGAATCGCCGCTCGCGGCAAAGATACTGTAAAGCCCCCGAGGCGTATCTTCATGAACGAAAACTTCCAGACTGATCACCGAAATTCCTTCGCCAAAGTCCTGCTCGACTATGGAGTTAGGCCTGATCGCAATGTACGGCGAATTGAATTCTATCGCGAGGTCGCCGGGCTTCAGGTCTTTTCCACCGAGCAATACGGTGGCCGAACGGCCACGCTCAAGAGGAACTGCGGAATTCGTAAGCCGGCCGTTTATTCCGATATATCCGAGGACGCGTTCGTCGCTCTCGAATGCGATCTTTTCAACAAGCGAACGATTCTCGTCATTTCCGAGTTCGATCGAACCGAGAATACCTACCGAACTTGGGGCCGTCCCGCCTCGCCTCCAGAAGATCGAATAGGTTCCGGCGGGCATTCCGCCAAGCCGGAAGGTTCCGTCCGCAGCTGTTTCGGACATCGCATAGACACGGCCGCTGTTCGATTCCTCGGCCCATACCGTGAATTCTTTAGCAGGTTTGGCTCCAGTCGTAGTCAGCCGGCCAGTGACCGAAGAGCAGCAAGCTGCATCCTCCGCACCCAGGTCGTACAGATCGCGAATGGCGGCGATGTCCGAAAACGAAAGCCCACGGCCGTTGACCGCTCCCGAACCAAATAACCCGATCCTTGGCAGCGATGCCGCCATGGTCGCTCCGAGAACGTCCGAGTGCCGCAGCCCGAGCATGTGTCCGATCTCGTGCGTTATCGTAGCCTCGAGATCGAAAGTGCCAAAGGTACCGTCGGTCGAAAACTGCTGAAACGGATTCAGTACGATATCGCCTTCGATTATCTGCTTTCCGCGAAGACTGTAGAAGACGCGAGTCTTTGCCGACTCGGCATCAGGGTCACGCGAAAACAGAAGAACATTTTCCGGTGTTTGGGCTATCGTCAACAGGCTTACACCATCGCCTGTCGCTCCGGACGGGCTGAGGCTCTGCTTGTCCGAGAACGCGATCTCGATGTCGATATTAGCCGCGGCCTCCCAGGTTGCAATACTGCGTCGGATCGCCCCTATAACGTCACTGTCGGATTTGATGTTCGGCCCGGGTTGGATCAAGGAACTGGATACGGCCAGCGTTATCGTCTCAGTACGCCATCGCAACCCTTGCGGCTCGCCCTTGCCGGGTGAGGCGAGCATCGAACTGGCGAACGTCGCCGGGGCCGCCAATAGGGCCGCCAGCAGTACTGCACCAATGATTCGAATGCTCCGCATCAAGACTGCTCAGAATCCGGACTTTGCGTCCTCATCCGTCCTACCTACCGACTGCAGGTCGGAGAACGCGACGATCAAAAGAAGTGCGACGAGCGAGAGAGTGCAAAGCACATAAAGTATCGAGATCTGCTCGTACGCGATCAAAACACCAATAACTATCGACACACCGACGAGCCACAACAGAGCTTTTGCACGACGGCTTAAGGAATTCATTGCCATTAAACTATACGTTCACCGCGGGCCATCAATCGACGATCTTTAGCGGTGGATTTGACCTTATTGCCCCCGATGCCTGGTCATCTGCCATTACCGGAGGATATTTTCTTTTCGTTCCGCCCTTGGCGGCGACTTCGATTATATCAAAAGGCTGCAAAACTTCATCAATCGTTTCGCCTTTTTTGATCTTATTCAGATCAACGTCAATTGACCGGACCTCAAGCCCGGAACGCCGAAAAATAAAGACTTTCGATGGGTCAGCGTCTTTCGTCAGCCCGCCGGCGGTCGATATCAGTCTCGAGACCGTCGTTTTATCCCTCGAATACACGGGCCTCGGGTTCGCAACAGCCCCGATCACATAGATCGGCAATGCCCTCGCGACGGAAATAACGTCGCCGCTAAATATCACTGGGTCCGAGCCCGCTTTTCCCGCTAACAGATCAGCGATTTTGATGACGGTGGTCGACGAGGCGTTGTCTTTCTCTGAAGTTTGTAGCGCGGCAGAACAACTCTGATTCACCGGCCTGAAGATCGAGATCTCACCGCTAGCACCGTCGATAAGGCCGCCGGCCATTACGACCAGTTCGCGCAGGTGTACACGCCGTTTGATCTGGAAACGCGTCGGCATACGGACAGCGCCATCGATCCGGGCGATCGCTCGATTTGAACGGTCGAGTATTTTTACGTTGACCTTCGGATCCCGCAGGGTTCGTCCGAGAAGTTTTTCTATATCAAACGCGATCTCCGATTCCGTCCTGCAAAGGGCAAAAATTGGTTCAGGATAGTTCTCGACGATGTCCAGATTTCCGTCCGGCGTCAGCCCGCCGCGCCAATCGTATTCGAAGCTTCCAAGCACATCGACATCGATCAGATCACCGAAATGTACACGATCGGCGGCGGACACAGGAAACTGCTGCAGAATCTGGCCTTCCTGCGCGCTTATCCGGCCCGCGGGCAGACCTGCAAGAAACAGTGCGGCAATAAGGATAAACTTCGAATTCAAAAGGCTTCGTTGCTCTAGCGTTCCTGGCCGGCTCGACCGCGACGCGATTCGCTCGTTTTCGATCGTCGCGAGGGACGGGATTCTACGGTACCGGGTACCGCAAAACCCTTGAACTCCCAGTTGCAGCCGTCGCATAGAAGGTTGTATCGGAAGAATATCTTTGAAAAGAAGGAAGTCGGACGATAACCACGTCTGATGCGTTTACTCCTGCATTTCGGGCATCGCTGAGAGATCATGCTTTTTGATTCTACAACCCGCAAAAACTTTGCTCAAATCACCTTCGGTCCAGTCCGGACAGGTGTTCGATCTCAGACCTTATCTGCCTGGCGGCCTCTTCTCTGTCCGCCGAGGCACCCTCGGCGCCCGCAAGAACCGTCAACGCCTCGCGATAACTTGCGATCGCCGCATCGATCTCGCCCAACATCGTTGCCTGCTCGGCTCGTTCGACGCTGTCCGAGACCCTAATTGATACTTCGAGGTCAACGAGCAATTCTCGCGACCCGAGCAGGTCGGACTCACCCGGATATCTCCCAAGGGCCACGTCGATCACGGCAACCGCACGATTCGCGGCATCCGTTCGGCGCTCGATATCCCCCGCGGTATTTGCCTCACCGAGCAGTGTGGTCGCCTCGATCTCTGCCCACTTCAACATATGGCGTCGGTGCAGGTCGGCGACACGCGTGCGTCCGCGCAGCAGCGGCGCCAGCCGCGGAGAATTCGGTGCGATCGAATGGAGGTCACGTTCCGTGAGTGCAAGGTATTGTTCGCAGATCTCGAAAACCTCACGATGCCCGGCCGACACTTTGCTTAAAAGGAATGCGGCCTGAGAACGGGTCTTTATTCCGTCAAGAAGTATGGCGTTCTCCTCTACGGTAACCTTTTTCTCCATCCGAAGTTCCTCGATGCGCGAGCGCAGGTCGATCTCGCCCCGGCGTTTTTGAAGAACGCGTTCGTTGGCCTCCGATCGAAGATGTACTCGTCGAAGAACGAACTCCCGCAACACGACCGCACCGGCGAGTATTCCGCTCGCCGCTATTCCCGCAGAGATCCACGGCGTCTCGTCGCCGCCTTCATTCAAAATGCCCCACGCCACGAAAAAGAACGCGGTGGCCACGGCGAAAGCGAGTACGTAGTAATTTGATGCAGGCAACCAGAATGGCCGTTTTCGAGATTGCATTGATCAGCGAGTAGCGGTCACGCCACGAAACCATAATAATTTGGCCTCGCGTGATGTCAACACGGCTTTCGGATGATATTCTGCTAAGGGTCTTACCATGGCCGAAAAGAAGCGAAAAAAGAAGGCCGAGATGCCGGTTTTCTCGTCGATCAGAAAGCCGACCGCTCCGCCGTCAAGGAAGCTCGACGACGAACGGCCCGCGGAAAAACGGATGCCTTCGCTTCGAAAAGCAAAACACAAAAAGCCGGAAGAAACGGATCAGTAAAATGCAGAACTACGTTTGGGCCCGCCCCGAAATGCTTGTTACGTTTCGGGCCGAGATCATGAATAGCATCACCCGCGAGGAACGTACGTTTCGGATCAAGGAAGTTCTCGCAAATGGCCGCGTCAAGCTTTACGATATCGACGGCGAATTTAGCGAGACGGCCTTTGAAGCTCTTAATTTCCTTAGGGACAAAGCACGGCGAATTTAGAACTCATAGACCCGACCGACCTCGAGAACTTCGATCGAAACACCATCGATCGCTTCGATCTGCCTAACGATCGTCTCCCTAAACATCGGCTTCAGATTTATCGCAAGCACGCGAACGTCACTCTTTTTGAGCTTCCCTAGCTCAAGCGCCAGACGGGCGGGCGTAAGGTGGTCAGATACGCGGGCGAGATCTACCATCTCGTTCGGGAAAGCACACTCGACCAGGATCGCCTTCAGGTTCGGAGCCGCGTTACAAGCCTCCCAAAAATCTTCGGTTTCGGCTGTGTCGCCCGTGATCCCTACGGCAGACTTGCCGTCCGATATCAAAAAACCGTTGGCCGAGACCGGATGATTTACCCCGACACTTTCAACCGCGAGGTGCTTGACCTGAAACGATCCGCCTCGCTCGAACGGTCTATACTCGACCACCTTGCCGCGATCGTTAGATAGCTCGGAAAAGCGAGGGTAGATAGACCAGTTGAAAATATCGCGTTCCAGAATGTTTATCATTTCCGGAGTCGCGTGGATACGGATCGGCTCATTCAGCACGGCAAAAAGGTCGTCGATGAACAGCGGCAGCCCGGCGATGTGATCCAAATGCGTGTGGGTCAGGATAACGTCACGTACTCCGTCTCGCTGAGCCTGGGTACATGACATTGCGAGGCATCCGGCATCGACCGCTACCGAGTCGTCGATGACGATCGACAGCAGGTGCTGTCGGGCCGATGCTTTGCCATCGGCGTCGATCGTACTTGGTAGCAGCTGTACTTTCATCCGTTGATCACCGCGCGCAGGTCTGGGCCCGACCGCCGTCGATAGCGTAGGTCGCACCGGTTATCCACGATGCCTTGTCCGAAGCAAGGTAGTAGATCAGTTCCGCGACCTCGGCCGTTGTACCCACACGGCCTATCGGATGTGTCTCCTTTGACCGTTCGAGAAATGCGTCGTACGCCTCTTCGTCCATACCCCCACGTTTGTGGATATTTGTGACTACGACGCCGGGATTGACCGCATTCACCCTGACACCTTTACTCGCCAGCTCGAGAGCGGCCGACCGTGTAAGCTGGTCGATAGCCGCTTTTGACACACCGTACGCGAGAACGTTCGGAAAGGCACGCGTTCCCGCGACGCTCGAGACGTTTACAATATTGCCTTTGGACTCTATCAGATGCGGAAGACACTTTTGCGTCAGCACAAAGACCGACCGCAGGTTTATGTTTAGCATCTTATCCCACTCGTCGACCGAAGTTGTCTCGATCGACCCGCTGCGAATGATGCCCGCGGAATTGACCAGCACATCTATTTGGCCATGATTGTGAACAGTTTCAGTCGCGATACGTTCAAGCTGCGACTGCTGCGTCAAGTCAGCAAGGTGCGGTTTGATCGCTCCTACCTTCGACCGCACTTGCTTACCAAGCCCCGTGAGTTCCTTCTCGTTTCGCCCGACCGCTACAACGGTCGCCCCTTTGTTAGCAAACAAGATCGCGGCAGCTTTACCGATCCCACTGCTGGCCCCTGTAACGATCACCACCTTACCCTGCATAAGTTATTGGATAGAAATTTCGTTAAGGATAACAGCCGTTTTCGGGCTTAGGCAACCTTAGACGGGCGGGCGTCTCTCGCGGCTCGAAACAAAAAAGGCCGGGGAATCCCGGCCATCAATTGAAGAATGAATGGAGATGAGAACTATCCGAGTCGGTTATGATTCGCTCGGCATCGTGTTCTTTGAAAAAAGCATTTCGATCGCAGCTTTGGTCTCGCGAGTCTTTCTCAGACGAATATCCGAGACCCAGCCGGTCACATTCGCGACAATATCACGTGCAGCCGCGCGCGAAGTCGTCTTCCGCTGTTTCCTAGAAGGCTTCGTAGCAATCTCAGCCTTTTTCACGACTTTGATCTTCTTTTTGTCGAACATATTACGGACCCTCCTTGTTTAGGTATTAATGCATCTAAACCATTTGCATTTTGCAAAGGTCAGGGAGCGATTATTTGCGATTTGCAAACACTATGATTACGCGCTGAGGCCTACGGTTGTTCCAAAAATTTTGAGTTAACAAAGAATTTACAACAACTTGCGTGAGGCCTGATCAGAATCGCTCTGTCTCGATCTACAGGGCACAGTGTTTGCCGCACTTTTTGGCAATGGGCTCTTTCGATCTTCTGATCATCTATTTGGCGATCGGTGCTCCGTTTGCGGTTTACCGCGTTACCGGCGGGCGTTGGCTCACGCCCGTGCGACTCGCGCAGGGCGCCGGCATTGGACTCTTCTTTTGGCCGTTCCTCGCCATTCGTCTGCTTATAGGTTCAGCTTCTCGCCGAGAGCGGCGAACTAAGGCCAAGCCAGACGCCCGGATCGAAAAACTACGCTCCGATATTGAAAGACTCGCCCTAAGCGAAGCACGCCCCGAGACGCTCTTCCGATTTCGCGAGGCTTTCTATCGCCTCTCGGGGCTTAGCACGGCTAGCCGACCCCGAGCAGACAGCAGGCCGTTCGAGTTCTTCGAAATGAGCCAGCATCCGAATGCAACACTCGCGACCGTATGCCTCGCCCGTCGGAATGCGGACAGGGTTGTTCGACATCGATCGCAGGCGTTCCTCGAGACGGCGACACTCCTGCGTGAAGGCAGCGAATCGAGCCGCGCGATCGATCTGCTGACTGCAGCGTTCCCCGGAAGCCAAGCCGTTTCGATCAGCAGAGCTTCTGTGCCGGTTCGGAATAAAGCGATAACAGAGAACGCCGTACTTCCCCGTTGATTTGCCCTTACTTGGGGCATACAATCGTAGCGAATGCTGGTCGTACTACACCTGCTCGCGCTTTTTGTCCTTGTCGGGCTGGGATTCTACGTCTTCGTCAATGACCCTCGCAAACGCGCCAACCAGACTTTTGCAGCATTCATCGCGTTTCTCGCGGTTTGGACCGTTAAGGACCTGACGTTTTGGGAATTCTACCCCCGCAACGCCACCGCCGGTTGGTGGGTCTCAGCGAGTTTTGTCGTCGCCCTTCTAATGCAATACGCGCTTGTCGTCTTTGCATGGGTATTTCCGGAAAACTCGCGAACGCCTCGACGAAGAGCTGCGGTTCTATTCGCTCCCGGCCTTATATTCATTCCTGCCGCCATTTTCGAACTTCTCTGGGCAAAGGCAGGCTTTGAGTCGGGGCAATTCGTCATCGAGCTTACGCCGCTTGCCTACGCCTTTGTCGCCTACGTCTATTTCGTATTCTTCTTCGGAGGCTCGGTCCTGTACCGGAAATACAAGCTCTTCCGCGGGACTCAGCAGGGCCAACAGGTCGGAGCGATCCTTTGGGGACTCGCGATCACAGGAATCCTGCTAACCGCGGCCAACATCGTGCTCCCCTTCTTTGGGAACTACGACCTGATCCCGCTTAGTTCTATTTTCGTGCTGCCGGGCGTCTTGATCTATGCCTACGCGATATTAAATTTTAAGTTATTCTCGCTCCAAACGGCACTTAACCAGTTCCGCCTGTTCCCGCTGACCTACAAGGTAGCGATCAGTATCGCTTCGGTTGCGATAGCCAGCTTTGTTCTATTTCAGATACCGATCGTATGGTGGGCTTTTCGAAATGGAATGGATCAGGAAGCTTGGCGGCGATATCTGGTTTTCAGCGTGATCTCGGCCTTGGTGCCGAATCTGCTGCTTCTTCTTCTCGTTCTTAGAAGCATATCCCGGCCGCTGCAGCGGATAACCCTTACGGCGGTCGAAGTTGCGAAAGGCGCTTATGGAACCGAGGTCGATCTTAAGAAGAGTAACGACGAGATCGGCCTACTCGCAGACAGTTTTAATGAGATGTCGCGCAAGATGGCCGGCGACATCGAAGAACTTCGGAGGCTCAATGAACATTTGATCCGAACCGAGAAACTCGCCGCGATGGGCACGCTCGCCGCAGGCGTCGCCCATGAGGTCAACAATCCGCTCGCCTCGATATCGTCGCTTGTTCAAATGATGCGTCAGGAAGAAGGCCACAGCAATGAGACACGCGAACGGCTCAGCCTGATCTCGATCCAGATCGACCGGATCCGACAGGTAACGTCGGATATGACGAATTTCGCTCGCTCGCGGCCTGCGGCGAGAACTGAGGTCGACATCAACTCCGTAGTACGAACGGCATTGCGACTGGCGAGTTTTGATAGATCCTTTCAAGACCTGGAGATCATTACAGATCTGGCAAGCAACCTCCCGAGCGTTGACGCCGACGAAGACCAATTGCAACAGGTGTTTCTGAATCTCTTTCTGAATGCCCGAGATGCGATGGCCGATATATCCGGATCCACGCTGAGCGTTCGAAGCTCTTTGATCGAACGATCGATCTGTGTCGAGATCGCCGATACAGGACCTGGGATCGATACAGCTGCGGTCGGACAGATATTTGACCCTTTTTACACTACGAAACCCGCCGGCAAAGGAACCGGACTCGGCCTTGCGGTCTGTTACGGGATCGTCACCGCCCACGGCGGCAAGATCGAAGTCGCCGGGAATCAACCAAGCGGTTCGCGATTCACTGTCTCGATCCCGGTCACTGAATGATCGTCGTCGCTCGCTCACGATTGACACTCCGCCGATTTCGGTAGAACCTATTCTTACCAGCTCAATACTCGAACTCGAACAAGAGGTTTTAGATGAAGCATCTGCTTACGCTCTCTTTTCTTGCGGTCTTTCTCGTCGGCGTCGCGTCGGCGCAAGAAAAGCCGATCGCATTTGTTAACGCCAAGATCATCCCGATAGTAGGTGAACCGATCGACGAAGGCGTACTTATTTTTCAAAATGGCAAGATCACCGGTGTTGGCGATGCAAGGCTTGTCCGGCTTTCGTCCGATGTGACGATCGTTGACGTCAAAGGCAAGGTCATCATGCCGGGCCTCGTTGATACGCACAGTCATATCGGCGGCCCGGCGGGAGCCGATTCGACCGCTCCGATCCAGCCTGATGTTCGCATTCTGGACAGCGTCAACGCCAGAGCGGCCAATATTCAGCGGGCGCAGGCCGGCGGTGTGACGGTCGCGAACGTAATGCCCGGTTCCGGCCATCTCGACAGCGGCCAAACGCTCTACCTGAAGCTTCGTGACGACGCTGCGAAGATCGAAGATCTGCTGATCTACGATAAAGCCGGCAAATACATGGGCGGGATCAAGTTCGCTAACGGCACGAACCCAATCCGTTCGACCGGTGGAGCGTTTCCCGGAACTCGTGCCAAGTCGGCGGCACTCGTTCGCGAACAGTTCATCAAGGCGCAGGAATATAAAGATAAGATCGCAAAGGCCGGCAGCGATAAGACAAAACTTCCGCCACGCGACCTCGCGATGGAAGCGCTGGTCGAAGTCCTCGAAGGCAAGCGGACGGTCCATTTTCACACGCATCGCCACGACGACATCATGACGGCATTGCGTCTCGCGAAGGAATTCGGTTTTCGTATCGTTCTCCAACACGTCAGCGAGGCGTGGAAGGTGGCGGATGAGATCGCGAAATCCGGGGCGGCCTCCTCGATAATCATGATCGACGCCCCGGGCGGCAAGCTGGAAACGGTCGACGTGGACTACCGGAACGGCGTCGCTCTCGAAAAGGCGGGTGCGGAAGTCGTCGGATTCCATACGGATGACGGCATCACCGACTCGCGGTGGTTCCTTCGCTCGGCCGGGGTCGCTGTTCGCGTAGGAATGAGTCGCGAAAAGGCGCTTTACGGAATGACAATGGCCGGGGCTCGTATGCTCGATCTTCAGGACCGTATTGGTTCGCTCGAATCGGGCAAGGATGCTGATTTCGTTGTACTTTCCGGCGATCCGCTCAGCATTTATACACAGGTCGAACAGACTTGGATCGAAGGCAAGAAAGTCTTTGACCGTTCCAACGCCGAAGATCGTATCTACGCCGTCGGCGGCAAGGGTGCGACCGACGACGGAGACACGGCGGCGCACGATATCCATTGTTTCGACGGCGACGGAGGTAATCACTGATGCGTTATCTATTTATCGTTATTGCTTCCATTGTTTTCTTTGTGCCGGCTGCGTTCGGACAGATCGCCGTCAAGGGCGAGACCGTCTGGACGATGACCGGCGAGCCGATCACCAACGGCGTGGTACTTATCAAGGACGGCAAGATCGAGGCCGTTGGCTCCGAAGCTTCCGTCACGATCCCCGCAAGCTACCGCGTCTTAACCGCAAAGGTCGTCACGCCCGGCTTGATCGACGCACACACCGTCGTCGGGCTCAACGGTTATCTCAACCAGCCGCATGATCAGATGGCCCTCGACGCGGGAGCTTCGTTCCAGCCCGAACTCCGGGCCACCGACGCATACAATGCCGAAGAGAAGCTGATCGAGGTCGTTCGGCAATACGGCGTGACCACGATCCATACGGGTCACCAGCCAGGGGCTCTCGCCTCTGGCCAGACGATGATCGCCAAGACCTGGGGCAAGAACGTTGACGAGGCGACGATCGTCCCGACGGCGATGATCGCCGTCACGCTCGGTTCCGGGGCAAATGCAAGCGGCCGTTCGCCCGGCACTCGCGGCAAGCAGGCAGCGATGCTGCGTGCTGAACTGATCAAGGCCCAGGAGAACGAGGCCAAGACCGATAAACCGAAAGACCTCAAGTCCGTGATTATGGCCCGCGTGATCAAACGCGAGATCCCGCTGCTAGTCACTGCCGAAGCGGCTCAGGACATCGTGACCGCCATCCGGATCGCCAAGGAGTTCAACATCAAGATCGTCCTCGACGGTGTTGCCGACGGCCATCTGATCGCGAACGAGATCAAAGCTTCGGGATTTCCGGTGATCGTCCATCCGACGATGGGCCGTCCCGGCGGGGACCGTGCCAATCTCTCACTCGAGAACGCCGCAAAGCTTCGAGAAGCCGGCATTCCGATAGCGTTGCAGAGCGGCTATGAAGGCTACGTGCCAAAGACGCGCATTCTGCTCTTCGAAGCCGGAATGGCCGCAGCAAACGGCCTCGGCCAGCGTAACGCTCTCGCCGCGATCACCATCGACGCGGCAAAGATGCTAGGTATCGACAATCGCGTCGGTTCGCTCGCCGCCGGAAAGGACGCCGACATCGCGATGTATGACGGAGATCCATTCGAATGGACGACGCACTGCACGGGCGTGATCATCAACGGCAGAGTGGTTAGTGAGGTTACGAAATAACATGAACGAATCGACGCCCGCATCGGCTCCGCAGCCCCTTCCGCCCGACGCACATCTGATGCAGATCGGGCTCGGCTACTTCCTCTCACAGGCGACCTTTGTCGCGACGAAGCTTCGCATTGCTGATCTGCTCGCTGAGGCTCCAAAAAGTACTTCGGATCTCGCCAACGCGGCCGGCTGCAACGAGGGTGCTTTGTACCGTATCCTTAGGGCTCTCGCAAGTGCAGGCGTCTTTACCGAGACCGAGGATAGGGTCTTTGCGAATACGCCCGCCAGTTCCCTTCTTCAAGCGGATGCTCCGCACAGCCTTCGCGAACTGATCCTCTGGATGATCGAAGAACCGCACTGGGCCGTTTATCCCAAGATGCTCGACAGCGTTCGCACCGGCGATCCTGTTTGGGAATCGGTCCACGGTGAGCGGATCTTTCCGTACCTTTTCCGCACGAATACGGAACTCGGCGACACGTTCAATCGCGCGATGACGAGCTTTTCGCGGGTCACGATCCCTGCGATCCTTGACGCCTACGACTTTAGCCCGGCCAAAACGATCGCTGACATCGCCGGAGGCTACGGACATCTGCTCGCTGCCGTGCTTCAAAAATACCCGGACGCGAACGGAATTCTGTTCGACGTTCGCGAGGTGATCGCCGGAGCACCCGCGATGATGGAAAGCCAGGGCGTTGCAGAACGTGTCAGCCTGGTCGAGGGCGATTTCCTCGGCTCGATCCCGGTCGAGGCTGACGTCTACATGCTCAAGCACATCATTCACGACTGGTACGACGATACGAATAGCAAGATACTCGGCAATATCCGGGCGGCAATGCCGGATCACGCGAAGGTGCTCGTGATCGACGCCGTCGTACCGCCGGGCAATGTGCCGCACTTTTCCAAGATCCTCGACCTCGAAATGCTCGTCGCTCCGGGCGGTATGGAACGCACGGCCGCGGAATTCGAGTCGCTCCTGACCGATTCCGGATTCCGAATGACTCGGATCATTCCGACTCCATCGCCGGTCAGCATCGTCGAGGCCGAAAAAGCATAACGAAGATCGGCGATCAAGCATCATAATTTTTGTGCTAATCTTGACCTGCAATTTAGGTTGAGACCAGCACGTTATGATTTACCGACGTTTTGCCTTCCTACTGGCTCTTGTTCTCTTCACCTCCTTCCTGACAGCTCGGGCTCAGGATCGCTGGACGCAGGTCAAGTCGCCCAACTTTTTCCTCATCGGGAATGCTTCAGACAAGGACATTCGAAAGACCGCGACGCGCCTCGAACAGTTTCGTGAAGCGTTCCGACTGCTCTTTCCGGGCGTCAACTTGACGGCATCGGTGCCGACGAACGTTGTCGTCTTTAAGAACGACGCCGCGTACAAGCCGTTCAAACCGAAGCGAGCCAACGGAAAGATCGACGATGAGATCGCGGGATATTTCCAGCCCGGCGAAGACGTCAACTACATCACGCTCGCCGCCGATGACGATTCGCTCGGGGTCATTTTTCACGAATACGTCCACTTCATTATCGACACCAATTTCGGCAAGACCGAGGTCCCGCAGTGGTTTAACGAGGGCCTCGCCGAGTATTACCAGACATTCGTCGTCATAGACGACAAGAAGGTCAGGCTCGGGCTCCCGCAGGACGGGCATCTTGGGCTCCTGCAACGCGGACAGCTCATACCGCTCGATCAGATGCTCGCGGTCACCAACTATCAGCTTCATCAATCGGGCGGGCATTCACGGAGCATCTATTACGCCCAGTCGTGGGCGATGGTCCATTACTTGATCGCAGGCGGGAGGACAGATTCGCTTGGAGCTTACCTTTCCGCCGTCGGCCGCGGGGTCGATCAGAAACGAGCCTTTGAAGAAGCGTTTCGCATGAGCTACTCCAAGATGGAGAGCGAGATCAAGAACTACGTCTCGAAGGGTTCGTACCGCTACTTCGAGGCCGAGATGAAGCAGAAGATGGATTTTTCGGCGTCGATGCAGTCGTCGCCGCTGACTCCTGCGGACACGAATGCATATCTCGGCGATCTGCTCTATCACAACAATCGATGGGATGACGCCGAGCCGTACCTTATTGATGCGATCAAAGCCCAGTCCGATCTGACGCTTGCCAACACGGCTCTCGGAATGGTCAAGCTTCGCCAGCGAAAGTACCCCGAAGCCCGGGAATACCTCGAGAAGGCAACTTCGAGCGGTGTTGCAAATGTGCGTGCTCATTATCAATACGCCTACCTGCTCAGCCTCGAAGGGCGTGATGAACTCGGCTTCGTCAATGGTTTTTCGACGGAAACGGCGAGTAAGATCCGCGCGGCTCTCGCCAAAGCGATCTCGCTCGATCCGGGATTTTCAGAGACGTACGATCTTTTTGCCCTCGTTGCCCTCGTCACCAACGAACATCTCGACCAGGCAGTTAACCATCTGAAAACTGCCATCAAGCAACAGCCTGGAAACCAGCGGTATTCGATCCGGCTCGCCGAAGTGTATGCCCGGCAGAAGAACTTCGACGCGGCAATTCCCATCGCCGAGAAGATCGCCCAAAACGGCGAGAACGACTCGATGAAGGCTCGTTCTTCAGGCCTTCTCAACCAGATCCGGAACCAGCAGGAATTCGAGCGACAGCAGGCTGAGAACAAGAAGAGCTTCGAGGCCGCGATGGCAGCCTCAGGCGGCCAGCCGCGGCTCGTCAAACGGATCGAAGGCGTTCCGCGACCGTCTGACGAGGAACTCAAGAAGCTGCAGGAGGAAGAGCGTATCCGCTCGATGAATGAGGCCCTGCGAACGCCGCTCGAAGGCGAGACCCGCATACTCGGCCGCATCGAAAAGGTCGACTGCAAGCCGAGGCCGCCCGTTCTAACGATCCGGACCGAGGCCGAGTCCATCGCGATCAGCACGAAGGATTTCGCCAGCCTCATACTTGTCTCGATCGATCCGGCCGCAACTGAGGCGTCTGTCGGCTGCAACGCCGATCTGAAGGCCTTGCAGGCGATGATCACCTACAAGCCAACATCAGCACCGAAGCTCGGCATTCGCGGCGAACTTGTAGCGGTCGAGTTCGTGCCGAAAGACTTTCGCCTGATGACCGAAGCCGAAATGAAGGCCGAGTCAAAGCTAGTCGTCTGGGATCTCGAAGACCGCAAGATCGTTCGCGACGACAGCGGCCCGCCGCTTCCTTCGGCCGAAGAGATCGAGCGCCGACGCCGCGAGGCGTTCGTTGAAGGCATCAGGAACGCATTGCGTAAACCGGCCGCGGGAGAGAAGCAGTTCATGGGATTTCTCGACAAGCTGGAATGCACGGAACGTGTGTCGCTGATGCATTTCAGATCGGGTCAACGGATCGTCAAACTTGCGGTTTCGCCTACACCGCCACCGCAGCTCGTTATGTACGTCACGGACATGGCCGGCACCGAGATCAACTGCTCGATGAAGCCGATCGAGTATCCGGTCGTCGTGACCTTCGCCGACAAGCCGGATGCCAAACTCAAGTCCGATGGTACGGTCGTGGCGGTCGAGTTCGTACCGCAGATATTCACGCTCGCACCTAGTCAACAATAGCCGAGTAGATCAAAGCCCGAAGCTTGCCGTAATCGTCGACCGTCCCGGCGGGCAGCAGTTGCGTCATGTATACGACGACAAGCTGTTCCTTTGGATCGACCCAGTAGTTGGTGTGGTACGCTCCGCCCCAGCCGTATTCGCCGACTGATGTCGGAGCACCGTATGCGCCGACGTCCTTTACGACCGAGAATCCTAGCCCGAAACCCTGGCCCGGACGGCCGAAGTCGATCGAGCGCATGTGATCGACCGTCATCAGTTCGACCGACTTTCTGCTGAGTATCCGTTTGCCGTCAAGCACGCCGCCGTTGAGCAACGCCTGCAGGAATCTGGCGTAATCGCTCGGCGTCGACAGCAATCCGGCACCGCCCGAGAAGCTCTTTCGCGGGCCGTTGTTGTAGTGGCCTTGCGCCACGATCGTTCCCTCGACCGGAGCCCTGACCGCTTTGCCGTCAGCCGCAGAATAGACGGCCGTCAGCCGATCTGCCTTGACCGCGGGCAGATAGAAACTGGTGTCTTTCATCCCAAGCGGCGTAAAGATCTTCTGCTCCAAAAACCGGTCAAACGTCATTCCGCTCGCCCTTTCGACGACCACGCCGAGGATGTCGGTCGAATAGCCGTAGATATATCGCTCGCCTGGATGTGCGTCCATCGGCAGAGCGGCCATACGCTTGATCGTCTCGCCGATCGGCTCGTCGCGGTCAGAGAAGTAGAATCCGCTGATCTTCGCCGCATCCCACTTGTCTTTCGCAGGGCCGCCGCCGTAGCTGATGCCCGCCGTGTGCGTCAGCAGATCGCGGATTGTGATCTGGCGCTTTGCCTTGACGACGTCGTAGCCGCCGCCCTCTTTAGGCACGGCGACGGTCGAGTTGGCAAATTCGGGGATGAACTTGCTCACGGGGTCCGAGATCAGCAGCTTGCCTTCTTCCTGCAGCATCATGATCGCGACGCTGGTGATCGCCTTACTCTGCGAAGCGATGCGGAAGATCGAGTCCGTTTTCATCGCCGAGTTCGCCTCGCGGTCACGCATCCCGAACGGGTGCATCATCACGACCTTGCCGCGGCGAACGACCATCGCAACACCGCCGACAAGTTTCTGCTCGGCGACATAGCCATCGAGCGTTCGCGAGAGCGTCGCAAGCCTCTCGGTCGACATTCCGACCTCTTCCGGCTTCGCACGAGGCAGGTCCTGAGCGGACAGCGAAAAGGTGACGAGCAGGAGAAGCGATAAAAGCAGCGAGTTTTTCAGGGTCGATCTATTCATAAGTTTATTCGGCAGAATAACTTGGAAATGTATCTGGTTCAATCTTCCATTCACGGCCCGATGATCGGCGCCGCACGCTCCCTTGGTATGACCGGGTTCCTCCGCCGGATTTCAACGCCGCACGATAGTATTCGCCATTTTGTGTTACTCTTTCTCAAAATTCCGAAAACCGATGCATATCTCTATGAAAGCCTCGATACTTTTGTGTTCTATCTTCGTCTTCTCTTCGATCACACTCGCGCAGCCGCCGGGTGGCGGACGGCAGGGACAGCCGCAGGCGACGCCGACGCCGGGCGGACAATCACAAACTGCTGCACTGCCGATCCGCGATGAACCGCCAGTTGTCACGAAACACCGCGTGACCGTCGCGGGACGTCAGCTAGACTACACGGTCACGACGGGCTATATGCCGCTCAAGAATGCGGTCTCGGGCGATATCGAGGCTCGTATGTTCTTCATGGCATACACGCTCGACGGTGCTCCGGCGGGGCGTCCGCTGACGTTCTCGTTCAACGGCGGGCCGGGCTCTTCGTCGGTGTGGCTGCATCTCGGGGCCCTCGGCCCGAAACGGATCAAGATGCTCGATGACGGCATGATGCCGCCGCCCCCGTACGAAATGGAGGACAATCAGCAGACGTGGTTCACCGAGACCGACCTCGTATTTATCGATCCGATCGGCACTGGTTTTTCGCGTGCGGCGCGGCCCGAACTCGCGGCCCGTTACTTCGGCGTCAACGGGGATATAGAATCGGTCGGCGATTTTATCCGGATGTATCTGAGCCGCAACGAACGCTGGATGTCGCCGCTTTTCGTGGTGGGCGAGAGCTATGGAACGACTCGTGCGGCGGGGCTTTCGGACCATCTTTTCGGCCGCGGGATAGCTCTTAACGGCATCATGCTTGTCTCGGCGGTGCTCAATTTTCAGACGATCCGCTTTGCAAACAACAACGATCTGCCGCTCGTGCTGATCCTGCCGAGCTACGCGACAACAGCGTGGTATCACAAGAAACTATCGCCCGCGATGCAAAGCAAAACTGTCGAACAGGTCGCCCAGGAAGCGCGGCAGTTCGCTTCGACCGAGTACGCGACGGCGATGATGCGTATCGATTCGCTCACCGACCGCGAACGCGACGCTCTGGCGACGAAATACAGTGCTCTAACCGGCCTAAGCAAGGATTTCATTGAACGAAACAACTTTCGCGTCGAGCTCGGCGAATTCAACAAAGAACTGCTGAGAAATGAACGCCGCACGACAGGACGGCTCGACAGCCGTTTCAAAGGCATCGACCGCGACTCGGCCGGCTCGGGCCCGGACACCGATCCGAGCATGAACGCCATTCGCCCGCCGTACACGGCCGCGTTCAATCAGTACGTCCGCGGCGATCTCGGCTTCAAGACCGACACGGAATACTACATTCTCGGCGGCGGCATTACAGCCCCGTGGAACTACAACGTCACCAATCAATACGCCGACACGAGCGTTTCGATGAAGGACGCCCTAGCCAAGAATCCGTATATGAAGGTCTGGGTCGCCCAAGGGTACTACGACATGGCAACGCCGTTCTACGCCGCCGAGTACACGATCTCCGCCCTGAATCTCGACCCCGCGTTGAAGAAGAACATCTCGTGGACGTACTACGAATCAGGCCACATGATGTACATCGAAAAAGGCTCGCTGAAGAAGCTAAAGGACGACGCCACAGCGTTTATTGCAAAGTCGTTGAAGAAATAAGTCAAAAAAGCGGAAGCATGCGAATTTTATTGCATTTACGGACGGAATGGTCGAGAATTCTCTCGACAAGGTCAAATAAATTTCACTCGGAGGAAAGCTAATGAAAGTTACCCACACACCCACGCGTCTTCTCACTCTTCTGAGCCTGCTGCTGGTCGGCACATGCGTCGCCGCCAGCGGCCAAACGACCGTGAAGAAAGGCCCGCTAAAGTCACTGAAAGGCCTGACCAAGGTCTACGTTGGCGAAATGTCTGGCTCAACGACTGTCGCCGATCACCTGAAGGCAAACACCGAGGGATTGGTCTTTGTAGATAATTGGAAGGATGCCGACTTTTCGATCCATGTTTCTCCCGGCCAAGAGTTTGCGGACGGGTTCAATTCGGCCCCGCGTTCTACTCCAACGAACGCGATCGTCGCCGATATCGAAGGTCCGATCAATCGACACCCGAGCGACAGCACTTCGACTTCCGCCGGCCGTTCGGTCGGAATTTCCGTTACTCGCTTTGATGGTGCTGAGAGGATCAACGTCTGGATGAAGTCCCGGTTCATACCGGTTGCCAGGACCAACATGCCGGCTCATTCTCGCAACGCGTTGGACCCAAACCTTGTCGTATCGATGGAGAGGACCGCATTGGCCCTCGTCGATGATTTTCTGAAATCTTACAAGAAGATCTAGCAAGAAATTCGAACGAAACAAAAAAGCCGCGAAACGGATTTACCTTCGCGGCTTTTTCGTTTGCGGGGTCTTTTGTCAGTCGCACTTTACCTTGACCATCGGAAAATCCATCGAGCTTTCCTTGCCGTTCATCGTGCCCTCGATGCGGGCGTGGAGCGTGTCGGCTTTCGGTTGTTTGTAGATGATCCGCTGTGGGAAATCGTGTTTGAGATTCTCAAAAACGGCCTCGTTCGCCGAGACCCTGGTCGCGGGAAATGTCGTCGGTTCTTTTGCATTTGACGGCAGAGCGACATAGGCGAGGCCCTGAGCACCGCTGACGATCCGCAGGAATTCGAATGACACCGAACGCGTGCCCCGCACCGTCTGCGAAGTGCCGAGCATCAGATTGTCCGAGGCTTTGCCCCAGCGTTCGATCGTGCTGCGGCCCTGACCGGCCATTTCCCAACAGCCGGCGATCCAGCCGAGATCGGTGACCTTCGGCGGCGTGGCCTCTTGAGCGGTCGCTGTGATCGCGAAGAGAGCGATCGTTAGTGTTAGAAGTGTTTTCATATTCTTTATTTTCGTTTCAATAAGATTCTTCGCTTTCTGCGGCTTGCCGCTATCGCACGGCGGTGAGGCTTGCCTCACCGTTGCGGATGCACATTTCACGATCAATATATTCGAAAACTAAAGGATGGTATTGGAAAAATCCGACAATGCTATTCATTTGGAATAAAAATATCCGTCATCTGCCTCGAACGCTCGAAGAAGGCAGTCGGAGTGCCGCCTGAGAACTGATTGAAGTCGTTGATCAGATGCGACTGGTCGTAGTAGCCGAGGTCAAAGGCTGTGCTGAGGATATCTTCGTCGCCGCGGCGTTCGATCTCGCGAAGCACGCTCTGAAATCGGACGACGCGCGAATAGGCCTTTGGCGTGGTGCCCACGACGCGGCGAAACGCACGTTCAAGGCTGCGTTCGCTCACGCCAACTTCCCTCGCGAGATAGCTGACCTGAACATTACCGCGAGCTTGTCCAATGATCGCGAGGGCTCGTTCGACGTAAGCATTTGAACCCGCCGAGGTCATCAGCCCGGCGAGATACGCCTCGGCGATCGCAACGCGGGACTCGAAATTCGGAGCGGCCGCAAGCTTTTCTTCGATAAACGCGACCGGATTACCAAGTACGACATCGAGTGGATCGATGCGTCCGGTGAGTTCGTTCATCTCGAAGGGCATGAACCGGCACGCGCCGGACGGTTGAAACCTGATACCAAAAAGATCGACGTCGCCCGACGGGCCGATCAGCACGCTCGTGTGCATCTGCCCGGCGATCAGGCTCGACGCCTGGCGTTCGATGGTGCCATCCGCGTGGTGACGGCGAAATCGATCTGAAAGGTTAAATATGATCTCGATGCAGCCGTCAGGAATGACGGGTTCTGGATCGGCTGGACCGCTACCCTTATACTCGAGCGCCCAAAAACACTTCACGTAGGGCGCAAGAAAAGGTGATGGTGCGGTCTCGGCGTAGAACATTATGAAGCCGACTTGGGCTGTGGCAGGTCGCTGTAACCGTCGACCTGGAATTTCCATTTCCCGTTATCGCGAACCCCGACGACGATGAACTTACCTTGGCCCGAACCGACCTCTTTGCCATCCTTGAACGTTTTGAGCGTAAAAATGCCGACGTCGTAAGCCATCGAATCGGTCGCCCGACGCTGAAGGATCCGGAACGAGATCGATAACTTTTGGCCGTTTTTCTTTACTGCGGAAAAGAAATCACGAAAGCCCCAATGTATGGGCGCCGAGCCGATCTGTATTTCGCCGTTCGGCGGCAGGTACGCGGCGTCCTTCGTGTAAAGAGCCGCGACGGCTGCGGGATCGAGATCGAGATAGCCCTTGCTGAATTGGGCATAGACCGCATCAAGTCCGGCGTGTTTAGCAACGCCCGCATCGAGCGTCAGGTCGTCGGTCACCTTGGTCGCCTGGGCAAACGCTGCGGCTGCTAAAACGATAGAAAAAAGAACTGATAAAGCTACCTTCATGCCTTTACCCCAGATCTCAAACGAGTTCGTAGCTGTCCTCGTAACCCGGAACGATGACGTTCCAATTAAAACGCTGACGGATGTGATCGGCCATCGCACGTGCGGCCTCGGGCTCGCCGTGCGTCGTGAAAACGGCTTTCGGAGCTTCGGGCAAACCGCTCAGCCAGCGAAGCACGGCCTTCCAGTCGGCGTGTGCTGAGAATCCTTCGACCTTTTCGACGTGACACCGCACAGGCACCCAATTCTTCATTATCCTGACTTCCTTCTCGCCGTCCTGTATCCGGCGTCCGGTGGTACCCGCGGCCTGAAATCCCACGAAAACGATCGTCGCGTTCTCGTCAGGGACAATTCGCATCGCGTGGTGCAGCACACGTCCGCCCGTGAGCATTCCGGATGCAGAAATGATGATCCGCGGGCCTTTCATGCTGTTGAGTTGCTTGGACTCTTCGCGGCTTTCCGTCGTGCTCATCGAACCCGTCCGCAGCGGATGGCGTTTTTGCGAAAGGAGCGATACGTATTCCTCGTCGTGTTCCTCGTTCCAGCGGTTGTAGACCTGCGTCGCTTGAGCGGCCATCGGCGAATCGACCGCAACCGGCAGCACCGGAATGCGTTTGGCATCTTCGAGTTCGCGAATGAGATAAAGAACTTCTTGCGTCCGCCCGATAGCAAAAGCCGGGATCAGCACAGGACCGTTTCGCTCTACGGCTTCGTTAATGATGCGAGCCATCTGCGTTGCCGAGTCGACGTCGCCATGCAGCCGGTCGCCGTATGTCGATTCGCACATCAGATAATCGCATGCAGGCGGCGGCTCCGGATCTTTCACGATCGGCTGATCATAATGCCCGAGATCACCCGAGAATAGAAAACGGACCGACGAGCCGTCTTCCTTGGCGCCTTCCATCTCGATCAGCACCAGACTGGCGCCCATGATGTGTCCCGCGACCATAAAACTCGCGGTTATGCCCGGCAGTATCTCGTACGGCTTGGCATCATTCGGCACCGGTGAAAGGCGCTCCAGCGTCGCCTTCGCATCATCCTCGTCATAGAGCGGCAGAGCCGGCGTATGGCTCGTCAGAGCGTGACGATTACGATAATCGGCTTCCTCTTCCTGCAGCCGGGCAGAATCCGGAAGAAGTATCTTTAGTAGATCAGCAGTAGCCTTTGACGTGGTGACCTTGCCCTCGAAACCGAGCTTAACGAGCCGCGGCAGCCAGCCCGTGTGATCGATGTGAGCGTGCGTGATGACGACAGCGTCGATCTCGCGCGGGTCGAATTGCGGATCTTGCCAATTCCGCTCACGCAGTTCTTTGTGCCCCTGAAAAAGACCGCAGTCTACCAGGATCTTTTTATCGTTGTGTTCGAGAAGGTATTTCGAGCCCGTGACGGTGCCGACACCGCCGTAGAAGGTAATCCTCGCCATTGCCCAAATATACAGGGCGATGCCGTGTTTTCAAAACTTTACGGGCAGCACGTCAGTGCGTTGCGGGCGGGACTTCGTGCGGAAAGAATAAGACGTTGCTCGGCGATGAGAACTTCAACTGCTCCTTTCGCAGTTGTGCCAGGCTCAGCAACTGGCCGGGGGTTTCGCCGTCGGCGCCAAATGATGACCAACCGATATTTAGCGAGACTTCGACAGTCTGGCTTTCGTTGATGGCAAATCTTCGTGCAAAAAAGCCGGCGTTGATACGCGTAATGATCTCTTGCGTAACCGCGCGGTCGGCCGTCGGTAAGATCAAAAGAAATTCGTCGTTAAGGGCCCGAGCGACAAGATCCATCTGTCTGACGTTCTCTTTCAGCAAAGAAGCGACGAACGCCACCAACCGGTCGCCTGCGGCGTGCCCGAATGTACAGCTCAGTTCTTCGAAGTTCTTTATGTCGATCGCGAGTACGCTCAGCGGCCGAGTTTCCTTGTTTCGCTGTGCCTCGGCAACCTGATTTTCGAGAATGAGGTAAAAGGCCCGTTCGTTCGGCAGATCGGTCGTGAGATCGGTAAGCGAATTTGCCTGAGAGCGCTCGAACGATATCGAGCCCAATATTAACGGCTCGATCCTGCTTCCGATCGAGGCAAAAAGCTCGTAAAACTCGGGCAAGACCGCCTCGGACGTCGCGAAATATAGCTGCAGGACGCCGAAAACGTTGTCGCCGCGCTTTAGCGGTATCGCCACGGCCGAACCGAACTCATCCGAGTCGTCTAAGGCAAGATAGCTATCAACCTCGACCTGCCGCGTCGAAAAAGCCTGGCCGGCGAGACCTTCGTCTAGCTCGAGGCTTTGACCTTTGTGCCGCTCCGCGGAACTTCCGTCAGCGTGCGATGCAACGAGGCGGGTGCGAGTCTTATCGAGCAGAAAAAGGACGATCGAATTGCAGCGCGTAACGGCCTTAACGCGATCCGCAGTCAACCGGAAAGCATCCGCCGAACTCAGCGAACCTGTAAAATATTCGGCGACCTCGTCTAGCGAACTGAGATCGTTACGCTCCAAGCCATCGGTAGCAAGCGCCGTCCCAACTCTTTCCCTTTGTCGCCGATGCAGCAAGAACAAGAGAGTACAAACGCAGATATACGCTGCGAAAACTGTGGCAAAGCCCACGCCTCGATCGACGATCTCGGGCTCCGAGATCCAAAGCACGTACAGGCCCGCGACGGCCAAAAGCGAGACCAGGAGAAGCGAGACCGGAAGGAATGAGAATAGGGAAACGCGAGCGGTACGCTCGCCTTCCGAGTGATGTTCGGACATGTTTGCTTGGGCGAAAGGAGCGCGAAAGTTGGGAGCGATCGCCAGTAAAAATATAGCGTTTTCAGCGTTTAGCCGTCAACAGATTTATCGCGTCCGAAAACTCGCCCTGGAAACCTGAAAAAAATGTAAAATTTTTGCGCCGGAAAATCCATTTTTTTCAATTTTTTAGTTGACGAATCGATTTTTGGTTTCTATATTATCGTTTGCTTTGAGAAAGAAAGAGCTCTGAGCAAGAGGCTGTGTCACGATCAGCCGGTGCCTGAAACACAGGCGAGTTAATTCTTTGAGTAAGATCCAGGAGTCTTAATAAAATGAAAAAGGTAATTGTACTTTCAACTGTTCTCGGCATTAGTGCCCTCGGTCTGGCTTGCGGCGGCGCAGCTAACACCAACACGGCTAACAACGCCAACAAAGCTAACACGGCTAACGCTTCGACGCCTGCGTCGACGCCTGCTACGGTCGCTTCGCCTGTCGCTAATACTTCGAACACGACGACGTCGAACACCACGACCTCGAACACCGCTACTTCGAACACGACGACCTCGAATACGGCTAATGCTAACAAGCCGGTTCCGAGCCCGACCAAGTAGGAACGAACCTGTTCTGTTGTTGATAGGAAAGCGCTCCGCACGGTTGCGGGGCGTTTTCTTTTTTTGCTATGATTCGGCAGTTCAAAAACGTCTAAGTTTTCTGAATAAAAAATTGCATAATTTTGTGTTTTTGGGGTTGACTTAATCGCCAACGGACACTATATTGTGCAATGTTCCTGAAAATTTAAGAAAGACATGGGACAAAGGCCGACGTTTACGCGGTCTTCGATAAATAAAATTAGATCTAATCTTTGAAGAAGACAGGAGAATCTTTTAGTTATGAAAAAAGTGATTGCCCTTTCAGCTGTTCTCGCAATGGGTGCCTTGGGAATGGCTTGCGGCGAAGCTGCTAACACGAATACGGCCGCTAACAAGGCCGCTAATGCAGCCAACACCGCTGCAAACGCAATGGCAAATGCTGCAAACCAGGCTGCGACCGCTGCTAACGCAATGGCCAACGCTGCTAACACGGCTGCAAACGCGATGTCGAATGCTGCTAACTCGATGGCTAACAAGCCAGCTGCTAACGCTCCGGCTAACACCGCAGCGAATGCCAACGCTAACAAGCCGGCAAACAAGTAGTTTTTCGTTCGTTGATTTCTTTCCGGAAAGGCCCGGCCGCACGCGCGGTCGGGCTTTTTCGTTTAGATCTCATCTAGAGATCGGGACCTAGCTCGTCCACACTCGAAACAGGTTTCTGACAAGTGAAATTCTCGCAGACATAGACGGCCGGTCCCAGACCATTCAGTTTCCCTTCCGTCAACGGTATCGTTTCCTCGCCCACGCGAGCCAGGGCGACCACCGAGTGTGGAAGGTATCGGCCCAAGACCTCGCGTTCAAGTTCGTTGACCGCCGGTCCCGCTACCACGATCTCTTTCCCGTCTGCCACCAGGAATTCGATCGCTGAAAGAGCCCGGCCGAATCCCTGCGGAAATCGCCGTATCTGCGCACCTGCAAGCCGCAGTGTCGCGATCGCGAAAGTTCGATATCGCTCGTCGCCGGTATATTTCGCGAGCCTGAGCAGAACATCCGCCGCGACCGAATTACCTGACGGTGTCGCATTGTCGTAGAAGTCCTTGTTTCTAACGACGAGTTCCTCGTGATCGTGCGATGTGAAGAAAAATCCGCCTAGCTCTTCATCCCAAAATTCCGAGATCATTCGATCCGCCAGGCTCATCGCATTGTTGAAATGGTCGACATCTCCCGTGGCCACAAATAACTGCAACAGCCCATCCGCCAAATTGGCGTGGTCTTCGAGATACCCGTTCAACTTTGCCCTGCCGTCTTTCCACGTTCGTTGGAGGACATCCCCGACTCGGAGTTCGCTAAGCAGGAACGCTGCATTCCGCTCCGCGATCTCAAGGTACGCTCCATCACCAAGCACTGCCGCCGCGTCGGCAAATGTCGCGAGCATCAGACCGTTCCACGCCGTCAATACCTTTTCGTCGCGGCCGGGCTTGATCCGCTTTTCGCGTTCGGTAAACAATTTTTCACGTTTGGAGCCGAGCGGTGCATCGCCCGTCGGCTTTGAGCGTGAGGCATTGAGATTCAGGATATTGTGGCCTTCGAAATTGCCGCCATCGGTAACGTCGTACTGTTTGCAGAACTCTGCGGCTCCGTCGCCAAGCACCGCACTGATCTCTTCCGGCGTCCAGACAAAGAACTTCCCTTCTTCGCCTTCGCTGTCTGCGTCCTGCGTCGAATAAAAGCCGCCGGAGGCGTCGAGCATCTCGCGCCGAACATATTCGAGAGTCTCTATCGCGATGCGTTTGTAGAACGCCGCTCGCTCATCGCCGCGGTTGCGGCACACCTGGTACGCGTGCAGATAGACGCGGGCAAGCTGTGCATTGTCGTACAGCATCTTTTCGAAATGCGGCACGAGCCATATCGCATCGACGGCGTAGCGGTGAAATCCGCCTCCGAGCTGATCATAAATGCCGCCCAACGCCATTTTGTCGAGTGTGAACAGCACCATCTCGAGAGCTTTCCCATCGCCGGTCCGCTTGTGGTAGCGAAGCAGGAATTCGAGCGACATCGCCGCCGGAAACTTCGGTGCACCGCCAAATCCGCCGTTGACCGCGTCGAACGAGCGTACGAATGACGAAAATGCTGCATCGAGCATCTCACTGTCCAACCCTCCGCCGGGTTGAACAACGGACATTCGCCGGAGTTCCCCCACGATCTCATTCGCGGAATGCTCGAGTTCGTCACGGCGCTCGCGATAGGCTTCGGCGATGCTCTCGAGGATCTGCCGCCACGACGGCATTCCGTATCGCGGAGCCGGCGGGAAATATGTGCCTCCAAAGAACGGCCGCTTGTTGGGTGTCAGAAAAACGTTCATCGGCCAGCCACCGCGTCCGGTCGTGAGTTGCACGAAATTCATGTAGATCTGGTCGACGTCGGGACGTTCTTCCATATCGACCTTGATGTTGACGAAATGCTCATTCATCAAAGCCGCCGTCGCCTCGTCCTCGAACGACTCGTGTTCCATCACATGACACCAGTGACACGCCGAGTAGCCGATGCTCAGCAGAACGGGCTTATCCTCAGCCTCAGCCTTCTCAAATGCCTCTTCGCCCCACGGATACCAGTCGACGGGATTGTGCGCATGCTGCAGCAGATACGGCGAGGTCTCATCGATCAGACGGTTTGTGTGTTCCTTTCTATCGGCCATGTCTTTATTGTTTCACGTCACCGCATTAACTTTGAAACACCGACCGAAGTTCTGCTATAGTACGGGCATCATGACGCCCCGCTGTATAGCAAAACTGCGACCCGCCTGGCAGCGTGCCGACCTGTTCGGCGGCGACTAATCCTTTTTTCTCGTCCTGAGTGCGAGCAGAAATGCTCGTTTGCCTTCAACCGTTCTACGCGAATCTTCGCGCACTCTTGAAAGGAGAAAATCATGACACCATCAGCAGAATTGCAGCGGCCCATCATCAAAACCGAACTGCCAGGGCCGAATTCTCTCGAAATTATCAATGCCGATGCTCGATACGTAACGCCGAGCTATCCGCGGCCGGACTATAAGCTCGTCGCCGACCACGCAAGCGGCGTCTGGATCACTGATCCCGACGGAAACGTGTTCCTGGACTGCAACGCCGGCGTTGCGGTGTGCTCGACCGGGCACTGCCATCCTGAGATCGTCTCGGCGGTTCAGCAGCAGGTCAGCGAACTGATCCACCTTTGCGGCACCGACTTTTACTATCGTCACATGCCGGAACTCGGGAAAAAACTTGACGAGATCGTCCCGATCGACGGCCCGACCAAGACGCACTTTGCCAACAGCGGTGCCGAGGCCATTGAAACGGCGCTCAAACTCGCCATGTACCACACGCGTCGGCAGAAGTTCATCTCGTTCTATGGCTCATTTCACGGCAGAACGCTTGGAGCACTGAGCCTCACGAGTTCTAAGCGCGCACAGCGGCTTGGATTCATGCGACAGGCCATTGACGTCACGCACGTTCCCTATCCCAACTGTTTCCGCTGCCCTTTCAACAAAGGTAAGTGTGACGACGGCTCGTGCTGTATGGGAACCGTAAGCTGGATCAAAGATCTTCTGTTCAAAACCACGACCCCGCCAGAAGAGGTCGCCGGTATCGTGTTAGAGGTCGTCCAGGGTGAAGGTGGCTATTTGCCTTGCCCGCCGGAAGTCGTTAAAGGCATCCGCCAGATCTGTGACGAACACGGAATTCTGCTGATCGTCGACGAGGTCCAGTCCGGCATGGGCCGCACGGGCAAGATGTTCGCCCTCGACCATCACGACGGGGTCAAAGCCGACATTGTCTGCATGGCAAAGGGCCTAGGTTCGGGAATGCCGATCGGAGCTTGCACCGCTAAAGCAGACATCATGGATTGGCACAAAGGTGCGCACGCGTCGACCTTTGGCGGCAATCCTGTCGCACTGACCGCAGCTCTAAAGACGATCGAACTGCTCGAAGGCGGCCTCGTCGATAACAGCCGTGAGGTCGGAGCTTATCTCGAAGCTGGCTTAAATAGGCTAAAGAAAAAATACAGCGTTATCGGCGATGTCCGCGGGCTCGGGATGATGCTCGGCGTCGAATTCGTAAAGGGTTCGGGCGACGTTCCGCACGCGGCCGATCCGGAACTCCGCGACCGCATCGAGATGGCCTGCTTCAACAAAGGCCTCATCATCCTCGGCTGCGGCTCGAACTCGATCCGCTGGTCGCCGCCCCTCGTACTTGGTAAGCATCACGTAGACGTAGCACTAGAAATATTCGACGAAGCGATCGCTGAATCGATCTAGTTTATTTGCCCACGAATCACATGAATAGAACGAATTAAGAGCTGTTTTCTTATTCGTATCATTCGTGTAATTCGTGGGCGAAACTTGCTATTGTATTTCCGCGTTGACTTATTTAAGTAGTATCTTTATTATTAGGCCATGGACACATTCACTGCGATCGCTGAACCGACACGTCGAACGATCCTCGAACGTCTGGCAGCCAATGGACAGATGTCGGCCACCGAGATCTATCGGGGCTTCAAATCGACGCCGCCGGCAATTTCTCAGCACCTTAAAGTTTTACGTGAAGCGAAGCTTGTTCGCGTGGAAAAACGGGCCCAGCAGCGTATTTACTACGTAAACCCTAAACCGATGCAGGAACTTGAACGATGGATACGCCAGTTCGCCGCGATCAAGGAACGCGAGTATCAGCGGCTCGATACCGTACTGGAAAAGATGAAGCACGAAGCCGCCGAACCGCTTCTTCCTTTCGATAACGAGTAATTAAGTCATTAGATAAATAAGGAGTAGACCAATGAGCAATAAAACTGTAATCACCGCCGAGCCCGGCAAGCAGGAACTTTTTATCTCACGCGAATTCGACGCGCCCCGCGAACTGGTTTGGAAAGCCCACACTGATCCTGATCTCTACGCCCAGTGGGTCGGCCCGCACGGCATGGAAATGACTATAGAAAACTGGGACTGCCGCGAAGGCGGATCTTATAAGTACACACACGAACGAGACGGGCACAAATACTCGTTCTTCGGCACCTATCACGAAGTTAGCGAGCCAGAACGATTTATCGGCACGTTCGAATTCGACGGGCTTCCCGAGCGCGGACACGTGATCATGGGCAAGACCACATTCGAAGATCTGCCGATCGGCCGCAGCCGCGTTGTGCATCAATCGGTCTTCTTCTCGGTTGCCGATCGCGACGGAATGCTCCAGTCCGGAATGGAACGCGGAGTGAACGATGGCTACGAAAAGCTCGATGCGGTTCTCGAAGATCTGTCGACGGTTCACGCGACAGGATCAGCGGTGACTGTGTAGAGTTTGGTTTATTTCGTTCGCGGCTTCTTTGCGTGCTTTGCGGCTTTGCGTGAAACCGATCGTTTCCACGCAAGGTCGCCAAGGCCGCAAAGGAAGACGCCAAGAAGATCAACAGAAATTTGGAGCTTAGAAATAAATGAGCCAGAAGATCACCACTTTCCTAATGTTCAATGACCAGGCCGAACAGGCTATGGAGTTTTACACTTCGGTATTTCAAAATTCACGCGTCAACGCGACGTTCCCGACACCGGACGGCGGCGTCGCGGGAGGTTCGTTCGAACTCGAAGGGCAACGCTTTCATTGCTACAACGCCGGCCCGCACCCAAATTTTGTCTTCTCGCAGGCTATTTCGCTGATGATAACGGCCGAGACCCAGGACGAGATAGATCATTTCTACGACACGCTCAGCGAAGGCGGCGAACAGCAGCCGTGCGGATGGCTGATAGATAAATTCGGCGTCTCGTGGCAGGTAACGCCGACGATGCTGATGGACCTGCTCAGCGATCCCGACCGCGAGAAAGCAGGCCGTGTGACCGAGGTGATGTACAAGATGACCAAGTTGATCATCGCCGATCTCGAAGCCGCCGCCAAAGACCGAGGCTAGAAAGAAAAAAAGGCGGCCGCAATTAAGCAGCCGCCTCAGTCACCATCAGCCGATCGAGTCGCTAGTTGCGACCCACGCGTCGATCACTCGGTGCCGTGGCCGTAAGATCGAAGGTCGATCCGATACCGAGTTCGAGCGAGTCCTTCCCTGTGATCAAAACGCTTCCTGCACCCGCGCCGGCTCCAACGCCGGCACCGATCGCAGCACCGTCACCGCCGCCTGCGATAGCACCGATGATCGCGCCAAGGACGGCACCTATACCGGCCCGCGTCACGGTTTTAGTGGTTTGACTATCGTCTCTGATAGCCCCTTCGTTATTAACCGAAATAGAATCACCATTTTCGGCTCGAACAGCATCAATGATCCCGCCAAAGCGATACGACCTGCCATCCACGCGGATCGAATCGAACGTGATCGACATATTCGCACGACCGGTAAAGCGGCCCGAGCGTTCTGCTTCGACGATGCGGCCTTCGATCACAGCATTGCGGTACTGATTTGGCGAAGTAACCGTCAGCAACACGCGATCGCCGATCTGCGAAGCTTTCGTACTGACAGCCGTATTCAACTGTGCGGTCATTCGCGTACCGTTCGGCACGTAAAAATCGCCCAGCGAGCCCGTGTTGTTTTCCCAAGTTGGCCCGGCGTTCACTGCACTCCAGTCAGCCTGCGCGCTGATCTTGTCGTAAACACTCGTGGTCGTTATCGTGTCGTTGCGACCCTCAAGAAAGAGCCGACGCGTGACCGTCATCTGATTCGTGCCTGAAGGCGTGAACGTCAGGTAGTAGTCGTTCACGCGGTCGCCGGTGTGGTCGATCCTTAGTCCATACCGATCGAGCGTAGCGGTCGTCGTGACCGAACGTCCACGGTTATTGGTCTCGGTACTTCCGACACCATTCGCCTGAAAGCTCGCTCGCTGCGAATTACTGGTCGCCATCGTGACACTCGTACCCGAAGTATCGAACGCGATCATTTCGGGCGAAGCGAGCCGGCGTTCGAGATTGCGCCGAATATTTTCACGCTGCGCACTCGAATAATCGCCGATCGAGCGGTCGATCACCGTCGAGACATTGTCACTACGGCTGCGATTCAGTCGGTACGTGCCTTCGATCGTGGCGTAATCAGTCCAACCGCCGGTGCCCGGCATCGGGTCGTTCCAATTCCAGGCGACTCGGTAATAGCCCGCAAGCCGGTCGAGATCGCTCCGGATCGAGCCCCACTGCGTTTCCGCCGGCCGCGTAAATGTGTTCGCCGTCATAAAGCGGTCGATGTACGCTCCGCGTGAAAGCACTTCGCGAGCGTCCTGCTCGGTCGCCCGGCGTGTATTGAAACGGTTCGACAGTTCGTCCGTCGCGCGCTCAAATTCAGCGATGTAGCCGGTGATCTCATTACGCTTTTCCCGGTCCTGGCGGTATAGAGCCGTGGTCATCCGCGCACGGAAGGTATTCGTATTCCGCTCGATGCGGTCGACGAGTTTTCTGAATTCCGAATCATTGATCGTCGGATAAGTCGGGTTACCGGCGATCGGGCCGAGGTCCGGATTGTCCCATGACCAGCTTACGCGGTAGTAGCTAGCAAGCCGGTCGAGGTCGTTGCGAACGAGTCGCCACTGATTCTCAGCTGGTCTCGCAAAAGCATTTGAGGTCATGTAACGGTCGATGTAGGCCCCTCGTGAAAGGACTTCGCGAGCGTCAGTTTCAGTCGCACGCCTCGAATTATAACGGCTTGCCAGTTCGTCGGTAGCACGTTCAAATTCGGCAATGTAGCCGTTTATCTCTTCGCGGCGGTCGCGATCCTGACGGAATAGAGCGGTCGTCATCCTCGAACGAAAGGTGTTGGTATTACGCTCGATGCGATCGACCAAAGCTCGAAATTGGGCATCGTTGATCGTCGGATACGTCGGATTCCCGCCGATCGGTGCCGGGATCGGACTATCCCAAGACCAGGTCATACGGTAATAGCCAGCCAGTGTGTTCAGATCGTTGCGAATCAGCGTCCACTGGGATTCGGCCTGATTGTTTAGCCGATTTCTCAGCATAAACGAGTTGATGAGCCTGGCCTTTTCAAAGACGTCGTTGACCTCACCGGTGATCACCGTCCTGCTGCCGACGCGAACCCGCAGAGTATCCGTTGCATTCTCAAAATCTGAGATCAGGTCCATGATCCTGTCCTCTCGATTCTCGGAACGCCGATCGTTATTATTAAAAGTCCGCTGCATCGTTGACTTATAGGTGTCGGTCCGGTTCTCGATCCGGTTCAGCAGCGTTTGTGCCTGTCGAGTGCTTACATATAGTCGTGGACTCTGCGCAATTGCCGTTGCCGCACCCAGGACCAAGAGCGCCGAAACGGCGAGCACGAGTCTATAAATCGAATAATGTCTATAACTTGCAATAGTTTGCATATCGTCCTCCTTTGTCTCGTCTTCCCGAAATTTTAGAAGGGGAGAGTGTTCGTCGCCGAAGCGGAAAGACCCCGTACTTCGGCCATTGACTCGAGTCTATCGAGGTGAAGAGGAACGGTCTGTCGGTTTGAATACATTGTCTATCGGCTCCCTTCCCTGAAAATTGGACGAGTAGGAGTTTCGTGTTTCAATCGAGCTGAACTATTCTTGCGAGTGTTATGCGTCGACTTCTCTCATGCGCGTCATTGCTCCTCCTTTTATTAGTACAGGTCTCCTCGCAAACTTCGGACGACGCTTACCTGACTTGGACAGCTCAGCAAGCGGAGAGGATAGCTAAGAGCACTCGAGAGAATGGAAAAGCAGGCGGCAATTTTGACCTTCGGGTCATCAGCACAAATAAGGCGATCAACTATGGCTTGCGGGCAACTCTCATGACTCCCGAAGTCATTCGGGCGACGGCTCGATATACTCAGATCCGAGAGCGCCTTACGGAAGTCGAGGTTAAGTCGCTCGTCGAGCAGGCGGAAGCCGCTGGAGATCTGGTCGTGATGATCGAGATAAATCCGAACGAAGGTTCTGGCGTAGTCCCGCTTAACTGGAAAGCCTTCCTACAGCCAAAAGGCCTGCCGGCTGGCTCGCCGGGTACGGTTTCAGGAAAGCAGGCTCCACATTTTCGAAAGGCTCCTCTTTTATCCGGTCTCCACGGCCGGAACTATGAATATGATGTTTTTTGGGTCGTTTTTCCGCTAGTCGGTGAAGATCGTAAACCTCTGATCGATCCGAGCTAGAACGAAATTCAGTTGATTGTTCGAATCTATAACTCGGAGGGACGGATCTCGTGGAAGATGCCTTCATCTGTAAGGGATAAAATACTGCGGCTCTCAAAATAGCCAGGACTACTTATGAAAATACTACTTCTGATCGCCACACTAACCGCAAGCATTGTGACTGTCACGGCTCAAGATAAAGAGTCCGAGTCTGGTCCGCTGCAGTACAAACTTCTAGCTACGACCCGCACGTCGACGATGCAGAAAGAGGTAAACGAGGCGGCGGACCAGGGCTATCGGATCGTAGTAGGTGCGCCAACGAGTGGCTCCGAGATGGCAATGTTCCTGTCGCGCGACGCGACACCGACCGATCCATACAAATACAAGCTTCTCGCGACCACTCGGACCGGAACAATGCAGAAAGAGTTAAATGAGCTTGCCGATCAAGGCTATCGACTGATTCCGAGTACGATAATTGCGAAGAAGCAACTTCTGGGTGGCGTCGAGATCGTACTCTTAATGGAGCGACCTCCGAAGGCCGTACGTGAGTTCGAATATAAGCTACTCGCGACGAATCGAACGTCAACCATGCAAAAGGAAGTTACGGAAGCAAAAGAGGCGGGTTTCCTTGTAGTGGGCATGATCAGCCGGGACGAGCACATCGTTGTGATGGAGCGTGAGCGAACTAAAATACCCTAGGTTCTATGGCGACCTGCATTTCTGTAATTAACACTGACTCGACCTCGGCTCTAAGTCATGTAACGCCATTGTCAGCTCTTTCAGTGAAAAAGCAATTAGAACAATAGCGTAGATTTTCGCTCGTATTCTCGGAAGTAAAAACAATACCTAGGCGATCGAGAATATCCCTCTCGTCCTCGGTCATTTCCGACCATGACTTCATGGTGAGGCCGCCGCATCGCGGGCAGATTTTTTCGCTTCTGTGAATCATTTGCTATAATCCGTGCGTACCAAAACAGTCCAATATTACCGCCTTTCGAATAACTTAAGATGAATTTTCGATCTCTGCCGTTCGTTCTTTGTCTCGTAATCGTTCAAGTTGGCTTTGCCTTCGCTCAGCAACCGGAAAAGAAATTTGAATTCTACGAACGCGGCCCGTATCGCGAAAACGTGCCGCGGCCGCAGTCGATCCTGCGGTTCGATGTCGGCGAGCACCATACGACCTACGCTCAGATGGAGCAGGTCATCGACGCGATTGCCAAGGCCGCGCCTGACCGCGTCAAGATCTTCGACATTGGTACGACGAACGAGCACCGAATGCAGCATCTTGTCGCGATCTCGTCGCCTGAGAATATGGCACGGCTGGACGAGATCAAGGCGCAGAACGCCCGGCTAGTCGACCCTCGACGCACGACCGCTGCCGAAGCGAACTCGATAGCTCAGTCGAATCCGGCGATCGCCTGGATGGCGTACACGATCCACGGCAACGAATCTTCGTCGTTCGAAGCTTTTATGCAGGTGATCTATCAGCTCGCCGCTTCGAACGAACCGGCGACGCTCGATATCCTGAAAAACACTGTCGTGCTAGTACTTACGGGCGAGAATCCAGATGGTCATGAGCGCTTCGCGACTTGGTTTAACAGCGTCTCGACGGCTTCACCAGACCGATTTGCGATCGAGAAACGGGAGCCCTGGGCGATCTGGGGCCGTGTCAGCCACTACCGTTTTAACCTCAATCGCGACACTCTCGCGTTCACGCAGAAAGAGAGCCGCAACATGCAAAAGGCCTATATGGAGTGGAACGCTCAGGTCGCGGTCGATCATCATGGCCAGCCCGAACAGTATTTCTTCCCGCCCGTAGCGTTGCCGATCAACCCAAACCTGCCGCAGCCGCAGTACAACAAATGGCTCGATGTTTACGGCAGAGCTAACGCCGCTGCGTTCGACAAGAACAAGTGGGATTACTACGTACGCGACATTTTTGACGCGTTCTATCCTGGCTATTGGGACATGTATCCGTCGCTAAACGGTGCGTCGGGTATGACTTACGAGACCGACGGCGGCGGGCCCAAAGGCATCAACTACACCCGCGAAGACGGCACGATCGTCACGTTCCGCTCGTCGATCGCCAAGCATTACGTTGCCTCAATGACCACGCTCGAGACGACGGCGAAGAACAAGGTCGACCGCATCAAGGATTTCTATGACTTCCGCGCGAAAGGTATGGCCGATCACGCCCGTTCCAAACTAAAGCGGATCGTCATCGAGCCGACGAGCGACCGCGTCAAAGCCGCCGATCTGGTCGAGATCCTGAGGCTCTCGAACATCGAGGTCAAGGTCGCTTCGCAGCCGTTCACGTCGAACACAGCACACAGCTACATCACCGAAAAGAACGCTCCGGCTGCCGCCAAGACATTCCCCGCCGGCTCGTACATCGTCGATCTCGACCAACCGCAACGTATCTTTGCCAAAGCCATTCTCGAACAGGATACGCCGCAGGATAAGGCGTTTGTTGAAGACAACATGGCACGTTTTCGCCGTAATCAGATGCGTGGCAAAGGGCAACCGAAAGAGCAGTATGGTTTCTACGATATCACCGCGTGGTCGCTGCCGCTTGGCTTTGGCCTGAACGCGTGGTGGACCGAGGAGAACGCGAACGTTCCCCATACGATGGTAGACGCCGCGCATATCGAGAATGCTCGCCGCGGCAGCGTGTCGGGCCGTGCATCGATCGCCTATATCATTCCGTATGAAACGGATACGACGATGGCGATGGTGCTGCGTTTGCTCCAAAAGGACTACAAAGTCGCCGTCGCAAACCGTCAACTTAATGCCGGCGGCCGCAACTGGCCGGCGGGAACGTTCGTGATCCGCGTTTCGCGAAACCCCGAATCCATCCACGACACGCTCGCCGAAAACGCCCGCGAAATGGGTGTGCGAGTTACGGCAGTCAACTCTGGCTACTCCGAAGAGGGCGACACAAGTGTCGGCGGTGAGTACGTCAATTCCCTTCGCATGCCGAAGATCGCGGTAGCCGCGGACGAAGGCGTGACACAGGAATCGTACGGCTCGATCTGGTGGACATTTGACCGCTGGGGCATCAAGTTCACGCCGATGACGATCGCGAATATTCGCGGCGGCGGCCTCAAGAATTACAACGTGCTGATCCTGCCCGAAGGCTCGCCGGGACGCTACATGAGCAACTTCGGTGCGGGCGGGGTTTCGGCCCTGAAAGAATTTGCCTCTGGCGGCGGCAACATCATCACGATCAGCGGAGCGTCTGTATTTGCTGCATTGAAGGACGTTGGGCTTTCGAGCACTAAGCTCGTAGGCAGCGAGGACGACGAGCAAAAGGGTAAGGCTGACGCGTCAGCATCGCCGTCGCCGGCCGCTTCGCCCTCACCCAAGCCGACCGATACTCCGGCCGAAATGGTTACGGATCAGACCGATGGCATCGCTCCGGTCCTGCCTCCGGTCGCATCGCCTTCGGCCGATGCCAATAAAGTTCCCGAAGGCCTTCCGGGAGCTATTTTCCGGGCCACCGTCGACCGAACGACCTACTTGAATTACGGCGTTCACCAGAACGAACTGCCCGTACTCATCGCCAGCGGCTACTTCTTCCGCTATTCGAAAGAAGGCACGAATGCACTCGTTTTCGACGCAAATCCGAAGCGTCCGCTGACTATTTCAGGCTTCGTCTGGGAAGGAAACACCGAGCGTCTACTCAAAGGAACGTCGTACATCATCGACGAATCCGTGGGCGGCGGCCGCGTCATCCTGTTTGCCGAAGATCCCTTCTACCGAGGCATGACAAGGGCAACGACACGCCAATTCCTGAACGCGATCGCCTTTGGCGGGATGTTCTAGACGAGGAAGTCTACGAAGGTAGCGTTGTTAGCGCCGTTTTATGTTTACAGTTAAGGGCTCGTTTTCCGACCAATTTGAGATCTCGGCGCCGATAGAGGCTGTCCGCGATCTCTTCGGCGATATAAAGAGCTTTGCCGAGCTGATGCCCGGTGTGTCCAAGGCACATCGAGACGCTCAGGGCGTCGGGCATCTGACGATCGACGCCGAAATCCCAGTCGTGGGAACCATGACGCAGCGGTTCGCGATCGAGCCGATCGAAGAGGCCGACGATCGCATAGAATGGGCCCCGCAGCAGGGCGAGACGCAGAATTTTCTCCGATACACCGCCGACCTGATGAGCGTCGGAGCGGCCAAGACTCTCGTCCGATTCGCACAGGCTGTCGAACTCCGCCGCGAACGGGCCCGTGACTTTCACTTCCTCGCGGGCATGGCCGGTGAATCCCTGATCAGCAACGAAATGTCCCGGCGCTTCGCCGAAATGGCCAGCAGCTTTATCTCCCGAGCCAAGCAGCGCCTTGAAACGGGGTTCTTGTCCCGCTGATCGCCGGCGTCCAAATGTCAGGGGAAGAAGCATGCATAGGACCGGTAACGGGGCCCGATCCCACCCGACAACCAATGGCGATGCGGCTTTCGGCTACGCTCTGCTCGATCAAAAATGTGAGTCGGCGTGTTTTTTAAGTAATCCGAAAAAAATTCTCGGCAAAAACGTGCGACTATGCAATACTTGTCGAAATCAAAGAAGTTATTGATCTAAAGCTCTCCCTCCAGAGCTTGTCTACGACCCGTCGTTTCCCGCCGAAGAGTGGGCGTACGACTCTAACTATCTGGGAGATCAAATGCCGAAGCGACGCGTCCGAATCGTTCTGCCGCTACTTTCACGAACAGCCCTCGTGGCGATCCTGCTGGCCATCGCCGTCGTCGCGGTGTATTTATCGCCGTTACGAACTCAGATAGTTGCTGCGTTCGCCCGAGAAGTCATAGGCCAAGAGGCTCGTGTCTTGCCGCATCAGGAGCCGACGCCGCCGCGATCGGAGAACGGTGAGGATCGTCCCGAAGCGACGTTTACGGTTTCAAATACGAATGACTCCGGTCCGGGTTCGCTGCGGCAAGCGATACTGGATGCAAACGCCGCCGCCGGTGCCGATACGATCAACATAACCACAACCGGAACGATCAACCTCGCCAGCGCCTTGCCGGACGTGACACAGTCCACAACCATAACGGGGCCGGGGTCGAATTCCCTGACGATCCGGAGAAATACGGGCGGCGACTATCGTGTGCTCGGATTTTCCGGTGCTAACACCTCGTCCATTTCCGGCGTAACCATCTCTAACGGGAATGTAACGGGCGACGGCGGCGGTATTTTTAGCTCGCAAACGCTGACGATTACGAATTGTACGATCTCCGGAAACACCGCAACTGGTTTCGGCGGTGGGATCGAAAACGCGGGCACCTTGACCGTTGATCGAAGCACGATCTCGGGAAACACGTCTTTGATAAATCAATCTGGCGGCGGGATCGACAATCTTGGAACGCTGACGGTCCGCAGTTCAACGATCAGCGGGAATTCGGCCACCTCGGTAAACACCGGTGGAGGAATTTTTTCGTTTGGCGGGACGGTTTCGATCGTCAATTCGACGATCACGAACAATCAGTCGAACGCGACCGGCGGGGCGGGTGGCGTCAAGGCCGAGAATACCACCGTTACGATCAAAAACAGTATCGTCGCGGCCAATCAATCCAATACGACGATACCGGACACGTCGACGGCGGGATCAGGATCGTTCGTGTCGAACGGCTTTAATCTGATCGGCAATCGCGGCGCCGTGACATTTGGCGGGACTTCGGACCAGAGCGGAACGTCGACACCATTAAATCCGCTCCTTAGTGCGCTCGGCAACAACGGTGATACGACGCAAACACACGCTCTGCTCGGCGGCAGTCCCGCTCTTGATAAGGGAAGCAACGCCGGTTCCGGCGTGGCGACGGATCAGACCGGCTTCACGAGAACGGTCGATCTCGGCATAGCAAACGCCTCAGGCGGCGACGGGACAGATATCGGAGCGGTCGAGATGGCTTCGATACCGAACTGTACGCAGACGCCGGGCGCGATCAGCTTTGGCCAGACGATAAACGGCACTTTGGCTGCGGGCGATTGCCATTTTAACGTCGTCGCGCCGGCAACCGCAGGAAACTCGGGAGCTCTGTACGATGCCTACACCTTTAGCGGGACCGCAGGCCAGCAGGTCGCGATCGCGATGACCTCGCCGGCCGGGCCCGCGAACTTTGACACCGTATTGAGGCTATACCAGGGCAGTTTCCCGGGCGGCACCTTCGTAACGGAAAATGACGATATCGATGGAGGCAATAACCGAAATTCCCGGATCCCCGTCAACGGCTTCTTCACCCTCCCGTCGACTGCTACCTACACGATCATCGCCAATGCTTTCTTTGTAGAGCCTACTGGGGCCGGAATCTATTCGCTTAATCTGACGCTCGGCGACTCGACCGCGCCGACGGCGAGCGGAACTGCTCCTAACGTTACGACAGCGGGGGCTACGTTGCACACGGCGACGGTTGTTTACACGGACAATGTTGCGATCAATGCCAGCACGGTCGGGATCGGAGATATCAGGATCACCGGGCCGAACGGATTTGATGTGGCGACAGATTTTCAAAACGTAACGCCGGGCGGCAACGGAACACCGCGAACGGCAAATTACCCTTTCCCCGTACCCGGTGGTTGGACCTTTGCGAAAAACGGTACGTACAACATCGTCATGCAGACGAATCAGGTCGCGGACACATCGGGCAACTTCGTCGCGGCGGGGACGATCGGGACGTTTACGGTAAATATCCCGGCGAGCCCGCAGACGTTCATCGTCACCAATCTAAACAACGACGGCCCGGGCAGCCTGCGTCAGGCGATCCTTGACGCCAACGCCAACAGCCCCGCCGCCGATACGATCAATTTCCAGGCGGGATTGAACGGCACGATCTTGTTGACGACGGGGGAACTCGTGATCACCGATGGCGTGACGATCAATGGTCCGGGAGCAAGTGTGGTTACAGTCTCGGGTGGAAACGCCAGCAGGATCTTTCGCACAGTCGGTGGTGTGACCGCAAGTATGAACGGCCTTACCTTAACCGCCGGGAACGGTGTCGGCGGTTTCGTCAACAATGCGGGAAGCGCCATTTTGAATCAAGGAATATTGAACATATCAAATGCAGTTCTTACAGGTAACAACGCACCCTCAAGTGCGGGAACGATCAACTCGCTGGGCACACTAACCTTGACCAATTCCACTATATCTAACAACAGCACCGCATTTGCCGGCGGAGCTATTTTCAGCCTTGGCGGTAATATCACAATCGTCAGTTCTGCTGTCACGACCAATACAACAAACGGACTGAGCGGCGGATCTACAAGTGGAGGAATCGCCGTCCGAGGTGGCTCGCTGACTATTCGTAATTCAACTATCAGTGGAAACACGGCCCCTAACAACGATCAGAATGGTGGCGGTATTCGAGTGGATGATAATTCGAACCTTACGATAATCAACAGTACCGTCACTAATAACTCAGCAGCCGGAGTAAGCAGCGCGAGCGGAATTAGTGTTGACGCGACATCGACCGCGACAATACGAAACACAATAGTCGCGGGAAATCAGAATAGCTCTACACAACCCGACGTGGTCGCCGCCGGTACTGTCACGTCCAATGGGTTCAATCTTATTGGCAATCGGGGAACGTTAACGTTCGGAAGCACGGGTGACCAGAGCGGCACCGGCGAATTGCCGCTCAATCCACTCCTCAGCCCGCTCGCAAACAACGGTGGTCCGACGCAGACTCATGCTCTGCTCGCGGGCAGTCCGGCGATCGATAAGGGAAGCAATTCCGGTTCTGGCGTGACGACGGATCAGCGTGGTTTAACGCGTCCGCGTGATCTGGTTGCGATCTCTAATGCATCCGGTGGCGACGGTTCGGACATCGGTGCGTTCGAAGAGCAGAACGAACCTGCCGCCACCCCGCCGACCGCCGTCGGTACATCGCCCAACGTTACAACGTCCGGAGTGACATTGCAGACGGTGACCGTGACTTACTCTGACGATGTCGCCGTCGACGTCAGCACCCTCGGTACCGGCGATATAACGGTCACGGGCCCTGCACCAACCGCGACGCCGACTTTTGTCAGCTTCAACCCCGGCGGTAACGGAACACCGCGAACCGCGACTTACACCTTCACACCAGTTACCGGCAGGTGGCGGTCTGCTTTCAACGGTACCTATAACATCGTCATGCAGGCGAATCAAGTCGCCGACACGTCGGGCAGCTTTGTCGCGGCGGGGACGATCGGTTCGTTCACTGTCAACGTGCCTTCGGCGAGAATTGGTGACTTCCTCTGGAGCGATAATGACGCGGACGGCGTCCAAGATGCGGGTGAGCCCGGGATCGTAGGGGCGTTAATATTTATCGATTCGAACGGGAACGGCGTATTCGATACCGGCGAACCTCAGTCGCAATCCAATTCGCAAGGACTGTACGCTTTTTCCGACCTCGATCCGGGAAATTACTCCATCCGAGTTAGGACGGTTCCCGCCGGGTTTGTAGCAACGACGGCTGGTGTCCTTAACTTTGTAATTAGCACACCGACGCAGATCGTCGACACCGCCGATTTTGGCTTCAGGCTCGTGGTTACCGACCTCTCGGATTCCAGTTCGGGCAGCCTCCGCCAAGCGATACTGACCGCCAACGCAAACACTGCCACCGGCGCCGAAGTCATCAGTTTCCAGGCGGGATTGACGGGCACGATCACGCTGACGACCGGCGAAGTCGTGATCGACGGCAGCATGACCATCAACGGCCCGGGGGCAGGCGTAATAACGGTTTCGGGCAACAATGCAAGCCGCATTTTCCAATTCAACCTCGGTCATACGGTAAGCCTGGTTGGTTTAACACTGACAGGGGGAAATGGTACCGGCGGAGGCAACGTATCCGGCGGAGCGATCCGAAATAACGCAACCACGACGATATCGAGCGTCGTCATTACCGGCAATTCCGCAGTCACAGGCGGTGGAATATCCAGCGGAGGTACGATGACCATTTCGAATAGTTTGATTGCCAATAACTCCGCTGATAACGGCGGCGGGCTTTTCAGTCAGGAAACTCTTACGATCACAAATTCGACAATCACGGGCAACACCGCCAACTTCCAGGGCGGCGCAATGAATTTACAGAGAAGCAGCGCGACGTTGATCAATTCGACGATCAGTGGAAATACCGCGAATAGCACGACTTTCCCGGGAGCGATACAGTTTTTTACGACGACCGGAACACGGACTTTGCAGGTGGTTAATTGCACTGTCGCGAACAACATGACTGGGACACCGAATACCGTTGGCGGAATTTTGGTTACCGGACAAGGAGCCGGCGTCTCCGCGACGGCCACACTCCGCAACTCGATCATCGCAAACAACGGCCCTATAAACTTGCTTACAACCAGCACAAGCGGAGGAACGGGAACGATAACGTCGCAGGGCTATAATCTGGCCAGTGACAATGGAGCAGGTTTTCTTACCGGAACCGGCGATCAAATAAACACCAACCCACTCCTCGGCCCGCTCGCAGACAATGGCGGCCCTACGCAGACCCATGCTTTGCTCGCCGGCAGTCCGGCGATCGATAAGGGGAGCAATGCGGGTTCGGGAGTGAACACCGATCAACGTGGGTTTCTACGGCCACGCGATCTGAATGCGATCTCCAACGCGGTCGAGGGCGACGGCTCTGACATCGGTGCATTCGAAGAGCAGAATGAACCCGCCCCGACGCCGACTCCAACACCAACGCCGACAGCGACACCAACGCCGACGGCAACACCGACGCCTACGGCCACGCCAACGCCAACGCCAACGGCTATACCAACACCATCGCCGACGCCGACAGCGACACCAACACCTACGCCAACGCCGACCGCAACACTAACGCCAACACCAACACCTACGCCGCCACCGGCGAATATTGTAGTTACGAATACAAACGACAGCGGCCCGGGCAGTTTGCGGCAGGCGATTGTTGATGTTGCTGCGGGCGGGACAATTACGTTTTCATCGTTGTTCAGCGGGCCGGAACAGATAAACGAACCCGACGCTCCGCAGACGATCACGCTGACGAGCGGCGAGTTGTTCATAGATAAATCGATGACGATAACCGGGCCGGGTGCAAATCTGTTGACTATTTCGGGTAACAACGCGTCGCGGGTATTCAGGATAAACACCGTAACGGTGGCTTTGAGCGGTTTGACGATCACGGGCGGGAACGTCGTCGGCGGCAACGGCGGCGGCGGCATCTTCAATTTCGGGAGTCTAACGCTGAGCAACGCGGTCGTTACCCAGAATCAAACAACCAACCGTGCCGGTGGCGGAATTAACCAGTTTGCCGCTGGCAATCTAACGATCATCGACTCGACCATTTCAGGCAATACGGCTACAGATGATGGCGGCGGGATACTCTTTAACAATCCCGCAGGCAGTTTTACGGTGACGAATTCGACCATTAGCGGAAATACCGTGACTTCCAATGGTCAGGGCGGCGGTATTTGGGTCGCAGCCGGAGCCGCGAGTATTACAAATTCAACGATCACGAATAATTCAGTTGCGGGATCTGTAAGCACGAGTGGACTCTATCGAAACGCAGGTGCTGTAACTCTTCGCAACAGTATCGTGGCCGGCAATCAGTCCAACTCGGCAAAGCCAGATGTGGGCGCCAACGGCGGAACGGGCGTCACCTCAAACGGCTACAACCTGATCGGCAATCCGGGCTCTCTCGCCGTCTTCAACCAGACAGGCGACCAAACAGGCAACGGGCCCACACCGCGCGATCCACTCCTCGGCCCGTTGCAAAACAACGGCGGATCGACGCCGACCCACGCTTTGCAAGCCGGAAGTCCGGCGATCGACGGTGGCAATAGTTCTGGTTCGATCAACGATCAACGCGGCCTCGGATTCTTGCGTGTCGTCGATCTGCTGGCTCCTAACGCCGCTGGCGGTGACGGTGCGGACATTGGCGCGTTCGAACTGCAAACCGAGCCGCCGCCGGCGACTGCGTCGATCAACGGCCGCGTGCTCACCCCGACGGGCGCCGCGGTAAGAAATACGCGCGTCAACCTGATCGATCCGCAGGGATTCGTGCGGGTCGCGACTTCGAGCAGCTTTGGAGTGTTCAACTTTACAAATCTGCCGACCGGCCAGACGTATCTGATAACCGTGACATCGAAACGATTCCGCTTTTCGCCGCGAAACGTTGTGCTAAACGCTGATGTCACCGGGCTCGATCTGTTTGGGCTGGAATAGTGACTCGACGAGCCATGCGGCTCCAGCCATCTACCGGCTAGCCTTCGATCTTGGAATCCACGATCGCGAGGATCTCTTGTTCGTGCCTGATCGCTTCGTCGCGGATAGTCTCCGCTTTTCGAAGCATATTGGCGGCGAATGCCTTGTCTTTCAAGCCCGCGGCGTTGATCTTGACGTTGAGGAACGCTCCAAGGACAGATGATCGGGCACAGAGGGCTCCGACGCCTGCGTCTGAAACGGAATTCGGGTTTCCCTCTTCGGCCATCGCCCTGATGACCTCGAACGACGCGAGAGCCGCTTCCATTGTGCGGAATGGCACTTCGGTGGCATAACGTGTAGCGGCCTGAATTGCATCCGTTCGAGCGGCTTTTTCTTCCTCGGTGCCTTTGGGCAAGCCGAATGCGTCCATCACGCGGTTGAATGAGTCGGTGTCCTCATCAACGAGGGCGAGCAGTTCGTTCTTGAGTTCCTGAGCTCGCACCGCGTGGTCGGAGAACTCTTCCCAACGCTCATCCCAACCGGCTTTGTGCGCCGAGAGATTGGCGACCATCGCCGCAAGTGCGGCACCTAGCGCTCCAAGATAGGCCGATATCGAACCGCCGCCCGGGGCGGGCGATTCAGACGCCGTTTCGTCGGCAAACTCGCGGCCGGTGAGGTCGATCAGGCGTTTGGGGGCAGAATCGGCTTCGAGTACGTACTCGATGATCTTTTCGTTGGGAATAAAGGGCTTAAGGTCGTCGAGCCCCATCGATTTAATGGCGATCTTGACGATCTCAGACTCTGTGATCCCGATCGATCTCCCCTGTTTGGCGAGATAATGCTTACCCGCATCGATGATGGCTTTCTTAGGCACGAGCCCGACGATCTCGAGTCCGGTCACACGAATTCCGCGCGCTCTCGCCTTTTCACTCACCTCGTCGAACGCAATGTGCAGCGGTGTTTGCGAGAGATTGGTGATATTCATCGACACCTGCGCGATGCCGTACTCGTCGATGTACCAGCCGATCGCTTTCGTGCCTTTGAGCGTGCCCGGGATGAGAACTGGCTCGCCGTTCTCGTCGAGGACAGGCTTGCCGGTGATCGGGTTTCCTTCGCGTTTGACGCGGCCTTTTTCGCGAACGTCGAATGCAACTGCATTCGCACGGCGGGTAGATGTAGTGTTGAGATTGAAATTAACGGCTATCAGGAAATCGCGGGCCCCGACGGCAGTCGCTCCGGAACGAGCGACGCTTTCGGTGAATTGACTTGGGCCGAAATCGGGCCGCCATTCGGAGCTCGCGATCTTGTCTTTCAGGCCTTCGTATTCGCCCGCACGGCAGTTTGCTAGGTTTCGACGTTTCTCCTCGCCAGCAGCGTTTTCGTACAGGTAGATGGGAATTTGAAGCTCGTCGCCGATGCGTTTACCAAGCTGACGGGCGTATTCGGCCGTTTCCTCCATCGAAACGCCCGCGATCGGGACGAGAGGCAGCACATCGGTCGCCCCAAAACGCGGATGGTCGCCTCTGTGGCGACGCATGTCGATCACTTCCTGAGCTTTCTTAACGGCCTGGAACGCGGCCTCGACCACAGCTTCCGGTTCGCCAACGAACGTGACGACAGTCCGATTGGTCGTAAAACCGGGATCGACATCGAGCAGTTTGACGCCTTCGACACGTTCGATAACGTCCGTGATCTGCTTGATGACGGACATATCGCGTCCCTCACTAAAGTTCGGAACGCATTCGATAAGTCGTTTCATTACTTGTTTTAGATAATATTAGCTGAGACTTTACGTGACAGCTCCGCCGTCGACGATGACGATCTCGCCGCTCATAAAGCTGTTGCGGTCGCTCGACATAAACGCGGCGATCTCAGCGAGTTCATGCGGCTGGCCCTGGCGGCCTTTGGCGACCCAATGGTCGTGGATCGCGAGCAGGCGTTCGGGCAGGGTGTGCCCAAGGTCGGTGTCAAAAATACCCGCCGCGATCGCGTTCACCGAGATGCCGAAATTAGCAGCTTCCCGCGAAAGACACTTGGTAAATCCGATCATCGCCGCTTTCGAAGTCGCATAGTGAACCGATGTTGGCAAGCTGCGTATCGCCCCGACCGAGGTGATATTCACGATCGAACCGCCACGCGCACGGATCATCTGCTTATAAAAGGGTTTCGTGACCGCAAAAAGGCTATTGACGTTGGTATCAACTACCCAATCCCAGCTTTTGTCGGTCGTCGTTGCGAAATTGTCGCCTTTGTTGACCGCGGCGTTGTTCACGAGAACGTTTACCGGCCCCCACGCGTCCATTATCTCGCGGGCGATGTGCTTCATACCGTAGCGGTCCGTGACCGAGACCTTGTAGCTCAAGGCACGTCGGCCATGGGCCTCGATCTTTGCCCGCACCTGATCGGCGAGATCGTCGCTCGAGTGATAGTTGAACGCTACATCTGCGCCTTCGCGGGCAAAGACCTCGCAAATCGCTGCCCCGATGCCGCGCGTGCCGCCCGATACGAACGCACGTTTTCCTTCTAGTAAAAGGCTCAAGTTCTTAGACTTCTCCGTCGTTAGGGATCCAAAAGGAAAGGTTAAATAAAACCGAAGTAAGTAACAAGTCGCTGGAATTGAAAAGCGTCAGGCCGCGACCCGTTCCGCAGTGAAAGGATATGGCAAAATGGCGTTGATCTCACGAATTATCTGATCGGTGGAATTTGGCATCGTCATGCCTATCGTCGCCTCCTTCATTCGGAAATAGCGCTCGCGGTCGGCCACCAGATCCCGAAGCGTCGGTACGATATCGGTACTTCGGTGAAGCAAAATACCGGCTCCGCGTTTTTCGAGAAGCTTTACTGTTCCGGCTTCCTGCGGCATCGGAGGCGTTGTCGCGTCGGCTATGATCGGCAGACGGCATGCCAGGGCCTCGAACGTAGTGAGGCCGCCGAGTTTCGATACCATAACGTTTGCCGAGTGCATCAGGCGTTCGATCTCGTCCGAATAACCGATGACCTTGACCGGGAATTTCGCCTGGCTCGCGAGTGTCTCGGCTTCGATTCGAAGCTGCTCATTTTTTCCTGCAAGAAAGATCGCTTGAACATCCAATTCTCCGCGAATCAACTCGCGGAAGATCTGCGGAATATTGCCGCCGCCGACCCAACCCGCGTTCAAAAACACCGTGAACTTGTCGGGGTCGAGGCCGTAGAAGCGGCGTGCCTCCTGGGCATCTTGCTCCTCGACCTCGCGGAACTTGGGATTGACCGGCATGCCCGAGATCTTTATCTTTTCCGGCGAAACGCCGTAATCGAGTAGCTGCTCACGCGCATCTTCGTTGGCGACTAGATAAAGCGAAACATCATCACACGCCCAGCCTTTCCAAAAGCCGTAACATGGATCAGTTACAACAGTTACGAGCGGAACCTGATCGGTAAGATTAAGTTCTCGAAGGATGCGTGCAAAGATATGCTGAGTCAGCGGATGAACGCTGACGACCACGTGCGGGCACCATTTTTCGAACTGATCGCGGATGTATCCGGTACACCGCTTCATGAAAAACTCCCGCGTCTCGGGCCTGATCTTGTTCACCGTCCAATACAGGAATTTCATCCAGTGCTGACGGTTTGTGAGAACCCAGTTATAAAGACGTACGAGTTTGTCGGTGATGTGATGCGAATCTTCGACGCCCTTGATGATCTTCACGACCGACGAATCGCTGCTCCAGACACGCTGAAACCCATCCGCGATCGCCTGGGCGGCCGAGCGATGCCCGCCACCGGTGTCAGATGAGATGATCAGGATCTTTGGAGTGTTAGGCTGCATCCTATCTAGTCAAGCGGTTTTGGCGGCCTCGCCTTACAGTAAGCACATTCTGGGTCGCCGCAAGCACGCTCAAGCCATTCATTGCATTCCGCACAAAAGAATGCGTCATGCTCGTCGGAATATATCCGTGGGTTTGTACAACGGGAACAGACTTCATCGTCGATAAATCCATCGTACTCCTGGCCGTCGATGCGTACGGTTCCCTCATCCTCTCGTACTATCGGCACGATGTTTTGGTGTGGTGGGATTTCAACCCACTTGCGGCTCTTTCACTCACAATTTTTCGGATTTAAACACCGGCGTATCAGCGCTCTATTATTCGCCGGATCGTGAGCTAAGTCTTCTGAAGAGCTGTTCGGTATATCTCCGCTGGGTTACGCGTCCCATCGAGCTCGCTGACTTCATTTCAGGCATGCTTGCCCACCTCTCACTCATGCGGTTCGCACCCGCTGCACACCAAAGCTAATTTTGCTTCTAAGCTTTCAGAGCAACTTCCCTTCCCGTTACGAAGCCGGCCGATTTTGCGGCCTTTTTCATCTGTTTTTCGAGCTTCTTTATCTTGACGAGATGCCCGGCGTTGAACGGCAGCGACGGATAGAAGCAGTTCGACTCGTGGGTGCAGTAACAGCCGTCGGCGACCTCTTTGCGGCGTTCTTTCATCAAGTCAGACTTCCACGCGGCCTGAAAATCCCACTCGAAGTCACGCAGATTGAGCACGTCTTCCTTGTTCTCGCAGGACGAAAGTGCCCCGTTGTCATAGATCACGGCCCCTGCCGAGCCGGCGTAGCATTTGAGCTGAGCCTTTTCCTCTTCCTTGGTCTTGGCGATGACGTCGTGCATGTAGATGTCGACCGCCGCTTTGAAGAAACCGCTGTCGCCGCCGTAATTATTCTTGAGAGCGGCGCTCTTCGTGTCCTCGAGGATCATGTTCGAGAGTTGCTGATAGCGACGATGGTCGAATTCCAGCTCGATCGGGTCGGCGGACGGAGGCCTGATGTAATTAATATTTACCTTGTCCGGTTTCAAGTCGTGCTTGAGGAAGTCGTACCAGTCGAAGATCGTCTCTTCGTTCGAATGCATCACGCAGGTGCACGTCTGAATATCGAGTCGCGGATACTGCTCTTTCTTCATCTGCTGGAGCGTGCGGGCCGTGTGGATCGCCTTGTCCCAGCTTCCCTCTTTGCGGCGGATCTTTTCGTGGGCGTCCTTCATCCCGTCAATGCCGAGGGCGACCGAAACGTTCAGGTTCGGGCATTCGTCCATGATGCGGGCGACGTCTGGGAAAATTCGCGGATGGATCTGGCCGTTCGACATCAAATAAACGCTGTCGAGCTTGTTGTTTTCGTAAAACGCACGAACGATCTCGGGCAGGTCTTTGCGCGTGAATGGCTCGCCGCCGGCGAGCACGAGCACGCCGAGATTCCCGCCCAGAGTCTCAGAGATACGGGCGATCTCGTCGGTTTTCATCTGCAGCTTCTTACGCGGCCGATCATCCAGCTCCTCCGTAAAAAAGCAGTGCGTGCAACGCATATCACACACACTCGTGACCAGAATATTCAGAAACACCGGCGATATCGGCTTCCCGATCAAAATACTCGCCCAGCGCTTAAAGACCTCTTTTGTAGCAAAATCCATTATTCTCACCTGTCCGATCTGCGAACGCACGATAAGATGCACCCGCACTTCTCCAAGTTACACATTACTTTATCGGCAGGGTTTTGGAAAGCGAGAGGATTCGACGTTCAAGACCGCCTACATTGGCGGAAAACCGCTTATCCAAAACATTTCTTGGAAAAGGTCGCGAAAACGGTTGATAAACATTTTTTATCGTGCTATAAGCTATCCGTTCGAATTGCTTTCCTGGCCGTGCCGACCCCGACTCGCGCCACTGAATTCTTACAAAAACGAAACCAAAAAATTCAAGGAGTGAGGATATGAAGACGAAGGTTCTACTGTCATTGACGGCAGCGATCTTGCTTGGCGGTTTTGCATTTGGTGTATTTTACGGCCCGACGGCACAGGTCGGTGCTCAGAGTACAAAAGACGACCCGGCTCCGGTCGATACGGTGAAAGATGACGAGCCATATACGTTCAATGGCTACACGTGGGCCAGCAAGAAAGAGTTCATGGACTACGGCAGATGTACGACCAAGATCTTGAGCGAGCCTGAGATGGACCAGATCGAGCGCGAGGTCGACATCGCCCGCGAAAATCGCAAATCGGCAAATAGCGGTTTTGAAATGAACGCTACGGGTGGAACGATCCCGGTTTACATCCACGTAATTCGAAACAGTTCCGGCGGTGGCGACGTCTCGGACAGCCGTATCGCACAGCAGATGGCGGTGCTCAATAACGCGTTTGCAAGTACCGGATGGGGCTTCAGCCTTGTTGGCACGACACGCACAGACAATTCGACCTGGTACACATGTTCCGGCGGCTCCTGCGAATCGCAGATGAAGAACGCCCTGCGTCAAGGCACTGCAGACGATCTGAATATTTACCTGAACAACATGGGCGGCGGTCTGCTCGGTTGGGCGACGTTCCCGTCGAGTTACGCGGGTAATCCGAAGAACGACGGGGTCGTAGTTCTTTCAGCCTCGCTTCCGGGTGGATCTGCGGCTCCGTACAACCTCGGCGACACGGCAACGCACGAGGTCGGTCACTGGATGGGCCTTTATCACACATTCCAGGGCGGCTGCGCACGCAATGCTACGAGCGGCGGCGACCTGGTCTCGGATACACCGGCCGAAAAATCGCCTGCTTACGGATGCCCGACCGGCCGCGACAGCTGCCGCAACATCGCCGGCCTCGACCCGATCACCAACTTCATGGACTACACCGACGACGCCTGCATGAATACCTTCTCGGCCGGCCAGGACGCCCGCATGGATTCCCTGTTCACGACCTATCGTTTCGGAAAATAAGAGATCGACCGATCAAGAAGGAACGGGCGGCCCCGGCTGCCCGTTTCTCATTATCTCACCGGGTCATCGTCCGTTGTCCGCATGGCTCATACGCGCCATTACGCACGACGGCCCGGCTCATGCAGTCGGCCGCGAAAGGCGGAAACCCGACCAGTAGGGAGGGTGCCCGTGTCGCGAACCTCAAACCCCGAACGAGAAAGACTAAAGACCGGGGACAAATGATCAAAATGATCAAAATCTTGGAAGGAAACGCGTTGGCTTGAGGCCAGTGACATTCCGCAACGGCCGGAATAGACTAGGTGCATGGCACGCTTCCTATTTCCAACGCCCGTACGACTTGCAGCCTTGATGGGGAGAGTTACTGGCAGAGCGAACGAATTAGGCACGGGCACACTCCATATCGCCGCCGTCGATGCCGGCCGTTTCCGCCCCTTGGGATAAATTGTCTAGTCGCGGGCGGCAAGACGGATCTTTGTTGCCCAGCCGAGGCGTTCGAAGAGTCGGATCGTGGCCCAGTTCATATCAAATTGGTACCATTTCAGGCCGTGCCGGGCTGAGGTTGGGAAGGCGTGGTGATTGTTGTGCCAGCCTTCGCCAAACGTTAGGATCGCCACGAACCAATTATTGGTGGAAAGGTCGTTTGTCTTGTGCGGGCGTTTGCCGTAAAGGTGCGAGAGCGAATTGACGAACCACGTCGTGTGCCAGCCCACGACCACGCGTCCGAAAACACCCCAGACAACCATGGTCCAGCCGCCGATAGCAAACAAGATGGCAGCTGAGATAATGATCGGCACGTAGTAGTAGCGCGAGATCAGGACCTGCCCTTTATCTTTCAGAAGGTCGGGTACGTATTTGCGGATCGTCGCCGTATCGTGGTCCTGGGCCGTTCCCCAAACGATCCAGCCGATCTGCGCCCACCAAAATCCCGGACGGCTCGAATGCGGGTCTTTGTCAGTCTCGACGAACGCATGATGGATGCGATGCGTCGCTACCCATTTGTCGGGCGGGTCCTGCATCGACATCGTTCCCAGGATCGTGAGGCAGTACTCAAGCCATTTCGGCGCTTTAAAGCTTCTATGCGTCAGCAGACGATGCCAGCCCAGACCGACGCCGAGGCTGCCGACGATCCAATTGCCGATCAAAAGGGCCGCGAGGTTCTGCCAACTGAACGTGAAGAAAAGCGGAATCGCGAGCAGATGGAATGATGCGAGCATCGCAACGTTCTTCCAATTGATACCCGCGCGCGATGTTTCGAGATCGTGAATATTTTGCATTAAAAGTAAGATGTCGAACTAACTTAAGAGTAACAGGTCGCCCCTGATGGCAGTTGTGGGCATTTGTAATAGATTTGTCCCGGCCCAAGGCGCGGGAGCCAAAAAATGATTGTGCGTAGCTGAGAAGCGTGCTATTCTTGCAACTCCGTTGCGTTCATTATAGGACGCTGTCGGCGGATATTTGATAACCGAATGCAGGCAGAAGCGGGATCTGTGAAGGCGGATCGTGGGGCCAGTTTCGCCCCAGGCGCGCGCGGATGGACAAAAATGGGGCGAATAATTTTTTTTGCCAAAATCGGCGGGACAGGTCACAAAATGCTGATAAGTTGTTTATTTACAATATGTTCCCTGTCCCACAGACCTGTGGGACAAGAGTGGGACAAACGCGGGACAAGGCGCTAACTTGCTCGGACGTCCGGCTACTTATCGGTCATCAGCGGCGTGGCGTAATAGCCTTCGCGGGAGCGGACCGAGAGCTTGGGCATGCCGCGGGGCGGATTTATCTTGACCTTGAGTTTGTGCCACTTGCCGTCGGGGTTGAAATCTTTCGGGACGTAGCCGATCGAGTATTGATGGCGGAGTTCGAGGGCGATGCGCTCGAAGATCTCGTCGAGGCTGCCGTCAGTGGCGAAATAGGCCTTGCCACCAGTGGATTCTGACAGCTGCTCGAGGAACGGATGGCCTTCGTATTCGCTGCCGTACACGCCGGCCGCATAAATGATGACATCGGCCTCCTTCATATAGCGTCGCATTTCCTGGTAGCTATAGCGGGAATTGTTGTCCATGCCGTCGCTGATGATGATCACGGCCCTTTTCTTGTGGCTGCCGCGTGAGACGCGGTCCATCCCGAGGTAAACGGCGTCGTACAAAGCTGTGTTGCCGCCGGTCTTTACCATCGACAGGCTGTCCAGAACGACTCTCGGATCACGCGTGCGGTCGGCCAGCAGCCGGACCTTGTCGTTAAATGCGATGACCGAGTACTCGTCCGACGGATGGCTGGTCGCTATGAAGCGTTCGAGCGCCCGTCGCGAACGGGAGATCTTCTCGCCGTTCATCGACCCAGAAACGTCGTACACGATCGCGACCGAAGCCGGAGCGTCCGTGTCCGAGAAAAAGACGATGTCCTGCTGGATGTTGTCTTCGAAGACCTGAAAGTGCTTCTTTGAGAGATTCGAAACGTAGCGGCCCCACTTGTCGTGAACCGTCAGCGTCAGCGTGACCAGATCCGTCTGGACCTTGAGCGGGCCATCATCGTCCGGGTCGACGATAACCGGCGGTGTCGGGGTCGGATTTGCGGTCGCGGGCACCGAATTCTGAGATGCTGCCAGTCCGGTAAGAAAGGCAGCACCTACTAACAAGCATGCTAGTGCCAAACACAAACTGCGTGATATCGATGGGATACTCTTTGTCATCTTGTTTCAAATTCGCCGGCGCGTCGTGTCAAATATCGTCGAGAACGACCAAAGCGGTCTCGTTGCCCCCGGACGAAATATTCACTAGCGAACCGCTGCCGAGGCGAACCATTCCGCCTTCGACGCGTCCGTTGAAAAGAAATGGATCGAAATCGACGTTCAACGCCTCCATGAAAGCCTCGGAATCGTCGAAGACCGGCATGTCGACCTTATCTACACGGACCCGTTCCTGCACGACAAACTCCTCAGCCAGGGCACGTTGGATAGCGTCGTCCCATTGCGACTCATCACTTTCCCAGCCAAAGGAGATCCCATGCCCGCCATAGTCGTCATTGGGCTTCAGGACGAAACGCTGTTTTTCTGATCGAATATGGTCGAGCAGATCGACATCCTGACCTTGGTATTTGGTTCGGCATTCGCCTACTGTTCGGGTCCACGGAACGTGCGCGTCTATTACCTCACGCTGTTCCCGCGTGAAAAGCTTCTCGTATCTTTCGTCAGTAAGTAACGCAAAACTAGCCTTCTTGTGCGGCAGCTTCGAACGAAACGAGTTGATCATGCAGACGGAGCTATCTGCAAGCGCCCGATACAGTGCGTGCTGCTCGTCGAATCGGTCAAGAAACTCATGGATAAGTACCCGCTTATAAAAGACATCGATCTCGAATTCGCCCGAACTGAGCACGCCATTCTTGTACACAAGATCGTTCGGATCGCATATTGTTGTCTTATAACCGTGGTCCTCAAAGTGCTCGGCGAGGAGGACGAATTCCGCCTGAGTATCGACGCCGACCCAGTCGACGATCGCGATATTTGGTGAGGTCTTTTGCCCGCCGAACTGTCTGTAGGCCGTCTCGAGCGACTCGATAAGCCTTACTCGAGGAGCCGGAAAATGGTGCGGATGGGCCTCGAGAAACCGGAGTACGGCCGGTATACGAAAAAACAACTCGCGAAGAGGCCTCTGATCGCCGATCCCTGCGGGATTCTCGCCGTTGTACTCGAGAAAGGCAAAACCATCGGCGTGAAGAAATGTGTCGAGGCGGCTGTTGACCGCGACGTCTTTGTAACCGGGTTCGAGCCGCGCCCACCTTGCCTCTTTCTCGGAAACGCCGAGTTCCTCGAGCAGCTCGTCATTTGCGAGAGCTGCATGAGTCATCGACTGAAATGCTTCGAAAAGGTGCCGTGCAGCCCGCCGGATCTCGAGATATCGTGATCCCGGCAAGAAATACGGACGTAGAAACGGACAGATCGGCCGGTCACCGTGAAGTATTCCGCCGGCTCGCTGCAGTGCGGTGAGCTCCTCAAAAAGAGCCGTATCGAACCGATGTTCGTGAAGTAACTGCCGGTCGAGGTCGAGAGTCAATTTTTCTACGCTTACTGCCATCACTGTCGCTTACGCATGATCGTATCCGACCGGTCTTGGCCTCGCGGCCATGCACAGAATTTCTTTGCCAAATTCATATTATAGTCCATTTCTACGGCGTTACCGGCTTGAGAGCTCGATCCGACCTGGAAGCGCCGAAACACCGGCGATTCGACGATCGTTGATCAACCCCGCCCGGCTGCACTATTGGGCATCGGCAATTTATTCTCCTCGGCAAAAACGCGACGCGTGATTTGATCGGCTCTGTGTCGCATAATGTCTGTAATGCGACGAGTCTATCTCGACAACAGTGCTACCACGCCGATCGCTCCTGAGGTCGTCGAGGCGATGATGCCTTATCTGACCGAGCAGTTCGGCAATCCGTCGAGCATTCATTACTTTGGTCAGCAGGCACGTGCAGCGGTCGACAAAGCGCGTCATCAGGTCGCAGCTCTGATCAACGCACGGCCGAACGAGGTGGTTTTCACTTCCGGCGGCACCGAGTCGAACAACCTCGCCATCCGCGGACTCTGCGAAGCGAATAACAAACACGGCCGGCACATCATCACGACCGCGATCGAACATTCCGCGGTCAAGAACGTTTGCGAAGACCTCGAAAAGCAGGATTACTGGGTGACTTACCTGCCGGTCGACGCCGACGGACTCGTTAAAGTCGAGGACGTCGAGGCCGCGATCACCGCGGAAACGATCCTGATCTCCGTAATGACCGCAAACAACGAGATCGGTACTATCCAGCCAGTCGAAGAGATCGGTCGCATGGTCCACGGTTTGCGTGAAAAGGGCCGCAAGATCTGGTTTCACACGGACGCCGTTCAGGCCGTCGGAAAGATGTCAGTCGATGTCGAAGAGTTCGGCTGCGATCTGCTTTCGATCTCCGCCCACAAGATCTACGCTCCGAAAGGGATTGGTGCTCTGTACATGCGGCGCGGAGTGCGACTGCATCCGCAGAATATCGGCGGTCACCAGGAACGCGAACGCCGCGGCGGCACCGAATCCGTCGCCAATATCGTCGCATTCGGCCGTGCGTGCGAACTCGCTCAGAGCGAATTGAGTGTCTCAGCCGACTACCTTCGCTCGCTTCGTGACGACCTCGAAAGCCGGATTGGAGAGTCAGTTCCGGACGTGATCTTCAACGGCCACCGCGAACGGCGCCTGCCAAATATCTCGAACATCTCGTTCCGACGTGTCGAGGGCGAAGCTCTGCTTATAAATCTCGATATGCAGGGCATCGCCGTTTCTACCGGGTCGGCATGCTCCTCAGGCACGCTCGAACCGTCGCCCGTCATCCGAGCACTGTCAGAGCCTGCGTCAGCGGGCGGGCATTTTGGAGGGGCTCAGGAAGCGATCGACCGCGAAGACCGTGCCCGCGGTGCAATGCGGTTCAGCTTCGGCCGGCTCAACACCGCCGAAGACATCGACCGAGTCATTGCCGCGGTTCCCGCCGCGGTCGAGAATCTTAGATCTCTGTCCAGATAAAAAGAAGCGGCCCGCCGGTTGCCCGACGAAGCCGCTCGTTCCCCCCGGTGTGGAAACTTGATGGCGAGTTAGTCGCCGATGATGATGCCGGCACGGTCACCGATGATGATGCCTTCGCGGTCGCCGATGATGATGCCTTCTTTGTCGAGGCAGGTCTCTTTCGAGTCACCGATGATGATGCCTTCAAGAACGTCAACAAACCTGTCGAAAAGGCCCGTGGCACGATCGCCGATGATGATCCCGTGAGTTTCTTTTTCCGTGCAAGGCTTTTCGGCACGGTCGCCGATGATAATGCCTTCTGCGTTTGCGAACGTCGTTCCCATCATGAGCACTGCGGCTAGGGTCAACGCTTTGACTGTGTTTTTCATTTTTCTCTTCTCCTGGTCGGTTAAGTTTTTTGGTTTCAAGGAATCCATCGTTTCCTTCCTGCCCTTATATAGACAAGGCTCGTGCCAAAACGTGCCATTCTATCGAAAGAGTTCGTAACTGTTGGAAATGTGCAAGTTACAGCCTCATTTTTGCGGTTCGACGACGTTTCTGAAAACCGAGATAAAGTGGATACTCACGTAACACGAATTTCCCGAACTTCGCCTAAGTCGTTCATTTCCTATCAGTTCCACAATTGGGTACTTTCTAACCACTTTTGCCGTGTATAATTGGTATACACCAGTTCTTTTAACCGCTCATTTTTTCTAGCTTTTTTTGATTAAACTGTGTTAAAATTTTTTTGTCTTTGATGGACCTGAGACCATCAGAGTGCATTCACCCGAGCCCGTTCAGCTCAGAACTCCCGTTCTATGAACAGAGAGATCCTTTCCAACACTGTCAAAGGGATCGTTGTCCTCATCGCCGCGATCTGCCTCGGCGTAGCTCTGGCCGAACTACCGGGCACCTCATTTACGTGGGGCTTTCTGGTCGTTATCGGTTTTGGTGCTTTGATCGCTCCGAGGATGAGCCTAACGCTTCCGCGATCCCGATTCGCGATCAGCTTTTCTGACGCGGCGGTTTTCCTTGCCTTCCTGATGTACGGAGGGCCGGCAGCGATCATCGTTGCGGTGGTCGAGTCGGCCTCGAATTGTCTCTATCTGAGATCCCGAGGCTTTTACTTTGGCAAGTGGATGATCCCGACGAATGTCTCGATCAACACCGTCGCAGTCGCAGCGACATGGGGGCTCTGGACACTCGCCTCCCCGCTGGTCACCGCACCGGTGAACTCGACACAACATATCGTTGCGACGGTGAGCATGCTCGCCGTAGCACAGTTTTTCGTTTCTTCGATCATCGTTGCGATCATTGCGTGGGCCCGCAAAGGCACGAATCCATGGCAAACGTGGAAACACGATTGCTTCACGAGCTCGATGACGCAGATCGTCGGTGCGGGGCTTGCAGGGCTTGCGTTCAAACTTGTCAGCTACGCTGATTACGTCACCGGACTCATAGCGTTTACCGCTCTGGTGATCGCCTATCTTAGCTATCGTCAATCCATCAACGAGGTAAACGATGCGATCCTGACAGCCGAATCCGCAGAGCGTGAAAAGGCCGAGGTCGAACGCGAGAAGGCCGAGGTCGAACGCGAACGCCGTCTTGAGGTAGAACGTCACGCCGGTCAGCTTGCTTCGAGCCTCGAAAAAGAGGAGAAAGCCAACGAGGCCCTTCGAAAGAGCGAAAAAGACCTTCAGCACGCGGCTCTTCACGACCCGCTGACAAACCTGCCAAATCGAAAGCATTTCCACGACCGTTTGCGTTCCATGATCGACGCCTACAAGGCTGATCCGCGCAACACCTTCTACGTTCTGTTCCTTGACCTTCGTAAATTCAAGAACATCAACGATAGCCTCGGCCACGCGCTCGGCGACAAAGTTCTGATGATCGCGGCCAAGCGTTTCGTCCGCATGCTCAACGCGACGGACATGGTCGCCCGCATCGGCGGAGACGAATTCGCGGTCATTCTCGGCGGCATCTCAAATATCGGTAAGGCGCAGAAGGTCGCACGGAGACTGCTCGACAATATCGCTCATCCGTTCTCGCTCAGCGGCAATAATGTCTCGATCAGTGTAAATATCGGTATTGCTCCTTGCGACACCGAGTATGAAAAGCCTGAAGAAGTGCTCCGCGACGCCGATATCGCGATGCATTATGCGAAGGAATGGAACAGCGGCGTTGCCGTATTTACGAAAGAACTTCGCGAGCGGTTTCTCGAACGCGTCCGTTACGAGAACGACCTTCGCCATGCCCTCAACCGCAAGGAATTTTCGATGAGCTATCAACCGCTTATCGACATTCAGGACGGCTCGCTGATGGGATTTGAGGCATTGCTTCGTTGGCACCATAGTGAGTTCGGTAATATTCCGCCTAACAAGTTCATTCCGATCGCGGAGGAATCCGGTCTGATCGTTCCGATAACGGTCTGGATACTCGAAGAGACCACGCGACAGCTTGCTTCGTGGCAAAAGATCAGTGCCGAATACCGCGACCTGATCGTCAGCGTCAATATTTCCGGAAAACACCTCTCGAACGACGATCTGATCGCCGACGTCGAGAATGCCTTGGCGATCTCAAAGATCGACCCATCGGCCCTGAAACTTGAGATCACGGAGAGCACGGCGATGGAAGACGCCGAGCATACGATCGATATGCTCAACCGTCTGAAGCTGCTCGGCATTCAGCTCAGCATCGACGATTTTGGTACCGGGTATTCGAGCCTCAGCTATCTGCACAGACTGCCGTTCGACACGCTCAAGATCGATCGCTCATTCGTTTATAGCGTAGGCGAGAACGGCGAAGACTCCGAGATCCTGCAGACGATCATTTCCCTCGCCAAGAACCTTAAGAAGAAGGTAATTGCGGAAGGCATCGAGACCGAATCTCAGCTCAAACTGCTCCAGAATCTGGGTTGCGATTATGGCCAGGGGTACCTGCTCGCCCGGCCCGCGACGAAGGAAGCAACAGAACGCTCGCTCTATGAGCGGAAGAAATGGCTTCCGGAAAACGAACTCATCGAGAACGAGAACCTCTCGGACGAAAAGATCCCCGAAAACCAAGAACTTCCCGTTTTTTGACGCGGGAAGCCGAGTTGGTCTTTTGAAACAACGCGAATATACTCTGTCTATCACTAATAGACAGGAGTTATCTACGCGCTATGTTTAGAAAGACCTTTGCCGGCTTGGTGCTGCTCGCATTTGCGGTCGCCATTGTCCCGGCTCAAAAATACGATTATCCGAAAGCAAAACGAGGCGACGTCGTCGATGACTACAACGGCGTGAAAGTCGCGGATCCGTACCGTTGGATGGAAGACACGGAGTCGTCCGACATGCGTTCATGGATCGACGCTCAGAATAAGCTCACGGACGCTTATCTGGCAACGATCCCACAGCGCGAACGTATTCGCAATCGGCTCACCGAACTTTGGAACTACGAACGTTACTCGGCACCGTCGAAGATCACTGAAGGCTTCTATATCTATTCCAAGAACGACGGCTTGCAGAATCAGAGTGTCTGGTACCGCGCGAATTCGATCAACGATCCGGGCAAGGTTTTCTTTGACCCGAACAAGCTGTCGACCGACGGGACTGCGGCACTGAGCGGCTCTTCGTTCACCGACGACGGGAAGCTTTGGGCGTACGGTGTTGCGATAGCCGGTTCGGACCGGACATCGTGGCGAATCATGAACACGCAAACGGGCGAGTACCTTACGGACACGCTCTCGCCGAACCGCCAGGGCGGCGTCTCATGGCTAAAGGACAATTCGGGCTTCTTCTACAGCCGCTTCCCTGCTCCCGAATCAGGCGCTGAGCTAAAGGCAGCGAACAAGTTCCAAAAACTCTATTTCCACAAACTCGGAACGCCCCAATCAGAGGACTATGTCGTTTACGAACGTCCGGATGATGGCGAGCTCTTCGTTGGCGGCGGCGTCACCGAGGACGGCAACTGGCTGCTTATCTCCGTCGCGAAAGGCACCGAGCGGATGAATATGGTCTACGTCAAGAACCTGACGATGGAAAAGGCCCCGATCATGCCAGTGGTAACGGATCGCAAGTTCTCCTTCTCGCCGATCGGGAATGACGGTTCTGTCTTCTATTTCCGCACCGATAAAGACGCTCCGCGGGGCAAGGTTGTAAAGGTCGATGTACTCGCCCCCAACAAAGGCTGGGAAGACGTGATCCCCGAGACCGAAGACACGCTCAACGGCGTTTCGTTCATCAATGATCAGTTCGTCCTTAACTACATGAAGGACGCGGCAACACGCATCAAGATCCACGACATGAACGGAAAATGGGTGCGTGACGTCGAACTCCCGGGAATCGGTTCCGCGGGCGGTTTTGGCGGCCGGCGTACTGATAGCGAGACATTCTATACGTACAGCAGTTACAACGAGCCACCGACGATCTATCGCTACGATATGAAGACGGGCAAGAGCACACTTTTCCGCCGTGCAGGTGCGAAGGTCGATCCGTCGCAGTTCGTCGTAAAGCAGGTTTTCTACAATAGCAAGGACGGCACGCGTGTGCCGATGTTCATCTCGCACAAGAAGGGCCTTAAGCTCGACGGCTCGAATCCGACGATCCTCTATGGCTACGGCGGTTTCAACATCTCGCAGACGCCTGGATTTTCGGTCTCTCGCATCGCGTGGATGGAGATGGGCGGCATCTATGCCGTTGCTAATATCCGCGGTGGTGCCGAATACGGCAAGTCTTGGTGGCAGGGCGGCTCGCGGCTTAACAAGCAGAACACGTTTGACGATTTTGCCTGGGCCGGTAAATACCTTATCGAGCAGAAATACACGTCAACGCCGAAACTCGCCATCCAGGGCGGTTCGAACGGCGGACTTCTGGTCGGAGCCGTTCTCAACCAGCATCCAGAGCTTTTCGGTGCGGCATTGCCGGCAGTCGGCGTGATGGATATGCTGCGCTTCACCGAATTTACGGTCGGTGCCGCGTGGAAGTCCGATTATGGTGATCCAAAGGTTCCGGCTGACTTCAACGCATTGCTCGCGTATTCGCCGCTTCACAACGCAAAGCCCGGAACAGAATACCCGGCAACGCTGGTGACAACGGCCGACCACGACGACCGCGTATTCCCGGCACACAGCTTCAAATACACGGCCGCGATGCAGCACGCTCAAGCTGGCGACGACCCGATCCTGATCCGCATCGAGACCAAGGCTGGCCACGGCGCAGGCAAACCGACTTCGAAACAGATCGAAGAACTCGCCGATATTTACGGATTTCTCGTTAAATCTCTGGGAATGAAGTACTAAGCGGTAGGACGAGAAAACAATTAGGGCCGGCGACGGATCGATTCCGTTTGCCGGCCCTAACTTTCTACTGGATCTCGTCCGCCATCAGGAGGCCAAAATACGTGACGCGTTCGCCGGTGTGGTGGTGCAATATCTCGGCAGCTTTCTCTTTCTCACCCTTCTTTTCGACCTTGACCATGATGATGCAGTCGCCGTCCTGTAGGTGTTTTTCGTAACGCTCGAGGTAGATGCGCGGCGGCCCCACATGACGGGCCGCGTGAACGAACTGTTCCCATACGCCGGGGCTCGTACCCTCGTACTTTTGAGCGGTCGCCGCTGCTCCGCCCCAGCCGCAGAACGCTTCGATATTGCTCTCGTCGAACCCGTTTGCAGTCAGTTCATTCACCGCTGCGATCACCGCGTCAGAATCGGTGAATATGCTTACGACCTTGTATAGCGGATACGCTATCACCTCATCGGTCGCGACCGCGATATCCTTAGAAGCACTATCTTCTGCAGCCTTGTCTTTTTCTTCCGTGATCATCTTAGGGTCTCCTTTGTATTTTTCATCTAGCATACACCAAGATGTTCACCCCGACTTATTAGCACGGTCTGCATTCCGCATTACATTAGATCGACGGGGTCTATCTCGACGAAAACAGTGCGCATGTCGCAGCCGTTCTCTTCCGCCTCGAGTAGCGCGATGTCCAGTGCTTCGCGAAGGATCTTTCGCGAGATCCCTTTGACGATGATCTGCCGGCGGTGTTCGTTCTTTAGAAATGCGATCGACGCGGGTGCCGGACCGAGAATACGGATATCGCGTCCTTGGCGAGCGGAATCTAGCGCTTTGCGCAGTATCGCGGCCATTCGATTGACGTACTGCGGGTCGCGATGCTTCAGCATTATAGAAGCAAGCACGTAAAACGGCGGATAGTTGAGCCGTTGGCGGTATTTTAGCTCCTTCTCGTAAAAGCCCGCGTAGTCCTGCTCTTTGGCAAAGGTTAGTGCGTAGTGATCGGGATAATAAGTCTGGATCAACACGCGCCCGGGCCGATCGCCACGCCCGGCACGCCCGGCAACCTGCGTGATCAGCTGAAATGTGCGTTCCGCCGAACGCAGATCCGGTAGGCCGAGCCCGATGTCGACGGAAACCACGCCGACCAGCGTTACATTCGGAAAATCATGCCCTTTTGCGATCATCTGCGTACCGACTAGCATGTCGATCTCGCCGCGATCGAACCGGGCCAGGACCTCGTCGATCTCACCCTTGTTCGACATCGTGTCGCGATCGACGCGGGCGATCCGCATTTGCGCGAATTTCTTGGTGAGCTGGTCAGTTATGTTCTCGGTGCCTTCGCCAACGAAGTAGAGGTATTCGCTTTCGCATTTCGGGCAGGTCTTCGGGACGCCCTCGCGATAGCCGCAGTAGTGGCAAAGCATTCGGTTATCACGACGGTGAAAGGTAAGCGTGATGTCGCAATTCTTGCATTTGAGCGTTTCGCCGCACGAACGGCAGAGCACAAACTGCGAAAATCCCCTGCGATTGAGCAAGACGATCACTTGTTCACCGCGAGCGTGCGTTGCCGCGATCTCGTCCAGCAACTCCGGTGACAGCGGTACGTCCTTGCCAAGCCGCTTAAAAACGTCGCGCATATCGACGAGTTCGGCTTTTGCGAGTGGCCGTCCGCCGATACGTTCGGGCAGGCTGAGGTATGAATACTTGCCTGTCTGCGAATTGTAGAACGATTCCATTGCAGGCGTAGCCGAGCCGAGCACCGCGACCGCTCCGGCGAATGAAGCACGCATAACCGCGACATCTCGGGCGTGGTAAAAGGGCGATTCGTGCTGCCGATACGACGGATCGTGCTCTTCGTCAACGATGATCAGGCCGATATTCTCGAGCGGTGCGAAGACCGCAGAACGAGTGCCGATCACGACGCGGGCCTCGCCGCTGCGAATGCGACGCCACTCATCGAAACGCTCGCCGGACGAGAGATTTGAGTGAAGGATCGCTACATCCGCTCCGAAAACACTTTTCAACCGCCTCGAAAAGACCGGCGTCAGAGCGATCTCGGGTACGAGCATCAATGCCGAGCGTCCCGCCGAAAGGGTGTGGCTCATCGCCCGAATGTAAACCTCGGTCTTGCCGCTGCCCGTAACTCCGTGAAGGAGGAACGACGAGAAGTTCCCGCCGTCGATCGCCTCTGTTATCGAATTCAAGACATTTTGCTGTCCACCCGTAAGCTCAAATTCCCTGTTCGTCGGAATTGTCGCACCCGCAAGGGGATCGCGCCGCTGGTCCTGAACGTAGATCTCGAGCACGGCTTTTTTTTCCAAGGTTCGAAGCGGCGATGCGGTACAGGCTGCCGTTTCGAGCAGTTCTGTGAACAGCATCTCGCGGCCGTTTGCACCGAGGATCTCGACAATTTTCTTCTGTTGTTCAGTAAGTTCGAAACCGTCCGGTATCGCCAATAGACGCACCGCTTTTCGCCGTTTTGGACGAACTCGCTCGGAGTTTATGCCCGCGGGAAGCGAGGCCTTCAGCATCTCGCCCCAGAATGACGAATAATAATCGGCGGCCCACTGGGTGAGCCGCAGGATCTCGGGCGTGATCAGCGGTTCGTCGTCCAAAAGCTCGATCGCGGTCTTTATTTTCGACTCGTCGACATCCGCTTCGTCCGGAATTCCAACAGACAGTCCGACCGCGTATCCGACCAGGTCGCGCCGCCCGAACGGCAGTCGCAACCTCGCCCCAAGCCTGACTTTTCCGCGTATATCGTCCGGCAATCGATATGTAAATACACGCCTCAGCGGCACGGGAAGTGCGGCTTCGACGTAGCTTGGAAGTTGGGGATCGGCGTCGAGCGAGGACATCTATGCGTCTTTTGCTCAAGAATGATAACCTATTGGCACCGCACTGCGGAACGCAGCCTTTATGGTCGATATTTTTAAGCCTGAAGAAAAGAAAAGTGGTCCTAACACGACCCTTATTGTCGGCGTTCTCATTGGCCTGGTCGCGATCGGCGCCGCGATCGGCTTGCTAATGCTCCAGCCATCGTCCGAGGAGCAGGTCGCAAATATGCTCGCGGGCGTCTATCGTGAAGGCTCGCCCGAATTCGATCAATATCAAAAGGACATCGTCATTTCGACGTCAAACGATACCGTGCAGTCGCCGACCGGCCTCGGCACGATCTCGATGTTTATCAAAGGCCAAATACGTAATCGCGGCCAGCGGACTTACGACGCCCTCGAGGTTAATGTCGCCGTCGTCACGCAATTCAACGTCGTTCTGAGAGAGCGACGAGTCCTGGTCGTACCCGTCCAACGTTCGACAATCGGCCCTGGCGAGACGATTCCGATCACGCTTTCGCTCGAAGGTTTTTCGCCCGAAGACGACCGTGCCAACATCCGCTGGAAAGTGACAGCGATCAAACCCGTTTCTTAATCAAACGAGACTTTCGTTCCAAGGTCCGGATTGAAGAATCGCTGCCGTGAGTCCGCTCGCTTTGCCTTTAGCAGCGAAGGAAAACGCGCCGACTCTCGCAATTCTTCCGGGTACTCAAGCAGATCGAGCAAGGTCGGGAAGATATTTCCGTGCGACGCTCGGTAGTTAACATCCGGTTTTGCTTCGATGTCTCCGATGATGAACAGCGGCACGGTAGCCTCCGCTTTCGTATTGCCGCCGTGCGAGGAACGGCCATTTGCGAATAGCGTCTGGCCGTGGTCGCCGGTATACAGCACAACGGTGCCGTTCGGGATCGCCGAGTAATCGTCGATCAGTGCTTCGAAGAACGAATTTACGTTGTAGCGGATCGAATTGTCATAGGCGTTCACGACTCCTGGCAGCTGATCGCCCGACGGAATATCAAATTTTCCGGCACTGACATACGCCGGCTGCCACACGGCTCGATCCAGCGGATAGTTTATGTGATACGGAATGTGCGAACCGTGCTTGAAGACCATTATGAAATTCCCGCTCGATGAATTTACGATCGCCTTCACCTTTCTGGCGAGCATCTCATCGACCTGCCACGTCTCATAGCGAAGGCCGTCGGTTATGTCTATAATTCCCTGCCACGAATCGATGTAATTGCGGTCGTCGGCATTCGCTCCCCAATAGCCGTTCATCTGCCCGTCGAGGAAGTAGGTCGTATAGCCCATTGCCTTGGCGAACTGAAAGACCGTAGGAAACGTGTTCACCTTGAATTCCGTCCGGTCCGGAAAATCATCCGGGCCCAAACCAGTTATCAGCGCGTTGTAGGTAAACCGGCTGCCTGTTGATGCCGCCGCGGCGATGCCCCAGTTGTGCAGAATTTCGCGCGAAGCCAGGTCGTCGAGGAACGGCGTCGTCTTTCGGGCGTATCCATTCAGGCTGAAATGATCGCCCATGACCGACTCGTCAATGACAACTACGATGTTTCGCTGAGGCTTATGATCGGCCGGCAATTCGGGCTTGCGGACGGCTCGTCGCGGGGCCTTCCCGGCACCCAAGGCCGACGGATCCGCAGCTTGTTTCAGGGGGCCGTAAACGAAAAGGTCCGTCGAGGTACGAAAGAACGCCGCAGTCGCGAAGGTCGGGAATTTCTGCTCGGCGACAAACGGAATGACCGTGAAGGCCACGATCATCGATCCGGTCGCGAATGCAAAATGCCTGAATCCCTGGCGCTTCTCGGCCTTCGCGAACAATAGCACCGCGATCACAGCCGCGATCGGAAAAAGAGCGAGCGGATTGATGTACATCAGGACCGACGCGATCTGCTGATCCGGCGTCGCTGCGACCGCTGTCTCAAAATCGACCTTGTCGGTAAAACGTCCGAGAGCTTTTTGGTACCCGTATTCGATTACTAATGAGAGTGCCAGGACGGTCAGCCCGACAATGCGCCACATCAATGACGCCGCAACGAGAAACCTCACGAACCGGAAGAATAGCCAGTATGAGATCCCAAGACAGATAAGAGCGAGGCCAATAAAAACGACGGGCTCTTCATCGATCAGATACAGGAAATAATTGGCGTGATCTACGCCGACGATGTAGGCCTCAAACACGAACAATCCGAGGGCAAGGCTGGCGGCAAGCCAGCCAAGGGCTCGGTTGCTCAATGTCTTCGGTTTGATCATGTAGAGGCTGAGGGCTCAACCTTCGCGAACGAAAAGGTCTTCGAGCGATTGTTTGACGGGCTGGACCGAGGCGAGGCGGCCGCCGGCACGGCGAGTTATGGCGAGCACGGCGTCGATATCGGCTTCATCGGCGACCTGTATCAGGGCACCGTTCGGTTTGGCTGAGATCTCGGCACCGGCGATGAATTCGACGTCGTCGCGAATCGCTTCGGCAGAAACTCCCTCGACGTTGATCTCCATCACGCGAGTTCCTTCCACCTGGGTCAGCAGCTCGCTGAGATTGCCCGAGGCAGTGAGTCTGCCGCCGCGAAGGATAGCGACCTCGTCACACAGCGATTCGATATCCGATAGAATATGCGTCGACATAAAGACGGTCACGCCTTTATGTCGCAGCCCGGCGATAAGTTCGCGTATCTCGCGACGTCCGACGGGGTCGAGGCCGCTCATCGGTTCATCGAGGAACACGGCTTCAGGGTCGTTGATCAGTGTTTGTGCGAGTCCGACCCGCTGCAGCATTCCTTTCGAATACTTCCGAAGCTGTTTCTTCCAGTCTTTTTCCTCGAGGCCTGTCACGGCTAGAAGTTCCTCCGACTTCTTCCGCCGTGTCGCGGCATCGTGGCCGAATATCCGCCCGAACAGATCCATCAGTTCGAGCGCGGTCAGATAATCGTAGAAATACGGATTCTCGGGACAATATCCGATCCGCCGGTGCATGCTGACGTCCGAGATGTCGTGACCGAGGATCTTCGCCGAACCCGCCGTTGGGAACTGCAGCCTCATCAACGTTTTGATCGTCGTCGTTTTGCCGGCCCCGTTGCCGCCCAGGAATCCGAAGATCTGTCCGGACTTTACCTGCAGATCGAGTCCGTCGAGTCCGCGCACTCGTTTCTTTCGCCAAAAGCCAGTGACGTAGTCCTTCGTGAGTCCGTTTATCTCGATCGCGTATTCCATTCTTACTCGCTGAACGGCAACTCCGTTTTTTCTCGGTCGAGCGTCACGACACAGTTTTCCTTATCCAGCACATATGGAGCACCGGTCGGGTCTACGAGGCGCCGCGAGCTATCGACGCGAAACTGCCTTCCCTCTGGCAGATCCGTCTGCAGGAGCATTTCACCAACTTCCCCAAACGACGTCGAGCACCGACCATTCTTCTCACGAAAGTCCGCGAGAACCTTATTGATCGCCTCTTTTTCGTCGAGCCACTCGAGTTCCTTCAATCGACGACTAGCCGTGATGCGAACGGGCTCATCGGGGCTTTCAGCGAGCATTTGGCGGTAGATAGAACGAGCGGTCGCGCGGCTGCCGCCTTCGGTTCGCATCGACGCCGCCATCAACCGCATGAACGAAGACGAGCCTGGTATCGCCGCGCCTTTTTCGTAAGTTTCCGCTGCCTTGTCAAAGTCGCCCAGCCTCCAATATATATAGCCGAGATGTTGATACAGTCGCCATTCGGCCGGATTGTTGGCGATGCCTTTCGACGCGAATTCGATGGCCTTTTGCTTGTCGATCGCGGGAAATACTATTGCCCCATACGAGTAGGCCCCGATGAAATGCGGGTCGAGTTCGACGGCATTTTCGAGAAGCGGGAAGAGCAAACGCGGTTCGAGCGGGGTCAGGTCTTCGTAATCGATGCTCGGCCCTCTGTGTTTGATCATCTTGTCGCCGAGATACTGCAGCGAACGCATCCAGTACCAATCCGCAAGCAACCCTTCCATCCCGAGAGCAAAGCCTTTGAGACGAGAGCCATTCATACTCAAGTCGGAATCGGCGACTGTTTCGGGAAGGGTCGGTTTCGCGGATTCGAGCGGGCGGCTGATCGCAACGATCGCCGAAAAGCACGCGATCAGGATGATCGTTGCGATGATAGTCGATGTGATGTTTGCTCGCTCCACTATTTGAAATTCCGCCGGCTAAATATAAGCACCGTCACCGTCAGCAGGATCACGTCATAGACCACCGCATAGGCAGCCGCTCCAGCAAGCATGGTTGCATTGGGCAGCAGCCCGTTGGCGGTTTCGGTGATGAAGCTGAAATGCGAGAGGTTTGGCAGTAGATAGTAGATCGCAGTGAAAACCACGAGGGCGGAACCCGAACCCATCGTTTCGGCGAAAGCGACCAGCGATGCGCTAAAGTGCCCGATCAAAAAGACGAAGAACGTCAGCAAGGCCGACAACGCCGGGGTCGAGAAGGACGAGAACATTATCGCGACGCCCGTGATGATCGTCAGTTCAAAGAAGATCAACAGTGCGGTGGCCCAAACTCCACCGATCAAGCGTCCGCCGCCAACATAAAGCAGAGCCAGCGTCACGCCGAGGGCCATCACGGCCAGATTCGCCGCAAGAGTCGCACACAGGCCGAGATATTTGCCAATAATGAACTCGCCGCGGCCTATCGGCTTAGAAAATATCGAGTAGACCGTCTTTTTCTCGATCTCTTTCCAAACGAGGCTTACGCCGACAAAGATCGCGATAAATACGCCAAAAATAAGGGTCGCGCTCAGGCCGAGGTTTACTATGACACGCGATTCTTGACCTGCCGTCAATTCCCCAAGAAAGATCGCCGCCGCGGTGATTAGCAGCACAAAAACGATGAGATTGTAGAGGATACGGTCGCGTACCGCTTCGCGAAACGCATTTCTCGCGATAGTCAGAACCTGGGGCAGAGATCCTGTTCCTCTCTTGGACATACGATGTAAATTCGAGTGCGTGCCGCTGGAAGCCGAAACGGGTCGCGGCTACCGGAAATTATAGCACAGCGAGGCGCAAGTATGTTTAACCAAAGTGAAAAAGGTGCGTCCCGTTGAAGGAACGCACCTCGTTTAGTCCGCGTGTGGGTTTGCGGGCCTGGGTTAGTTAGTTCTGAAGTGCTCCGGCCGTTCCGCAGGCTGTTGCATCTGCGATCGCAGCGGCAGCGGTCTTGAGAACGCCGTCAGTGACGATACAGAAGTAGCGGCTACCGGTCGCCGTGACGCCGGTCGCGGTCGTCGGTGCAGCGCCAAAGAAGAATGTTGCCGGTGCGGTCGACGACGAAGCCGTAACTGCTGGCGAGAACGTGTAACCGCTCTTCGTTCCCGTTGCGAGCGTCGAGTCGATCAGTCCCGGCGTTCCGAGATCCGCAAGTGCGGCCGCATAGTTAGAGTTGCCATACGTCGAAGCGTAGGTCATCTGAGCACCGTGAAGGGTGCGGAGCGAAGAAATAGCCGAACCTTCGTTTGCCGAGCGGCGAGCCGCGAGCAGGTTCGGGATAGCGATAGCTGCGATGATGCCGATGATAACAACGACGATCAGCAATTCGATGAGCGAGAAACCTTTCTGATTTTTCATTGTGTAATTCACAGTCTCCTAAGTTGATTTGAGTCGAGCTGAACCTTTAGCAGGGCCGCACACAACTTCCTTTACAAGACGTGTGCCACCTTCTCCCACTCATCGGGTTCCCACCCTATCTCCTGTTAAATCAACAGTTTGACCAGGTTTTGGTCTTTTCGCGGATATGAGGTATTACCCTAGCCAAAGCCGCAATTTACAAGATTTGGTAGCCGGTCGTTGACAAAAAATGTCATCGCCCGCCCAAAAGAAAGAGGTGCCTTCGTTTCCAAAGGCACCTCCGTAATCCGCGTGTGGGAAGCGGTTAGGGTTAGTTAGTTCTGAAGTGCTCCGGCCGTTCCGCAAGCTGTTGCATCTGCGATCGCAGCGGCAGCGGTCTTGAGAACGCCGTCAGTGACGATACAGAAGTAGCGGCTGCCGGTAGCCGTGACGCCCGTCGCGGTCGTAGGTGCTGCACCAAAGAAGAATGTTGCCGGTGCGGTCGACGACGAAGCCGTAACTGCCGGCGAAAACGTGTAACCGCTCTTCGTTCCCGTTGCGAGCGTCGAGTCGATCAGACCCGGGGTTCCGAGAGCTGCGAGCGTACCCGCGTAGTTCGAGTTGCCATACGTCGAAGCGTAGGTCATCTGAGCACCGTGAAGGGTGCGGAGCGAAGAAATAGCCGAACCTTCATTGGCCGAGCGACGAGCCGCGAGCAGGTTCGGGATAGCGATAGCTGCGATGATGCCGATGATAACAACGACGATCAGCAATTCGATGAGCGAGAAACCTTTCTGATTTTTCATGGTCTTTTAACGATCTCCTAAATAGTGAAAACTTGTACCTTTCCCAGGCGAGCGAGTTAGATTCAAAGGCCGTGCCAGAACGACTCTTGGCAAGTGCTCACCACCGCAGGATCATCTAACTTCTTATATTCAGGGGATTTACAGGACGACCTTGGCCTGGATATGAGGGTACGAAATTACTCGCACGAAACGGGCACTTAACAGTAATTGTTAACCACCTGGTTACAATTTCTGTCAGAAAAGTCTTACTCAGACAACGAGGTATTAGCTACTCGCCGCCTCGCATCTGGGCCGAGAGCGATCGGATGCTGTGTTTATCGAGCAGGTGCCTGAGCGATCGGACCGGCATTTTGAGGAGTTCCGCGGCGCGGGTTTGATTGCCGCCGGTCTGGCGCAGGGCTTCGACCACGTATGTCTTTTCGAGGTTTTCGAGATGGCTGACAAGATTGATGCCGTCTTCGGGAAGCTCGAATTCGGCGCTGATCCGCTGCGGATTGTAGTTCGTTATGTGATCGGGGAGCTGTTCCGGCTGGATCTCGGAAGTGCGTTCGAGGGCAACGGCTCGTTCGATCGTGTGTTCGAGTTCGCGGACGTTACCATGCCAGGCGTAGTTTTCGAGCAACTGCGAAGTTTTTGGCGAAACCGTGAGGACTTTGCCCGCCATATCGCAGAATTTCTTTACGAAATGCTCGATCAGCTGCGAAATATCCTCAGAACGCTCGCGGAGCGGCGGCAGATGGATCGGGATCACCGAGATGCGATAGAAAAGGTCCTCGCGAAAGGTGTTGTCCTCGGTCATCTTCTTGAGGTCACGGTTTGTGGCGGCTATAACGCGTGCATCGACGAGCATCTCGTCGTGGGCACCAACGGGCCTAACGCGTTTTTCCTGAAGCACGCGGAGCAGCTTGACCTGCATCGCGGGCGACATTTCGCCGATCTCGTCGAGAAAGATCGTTCCGCCGCTCGCCGCTTCGAACAGGCCTTTGCGATTGGTATTCGCACCGGTGAAGGCACCCTTTACGTAGCCGAAAAGCTCAGATTCGAGCAGCGTCTCGGTAAAGGCGCCGCAGTTGATCGAGATAAACGGCTTCTCGGCCCGCGGACTCATATCGTGGATCGCCCGGGCGACGAGTTCTTTACCCGTTCCGCTTTCTCCAGTGACGAGGATGGTCGACTGCACCTCGGCCACCGTCTCGATCATCTGGAAGATGGCGTTCATCTTCGCCGAATTCCCTACGATGTTCTTGACGCTGCCGCGTTCGCGCTGGGCTCGCTTGAACGCGCGGTTCTCGTCGATCAGGGCCTGTTTGTCTAGCGTTTTATTGACGATGAGCTTTAGCTCTTCGACGTCGTAGGGCTTAGTTACAAAATCATCGGCACCGAGCTTAAAGGCCTCACGAGCGGTATCGACCTCTTTTACTGCAGTTACAAAAACAACGCCGATATCGGGCAGAGTCTCACGCAGGACGCGAAGCATCTCGATCCCGCCCATGTCAGGCATCCTGACGTCAGACACGATAACGTCCGCGGGTTCCTGTTCGAGCAGTTCGAGCGCTTGTCGCCCGTTCATCGCGGTGCGAACGACATGACCCTGCTCCTCAAAAACGATCGTCAGGATCTGTCGGTAGCTTTGCTCGTCGTCAACGATCAGTATCTTTGCCATCTTTTGCGTCTTGTTGCCGGAGCGGACCGGCTCCAAAGGCTTGGTCTATTTTTACAAGTTAGTGCGGGTGAGTTCAAGCAAAACTACCTTCCGCCTACGTTCAGGTAGCTTTCGAGCCGCGACGGCTCTGCGGCCGGAGCGAGCGGTTTTTGCAGCTCACTGAGGCGGTTGCTCACCGGCAACTCGACTGTGATCGTTGTGCCCTTGCCCTCGTGACTGAGAACGTTGATCACACCGTTGTGGTCTTTAACGATCTGATAAACGATCGAGAGTCCGAGCCCAGTGCCGCCGGAGGTCGAGTTGGAAAACGGCTCAAAAAGCTGCTCGACCTGCTCTGGTGACATACCGCGGCCCGTGTCCTCGAACACGATACGGATACGGTTGTTTGGAATTGGCGAAAGGCCGATCTTTAGTTCCCCGCCATCGGGCATCGCCTGCAGAGCATTGCGAGCGAGGTTCCAGAATATTTGCTTTAGCTGCGTCGCATCGGCCCAGATAATGCATTCACTAACGTCATCGTGAAAGGAGAGAGTGTGACCCTCGCCCACGTCAGGGCTATGTTTGAGTAGAGTCATCGTATCCCGGATCGCCTCGTTCACGTCTATTTCCACAAACTCGGCGGTCGCGGGCCGCGCATAGCCAAGAAAGTTCGTAATGATGCTGTTGAGACGATCGGATTCCTTGAGAATGATGTCCATCAAGCCCGACTGCGTCGACGTCGGCGGTGCGGTCGATTCGAGAACCTGGATCGCGCCTCGCATCGCACCGAGCGGGTTGCGTATCTCGTGAGCAAGTCCCGCAGCCACACGACCTACCGCCGCCAAGCGATCTTTGCGGCGAACGCTCTCTTCCATCGAGCGAATTTCCGTCAGGTCCTGAAAAGTGATTATCAACCCGCTGGCCTCGTTAGCCTCGGAATATAGCCGAGAAACGCCATATCCGATCCTGACGGCAAATCCGTCAGGCGTGATCAGGTCGGCTTCGAATCGTGGTAACTGTTCGCCTTCCTCGGCCGCCACGAGCGACAACTCGATCGGCTCACGAATATCGCCGAACAGTGTGTAGATCGAAGTTCCCTGAACCTCGTCTAGCCGATAGCCCGTGATCTCGGCCGCGGCGGCGTTGAAGGTGTAGATATTTCCGTCGAGATCCGTTGTAACGAGGCCCGAGCGGATAGATTCAACGATGCGTTCGTGAAGGGCTTGAAGCTTTGCGAGGCTTTTCGCGGTCTCTTCGAGTTCGTCAACCGAACGATGGCGATCGGACAAACGCGACGCGAGCAGCCCGACGACAAGCATCGCGACGACGTGAAAACTTACTATCTGAACGGCCTTTCGCACCTCGACAGCGGGCTCAGCCGATGAGATCACCGCCGTGATCGATAGCACCGAAAGCACCACGAACGAGGCAGCACACAGCGCGGACATTAGCAGCGTTGGCAGTGGCCGCAGGAAAAAGCTCGCCACGCTGATCAGCACAATATAAAGCGTGATATACGGCGACGAAATATCGCCGGTACGCCACACCAGCCACGTGATCATCAACGCATCGATCGCGAATTGTGCCCTGATCTGCCAAGCGTAGGTCGAGCTAATTGTGAGGAGGAAAAAATATACGATCGTCAGCCCGACCGAGACTATGAATATTAGAAATAGGCCGTCGGGAAAATTCTCGACCGACAAGCGCAGCGTGCCGCCGAACCAGATCCAACTCGTCACCAGGAGCAGGAACGTTACGACCAACCGGCCGATGATCAGTTTCTGTATTTTTTGAAGAGGCTTGAGATTTGCCGAACCGGCTTTTTCGCCTAAACTGTCCATACTATGAGCGTTTCTGCCGAAACCGACACCTCGCCAAAGTTTGACCGTCGCCCATGGGGCACGTTTACCGTGCTGGACGAAGGGGTAAATTACAAAGTTAAGCGTATCGAGGTGTTGCCCGGCAAACGGCTGAGCTATCAGCGGCATTCACGACGCTCCGAGCACTGGTACGTCGTTCAGGGCATAGCTAAGGTAACATTAAACGGTGTTGATATTCTAGTAAATTCTGGAAGTGCCATCGACATCGCCCGCGAAGACGCCCACCGCGTCGAAAACCCTTCCGACGCCGAAAACCTCGTTTTTATCGAAACCCAGACGGGCGATTACTTTGGCGAGGACGATATCGTGCGGTTGGAGGACGATTTTGGGCGAGGGTAGCTCTTGCGGACCGCGGTCTACAAGCTTATGTCGAATCGAATGAGTTTCGTTACGACTTCCCCAAACTCCGCCGCTACAATATCCGGCGGCGTTTCGAGCGTGTCGAGGTGTTTCCGCCCGTATCCGGTCATGACCATCGCGCTCTTCAGCCCGGCATTCTCGGCGATCCATACGTCGAGATTCTTATCACCGATCATCCACGAACCTTCCAGTTCGATGTCATGATCTCGAACGGCGTCTTCGATCATTCCGAGATTCGGTTTGCGGCAGCGGCAGCCGGCGTCGGGGAGATGCGGGCAGAAGTAGAAGCCGTCGATCAGCCCGCCGACGTGTTCCTGGATCGCATCGTGGATCGAGTGCATGTCAGCTTCGGAATAGATGCCACGGGCAATGCCGGATTGATTGGTCAGAACGATAACGAGAAAGCCGAGTTCCTTTAGCTTCTCAAGCGCGGGACGCGTGGATGGTAGAACGATCAGGTCTTCGACCCGTGAGAGGAAATTGACCTCTTCGATCAGCGTTCCGTCGCGATCGGTAAAGATCGCTTTCTTCTTCATATTGCAATAGTAGCCGAATCCGGCACGTCACGCGACGGGCAATTCAATGTCGATGTCGGACGGCTCATCGGCCGTCTGTTCGAGCATATGCCGGACTTCGTCGAAGACGTGCTCGACGGTGATCCACAGCATGCATCGATGATCGATCGGACAATCGCGAAGCATACACGGCGAACACTCTACATCATCACGCCGAATGACCAGAGCGTTCGCGGCGAAAGGCCGCGTCGTATCCGGATTCGTCGGCCCGAAGATCACGATCGTGTCAGTGCCGACAGAGCTCGCCACGTGAGCGAGGCCCATGTCGTTCGAAACAAGCAGATCGACGTGAGCAAGCATCGCGACCGCTTGATCCAGGTCGGTCTTGCCCGTCGTGTTGATGGGTCGTGTTTTCGCAGCGGCGAGGACGCGTTCGGCGACATCCTGCTCGTCTTTTGAACCTACCAACACGACATTCGCCTTAAGTTCCGAATGAATACGGTCGGCGAGCTCGGCAAATCGTTCTGCCGCCCAGCGTTTCGCCCTCGAATTCGTTGAACCAACACCAAGAGCAACCGTTTTCGCAAAAGGATCTGTTCCGGCGGCCGCGAGCATGTCAGCCGCCTCGAACTTGCGTTCGTCCGCGACCTCAAGCGAGGTATCCGGTGTTGCCGAGAGCACGGTCTCGCGGCCGAGCACACGCTTTTCGACCTCGGCGATCAGGTTAAGATAGTAGAAAACCTCGTGACGACGCTCTTTCCATTCGGGCACGGCGACCGGATCGGTCAGTAGCAGCCCGCGCAGATCTTTGTTGTATCCGATCCGCCGGGGCACACGACTCAGAAAGCTCACGAGCGCCGATTCGAACGAATTTGGCAATAAGATCGCGAGATCATAGCCGTCGTCGCGAAGAAATTCGGAATTGTCGATAACATCACGAAATTTCCACTTGCTCTTATCGTAAGTGACGAGTTCATCGATAAACGACGCATCGCGAAACAGCCCATCCGCCCACGAACGCGTGTGCAGCGTGATCTGATCGTCGGGAAAAATACGGCGCAGCTCACGCAACGCCGGTATCGACATCACGGCATCGCCGATCCAATTTGTCCCACGAACGAGGATCTTCATAAGTAAAAAGTTCTTATTTAACGCAAAGTCGCTTAGACGCGATGTCCCAAAGCAACCTAACTAAAACCTCGACACTCGATCTTGCTCTTGCCTTATCTTTCTCCGCGTCTCTGCGTCTCCGCGGTGAAGCTGTTCTAAAATAATGTCGCCAGCCCCTCATTCAGCCCGATCGTCGGTTTCCAGCCGAGTTCCTGCAACGCGAGCGTGTTGTCACTGACATAGTTCAGCGGGACTGGGTCGGGCAGAGGGTTTTCGCTGTCGACGACGGCCTGCAGGCCCGAGATCTCCTCGAGCGTCGTTACGAGTTCGTCCAAGGTCAGCGAATTCGCGATGCCGCCGCCGACGTTATACAGCCCATGGCCGATGATCGATTCGGAAAACGCGAGACAAGCAGCCGCGAGGTCATCGACGTGAAGCAGGTCGCGGATCGGCCGTCCACCGCCGGGCAAACGCAGACGCTCGCCTTTGTTTATCGCATCGACGAAATGTCCTACGAAATTCGGCGTGTTGTACTCGGTCATCGGTGCATAAACGGTCGAAAGCCGAAAGATACACGACCGAAATCCGCGTTGATGGGCGTAGAATTCGATGTACCGTTCGGCGATCAGTTTTGACCATTCGAGCGGCGACTGGCCGGCGAACAGAGTCTGACAACTCTCGTTCACCTGTGAAAAATTGTCGGCAAATCGCCCGTAAACGTCCTTTGTCGACGCAAAAATAAAAACGCCGCCCTCTTTAACGTGCTTCAGGAGGTTCACCGTTCCGTCGACATTTGTATGAAAGATGTTCGCGGCGTTTGACGGCGATTTGTCGAGCAAAGCCGCGAGATGGATGATAACGTCATATTCCTTAACGATGGCCGCATCTTCGTGATCGAGAATGTCGAATCCCGAACGCCGCGACATATCGTCCGCTTCAAGCATTTCCCTCAATCGCGTCCCTAAATAGCCGCTGCCGCCGATCACCAGAATGTTCATTTTCGATTCGCCTCGACCAGCCGCTGCACGGATTCTGCGTTTCCGATGAGTATCAACAGGTCGCCTTCGTTGATCATCGTATCGGCATGCGGCTGGAACGAAAGTTCGCCGTCCTTACGCCGGATCGCCACTACAATGAGCCGCAGATTGCTAAGCAGATCCGTATCGCGAAGGGCTCTGCCGGCGTAGGGCGAACCCGAACCGATCGCAACTTCCTCAAAGACCAGATCCAATGATTCAGCCGTGATCGAATCCATAAAATCCGCGATCGCCGGCTTCAATAACGCGCGGGCCATCGACTGGCTGCCGATGATCGTGGGAGCGACGACACGGTTGGCACCGGCGCGTATCAACGTCGGTTCGGCCTGCTCCTCGACCGCCCTCGCGACTATGTGAAGGCCCTCGTTCAACCCTCGGGCAGTCAGGACGACATATACGTTCGCGGCGTCGTCGGGCAGGCAACTCGCCAGGCCGTGGGCGGTCTTGACGCCCGCCCTGATAAGGATCTCTTCGTTCGTGGCATCGCCGACAACGGTGCGCGAACGGTCGAGTTCCAGATCAACGAGTTTCTTCTCGTCAGTCTCGATTATTACGTGATCGAGTTTCTGAAGTTGTAGATTTCGAATGATGCGGCGGCCGACGCGGCCCGCTCCGCAAACGATATAGTGGCCTTTCAGATTCTGCATCTCCTTCGATCTTCGCCGCTGCCCGATCGCCTCAAGGATACCCGACTGAATGACAGACTGCGCCAGTACCGTCAGGGCGTAGAGCACCGTTCCTACGCCAGTCAACATCAATATGATCGCAAAAAACCGGCCTGTTGACGTTTGCGGCGTAACATCGCCATAGCCGACCGTCGTGACGGTCTGAGTCGACGTATAAAAACTATCGAGCCACGAAAGCCCTTCGAACTGATGAAAACCGATCGCACCGACGACGATCATGAACGCAACGATCACTAGCGTCTGCACTAGGCGACGCCGCGTCATATTGTCAGGATTTGAAAGGGGTTTGCCCGTCATCACCAGATATTTTGTTCGACAGCTACACGACAAACCGTATAAACTGTGATTTGGCTCCTGCCGAAGTCGATAATCGCACTTCGCCAATAGTATTTCCAACCTCGGATGCCGGATACGATCCAAACAAAAACCGCCAGATCAAAGACACCGCCGAAAGGCTGGGTCAAGGCTAAGCGTGCCTCTTCGTATCGCGGGCCCGAGCCGTCACGGTTTCGGAGGATGCTCGGGTTCCTCTTCAATGTTTACACGCTTTCGATAGCGGCATTTCTGCTGCTCGGCGTTTTTCTCACGGCAACCTATTTCTGGTTCGAATTCTCCGACCGCATCGATCAAAAGCTGCTCAGCGGACAGGTGTTTACGCCGTCAGCAGGTATCTATTCCGCGCCAAAGACGCTGAAAGTAGGCGAATCGATCACATCTGCCGACCTTGTCGAATATCTTCGCTCGGCCGGATATATCGAGAAGAACGATCAGGCCGATCCTTCGCGGAGCCGCTATTCGGCGACCGGCGATCAGCTGGCGATCGAGCCGGGATTCACGGCAGTGATCGACGGGCAAAAGACCTTTCCGGCGTTGACCGTCAAATTCGCCAAAGACGGCCGGTCGGTGATGGCGATCGGTGATCGCGACTCGGGCCAGCAGATCAACGAAGCCAGGCTCGAACCGCGAATTCTAAGCTCGATCGCCGCCGAAGGCGACGGCCGCCGCAAAACGGTCAAGTTCGGCGATCTGCCCGACCATCTGGTCAAAGCGATCACAGTTACCGAAGACCGTGCTTTTTTCGAGCATTACGGCGTTAATCTTCGCGGTATCGCTCGTGCTCTCTGGCGTCGATATGAAGGCGACGACGAGAGTCCGCTGGCAAATCAGGGCGGTTCATCGATCACGCAGCAGTTGATCAAGAATCTCTTGCTCTCGAACGAGCAAACGCTGACCCGGAAGGCCAAGGAAGCCTACATGTCGGTGATCCTCGAGACGCGGCTGACCAAGCAGGAGATCTTCACGCTATACGCAAATCAGATCTATCTCGGCCAGCAGTCGGGCGTCGCGATATACGGCGTTGGCGAGGCCTCGAGTGTATACTTTGGTAAAGACGTCTCGCAGCTTTCGCTATCCGAAGCAGCGTTCTTGGCCGGTATCATCCGCAGCCCGAACCGCTACAACCCGTACAAAAATCCCGAAAAGGTAAAGGAACGCCGAAATCAGGTCCTGCAGTCGATGCAGGAGACCGGCGTCATCTCGCCAACGCAGATCGCCGAGGCCCGAAGTGCAGAACTGATACTCAAAAAGATCTCGAGCACACGCGATCTGCAGGGAATGCCGTATTTTTCGCAGTTCACGATCGAAGAATTGCCAAAGATCGTCAGCGATCCCGAAGCTCTGCAGCATCTTCGTGTTTATACATCGATCGATCCTGATCTGCAGAAAAAAGCTTACGAGATCGTCAACAAACGTCTCGCCGCGCTTGAAAAGCAATTCCCCAAGAAACAGGGCCTGAACGCGGCGCTAGTTTCGATCCGTCCAAAGACCGGCGAGATCGTTGCGATGGTCGGCGGGCGGGATTATCTTCAGAATCAGTTCAATCGTGCGACCGACGCGATGCGTCAACCAGGCTCGGTATTTAAGCCGTTCGTTTATGCGGCGGCGATCAATTCGGCCTATGACTCGGGCACGCGGCAATTCACCGCCGCGACGGTGATGAAGGACGAGAAAAAGACCTTCACCTTTGGCAACGACAGCTACACGCCCGGGAATTTCGGCGATTTCTTCTCAAATCAGGACACGACGCTTCGCGATGCCCTCGTGAAGAGCAAGAACGTCATCACCGTCGACATCGCGATGTCCCTGAACATCGGCAAAGTGATGGGTTTTGCGACAAAAGCCGGCTTTCCAAAGGTCGACAAAGCGTATCCTTCGATGGCTCTCGGCACAGCCGAAGCGACGCCGCTGCAGGTCGCGACCGCGTACACGATCTTTGCCAACCTCGGCGACCGCGTCGATCCGATGCCGATCACCCGCATCGCGACCGGCGAAGGCAAGACGATCACCGCTCCGACGCCCAACCGCAAAAACGTCGTTCGCCCCGATGTTGCCTACATCATGGATGACATCATGAAAGACGTCATCAACCGCGGAACGGCGGCGCATGCCCAAAGCTGGGGATTTCGAAACGTCGCGGGCAAGACGGCATTCGCGGGCAAAACGGGAACGTCGCGTGACGGTTGGTTCGCCGGATTCACGCCCGAATTGATCACGGTCGTTTACGTCGGCTTTGATAACGGCGAAGATCTGGGAATGAAGGGCAGCGATTCGGCAATGCCGATCTGGGCCGATTTTATGAAGGAGGCTCTCGCCCAGCATCCCGAATGGAACGGCGACTGGACGATGCCGGCAACCGTTCGCAAGGCCGAGATCGACATTCGCAATGGTGCTCTTATTCGTGAACTCGATATGGTCGAAACGGCCGCTGCCACGAGTGCATCGCCAACTCCGACGCCGAAAGACAACGGCCCGCGATTCGTTGACAGCGACGGCAATCCCATCGAGGACAACTACGTCGAACCGGCGAAAGAGATCTTCGTGACCAACGTCCCGGCCGAATTTCGCCGCGTCGAGTTCTTCGTCGCCGGGACCGTGCCAAATCCGTCGATGCTCCAGACATTTGACGACGAACTGCCGACGGAAGAAGAACCCGCCCAAACTACGGCCTCGCCGACGCCCACGCCGGTCGTCGAAACCTGGCAGGAAAGCAGCGAAGCCCCGGCTAACACAACAGCTCCGCGACCACGCATCGCACCGCCCGCAAACACCTCCAACCGCGTCAGCGTGATGATCTGCCCGATCACAAACCTAAGAGCGACTCCAAGCTGCCCCGAAAAAGAAGCCAAATCCTTCAACCGCGGCTCAGAGCCGAGAGACTTCTGCCCGTTCCGACACTAGCGACTAAAAAGAGTCAGTACCGCGAACGCAGTGACCGGCGTTCTTAGCTCCGGTGACGATCGTGTTATCGACAGCTCAAAGGCCCCGGTCACTTCATTCCCGGTACTGACTTCGGCACGAACCTATCTGAACTCTAGCACCTCGACCTCGTCGTCGCGATTCATCACAACTCCGGGATTTTCGGGGATCAGATTCTCGCCGAAAAGTACCGAATTTGGCGAGTGGCCGAACGATTCATAGGTATCCGGAAACACCTGATTCGCCATACGAAACGTGGCCATCGTTTTCAGCGGCTCTTTGCCGTCGAATTCTCCCTTTTCGTGATCTACCGTCGTGATCACACACCGCGCACACGGTTTTACGACACGAAAGATCGCTTCGCCGACGCGGATCCGATTCCAGCCGTCTTCGGCGAACGCTTCCGACCCGGTAACGACGATATTCGGCCGAAACCGCTTCATAGGCAGCCGTCGGACCGCAGGCAGCCTGCCTGCATCTTCTGCTTCCAACTGGACCGCAACCGTGCCGCTTGCCTCTTCTTCCGACTGGACCGCAAGCGTCCCGCTTGCCTCCCCGATCCGCCTATTCAACTCCCCAAGCGACGCCTCACCAATAACCAGCAACGGATAACCATCCGCAAAACTCACCTTCTCACCGCCCCGATTAAATCGTTCGCTCACCGGCCGCCCGGCATCCTCAGGCATGTATAGTAGCGAGACTCGCTGGCCAAGCGCATCCGAAAACCATTCGTTTGTGTGGGCATCGTAAACCGTCGCCTCGCTCTCAGAATCCCAGACTTTGACGGTCACCCGGTCGCTGTCATTTAGCGGCACGACATCGTGATGCCCGGCCCCATCGGCGGAAACGCGAATTCCCACATCCGTGATCTCGACGCCGACCGTCGCCATCCGCGGATTCTCTCTCTGCGTCAGAAAAACGCCGTTCTCATCGACCAGTAGCCAACGCCGGTCGTGCACCAGCCCGCGCTTCTCGACCGCCGCCGATTCGAGTCGAATGCCTTTTAGCGATTTGACGGGATAAATGTTGATTTCTGATACGTACATCTTCTTAAAATTAGGCGAGACCAAACTTTCAGCCCGATGTCTTCTTAAAGAATGCCCGCGTAGCGGGTTCAGGCATGTAGCCCGCAGCCTTTGCTGCGGGTATCGATCCCAGCCGAATCCGAGCTATCGTAGATAGCGACAGACTGGATCACGACCACAGATACCTATCGTCGAATTCGATACCGGCCTGCTCCAACATCGACTTGAATTGGTCCTCGAAGATCACTCCTCAACCGAGCTTCTACCACCCGCCAACGTGGGCTCACTGGACTATTCTACGACATCCCCACCGCGTACGCCGGGGCCTACATGCAGTCCTGTCACTACGCGACCTGTTTCATGCAGAAGCTGAATTGAGATTCTGCTAATGATCCGTTAGCGGCCAGTTGGATAACGTTTGCGTCTTCTTTGCGTTCCTAGCGCCTTTGCGTGAGATGTTGCACGCATAGACGCAACGGAGTCGTCCGCCGGCCCCGAACGATCGACCAGGCCGCAGAGTGACACTGGCGGCTCGCTTGACCTTCTCGTTATACTCAATTGAGTACAGATGGAAATAGATCCTCAAATTTTGACAGCCCTCAAGATGGCTTATCCCGCCGGTTCAGCGACCGACTTGGATCGCGTAGTCGGGGACAACAAAGCTCTCTGCGAATATCTTGCCGCCGCATTGTCTGAGTCTGAGGATGAAATTATCAAACTTCTCTGTCCGGTACTCGTCGACCGAACAGATCGAATCGGTACGCTTCAAAGAATCTTTGAAGCTCCTATCTCCTCTTGTGGCTGGCTTGTAGTAACGAATGAAAGGTTGATCTATACGGGAATTGTCAGCAGACCGCAAATGCATTCCTGGGGTGGCGTTTCCAATTGGGATCAAGCTCCAGACAGTCAGCAGTTTAATCTCGAAGAAATTCGATCAGCAGAAGTCAATGAAAGCAAGGCGGGTATCGGTTTGGATGTTCAAACAATAGATGGAGAGCGATTGGTCGCCAATGCTGATGCCAATTTTGAGAATCAACTTCGAAATATCGCAGACTACGTAAGTCAACATATTGTAGGATAACCAGGCACTCCGAACGGAGGGACGGCTGTGGCATTTCTGATGATGGTGAACTGACTCCCACCCCGCTCTTATCGCCAGCATTAGGATTTCATCGATAAGTCCCTGACCGCAAGATTTGCACGAACGTCAGAACTTCCAATAAGGTCGCCTCGTACGGCTATTATCTAACTCGGGATCGAACGAAACATTCTGAACAACACTCAACTCCAGCCGATCTCTATTGCCGAACGCCTCGAGGTCATCGACGTGCTTCGCGGACTCGCGATCGGCGGCATTCTGATGGGCAATATGCAGTGGTTTTCGGGCTACGGCATGGCCCCGCCGTCGGTGAGCTCGGCGGCACCGATGATCGATCAGGTCGTGAGTTTCGTCGTTCATTGGCTGATCGAGGGCAAGTTTTATTCGATCTTCTCGTTCCTTTTCGGATTCGGATTCGCGATGCAGATCGCAAAGGCTGAGGAACGCGGCGACACCAAGGCATCGCTATTCAAACGCCGGCTTTTTTGGCTGCTGGTCATCGGCCTTTTGCACGCGTACCTGCTGTGGGCCGGCGATATTTTGAGTATCTATGCGTTGGTCGGCTTCGTTCTTCTGCTGTTTAGGAAGAAAAGCGATAGGTCTCTGATCAAATGGGCGATCGGGCTGATGATCGTGCCGGTCGTCTGGTATACGGCTCTGTTCGTGCTGTTTATCTCGTTCGCACCGCCCGAGGTTCGACAGCAAGTCGAAGGCGGACAGGCTGCTTTTTTCAGCGGTGCCGTCCAGCAAGTCCAGCAAAGCTCTTACTGGCAGATCATCACTGACTTCAACCTGAACTACATCGTCGGCCGCTACATGGGCCTGATCTTCGATATGCGTCTGCCGAAGATCCTCGCGATGTTCCTGCTCGGCGTTTGGGCGTATCGCCGTCAGGCCTTTTTAGACAGGGCGTTGGTCCGTAAATTCCTCGTGTATGCACTTCCCTTCGGCCTGATCGTAAATTTCGTCTTCGCGTACGTCTCGGGAAAAGAATCGCTGATGCCGCCGCAGGCGATCGGTGTGCTCGGCAGCGTACTTTACACGATCGGCGTTCCAACGCTCGCACTCGGCATCGCCGCCCTCGTCGCGACCATCTGGCAAAGCGATGCGGGCCGCAAGGTCATTTCGCTCCTCGCCCCCGTCGGACGCATGGCGCTAAGCAATTACCTGCTCCAAACGGTGATCGCCGTCACGATATTTTATGGCTACGGATTTGGCTATTTCGGCACGCTCGGCGCCGCGACGGTGACGCTGATCGCCCTAATAATTGTGGCGGTCCAGATAATTTTGAGCACGATCTGGCTTAAGTTCTTCCAATACGGCCCTATGGAATGGATATGGCGACAACTTACCTACAAACGTAGACTCCCGCTGGCTCGTCCTGCACAAAGTTGATAACATCATTATCAACTTTTCTAAATCTCACATCACCTTATTGACATTCGCCTGGAATGTTCGCTAAACTAGCACTCTTGATACACGAGTGCTAAAGCGAACCTGATACCCTTGTGTCTCAAGAACGCTATTTTTACTAAATTACTTTCAGTTAAGGAGTAAACGACTATGGCAACTAAGATCACACCGCTTCACGATCGCGTGATCATCAAACGCGTCGAAGACAACGTTAACCAGACCGCCGGCGGGCTTTTCATCCCCGACACGGCAAAGGAAAAGCCGCAGGAAGGCGAAGTTATCGCAGCCGGCGAAGGCAAATATAAAGAAGACGGCACGCGCCAGTCGCTCGACGTCAAGGCAGGCGACCGCGTTCTGTTTGGCAAATACTCGGGCAGCGAGATCAAACTCGACGGCGAAGAGTTCATCATCATGCGCGAAGACGAGATCCTCGGGATCATCAGCCGCGCCGGCGAAGCAGCCAACTAGTTTCTAGTTTCAGGTTTCGGGTTTCAGGTTGGAAACAACTCGAAGCCGAACCGAAATTGAACCAGAAACGAGAAACAAGGAACCAGAAACTAATTTTTCGGAGAAAAATTCATCATGGCAAAACAAGTAATTCACGGAGAAGATTCACGTGCTGCGATCCTGCGCGGTGTTAACCAGCTTGCGGACGCAGTCAAAGTAACGCTCGGCCCCAAAGGCCGCAACGTCGTTATCGACAAGAAGTTCGGTTCGCCGACGATCACCAAAGACGGCGTGACCGTGGCGAAAGAGATCGAGCTCAAAGACACGCTCGAGAACATGGGAGCGCAGATGGTGCGCGAAGTAGCGAGCAAGACCTCGGACGTCGCCGGTGACGGAACGACGACCGCGACGGTGCTCGCACAGGCTATTTTCAAAGAAGGCGTCCGCACGGTCGCCGCGGGTGCAAACCCGATGGCGCTCAAGCGCGGCATCGACAAAGCCGTGACGGCTATCGTTGACGAAGTCCACAAGCTCGCCAAGCCGGTCAGCGGCGACGCGATCGCGCAGGTCGGCACGGTTTCGGCCAACGGCGACAAGACGATCGGCACGATCATCGCTGAGGCGATGGACAAGGTCGGTAAAGACGGCGTCATCACCGT
>JBGTSR010000014.1:0-159817 GCA_041940165.1 Acidobacteriota bacterium
TTGTTGATCTTGTGTGCGCCGGTGTGGTTGAGGTCTTCGCGTTTGAGATAGATCCTCGCTCCGCCGAGTACCTCGGTCAGTCGTCTCGCAAAATACAGCGGCGAAGGCCGGCCGACGTAGTGCTTCAGCAGTTCGCGAAACTCCGCCTGAAACGCCGGATCGTCCCGATAGCCGTAGAACGCAGCCGTCAACTCATCAAGCGGAGCGACTAGCGTCTCGGGCACGAAACGCCCGCCATACTCTCCCCAATAGCCTTTTTCGTTAGGTTCGAAATCCATAGAATCAGAGCTGATTAGCTAATGGCTAATAGCTGATGGCTGTACTTCAATCATCGCTCAGTCAGCAGAGCGGACAGCCTTGATAAACGCCTCAACCTTTTTCGGATCTTTCTTGCCGGGCGTTGACTCAACGCCGCTTGCAACATCCACGGCATAAGGCCGGACGATACGAATCGCCTCGGCGACGTTCTCCGGTGTCAAGCCTCCAGCAAGATAGACGGTCGGGAACTTCTCGTAAATCTCTTTCGCTCGGTTCCACTCAAAAGTTTTGCCGGTTCCGCCAAACTCCTCGGGCACATATGAGTCGAGCAGAACTGCGTGTTCGTCCATGGCCCCATCTGGCATCGCGTTGCCGTTCGTAGGATGGCCGATCCGTCTCGCTCGAATGATTCTCAGTCCTGCAGACGCCCTCAATTCTCGAACATAAGCACGGTCTTCTTCGCCGTGGAGTTGGATCGACGTGAGGCCGGTCGAACGTGCCGTTTCCAACACGCCTTCGATCGACATATTCACGAACACTCCAACTTTCGACACATCGGCGGGAAGCTGTGCGATCAGGGCTTTGGCGTCGGCCGGCTTAATGTAGCGCTTGCTCTTTCTGTAGAAGTTAAAGCCAAGCTCATCCGCCCCGGCGTCGATCGCGTGCCGGGCGTCTTCGAGATTGGTAATTCCGCAGATCTTTACGCGTGTCATCGTGCCGTCAGGTCGCCGAGGATGCCAGGCGTTCGCATTAGCGTCTCTCCTATCAGGAATCCATCAAATCCTAGCGAATGCAACTCATCGATCTCTTCGCGGGTCGAGATGCCGCTTTCAGCGATCATCACTGTGTTTTTCGGTCTGTCTGTTATCAAACGCCTCGAAACGTCGAGCGATACCTCTAGCGAATGCAGGTCGCGGTTGTTAACGCCGATGATATCCGCACCGAGTTTTGCTGCAGCGTCGAGTTCCGCTTCGTCATGGACTTCGACCAATACGTTTAATAAGAATGCTTCAGCCGCAGCTTTTAGATTCGCTAATTGGGCGGCTTGCAGTGCCGCGACGATCAGCAAGATCGCCGAAGCCCCAGCGGCTGCTGCCTCGACGATCTGATATTCGTCGACAATGAAATCCTTTCGTAAGACCGGAATATTGACGGCTTTTGCCGCCGCGACAAGATCGCCGATCGAGCCGTCGAAATGTGCCGGCTCGGTGAGCACGGAAATGGCTGCGGCACCATTTTTTTCGTAGGTCCGAGCTGTCTGCGTCACATCAATATTGCCGCGAATCACGCCTTTCGAGGGCGACGCGCGCTTGATCTCCGCTATGATATTTATTCGGTTAGTGTGAGCTAGGGCGTCGCGAAACGCATTCTGCACGCGTTTTTCAGCAACCTTTTCGGCAGCTTTTCTCAGCTTTGGCAGATATCCGAAAGCCTTCGCGGCGGCAACGCGCTCGCGGGCTTCGGCGGTGACTTTGGCAAGGAACGTCATCGTGTGGCCTCCAGTGCAGCCAGTTTTGCGGCGGCCGAGCCGCTGCGTACGCTCTCGCGTGCCGCGGCGTACGAATCTTCGAGCGTCGCCCCGCGCCCCACCACATGGATCGCAGCGGCGGCGTTTAACAGGACCAGCCTCTCTGGATTGGAATCTTTCATTTCGTTAGCAAGTATCGATCGTATCAAACGAGCACTTTCCGCAGCCGTGCATCGCGGCGGCAGATCCTTTCCAAGTGTGTACACGTCAAAGTCGCTAGCGGAGATCTCAAAAACATCGACTCTTCCTTCCTCAACCTCAGCGACGAGCGTTGAGCCTTTCAAAGCGATCTCGTCGAGGCCGTTCTCGCCGTAGACGACCCATGAGCGTCCAGAGCTGAGCCGGGCGAGGACGTTCGCGGTCGTTTCGAGAAGGTGCTTGTCCCAGACGCCGATCACGTGATGCGGTACCGAAGCGGGGTTGCACAATGGCCCGAGATTATTAAAGATCGTCGGCCGACCGATCGATCGGCGTGCAGCTGCGAGCGTCGGTGATAGCGAGTGAAATCGCGGAGCGAACATAAAACAAAGGCCGTGATCGCGAAGATTCCGCTCGGTCGTCTCCGGATCGATGTCGACATTGATGCCAAGTTCGCCGAGCACATCGGCACTCCCCGAAAGGCTGGTTGCCGCTCGATTTCCGTGTTTTGCAACGCCCAGTCCGGTTCCGGCTATGACGAATGCCGCGGCTGTTGAGACATTGAACGTTTTTGCACTGCCGCCGCCGGTGCCGACGATGTCGACGAGGTCGGTTCGGTCAGTTGCAAGGCGACGCATTCTGCCGCGCATGATAGTGACCAACGAACACAGCTCGTCCTCGGTCCAGCCTTTCTCGTTCCAAGCGCTAAGGACCGCGGCGATCGGGTCCGCATCTGAGCAGGTTATCAGAGCATCGAAAAGCGACTCCGCCTCAGCCGGATCGAGGTCGATGCCGTGCTCAAAATCTTCACGAAAATGTTCGAGAATGCGGTCTTCCATCATCTTCCGGGCGTTTCGGCGATCTCGATCGCCCGCAGCAGCACTTTTGCCTTGTTCACCGTCTCTTCAAATTCAAGTTCGGGTACAGAATCGGCGACGATTCCCGCACCGGCCTGGATCTTTGCAATGCCGTTTTCGAGCACGATCGTACGGATGGCGATGCAAGTATCCATATTGCCGGCGTAATCGAAATAGCCGACTGCTCCCGCGTAGATGCCTCGGGGAGTCGGCTCGAGACCGCGGATTATCTCGATCGCACGTACCTTTGGCGCGCCTGAGACGGTCCCGGCCGGGAAACACGATGCGAGGGCATCAAATCGATCCTTTCCGTCAGCAAGCCGCGCCGAAAGGGAACTGACGAGATGTTGTACGTGCGAATATTTTTCGACATGCATCAGCGAAGTGACCTCGACACTGCCGAACTCGGCGACGCGGCCCAGGTCGTTGCGGCCGAGGTCGACGAGCATGCGGTGTTCGGAAAGCTCTTTTTCATCGGCGAGCATTTCCGCGGCAAGAGCGTCATCCTCGGCGGATGTCGATCCGCGCTTTCGCGTTCCGGCGATCGGACGGTATTCGAGTTTGTCGCCGTCGGCACGTACGAGCATCTCGGGCGAGGCTCCGACAATGGCTTTCGAGCCAAACCGCAGCAGGAACATATACGGCGACGGATTGAGCGAACGCAGTGCCCGATAGATCGCGATCGGGTCGGCCGCTGTGGGCCGGGTAAAGCATTGCGAAAGCACGGCTTGGTAGCATTCACCGGCGTTTATGAGCTCTTTGATCTCGCGAACGGCGTTCTCGAAATCGAGGCGTGACCAATTGGACTTCGGATCGGCATATGGCGGTGTTGCCGATGCGACTGGTAGGGAGGGAAGCGTCGGATCTTCCAGCTTTGCCCGGATCGCGGCATTACGGCCGGCGGCGTTACCTTCGGAATCGCCTTCGAGTGAAATGATCTGGATCAGTTGTTTTGCATGGTCGAAAGCGACGATCGAGCGGTAAGACATGAAAGAACATGCATCGCTCGCGTCGCCCTGGCCGGCAAGTGTCGGTTCGAACCACACGCAAGCGTCGAAACCGAGATAGCCGATCGCCCCGCCTATGAATGCGGGGAGTTCGGTGTCGTGATCCGCAAAATACTGTGAAAAATGCGTTTTTAGTGATTCGAAGGCCTCGCGTCCACCGGTGACGACCTCGACCGGATCGGCGCCGATAAACGAATACCGGGCGACGTTGCGTCCGCCCTCGACCGATTCGAGCAGGAAGGAATGCTCACTCCCAGCGGAGAGCTTCAGGTACACGGCCAGCGGCGTAAGCAGATCGGCCGGCATCGTGTCGACGACCGGAGTCAAGGCAATTCTCTGTTTTGATCCTGAGCTATCCATCGATTCAAATCAAAAACGCCGCCTGAGTTGATCCTCAAAGCGGCGTTACCGGTATCTGCACCCGAGATCAGACGATCTCAGTTCGAACGGAACGCGCGGCCATACCACCACCATGTGGTGTCGAGGGCCGTGCGATTCGTCGAATACAAATTCATTGAGGACATTAGACCTGACAGTTTCGAGGTTGTCAACTTAGTACTCTGAAGCTTTAGAGCCCGCGGTCGACGTAAGCTGAAAAATCGTTATTTCCGGATACGGCGAGCATTTTCATCACGAGTTCGCGTAGCGTTCCCTTCGGCCGAATTCTTCGCACGTTATGTACCTGTCCAAGGTTATGCGCTTGGATCAAACAATCGGTTCCATCAAGGATTAACGGCTCGTCGTGATCAATGCTCGGCATCATCCAGAAATCTGACGAGTCCAAGGACTTTTTTAGTTGTTCCCAATCGCTTGCGCTCAGAAGCCATTCGGTATTCTCGATCAATTCGCCAATCTCATAATCCTCTGTCAGAGCCAAGCGCTTCGTTGTTGCGATTGGCTTTCCATCCTTCAGCGCGATCCGAATCGACACGGGGTTCTCAAACGTCGGGATCAAGATAAGTCGGTAGGTCTCGGAATTCGGACCCCTTAAAGACCGAAGGGACACTTCACCGAACGCATCGAGAAGCCCCGTGGATCCTTTCTTTCCGCTCCGTTTCGGATCGTCAAGGGCTAAATCGTCTTCGTAAGAAAGCAAAGGAGGGCTTGCAATTGAGGGCAACGCTGAATAAAGCCAAGCCGCAGCTGCTACCAGTAGACAGGCACTGAATACAGCGGCGATACTCAAAACTCTACCCACCACTTTCACAGCGACAATTATAACTCCGGACGGTTTTGAGCGATACGAAAATTTACATCTTCTCCGGAACTTCGATACCGAGAGTTGCCAACGCCTCCGTTAGCGAGCGTCGGGCCATGTCGGCGACGACGACAAGGATGGCACGCTTAGTGTCGTCGGTCTCGGCGATGATCTTATGGTTGTGGTAGAAGAGGTTGAAGGCCTTAGCCAGGTTGAACGTGTACTTGGCGAGGATCGCCGGTTCGCTGTTGGCGGCGGCGTTTTCGACAGTTTCTTCGAGCCGGGAAGCGAGGATTGCCATCGACCAAATGTCGTTGCCCGATTCTCCGTTTAAGACTGCATTTAGCGTAGACGGATCGGCCGCGACCAGTCGATTCCTCGACGCTTCGACGTTGTTACTGCCGTCGAGCTTGCGGAATATCGAGTTAGCTCGGACGGCGGAATACTGGCAAAAACAGCCGGTCTCGCCCTCGAACGAAAGCGCTTCTTTGAAGTCAAAAACAATGACCGTGTTGCGGGTGAATTTTAAGAGAAAATACCTTAATGCACCGACCGCAAGTTGTTGAGCGATATGCCCCTTTGCGGTATCCGCCAAGTCTGGATGCCGGGCTTCAACCTCTACGAGAGCATTAGCTTCGAGTCGGTCGATCAGGTCGTCGGCCTTGACGCCGAGGCCCTTGCGGCCGCTCATCTCGATGAACGAACGTTTACGGTCGTCGTCGCTGAGTTCGAAGCCGAGTTCTTCTGCGGCGGCCGGTGACAGAGCGACCATCTCGTAAGCCAGATGAACGCTCGCCTTTTCGCCGCGCTCGGGCGAGATCGCCGCGACGCCCTTCTTAACGACCTCTTGAGGATATGACTGGCGGGTGTCGATGACGTTATAGATCGTCTCGCCGCCGCCGAACTCTGGAACGCCGGCATCCGTGCCGGCGGAACTCGCGGAATTTTCAGATTCGCCGACAGAGATGTCGGCGTTCCGTCCGGCGGTGATCCAGACCTCTTTGCCATCGGCGTAGGTGTGAAAAAGCTTGTAATTGAAATCGAGCCCGAGAATGCCTAGCTTCCACATCTGATAGGCGATGTCTTTGCCGGTGTAAGTGACCGTGCCGTTCGAGCGGACGAGGATCTTGTCTGCCTCGTGATCGTCGCTCGCTTCGTGCGATTCCCAAGGCATTACCCAACAGCCTTTGTGGGCACCTTCGTCGACGAAATGGATCACGCCGAGCCGCTTCATCTCTTCGAACGCTCGATCCCAGAAATGCAGGTGAAGGATCTCAGATTCTCGCGGAAGCAGATCGTAGCGGATGTCTAGCCGCTCCATCGTTGCGAGAATGCATTCGACGTTGCGGGTCGCTACATAATCGGCGAGTTCTGCCGTTGGATTGTTGCCTTCTTCGATAAGGTGGAGAACCTCGGCTCGACGTTCGGTCAGCGGCTTGTCTGCGTCCGCCGCGGGCTCGGACTTGTACGCCTGGCCGACCTTGGCATAAAGATCCCAGCAGTAGTAATCGAACGACTTTCCTGATTCCGCAAGCTCTTTATCCAGAGCCTTTATAGCTTCAAGGTCCATGTCGAGCATGAACATGAATCCGACAACGACATCGGCGACCTGAACGCCCGTGTTGTCGATGTAATTCTGTATCTCGACCTGTTTGCCGTTGGCGGTCAGTATCCGCTGAAACGTGTCGCCGAGAACGGAGTTTCGAACATGCCCAATATGAGCCGCTTTGTTGGGATTTACCGAGGTGTGTTCGACGCAAACTTTCGCTTTATTGAGCCCGAGGCTTGGCAGCGGTTCCGCCGCCGCATTTTTTGCCAGAAACTGCGATCGGCCGACAAAAACGTTGAGATAACCCGCCCCGGCGACCTCAACACGATCGACGAAGTCCAACGCTTCAATCGCGGCTCCGAGAGTTTGGGCGAGCTCCCGAGGATTGCGCTTTTCGCCGGTCGCGAGTTTGATCTGTTTTGCCAGTTCAAAGGCAACCGGGAATGCGACATCGCCGAGCTCGGTCTTCGGCGGCGTTTCGGCTGCGATCATCGCTAGTTCGGCGCCGAATTCGGCCTTGGCGGTCGACGCGATCGCGTCGCGGAGGTCTTTATTGATCTCAGTGATCGTCATAGTTGTAACAGTGCCGTTTGGGCAAACCGTAATTATAGTGTTCGGGCCGTGTTCTGCAAAGGAATCCGCGGACGGAACGCTTTTGTTTTGCCCGATAAAACCGCTAGACTAAACAATTCGGCCATGGGTAAAGTAAAAGGAAAAAAAGTCGACCTGAAGAAGATCGCCGCGGGCGTCAGACTGATGCTCGAAGGTATGGGCGAGGATGCCGACCGCGACGGGCTAAAGCGCACGCCCGAGCGTGTCGCAGAATTTTACACCGAATTGACCGAGGGAATGTGGATCGATCCGAAGGAACACATTGTTCCGTTGCCGGGCGACTCGCACGACGAAATGGTGCTGGTCAAAGACATTTCGATCGCCTCGGTCTGCGAGCATCATCTGGCACCGTTCGTTGGCAAATGCCACATCGCCTATATACCGAAAAACGGCCGCATTATCGGGCTTTCTAAACTTGCCCGCATAGCCGAAGTCTTCTCGCGGCGGCTCCAGGTGCAGGAACGGATGACGCAAGAGATCGCCCAGACTCTGTTTGAGAATCTCGATCCGATCGGCGTGATGGTCGTCGTCGAAGCCGAGCATACATGCATGACGCTCCGCGGCGTGAAAAAGCCCGGCGCGATGACGATCACGTCGGCGGTACTCGGCGGATTCCGAAAAGATCCGCGTACGCGTGCCGAGGCGATGGCCTTAATTAAGGGATAGTTAAAATATGAAGAAACTGTTCGTACTGCTTTTCGTTTCGAGTTTGCTGGCCGGCACGATGCCTGCTCAGGACATGACCTCGAAGTTCGATCCGGCGAAATTTCGCGAGCGGGTCAAGCGGCTTTCGGCCGATGATTTCGAAGGCCGCGGCCCCGGCACGGCTGGTGGAAAGCGAGCAGCTGAATATATCGCTCAGCAGATGAGATCGTCCGGCGTAAAGCCGGCGAACAAAGGTAGTTACTTCCAGAACGTGAAGCTGGTGGGCGTCAAGGCCGATCCGAATACGAAGCTAGTTGTTGGCGGCAGCGACGAGTACCGCTTTGGCGACGAGTTTGTCGCGACAACAGGTGCTCAGAAGGCGTCCGTTTCGGTCGATGCCGAGCTTGTCTTTGCCGGCTACGGCGTCGATGCGCCGCTCTACAAATGGAACGATTATAAAGGCCCTGCAGGAGATTATCGCGGTAAGATCCTGATGATCTTGGTCAACGATCCACCGGCGACGGCTTCGGAGCCGGACCTTTTCGGTGGCCGTGCACTGACCTATTTCGGCCGATGGACGTATAAGTACGAAGAGGCCGCTCGCAAAGGCGCCGCCGGCGTGATCCTGGTGCACACGGATCAATCTGCGGGGTACGGCTGGAACGTAGTTCGGACCTCTAACGGCAACTGGCGATACGAGATAGCGAGAACGCCTGCCGATAAGACGCCATTTCTGCCATTCCGTGCCTGGGCGACCAATGATGCCGCGACGCGGATGATGCGTTCCGCCGGACTCGATCTCGAAGATCTTAAACGAAAGGCTCAGTCGCGTGATTTCCAGCCGGTAAAGACCGGAAAGTCGGTCAAGCTCGCATTGAACAGTGAATTGAAGACGTTCGAATCGCCCAATGTCGTCGGTATGGTCGAAGGCAGTGATCCGCGACTCAGGCGTGAGTACGTTGTTTATACCGCTCACTGGGATCACCTGGGCGTTGGAGAGCCGAACGCAACAGGCGACAAGGTTTACAACGGCGCGTACGACAACGCCTCGGGAGTGACGGCGGTGATCGGCATCGCCAGTGCACTGGCCAAAATGCCTCTGAAGCAAAGGCCCAAGCGCTCTTTCCTGTTCCTGTTCCCGACCGCCGAAGAGCAAGGCCTGCTCGGGGCCGAGTATTATGCCGCGAATCCGCTCGTTCCGCTCAACCGTACGGCGGCAAACGTTAATATCGACGGCGTCAACTTTTTCGGAAAGGCGCGTGACTTTATGCCGCTCGGGGCGGAGCGATCTTCGATCATGGACATCGTGACCGAGGTTGCGAAAGAGCGTGATCTGACCATCGAATCCGATCAGCGGCCGGAGCAGGGATTCTTCTTCCGTTCCGACCACTTTCCGTTTGCGAAAGCAGGCGTTCCGGCCGTATCGCTTCAGCATGGCGACGATTTTATCGTGCCTCTGACGGGGGCAGCCGCGGAATTCCAACGCGAGTACAACGCGAAGTACTACCACCAGGTCGGTGACGAATATAAGGATTGGTGGGATATGTCGGCGATGATCCAGGAGGCCGAGATCGGCCTTGCGATCGGAATGAAGCTCGCGAATGTTCCGACAATGCCGCGATACAAGGAAACGGACGAATTTTCGGCGCCTGACAAGAAGCGATTCAAATAGCGAGTGAGCAACACTTTTTACATAACAACCCCGATCTACTACGCGAACAGCCTGCCCCACCTCGGGCATCTGTACACTACGATCGTTGCAGACGCGATACACCGCTATAAGAAACAGCGTGGGCTCGACGTATATTTTCTGACCGGTACGGATGAGCACGGCATCAATATTCAGCGTGCTGCAGAGCGTAATAACCGCACCCCGCAGGAACAGGTCGATCACATATCTGGTGAGCTGAAGCGGATGTTCCGTGACTTCGGCCTCGATCCCGAGAGCGGCGGTTACGACGTCTTTATGCGGACAACCGAGCCGTTCCATTACGAAGGCGTGAGCTATCTGTGGAACAAGATCGCCGCAGGAAAAACGCCAAAAGGGAATGAACCGATATACAAAGGATTCTACAAAGGCTGGTTCTGTGCACCGTGCGCGGCGTTTAAGACCGAGGACGAGTATTACAAGCCCGAGGGCTCGGACATTCCGTACTGCCTGATCCACGAGCGGCCGCTGGATGAGGTCGCTGAAGAAAGCTACTTCTTTCGACTGTCGGATTACGACGAGTTTCTGATCGACGCGATCGAGAATACGCCCGGGCTTGTTAGGCCAGATGCGCGGAAGAACGAAGTCCTATCGTTCATACGTGGAGGCCTGCAAGACCTTTCGATCAGCCGTCAGAAAACCTCTGTGTCGTGGGGCATTCCCGTGCCGGGCGACGAAGATCACGTGATGTACGTTTGGATGGATGCCCTGACCAACTACATCACGGCTCTTGGATACGGCAACGCTAAAAAAGCTGCGGTTGGGTTTGAAAAATACTGGCCGGCGGTCCACCTGGTCGGCAAAGACATTCTGCGATTCCACACGGTCTACTGGTTCTCTTTCCTGCACGCCGCCGGATTGCCGCTGCCAAAAACCGTTTATGCGCACGGCATGTGGCTCGACGCCGATGGCCGCAAGATGGGCAAAACGCTTGGCAACGTGATCGAGGTCGACGTGCTGCACAAGCACTTTCAGGTCGACGCGATCCGATATTTTGTGCTGCGCGATATGGTGTTTGGCCAGGATGGGAAGTTTGGTTACGAGACGCTGATCGAGCGGGCGAATGCCGACCTTGCGAGCGGTTTGGGCAATCTTGCGAGCCGGACCTTCTCGATGATATCCAAGTACCGCGAAGGCATCATTCCAAGTGGCCGCATCGCCGAAGAGAACTTTATCAACGCAAAACGAGCCGGAGTCGCCACGGACGATCAGGAACTTGCGTCGGTCGTCGAGCATGGTCGGGATGAATTTGTCCGACGGTTCGACAATTTCGAATTCAGTCAGGCCCTCGAAGCCGCTTGGACGGTGATCGCCCGCGTCGACAAACTGATCTCGGACGCGAAGCCTTGGGAACTGATCAAGGACGAAAAGCAGGCTGAGACGCTCAATGCTGTGCTTTATCGGGCTTGCGAGACGCTGCGTTGGCTTTGTGTGCAGCTTTATCCGGTGATGCCTGAGGCGTCTAAGAATATCTACGGCCAGATCGGGCTTGGCGAAGACATCGCAGAGATCGACCCAGCGGGATTGAAATGGGGCGAACTTGCCGCCGGCACGAAGATCGGCGAGACCGTCGGCGTTTTTCCGCGGATCGATAAAAACAAGGTTATGAATGAAATAAGCGAGCAGTCAGCAGTTAGCAGTGAGCAGTCGGCGGCGTCGAAAGAGTCAGAACCGGGAGCGATAGCGAGTGGGTCGCCTGCCGTGGCCGAGCAAGTCGAAGTAGAACCCGACAACTTCATTACCATCGACGATTTTCTCAAGGTCGAACTCAAGATCGGCGAAGTTAAGGTGTGCGAACGCATCCCGAACGCCGATAAATTGCTTCGTTTTGAGATCGATCTTGGCGAAGAGAACCACCGACAGATACTGGCCGGGCTTGCCGAATACTACGAACCCGAAAAGCTGATCGGACGTAAGGTCGTAGTCGTTGCCAATCTCAAACCTCGCAAGATGCGCGGGCTCGAATCCCAAGGGATGATCTGCGCCGCATCGCTTGAAGACGGCACCGGCCCGACGCCCGCGATCGCGACTTTCATCGAGGATGTCGAGGTCGGCGCCCGCCTCAAATAGATGTACATCGACTCCCATTGCCATATCGACGGCGAGGCTTTTGACGCCGATCGTGATGAGGTCGTCGCGCGGGCGCAGGCCGCGGGCGTAGCGGCAATGCTGTGTGTCGGCACGGGTGATCCGCATTCGGGCGAGATAGCGAGGGCGGTCGATGTGGCCGAGCGATATGACAACGTTTACGCGAGCGTCGGAGTGCATCCGCATGATGCAAAGCTGTACGACGATGCGGCCGAAGAGCATCTGATCGAACTCACAAAGAGCGAAAAGGTCGTCGCGTGGGGCGAGATCGGGCTCGACTATTACTACGATCACAGCCCGCGAGATGTGCAGCGGGAAGCATTTCGACGGCAGATCGGCGTTGCAAAACGGCTCGGGCTTCCGGTGATAATTCACAGCCGCGATGCCAATGACGAGACGGTTGAGATATTGACGGAAGAGTTTTCCGTGACCGCTGATAGCTCGAAGCAGAAAGCCGACGGCGCTGAAATAGAGAACAGCTATCAGCAACCAGCCGTCAGCCGTCAGCAAAGCCCCGGCGTGATGCACTGCTTTGGCGGGACGCCCAAGATGGCAAAGGCGCTGATGGACGTCGGGTTTTACATCTCGTTTGCCGGAAACGTTACCTTCAAGAAAGCCGAAGAGCTGCGCGATTCTGCCCGCGTCGTGCCGCTCGAACGCCTTTTGATCGAGACCGATTGCCCATTCCTGACACCGATCCCTTTCCGGGGCAAGCGAAATGAGCCGAGTTACGTCGTGCACACCGCTCATTTCTTGGCGGAGCTTTACGGGATCGACGTGGAACGGCTTGCTGCTCAGACCACCGACAATTTTCAGACGCTTTTCGACATTTACGTAACCGCGGAGACGCAGAGACGCTGAGTGAAGAAAATTCACCGTTGACCGTACGAATACCGCTCTAAACCTCTGCGTCTCCGCGTCTCTGCGGTAAAATATCAGCATGGCAAAGGAAAACTCATTCGACATCGTTTCGAAGACCGATTACGCCGAGGTGACCAACGCTCTGAACCAGACGGAAAAAGAGGTCTCGCAGCGGTTCGATTTTAAGGGCAGCAAAGCGGCCGCCGAGCTGGTCGGCAAAGACCTGCAGCTCACGGCCGAGGACGACACGCGGCTCCGCAACCTCAACGACATCCTGCAGACCAAGCTGGTCAAACGCGGGGTTTCGCTCAAAGCCCTCGATTATCAAAAGATCGAGCCCGCGGCTGGCGGCACCGTGCGGCAGTTGGTCAAGGTGCAGCAGGGAATTCCCACCGACAAGGCGAAAGAGGTCGTGCGATTCATAAAAGACGGCAAATACAAGGTCCAGGCGTCGATCCAGGGCGAGACCGTCCGAGTCTCGGGCAAGGACCGCGACACGCTTCAGGAAGTCATCTCGGCACTCAAAGGAAAGGATTTTGGGATCGATATGACGTTTGATAACTACAGGAGCAATTAGTATGAGGCGAGAATTCAATGTTGTTATCGAGGAAGATTCCGAGGGGTTTCTGGTCGCGTCCGTACCCGAACTCCGTGGCTGCCATACGCAAGCTAAGACGTACGATGAACTAATGCGTCGCGTTCGGGAAGCGATAGAGCTATGCATTGAGGTTGAGGGGGCCGAGTTCGTACCACCAAGATTTGTCGGGATCCAGCGAGTCGCCGTTGAAGTATGACGAGCTTTCCAAGCGTAGATGGAAAGACGGTCGTTCGTACTCTCTACCGCCTTGGTTTTGTGGAGATCCGGGTCAAGGGCAGCCATCATTTCCTGCGACACGACGACGGTAGGGCGACCGTCGTGCCAGTCCATCGTAAAGAGTCTCTTGGTCCAGGCCTTTTCCACAAGATTCTTAAAGACTGCGAAATTACTATTGAAGAATTCATGGAGATGATGTAGCCCCTCGAAATGCCGATATTTGCGCCAAAACTCGAAGCACTCGATCCTTATAGCCGTTCCAGCCATATCTTTCAGTTGATCAGTGCCGAAATGACCTTGGTCGAGCGCGAGTACGAGCGCCAGGCCTCTTCCAACATCCAGGTCATCGATTATCTCGGCGAGTATTTGCGGGCGTCTGGGGGCAAGCGTGTGCGTCCGGCGCTTCTGATCTTGTCGAACTATGCTTCGGGCGGCAAAGCTACGCAGTCGAACGTGATCAGGCTGGCGACGGTGATGGAGATGCTGCACACGGCGACGCTGGTGCACGATGACATCATCGACAACGCCGATCTGCGGCGAAACCGGTCTTCGGTCAACGCGCGATTTGGCAATCAGACGGCCGTTCTGATGGGCGACTGGCTGTATATGTCCGCGTTTGAGACGACGGTTCGCGAGCGGTCGCTCGAGATCATCGACATTCTGACGCGGCTGACGCGAAAGATGACCGAGGGCGAACTGATCCAGTTGACGCGGATCGGCCGGCTCGACGTCACGGAAGACGAGTATTTTGACATTCTTCGGCGGAAGACAGCCTATCTTTTCTCGGCGTGCTGCGAGGTCGGGGCGATACTTGCCGACGCGCCGATCGATCAGCGAGCGGCACTTCGCGACTTTGGAATGGACCTCGGCATTGCCTTCCAGCTCTCGGACGACGTTCTCGACGTGACCGCCGAAAGCGAAAGCCTCGGCAAAGAGGCCGGTTCCGATCTGCTCGAGGGCAAGCTTACCTTGCCGCTTATCTATCTGCTCAAAAAGCGACCTGAACTTAAGCATGTGTTTGAGAAAATAATGTTTGACGGCGCGTATGATTTGATGCCGCGCGGCGAAATCGTTGCAATGCTTGAGGAAGAAGGCGTTGTCGACGCGATCCGCGACCGCGCACGGGAATATGCAGAGCGCGCGAGAAAAAGTCTTGATGTTTTAAGCATTTCAGGGTATCGTTCTTGTTTGGAAGACGTTCTCGGCTTCATAACCGACAGAAATAGTTGACCTGACGAGGCGTCCGGACCCCATTTGCGTTTGTCTTAGTTTGACGCAAACATAATGCTTACAATATGTTAGACGAACAAGTTGTAGATACACTACAAGATATTCTCGACAAGACCCGTGGTGCGCTGAGCGATGCCGTGACCCGTTTGCGCGACGCCGAGGCCGAGGTCGTAAGGCTTAAGCGCGAGATCGACAATCTCGAGAACAGTGCCGCTCAGACGGCCAAAGCGATCGACGGCGTGAGACAGACGATGAACGCCGGCAAGTTCGGCGGATTGGGAAATACCTTCAATCTGGAAGGCGTTCCATTGCGTCCGTCGCATTCGAACATCACCGAGATGCCGTCGCGCGACACTAACCGCGAAAATTCGGTCGCGTACCTCAACCAGAATCGTCCGAAACTTGTACATCAGGATTTTGAACCGGTCAGCAACCGGTTTAGCGACCGGACTATCACGCAATCGTGCACTCTTTTGCTTCGCGAAGCGGGCCGTCCGCTGCACGTCAACGAACTGTACAACCTGCTTGTCGCAGGCGGTATGAAATTCAAGGGAAACAACCCGACGATCTCCGTTGCCGTATCGCTGAGCCGCAATTCCCGATTTAAGAAGGTCGATCCCGGAACTTTCGACCTGGTGATCCGCGAGGCCTATCAGGCCGCATCCTGATTTAATACACAATTTACCCAGCCGCCCTGAGTCAGGCCAAAAGCTTGACTTTGGGCGGTTTGTTCTTATGATTGCTGTATGAAACTGCATCTGACGATCAGCAGCGGCTCGCTTGCGGGCCGTGGGTACGAACTCGAAACGGGCTTCATAACCATCGGCCGCAGCGATACGTGCAGCGTCAGGCTCGACCCGCAGACCGAGCGGATCGCCTCGAAACAGCACGCCTTTATCGAAGCCCGGGCCGACGGTTTTTACCTCACCGACAATAAAAGCACGAACGGCACGTACGTGAATGGCGAGCGTATCGAACAGGCAAAGCTCAACAACGGTGATCAGGTGCAGTTCGGGGCCAACGGCGTAACGGCGACCGTTCGGCTCGATGCCGCTCTGCCGCCTCAGGTTTCGGCCGGGCATCAGACGTTCAACGAGTACGAAGCCGCCCAATTCAATCAGACCGTCGCTCAGGAGCCTGTCGGGCTGCAGCAATCGTTTCATAATTTCGGCCTCGGCAGCGCAGCCGTGATCAAGCCAGAGCCTCCGGCCAAGACCGGGATGTACATCGGCATAGGGCTGACAATCTTCGCGATCATATTCCTGACGATCATCGTGGCTCTGCTGATGTTTGCCAGCGTCGGGCTCGTGCCCGCCGTGATCGCGACATTTGTGGCATTTACGCCCGCGATGCTGTATCTGGTACCGCTGATATGGCTCGACCGGTACGACCCGGAACCGCTTTGGCTGCTTGCACTTGCCTTTGCTTGGGGAGCGTTGGTGGCGGTCGTGGTCTCATTCATCGTCAATACGGTGATCGGCGTCGGCGTCTCGGTCGGCGTGTCGCCTGCGGCCGGGGAATTTGTCGGTGCCGTCATATCCGCGCCTGTTTTCGAAGAAGCCTCGAAAGGCCTCGGTCTGTTGGTACTGCTCATTTTCTTTCGCAAATACTTTGACGACATTCTGGACGGCATTGTTTTTGCGGGTGTGATCGCACTCGGGTTTGCGACGGTCGAGAACGTCCTCTATTACGGCCGAGCACTCGGAGCGGGAGGTTTTGGCGGCCTGGCGGTGCTGTTTGTGCTCCGCGGGATCATGTCGCCGTTCGCGCACGTGACTTTCACGTGCATGACGGGTATCGGCTGCGGTATCGCCCGCGAATCGCACAATACGCTGGTCAAGATAGCTCTGCCGGTCGTCGGATATATCGTCGCAGTCGCACTGCACGCGATCTGGAACGGCGTGGCCGTCGTGGCCGGTATCGAGGGCTTCCTGGTCGCGTATGTCATCTTCCAGATACCGTTCTTTCTTATTTTTGTCGGTTTCTCACTCTACATCATGTGGCGACAGAACAAGATCCTCAAGGAAATGCTCGCCATCGACATAGCCCGCGGGCTGATCCCGGCCGAGCATGGCAAAACGGCGACGTCGGCGTTCAAAAGCTCGGGTTGGATACTCGGCGGTCTGTTCAATGGCAAATTCCGGGCGCGTTCGCGGTACATGCGAGCCCTCGGCAAACTCGGCCTCAGCTACTGGCACATCCAGCGAGCGACCGCCGCCCAGGGCCAGACGGGAAGCTTCCAACAAAACCCGATCCTGCGTGAAGAAGTTCTCAAGTGGCGCGATCAGGTAGATTAACGGTCGCTCGAAAAGTTTCCCACTCAAGAATGTTTCTACCGCAGAGACGCGGAGACGCAGAGAAGAGGGGTCAGAACCACCTGCGGTAGCGGGTGGCTGAAATCACCCTCGAGAGGGTTCGCACGTAGAGAACCACCCCGTCAGCCGAAGCGGCTGCCACCCCTCCTTCGTAAGGAGGGGAGTTGTGCGAACGTGTTTCTCACGTGGGGCCATGCGGGCGTTCCGGCGACGGGGCAGAACCACCTGCGGTAGCGGGTGGTTGAGCTTACCGACGAATGTTCTCACCTCGGTATTCACCGCGAATAGAGACAATGAGCTAGGACGACGGACCATTTGCGATCAGTGTTGTCACTCAGTCTGAAGAGTTTACTTGTCAAAGATCAGGCTTGAGGTTTCTCACGCTGTGCGAGAAATAGGATCCCCGGTCGCTTGGCTCCCGGTACCGACACCCGCGCGCGTGCGAAACCACGAAATACACTAAACACACGGAAAAAGGGCCCGACAGGCGCGTCATTGATCATTAAGACCAGGGAACAAGTTAAGGCGGCATCGACAGCGGTCTCTCTTCCAGACGTTCCGACGATCGCCCCGCAGCCTTGTCGGCTAACTCGGGACCGTCGAAAACAGGCGCCTTTCTCAGGAACCGCCGCTCGTCCTCTTCCGAGCAGAAGAACGGCGGGAAGACGGCTCGAACTATCGCTTCGGCGGCGGCCAGGCAGTATGCCGGTTCGGAGAGCGTGAAATGCTCGACGAGCGGCTTAGGACGCGTGCGAAAGCCCGTTCGGTTTTCCATCAGGATCGCGCAGAATTGCTCGACGAACCGCGTGCGTTCGTTGCCGCCGTATGCGAGGCGTTTGCGTTGAATGTGTTTGAGCGTCGTGGCAATGTCGGGAGCTTTGGGTCGTGTGTTCATACGCGTAAAGCGTACGGCGGACCCGCCGAGAGGTAAATGCCAGATTTCTCAGATTGCTACAGAATGCACAGATTGCGTAGATCTCTCAAAATAAAAGAGAGGCGCTCCGCGAACGAAACGCCTCTCTTCTTGTCTGGTAGGCCGTGCAGGGATCGAACCTGCGACCCACGGATTAAGAGTCCGTTGCTCTACCAACTGAGCTAACGACCCAGAAACTCTACGAAGTATAGCAAAACGCCTCGGCGCTACAAAATATCTTTGCCAACCTTTGATTATTGAAGCCGTTCAACGCAAAGACGCGAAGACGGAAAGACGCCAAGCGAAGGAGCTAAAGCGGTACTTTCTCCATTTACAGCACGGACGAATGCAAAAAACGGGAGCGCCGAGCGTTCTGGATTTTGCGTTTGAAGGCGTGCAAGTACAAGATATTTAACAGCGATGAAGGAATGTCCCAAGTGCGATCTGTGCTATCCCGATGAGGTGAACGAGTGTCCTGACGACAAGACGGCTACGCGTTTTGCGATGCCGGGGCCGCAGCTTTTGGCCGAGCGTTATCTGCTGCAGAGCAGGCTCGGACGCGGTGCGATGGGACAGGTGTATCTGGCCCGCGATATGAAGTTTGAAACCCGTCGCGTAGCCGTCAAGACCGTCAGGCAGGACATTCTGAGCAGCGAGGACCTGCAGGAAGGCGAGGCGATCGCGCGTTTCGAACGCGAGGCCCAGGCCGCGGCTTCGATCCAGCACCCGAATACGGTGAGCGTGACGGATTTTGGCGAATCCGAGGACGGGATCTTCTACCTCGTGATGGAATACGTCGAGGGCGAAACGCTGCATCGACTGCTCCGTCGCGAGGGCACTCTGCCGATCAAACGTGCTGTCAGCCTGCTCAGGCAGATCGCCGACGGCGTCGAGGCGGCGCATGATCTGGACATTCTGCACCGAGACCTCAAACCGGCGAACATTTTCATAATGCAAAAGGGCAAGAGCGGCGACGGCTTTGTAAAGGTCGGCGATTTTGGGCTCGCCAAGATATTGAATCAGACGGTGACGGATACTTCGTCCAAGGCGACGCCGTCTTCGCGGGGAATTATCGGAACCCCCGAATTCATGTCGCCCGAGCAGATGCAGCCCGAGCTGACGGTTGATCGGCGTGCCGACCTGTATGCGCTCGGTACGATCGCGTATCTGATGCTTGGCGGCAAAACTCCGTTTTCGGGCGAACTGATGCAGCTCGTGATGCAGAAGGTGATGCACACGCCGCCGCCGCTTTCGTCGCTAAGGACGGACATTCCGAGCGATGTCGATCGCGTGATAATGAGCGCGCTGCAGATCGATGTGAACGAGCGTCCGGCGACAGTTTCAGAATGGATCAGCGAACTGGAATCCGCCGCACAGGACATCGACGAGCGAAAAGCCGGGCGTTCGCGTCTGGTAGTGCTCGCTCCGGTCGATGCCGAGGTTTACGTAAACGACGAGCGAAAGGGAAGCGTCGGGCGTTCGGGCCGCGTCGTGCTGACGGATATTCCGGCGGGACGGCACATTCTGCGTGTGTCGAAACCGGGGGAACGCGACGACGAACGACTCATCGAGGTCCGCGAAGGAGGCACCGAACAGGTGATCCAGGCACAGCTCAAGAGCCGGCACGAGCACGGCAGTCAGCCTTCGTCTTCGCAAGGTTCAAGCGCTGACGGTTCGAGCCTGATGCCGGGCATCGTCGCGTGTACCAATTGCGGTTCGAGATTTGCCCAGGGCGTGAGATTCTGCGGGCGTTGCGGCAGCGGTTCTTTTGCGCTTGTTGCTCAGGCACAATCACCGTCGGGCATTCCTTGCCCGCGATGCGGAACTCTCGTTGTCGGCGGTTCGAAATTCTGCGGCAGATGCGGATACAACATGCCGGCTGCCGAACCTTCATTCCGACAACCGGCAAATTTCTCATCACCCGGCTCGATGCCTTCGCAGGCCGAACGCCTGTGCAGACGCTGCGGCGGAGCTTACCCGCCGCACATCAAATTCTGCGGCCGCTGCGGCCTAACGCTGCAGTAGCACGTACCATCATTCCAGTCCCGTAAAGTTGATGTTCTGGAGCGACGTCGTCGGCGTCAGCGTCTGCGGTGTGAAGCGATAACGCTTGTTGGTCGCCGTCAGAACGTACTGCAAATTTGGCGTAACGCCGTCGAACGAATAGAAGCCGAAGGAACTTGTCACAGACGTGCGTCGATTGCCCGAAGGCTCGACCAGAGTGACGACAACGTTTCGAATCGCGATGCCGGTCGGCGTGAAAACACGCCCATCGATCGAGATCGTATTTGGCGTTGGACTCGGAGTCGGCGTGGGCGTTGGTGTGGGCGTCGGTGTTGGGGTCGGCGTCGGTGTCGGGGTCGGCGTCGGCGTAGGGGCAGCACATGTAAAAATGAGTGAGAATGCCCGCACGAACCCCGTATCGTTCTGTGCCAGATCCCTTACTTGCAGAGTCCAGGTTCCTACAGCATTCTGTCCGTCAAATCTAGATAAAGGATTTCGCGGTAGAAAGGTTCCTGAGGGAAACGCCGCCGAATCGTCTTCACCGACGCACGAGGAACCGACCGCCGGAAAGGCGCCATCGTCATCGAGCAGAACCTGCGCGAGGTTGTTATTTGGGCATCCGAACTGGGTCAGCGCGATGCCGGGACGCTCGAACACGGTGACACCCGTGCCCTGCGGCGACGTCAAGAACATATCAACATCGCCGACCCAAGAGTGTGTGACACCGACGCCAGTATTGTCCACAGCCGCGCTTGGCGTTCCGTCAATCCGGAAGTTCAAGTCCTGTATAGTGCAGGCAGGTCCCGTCACGGCGATCTGCAAAGTCACACCAAGTACGTTGAAGTCCGGAATGAATACTGGTGGGCCGGTGTAAGGAAACGTGCCGGGCGGCAGTGGCGACGGCGTGGGCGACGGCGAAGGTGTCGGGGTGGGGGTAGGAGTCGGAGTTATGGGCATACCGCCGCCGATCGCGAAGTTAGAAGACGAGGTATCTGCGGGCGAAGCAAAGCCTGCCTCGCGGACCCGAATGCGTCCCATGAGCGTCGGATTATTCGGTACGGTCCACACAAACGTTCCAGTATTTGGGACGTTTGTCGCGATGGTATTCGGAAATGTTGCTCCACCATCGGTCGAAAGCTCGATAGTGACATTGTCGCTAAAGCCGCCGCCGTTGGTCCACGTGATGTTGACATCGGCGCCTATGCCGACGTTGCCGCTGTTGGGCATCACATTCGTGATCGTGTCCGGCGTGCCGTTGGCATCTGAATCCGGGAACCAGCCGATGTCACGCATTTGCTGCCGTGTGAGGTCGAGATCCAAAGCGATACCGCTAGCAATTGTCGGACGCATCAGCAATGGAGGAAAACTTGAACAAAAGATGTCAAAGTGCGACAAAGATGATCCTCCGGAAAACGCGGCCGGCGCATGAAGCTGTACCCTACCGGTCGAGACCTCGCGGCAATTCAAGGTCGGGTTCGATGCGATTCGAATGCTATCACCGTTCCATAGAAGATCGTTAGTGTTGGTGGCCGATGCTTGGCGTTGAGCATTGGTCATCTCATTCCAACCCAGATTCGTTTCTCGGTCGAACATGTGGGTCGTGTAAACATCAGGCAACCCTTGATTCAGCGAAAAAGAAGGCTGACTCACAAAGTTTTGGAATCCCAACCCATGAGCCATTTCGTGAAGTACGACCACGAGGAGATTCGTTGTGTCGCCTGGATCAGAGTTGTCGAAACCCAGATAAAAGGTCGAGCCATTGAGGCAGCCGGTAGTGCCATTGACGCTACTATTAAACTGAGCCTGGAGGTCCGGATTAGCTGGGCTTCGGTCCTCTTGACTCTGTTTGTTCGCGAGTGCCTGATGAAACCAAGTTCCGGTTTGCGTTGCGTTCGCGAAATTCGCATGGATAGTCGTGGCACCAGCCGAACCGAGTACGCCCGAAAATTGCGAGCAGGGCAAAGGGTTGAACTGGGAACCGACCTGAATATTGATCGTAGAGTCGAGATATGCACCCCATATTTGGGCAGCGAAGTTGAAAACGTTGAGCCGTTGTTCGCCGAGGGTCGAGCCGGTGTTTCCACCGACCGGAGTTCGTGGACTCGGATCGTTAAATCCCTCTCCGGCCCCGTCGTTGTTGTTGATAGTTATCGTCGCGGCGTTCGGAGTGTTTGCCCGGTGTTGGGCCGCATTTTCAATCAGGTCGAGATAGAACTTATACTCGTCCACGCGCATTCCATGTAGGAGTGCTTGCTCCTGTAATTCGTCGATCGGCGAATATCGCGGCCCGAGATCGCGGCCCGTCTCAAGGTCGCGTCCAAAAAAATCATTGGCTTCATCCAGCGTTGCCGCACAGCCGACGACGACTCGGCCCTGCTCATCGAGGGCTCCGAGGGTGATATTTTGGAAGCGCCCATCGAGGTCAAGTTCGATCGATCCGTCAGCCTTGATCTCTTGGTTGAGATCCTCGCTCGACCTGTTGCCGAGACGCTTGATCAACTCGGCCATCTCGGGGTCTTTTTCCTGGGGCTCGGTCATGATCCGGGTACGCTCTTGTGCCCGCGATATTTCGAGATAGCCAATTCCAAACGCCAAGCCGCAAACGCTTACAAGGAGTAGAGTTACAAAACGCTTCATAATCGACAGCTACAGGTTATTGACCGCGGAGGGGCTCGGGCCGGAACCTACGCGTTCGGCTGATGGAGAACGGTAGAGTTTTTCGACTCGCCCCGTCGCCAGACGGTTCACGATTGCCAGTAATCGTCCAGGAATTAACCAACGACGCAATTGTCTATAGGTTGGGCCAGCCGTAGTTCCGACTGGCCCGTTTTCGCTATTCCAGCCCGGTAAAGTTGATGTTCTGGAGCGACGTCGTCGGCGTCAGCGTCTGCGGTGTGAAGCGATAACGCTTGTTGGTCGCCGTCAGAACGTACTGCAAATTTGGCGTAACGCCGTCGAACGAATAGAAGCCGAAGGAACTTGTCACAGACGTGCGTCGATTGCCGGAAGGCTCGACCAGAGTGACTACAACGTTTCGGATCGCGATGCCAGTCGGTGTAAAGACACGCCCGTCGATCGAGATCGTTGTCGTTGCCGCGTTAACGGTCGTCGTGATCGTCTGGGCAGTGTTGTTCGCCTCGCTCGATTCGAAGACAAGGTTGTTCGGGTCGACCACGACGTTTGTTCCGGCGCTTGTGAGCGTTCCTGCTGTCAACGGCGTCACGACCACGGTTAGCGTCGCTGTACCGGGATTCCCGCCGCTTGTCGAGATGGTTCCGCCCGAGAAAGTCACGCCCGTAGCGTCGGAAACACCCGTATATCCGTTGGTTCCCGAAGCACTTACGAACGAATTAGGCACGCCCGAAGGGAAGACGAAGCGTACCTGCGGACTCGCCGAACCGCCGAGCGCGGTCGGAACAATGCTGACCGTCAGCGTGTAGGTCAGCGGCTGTCCGGCTGTGACCGGGTCGGGATTATCCGACTGCGAAACCGTCAGATCGAATTCCGGCACGGGACTCGGGGTTGGAGTCGGAGTCGCAACAGGTGTCGGAGTCGCCGTCGGCGTCGGCGTTGGAGCCGGCGTCGGCGTCGGAGTTGGCGTCGGCGTCGGTGTCGGCGTTGGAGTCGGCGTCGGTGTCGGCGTTGGAGTCGGCGTCGGTGTCGGCGTTGGAGTTGGCGTCGGCGTTGGAGTCGGAGTTGGTGTCTGCGTAGGCGTCGGCGTCGGCGTCGGTGTTGGCGTCGGCGTTGGAGTCGGAGTTGGTGTCGGCGTAGGTGTCGGCGTCGGCGTCGGCGTAGGCGTAGGCGTTGGTGTCGGAGTAGGTGTCGGCGTAGGCGTAGGCGTAGGCGTCGGTGTTGGCGTTGGTGTCGGAGTCGGAGTCGGAGTCGGCGTCGGTGAAGGCGATGCTCCGCACGTGAAGGCAAGCGAAAACGCCCTGAGCGTGCCATTATCCGGCGTTGCTACGTCGCTTATATTCAGCGTCCACGTCCCGCTTGCATTCTGCCCGTCGAAGGCCGAGAGCGGATTCAACGGTGAATACGAACCCGGCGGGAACGCGACATTATCACCATTTGCGCAACCGTTCTCAGCAGGAGGAAATCCGCCGTCGTCGTCAAAAACGACCTGCGCCATGTTGTTGTTGTCGCAGCCGAACTGAGACGCCGGTACGCCGATTCGGTCAACAAACGTGACGGTCGTGCCCTGAGGCGAAGTCAGCCGCATAATGAGGTCGCCGACCCATGTATGCGAGAGGCCAACGCCGGTATCACCAGCGTTTCCGCTCGGCGTGCCGTCAAAACGGACGTTCAGATCCTGTATCGTGCACGCCTCGCCGACGACGATCTGAGCATTCACGCCGGCTCCATTACCGTCAGGGATCGCAACAGGCGGACCTGTATATGCAAAGGTTCCCGGCGGAAGCGGCGACGGTGTCGGCGAAGGCGTCGGTGTCGGACTAGGTGTAGGCGTTGGCGTGACGGGTATGCCGCCGCCGATCGCGAAATTTGCCGACGATGTGCCCACAGGCGAAGCGAATCCGGCTTCGCGAACGCGGATACGAGCAGCTAGAGTCGGATTATTCGAAACGACCCAGGGAAATGTTCCGGTATTCGCGATGTTGGTCGCGATCGCGGTCGGGAAAGTCGTACCGCCGTCGGTCGAAAGCTCGATCGTCACGTTATCGGAAAAACCGCCGCCGTTCGTCCATGTAATGTTCACATTGGCACCGACGTTTAGATTGCCGCTGTTTGGTAAGACGTTAGTGATCGTATCGGGTGTTCCGTTAGCGTCCGAATCCGGAAACCAGCCGATGTCGCGCATTTGTTGCTGGGTCAGGTCGAGCGTAAGTGGCAATCCAGTAGTTATACTTGGCTCCATCAGGAGGCTCGGCGTACAGGTCGTGTCGAAATGGGATAAAGATGATCCAGATGCAAACGTGACGGGTGCGTACAACCGGACTCTTCCCGTCGCCGTTTCTCGGCAGCCCGCAGGCTCAGCTGTCAATCCGGAGGAGGAGAGTGAAACACTTTGGCCGCTCCAATGGAGGTTTCCGTTGTTAACCGCAGAGGCTTGACGTTGGGTATTGGTCATCGCGTTCCAACCCAAGTTCGCCGTTCGGTCAAACATGTGCGTCGTGTATACGTCGGGAAATCCGGAGTTAAGAGCTCCGGTTGATCCATTTGCGAAATTTGAGAAGCCGAGGCCGTGTCCCATCTCGTGCAGCAGAACAACGAGCAAGTTGGTCGTATTGCCCGGGTTCGTATTGTCAAAACCAAGATAAAACGTCCGACCATTGAGACAACCCGCACTCCCGTTCAAGTTACTATTGAACTGAGCATTTATTTCATGCTCCGCGCTATTGTCGGCTCCCCGCTGCTTGTTGGCGAGGGCCTGATGATACCATGTGCCTGTCAGTTGGGCGTTAGGAAAGTCACGATAAATAAAGTTAGTTCCTGCGGAACCCAGAACCCCCGAATTCTGACTGCAGGTCAAGGGATTAAACTGAGAGCGAACGGTGGTGGTGACGGTTGAATCGAGATACGCCCCCCAAATTCCCGCAGCAAAGTTGAAGAGGTTCAGTCGCTGCTGACCAAGGGTCGCACCATTGTTTCCGCCGACGGGAGCCGCAGGCGTCGCGTCGTTGAAGCCTTCCCCGGGGTCGTCTGCATTAAGGATGTTTACGGTTGCGGCGTTTGGTGTTTCAGCTCGGTGCTGAGCGGCTTTTTCGATCAGATCGAGGTAGAACTTGTACTCGTCGACGCCCATTCCGTGATTCCGGGCTTGCTGCTCCATTTCGTCGATCGGCGAATAGCGAATACCGAGTCTCTGTCCCGTTTCAAGATCGCGCCCGAAGAAATCATTTGCTTCCTCCAGCGTCGCCGCGCAGCCGACCACGACTCGTCCCTCTTCGTCGAGTGCACCGAGTGTGATGTTCTGAAAGCGTCCTTCGAGGTCGAGTTCGACCGAGCCATCGGGCTTCGAGATCTGCGTCAGGCCGTCGGTCGAACGATTGCCCATTCGTTTGATCAACTCGGCCATTTCGGGATCTTTATCTTGGGGCTCGGTGATGATCCGGGTACGCTCCTGTGCCCGCGATATCTCGAGATAGCCAATTCCAAACGCCAAGGCGCAAACACTTACGAGGAGTAGAATTACAAAACGCTTCATAATCGACAGCTTCAGGTTATTGACCGCGGAGGGGCTCGGGCCGGAACTTACTCTGACGGAAATTGTTTTCGAATGTTCGCCGGGCCGGATAGGGCAGACGCCATTTGTAACAGTTTAAACCTTTGGCAAGTGATTTGGGAAGTCTAAATTTTCGTACATTCGGTCACGGGTAGGGAACTCGGCGCGACACGAAAGCGTATTTCTCATATCGGTCTTGCCGCGATCGCTGCTCGACAACGAGCGTATCTCGCGTTTCCGCGGGTAAATAAGTATAATAGGCGGCGTAATTTGACCAACAGCACGAACTCAGCCGTCCGCTGAACCATTTTTCGGGGAAGAACACATGAAGATCTGTCCTAGATGCCAGAAGACGTACGCCGACGATAACCTCAATTTCTGTCTTGAGGATGGTTCGGTCCTCACGCAGACATCGTCTCAGGAACCGCCGCAAACAGTGATGATGAGCGAACCGCGTTCGACTCAGCCGCAGCAGCAGATACCAAGCCAACCGGCAGGCCAGTCCGGTTGGAACACGCCTCAGCAATACTCGATGCAGCCCCAGAAGAAATCGAGAACGTGGCTGTGGGTCGGCCTTATCTTTGGCGCAATATTCCTGCTGTGCGGTGGAGGCCTCGGCGGATTGATCCTGATCGGGATGAATGCCGAAAATAACAAGACCGAGATCACGACCAGCAACACGACAAGTAAGAATGCCAACACGTCCAATAAAGGATTTAGCAATTCTTCGTCGAACAGCAGCACTACCTCGACTTCGACATCGTCCAGAACGGACCTCGATACGGTCGATCTCGAACCGTGGGTCAAGGAGTTTTCGGCATACGGAAATACCGAGTTCACTAATGGCGAATTCGTGATGAGCGCTAAGAAGAAGGGTTTTTACTACGTTCTTGTAGCTCCCGAGGAATACAAGACCGAGAAAGCCGACACCCGCGTCACGCTCAGAAATGTGGATAACGCCGCCGGCAGCCTCGGCTACGGGCTCATATTTCACAGTAATCCGACACCGCTGCAGCGGGGCTACGCGTTTCTTATAGACACTAAGAAGAAGAAGTATCGCGTCGTACGGCATGAACCGCAGAACGAGCGGACCGTTGTTTCCTGGACGACGTCGACAGCGATAAAAGAAGGTTCCGAGTCTAATCAGCTCGAGGTCCGTGATCTCGATGACAAGATCGAACTGTACATCAATGGTACGATGGTTACTTCGATCAAGAATCAGTACGGCTATGCCGGCGGAGTGCCGGGATTATATGCCGGTGACGGCGTGAAGGTCGCATTCAAGGATCTCGAGATCCGTAAGTGACCACTGAGCTTAAGTTATGAAGCATTGCCCAAAATGCGGCCGCAGTTATGAGGACGCGAACCTGAATTTTTGCCTGGAGGATGGCGAGTTGCTCTCGCTGCAGGCGACGGGTTCGGCCGTTGACGATTCGCCGCCGACAGTGATGCTCGATCCGGCCCGGCGAACCAACCCGACCGGTTGGCCGCCTCAGCAGCAACCGGGTTCGGCTCCGCCGATGCAGTGGTCAGCTCCGCAGGCGAATGCACCCGCGGTACATTTTGGCGGACTGCCGATGACCGTTTCGCCAAATCAGACGCTTGCTATCGTTTCGCTTTCGCTCGGTATCGCGAGCATGACGATCGGCTGGTGCTGCTATCTTGGCGTGCTTCTGGCCCCTGCGTCGATCATTACGGGCTACATCGCTCTCTCGCAGATCAAGCGCGACCCGACCCGATACACCGGCCGCGGCATGGCCCACGGCGGCATTTGGACCGGCGTAGCGTATCTTGCCCTGCTTTTGGTTATAATCCTCATTTACGGCGCGGCGATCCTTTTACAAGGGATCAGCTAACGCCATCGAGAATCAATGCGCGTAACGCTAAACGTAGTTGCCGGCCCGCAGACGGGCCGTGCGTTTACGTTCGATCAGCACGATACGTTTCTGATCGGGCGGAGCGAAGATGCGCAGTTTTGCCTGCCACAGGACAGGTATTTCTCGCGTCATCACTGCATTCTCGAGATAGCTCCGCCGCAGGCGTTCCTTCGCGATCTGGCGTCGACCAACGGTACATACGTAAATGGAATGCGGGTCGACACGGCGCATCTCAAGAGCGGCGATCGCATACAAGGCGGCGAGACCATACTCGAGGTCGATGTTTCGACCGGGCTCGAGGAGTTTCAGGATACGGCTCGAATGCCGGGTGCTACGCATCCGTCGGTAGTGACGATCGCGTGTCTGAATTGCCGCATACCGGCTAACGTCGAGGCCGAGGATCCCGAACAAAAGCTCACATACGTCTGTGACGATTGCCGCAAAAAGCTAAAGGACAATCCGCAGCCGATACCGAAGTATCAGATGATCCGTGTGATCGGTCAGGGCGGTATGGGCAGCGTTATGCTGGGCCGGGCGGAATCGGACGGGCGTGCCGTTGCGATCAAAACGCTTCTGCCGGAGGTTGCCGTCAGCGATCAGTCGGTCAAGCGTTTTCTGCGTGAGATCGAGGTCGCCGCGGCGCTTCAGCATCCGAATATTGTCAGCTATATCGAACACGGCACTCACAATGGCCTCGTCTATCTTGTGAGCGAATTCATCGCCGGTATGGACGCCGCCCGGCTTGCCAAACACCGCGGCGGACGACTGCCATTCCAGGAGATGGTCTCGATCATTAGCCAAACGCTGGCCGCGCTCGACCATGCACACGGCCTTGGATTCGTTCATCGAGATATCAAGGAACAGAATATTCTGGTGAGCGGCGATCACCCTTCGTACGCCGCGAAACTTACCGATTTCGGCCTTTCAAAGAGCTTCAAACAGACCGGAATGAGCGGTGTGACGATGGTCGGTGACGTCGCCGGGACGATCGCCTACATGCCGCCCGAACAGGTACGAGATTTTAAGGATGTGAAGCCTCCGTCGGACATTTACGCCGTTGGAATGACCGCCTATAGCCTGCTCACCGGAGCGCACGCTCTCGACATCAGCCCCAAAGCCGGGATCGCCGAGACGGTCAAGGCGATATTCGAAAAGCCGATCATTCCTATCCGCTCCCGCGTGCCGGACGTTCCGGTCCACGTCGCCTCCGTTGTCGAGACGGCCCTTTCCAAAAACGTCAGCGGCCGCTGGCGCACCGCAGGCGCAATGCGCGAGGCACTTTTGTCCGCAGCAAATTCCGCGTGATCCGAAAAGGATAGAGCAACGTCGCTTGTTTACCATCCACCGAAGTAAAGGATGGTCGACGAAGAGCCGACAAATTCAGTGAATAGTTATAAGTGGATAGTGGATAGTTTTGTCGAATCTAGCCCCAACGATTCACGTGGCTGTACTAACTATCCACTACTCACTATCGACTATTCACTGAAGTAAAGCATTATCGACAAAAGGATTCGACTAGTTCAGCGGATAGGATAAGTGAGCCGTTCTGTCTTGCTAGATCGTTTTTGTTACCTTTGCGAGCGAGCGCGGGGCGTCCGGGTCGAGACCCTTTGCTTCTGATAGCAATGCGGCAAAAAGTTGAGCTGGCACAATGAACGGGATAGGCGTCAGGATATCGTCGATCTCTTCGGGGAGCAGCAGGCAATTTGGCGAAGCGTCGCGGATGGCGGGACTGTTCGTTATCGCCAGTCGGTCGGCATTTAGTTCTGCTAGTCGCGAAAGAAGCTCGAGATTGCTCTTTTCGGTGACACCTCGCGGAGCGAACATAACGACAGGGAAGCGGCGTTCGACGATCGCGAGCGGTCCGTGGAAGAAGTCCGCCGAGGAGAAACGCTCAGCGACCACGTAGCACGTTTCCATCAGCTTGAGGGCGAGTTCGTACGAATTGCCGTAATTCAAACCGCGTCCGACAACGACGCAATTTTCCATGAAGACGTATCGTTCGACGAGCTGCGTGATAAGCGGCTGGAGTTCGAGGGCCTTTGCCGAGTAACTTGGGATGCGGTCGATATCGAGCGTGTTCTCGGACAGCGCCGCGGCAAGCAGATAAAAATGCAGCATCTGGCCCGTATAGGTCTTGGTCGCTGCGACCGAACGCTCGCGACCGGCGTGGATCAGCAGCGTTTCGTCAGCTATCGAGGCCATTGTCGAATCAGCCTCGTTCGTTATTGCGAGCGTGTAGGCACCAGAGACTTTCGCGTTCTCGAGTACGATGTTGATGTCGTCGCCTTCGCCAGATTGCGAGACGCCGATCACGAGTGCCCGCGAATAATTCAGCTTGGCACCGTAAAGCGTGAAAACAGACGGTGCCGAGAGCGAGACGGGAATTCCCGTCATTATCTCGAGCAGATACCGGCCAAACAAAGATGCATTGTCCGAACTGCCGCGAGCGACTATTACGATCAGGTCGATATCGCGTTCGCGGAAAAAACGGCCGATCGATACGGATTTAGCTCGTTCGGCGGCGATGGTTCGCTCGAGCGCGGCGGGTTGTTCGGCGATCTCGGAGAGCATCATGGACATGGCTCAATATTACACCTGGCGATGGAAAGACGAAAATCCACAAGTTACTCTGATGATTCTGCCTCAGCTTCGAGTCTCGCCTCGCGACGGTGGTGGAGGACGGCGTTTATCGCGGCCCCGATCATCAGCGCCGACGCACTAAGATAGAGCCAGAGCATCATTATCATCATCGCACCGAGCGAACCGTACGCCCGATCGTATGAATTGTAGAAACTTAGATAGGTGCGAAAGCCGGCGGTGAGGACGATCCAGATGACGATAGCGACCACTGACCCCGGCGTGATCCACTGCCAGTGGAGGCGTTTGTAGTTGGGCAGCAGGTTAAAGAAGACTTCGCAAACGATCAGGAGAACGAGCACCAGCGTGATCCATTGTAGAGAGCTTGAGACCGCTGGGGAATTGACGCCGAGTCCCATCGTGGCTAGCATCGCCTGAAACAGATTCCAGCCATAGAAAACGAGAACGACAGCAAGCGAAGACAGTACCGCAACGATGATCGTCAGTGCGATAGCTTCTGCTTTTGTTCGAAACCACGTTCGGGTTTCCTTTAACGAGAAGACGGCGTTGAGAGCGTTACGTATCGCGTCGATCCCGGCGGATGCCGACCAGAGCGTGACCGCGAGACCCAGCGTCACTTTGCCGCTAGAGCTGTTTTCGATGATCTCATCGACGGTCCTGCGAACGAGCTCGAAGACCGAATACGGCATTACCTGTCGCAGATAGCCGAAAAGCTCGGATTTCATATCCGCCGACGCGTCGAGCACTAGGCCGAAAAGGCTTACGAGGAAATAAAGAAAGGGGAACAGAGCGAACGAAAAGTAGAAAGCCACCTGCGCCGCATGACTGAAGATGTCGGCGTCAAAAACCTTGTCGTACAGCTCCCGTGCGAATCCGGGAGCCGTGCCGTTACTACTTTCACTTCCCATTTGGCCGTGAGTCAGCCTCGGGCGCGTTCGAGCAGCGTCATCGTCAGAACGCTGAGCAAAACGCGCGTCTGTTCGTCGTCAGAAGCGGGCCCAAGCAGTTCGAGGCGAAATATGCCTTCGAAAAAGGCGGGCTGTTTCTGGAGTTTCGCTACGGGTGCGTTATCGACCCGCGAGACGATGTATGCCGGGTTGAAAAAATATCCGGTAAAAATTCCGAGTATCGGCACTTCGCCGAGCAGGCCGTCGATCACCTTGACCCATGCGTTCTCTTCATGGATCTGCATCGATTGTTTTCCGGCACCGTCGTATATCTCGTAGTGCGCCTTAAATATCGAACGCATTCCGCGGCGTTTGATCGAGCCGAGCGGCTGGCCATTGGCGGCCGTAAAATTATATTGCGCGGAAAAATCGATAACGCGGTCGGCCTTGATCGTAAATAGAAGCTGAGTTTGATTCTCGTCGGCAAAGACGTTGATCTCTTCTTTGAACTTGAAAAGCTTTTGCTTTACGTAGCCCAGCAACTGGCCGCCGGAATCGCGTATATAGATCTGACTCGCGATGGCAAGCAGCTTGAACGATAACTCTAGAGGGAATTTCATAGCGTTCTCCTATTTGTAGATCCGTGATACGCGCGCGCTGATGCCGCATGTGACCTCGTACGATATTGTATCAAGTCGAGCGGCGAGGTCCTCTGCCTTTATTTCGTCTTGGCCGTCGCTGCCGATCATGGTAACCACGTCGCCCACTGCGGCATCCGGAATAACGGTCACATCGATCGTTGTCCAGTCCATCGAAATGCGTCCCACGACCGGAGCTCGTTCGCCGCGGATCAATACGTCAGCACTCTCGGAAAGCCCACGTCGAAACCCGTCGTAGTATCCGATCGGGATCGCCGCGACGCGGGAATGTCGCTCGGCTGTCCAAATTCGGCTGTAGCCGACAGGTTCGCCTGCCTTGATCTCTTTTATCAGGGCGATCTGGCTTCGGACGGCCATCACGGGAAAAAGGGCGGGTTTTGCAACCTCTTTCGGAAGAACGTCTCCGCCAAGGCCGTACAAAACGCCGCCGAGGCGGATCATATCTGCACGGGTTTGGGGATGAGCAACCGCACCCGGCGAGTTGGCGAGATCAAGATATCGAGGCGTAATACCGTTCGAACGGAAAGCCGCTGCCGCCTCATTGAATCTAGCGGATTGCAGCTCTGTAAAGCCGCTCGCCATGTCATCGGCCGCAGCGAAATGCGTCATCAGGCCCTCGACCGAGACGTGATCCAGTTGGGCGATCTGCCGGGCAGTTTCAAACGCATCATCGTACCTGAATCCGAGTCGGCCCATTCCGGTATCGAGCTTTACGTGGATCGTCGCGATCTCGCCGCGATGCTCGGCGATGCGGTCAATGGCGTGAGCTTGTTCGAGCGTAGAGACGACCGGCGTGAGGCGTTTTGAGAGAGCGAGTTCGATCTGACCGGGCCAAAATCCTCCGAGCACGAGGATAGGACGCTCGATCGACGCATCGCGCAGCTCGATGCCTTCCTCGACCGTCGCGACGCCAAACCAATCGACGCCTTTTGCCTCTAATCGGCGTGAGCATTCAACGGCACCGTGTCCGTAGGCGTTCGCTTTGACGACGGCCATGCACGCCACATCGCCGGCAAATTTGCGCACCGCCAGATAATTGCGGGCGAGGTTGTCGAGATCGATCTCGGCCCATGTGGGGCGAGCCAGGCTGTCGGGCTGCACGCGTGTCAAAGCGGGATATTGCCGTGTTTTTTGGCCGGATTGGTTTCGCGTTTGTTCTGAAGCAGCGAGAGAGCTCGGATCAGTTTTGGTCGCGTGTATCGCGGTTCTATCACTTCATCGATATAGCCGCGTTCGGCCGCGATGTATGGATTTGCGAATTTTTCCTGAAACTCGGCGACCTTCGACTGGCGAAACGCCTCATCTTTGCCCGCGATCTCTTTCTTGAAGAGCACGCCGACCGCACCTTCCGAACCCATCACGGCGATCTCGGCTGTCGGATATGCGAAGTTGATGTCGGTACGGATGTGCTTCGACGCCATGACGCAATACGCTCCGCCGTAAGCCTTTCGCGTAATTACGGTGATCTTTGGCACGGTGGCTTCGGCAAATGCGTAAAGCAGCTTGGCGCCGTGACGGATGATGCCTTGATGTTCCTGATTGACGCCCGGCAAAAAGCCCGGAACGTCCTCGAAAGTGATCAGCGGGATGTTGAAACAGTCGCAAAAACGCACGAATCTTGCCGCCTTTACCGAAGCGTCAATGTCGAGCACGCCGGCTAGGAACGCAGGCTGATTCGCGACGATCCCGACCGAATAACCGCCGAGCCGGGCGAATCCGATAACGATATTCTGTGCGTAATGCTCCTGGATCTCGAAGAAATAGCCTTCGTCGACGACATTGTGAATAATGTCGCGGATATCGTAGGGCTGATTGGCCACTTCCGGCACCATCGTGTTGAGCTTCTCGTCGGAGCGGTCGATCGGATCCTTGGTCGCGACGAACGGCGGATCGTCGAGGTTGTTCGACGGAATGAACGAGATCAACTCGCGGGTAAGTCGAAGCGCGTGCTCATCGGAATCAGCCGCAAAATGAGCAACGCCCGAGCGGGAATTGTGCGTCATCGCACCGCCGAGATCATCCTTTGTCACGTCCTCGTGCGTGACGGTCTTTATTACGTCAGGCCCGGTGATGAACATGTACGAAGTTTCCTTGACCATGACATTAAAGTCAGTGATCGCAGGCGAATACACCGCCCCACCGGCACACGGGCCGAGAATGCACGAGATCTGCGGAACGACGCCGCTCGATAAAACATTTCGCAGGAAAATATCGGCATAGCCGCCGAGCGAGACAACGCCTTCCTGAATGCGTGCCCCTCCGGAATCATTGAGCCCGATCACGGGAGCGCCGGTCTTCATCGCGAGGTCCATGACCTTGCAGATCTTCTGGGCGTGAGTTTCAGACAACGAGCCGCCGAAGACGGTGAAATCCTGGGCAAAAACAAATACCTCGCGTCCGTCGATCAGGCCGTGGCCCGTGACGACGCCATCGCCGAGGAATTTTTGCTTGTCGAGGCCGAAATCGGCGGAGCGATGCACGACAAATTTGTCGAATTCCTCAAAGCTGTTCTCGTCGAGCAGGAATTCGATCCGTTCGCGGGCGGTCATTTTTCCGCCGGCCTTTTGTTTTTCGAGGCGCTCCGCTCCGCCGCCTTGTTCAGCGAGCCGCGACCGCTCGCGAAGCTGGTCGAGGCTCGACACCGATCTCTTTTCGGGCTGCATATCCGATAAGTGTAGCCATTTTGCGGCCCTTTTCAAAGCAGGTCTTATCGTGTTAAATCAAATGACGATGGCGTTTGGCGAAAGGATCGAGAGCCGCGACAACAGGCGGCTGGTGCAGCTGAGAAAGCTGCGTGACGGTAAGGATAAGTCGCTGCTTTTTATCGAAGGGCGTCGGCTGTTCGAAGAGGCTCTCCGTTCCCCGATCAAACCGGTGGAGTGCTTTGTTTCCGAACGGCTTGAAGGATCAGACGTACTCGACGCAGCCGTTTCTGCAGGGATCGAGACGCATATCGTAGCCGACAGGGCGTTCGCGACCGTTGCGGATACCGAGAATTCCCAAGGCATGATCCTCACCGCAGAACGGCCTAACTTTGAGGCATCGGCGTTGGCCGCCGACGAGAGACTGGTACTTTTTCTGCATGGCGTCTCAAATCCCTCAAATCTTGGAGCGATCCTGCGCACGGCCGAAGCCGCGGGGTGCAAATCCGTGATCGTCTCGCATGGATCCGCCGATGTGTACTCGCCAAAGGCTTTACGGGCATCGATGGGCTCGGCGTTCAGGCTGCAGGTCTGGCAAGGAGCAGAATTTGACCGGGCGACCTCGTGGGCAAGCGAAAATGGTTATGCGACGGTCGCTCTCGACGTCTCGGGAAGGATCAGTTACACCGACATCGACTGGAAGAGACGAAATCTCCTTATCCTTGGCTCGGAAGCCCACGGACTGACGGCGGAGGAACTCAGTTCCGTCGATAAGCCAGTCATCATTCCGATGCAAAACGGAGTTGAGAGTCTGAACGTTGCCGTGGCGGCGGGCGTCGTTCTTTTCGAAGCAAAACGAGCGGCGGAGGCTTAGCGTGCGGGCGACGCCGTCGTGTTGGCGTTCGTATTTGCGTTGGCTCCTGCGGCGAGTCTTCCGGCGGCCTCGAGTTCCTGTTTGAATCTCACCTGCAAAGCCGGATCGTTGACTATCATCAACGCGGTAGCGACATCGGCCTGCAAGACCTTGGCATTCGCCGGCTCACTTCTCGGAAGCTCTTTCTGTGCCGCAACGAAGGCGAGCCGCGCGCGGGGGAAGTCGCCGAGCAAAAGGTACGCTCGTCCGATCAGGTAATGATCCTCGGCGCCTTGGGCTGACGGAACCTCTTTTACATAGGCCGCCGGATCGGCGTCAACGGTCCGCCGGAGCTTTTCGAATGAGCTGAACGCTATATCTTCCGTTTTCATCACCGAAAGAGCGTCGCCTACCGGCGGAGCAGCGGTCGGTTTTGGTGCCAGAACGAAGTGATAGATCCCAAGGCCGATCAGGCTTCCGAGTACAAGAATGCCGAGGGCTGCCAAATATCGACTGGCCGTACTGCTTTGCCCCGGTTCGTCCGTGTCCGTCGCCGAAGAGCCAAACATCGAAAACTCCGATCCATCGACCGTTTCGGACACAGCCGCCGGGCGTGGTTCTTCGTGCGTCGGCTCGTCTATCTCGATCGGCTCAGCTGCAGCGATCTCAGGCCGAGGCTCGGGTTCAGCATCGCCGATGTCGGGGTCGGTAGCTTCAAACTCTAACGTCTCTGCACGACGCTCCATTTCGAGCGTATCAAGCTCGAGCAATTCGTCATCGTCATCCGGATCTGAAACGGCGATCGGCGGACGGGCGGCCGCGACGGTCGGTTCTTCACCCTCGTCAAATGTCGTTCGCAGTGGCGGATGCGCACCACTCTGGGCGACCTTGACTACCACCGCAGTGAAGTTATCTTCGGCACCGCGTTCGAGGCAGAGCTTCTTGAGGTATTCGCAGACGTCCGCCGGCTCGCCGCCAAAGGTCAGAACGCCTTTGATCTCGGCATCGGTCACGTGCCGCGTGATACCGTCGGTGCAAAGCAGAAGTGCGGTGCCCGGTTCGATGTAGATCGTTTTCAGATCGATCTCGACCGTCGGTTCCGCTCCGAGTGCACGGCTGATCACGTTTCGTCCGGGATGGTTCTCGGCCTGCTCAGGCGTCATTCGTCCCGCGCGGACCTCGTCGGCGACGACCGAATGATCGTCGGTATCGGCGTGCAAATCTCCTTCCCGATCGACTCGATATAGGCGAGAATCGCCCACGTGTGCGACCGTTGCGCTATCCCCATCGACATGCACCGCCACGACCGTCGTCGCCATGTTCGATAGCTGCGGCAGTTCCTGCGACATCTGAAAAATCGCCGAATTTGCCTGGCTGATCGCGATTCGCATCACCGCTTCGGGGTCCTGCCCGCCGCTGCGATTGGCGAAGGCTTCCGAAAGCATTTCCACAGCCATCTGAGACGCTACCTCTCCGGCCGCCGCTCCGCCGACGCCATCGGCCACGACGTATAATCCGTGTTCGGGAAGCTCCGCGAAGGAATCTTCGTTCTGCGGGCGAAGTTCGCTCAATCCGCGGTCGGAAACCGAGCTTGATGTAATGCTGTAAGTCGTATCCATCAAAGGATTGTAGAAAAAGGGGTTACTGTGCTGCCGCAAGTTCGGAATCAGTGATCGTTGCTTCGTCGTTGCGTCTGTCGACCGATGCACGATGCGAGAATGCCATCAGCATCCCGAGCATCGTAAAACTCGTTATCAGGCTAAACCCACCGTGACTCACAAAGGGAAGCGTGATGCCCGTCATCGGCAATGCTCGCGTGATGCCGCCGATGTTTACCAAGGCCTGAAATCCGATAAATGCCGCCAGCCCGATCGAGCACAGCCGGCTGAACATATCCCTTGAATCTCGGGCCGTTCTGACGCCTGCACTAACGAAAACGATCAGGGCAAAGGTTACCAACAAACCCCCGAAAAGTCCAAGTTCTTCGGCTAGCGCCGCAAAGATGTAATCGGAGTCGGCGACGGGTATCAATTCCGGGTATCCGAGCCCCAGACCGCGGCCCGTCGTGCCGCCCGAAGCCACACCGAAGGTCGCCTGAGCGGGCTGGAAAGCAAGGATGTCGAACCACGCATCAACGTTGATCGTACGCTGCAGGGCCGGATCCTGCTCGATCATTTGCGGCAGATTCGGGTCACGCTCGACGAGCTTCTTGTAATAGTCGTCGTAATCGCTCTTCCACCAGCTTGTCTCAGGCGGCGGTGGATTGAATCCGTCGAGCCACAGGTGAAAACGCTGCTGAATGCGGTCCGGAAGGATCGCCTTGACCGGAGCCGCAAGCGTCGGAAGCAGCGGGATGCGTTCCTGAGTCTTCGCCGGTAAAGCTCCAACGACAAGAATGGAGACGACCAGCAGAACGCTTCCGACCATCACGAAACGCTGCGGGAATCGCCTGATCGCGATCAAGTAGAGCGTTGCGTAAACCGCGCTAAAGACCATCATCTGTCCGAAGTCCTTCAAAACGAAGAAGGGAAGAAATGGCAGGATCGCCATGAAGACGAGCGGAAGTGCGTCCTTTGCCCGCGGAATTCCCCAGTATGTCCTTGCTAGATTGCGGTAAAGCACCGCGAGAACCGCCGCAAATCCGATCAAGAAGGGAATTTTAGACAGTTCCCATGGCGTCAGATTATCGCCGAATTTGCCCGCTCGCGACCAGATCGCGGCAAAGAACAAGGGGCCAAGCGTAAGCACCACGATCAGAAAGCCATTCTCCTGCAACTTCTTCAGGATCCAGTCCCGCCGAAGGAGGAAGAAAGCTACGCAAAGCCCGATAATGCCAAGGAACGGATTGATGGTTCGGCCCGATAAATAAACGCCCGTATACGTTTCAGGCGCGGGCTTCGGCGTCTCCAGGCTAAGGTCAACGGGCGAAGGCGGCGTCGCGGGCAGGCCCATCATCTGCTTCTTCTCGGCCGAATAATTCTCCTGAATATAGTGCATCTGCATCGTCTTGATCTTGGCCTGACGAGCCTCGGCCTTGTCGCGACGCGAAGTGTATTCGGGGTCGCTAAACAGCCTGTATTGCACAGTGAGTCCGATCGAGAAAAGCAGAATTGCGGAGGTGTATAGCGTCCAGTTGCCGTCGTACTTTAGGAACTTCTTAATAAAGATAGGCAGCAGGGCAAGAACGCAAAGCAACAGAAGATTTCGGCCCGCCGTGATCGACGAGGTCTCGTAACCGCGGATCAAAGCACCGTAATAGATCGAATAATGAGCGATCGCCGTGACGAGCACGATCAGGGCGAGAATAAAGAAGTGCGAGGAAGTACGATTTTTCATCTCGCACGTCCTCTCGTAGGTTTCGGCGGAGCCGCTTTCGGCTTATATTTATCGCCGAGCAGCCCGAGCTGCATCGCTTTGAGAATTACATCGGCCGCGATCGGCGCGGCGGTCGTTCCTCCGTATCCGCTCCCACCGATGTCTTCAACAACGACGGCGATCGCGAGGCGTGGCGTATCCAGCGGGGCGATCGCGAGAAACCAGCCGTCCCAGCGAGTCGTTTTTACCGGATCCTCGTATTCGACCAACTCGCCATTTTCGCGGCGCTTTCGCTTTACAACCTTCTTAGTTCCATCTGGGTTATAGACCTGAACGCCGTCTTTATCGGCCGTTCCGGTCTTACCTCCGGTTGTGATGCCCGTTCCGGCAAGTTTCGCCCGAACAACACCGCCCGTGCCACCCGGTTCGTCGGTTACAGTCGACATGATCTCACGGACGACTCGGGCATGTTCTCGGCCGAGCACCTGGCCGAATGCCTGCGGTGCGAGATCGGCTTCGATCTTCGGTTTCATCAGCTTGCCTTCGAGATTGGCCGGAGCGGCGGCGATCAGGGCCATCTGAAACGGCGTCATTTGTCCTGCTCCACCTTGGCCCATTCCGATCACGCCGGTGTCGTAACGGGTCAACTCCTTGCCGTTAACGAGCGTTGAGCGAGCTGGAGCGAGTGCGTTCGCGGTCCTCTTGCTCTTCGTATTCCAAATGTCGGAGAAAAAGCCGGCTGTTAGCGCCGCTTCGGAAGTATCGACCGGAAGAATGCCAAGAGCGGAGGCGGTTTCGCCCATTCGATCGCGTCCAAGTTCGTTTGCCATCTGGGCAAAGTACTGGTTGGATGAGACCTTGAAGGCTTCAACTATCGGGATCGCCGGACTGCACGCATGGCAGCTGCCGCCGGCGTCGCAGATCGGCCGCGAGCCGCGAAACGGCGTGTAGCATTCCGGGGCGGGTTTTCCGGGGAATGTCATGCCCTGGCGATTTGCGCGGAAAGCCGCGATCATCGTGAACGTCTTGAAGGTCGAGCCGGGGATGTAGAATTCCCGCGTCGCTCGATTTAGAAGAGGTTTATTCGCCTGATCAGCCTCTAGTTTGAGGTAGCCGCTAAGCGACTCGGCCTCGGAGAGGCTATAGGCCGGATTGGAATACATCGCGAGCACATCGCCGGTTTGCGGATCGATGACGACTACGCCGCCCTTTTTCTCGCCAAGACGCTGGGCAATGTAGGTCTGCAAGTCGCGATCGATGGTGATCCTGACGTCCTTGTTCTCGGGTTCCGGCTTCCGATAGCTGGTGAGTATCTCCCACGCCTCAGGCATCGGGTCAGTGTCGGCTTCGTAAAGCGTACGCTCGAGTCCCGGTGTACCTCGTTCAGTGCCGAGGAAGTGGGCCATTTCTTTCTCGAGCGGATACGTGCGGACGATCTCGCCGTTTGTCCCGATCTTGTAGTAAGCCAGAGCGTTTGAAAGTTGTCCGGAACGGTCAAGCATCCATCCGCGAAGGCTCGCGGCGGTTGTTCTTCTGGTGCGCAGATCTTTGTACGCCAGGGCCTGAAACTGTTCGTTGGACGAGCCGGCGAAGTGTACCCAATAGACCTGAAATCCGAATACTGCCAAGGCCATCGCGACGAAGACACCTTGCCAGATGAGCAGGCTGCGGTTGGTCAGGGCCTGGGTCATCCGCCGCCGGACCTCGCGCGGAAGTTCTCGCTCAAATACAAGCCGATGTCTGCGGAAATTGTCGAGGAAAGTGAGAATTAGAAAGCCGATCAAGACTCCGACGCCGACTATGTAGACTATCGAGAGGCCGGCGGGCGTGCGTTCGAGGATCTGCCCGCCGAAGATGCTTTCGGGCCGCCATGAGCCGAGATCTATAAGCAACAGGAGAATGAGATTCATTTTGTGCTCTCCTTTGCCGGTTCGGGGTCGATCTCGAGGGTGCTGTCCTGACTTATTGCGTCTTGACCGGCGATCACTCTCGACTCGAATGTGTCGATCCTGATCGTCTCCTCTTTCGAAAGTGCGCCGGTGTCGCTTTTGACGTGGTCGAAGACTACTTCTACGCTTCCAAACTTCACCTTATCTCCCGGAGCGAGGATGATCGCCTTTCCATACGCGATACGCTCGGCATTGACGAAAGTTCCGTTCGTCGAACCCGTATCGGCGACAGAAAGCAGGCCGTTCTTATTTAATACGACCGCAGCGTGGATCTTTGAGATGCTAAGATCGTCGATCCTTAAGTCGTTACCGGCGTTGCGGCCAACTGTAATGCGGCCACCGGGTGGCAATTCGAAACGCTTGTCTCGGCGACTCCCTTTGAGAGAGAAGCGAGCGATGAATACCTCCGCCACCGGGATCTCGGGCAGCTGCGGAATGTCCTCTTTCCTGACCTGCATCGCGGGAATAGTGACATTCAACTCAGCTTCGCGCTCTTCTTCAGCAAATTTGTCGAAGCTCACGTAAAGCTTAACCCCCTGCGTGAAGTAATCCGGCTTGACCTCGAGTCTGAGAGGAGCGTGGGTGTAAAAGAGATTGTCGTTGATGTGGTCGGCGGCGGCGGTCAGCAGTTCATTCTCGAGTTTCTCCAATGCTTCATCCGAATCGGTCGAGAACTTGTCCCACTGGACCTTCAACTTAATATTATGTGGAACGACCGTCCCTTTTCCGGCGACCTCGACCGCTTCGGAATCGAGCAGACGTTTCAGGCGCTCGATCAGTTCGCTTGTCGCAAGACTGCTCGAAGGAGTCCAGCGACGCCCGGTGAACCGGTCAAAAGTATCGCCGATCCTGGTCAATGCTCCACGCAGGAACCAATCGGCCGAAAATCCTTCCTTTCCAGTACTTTGCTTTTCAGTCATCAAGCGGAAAAAAACGCGGGAAAGAGCAAGCGCTGCAATGCCAAAAGTGTAACCGATATCGGAACCGAATAAAAGATATTCAGATGTATTGCATTTTTGTGTTCAACACCGTACAATACTTTTGGAATGTGTTATACATTCCGTCTTTTCCTTATTAGCGGACCACATATCCAGTTTGGTGGCTACCGCAAAGAGCTAAAACAGGCTAGTGGATTATGAGAAAGACCGATCATACGGCTTCGGTGAGCTTTTCAGGTTTTTCGATGACCGAACTCCTTGTTGTACTCGGAGTGATCGGCGTGATGTCCGTCATCTCGCTGCCGTACATCGTTAACTTTAAGAAAGGTTACAAATCAGAGGATCAGGCGCTCAAAGTCATCGATATGATGCGCGAGGCCGGCCAACTCGCGCTGAATCGGCGCCGGACGATCAGATTCGAGATCGACTATACGAACAACGTTGCGAGGATAATCGACGAGAATGGCGCGGCAACCGACACTCTCATACGGAAATCCCCGCTCGAGATGACGAAGGACGTCCGCATGGACATCATTCCGGCGAGCGTATCGAGGCCAAATCCTCCCAATTACAACGATGCCGTGACTGCGGCGGACACGCGCGGTCATCTGGATGGTTCCACAAGTGTGAGCGGCCACACAGTCTGGCTCGCCCGCTTTAACAGTGACGGTTCGGTCGTTAACAACACCAACATACCACTAAGCGCGAATCTCTATTCCTGGCCGCCGATTACGCCAGGCAGCACGACGCCGCTAAGCAGGACCCAAGTACGAGCTATCACAATATTTGGCGGCAGCGGAGCGATCCGCTATTGGAAGCATAACGGCACGACCTTCGTCGCAAATCAGTAAAGAGGCAACACACCAATGAACATACGGTCTCAAGACGGCTTTTCTTACATCGACGTGATGATCGCCCTCGTCATTCTGATGTTCGGGATCCTTTCGATGATGGCGGCGCTTTCGTTCTCCCTCGTGCAGGCAGCAGGCCACGAACAGCAGTTGGCAGCAAAGCAGATAGCAACCTCCACCCTAGAGTCGATCATGGCGGTCAAAGAGACCGACCCGACGCGGCTTGGATGGCCTGCGGTGGGGAATATTGGATCGAACCCGGATTCGGCAGGCGTGGCCCAGGGGATCTTTTCTGTCGGTTTTCAGCCCGTTCGGGAAAATGCCGGCCCTGACCAGATCGTCGGAACACCTGACGACACCGGCCCGACGGTTTCACAGCTGCAGCGGAGGATCGTGATCACAGATGTGTGCGATCCGGATCGTCCGTCGCCCATCATTTGCAGTCCCGCGGGAACCCTGCCGGTACGGATGAGATCGGTCACTGTAACCGTTACCTATAACGTCGGCGGATTGCAGCGGCAGGAGCAGGTTGCGACCGTGCTTACTGATTACGCCGTGGTCAATTGAGGTCGAGATGAATAATTCAATGAAAGTACGAAAAAGCGCACCTTCGAGAACCGGCGAAAGCGGGTTTTCGCTGCTTGAACTCCTCGTCTCGATGACGATATTTCTGATCATATCGGCTTCGATCTGGGGATTGATGCGTGCGGCTCAGATCAGCAAGAAGACAGTAAATGAGGAAGTCCAGCTTGCCAAAGGCGTTCGTATCGGGCTCAATTTGATAGCTCGCGACGCTTACAACGCCGGTTTCGGCTATCCTTTGAACAGTACGGTCGTTTCCCCTGATAACCGAGTCTCGACCGCCCTCGGGATCCCGAACGATTCGGATAGCAGCCGCGATACGGTACCGCCGGTGATCTCGGGCAACAACGTAACTCTCAACACTTTCAACACAACACCAAATATCAGGACCGATCAGGTTACGTTCTTGTTCAAGGATGAAACGTTCAATAATGCATCCGGATTCTCGAGGCCGCTGAGTATAGGCTCCCGCTCGACGACGTCAGGCGGTGTTGTGGAACTGACCTCGACCGAAGGGAATGCTGCCTGCCGCATCAATGATCTCTTCATTCTGGTAGGGCAGACAGGAAACACTCTCGGGGTCGCGACCGGACTTTCGGGAACGAACAGGATCCAGTTCGCTAACGGCGATCCGATCGCATTCAACCAGACCGCTCTGCTCGGTGTCCTTAACAACATATCTGCCACAAATATCTACCGGGTCAGGATGGTCACCTATCTCGTCACGGCTGATGGCACTTTGACACGTCGCGAGTATGTCAATGTCTTGCCGACGGCCGCATTTGTGGACGAACCCCTTGTCTATAACGTCGAGAACTTCCAACTGCAGTACGTTATGGACGACGGCACGCTGTCTGACAATCCGAGTGCCGGGCCGGATGGTGTCGCGGGTACAGGAGATGATACGCAAGCAAATCTCGACGCCGTAAGACAGATCAGGTTGACGATCAGCGTAAGGTCGACCGAGAAAGATCAAAACAATCAATATTATCGCGAAACGATGACAACGACGGTAAGTACGAGGAATCTCGGATACGAAGCAAGTTAAGTGAGGCGGGGCAATACGATGGAAGGAAAAAGTTTTGAAGCAATGAAAGTTCAAAATGACAGTCGGTCAAATGCCGAGAAAGGATCGGCGATCGTGATCGCGCTATTCATGTTGGCGCTGATCGGGGTTTTTGTCGCTCTTGCGATGTCACGCTCCACGGCCGAGGCTTCTGCGACCGGAAACGAAACAGCGGAAGCCCGCACGTTCTATGCGGCGCAGGGAAGCCTTGAGACGATGACCCGAAACTTCAACAAGGTCTTCGAGGTAAAGCTAAACCCGACCGCAACAGATCTGAACAAGGTCCGTACCGGCACCGTGGCGGGCATGGGAACTTATACGTTTCTCCAGGAGGTCGATCAGGTCATCCCGCCCGCCCCCGAACCACCAAGTCGTGTTACTACGCTTACGGGTGGACCGTACACCGGACTCGTTGCGATCCAGGATACGTGGCGCTTACGTACTACGGCTACGAACAATAACGGCACGACCGCAAATCCGATCGGAACCCAGGTTCAGCTGACCCGCAACGTACTGAACAACCGAATTCCGATCTTCCAGTTCGGTATCTTCTACAACGATGACCTTGAGTTGTTTCGCCCACCGCGCTTCAGCTTTGGCGGCCGTGTTCACTCGAACGGAAACTTCTTTATTTCGCCCGGGTCGGAAGGCGTATATTTCGACTCGCGCGTGACCGCTGCCGATCAGATCGTTACGCAGACGTGGCGCAACTGGGACACAGTTGACAGCGCCAACAACCAGACCTACATAAAGAATGCGTCGGGTACATTCGTCCAACTCCTTCCGACGATGGGCAGTGTGCTAAACACGAACCAGGGAAACGCGAACAACATTTTCGAGTTTCCGCCGGCGTATCCGATCCCCGCCCAAACACCGAATCCGGATCTGCCGCCGAGCCGGTTGAATACTAATTTTCTTTCGCAGAGCTCCGTCTTTGACGGGAACCTCCAGGCTAATACCCCAACTCTGCGGCTGCCGCTGAACGTCGGCGAAAACACAGACCTGATCGAAATGCTACGACGTGGAAAAGAGGTAGCTAAGCCAACAGGCGGCGATCTCGCGAGCGTTGCTGGCACGCTAAGCCCTGTGACGGGAGCGGAAGAGGATAATTCGATCCTGCGGAGCGAGCGGTTTACTAACAAAACGGGCATTCGCATCACGCTTGCCGATAGCCAGGCAAAGCTTCCGGGCTGTGCGTCTGGAACAGGAACTAGTCCGATCGTAACAACTGTAAATAGCAAATGTGGCGTCAGGCTCGACGGCCGCGCCGACGGAATGCCTCAAGAGCCGACAGTCGCTCCGACGCCGATCGCCTATCAGGATCGGGTACGCGGCTATCAGCCGAAACCGATGAAAAAAGCCGCGTCGGACGCAACATTTACGGCAGATCCGTACCGGACCACGCGCGTCAATGGCGAACGTTTCTTTACCGGCGGCACGTCCGTCGGCCGGGAAGTATGGATAAAGGTTGAAACCGTCCAGACGAATCCTGCGGACGGCTCAGTGGTCACCGCCGACATAACAGAGGACTTTCTTGCCTTGGGCGTGACCGAAGTCGCGCCGAGGATCATGGACGGATCGACTGTGAAATTCCAGATCACCGATACCAGGTGGCGGCCGGGCGTGGGCACGTCGAATTCTATCTATCCCGATACGAGCAGTATGGGGTCGATCGAACCTTCGCCGATCTCACCCACAACGGCGCAGGCACCCAGCGTTCACTTTGTAGACAACCGTTCCGTGATCAAACTGCAAAGATTCGTGATCCCGGGCGAACCCATTCCGACGCCATCGACCACACCAACGACGCGCAGGTATACGACGCCGGTTTCGGTCGGGTCTATTGCGGATAACGGCTTTAACGTCGTTCAGCGGTTCACGGGCAGCTCGCAGACCGCTGTAAACGGATGTACCGACGCGGGAGCAACGGCGATCTCGCCTGCCCCTGTTCCGGCACCTGCCGGTTCATGCGGTACCGCGGCCAACGGTGATGCGAGTCAGGAAAGGATAATTGCCTCGCCATCGCCAATGCCGCGCGATAATACGTACACCGAAAGCCTCGCTCACCTAAAGCTTGCGACGGTGAATGGAACGACCAACGTAGCTGTCGTCCCGTTTCCGATCAAAATGTTCGATGCCCGCGAAGGCCTATATTATGACGATCGTACGACTACGTATTACTCGAATCTCTCGGAGCTACCGTTACCCGGTGTCATGAGCATGGTCGATATCGACGTCGCGAATCTGCGCCGATTCCTGCGGGGCGATTTTGACGGTCTCTTCCCCATCGATACGAAATTCGCCCTATCCAAAGGCGGTGTTGGCCTCGTTTCCGGAGACGTGCCTGTCGAAAACGGTTGGGTACTCTACGTTTCCGATCGTCGGGGCGACGCGGATTTCGATGGCGAATTCGATATGGAAGACATCTATGGCTCGTCGCCCGGCAACGACGGAACGATGCAGCTCGGTGAAGATGCAAATCGAAACGGGTCGCTCGAACGCAAGTTCATGAACCATCAGCAGTTCAGTTCAACCGTGCATGAGGTACTTCTTTCCGGCTGCGCTGCCGGCGGAACCGACTGCGAAGCACCGCGTTACAGCAACACGTGGCCCCCGGATTTTGCCTCTGTCACGGACCATAAGTACTACCGACGGGGCGTAAGGCTGACCAACGGTACGGTCGTGCCCGGAATCTATAACAGCGCGACACCGTCGGCGACACGAGGCTTCACGGTCGCCTCAGAAAATAACGTTTACGTTCAGGGTAATTACAACGCTACGCACGCTAACTCGCCACCGTCGCAGGGGAATACGCCTTACACTCAATATTTTCCACAGGATACGGCCCTTCACATCCCGGCGTCGATTGTCGCCGATGGCATCACGATCCTCTCGAACGCTTGGAATGATGGACAGAGCTTTTCGAGTTCCACAACGAGTCCATACAATCAAAGCACCCGCGTAGCACAAACTACCACTATGCGATTTGCAATGATCTCGGGCGACACGATCGCGAGCCGATCGGCAACCCCCAATCAGGGCGGAATATCGCCAAGATTGAACGGCGGTGTTCATAACTTCAAGCGATTCCTGGAGACGTGGACCGGACAACGGCTTGATTATTCCGGCTCGCTCATTAATTTGTTCAACTCGCGAAATGCTTCGGGGCCGTTCAAATGCTGTAACGAGGTGTACAATCCGCCGATCCGTAACTGGGTTTTCGACGGCACGTTCCTCGATCCGGCACGCCTGCCGCCCGGAACGCCGTTCTTCCAGTACGTGCAAACGACTGGATTCTTGAGAACGAACGATTGATCAGGGACGACAACCTTGGCAAGAACGCCTGTTCGAAAGAGCGGGCGTTTTTCTTTTAGTACTTTTGATTCTCCTCCGGGTAGAGCCTTTCGAGAGTATCAGGCATCCCGTCGGCTTCCATCTTGCCGTCGTATGGACGAAGTAGTTCTTCGTCGCCTTCGTCAAGCCAGAGCTTTTGCTGGGCCGGGTCGGAGAGAATGACCGGCATCGCTTTCTCGTGGATCGGCTTCATGAATTCATTCGGCTCTGTCGTAAATACCGCGAACGAATAACCGCGATTGCCGCCCTCAAGATATCTGCTCCAGAGGCCGGCGAGGGCAAAAGGTGAACGGCCTTCGACAAAGATCTCGACCGGCGGCAGGCCGCGTCCCTTCACCGGCCATTCGTAGAAACTGTCGAGCGGGAACAAGCATCGCTGACCCTTCTTTAACAGATCAGACCAGAGCCTTTTTTCGTGCATCGTATCGACACGGGCGTTGAAAGTCGGAAACTTGGTGTCGAATCGGGACGAATTGTCCCACTGGCACCACCAACGGGCTTCGAGCGTTCGGATCATTCCGTCACCTCGGCGGGCGACGATCCACGCAGGTTCCGTTGGACGCAGATTCCGTCTTGGCGTTACCTCGTCCGGTTCTTGCCAATAGGCAATATACTTGACGTACCTGCTGACGTTAGCCTGAACTGCTCTTCCGCACATTTACTGAAATAATACCAACTACGACCGCCGTCGTTAAAGACTCGCCGTCCGGACTCCCGTTCGGGCGAACATTCCCTCTGTGATATCGTATGGTGTATCGGAGAATGGGCTGCCCGTCGCCCCGGCCGTTCTTTTTGCGATGAAAGAGCTTTCGCTACACAGTTGCCGGCTCGATAAGCGGTATGACGTGATCGAGCAGCTCGGCCGCGGAAGCTATGCCGAGATATTCCTTGCCCGCGATTCGCTGGCCTCTCCGCGATCGGTGCATAGCACCGTTGTCATCAAGGCCCTTAACGTATTTCTCCACGACGATCTCGACCCCGACCTGGAACGTACTCTCGTCGAGAATTTTGAGAACGAGGCCCTAGCCCTCGATCGCGTTCGACATCCGAATATCATCAGCCGACTCGGCCACGGGACCGCTCGCGACCTTAAAGGTACCGTATTTCATTACCTCGTGCTCGAATATATGTCGGGCGGTGATCTGCAGAGCCTGATCCGCAATCAGCCGATGCGGATGCCTCGGGCCCTGGCGTATCTTGAACAGGTCTGTGCGGGGCTTGGCCACGCACATCGAAATTCGGTTATCCACCGCGATATCAAACCCCAGAATCTGCTGCTCAATTTTGACCGTTCGATCGTCAAGATAGCCGACTTTGGCGTTGCTCGGGTGCATGTCTCCGACGCTCCGATCACACGGGTCGGTACGAACGCGTACGCTCCGCCCGAACACAGCCCTTTAATGGCAGGGAGGACTGGCGATCTGGATTCGTCTCGGCTAACGCCGGCGGCGGACATTTATTCGCTAGCGAAGACCTTTTACGCGATGGTTACGGGGGTTGCGCCACGAGCATTTGTAAATGAGGCTATAACGTCGCTGCCTGAAACGATCGATGGCGAGCCGTGGATACCGGAACTGCTGCGAGTGTTGGAGCGAGCGACCGCCTCGGATCCACAGCAGCGACACTTGAGCGTGGACGAGTTTTGGAGCGATCTTGCTGGCGTTCGCGAAGCGGCCTCAGAAGAGGAATTCGAAACGGTTCTCCATCGCTCGCGATCAGAGCCGCAGCCGCAGATCACGACCGGATACTCGCCGCTCGCGCCTGATCGGCCCAGTTTCGAGGCGGTTGCGCAGTTTCCGTCCGCCCTCAGTCCGCCGCCCATTTACATTCCGCCGCAGGCGTCGATGCCGATCGCGCAGCAGAATGTGTCAGACGTCTACGCGACGTCAGCTCCGCAGCCGCGTCGCAAGCGTCGCACCTTTCGGCGACTTGCGGGTTTTCTGATCCTTGTGCTCGCGTTTACCGGATTGTTGTACGGCACCGCGAGTTTTGTGCGAAACCGAATGGCTGCGACGGCCGGAACAACGACTGCGAGCGGAAAAACAGGTGTTGCGAGCACCGACGTGTATTTGCGGCCTTCGCCAAATACAGATAACGATCCGATCGGCCTCGTGACCAAAAATTCAAAGGTTCGTATTGTAAATTCGCAGAATAATTGGTATCAAGTTGATGTCGTCGAGCAGGGACGCGACAACGCACCGTCGCCCGGAAACGCAAAACGCGGCTGGCTCAACGGCAAGTACCTTGAGCTTGCTAACAATTGATCCTACAGGAGTTATAAGATTTGAGTATCCTTGACAAGGTCAGGAGATGGATAGACGGCGAGACCGCCGAGCTTGTGCTAGAACAAGCCGCGCGCGACGCGCAGGTCAAGCCGCGCAGCAAGGCCGAGGAATTTATTGTAAAGATCGCTCGCGAGGTCGAGTCCGTGATGCAGAACGAACTCGTCCCGCTGCCGCAGGGTACGACGATCATTCCGAGCGAGTACACGATCTTTCTATCAAGCGACGACGACAAGGAATGGCAGGGAGCCAAGCGAAAAGGCCTCGTTCAAGGGCTATATCACATCCTGGCCGAGCGGGCGAAAGAGATCGCCGGGAAGCGTAAGCTGGAGACCAAGTCCTTTGCGATCGAACTCAGGATCGACGGCACGCTTGAGAAAGGCGAGATCCGCGTCCAGCACAGCTGGGAAGATCAGGCGGCCTCGAACAAGACTGGCGTATTGGTACGTCCAAAGGGAATGCAGGAGATCGCTCCCGCTCCCAAGCAAAACGTTCCGGCCCCGCCACAGCTCACCACTCCAAATTTCGGCGCAGTGACCGGCGACGCGACACCGCCGCAAGTTTCCAGATTCCAGGATCAGCCCCGTCCGGCCGCGTATCAAGGACGCCCTGCTCCGATGACGGGTGAAGACGGCGAGCAGATGACCGAGGTAAAGCCAAGGTCGTCGGAATTGTATAAACTGGAAATATGGCGTGCGGGCGTGCGTCAGACCGTCGTTCCCATCTATCAGAACCAGATCGTGATCGGACGTGGATCGAAATCGAAACCCGTCGATATACCGTTGCTAGGCGATGTCGAAGTGAGCCGTCGTCACCTGACACTTGCGACGGACGGAGCAGGGAATTTCTGGGCGATCAACGAGGGCAAAAACCCGGCGGCGATAAACAACTACGAGTTGCCCGCGGGACAGAGGATCACAGTCACCGCCGGTGTTCCGCTCAATATCTGCAGCTATATGCTGCGGATCCAGCCAAACTAATTATTGTTCGAAGATCTCTTTCTCGATCTGCGGCAGATATTGCCGTCGCAGTCGCCACGCGAGTTGCTGCGCGTCACGAAGAGCCTCGGTAGTTTCCCCAATATTCGAGTTGATCTGCTGCAATAACGACTGAAGGCTAGCACGCTCTGCGGTCAAGGTCGTTCGACGGCTTTCACGTATTTCCTCCGTCTTTGTCGTACCTTCAAAAGCGGTGCTTCGGTCGATGCTCTGCGGATAGAGATCGCGTTCGACCTGCGCAAGGCGTGTCCGCGTCGCGCCCTGCTTTTCAACGAGTTCGACCTGCAGCCGCTGAAGATTGCCAACTCTCTCCTCCGCTCGGACGAGGAACTCCATCGCAAGTACGAGCTTCTGCTGCTTTTCATTGAACGTCGTACCGCCGACCTTCTCAAACTTGTCGACGAACGCCTTCATTGATTGCGTCAAAGCCTGTACCGAACGCGAGACGACGGTCATCTCGGCGGAAATGTTCGTCAGCGGATCATTGCCCGCGTACGAGACTGGCGACGTCTGTGCCTGACTGGCCGCGGCGAATAGGATGACCAGAACGAATACAAAGGGGAAGTTTTTCATGCTCGATCTCCAATATGGGTTGGGTTTGAGTGAATTAAAGGCTATGATGCGGCATCGGAAGCCTGCGTTCGTCGACGAGGGCTATTAATTCCGCCATTGCGGCTGCCGCGTTTTCGCGAACATGATGCGGATAACGGAATCTCGAAGCGTTTGCCGTGAATTCTTCCTCGTCAAGCGCAATGAACGACCCGTCAGGCCACGCAACAACGTCCAGATCCAGATCTACGTAGTCCAGGCTCTGACCATTAAACGCCGGCGGCATATTTACGTTGCAATAATGATTGCGGAACCTTCCGTCGGGCTCGAAAAAGGCAAAAACGTTGTACCAACGGTCGAGCCAGTAGTATTCGTACGAGATCGTACCTTTCTCGATCCGCCCGAGATCGCCGTGTTCGACAGTTTCGACAAAGGTTCCGACGAAAAGCAGTTCGTCGCCCGTTGACTTAATGAGTTCTGCTTCCCACGAACGAGCCAGCGAACCATCGTATTTTCTCGAATTGATCGTGACGACACGAACGGCTTCAGAATTCGTCTTCGACATATTCCTTGCCAACGTACGTCGCCATCAGTTTCTTCAGCGCACTTTTCAGAACGGTTCGATCGGTCGGGTTTAGGCCGGCCGCATACTCAGACTCGATATCGATCCAGCATTTCTCGACCTCGCTGCGGATATGCCGGCCGCGTTCTGTCAGGTAGACCTCCTTGGTTCGTCCATCCTTTGTGCCGTCGCGCGTTTTGACGAGATTTATCTGTTCGAGTCCTTTGATCATCCCGTTAACGGTCGGCGCCTTTACGCCGATGCGCTGAGCCAGATCGCCCGGACGAAGTCCGTCCTCGCGCCACAGCTCGATCAGGATGAACGCCTGACCGGCGTGGATACCGGTCGGACCAAGATGACGCTCGAGAGCGGCGCGAAAACCGATCGCGACCCGGGAGAGAAGGTAAGTGGCGGTATCCTCAAAATCGATATTCTGCTGCATTTTCAGCCTCCATTTTAAGCGGAGATTAGCCCGCAAACGAAATTAGATTAGCCTCATAATAACATTTTCTTAGGAGGCTAAATAAAAATAGTTAGGGTGCTAATGAAAAGAATTTAGGCGGCTAAATATAATTCGTTAGCCCGATACCTAAAAGTCGTTATCTTCGTTAGAATTTAAGGGAAATGAGTGAAACAGAACTGCTAAAAACGTCGCGCGACCTGCTCTTAAAGCTCCACAAAGTGATGCTCGATGCCGAGCGCGAACGTCATGAGGCCTTTTTCGGGCCGGTATCCCCGACCGAATATCTCAACCTGCTGCTCGAGGATCCGGCTTTCGCATGGCTCCGCAAATTCTCGATGCTTATCGTCGAGATCGATGAGCTTTTTGCACAGAGAGACGGTTTCTCAACCGAGATGGTGACGGCAAATATCGAGAAGGTCCGGGAACTCGTCGAGATGCGCGAAGATGACGAGGCCTTTCGGTCAAAGTACCAGTACGCGATCCAGGCAGACTCGGACGCGGCATCGCTGCATGCGGAGCTTAAGCAGCTGGTGAGCGAATAGCGTCGCGTCCGATAATGCCAATTATTGTATTTCAGATAAATGCTTAAACTGCCCTAGCTCCGTCCGCTCTTTTTCCAATCCGAGAGGAAGCTGTCGAGTCCTTTATCGGTTAGAGGGTGCTTAACGAGCTGCTGGATCACCTTGAACGGGATGGTCGCAACATCGGCTCCGGCAAGGGCACAGTCGACGATGTGCATCGGGTGACGGATCGAAGCTGCAAGCACCTCGGTGGCGAAGCCGTAATTGTCGTAGATCTGCACGATATCACGGATCAACTGCATACCGTCCTGGGCGATATCATCGAGCCGGCCAATAAACGGCGAGATATACGTCGCTCCGGCCTTTGCGGCGAGAAGTGCCTGAGCAGCCGAGAAACACAGCGTTACGTTGACCTTTGTTCCTTCCGATCGGAAAATTCGCGTGGCTTTGAGCCCGTCCAGCGTAAGCGGGCATTTTATAACGACATTGTCAGCGATCTTTGCCAGTTCGCGGCCCTCGCGAAGCATTCCCTCGGTATCGAGAGCGGTCACCTCCGCCGAGACGTCCCCTTTCACGATCTCGCAGATCTTGGCGATGTGTTCCTTGAAGTCGATGTCTCCTTCTTTGGCCACGAGCGAAGGATTGGTCGTTACGCCGTCGATCAGGCCGAGCTCGTTGGCCTCGTTGATCTCGTCAAGATTTGCTGTGTCGATAAAGAATTTCATGATAAATAATTGTGTTTAATAGCCTTATACTGTTACGAGACTGGATTTTGCAGGATCCCGATCCCTTCGATCTCGACCTCGCAGACATCTCCTGCGTCAAGCCTGGAAACTCCGGAAGGCGTGCCTGTCGCGATGATATCGCCCGGCTCTAAGGTCATCATTCTTGATATGTATCGTATCAGAAAGTCGACGGGGAATACCATTTGCGAGGTCCGTCCGTGCTGCTTAACTACGCCGTTTACCCTAACAGTAACCTCCAGATCGGTGACATCGAGGTCCGTCTCGATATGCGGGCCGATCGGACAAAAAGTGTCGAAAGACTTTGCCCGGGCAAACTGGCCGTCACGCCGCTGAAGATCGCGGGCAGTGACATCGTTGAGACAAGTGAAGCCTTTAATGTATTGCTTCAAGTCTTCATCATCAGATAAGTCCTTGCATTGCTTCGAAATAACGACCGCAAGCTCACCTTCGTGTTCAACCTGTTCGGACAAGCCCGGCCGCACGATTGCTTCTTCTGCAAACACGATCGCCGAGGGGGCTTTCAGGAACAGAAGTGGCTCTTTGGGGACCTCGTTTCCAAGTTCCGCAGCGTGTTCGGCATAGTTGCGGCCGACGCAAACGATCTTCGACGGACGATAATCGCTGGGTATAGGGATCTGCATAATCTAAGGTGCCGTTTCCGAGACGACCTCGGACGGCTCACTCGTGTTGCCAAATTGGTCGGTCGCGGTTATGTAGTAGAAATACTTCTTGCCTGATTCGACTCGTGAGTCCTGAAACGTATTTGTTTTCAACAGGTCAGCGGTCATTAGCTGCCACTTTACTTTATCTTCAGTCTCATCCAATGAGCGATAGATCCGGTATCCGGCGATGTCCTTTTCTGGATTGACCGCAAAGAACAACGAGATCGTTCCGGGAGCCGCCGCGATCGTCAGTGCCGCGGGCGGCGTTGGAGCAAAAGTGTCTCCCGGCCTCAGGTCTACAAGGTTCGATTCAGAGCTCTCTACCGGTTCCGCCTGGACTCCAACTGATACCGCCCGGACGAAGTAGTAATACTGCTTTCCAAACTCGAAGGTCTCGTCCTCAAAAGAAGTTGCAGTGATCGGCGAGGGATTCAGCGCCTTTGCCGGTACGGTCTGCGACTCGGACCTGTAAACATAATAGCCTTGGACACTTACGGGCGTGCTGCCGTCGACGTTGCGGCTTGGGGGCCGCCATTCGAGACGAACCGAGTCCTGCGAGGTAGTAGCGGTCAGGTCGGTCGGGGCCTCCGCGATCTTTGACGCAGGCTCGACCACGAGAGTATTCGAAAAGCCCGCTCTCTGTCCCGATGCGTTCACAAAACGGATGGCGTATCGCAATCTCGCCGGCTGACCCGCAAACTGGAGCGTGTCGCGGAATGACATGGTTTTCAGGCCAAAGTCCTGATCGGTGACCGCCAGGGCGGCGATCAGAGTACTTCGGCTCGCAAATTCTTCCTCGGAGATCTGCGCGGGGAGCGTGATCGGCTCGGCAAGCCGGTAAATGTCTGCTCGGCTTATATTTAGCGTGTTTCCTTTGGGTGCGTTACGCGCCGGCATTTGCCACGAGAGGATGACCTGGGTTCCGCGTTGGAATCCGGATATCTCAACGATCTGAGTCACGCGCTCACGAGGCGGCTGCGGCGCTCCGCGTTTTCCACATGAAGCCGATAGAGCTCCGACGATAGCGAGGCCGGCGACCAGCAAGATCTTCGCTGAAACGCCCAACCGCCTCGAGAATCTCGCTAAAAACTTCAAAGGATGTATTGCCTCAGATCGCGGTCTTCGACGAGACCGCTCAATTTCTCTTCAACGTAGGCTGCGTCGATCCGCTGGTTCTTTTCCGAAAGCTCGGAGCCCTCGAAACTGATCTCTTCAAGTAACTTCTCAACAAGTGTGTGCAGCCGTCTCGCCCCGATATTCTCAGTATTCTTATTGATCTCTTCGGTCATCTCGGCGAGCTTATCTATGGCGTCCTCGGTAAACGTTAAAGTGATGCCTTCGGTCCCGAGAAGAGCTTGATATTGCTTTACAAGTGAATTCTTAGGCTGTATCAGGATGCGCTTCAGGTCATCTATCGTAAGCGACTCTAATTCAACGCGAATAGGGAAACGCCCCTGAAGCTCAGGTATCAGGTCAGTTGGCTTAGAGACGTGAAATGCTCCCGCGGCGACGAAGAGAATGTGGTCAGTGCTGACCATACCGTACTTCGTGTTAACGTTGGTGCCTTCGACGATCGGAAGCAGGTCGCGCTGCACGCCTTCACGCGATACATCAGGCCCTGCCGAACTCTCGCGACCGGCGACCTTGTCGATCTCGTCGAGAAATATGATGCCGGCGTTCTGAGTGCGTTCGATCGCTCGCCGTGTGATCTGTTCCATATCGACGAGGTTTTCCTGCTCGTCGCGGAGCATGTATTCGCGAGCTTCGGCGATCGTGAGCTTTCTGTTCACCGTTCGCGACGGAAACATATTTCCCATCATGTCCCGCAGATTGACGCCCATTTCCTCCATTCCCTGGCCGCTAATGAAGTCAATAGTAGTCGTCGAGCGGTCTTGTGTCTCGACGTCGATCAGACGTTCGTCAAGGTCACCGCGGCGCAGCTGCTCTCTGAGCTTTTCGCGAGTGCGAGCTTTCGTCTGAGCGGCCGCCTCGTTCTCCGACGGATTATCGTAGTCATACGACACTTCCGAAGGCGGCAAGAGGATATCGAGGAGCTTTTCCTCGACATTTTGCTCCGCACGCGGCCGGACCTCTTCGAAAGCCGCCTGCTTTGCCATATCGACACCGACATCCGCCAGTTCGCGGATCATGCTCTCGACATCGCGTCCGACGTAGCCCACCTCTGTGAATTTCGAAGCTTCGATCTTTACGAATGGCGAATTCGCGAGCTTTGCAAGCCGCCGTGCGATCTCGGTCTTACCGACGCCCGTCGAACCGATCATAAGGATGTTCTTCGGCAACACATCCTCGGCGATCTCGGGAGCGAGCTTTTGACGGCGGATCCGGTTTCTAAGGGCAACGGCAACGGCGCGTTTGGCCGCACTTTGGCCCACGACGTACTTATCGAGTTCCGCAACGATCTGCCGCGGGGTCAGGTCATCAAGTTTTGTCATTGCCGGTCCAGCCTCGCCGCCGAGATAGATGGTCATTGCTCCTGAAGTTCCTCGACGATGATCTCAGAATTGGTGTAAATGCAGATCTCGCCCGCGATCGTGAGGGCTTCTCGGACGATCTGGCCGGCACTGAGGTCCGTATGCTTCATCAATGCGCGTGAGGCCGCGAGAGCGTACATACTACCCGAACCGACCGAAAGCAGCCCATCATCCGACGCGATCACATCGCCCTTTCCCGAAATGAGAAAAGCGTCCTTCTTGTCCGCGACGATGAGCAATGCCTCGAGGTTTCGCAGGTATTTGTCCGTACGCCAATCCTTGCTCAGTTCGATAGCGGCACGCTCGAGCTGGCCCTGATGCTGCTCGAGTTTGGTCTCGAATCGGCTAAGCAAAGAAAACGCATCCGCGGTCGATCCCGCAAAGCCCGCAAGGATGGCTCCACCGGCGAGCCTTCGCACCTTTCGGGCCGAGCCTTTGATCACCGTATCGCCGAGCGTGACCTGGCCATCGCCGGCCATGGCGGTCATTCCGTCGCGCTTGACGAGCAGGACTGTGGTCGATCGAATTCTCGACTTCGCGTCGCTTGGTGCCATAAAGAGAAATCATAAGGCTTCGACAACCAATGCTCAAATTGACATAGCTGGTGCAATTATCTGAACATTAGAAGGTTTATGGCACCTCGGCCGCGTATCGGCATCACAATGCGTCTGGAGATGGCGACGGGCCGTTTCTACTTGCATCGTGCATATTCAGAGGCTGTCGAGGCTAGCGGCGGGCTGCCGATCCAGATACCGTTGATCCCGAAGCAGGACGTTATCAAAGAGATCGTTTCCGAACTCGATGGAATTCTACTGCCCGGATGCAATACTGACCCGGATCCGGCTTTGTACGGCGAAGAGCCGCATCAGATGCTAAGGACCGTAATGCCGGTCAAGGATCAGACGGACCTCTTGGTGCTTGCAGAAGCGGAAAAGAGGGGATTGCCTGTGTTTGGGATTTGTTACGGGATGCAGATATTGAACGTTTCGCGTGGCGGGAGCCTGATCCAGGATATCCAGTCGCAGGTGCACGAGGCGCTAAAGCATGACCAGGGCGAGCCGTACGACAGGAATTCGCATACTTTGACCGTCGAGAGGTCGAGTTGGCTGGCGAGCCTTGAGGCAGCGACGGGCGTCGATGGAAGACTTCGCGTCAATTCCTCGCACCATCAGTCAGTTCGCAACATCGGTCGAGATCTGCGTGCGACCGCTTGGGCGACCGACGGCGTGGTCGAATGCATCGAAGATACACGAGACGGCCGATTCGTCGTCGGGGTGCAGTGGCACCCGGAATTAACGTTCGCGACCGATGACCTCTCGAAGGAATTGTTCGGCAAATTCGTCGAGAACTGTGCGGAGCGCAAGGTCCGAGCGGTGAATGCTTAAGGTGATATGTGAAGTGCTTGCCTATAAGTGATTCTTGCAAATGATGTTAAGCTGTCGAGATTACGACCAAAGACACTACGGTTTCATAGATGAATAACCCTATCCTAGTAAGCGTATTAGCATGGTTCCTGCCGGGTGTGGGCCATATTGTGCAGAAACGCCCGGTGCGTGGTGCCATTATCGCCGGCGTCATCTGGCTGATGTTTGCCATCGCGATCGCGAGCGGCGGTGCTCATTATCCTGGATTTGAGTTTAAGGATGGTGCCTTGCTCTATCTTCTGAATATATTTGCCCGGCTCGGCAACGGACTCGGAGCGTTTGTGAGCTTCATAATGGCGGGAACGCCCTCGCCCCAGATCGCCGCGGCCGCGACGTTCGAGTATGGCGGTAGATTCCTTGAGGTCGCCGGACTTTTGAATTTCCTTGCGGCGCTTGATGCCGCGGATATCGCGATCGGGAGGAAGAAATGATCCATTTTCTGTACCTCGTCGGATTCGCTCTGTTCGCGTCGGTGGCGTTCGCTGTTTTTCACATGGGGTCGACACGTGACCGCATGATATATGGCGTTAAGTCCTTTTTACAGTTCGTCTTGATCAGCCTTGCCCTGGCGTGGGTGCTGTATTTTATTCCCTGGTAAACGACTCGGGACACGGGATCTGACATGCCTCTTTTCGAGACTGAGAGTCTCGTGATCAAAACGTACAATCTTGCCGAGGCCGACAAGATCGTCGTGCTCCTCACGCGCGATCACGGCGTCGTTCGCGGCGTCGCAAAGGGGGCGAAACGCCTAAAAAGCCGTTTTGGCAGCGGCCTTGAGCCGTTTTCAGTCGTCAACGCGGAATATTTTCAAAAAGACAACCAGGAACTCGTTTCGCTGCAGCGGATCGAACTCGTCCGCTCAAATTTCGGAGCAGCGAGCGATCCAGACTTCCTCCGCGGCTTCACTTATCTCAGCGAACTTGTTGTCGATCTGTTTCCGCCGCACGACCCGAACGAAACTCTCTACCGTATGGCGAATGCGTGCCTGTCGTCGGCGACCGGCCCGGAGGCTGCTAGTTTCAACGCGATCGCTGTCTATTTTGAGTTCTGGATCCTGAAACTCGCAGGAGTTTTGCCTGATTGGTCTGCGTGCAACGAATGTTCGCGAATGCTTGATGACGAAGAATCGACACGGCTGCTCTCGGATTCACATCTTGTTTGTATTAAATGCCGCCGGGCAGCGTCTCTTCCAGAGGTTTCGGCGTCAGTTCGTGCCCTCACCGAATCGATCCGGCGGCGTTCACCGTCGGATTTTAGTTCGATCGCCGTCGGTCGCGAAGATGAACTCGATCAGCTTTCAGGCGTTGCTCGCAAGCTGATCACGCAGGCCCTCGGACGCGATCTCCGCATTGTGCGTGCGTCGCTAAGTTAACTGAATGCAGAGATTTAGCTGGCTGATATCACGATATTTGATCACCTCGGTCCTGCCGTATTTTTTGTCGGCATGGGTCCTTTTGAGCGTGATCTTGTTCGTCCAGCAGGCCAGCCGGTATTCCGACACATTCTTTAACGTAAACATACCAACGAACCTTATCTGGCAGCTCACGGCCGCCCTTGTGCCAAACGTGATCGCTTTCACGTGCCCGATGGCGGTGCTGGTCGGCGTGATAATCGGCCTGACGCGAATGCTTGGCGACAACGAACTCGTCGCCATCCGTGCAGCGGGAGTGGGCAACATTCAGATCGCGATCCCGATGATCGTTTTAGGCCTGGTGATGTCGGCATTCGCGTTTGTGGTCAATCTGCGCGGTGTCCCGCTCGCGGCATCGCTCGTGCGCAGCGTCGCGCTTCAGACCGCAATTCAAAAGCTCGAATCGCCCATCGAACCCGGCGTTTTCAATACAGAGGTAAACGGCTACACGATCTACGTAAAAGGTGCTGACCTCGAAACGAACCGCTGGAAGAACATATTTATATACAACGAAGACCCGGCGAATAGGTCGCTGCGTCTGATAACGTCAAGACGCGGGCGTATCGACACGACGGACCAGCGCTCCGAACTCGTTCTCGAAAATGCGAGTGTCTCGACGCTGCCGCTCGAGCCCGGACAGGGAAAATACATTACCGAAAGCCTGGGCGAGATCCGTTTTGCCATCAAAACTCGTCGCGACGAACTGATCGACCGCGTAAAAGCGACCGAGATCCGCCCGGAAGAGCTCGGCCTGCAGGAACTTTCGGAATACGCCGGTCAGAAAGAAGGCCCGGAACGCACCGAGGCCCAGATCCTGCAGCAGCGTCGCGTGATTCTGTCGATCACGCCGCTGATCTTCGCTCTGCTCGGCACGGCGATCGTGCTTCGATTTAGCCGCGGTGGACGCGGTTTTGCCGTCGCGTCGGCGCTCGCGGTGCTCATCGCGTTCTATCTGCTGGCTTTCCTGGGCGAACAGCTTGCCCGCGTCGGAGCGATCGGTGTGATCGCTAGCGGTGCGATACCAGTGCTAGGCAGCATCGCCGGGCTGATCTGGCTGTCGTATCACGGAAAATTCGGTTTCGCCCGCGAACTGATCGAAAAAATGGGCAGTTGGCTGCCGAAGCGGGAGCGTTCATCCTCACGTCCGCAGGCCCGAAACGTCGTAATGGATCTCACGACCGGGCTTCGGGATTTTGACATTAGCTTCAATCTAATTGCGTATTTTGCTCTTGCGTTCGTGTTTTTGCTGGCGATCTTCCTAATCTTTACGGCGTTCGAAATGTGGAGATTCGCCGGGACGTTCGACGGCGGGCCGATAATGCTGGCCAAATATCTCGGATATCTGCTGCCGTTCGCCTATCTCCAGATCGCGCCTTCGGCCGCGATGGTCGCCGTGCTCGCGACTTACGTCATTAAATCTCGCAACAACGAGATCGTCACGTGGACAGCCGCAGGGCAGAGCGTCTACCGCTTGCTGATACCGTGTTTTGTTCTGGCTCTGCTCCTCGGGGCGGTAAACTTCATTGTTCAGGAAAAGGTGCTGCCGGCGTCGAATCGGCTGCAGGACTCGACCCGAACGCTCATCCGAAATAAAGGCGTCCCCCGCGAGCAGACAGGGAAGTATTGGGTCGCCAACGAGAAGCGGATATATTCGTTCTCATTCGAAAAAGGGCAAGAACTTGCGTCTGATAACGGAATCCGAGAGGGCCAGTTGCGCCTGAACCGGGAAGTTTCAGCGTCCGATAATGCCCACACCGCTGCGATCAGCAGGGATCTCGCGTCTGATAACGCAAAACGCTCGTTTGCTGGGCATCTTCACACGGATTCAGGCCAGCCGGCGGGAAGTGCGTCTGATAACGCATACTCGAGGGCGTTTCCCGTTCACGCCGGCATCCCAGATCGTCTTGTGAACGATCATCGGGAAGACAGGAGGGGCTCGATCATGCTGCAGTTGGGGAGGATGCTTGACCGGGAAGTTCCGTGGGCGGCCGCTTTTCGGGTATTTGCTTTGGCAAGCAATACAATAATTCCATCTGCGTCTGATAACGAAAACCGAGAGCGTCCCTGTGCCTCACAGTGCGTTCGGGACCTTATTGTGTACGAATTTGACGATCGAGGGGAAAGATTGCAAGCCGTGTACCGTGCGGATTCGGCGGAGTGGTCGTCGGGCAGCCTGCGGTTTATCGGGGCGGTCGAGAAGAACATTCTTGAGAACGGCAGGATCACTACGCAGACCCAGACCGGCGGCAGCATTGACGAGACGCTTAATCCTTTTGCAGAATTACGGCTCAAACCAAATCACTTGAACGCGGCCGAACTGAAAGATCAGATCCGGATCGTCGAATCAGATGTCGAAAAGCGCACGCTCTCTGTCGGGCTGCAGAAAAAGTACACGACGCCGCTGCTTCCGCTCGTGATGGCTCTTTTCACCGCACCATTCGCCCTCAGCCTCAGCCGAAAAGGGAAGGCGGCAACGGTCGGGTACGCCGTCCTGCTCTGGCTGCTCTTTACGGGGACCGTGACCGTCTTCGACCAAGCCGGCCTTAGCGGCCTCCTCTCGCCCCAACTCGCCGTCTGGGCCCCGGTAGTGATGTTTGCGTCACTTGGCGTGTTCTTGCTGTCGAAGGTCAGAACCTAGTCCCCCTGGCCTAACGATCCCTCTCCTAATCTGAGCAATCTGTGCATTCTGCGTTAATTTACGCATTCTATGACATTTTTCGCAATCTGGTATTCCAATCGCAGGTTTCAACGAGATAACATCGCGTCGGGTGGGCGTGCGGCTTGAAGGGTAGAAACTGTAGAAATGCGAAGGATGATCAACGTAAGGTGTGGACAAAGTCGAGGGTGCGGTACAAGAACGAGGTTCGCTCTGCAGGAAGTCGGAACCGTGATCGATAGCGACCGGGTTCTTTCCCGACCGCGAAGGACCATCTCAACAAAGTGAGAAACAGCGATGCCTGGTTGCTCACACAGACGGAGTGATTTACGGGCTCTGCAGGGAGCCAGAACTGTGATCGATAACGACTGGGTTCTTTCCCGACCGCGAAGGACAATCTCAACAAAGTGAGAAACAGCGATGCCTGGTTGCTCACACAGACGGAGAGATTTACCGCCTCCGCAGGGAGTCAGAACCGGGAGCGATAGCGACTGGGCTCTTCCCGACCGCGAAGGATGATTCTTAACCAGTGAGAAAGAGCGTAGCCTGGTCGTTCGGCATGCGGCTCGGGATCAGATACTTGGAGTGAGAAACTCGCCGGGCAGAGTGTCGTCTAGTGGATCTTTGAAAACGAGTAAGAAACTACAGGAGCGAAACTTCAGAGTCGGATTCTAGGAAGCCGTTACCGGGTGAGCGTGAGTGAGAAACTTGTGTCTCCGTACAGAGACCCAGTCGCTACCGCTCCCGGTTCTGATCCGCTCAGCGAGTGAGAAACTACGTGGAATCGGAGCAAGTGGGAAACGTCTCGAAGCGTAGGACCCAGTTCGCCCCGCTCCCGGTAAGGTCACCAGTTCGCATCGCTAGAAACACCACTAGCAAGTGAGAAACATCGGCGACTTCTTAGATCTTTGACAACCTAAAAAGGGATTGCTCACGCAATGACGCAAAGTACGCAAAGAAGACGCGAAGTGAGAACATCGTGGCGGAAAAGGCCGTGAGAAACTTTGCGGCTTTGCGATCTTGGCGGCTTTGCGTTGACTCTAGCTAACGGGGTGCAAGCGGGACGCTTGCGGTCCAGTCAGGGGCCGACTGAGAACATCGCCGCAGAATCGGATGTGAGTAAGTTTGCGACTTAGCGTCTTGGCGACTTTGCGTTGACTCTAGCTAAAGGGTGCAAGCGGGACGCCTGCGGTCCAGTCGTTGGCCGCGGCATCGAATTCGAAATTCGACATTCGCAAATCGAAATTTCCAATCACTTTTCGTCAAAGCTCACGTTGTGTTCACGCATGAAGTCCTTGATAGGGTCGATGTGGATGCAGCCGCCGGCGTGGAGAAAGGCGCTGTCCTGGACGCGTTTGACCTTGGTGCCGCGTTGGACCTCGACGTCGATGTCAAAATCGAGATCGAGATGGCGAGTTAGTGATTGCATTCCCCAGACGCGGCCGTCGACGCCGAACGCAGGCCCGCCGCTCTGGCCGCGAATGCCGGGCGTGCTCAGTTCAAAGGCGATGATCTTGCCTTGTTCGTTGGCTACGTGCCGCGTCAGCATTCCGTCCATCGGGAACCGCGGCGTGAATTCCTGGCCGGTGTTGGTCCAGCCGATCGTGTCGGTCAGCTGATTGTAGGCGTAGTTGCTGAACTCGGGAAAAGGGAAGCCGAGGCGGCAGATTGACATTCCTTGCTTCAGATCGTCGCTGTTTTTTCCAAAAACGGGGAAGTTGTCCACCACGACACGCTTGGCGTTAGTAAAGTGTATCAGGGCCAGGTCTAGCGAGCCGTGGATCTTGATGTCCATGTTCACTTCGCCCTCGACGCAGTCGATCAGACGGGTGTGGAGTTCGACGATGTCGCCGGGCTTGTAGCCAAATTTCTTCTCGAGTTGATTGATGGCGTTCCGTTGATTGCGGTCGGCAGGGATCTCGGCCCGAGCGTCGCGGAACGCTTCGAACCGCTCGGCGATCTTCTGTGCGTCGATGAAATTCTTCGCAACGTGGGCGCAAGTCAGTGCCCAGCCGTCTTTGTTTACAAAAAACATCGTTGCCGAACCCGGCACGATTCGGCTCGCTCCCCAAATACGCAGCAGTACGTGTATAGCACGGGTGTAGCCCGCGGCTTCTTCGATCGCTTTGACAAACATTGGCGTTATTAGCTCCGTGGCAAAAGCTAAAGTATACGCCATCGCACCTCACTTCGCCCCAATGGAAAAGGGCCGATCATGTCGACCGGCCCATTATGAGTAGATTTATGCAGGCTTTAGAAACTCTTACGGAAAAGATAGGACATCTTAATAAAGAAGCTTCGTCCGTTGCCTCTGAACCCAGATTCCTTGATGCCCGTGTAAGGGTTAAAGCCGTTGTAGTTCAGGTCGTCGTTATAGCCAGCATAGATCGCGGTGCCGGGGCTCGGTGTCCATCCGAAGACAAACTGCGGGCGGATACGACTCGCGATGTTCGAGTAATCGAGCCGCATTCGGGCAAAGATGTCCCTCGTGAACTGATACGTCGAACGCAGGCTGTAGATGTTGTCGTCAAAGGCGACCCGGCCCGTATCGTGACGCGTCAGCCGCGAACGATTGTAGTTGAGCTGGACCTGAAATGCCGTCGTCGGCTGGTAACGCACCGAGGATTCGATATAGGTCAGATCGCCCGATCCGGGATCCTGTCGCGGAGCCGGCGTTGTACAAGCCGATCCGAACTGCCCGCAGGTCTCGAACCATTGGACGTAAGGTGCCGATGCACGAGGAAATTTTGGTCCTGCACCGAAATCGTAGTCGAGGCTGCCAAAGTTTTGGCTCAATACAAAAAGCAAGAACCATTGCTTGGCTGGCGAGGCCTCGATAAAGCCATAGACCTCTTTCCGGTGCGACGATCGCTCGTTCCTGTCACCGAAAAAGGCACCCTGACGCGTCGCAGAGCGCCGCGGACCGAATTCATGCTCAAAAACACGCTCATAGCCATATTCAAACCCCGCTCCGACAAAGATCTGCCGCTGCAGCCCGAGCATTCCCTGTGTGTTTACCTGAGCTGCCTGAGAGCGGCCGAGCCAGTCGTAATTGATGTACGAGTTGTTAAATACTCGCTTGAACATGATCGTTTTCTTTGCGTCTCGATCGGTCTGATAACGCACAAACGTGCCGATGTTGTTGGTGTCCGTTCGGGGCGTAAATCCAACGTCAGCGCGGTAATCACGGGTGCGGCCGCTCGCGAAAGCCTCCACGAACAGGTTTCGGTCAGAACGCTGCAGATAGGCCCGATATCCGAATCCGTTGCCGGTACGATACAGGCTACGATCCTGATCGGGATCGTAAAAGAATCGACGGGAATTTGTGCCGAGGACCTGAAATTCGGCAACGACCTTCTGCGAAAGCTTGAATCGGCCGTCAAAACCCGCGGTGTGATTGTGTTTATCGACAAAGTTATATGTGGTCGCAAAAAGGCCCAGATTATGGAAGCGTCCGACGTCGCGTTTAACCCTCAGTACGCCAATATCAGCGTTCTGATCCATATAACGCTCGGTCGCGCAGTTGATGCCGGCATTCGGATTCTGAATCCTCCGGTTCTGGCACTGAAGCAGCGTTTCGCGCTCGTCGATCGAGTAGTTCCCCGGGGCGTTGTCCGAGGCATACATGACGCCGAATGTATTCCTGCCGCGGCGGCCGGTCAGCTTCAGAGCAACGTCTGGATCGACGATCGCCCGCGTATTGACCACGTTCATTCCGCTCTGGAATATGTCGATCCGTTCGAGAAAGAATGGCCGTTTTTCCTCGAAAAATATCGGAAATCGGACATTTGCGGTACTCACCGGTGCGTCGGCCTCGACCTGAGCAAAGTCTGGATTGTACGCAAAATCGAGCGTTACCGTCGGCGACAAACTGAACTTAGCCGTCATACCGAAATCGGCTTTCACACCCTCGTTCACGTAGCGCCCATTCGGATCGCCGTCGAAAGTATGTCGAGACCGACGGCCCGTCTGGCTAACCGTAAAGCTCGGGTTTATCTCGAGCTGACGGGTGGTTTCGATGCCTTCGAGACCTGTAATGTGGCCGGATTGGATCAGAGAGCCGTTTATGCTGCGATTGCTGGGCATCCAGGAGTTCAATTCGTTGTTGTTGTATTTGACCCGCCGAAAAACGTGCAGGCCCCAATTCTTGGACTTTCCTGCCTCGTATCGAAGCGATTTGAACGGGATAGCGACCTCTATGTTGAATCCGTCTTCGGTCACAACGCCCTTCGACTCCATGATGATGTCTACGCTGTAGTCTTCGCCGCGGCCTTCGGTCATCGTACCGTCGGCCTGGATGCCGAGCGGATTCCAACCGAGAGCATAGGCTTGCCGCTTATCGTTGAACGTATCCATGTAGAGGATAAAGTAGTCGTCGTTCCAGATATTGTCGCGGCGAGCGACGGTGGCCCGGATCGTATTGCGGTCCTGCTTTGCCCGAAACGCCATATAAAGGAATTTCGAGTCGTAGGCCATCATGAATTCGGTGTGATGTTTCGGAGGGACATTATCGCCGGGCTGTATCTGGATAAAGTCGCCAAACAGAGCAGCTTTTTCCCAGATCGGATCGTTAAGCAAACCGTCAATGACGGGCGGTGTCTCTACCTTCGGCACCGATACGGGAGAAGTTTTCTTAACGTATGCCGGGTTGGAAGGGTCTTTTGCCGCCGTGGTTTCAGCTACGGTATCGCCGTTCTTAGCTACCTCGCCAGTTTTAGGTCCGGTATCCTGGGCGGCCCCGATCGGGATAAGAATCGATATGAAAAGAAAAGCTATGAAAACTCGTAAGGAAAAAGTATGGTAATGCATTTTGTGTCGGCTCCAGATCTAGATCTACTGCACTGAATCGAACGAACCGCTTGAAAAATATTATTCGAACAAAAATGAAACACCGCGAAACCGGCGATCATGACATGTATTTACGACACTCTGACCGAAAATGTTTTCTGGTCAGAAAAATGATCTCCTCGCTCGATGCAAAACAGCCGACTAACGAAAACTGGCCCACTGGCGATACAATCTGTCCTATCAACGACAATATGAGACGAACGAGCATCACCTTCTTTTCCATAATTCTTCTTTTTGCGGCAACGGCCTTAGGGTCGGAACTCGAGCGCTGGCAGCTACAGGCTCGGGACGTTACGATCACCCGCGACCATTGGGGCATTGCTCACGTAAAGGGTAAGACGGACGCCGACGCCGTTTTCGGCGCGATGTACGCTCAGGCGGAAGACGATTTCAATCGGATCGAGGTCAATTATCTGAATTCGATCGGTCGCCTCGCCGAGGCCGAAGGCGAAAGGGCCATTTGGAGTGATCTGCGACAGCGGCTCTTTATCGACGAGGTAAAGATGCGGCAGCTGTACTCAGAAAGCCCGGATTGGCTTCGAAAGCTGATGAATGCCTGGGCCGACGGGCTGAATTACTACCTTGCGACCCATCCGAATGTAAAGCCAAAGGTCATCACGAGATTCGAACCGTGGATGCCGCTCACATTCAGCGAGGGAAGTATCGGCGGCGATATCGAGTCGATAGATCTGGGCCAACTCAGGGCGTTCTATGACACGGCGGGTTTTGTCGCGGTTCGTGAGTCCGATGATCCATGGAAAGAGCCTGACGGTTCGAACGGTATCGCGATCGCGCCCTCGAATACCAAGAATAAACATGCGCTGCTACTTATTAATCCACATACATCGTTCTATTTCCGATCGGAATTGCAGATGACGAGCGACGAGGGGCTAAATGCATACGGAGCTTCGACCTGGGGCCAGTTCTTTATCTATCAGGGTTTTAACGAGCGACTCGGCTGGATGCATACCTCGAGCGCGGTCGATGCGATCGACGAATGGCTGCTGACGGTTAAGAGGTCTGGCAATGGATACAGCTACGTACATGGCACAACCGAAAAGCCGATCATGACGCGCGAGATCTCGGTCCGATATAAGGCGACGGATGGCAAGATGGCCGAACGCAAATTCGACGCAAAGTTTAGCCACCACGGCCCTGTTGTGCGCAAGGCCGAAGATAAATGGGTCGCGATCGGACTGATGAACGAGCCGGTAAAAGCTCTCATGCAGTCGTACGGCCGGACCAAGGCAAAGAATTACGAGGAGTTCAAGAGGGTGATGGACCTTCAGGCAAACTCGTCTAACGCAACACTTTACGCGGATGCGGACGGCCACGTGGCCTATTTTCACCCGAACTTTGTGCCTCGACGCGATCCGAAGTTTGACTGGACGCGGCCCGTCGACGGGAGCGATCCCGCGACCGACTGGAAGGGAATCATGCCGTTTGGCGAGCTTCCGCATCTCAAGAACCCAGCTATCGGTTGGGTCTATAACAGCAACAATTGGCCTTGGTCCGCGGCCGGCCCGAACAGCCTGAGGCAGACCGATTATCCGAGATACGTGGATAGCGGCGTCGAAAACGCTCGAGGTCTTCACGCCATCCGCGTCCTCAAGGACAAAAAGGACTTTACGCTCGAGTCGCTCAACGAAACGGCTTACGACAGCTACTTGCCTTGGTTCGAGAAGGCTCTCCCTGGCCTGATAAAAGCCTGGGATGTGGCACCGGCGGGCGACTCAACGAAGGCTAAGGTAGCGGAACAAATCGCTATACTGAAGAAATGGAATTATCGTTGGTCGGTCGATTCGATCCCAACCTCGCTCGGCGTATTCTGGGCACAGCAGGTTTCCGGGCGGTTCGGGGCCGACGCCCGCCGTGCCGGCATGATGACCGAGGAATATATCGGCACAAAAGCCGATCCGCAAATATTGCTGACCGCCCTGGCCGCGGCTTCTGATCGGCTGACCGCGGATTTTGGCACTTGGAAAACGCCTTGGGGCCAGATCAATCGCTTCCAGCGAATATCGCCAGAGATCGTGCATCCGTTCGATGACGCAAAGCCGAGCATTCCGGTCGGGTTTACTTCGGGCAATCTCGGATCGCTTGCCTCCTTCGGAGCTAGGCCCTTCCGCGGGTCGAAGAAGTGGTACGGCACCAGCGGCAACAGCTTTGTAGCCGTCGTGGAGTTTGGCAAGAAGGTCCGCGCCAAGGCCATTACAGCGGGCGGCGAATCGGGCGATCCGACGTCGAAACATTTCAACGATCAGGCTGCGCGTTATGCGACTGGTGATCTGCGCGAAGTGTACTTTTACCCGGATCAACTCAAGGGCAAGACGACTCGGACGTATCGGCCGGGCGATGGGAGATAGCATTTCGGGCATCGTTCAGGAGCTGTATTTTCCTGTGTAGCCGCTGCTTTTGGCCGGAATCCCGTGAGGTTTTCTGACCAACCGCTTGACGGCGGCGAGGCTCGCCTTAAACGCCTCTTCATTATTCTGCGGGTCGCAGTGAACGGCTCGATCGTCTACGAACGCGGCTGCGCGCGGCTTACCTTGGCCAATGTAGACGTCGGTGAAAGGTATCTTGTGCCGTTCGAGCCAATCGATGACCTTGATCCGCAGCTGTCCGGGCGAAATTCTCGAGCCCTCTAGAATGTCCTGAGCGCAGCGTGATGTGAAAACGGTGATATCTGCTACTTTTGCGAGCTTCTTAGCGAATTCGAGGGCTCCGGGCACCGGGTCGCCAATGTGGTCAACGCCCTTCCATGTGTCGTATCGGGCAAGGACGCCATCTAGGTCGACACAGACTCGAGGCTTTTGGGAGACTGGCGGTTTGCCCTTTGGTTGCGGCGCCAAGGTTAATTCTTCTGGCCGTTTTTGGCCGCGGATCTTAGGCAGCTTTGAAACGCGTGTCGCCAGCATCGCCTCGATCGCCTCGCCGCCCTCGAACCAATCGTTCTCGCCGGGAATCCGATCGAAATTAAATACCCGGGTGTAGTGATGTCGAGTGTGATGCCGTCCGGGAGTCCTTAAGGTATACGGCAGGTCATCTGGGGCGACGACGCGCTTTGGCGGAAACTGTTCCGGCTTTCGCTCGAGGCCGAGGTCGTGCCAATCCGATCGCAGGTTGTCGGCAAAATCGTAAACCTCGGCAAGCGGATACTCTTTATCGAGCAAGACCCAGACGTGATAGCCGCCGGCTCCGTTCGAATCAAACAGGATCGGATCCATTCCCATTTCGCGCAGCCTTTCAGCCCATTCGAGAGCAGCCTCAAAATTGGCCGCCGCTATTTCATCCGCATTTGGGACGCTCGGGTCGTGAAGGTCGACGTCTATCGCAAACCATTTGGCTGTCGAATGATCCGAGATAGAATGTAGTCCGATCAGGTGTGCGGGCGACTTGCCGGAAAAATGCCGCTGAAGCTTGTTAAGTGTGACCATGTCGGTTCCAAGTTTGCGGCGTTCGGCGATCGGCAGCATGACGACACTGATCTTGCCATCTTTGATCGTGTACTGGCTCCACACATCACGACGATTTACGAGCCGCTCCATCGCCCACTCGGCCAGCTCATCGGCATAGCTGACCCACTCCTGCGCTATCCAGAGCAGACGTTTGTCATTGGCGAATTCGTAAAATGGTGCAGGCATTGGATTTACGCAGTTTTCTCCCAGCCGGTGATAAAAATCTTTTTGCCCCAGTCGTCAAACATTTGCTTGGCCGTACGCTCTGTGTTGGTGATCTTCATGTCACGTTCGAGCGGATTTTGGCGGTTGGGCGAGAAGTCCGTCATGTAGACCACGAAGCCAGGGAAGTCATTGCGATCTTTCTTGTTTGTCTTCCATAGCACGAGTTTTCTCACCATTGTGTTCCCACGCATTACTTTGGTGTATACAGCGCGCTCGAGCAGTTCACTCGGCGGGTCGTCATCCTCGTGGGCCGAACGGTCCGCCTCGGGGATAGCCGCAAGATCGGTTATCTGCGATATGCCAACGTCGTCGAGAACGGCCTCTTTGTCATCGCGAATGCGGATGAACTGCGGCGAAATGACGCTGGCGAGCGGCATTCGGGTGACGGCCGAATATCGCTTGCCATCCCAGTCAAGCACCATTCGTTTGACGGGGCCACCGCGGGCGCGTTCAGGGATCAGGTCGAGGCAAGTGATCTCGATCACAGGGCCAGGTTTGATCATTTCGTACGCGACGTAGTCATTATTGACCGCAACGTAGTCGGACGGGACGATACGCTTTCTCATGTCCGCAGCGATCTGCTTTCGGTCATCGTCAGTGAATCCGCCTCCGACACGGGTGAATTCCTGAAACGTCCCGTCGTTGCGAATCACCGCGACGAGCAGGTCGTGTAGCAGGCCTTTTCGATTATCCGTGCCTTCACTAAATCCGATCACGGCGACGTCGAGCGAATGCCTGAGCTTTGCCTTGATCCAGCCGACCTGATCGTGGCGGACGACGATGCCCTCGGCCCCTTCGCCGATCACCCAGTCGGTGAAGCGTTCCATGATCGTCTCGATGGAATCGGCTTGTTCGAAATCGACTGCATGGACCTTGTCGCCCTTGCCGAACCACTTTTTCAGCAGTTCGTACGACTTGACCGCCGTATCGACACCAGATCCGTCGAATTCGATCACGTCAAACACGGCAACGCCGAGCCTCTCGAGGTCCTCTTTTGAAGGCGGCGATCGCAAGATCCTAACGACCTGTTGAACCGGATGGGCCTTTGAGACGTCCTCTTTTACATAGATCTCGGCGCCGAGAATGCAGGACGAGACCTTGGCTTTTTTCAGAAGTTCGGCTGCCTCCTGGAACGCCGGCAGCCCGATGCGAGCCGTTCCGCCCGGATTGACCGAGATCATGTTCTCACCATCGAAAAACAGCATCGCCATCTCGCCGTCGTACTTGCGGCTGACGAAGTAGCCTTTGGCTTTGGGCAGTTTGAAGATCTCTTCGGACGGGATCGCCTTCATGTTGCCACTCACACGGCGTTTGTAATCCTGAGCTTTGACGTGAAGCGACGGGTCGGCGAGATCGGGGGCCTTACCGGTGCAATAGCCGAACTTGCAGGTGAATTTCTTTTTGTCGAATCCTAGATCGAGCATTTATCCTTTTGGTTTCTCACCGCTGAGACGCTGAGACGCGGAGAGAAGCAGATTTTGCGCCTTGGCGACTTTCCGTGCAATTTGTTTCTCACTCACTTGTCTCCGCGCCCAGGCCCTTCGGCCGTTTCAATTCCATATTCGAAAGATGCAGTATCAGGCAATACGAATCGTCTTTCACCCGGCCTTCGAGGAACGCGTTATATGGTTTCCCACCTCGATTCATTACGAGCGGCTCATTGCCTTTCTCACCACCGCGGATAAGTAGCAACGCATTGCGCTCGTCGAGGTCCTTCGCCATCTCAAACAGAAAATCGAACGTCAGGCCGTTGACATGAACGAGCTGCTTCTTGTTTGTGAACACAAAGCGATGAGCGGCCTCTTCCTTTTTGATGAACTTTCCAGTCCAGCGCATCGGGAACTCGCCGTTCATATTTTGCATCTCTTTCTTTCGCGGACGGCGTTCTCGCTCGGTCCCGTCAGGGTTGTAAACAACCTCGATCTCTTCGACCAGATGAATGATGCCTTTCTTGGTGACGTAAACCCGCGACATGTCGGTCAGCGTCATTCCGAAAGATTCCATATCGATCTCGGGGTCGCCCTTGATGATCGCATCGCCGACCTTTTCGAGCTTCTTTTCTTTCTTTAGAAGTTCGGGCAGATCGTGAAGCACGTCTGTTTTCAACAGTTTACGCGTTGTCACCGGACGGCCTTTGGGATCAATGTATTTGAGCTGCCGGGTCGGATTGAGGGCCTCGGCAGCAACGACCGCGTCACGATTTTTCGAATTGCTAATATTTATCGGCATCGCAGTTCCCGCAAAAAGTTTCTCACATCAGGTCGAAGTCGAGTTCATCGGCCGAGATCTCGGCGTCCTCGCCGGCATCGAGTACGGCGGCCTGATTCAGCTTGACGAACTGAAAATCGGCCTGTTTTCCCACAACCATGAAAATATCGGCTCCGCTGGCGATCAGATATGCATTGTCATGCTCGATCCCGCCGCGCCAGCTGAAAGGGAATCGATACATCCGGCCGTCAGAAAGGTGATCGTGCAGGGCGGAGATGTCGTTCGTATCAAAGGTGCCGACCAAGTAGACACTTTTGACGACCTGTGAGAAATAATCTTCGACGGTCGCCGGATGCAGTTCGTTCTTTTGGTTAAATGACGAAGGGACCAGATCCAAAGCGTCGCCGTTCTCATCGATCGGGATCATGTCGCTCCGCTCGACGGAATCGCCTTTGTCGTTGACGGTCGCGAGAGCCGTGCCGCCTTTATCGATCAGCGTCTTTCCGTCCGCAGCCAAAACACGGAGACTTGCCTCGTTGCCTTTCTCGTCAAATGCCTCGATCTCGACGCGGCCATAGAGTTTCTCACGGTCGATCTTTACGATCGAAACCGGGTATTCGACCCCATCGAGAACCAGGACCAAAGGTCGTGCCATAAACTCACTCTATCCGTAAATACTACGCTAAATTGGAATTACGTGTAAACGCGGGAGGTTTCTCACTTTAAGTTTCACATTCAGAGGTTTCACACATTGCCGCCTGCAGCGGTACGTTTCGCCAGTACGTTTTGTGGTGCCGTTTCACCATCACAACAAACGTAGCACGAGATGCAACGATGTGTCAAGTGTGAAATTTACCAATTGAAGGTCGCCGGAAAGGGTGTGCAGACTTTTGGTAAAAGGGCTGGTTTCACGCAAGGACGCCAAGGTCGCAAAGAAGACGCAAATAATGGAGAATTTGTCCTTAGCGTTAAGAGAACCGGACTTCGGAAAAACAAGTTAAGTCTGCGAAGCAGACGCTAATAACTTTAGCTACAGGTGCAGCGAAGCGACACCTGTAGTACGTAAGGATCAAAAAGATGTAAGCCTGTGAAACAGGCGAGATCGTGTTAGCCGTCAGTGATTACGCTTGTTACACACGCTCGGACATCGGGCGTTGATCCCTACACGTTCCGCATCCGGCTTCACGTGTAGCTAAAGTTATTGTGGTGTGCTTCGCACACGGTCGAAAACAAGGCTTTGGTTTCTCAAGGCTTCCGTTAAGCTCCGCGGCCAAAGCGCGCACACAGAACCTTGGATCCGGCTACTGGGGCCGTTTTACTACCGAGATCACGAGTTCCGACGGATATTGTCGCGAATGGTGGACCGAATTTGTCGCGACGACGCCTTTGACCTCATCCCAATTGTTGCCGCCGGTATTCATATTCCGGTCAAATCTGGGGAAGTTACTTGATGAGATCTCGATCCGCAGACGATGGCCCGGGGCGAAGTAGTTGCTCGTGACCATCGGCTGGAACATGACCTTGTAAACGCGCCCTTTTTCCATCCACGCGAGAGGTTTGTCATAGCCTTCGCGATAACGCATCCGCTGGATCGTCTCGTCGAGGTTCCATGCCTTTCCGTTTTCGTCCACGTCGATCAGTTTTACCGTGAAATCTGTGTCTTTGACGTCGGACGAGACATAAAGCGTAAGCTCGATCGGGCCGCTAAGTTCAAAACCTTCCTTGAGAACATCGGTGCTGTAGACCAGAATATCGGGCCGCTCTTCCATCTTGCTCTGGTCGAACGAGCCGCCCTGGACGGCATTGCCCGTGCAACAAACGTTGCCGCCGTAAGAGGGAACTGGGTCCATCGGATCGTATTCGAACGTGTCAGGAGCGTCGGTCGCGGGCGGCGAGCTCACGAGTTTGCCGTCACCGCTGAGCGAATTAGCTTTGCCGCCTGAAGAGAGATAAAACTTCATCGGCTCGGCCCCGCGTGGCGGCCACTGATCTGACGATTGCCATTTGTTCGAGCCCATTGTGAAGTACTGAACCTTCGGCCGTTTGAGAATGTCGTTCTGCCCGCCCTTAAGAAAATGATCGAACCAATCGTACGTCATCTTGCTGTAATCAAGCCGCGCATCGCCCATGCTGCGCTGGCCGACAACGGTATTTTCGGTTGCTCGCGTATAGCTGCAATGCAGAACGGGAGCGATTACTGCGTATTGCTTATCAGCCACGTCGCGACTCGCGGTCTTGCGAATGTGGTTGTACATCGCCAGATTCGGGCCCGTTGAAACGTCGTACCACGACATGAAATAGAAGCCCGGGATATCGACCTTCATATCGTCATGCCAGAGGCCGCCCTTGTACCAGGCCGGGTCATTGGGAGTGCGTTTGATCATCGCACCGCCGGTCGGCACAGGCATTTCATCGGCAAAGATGCCTTTCGGCCCGTTGACGGCACGGAAGATGTCTTTCACGGGCAGGTGCCTAAGCCCTTTTGACCAATCGACGCTCGGTGCCTGCTGCGCAAGATCGAACCACTTCGAGCCCCAAATGAGTTCTTCCTGAGTCGTGCCGGCAGGGAATACCGGTCTGATCTGATTCTGCTGGCCGTAAAGCCACGCGATAAACAGCATCTGAACCGCTCCGCCGCGATACCAATTACCTTGCTCATAATATGGAGCGACGCGGCCGACTCCGGCTCCGAAACCTTGAGCGATCATCGTGGTGAAGCCGGGAACATTACGCGCCGCGACCGCCATTTGCCATTCGGCAGTTGAAGAACAGCCGATCGCTCCGAGTTTGCCGTTTGACCACGGCTGAGTGGTCAGCATTTTTATTGCGTCTTCGCCGTCGGTGGTCGGTGGCCCGAGGATATCGTAGTCGCCTTCGGAAAAGAACCTACCTCGCTCGTTCATGATGACGTAAGCGTAGCCGCGTTTTATCGCATCCAGAACGGTCGTCATGTCACGCGGAGCGCCGAGCCGAATATCCCACCAATTGAAGTTATAGGGCGTACGCGAAAAGATGATCGGGTACTTTTTGCTCGAGTCCTTTGGCCGGTAGATGTCGGCCTGCATCCGCTTGCCGTCACGCATCTGCACCATTACTTTGCGTTCGACGACCGCGAGCGACTGCAGCTCGGCCTCGATGGCATTTCGCCGGGCCCTCGTTTCGTCATCGCTTGCAGTGCGTACTTGTCCGAATATGCCCGACACCAAAGACACCGAGACCGTTAGTGCAAAAATAAGTCTTCCGACCGGAAAGTTTTTCATCGTGGTTCTCCTAGCAGCGACTGAAGGCGGTCGCCCATATTTGAATAGGGAGCAATTCTAACTCGAAATTGGAAAGAATCCTAGATCGCGATAAACATCCGCCAACCTGCAACTAGACTCGTACTTTTGACAGTGTCCCGGAAAGAAAGTACGCTCAGAGCACGCCAAAAATCTCGTCTTTGCAATCTCTACAGGGACTTGCCTGTTGTCGGCGAAATTATGTCTTGGAGGAAACTCATGAAAGGATCGTTTACGTTTCAAATCATGCTTCTCGCATCGATTTTATTGGTTACTGCATCTTTCGCCAACGGGCAGCGAATCGTCCGCGTCGGGGCAGCCTCGGGTGTGCCCGGTGGACAAGTTATCGTCCCGATTGAGCTCGAATCTCAGGGCAACGAGTTTGCCGGGCAGTTTACACTCAACTTTGATCCTTTGGCAATGTCTATTAGCAGTGTGTCGCCCTCTGGCAATCCCGATGTCATGCTCGGAACAGGTACTCAGCCCGGGACCTCATTGGCCGTCAATGGACTTCAGGCTCCTTTGGGGCGGATCGGTATTATCTTTGACTCTTTGAACCCATTTCAGTCGTCCCCACCGGCCAGACAAGTTGCCACGTTCAGGTTTTCTATTGCTGCCTCGGCTGCTTTGGGATGCACGCCAGTTACTTTTGGAAATGTGCCGGTACCGAGGGCATGGTCGGACGGGAACGGTAGTCTTCTCCCGGCCGTATACGTTGACGGGTGTGTGGATGTCCTACCGGATTCCGACGGCGACGGGGTTGGCGATGGCGTTGACAGTTGTCCATCATCTCCTAATCCCGGGCAGGAAGATATTGATGGCGACGGGCTTGGAGACGTTTGTGACGCAGTGCCAAACAGTGATGTGTCCCCATCTACGCTTGTGGGTGGGTGTGATTCGGGGGTCTCGAATCAGCTCCAAAGCAACGGAGCCTCGTTCAACGACTCGATAAATCAAATTATAGCCTCCGCTCGGAACAGAGGGCAGATGGTTAGCGGGCTTACACATTTGATTAATGGTTGGCGAAACGCCGGGCTGATAACCAATCGACAACGTAACGCCATCCATGGCTGTCTGTAGACCTACTCCTAATTCCGATTCAACGCCGGTGCCTCCAAGCATCGGCGTTGAGGTTGATGAGGCGGCCTTCGCCTAGCCCGATCATAGATTTCTTCTCGTCTTTTGAGCGATACTCTTCGACGAATGGACGGCGAGTTACCGACAACTGCGACATCTCACGGATTCGGATCCAGCGCCGACGAGGCTCGATGCCGCCTAAGGCCGAACATAAGCTTCGACACCTCGTTTTGCCTTCGTCGCTGACTTCCGATGTAAATAACAATATCGACGCGAGGGCAGGTATTCGACGGCTCGACACCAGCTGTACTTGCTGCAGGTCGCCGTGCAAGTTCCGGAACTGACATTCCGAAAGAAGTAGTTTGGGTCAAAACTCGCATTGATCCCTGTGTTGGTGTAGCGCCGATAATTCGTACTGCTCGTGGTCCCGATCTTCGAAATATTCGATCGGTAGGTACCTCGACGGCCTCGCGTGAAGGTCAGATCACCGCTCCCGGAAATACAGCTATCACCAATGGTCCAGATATAGTATCCGGTCAAGCCGCGTGTGCTTGCGTCCAGTCGCAGTTTGTTACCGGTCATAATGGCGGTTCCGGTGGCCGAACCCGAGCCCTGCTCCCTGGCGCGATATCGGTTGCCGCCCAAGTGAGTGAAAGTCCAGTATGAGGTGCTGATGCCCGGCGTCGACTGACGCCATCGGCCTGTAATACTACACGCGGCGGTGTTGCTGGCGTTTACGTCGATATTAACATTAGCCCTGATACCGCCTCCTGATCCTCCAAACCGTGGTTCCGTCCAGGAGTAGTTCTCGTTGTTCATGCCGTGAACATGGGTCCGGCAAGCTCCTCCGCCGTCGGCAGCTCGACGGAATGGGTCGGGCATCATTGTATTGATCCCGTCGCGAGTACGACGTGGGCCCAATAGCCGGTCGTCACTAGTCAGCGTCAAAACGCCCTCGGTATACACCGGGCAGATCTGCGAGTAGTTTGAGCTGACCACCTGAACGGCCAGCCTGAGCACGGTGACGCCATCGGTGCTGTCCACGCCGAGCCCTCGTAGGACGCGCCAACGTGTGCGGTGAGACGTCGGTCGCCCGACCCCAAGATCGTCGCGGTGGTCGATGTAGCCGTCGCTGATCAGCGCGCCGTCTGACGCGCGCACGATCCCTGAGCCCGCGATGCAAACCGGTCCAAGCTGGAACGGGCCGACATACCCCGGGAACGGTCTCTGCGGATTAGCATAGCCGTAGAAGTTGAAGGAGATCTCGCCGGCCTTTGGCATATAAGGGCCTGATGGCCTGACGCAATTTATTCGGTCGAAAGGCAATGCAAATGGCTCAGCCGTCGAACTCGATGTCCACCCCGGCCAATCGTGACCTTGGTCTGCGGCAAGTCCAGGCGACTCAAGAGCGTATCCCAGTGCCGTCTTGAAAGATGCCGGAACGACCAAGATCGATCCGCATAACAGGATCGCGAGCGCGAGCGAAAACCGCAGTATTTTCATACCTTCCTCCTATTAAGGTTTTTTGTGATTTCTATAAGTATAACATGGCCGTAAAGGCTCGGACCGAGACGTCCGCCGGGACCGGATGCCGCCGCCCCGGAAAACTGGCAAATGAAAAAGGCCCCGCCGGGATCGACGGGGCCTGATGTGTATCGGGTTAGAGGAACTGGACTAGGTTCCGGTCTCCCAGCTGTTCATGTATTCGACCATTTCCGGGGTAAGTTCGTCGATGCCGACGCCCATTGCACGGAGCTTGAGCGAAGCGATCTCCTGATCGACTTCGGCCGGCAGAACGTGAACACCTTTCTCGAGAATACCCTTGTTCTTGACGAGGTATTCCGCCGAAAGTGCCTGATTTGCGAACGACATATCCATCACGCTCGCGGGGTGGCCCTCGGCCGCAGCGAGGTTGATGAGACGGCCTTCGCCGAGTACGATCACAGATTTCTTGTCGTCTTTCGAGCGGTATTCTTCGACGAACGGACGTCGAGTTACCGCGGGCTGCGACATCTCACGGAGAGCATCGAGGTTGAGTTCGAGATCGAAGTGGCCGCTGTTGCAGACGATCGCACCGTCCTTCATCACTTCGAAGTGCTCCTTGTCGATGACGTGGCGGTTGCCGGTAACGGTGACGAAGAAGTCGCCGATCTTGGCGGCCTCCTTCATCGGAAGCACACGCATGCCGTCCATAACTGCTTCGATCGCCTTGATAGGATCGATCTCGGTCACGACCACGTTTGCTCCCATTCCGCGAGCACGCATCGCAACGCCCTTACCGCACCAGCCATAGCCGACCACGACCAGCGTTTTACCTGCGAGCAGGATGTTGGTCGCACGGATGACGCCGTCGAGCGTCGACTGGCCGGTACCGTATCGGTTATCAAAGAAATGCTTGGTCTGAGCGTCGTTGACCGCGATCGACGGGAAGGTGAGCACGCCGGCATTGACCATCGCCTTGAGGCGAACGATGCCGGTCGTGGTCTCTTCGGTTGTTCCGATCAGATTCGGGATCAGCTCAGGCTTTTCTTTGATCATCGTCGCGACAACGTCAGATCCGTCATCGATGATCAAGTTGGGATTGGTATCAAGTGCCGCTTTAACGTGGCGGACGTAAGTCTCTGTCGATTCGCCCTTTATCGCCATGACCGGGATGTTCCAATCGGCGACGAGCGAAGCAGCTACGTCATCCTGCGTTGAAAGCGGATTCGAGGCGATCAAAAGAGCCTCGGCACCACCGGCCTGCAGCGTGCGGGCAAGGTTAGCCGTCTCGGTCGTGATGTGAGCACAGGCGACGAGCTTGACGCCCGCGAGTGGCTTTTCGGCCTCGAAACGCTCACGAATAAGCCGCAGAACCGGCATTTCACGGTCAGCCCATTCGATGCGCTGCTTACCGTGGGGAGCAAGATTGATATCCTTGATATCGTATTCCATTGAAGTTACGGGTGTCGTCATAATCGTTTCCTGCTTAGGCAGCAACTCCTTTGTGCTCTTCAGCCGCCGAACGCAGAGCCTCGGCCTTGTCCGTCTTTTCCCAAGAGAATTCGTCGTTCGCGCGTCCAAAGTGACCGAACCGGGCCGTTGCCTTGTAGATCGGACGGCGAAGGTCGAGCGTCTCGATGATAGCCTTTGGCGTCAGCGTGAAATTCTCCCGAACGATGTCCGAGATACGCTCGTCGTCGATCATTCCGGTGCCGTGCGAGTCGATCAAAACTGAAACCGGTTCGGCAACTCCGATGGCGTAAGCTAACTGAACAGTACACTTATCGGCGAGGCCCGCGGCAACGACGTTCTTGGCGATGTAGCGTGCCATGTATGCAGCCGAACGGTCGACCTTCGTCGGATCTTTGCCCGAAAAGGCACCGCCGCCGTGCGGAGCATAGCCGCCGTATGTGTCAACGATGATCTTGCGACCGGTCACGCCGGCATCGCCCATCGGGCCGCCGATCACGAATTTACCGGTCGGATTGATGTGATACTTTGTGCTGTCGTCAAGGAGTTCGGCAGGAATTACCGGTTTGATGACGTGCTCGAGAATGTCTTCACGGATCTGTTCGATCGGCATGTCGGCCGTCTGTGACGAGATAACGACTGCTTCTACACGAAACGGCTGGCCGTCGCGATATTCGATCGAAACCTGCGATTTTCCGTCCGGACGCAGGTAGGGAAGCGTGCCGTCGCGGCGAACCTGGCTCAGGCGGCGAGTCAGATTGTGTGCCATCTGGATCGGCATCGGCATCAGTTCGGCCGTCTCATTACAAGCGAATCCGAACATCAGGCCCTGATCACCGGCACCGCCGGTATCAACGCCCTGTGCAATATCGGGCGACTGCGTACCGATAGCATCGATGACCGAACACGTATTCGAATCGTAGCCGTAGGCCGCGTCGTGATAACCGATCTCTTCGATCGTGTCGCGAATGATCTGTTTGTAATTGACCTTTGCCGAGGTTGTGATCTCTCCGGCTACGACGGCGAGGCCCGTGGTGACGAGCGTCTCGCAAGCGACACGTGCGGTCGGATCCTGCTCAAGGATCGCGTCGAGGATAGCGTCAGAAATGTTGTCAGCTATCTTGTCCGGATGGCCTTCGGTAACCGATTCCGAAGTGAATAGAAAATTGCCGTTACTCAATTGTTTGTTGAACTCCTTATAAGGATGTATTGCCTGAAGATTCAGATAATAACAAAACCCCAATCTTAGCCTTTTACCAGTATTGTGTCAAAGCAATGTGAGCGTCTTATGCCGCGGTTTTATCGGCACGCCAGAGGGCAGGTCTTTGATACGCACGATGCAGCCAGAACGATATGAGCAGGGCAACGGCGCTTGTCGCGACCAGACCGAGGAATGCTGTCGAATAATCGCCGCCGTTTGCGTCGGCTATTCGGCCCGTGATGATCGTGCCCAGAGCACCGCCGATCGTCTCGATGATCATTACGGCTCCGAGTATCTTGGCGAATTCTTTGAGCCCGAAATATTGGGCGACCAGAAGCTGCAAAAGCACGAAAGAACCACCGTAATTCAGCCCAAATAGAATGGCGAAAACATAGACAGTAAACGAGTTAAAGTCCAAAAATGTGAGCGTGGACAGGAACATCGTCAACGCCGAGACGATCATTACACGCGTCGGCGAGAACCGGTCGGCGAGTGCACCGTAGATGAACTTGCCGGCGATGCTGAGCCCGAAGAGCAGCGATTGGACACCGGCGGCCTGACCTGGGGAAAAGCCGATCCGCGGGCTTTGCACGTACAAATTGAGCTGCTGGCTGACCACGAAGATCGAATAGAAAATAAGAGCAGCAAAGAACGAGAACAGCCAAAATATCGGCGAGCGGAGAGCTTCCGCGAGTGTTGCCCCGGTTGCGACTGTGGGTCTAGTTTCCGCCACATCGACGGGCCGGGCGTCTCCGTCGGGCAGTGCGCCTACATCAGCGGGCTTATTCTTGACGATAAATATGACGGCTGGCAGCAGAATGAGCCAAACGAGGGAACTGACAGCGATCATTGCGGTCCGCCAGCCGTATTGGGCGATCAACGGCGTGGCGATCTGCGGGATCAGGACGCCGCCAAAGCTTGTTCCGGTCAAGACGATCCCTATCGCCAGTCCGCGTCGGCGTACGAACCAGTCCGAGACCAATACGGTCGTGACAAGGACGCCTACGAAGCCGAGCGACGTACCGAGCAACGCGTGAGCGGCGTAAACGGCCCAGGTCGAGGTAGCTTGCGAATAGAGCAGAAGCCCGCCTCCCAGGATAAAGCAGCCGAGCACCATCATGATCCGGGCCCTGAGCCGCTGCAGCAAAAAGCCCGAGACCGGCGAGATAAAGCCCGCGAGCAGAAACGTCATCGCGGGTGCGATGCCGTAAACCGATTGAATGCTTTCAGGGGCGACGGCTCCGGACGCGACCAGATCGGTCTGTATCGGCTTATAAAAGACCGGAATGCCGCCGATGGACAGGCCGTTGCTGATCACGAGTGCGAGCGTCGAGATCGCGACGATCCACCAGCCGTATGACGAGCTGGATCTTGGAGTTTCCGTCATAACGGTTTGTGTTGGGTCAACGATGCAGTGTAAACGAAATTGATAAAGTCGTTCTTGCCGTCGCTGAAGTCTGTCGTGCCGGCCCGTATCATGCCGATCTTTTCGTAAAATCGCTGAGCGGGCAGATTCCGATCCCAAACGCCAAGCCAGATAGTTTTATAGCCTTTGCCGCGGCCGACCTCAAAGCAGCGGTCGATCAGACGCCGGCCAACGCCGGAGCCTTTTACTTTTTCAAGCAGATAGATGCGTTGTATCTCGATGCTCGTGCCGGGCTCGACACATTCTACGGAATTGTTCTCACGGAGTTTTGCAAAGCCCACAGCACGGCCGTCGATCTCAGCGATCAGATACGTCGAATTTGGATCGTCGAACTCGACCCGTACTTGCTCGGGCGAATAGACCCGCGCGCAATAATCTGCCAGGTCGCTTGAAGGGTCGAGTTGGAAGTACGCCTCGTAACAAGTTGTCGTTCCGAGCGCGGCGAGTATTGTGATGTCATTCTCGTCGGCGAGGCGGATATTGGCGTTCATTTTCGAAGGGAATCGTCCTAAAAAAAGACTGGAAATGGTCTAAATCAATTATATCCTCTGCGTCTGATAATAGAGATTATGTAAACGAAAGGCCTAGCTACTCGCGGACAGGCTTGAGGATATCGTTGATCTTGTATTCGAAGAGTCCCACCGGAAATCGAGCTCCTTTGGGCACGAGGTAGAATTCGACTGATGCTGACGCTCCGACTCCACCGTCGATCAGAAAAATACGCTTCCGATCGGCCCTCAACGAACCGACGAGTTCGTCTAGAGCGAATTGTAACTCCGATACATTTCGGCAAAGAGTTTTTGTCGAGTCACTCTGAGCTACGATGTACGCTGTGTCATTCGGCCGATTCCTTAATGTGTTAGCAAGATTCGCCAACGACGCATTCTTACCCTTGGTCGAATCGTGGAAAAAGTACTTATCGAATACGGCTAATTCGTCCAATTCTAGACTCGAGATCTGCGGGGCAAGCGGATCGCTCGAAAACGCGCGGAGGAGGTGGGGCGCATTCGCAAACGCGGTCAGGACGATACAAAAAACAATCACTTTCTTCATGCTACGGCGATCCTCCAGATACTATTTTATTTCGCTAGCTCGACCGCAGAAAGTTTCACACATTTGTGTTCACGTCGGTTGGGGCGTCAGCGTCGTCCGCGTTGACAACCCTACTTCCAAGTCACTCCGAAATCAGAAGTTGTCAGGATTCGCGAGGGCGAACAGCCCCTTAGCACCAACTCTCCACGGCCCGTAGGATCTAACTTGGCCGATCGGATCCAAGTGCAATAAAATCGATCTTGAAGCTCAGTACGCAGCATATCTTTATCCCACGTGGTCCAGGTCCTTCCTGCGTCCCTCGTCACACCAAAACTACGATTGCTGCGAAAAAATGCTGTATTTTCGTCAACCATCTCGATCATCTCACGCGGCGAATCCGGGTCCGAGGTGAATTGATAGACGTCAGTCCAGCTATCCTCGTCTACTCGCCGCGACTGAAACAAGTACGAGTAGTTAAAAGCTAGGGTAGATTTGGTCATAACGCGGAGGGCAAAAGTAGAATTAGTTACCTTATAGCCTTCCGTGTAACCATAGTGTTTCAACCAAACAAGGACAAAAACACCTGCGATCCCAAAGATTAACGTTAATACGCCGGCCCACCACGATTTGACTTCTATTCTTTTCATAGCCCCTCGAAGTTTCACACCTTTTTGTTCACACTCTCGAACAGGTTTTCAAAGATCCGGATCGCATTCCGCGATCGATGAAACGAATGTATCAGACGTGCAACGCTCTGTCAAGAGACAAATATTGAGCGTTGCGATAGTTTCTAGCCTATCAATTCCGGCCAGTCGTCGGTCGGGGCGTCAGCGTCGTCTGAGCCGCTGTCGTCGGGCGTGTGAGCGGCGGAAAGCTCGATGACGCGCTGTTCGACAAAGATCGGGCAATCGAGTCGGAGCGCCAGGGCGATCGCGTCGGACGGGCGTGCGTCGATCATGACTGGCTCGCCGTTCTTGTCTTTGAGTTCGATGCGAGCGTAGAAAGTGTTTTCGAGCAGGTCGGTAATGACGACGCCGGTGGCGTTCAGCTCGCATTCGAGGATGACGTTGCGGAGCAGATCGTGCGTCATAGGCCGCTGCGGCACGACCTTTTCGATCTCGAGCGCGATGGCGTTCGCCTCAAAAGCCCCGACCCAGATCGGCAGCACTGTCTCGGATTCGGTGCCTTTGAGCACGACGATCGGCGTGTTGGTGTTCGGGTCCATGATCAGGGCCCCGATCTTTACTTCTACTAAATTCCCGTCTGGTTCCATGTAATGTCGTATTTAACGCAAAGACGCTAAGGAGCAAAGCCGCAAAGGACGTAGCCTTCTTATTCAACGATCCGGCCAAAGAGCGAATTCGACTTGATCTCGGTTATCTCGACATCGACTATGCGGCCGAGCAGGTTGTCGTGATCCGAGAGGAAGTTGACGACCTTGTGGCAAGTCGAGTGGCCGGAATATCCGGCGGTGCGGACCGACCGGCCTTCGACCAGCACTTTGACCTGTTTGCCGAGATACCTCTGCAAACGAGCGTCCTGCACGGCCCGCTGCGTCTTTTCGAGTTCGAGAAATCTGAGCGTTTTTTCGGCCGGCGATACGTCGTCGATCATATCGAACGCAGGCGTGCCCGGACGCGGCGAATATTTGAAGATGTACGCCATATCGTAGCCGCAATATTCGACAAGCTTGACCGTGTCGCGGAAATCGGCTTCGGTCTCGCCCGGAAATCCGACGATGATATCTGTCGTGATCGAGATGTCGCGGGGCGATTCGCGAAGCCGATCGATGATCTGCATGTAGCGGTCGATCGTGTGGCCGCGCTTCATCATTTTTAGCACGCGGTTACTGCCGGATTGCACCGGCAGATGGACCCAATTGCAGAGATTATCGTGGTCTTCCATAGCGTCGACGATGTCGGGCCGGAAATCGCGGGGAAACGAGGTCGTAAACTTGACCCGCTCGATACCGGTCGCCGCGACGGCGCGCAAAAGCTTTGTAAACGCCGACTTCCCTTCAAATCCTTCGAGACCCGCGGCCGTGTCCGGCCTATAGCTGTTGACGTTTTGCCCGATCAGGTGGACTTCCCTGACGCCTTTGTTTTTGAGTTCGAGGACCTGGTCGACGACGGTAGCGGCGGAAAAGCTCCGTTCGCGTCCACGTGAAAAAGGCACAATGCAGTAGGTGCAGAACTTATTGCAGCCCTCGATGATCGGTACGAAGGCGACGTACGGCGAATGGCGGTGCGTGTCGGCGACCGTCCAATCGTAATCGTCCTCGCGTTCGCCGACGTCCAGCACGCGTTTACCGGTAGCGATCGTCTCGGCAACGGCATTGCCGACTCGGCCGACGGCACGAGTTCCGAGCACGAAATCCACTCCGCGGACCTTTTCAAACAGCGTCTCGCCTTCGAGTTGGGCGACGCAGCCCATGATGCCCACGACCGGCTTCTTTCGCGGAGCAGTGCGGACCTGGCCGACGCGCGTCCGAAGCTTATTCTCGGCTTTTTCGCGCACCGAGCACGTGTTAAAGATAACGACATCGGCCAATTCTTCTTCACGAGTCATCTCAAAACCGTCGCGTGCGAGCGTCGTCGAGATCCGTTCCGAATCCGAGACGTTCATTTGACAGCCAAAGGTTTCAAGATAAACTTTTTTCATATATGGCCAAGCGACCGGAGCGGCAAGCATTTAGTGCGAACGACTTTGTCCACCTGCACGTTCACACAGATTATAGCCTCTTACAAAGCACTGTCCAACTAAAGGCTCTGGCCAAAAAACTCAAGGAACTCGACCAAAAAGCCTGCGCGATCACCGATTACGGCAACATGTACGGGGCCGTCGGTTTTTACAATACGATGTGGGCGTCGGGCATCCAGCCGATCGTCGGGTACGAGGCGCATCTGCGTTTTGGAAGCCGTTTTGACCGCGTTTCGGCTGTCGAGGCGGGCGAACGCGGCTATTATAATATCGTCCTGCTTGCTCAGGACCTGACCGGCTACAACAACCTCGCATACATTGCCTCGAAGGCGTTTACCGAAGGCTATCACTACAAACCGCGCATCGATCTCGAACTGCTCGAAGGCCGCACCGAAGGCCTGATCTGCCTCTCCGGCGGCCCGGACGGCCCCATCGCCCATTTTTTGATCGGCGGCGATGAGAGCAGAGCGAAAGCTAACGCCGAGAAGCTTGCCGACGTGTTTGGCAAGGACCGCTTTTTTCTCGAGATCCAGCAGCGAGCGGCCGATCCGGAATTCAAGATCGTCAGGCAGATCGCGGATATTGGAACTTCGATCGGCGTTGGCTTAGTCGCGACCAACGACGTCCATTATCTGACACCGGAAGACGCGCGGGCACAGGCCGCCCTGCGGGCGATCGAGGAAGGCCGCACTTTGACCGAGGCCGACGATCCGGAGAACGCCTACCGGTATCTGCGTTCGGCCGAAGAGATGTGGGAGATATTCGGCAAGGAATTCCCCGCCGCTCTGACAAACACGATCAAGATCGCCGAAAGGTGCGATCTGACCATACCGCAGGGCGACGACGTGCGGCATTTGCCGGAATTCCCGATCCCGGCCGAGGATGCCGGACTGAATACAGACGCCTATTTCGAGAAAGTCCTCTGGGAAGGATTCGAGGAACGAAAGGCCACAAAATGGCTGCCGATGATCGAGCTTGGAACGCTCAAGCATTCGATCGAAGAATACGAAGAACGCCTCAAGATCGAGATCGCAACGATCGAGCGGATGGGCTTTCCGGGTTATTTTCTGATCGTCTGGGATTTTATCGAATACGCGAAGCAACGCGGCATTCCGGTCGGGCCGGGACGCGGTTCGGCGGCGGGGTCGCTCGCGGCATACTGCCTGAAGATCACGGACGTCGACCCGATCCAATACGACCTGCTTTTCGAGCGATTTCTAAATCCGGAACGCATTTCGATGCCCGATATCGATATCGATTTTTGCATCCGTGGCCGCGGCGAAGTGATCGAGCACGTAACCGAGTTTTACGGCAAAGAATCGGTCTGCCAGATCATTACTTTTGGAACGCTGGCATCGCGTGCAGCGATCAAGGATGTCGGGCGTGCGCTGAATATGCCTTACGGCGATGTCGAAAAGATCGCCAAACTGATACCTCCGCCGATCCGCGGCCGAAACGTGAGCATATCGCAGGCTCTCGAGACCGTGCCTGAGATGAAGGCAGCGGTCAAAGACGCCAAGGTCAAAGAACTTGTCGATCTGGCCCTGAGGATCGAGGGTTGCGCCCGGCATACTTCGGTCCATGCGGCCGGTGTTGTGATAAGCCCGAAGCCCCTGCACGAACTTGTGCCCGTGTCGGTATCGGGCAAGGACGAATTGACGAGCCAGTATCCGATGGGCGATCTCGAAAAGGTCGGGATGCTCAAGATGGACTTCCTGGGCCTAACGACGCTGACGATCATTGCGGATTGCCTTGCGTCGATGCAAGAGCGCCTCGGCGTGACAGTCGATTGGACCTCGATCCCGACCGATGATGAGAAGACCATGGCCTTATTTGGCGAAGGCCGGACCGAGGCGATATTCCAGTTTGAATCCTCGGGAATGGCCGACATGTGCCGACGCCTGAGGCCAAAGGAACTGGAAGATCTGTCGGCGTTGAACGCCCTTTACCGTCCGGGCCCGCTCGACGGCGGAATGATCGACGATTTTATCGATCGGCACCGCGGCATCAAGCCTGTCGAATATCTGCTGCCCGAGATGGAAGGCATTTTGGGCAATACGTTCGGCGTTCTGGTCTATCAGGAACAGATCATGCAGCTCGCCCAGAAGCTTGCAGGCTACAGCCTCGGCCAAGCCGATCTGATGCGCCGGGCGATGGGCAAAAAGAAGATCGAGGAAATGGCCAAGCATGAGGCGACGTTTATCGACGGCGCCGTGGCCAACAAGATCCCGAAGAAAACGGCCAAAGAGATCTTTGACCTGATGGCCAAGTTTGCCGACTACGGATTTAACCGCAGCCACTCGATGGCCTATGCGGTGCTGGCATTCCAGACGGCGTATCTGAAGGCGCATTACCCCGCGTATTTTTATGCCGCCGTGCTGTCGCATGAAGCCCAGGATTCGGCAAAGGTCTATAAATATTCGACCGAGCTGAAGTCGATGGGCCTCAAGCTTTTGCCGCCAGATGTGAATGAAAGCGGCGAGGGGTTTACGCCGGTCGACGATACGGTGCGTTACGGGCTGACGGCGATCAAGGGCCTTGGAACGTCTAGCGTGTCGGCGATCGTCGAAGCCCGGCAAACGGGGCCGTTTACATCGATCTTCGACTTTTGCGGAAGGCTCGAACCCGGAGCGGTAAACCGCCGCGCTCTGGAAAGCCTGATCGCCGCCGGGGCTTTTGATTCGATCGCCGGCGACGGTACCGACATTGCCGAATGGCGCGCCCGAATGACGGCGTCGATCGATCTTGCTTTGCAGCAGGGCCAGCGTTTGGCCGAGGACCGGTCGCGCGGGCAATCGGCGTTATTCGGGGCCGTCGAAGAATCGAGTACTGAGGCCCAGGAACTTGCCGCGGCCGATCCTTGGGGCAAAGCAGAACTCGCGAGCCGTGAAAAAGCCGCGATCGGATTCTACCTGTCGGCCCATCCGCTCGACAGCTATAACGAACTGCTTGCCGGCATGCGGCTACGCAATATAGGCGATATCGACGAGCCACGCTCGGGCGAGATGGTCAAGCTTGCCGGAATGATCAGCGGGCTGCAGATCCGTACTAGCAAGAAAGGCAACCGCTTTGCGATGTTTCGGTTCGAGGACCGTTCCGGCGGGATGAAAGCCGTCGTGCTTGGCGAGAATTTTAATAAGCTCAGTGCTCTGCTGGCCGACGACGAAATGTTTGTGGCCGAAGGCAAGATCGAAACGGGCGACGGCCAGGATCCGACGCTGATGATAAACGAACTCAGATCGCTCGACGAAGCAGTCGCGACGACGGCTCGGGCGATCGAAATAACCGTGCCAGAAGGCGAAGCTGGACGGCCATTTTTTGAGTCGCTTTATACCGAACTCGAGCGAGAGCGCGGCGGCTGCGGCGTTGTCTTGGCGATAACGGTCGGCGGCTCTGTTGTAAAGGTGCAATCCGACAGCCTGAGCGTTAACGGCAGCCGCGAGTTGCAGAAACAGCTCGAAGGCCGCGGTTTTCAGGTAAACTGGGTTAGATAGCTTTTTATGGCGAATACAGCATTCGAACGCGTGCAGATGGCCCGGCATCCCGAGCGGCCGTACGCATTGGACCTTCTGAACACGATCTTTACCGATTTTGTTGAGATCCACGGCGACCGGCGGTTTTCTGACGATCCGGCGATGATCGGTGGATTTGCAAAGATCGATGGGCACGACGTTTGTGTGGTCGGCCAGCAGAAAGGCCGCGACATCAACGACCGGCGGCACCGGAATTTTGCGATGTCGAAGCCCGAAGGCTATCGAAAGGCCCTGCGGCTGATGTATATGGCCGAGAAATTTGGCCGCCCCGTCGTAACGATAATCGATACGCCCGGAGCCTATCCTGGGATCGACGCCGAAGAACGCGGCCAAGCCGAGGCGATAGCCTTTAACTTACGCGAAATGGCCGGGCTAAAGGTGCCGATCATAGTTGTGGTGCTTGGCGAAGGTGGCAGCGGCGGGGCGCTTGCGATCGGCATCGGCGACCGCGTGCTGATGATGGAAAACGCCGTTTACAGCGTTATTACGCCCGAGGGCTGCGCGGCGATCCTGTGGAAATCCGCCGAAAAAGCACCGGACGCCGCCGAGGGGTTAAAGCTTACCGCCGACAGCCTCAAGAAATTCGGAATTGTCGACGAGATCATACCCGAATCCGAGCCGTGGAGAATGCCCGCCAACGATGACGCCGCAGCCACGAAAGCCTACGAGCGAATAGCAGGCGACCTGAAAAGGGCGATCGTCCGCGAGGTCGATGCCCTGTCAAAGCTGCCGGTCACTGAATTGCTTGACCAGCGATACAAGAAATTCCGCCGAATGGGCGAGTGGGTGTAAGACCTACACGCTAGAACGGAATATCATCATCGCCCGCCGGCTGCGAGACCGGAGCAGGAGCCGGACGGCTGCCGCCCGAACCTGACGAAGCCGCCGGAGCACCGCCGCTGTAAGCCGGCTCTTCATCCGAAGGTCCACCGCTGTAACCCCCTGCCTCATCGCGTCCGGCACTGATAAACTGCATGTCCGTCGCCTGAACATCGAGGGTGTACCGATTATTGTTATCGCGGTCGGTCCACTCTTCGAGCCTGAGCCTGCCTTCGATGTAGACCGGACGTCCTTTGGTCAGCCATTTGGCGGCAGTCTCGGCCTGCGGCCCCCAAAGCGTTACCTTGAACCACGTCGTAACGTCCTGCAGCTCACCTGCTTTATCGCGGCGCTTCTCGTTGGTCGCCATCGAAAAGCTGCATACCGCTTTGCCCTGCGGCGTGTAGCGGAGTTCGGGGTCACGGCCAAGGTTACCAACGAGGATTATCTTATTGAATGACATACGTTTATTCCGCTCCGAGTGAGAATCTGTGAAACTTAATTTGTTGTTAAGGCATCAATATATCACGACGAACCGCTGTGCTAAAATCTACTTCTTGCCGCAGCCGAGCTTTGGAAAACGCCTTGCCCAGATACGCCAGCAAATTACTGAGATCGATCGCCGCAGCCCTGTTTCTGGCTGTCTGGCTGGCGTCCGGCGCGTGGGCTCAGGAACAGGCCGAAGCGGAAGTGGTCGTGTCAAAGTGCTGGGCATATCCTGTCCGCGACCTTGCGACGCGAATGACCGCTGACGGGTCTGCGATCTACACTGCCACCGACACAGCGAAGGTAGAAGCAGTATCAACGAACGGCCAAAAACTCTGGTCGAGCGAACTCGGCGGTTCGATCGTGTCAAACATCATTACCACAGCCAGCGGCGTGGTATTTGTTACCGCATCCGGAAAAGAAACACGGCAGTTAAGGGCGATCAGCAAGGAGACCGGCATCACGATGTGGAATCTGCCGCTGCCTGCTGCCGAACAGTTTTACCTTATCCGTTCGGGTGAAGCTATCGCCGTCGTGGGAAACGCCGGGACCGTCCAATTGATCGAGCCGACCGGAACGCAGCGCTGGAAACGCGAGCTTGGCGAAGCGATCAGTGCCGAACCGTACTTTGACTCGGGCAGGGCGACGATAGCGACCACAACCCGGCGGATCGTGACAATAGACCTTACGACCGGCGAAATATCCACCTCAAGAAAAGCCGTCAACGACGTTACCGCACTGCTGCAGCTTGCTTCGGGTGACGTGCTGGCCGGTGATGACCGCGGCGGAGTTGCTTTGGTCAACGGTGCAGAAAAGCCGATCTGGCGATTCCGTGCGGGCGGCCAGATCTCAAAGATCTTTCCGGCTCCGGTCGCCGGAACATCGTTTGTTATCGCTGCGTCGCACGACAACTTTATCTACTTTATCCGCACCAGCAACGGCGATGTCGAGTGGAAACGCCGTCTTTCGGGCCGTGTGCGTGCCGCTAGCGTGATCAATGGCCGCCACGCACTGGCGTTCGGGTACGAAGACCGCAGCGGAATGCTTATCGATCTGACGACCGGACGACCTGCGGGCCAGGTGGTTTTCGGGCCCGAGGAAACGGTGATGACCACGCCGATCTCCGCCGAACCGGCGTCTTTTTATCTGCTTACCGACGCGGCGTTGTACCGATTCTCGACCGAGGCCTGCTCCGCAAACACAGAGAGCGGTCAGGACGCTAAGTCCCAAACCGCACCCATAAAATAGTTTCAGCAGCGATGTCCTGCGTCTAGTGCGACGTGGAATGCTGCTGCATCATCGAGTAGATCTCGTCTTTTACCAGTAATTTTTTCTTCTTGAGGGTTACCTCTTCGAGTTGTTCGTCGTCGCTCGGGTATGAAAGATGGGCGAGTTCGCTTAGGCGTTCTTCGTACGTTGTATGCTGTTGAACCAGATCGCGAAACGCGGGGTTGGTCTTCAGCAGTTCATCTCTTACCGGATCGACGGTTGACAAGTCCATATGGCTTATTTTCTCCTCATTCTGTCAAATTTACCCGGTCTACCCAAATTAACACTTTCTTAACCGGGTAACCTTCATCTTATTCCTATATAAGTCAAGAATCAAGCACTGATCGCAGGCAGCGGAAAATACAAAATTGTCAAAGATCAAGACGCCCGCGGCTTACAAGACAGCTCGCATCAAAAGGGCGTGTTCACGCGGGTTAGCGTAAAAATTGCTGCGCGTCTGGACGCGTTCGAAGCCGTTCCGCTCATAAAAGGCGATGGCTTGCGAGTTCGATTCTCTGACCTCGAGCCAGATATGTTTTGCGCCGCGGTGTGAAACCTCGGTGAGAAACGCGTCATAGAGCTTCTGACCGAATCCGTGGCCTTGAGCGTCGGCAACGACGGCGATGTTGTATATCTCGGCCTCGCGGACCACTTCGACCGCACCGCCATCGATCATCCGGCCGACGATAAAGCCGAGGGTCGAATTCTGATCGTCTTCGAGCCGGAGCAGGATCGCGTCGGCGATCTTTAGCTCGGCCAGATAGCTCTCGGCCGTCCAGGGACTGAGCCGCGTGTCATCGCCGATGCGGATCAGATCGGCGATGTGGGCCGGTTCGACAGGGCGAATCCGGCAATCTTCGAAGGTTTTTGTCAGTGATCCACCCATTCTAGAAACTCTTGCTGATGAACATCGGCGGCGTTGCCGAGTCCGGGTTTTCGAAACAAAACTGAGCGATCGCGTACGCCAGATCGCCGCCAAGATCAACGACATCACCGCCCGCGATCTCGACGAGCCGCTCGTGAACGAGCAGTTTGCCCTCGATCGCGGCGACATCGGTGGCACGGATCGTTTCTGGCTCTGAAGCAGGCGTTGGCCCATTAAATCGCTGCATGCATACCGCATTACGGCCTGCGGGAACGGCGACTGTGAACATGCCTTCGATGCCGGAAGCCGCAGCCATCGCTTCGAGAGCGGAACATGTTGCCATCGGGATGCCGAGCCCGGCTTTTAGCCCGAGGCCCGTCGCGAGTCCGATGCGAATGCCTGTGAAACTGCCCGGCCCGGCGCTTACGGCGATCAAAGAGAGGTCTTTTTTATCGATGCCGCTTTGACGGAGCAGGATGTCGACGTTGAAGAGCAGGTCTTCGGCACGCGAGACATCGGCGGGCCCGGCCCAGCCTGTTATCCGTTCGGTGCCGCGTGTGATGGCGATACTGCCGCCCGCGACGGCCGCTTCGATAGCGAGAATGATGGCGTTGCTGTCCAAACTCATTTCTTTTCGAATGCCCTCCGCACCGATGGCACCAGCCGCTGAAAGAAGTTGCCGATTCGATAAAAAGCTCGTTTGTTGGTGTCAATATCGCCCTCCATCTCGACGGTCGCACGGACCGGATCGGGCACGAGCCGCGTCGAAAGCTCTCGAACGAACTCGACCGGCTGACGCGTCAGGAGCCAAAGCGGCGTCTCGGTACGCGGGGTTTGCCAGGCGTGCCGGACGCGGTCGCGGAGCCACGCGGGCAGACTTCCCTGTTCGGCCTCGATCGGCGTGCCTGAGAGATCTGTGCCGAATTCCTGCCCGGCCAGCAATATCGTGCAAACGATCCAACGGCGGCGGCGGGGCGAGACGGTGTCGAGTGCACGCGTCCAGTCGAATTCTGGTCCGCGGCTCGCGATCAGATAGTGAATATCGCGCAATTTCTCGCGATCGCGGCCTCCGTCGTTGAGCCAGTGGACGGCGAGAACGCGCAGGTGATCTTCGGGCCTGAGAACCCGGATCTGCTCGTCCGCGGCGTTTATTAATATCGTGTTGTCAATGAGATCGTTCCACGCGAGCGTGTCGAGATGGCGAAGCTCGCGGTGCAGGTCGATGGCGAGGCCTTCTGCCTCGGGCGATGCGGCGATCGCGGTAGCTTTGTCAAAGTCTTTGGCGGCGACGGCGAGGTCCATGTCGATCGAGTGACGGACGACGTCCGGCGGATAATATTCGCCGGCGGCAAAGCCCTTTATCAGAACGGGTTCTATCGAGTGCGAGCGGAACAGACGAAACGCCGAGGCAAGTTTCTCACCTTGGACACGTCGCTGCAGGGCCGTCCAGCGGACGGCATCGCGCGTTGTCTGTGTCTCGGTCGCGGTCATGTAAATTGAGGATAACAAAGCAGATGTCGCTAACATAACTCGCCGGTGGCTCACGCAAAGGTCCAAAATCCGCCGCCGCGCCGCTGTGTGGCTTTGACGCCGACCGAGACGGCATCGACCTGATCGTCGTGCGTGCCGGCGGGAAATGCGGTGCATTCGTCGATAAAATCGCGGTTCCAGCCGCCGCGTGTGAGAAAGACCTTGCCCTGTTCGGCGAGTGCGATCCAGCCGAGAGCACGTGCGATCTTGCCGTCGCGGACCTCGACACCGCGAAGCGGCTGTCCACGGACAGAGCGCTCGCGCGCGAGGTCCTGGATCAATGCAAAACCGTGTCCGGAACGCTCGATGCAGTGCTCGACAGTGTCGCGTTCCTCGCGCATCCGGCTGAGAATGAAGCGGCGAAGTTCGGGGTATTCGACCTGTTTTCGATAGCCGCCGTCGATGTAAAGATTGTTCTCACGGTCGAACGCGATGCGAAAACTTGCGGTGTAATCGGAACTTGCGGTGGAAGTGATGCCCGGATCGGTCGCACGTTTCCAGCGGAGGCCTTCAGGCGCACGGGCGACGATACGAAACCATTCGCGTTTGAACAGACCGCCCTCGGCCGGGACGGGTTTCTGCTGATAGAGCGACGCGAAAGAATAGCTGCCGAGCTGTGTGCGGATGCGGCTGAGCGTCTCCTCGTCGTAGCGCTCAGGCCACAACGCCTCGCCCGGCGAGCGGCCGAGTTGGTCTTCGACTGGACCGTTTTCGACTGGACCGCAAGCGTCCCGCTTGCCAACGCCGGTTCCTCCGGCGTGATGGCCTGGCGTTGTGAGTGCTTTGTGCGGCGTCTCGATCGTATCGCCGTCAGCCGCATCCGCGGCTTGGCAAGCGGGACGCTTGCGGTCCAGTCCTTCCGCCAGAGCCGGCAGGTCGACGATCGCCCAATCGTTGCCGCTGGCTTCGGCGGCTTCGCGGAGCAGGCGGCCGGCGAGGTCGTCCTCGTGCCAGCGGGTCTGGATGAGGACCGTCTTTCCGTTGGGTTCGAGGCGGGTGAAAAGATCGTCGTTGAACCATTCCCAGACGCGCCTGCGGTAGGTGGGCGATTCGGCCTCGGCCCGGCTTTTTATCGGGTCGTCAACGAAGACATAGTCGGCGCCGAAGCCCGTCACGCCCGAACCCACGCCGACCGCACGCAGCCCGCCGCCGTGCGAGGTTTCCCACTCGGCATCGGTATTCGCACGGCGTTTAGAGGCGAAGGGGAATGGTGAACCGTTGGGGTAGGCGACTGGACCGCAAGCGTCCCGCTTGCATACGCCGGTTCCTCCGGCGTGATTGCCTGCCGTACTGAGTGTTTTGCGCGTTGATTCGCCGGCACCGCCGTCAGCCGCGTCCGCGGCTATGCAAGCGGGACGCTTGCGGTCCAGTCTTTCGCCGGCATCCTCGTCATCCGCTTCGTTTCCATGCAAATACCAATCATCGACGAGCGTGCGCTTGATCTTTCGCGAAAAGCGGTTGGCGAGGCGTTGGTTGTAGCTGCCGATGATCACGTTTCGCGAAGGGTCTTCGCGGAGCAGCCAGCTGGCGAAGCCGACGGTGACCATTTCCGACTTTCCGTGACGCGGCGGCATGAAGATCATCAGCCGCTTGATCGCGCCCTCTTCCAGCATTTGCAGCTTTTTGAAGATCGGCATCTGATGACGCAGGTCCCATTGCATGTTGGGCCGGACGGCTTTGAGCCAGTCCTGAAAGCACGCGAATGCACGCGCGCTGGTGATGCGTCGTTTGGGCGGCGGCACGCTGAGGGCCGCTTCCTCGAGCGAGCGGTCAAAGCCGTGACGCTCGATCCACCCGCCGTAAAATTTTCCGCCTCGGCGGTAGCCGTAGAGCAGCCGACGGCTAAAGCTGGCGTGCCCAAGTTTGTGCATCGCACGCTCGATCGCCCTGAAATCGGTGCCGTTGAATTGGATGAATAGCCGACGACAGTCTTCGACGCGTTTGCGGTCGAAAACGTCCTGTCCGAGAGGTGTTTCTTTTTCCATAAGTTTGAGAGCGGGCGATCCTTCGCGCCCGCGTGCCTCAAACCTAACCGCTCCGCGCGGCGTTTGGAATGCCAGATTTCTCAGTTTGTATCAGAATGCATAGAATGTAGCAGAATGCGTAGATTGCGTAGAAGATGACGCCGGGACAGCAAGCGTACCGGTCCAGTTTGGCCGGAGACGACGTGAGATCGGGTCAGTACCGCCTGCGTGAGCGGGCGGCAATGGCGCCGCGGCCTTTGGGAGATGCAGGACGTTTGGGCGGCGCGATGTCTACGACGGGTGCGTATTGATGTCTGGCGAGCGGTCACTGCCCGCCGCTAACGCAGCGGGTACTGACAAGATATGATCACCCGCTGACGCGGGTCGACCTCGCTATTCGGGCGCAAAAACGGCTGCCTGCGACGATGCAAGCAGCCGAATTCGTTAAAATGAAGAAAGAACAGCGAAGGGGCACCGCACTGTTCTGACGAACAATTCTTAGGTCTGCGGAGCGCAGAGGCCGAGGTTGTTACAGACCGTCGTTGACGGGCAGGCACGGCCGGCGCACTGGCTGCCAGCGGTACAGGTGCATGAGGTCGACGCAAGAGCGCTGGTCGGAGCGACGAGCGATGCGATGACCGGCAGAGCTACCATCGATGCGAGGCCGATGGTCTTGAGGACCTGACGACGCGACTGGCCTTCGAAACGAGGAGCGACCTCATTTGCGAGCAGGCCGTTTTCGCCGAGCTGGTCGATAGCGAGCCAAACAAAATCTTCGGTGACCTTACCGCTGCCGGTAGCTTCAAACTGCTTAACAATATCGCCGATCGTGTTGTTGCCGTCACACGACTTCCAAACGAAAGCGGCCGACTGATTCAAGCAGTGAGCCTTGTTGTTGTCCAGGTCATAAACGAGAACCTCGTCGGGCATTTCCTGAACCACAATGCCATTCTGGCGGGCAAGCGGATTATTAGGGTTGTTCATCTTCATCCTCCAAGCGAATAGGTAGTAGCGTAGCGCAAAATAAAGTCAAGTTGATCGAGTCCAGTGTTACGTGAAAAAACTCACCGTTCCCGATAAACCAAATTGATACCGTAATTCTAACTCAATTTGCCCGATTGTCAACGAAATCGAGCAGTGTTCTAGCAAAACTTTCTGCGGAACCCCTAAGACTCGAAAGCATTATTGCACGGCCAGCCAATTTATGCAACACCTGCATAGAAAATTCGGGCCGCTTTCTGATAGGCAAAGTAAACGGCACCAAACGCAGTAAACCATTGCCCGCAGACTCAATTACGGGCGCGAACTCGGCTCCCGGCTCGTAGGCTGTGAAGAGAACAACGCCGGGCGGTATCGGTTCAATTCCCGCGGTGCCGCCAAGCTCTTCGAGAGAGAGCTCGTAGGTCTTAAAATCGTCGGTTCGCATCGAGATCTTTCGCGGAAAAGGATGCAGATCGGCCTCGGCGTCGAGAACCGCAAAATCGTCGGAGTAATATTCGGCCCCGAGACGTACGAGTTCGGCGACGAGCGTCGATTTGCCCTTAAAACTGTCCGCGGGCATGATGATCGACTTCCCTTTCCAGCCGACGGCCCCGGCGTGCAGAAAAACGCGGTCCGGGGCCATTTCGCCCACGGAAACCCGCAAAATGCTGTCAAAAAAGCGGTAAGCCTTGAGTTCCGTGTCGGATGCGCCGAGTTCGACGCCGTCCTGGATCAGCATGAGCGAATCGTCCGGCTCGCGGCGAAATTCGAAGGAAATGTCGGGTTCGCGGCCGGTCACGGTATCGGTCTTATTCAGCAAAGACGTTCTGGAAACAGCCAGCGCGGTCTCGAGTACGTTTGCATCACGACTCGCGATCCGCACGACGACGCCGTACGCGAGAAGGTCCATCGAAGGCGGATCATTGTTGGTTTCCTTCGGCACGGTCGAACGGGTGAATGAGGACTTTCTTGTGCATACAGAGCACGAGGATGACGGAAGTTAACATGATGACGACCGGGAACATCGCGAGGCCGATGTCTTCGCGATAACGCACCGAGAGCAGCACCGAGAGCGACAGAATCCCCGAAAGTACGCCGTAAAGGACCGTAACCGCACGGTGCGAAAAGCCCGCAGAAACGAGGCGTTGGAAGAGGTGTTCGCGATGCGCGACCCAGATCTTTTCGCCGCGGATCAGCCGCCGCAGGATCGTTATCAGCGAATCAAAGATAAAGAACCAGACGAATAGCACGGCCGCGATCGGCAGCAGATCGGGATATTTGAGTACGTTCGTCCGGGCCATCAGCGGCAGTGCGGCGAATGTAAACCCAAGAAATGCGCTGCCGACATCGCCCATGAAGATGTGCGCCGGATTCCAGTTGTGCACTAGAAATCCGAGGCTCGCCGTCGCCAGCACGCCGGCGAAAAGATACAGCACAGGCATTCCCATCAGCACCCCGAGCGAAAGCCATCCGATGCCCGCGATCACGGCTTGCAGGCCCGCAATGCCGTCGATGCCGTCCATGAAGTTGTATGAATTGATCATCCACACGAGCCATAGGAACGTGATGACGTAGCCCCACCAGCCGAGGTCGAGTTTGCCGAGCATCGTGATGCCGTGCCACGTGCCCGTATCAACGATCAGCAACACCGCCGCCGCGGAATGCACGATCAGCCTGACAGGAAACGAGATCGGGCGAATGTCGTCGAGAAAGCTTATACCCGCGATCATCAACGCTCCGCCAAAATATCCCCACGAAAACCAGCCCGTCACCCAGATCGAGATCGGCACGTAAGCAAGCAGACAGATCGCGACAATTACGATGCCGGCTCCGTGCGGCGTCGGTTCGGCGTGGGAACTGCGTTCGTTGGGGACCTTGAGGAAGTTTTGTTTGACGCTCCAGCGTCGATACGCCGCTACGCCGATATATGACACGGCAAACGTCGCGGCGAAGATCAAAATATCGGTCAGCTGGATCACAAATTACGGCACGAAAAACATGCAAAACCTCGGCGCTCAGGGCAAACTTCAATTGAATCGAAAAGGTGTCGCGACTGTCAAATTGAGGGCGTTTTAGGTTAAGGCTTTTGCGTAATCGCTCACCGCCTTCTGCGTCGAATACTTTGCCTCGGCGGCGGCTCGGGCGCGGTGGCCCATTTCGGCGAGTTCGTCGCGGCGGGAATGAAGTTCAACGATCTTTTCGACGAGCAGATCGGCATCGCCGGGCGGGATGTGAATGCCAATTCCCTCTTCGTCGATGACTAGAGCGAGCTCGGAGCCGGGATCAGTGAGTGCGAGGATCGGCTTTCCCGCGGCCATGATATTGTATGTGCGGCTCGGCATCGCGGTGCCCCACATGCCCTTTATCAGGGCGACGAGCCCGACGTCACAGGCATTGAGAAAGACGTTCTGCTCCGACCGCGGACGGTAATCGAGCACGGTGACGTTTTGGAGCTTTCCATCAGCGACCGCCGCATCGAGCCACGGCTTCTTCGCTCCGGCTCCGATAAAAACGAAGTGAAATACGTCGCGATCGAGCAGCTTTTCGGCAGCGTCGATGATCGTCTCGACATCGGTCGGATGGCCGATGTTGCCGGCGTACATAAAGGTGAACTTGTCGGAAATCCCGAGTTCGGCGAGAAGCGGATTTGTCGAGCGTTCGGTCGGCGAGATAGTCTCGAGATCGGCCCAATTCGGTATTGCGACGACCGGAATGTCGAGCCCGAGCGTCTTTCGCTCGAACAGCTCTTTCATATCGCGGCCCATCACGATGATCTCCTGTGCATGCTTGTAAACCCAACGGTTTACAAAATTTACGAAGCTGACGAAGAATGAATTCGGCTTTGTCGCACCGACAGCGACGAGTATTTCGGGGTAGCTGTCCTGAACGCAGATCGTGTAGCCCGCACCTTTGATCAGGCACGCGAGAGCCGTCGTCACAGGCAAGCTCGGCGGCGCGGTCACGACCATTACGCGGTCGCCCTGCTTGAACCGTCTGAGCGACGCGATGAAGACGGCGATGCCGATCGTTGCCATGTTGATCATTCGAAAAAGAAAGACATTCTTATCGAGTGTTGTACCCGCCACGCGAAAGATCTCGACGCCGTTTCGTATCTCGGTTTTCGGCGCTTTGAGGCCGCGAGACATATGCTTCGGCTGTCCGGTGATGACTGAAACGGGACGCTCGGCGGCAAGCCCTTCGGCAATCTGCGTGAGGTAATAACCCGTCGAGATCTCTTCGGGATAATAGACCTCGGTCAGGATCCAGAGAGTAGATTTTTCTATAGCGAGACTCATCGGAGAAACTAACCACTAGTCACTATTAACTATCCACTGAAGAAATGGAAAGGCCTTTTACCGTATTCAGTGGATAGTGGCTAGTGGAAAGTGGATAGTCAGGAAGTGTGCTGTCTCAGGCTCAGATAGCCGAGCATTATCTTGCTTACCGTTTGGGCGACGTTGGTCGCCTGGTACTCGGGCGGAGCGGTCCACGCGGCGGGTTGTGCGATGGCGAGTCCGACGGCGTCAGCGATCGCTTTGCTCGATGCTCCACTTAGAATATTGCTGCCGCATTCGATCGTTTCAGGACGTTCGGTAACGTCGCGGATTGTGACGTTCGGGATGCCGAGTATCGCGCATTCTTCCTGGACGGTGCCGCTGTCGGTCAGCACGGCGAGCGAATTTTTCTCGAGCTTGAGAAAGTCGAAAAAGCCCATCGCCTTGAGCAAACGGATCTTCGCGGGATCGGGTTTGATGCCGTGTTTTTCGAGCTTTTCAGCGGTTCGTGGATGGACCGAGATGAGTACGATCTTGCCGAACTGGGCCGAAACGGCTTCGAGCCCGCGAAAGATCTCGGCTAGCCGCTCCGCGGAGTCAACGTTCTCGGCGCGATGCAGCGTGACGAGGAAATATTCGAACGGAGCCACTTTCAGAGCGCCCATTACTTCGCTCGAATCGATCCTGTCAGAAAAGCCGTCGATCACCTCGCGGATCGGGTTTCCGGTGACGTAGATACGGTCCCGTTCGATGCCTTCGCGCACGAGATTTTCCTTGCTCCGCTCGGTGTAGGGCATCAGGATCGTACTGGAATGATCGATGATCCGCCGATTGATCTCTTCGGGAACGCGGTCGTCAAAGCAGCGATTTCCGGCTTCCATATGAAACACGGGAATGCCGCGGCGTGCAGCCACGATCGCCGAAAGAGCGCTGTTCGTGTCGCCCAGGATCAGAACACGATCCGGAGCGTGCAAAGCGAGCTGTTCGTCGACCTTTGCAAGGATCTGAGCGGCCTGATCGGCAAAGCTCTTCGACTTAATTCCGAGATGAAGGTCCGGAGTGCGGATCTCGAGATCGCGGATAAAGATATCGCTCAGGCTCTCGTCGTAATTCTGGCCCGTGTGGACAGTAATATGCTCGCAATGCTGATCGAGGATCCGCATGACGAGGCTGAGTCGGATGATCTCCGGCCGCGTGCCGAAGATGGTCATGATCTTCATAGAAAAGTCTTAGACTGGACCGCAAGCGTCCCGCTTGCAAAGCGGTCGCGAGACCGCTGACCGCGTCAGGCTATACATGTTACGCCGGACGAAGACGCCCGGCGTTGGCAAGCGGGACGCTTGCGGTCCAGTCACGCTAGAAATCTCTCGATCTCACCCCCGGAACGCATCAGAAGCTGACGCAGGTGCTCACCGGCGATGTTGTCGTATTTCGACGAATATTCACGTTCGATCGGAGTCGTAACTTCTTCTCCGTCACGGAGTTCCGGTAGAACGGGCAGTATCACATAATATTCGCCTTGCTCGACGGTTCGGAAGCATTCTTCTTCCGAGACCATTATCTCGTGGACCTTTTCGCCCGGGCGAATGCCGGTGAACTCTATGGGCAGCTTCTCTTCGCCCATCAGAGCGTCTGCGACATCCACGATGCGTGCCGAAGCTACTTTGGGCACGAACGTGAGCCCGCGGCCCGTGCTTTTCACCGCCTCAAATACCGTATCGACAGCCCGATCGAGACTAAGCAAAAACCGCGTCATTTCGGGCAAAGTGATCGTCAAGGTCTGTTTCTTGCGGATCTGATCGATGAATAGCGGCACGATCGAGCCGCGTGACGCGATCACGTTGCCATACCGAACGCAGTTGAACGAGACGTCGGGCAGATCGCGGTTCGCTTCGATCAGAATTCGTTCCTGAATGGCCTTGGTCATGCCCATCACGTTGATCGGCTTGCATGCCTTATCGGTCGAGATGCCGATCACTTTTTTGACGCCGAGGCCGTTGTCACGAATCGCCCGGACGATGTTCTCCGCCCCGTAAATATTGGTCAAGACGGCTTCGAACGGGTGATATTCGCACGAGGGGACCTGTTTGAGAGCCGCTGCGTTGAACACGATATCGACATCTCGCATCGCCGCAGAAAGCGCCTTTCCGTCACGAACGTCGCCGATCCGGAAATTCAAACGGTCACGGGAATTCTGATAGATCACCTCGTCGGTCGCCGCATCGCGATGCATGAAGTCGAGCCGCATGTAATGCTGCTTCGCCTCGTCCCGCGAAAATACCGTTACCTGCCCGGGCGTGCCCATTTCACCCGTCAGGATGCGTTTTACAAGCGTTTGACCCAGCGAACCGGTGCCGCCGGTGACCAAAATGCGTTTTGACTCAAGTGGTTTCATCGAGAACGGATAAGTGTAGCATCTACGCCGCTGTAGCGGGAGTGCGACCCGACGGGAGCGCTCTTAGACTGGACCGCTTATCGACTGGACCGCAAGCGCCCCGCTTGCCAACGCCGGTTCCACCGGCGTGATAGCGTGGCGGGCCTATGACTTTTCGCCGGTGTTTCTACCCGTGCCGTCGCCAGCCGCGTTTGCGGCTTGGCAAGCGGGACGCTTGCGGTCCAGTCAGGAGGTCGCACGCTTCAGCACCGCGAGATTTGCTGCTTCGATCTCTGGATCCGCGAGCCATTTGGCGGCGTATTTGCGGGCGTTTTGTGACATTTGGCTATAGTGGGCATCGTCCATATCGACGCATTCTTGCACCGCTTTTTGCCACGCGACGGCGTCGAGTGGCAGATCCCAGCCGATGCCTTTTTCTGCGAGTGCCCGCCACGGCGTTCGGTCGCTGATCATTACCGGCAAGCCGGCGGCGAGAGCCTCGATCACGACGTGCCCGAAGTTCTCACCGAGCGTCGGAAGCACGAAAAAATCGTACTGATACAAAGTTTCGCCGACTTTCTCATACTCGACCGGGCCGCGGAGGGTTGCGGTCACGTTCGATGGCAAACGGGCGACGATCTCATCGAATTCCCATTTATACTCGGCATCCTCGACCGTGCCGTATATATCAAAGCTTGCCGAACCGTCGACATTTCCGAGGTTTGCGAGCAGCCAATTGAGGTTCTTTTTGGCCATGAATCGCGAGAGGAAGACAAATTTCGCCCGGCCCTTTTGCTTCGCGGGTTTAGTCGATAGATCGAGTCCCGCCCAAAGCTCACGCGGCGGCATATTGGGTGCGACGTGAATGTTGGCTTTGTTGCCGATCACGCTGCGAATCTCGTCACGTTCTTGCTCCGAAGCGGCCTTCCAAACGATGTCCTGCGATAAAAGTAATACTTTAGCATTTGGAATATAAAGCTTCTTCTTAAATGATTTGAGCTGTAGGGCACCGGCTGAAAATTCACCTTCCGGGGCTATGATGATCGGAACATCTGCGATGCGGCCGAGACGCTTCAAGGCGAGCGTGATAACCGTGAAACGGCTGAAAAAACTGTTCAGATAGATCGCGTCCGGCGAGGCTTCCGCGATCAGTCTCCGCAGGCTCGCGGGACCGATCCTGTCCGGAGCAATAAAGTAGACCTTTGCACGACCGACGTCGTTCCATTCGCCGGTTTGGACGGTTTTGTAGGGTTCAAGTGCAGCCGGGCCGTCGTGGTTTCGGGTGATAAGCCGAAAATCGAAGCGGTCACCGAGCCGCTCGACCATATTCGCGAGTGTCCGCGGAGCTCCGCCGCCTTCGTGCCCGGGCAGGTAATAGTCGCAGAGGGCCAGTATTTTTGGGCGTTCGGCCATCAGGGGCGGATGTTGTCGTACGGCGTGGTGTCGGCGGCGAGGCGAGCGACCATCTCGGGCCACGCCGGCGGAATAATTCCCGTTTCTGCCTGAAATCGCGTCGCGTCGAGGCTGCGGTCGATCACGACGCTGTCGTCGCGCCGAATCTCGATATTCGCGGAGAATACCTCGTTTAGCAGCGTGAGCAGATCAAATTTGGTGATCGTCTCGCTCGCTACGTGATATACGCCATTAAGATCGGGCCGTTCGGCGATCAGTCGGGCGACCGTGTCGGCGAATTCGAGCGTCGACAATCCAGTGTAAATCGCTCTCGTATAACCGTTTACGCTGCCGCCGCGATTGCTCAGGAACCATTCGACGATGCTGTTCGTTGTCGCGAGTTCCCTGCCGATTATTGACGTACGAAGCGTCAGACAGCCGGGCGCATCGACCTCGCCGAGCAGTTTGCTCATACCATAAAGGTCGTGAGCGTCTGGCGTGTCTTTCCCGGTGTAGCCACCTCGCGACCCGCTAAAAACACAGTCGGTCGAGATCGTGATCAGTCTGAAACCGTTACTTTCAGCTAGCTGGGCTAAATAATTCGGAAAAATAGAGTTAACGCTCAGCGTTAAGATGCGGTCTTTGGCGTTCGGACGCTGTTTGATGATGCCGACGGCGTTAATTACGATGTCGGGATTCGCAGTTTCGACGGCGAAATCGACGGCTTCGCGATCGGTGACATCGATCGCCTCAATTATGTGCGACCGATCGAAGATACCGAACCTCTCAACCTCGGAAAACGTCTCGCGAACCGTGCCGACGACGTGAAAACCCTCACTTAGACGCTGGTAGAGTTTGTGGCCGAGCATGCCCGAAGCACCGAAAATAAGGACCTTCACGCTTCGTCCTCCGCGATATTTCGATAGATCTCGGCGTACTGCGCAGCGATAGGCTCCGGGGCGAAGCGTTTTATGTTCTCAATTCCCTTTTCCACGATCATTTTTCGCAAATTCGCGTCCTCGGCGACGCGTTCGACAGCCGCGCGGATGCTCGCTGGATCGTGCGGATCGACGAGGATCGCCCCATCGCCGGCGACCTCGTTCATTGGTGCGATATTGCTCGTGATCACCGGACGATGCATCGCCTGGGCCTCGATGATCGGCAATCCAAATCCCTCGTAAGTCGAACAAAATAAAACGATATCGGCTTTCTTGTACTCCTCGGTCATCGCGTCAGAGTCTAGTCCCGCGTCCCACTCAAATTCTATCCCATTGGCGAGCAGATCGTTAATCGCGACCTCGGATGGCCGCCCGATGATACGCAGAACGCAATCGAATCCGGTCAGTGCCTTTATTACGTTTTCGAGATTCTTGTTGGGAGCCGTACCGATGTGCAGAATACGCGGCTTTTCCTCGTTGAATTGCCTCTCCGAAGGCTGAAAATCGTCGACGAGCGGGTCAACGATCACGCGGATCTCTCCGCAGTCGGGCATCTCGGCGGCGATCTCGTCGCGGGTCGCCGTAGATATCGCCGTAACGACTCTCGAACGACGCACCGGTAGATCAAGAAACAGCTTTTTAAGCAGCCAATGTTTAATTCCTTCGCGTCGGTGGAGAAACACGAGGTCGTGAATGGTTAGGATCGTCTTCGCCCGCGGCATGCGAAGAGTGATGTAGTGAACATCACCCGTGACGTGATAAACGTCGCCCTTTATGGGGCGAAAGAACAGCAGATTTTGCAGGATCGCCAGCGGGCCGTAGCCGTACGGCACCTGCTGGAATTCGACTTCGAACTCATCGCCGATATGCATGGCGATCTGGCGAAAGACACGCTCGATGCTGACGGAAGCGGTCGGCTTTCGCTCGATGAAGACGACCTTTTTCTTCATGCGTGCGAGTGTTGGGAGCGGCTTTCGGCGTCGAAGTGTTCGTCGAGCATGGCTCGGGTGATGCCGGTCGTACCGATGGTGCCGACGACGATCCCAGCGGCGATGTTTGCGAGTTCTGCGGCCTCGGTCAGGGTCGCTCCGGCTGCTGCGGCCGCCGCAAACGTAGCGATCACGGTATCGCCGGCGCCTGTGACGTCAAATACTTTGAGTGCGGACGCCGGCAGTCTTGCCACCGCGTGGCCGCGTTCGAAAAGCGTCATTCCGTCTTCGCCCTCGGTGATCAAAAGGGCTTCGAGATCGTATTTGTCGGTGAGAATTCGGCCGGCTTCGGTGACGGCGTTAGGAGCATGTACGTCGATAGAAGCGGCATCGGCGGCCTCGCGTTTGTTCGGGGTTATCACCGTCGCACCGCGATATTTGGCGAAATCGCGGCCTTTGGGGTCGACGAGCACGGGTTTGCCTGAACTGCGGGCCGACGCAATGGTTTTAGTGAGTAGTTCGTCCGTAAGAAGACCCTTCGCGTAGTCAGAGATGATAACGGCGTTGCATTCGCCGAGGCTTTTTTCGACCGCGGCGAAAACGTCGTCGGCTTGCTCAGTAGAGATCGGAGCGGTGGTTTCAGAATCGATCCGCACGACGTGCTGGCTGTGAGCGACGATCCGGGTTTTGATCGATGTTCGACGACCTTCGAGCGGGAAGATCGTGTGCTCGGAGATGCCCGTCGTATCTAAAACGTCGTCTAATGCCTTTCCCTCAGCGTCATTGCCCTTTATTCCTATCAGATGCGTCTGAACACCGAGGCCGACTAGGTTGACTGCGACGTTGGCGGCACCTCCGGCGACGAGGCTGGTCTTCTCCATCTGAACGATCGGCACCGGAGCCTCGGGCGAAATGCGATTTACGCTGCCCCACCAGTAACGGTCGAGCATCACGTCGCCGAGGACAAGGATCCGTGCGTTCTTGATCTTGTCGAGGATGTCGATCATACGAGCTTTACTGAATTCGTAAGGGCTTTAGGGGCTAAGAAAAAATTGAAACGCAAAGACGCAAAGAACGCAAAGAAGCCACAAATTTCCTATGAATCCGGATCGTAAGCTGCATCGACCATCTCGCACCAGATGTGGGCGATGGTGATGTGGGCCTCTTGTATCCTCGCGGTTCGCTCTGAGGGCACCATCACGCACCCGTCAGAGAGCGAAGCGAGTTTCTTGCCCTGTGCGCCGGTCATGCCGACGATTCGACAGCCGCGGCTCCGTGCCGTCATCACCGCGGCGATCACATTTCGCGAAGTCCCGCTCGTGCTGATCGCGATCAGGCAGTCGCCTTCGGCGGCGAGAGCCTCGACCTGTCGGGCAAAAATGCGTTCGAAATCGTAATCGTTCGCCAACGCGGTAAGTGCCGAAGTGTCGGTCGTCAACGCGATCGCCGGAAGAGCTACGCGTTCCGTCTCGTAACGTCCGACGAACTCGGCAGCGATGTGCTGTGCGTCCGCGGCGCTGCCGCCGTTGCCGCAGATCAGTACCTTTTTCCCGTTTTTCACGGTATCGATCAGGATCTCGGCACACTCGGCGATCGTCGGCTGGAGTTGGTCGATGACTTTTGCGAATACGTCGCGGTGCTGCTGAAGAGACTTCGAGATTACAGACGGATACTCAACCGAACCGGGGGCAAGCGGGACGCTTGCGGTCCAGTCGGCTCCGCCTGCGCCTAGATCGGCTTTTTCGATGATCTTTGTGGATGAGTATCCATCTACCAGCGGCAGTGAGACGACCTTCCCACCGCGGGCCGCGACCGAATCCGCGCCGATGATCTCGTCGGGCTGCCAATCGCCGCCTTTTACCAGAACATCGGGTTTTATCTCGTGGATGATGCGTTCGGGCGTTAACTCGTCAAATATAACGACCTCGTCAACGCTTTTAAGGCCGAGCAGTACCGCACGGCGGGCTTCCTGCGAATTTACGGGGCGGTCTGGGCCTTTGATCTTTCGGACGGAATCATCGCTGTTGATGCCGACGATGAGCTTCGAACCCAGGGCACGCGCACGTTCGAGCAGGTCCACGTGGCCTGCGTGCAGAATATCGAAACAGCCGTTGGTAAAGACGATCATCTTGCCTGTCCGAGCCGGAAGTTGCCGGAATCGATCCGTTTTGCCAAGAATGCCACGAAGACGATTCCGACCATTCCCGTGACACCAAACTTAATGAAAACGGGCATTATCGTGCCGTAAAAGCCTTCGTACGAGACTGATGTAATGAGCATAAAGTAGAGCATCAACCGCCACACGACGGGCGCCTTGCCCTCGACAAGCGTCGAATACATCAGCCGAAGCACAAAGCCCAAAACAAACATCCCGATCGGGATGCCGATGATCCCGAAATTTCTAAGCAGATCCCCGATCGGCGTAACGGCGTAAGAGGTGCCGCCAAAGTCGAAATAGAGGTCGCTATACTGCCGCGGGTCGGACGCGACAGGCCTATCCGGCCACAGAACTCGCGGGATCATCGCTGTCGTCATTTCGACATAGATATTGTTGTCGAGGCCGTAGAGCTCTTCGTAGGGGGCAAGTGCCTCGTGGTTCGAAACGACGACGGCGAGCGTGCTGAGGATGTCTATGCGTTCGGCAAAGCTGGTCGCTCCGAACGTGAGCGAGTCGTAAAGATCGTTCTGCCCGACCTGATCGACCGCGGCGAAGACATTCTCGGTGTATTGTTCGGCCGATAGGCTTTCTTCGGAGCCCTTTATGTTACGGAACGTCGTTCCGTAGATCATTCCGATCGTCAGGCCAAGTGTGAGCAGAATACCCGCGATCGTTCCCTGCTTAACCGTAAATCGGCGTCCGGACAGGATGTACGCGAACGAGATTAGCAGGAAAAGCTGGATGATGTTGCCTCGGCTGCCAGAGAACAGGAATTTGATCATGCTCGCTGCGAGCAGTAGCGTAGTTAGAAATCCTGCAACGAGGTCCCATTTTTGCCGCCGAAATACTACGTACCAAAGCAGGAAACTCGCCTGTACCCAAAACAGCGTCGTAAAGAAGATAATGCCGTCATAGGACGTAAATTCAACGACCCGCTGATAGCCGAAACGGCCGAGGATGAGAGCAATTAGCGTGTTGAAAACTCCCGCGAGCAAGAGCAATAGGCCCGGCACTATGAATGAATCGGGCGAGTATTCTCGGTCGGGCAGATACGATGAGATGCGGTTACCGATCGAAGCTCCGAGCGGCATCAGATATCCAGCAGAAAGTCCAAGATATCCGAGGGCGACCAGCGTTATCGTCAGCGGAAATGTGTATTTTGCGTCCTGGATCAGGTGCAAAAAGCCCGGCTGCGAAATGCCGAGAGCAAAGAACATTCCACCGACAACGAACGCCGGAAAAAGGTACGAAAGCGTCGCAAATACAAGCGGGTCGACGAACGTAAACCGCCCTTTTACATACAGAAAGGCCATCGGGATGGCCATCACCACACCGAGACCCAGCAGCCATGGAACGAGGTATAGGTGCTCAAATGCGTCGAGTGCTCCGCTGACAAAAAGCAACGCCCCGATCCCTGCGACTGACGCGAGCACCATCAGTACTACGCCGGCGATCACGGTCCGGTCGGTGGTCCCTTGTCGAAGTTGGATCGGATATGCGGAACGCATTAAAATTCGTCTCGTCAGGCGACTCTACAGATAGCGATCAAGCCGTCGGCCCATTGCGTGGCGATCGCCACACACAGATCGTTCGCCACGTTCGCCAATCGGCGGTTGTGCGGCCTGTGTTCCCTGCCAATATCATAGAACAAAAAGTTTTCGAGCCGCATTCCGTGGCGTTCGATGAGCAGCTTCAGCGTTGAGTACGAGTAGTACGCGACGTGGTCGGGATGCACCGGTTCCTGTACGCCGCCTTTGCCGCGAAAGCCGTAAAGCAGAAAACGCATCGCACAGTACGCGTTCACCGTCGTGATCACGAGCTGCGTTTGCGGCGACATGAATCGCTTGACGCCCTCGAGAAAAACGCCGGGATTATTGAGGTGCTCGATCATCTCGCCGGCGATTATCACGTCAAATTCGCGGTCGATCGAGACGTTTGACAAGTCTTCGAGATCGCCGCGGACGATCTGCTTTGAACCGGCCGCAAGCAGCGTGTCGATACCCTCCTGATCGGCATCGATCCCCCAGAGATCGCCTGCTACGGCCTCGAGACCGTGGTGGAGCAGCATCTTGTTGTCGATGGATTCCTGCGTATATGGAAAATTAGTACAGCCGAGATGCAACACCGTCTTTCCTCGCGAAATATCGCGGAGGAAGTCGATTCGCTGCACCAATTTCGGTCGATCGGCCATCGTCAAATCTTAACAAAATGAGGTATTTTTCGCCTGCGAGCTATGTGGTTTTAGGGAGTAAGGTAAAGAGGCGAAGATCGAAAAAAGACAAAAAGGAATGATGCCCAATCTGAAAACATTCAGTTATCACGAACGCCGTATGAAGGACCTGAGTGAGTTCAGCTCGTTCCGATCGAAGTAGCGAAGTACGAAAAGCACGAACGCGAACGCTGCGACTCCGGAGCCGCCGGCGGCGAAGAATGTCGCCCAAGTCGGCGAAAGCGAGGCCAACACAAGCATTTCGGCTCCGTAGGCGGCGATTCCGGCGAGGGCGATACGGCCCAGCGACAGGCCCCAAAACTGCCAAAAGACCCGGCCGAGAAATCTCGATTCGACGAACAGGATCGCCGGAATGAAGACGAGGACTCCCGCGAGGCGGCCGACGGCAACTCCTTGTACTGTAGACGTTTGCGAGAGCACGACCATCAGACCGATGCCGATCGCCATCCACGCAAATGTTGCGAGAGCGTTGAGCCAAGCCGCCCGAAATCCTTCGGCGACCTGCCACGACACTGTTTGTACCGCGAGGATCGAGAACGTGAGTGTATGAATAATGAGCAAAGGAGCCGAGCGTGCCGATTCCGCTTCGCCGAGCCAGACCATAAGAAAAAGCGGCCCGGCCGCAGCCGCTGATGCGAATGAAAAGGCCGCGATCGCAAGCACGACCTTGGTGACGCGGCGGTATAGCTGTCCGACGGCCGCAGGGTCGCCGAGCATCTCGTTGACGCGGGGAAACATTGCCAGGACGAGGCTTGCAACAAACAGATGAACGTACATCGCGAGTGACATCGGTATCGCGTAGAACGCCATCGCTTCGCCGCCGAAGCGGTTCATGATCCAAGCTCTTTCGAATAAGAGCAGGATGTTGCCGAACGCCTGATAGGCGATGATGCTCGATGCGTAGGCTAAGACGAGACGGAAGACGCTGCGAGGGATCGAAAAGGTGAGACGAAATGCCGGAAGTTCCCTTTTCGCTATCACATACGACACAACACAAACGATCGTCCATGTCACGAAATTCCAGACCAGCAGGCCGAGAACGCCGTAGTTGAGCTTTACTATCGCGATGCTTCCGAGGCTGTATGAGACGCTGCTGAGATTTGCCAGAAACAGGTATCGATCGAATCGGTGCAGTCCCTGCAGAACGAGCTGAAACGTTTGACCGATGACGATCGCAACGATCGTTGCAAGGGCGATGTACAGGCCATTGATCGCCTCGTAGACGAGGGCCGGCTCGACTTTCAGCACCTGAGTTACGATCGGCTCAGCAAGAAGAACCGTCAGCGCCGCACCGATCATCGTCAAGCCGACACCGAGCACGAGTGTTGCCGAAATAACTGCCGAAAGCTTCTCTTCCTCGCCGCTCGCTTTGTACTCGGCGACATATTTCGCCGCGACCTTGCCGATCGCGGTCGTGAAAAAATAGCTGATGAATCCGATGAGGACAACGAGCAGGCCGTAGCGTTCCGCACCGAGAGCGTCGAGAACGATCGGCGTTGCGATGAGCGTCGGGACGATCGGCAGCAGCCAAGAGAGCAGGCCGAGGATGCTGTTGGTAATGAAGCTCCGTCGCGGAGCCGGCTCAGCCATCGGGAAAACACTCCTGGTATTTTGCTATCGCACGGCGGGCGGCTTCACGCTCGTCGAAATGGGCGAGCACGTATTCCCGGCCGTTTGCGGCTAGCTGTTTGCGAAGCTCTTCGTTGTTCTTTAGTTCAATGATCGCATCGGCTAGCGCGCCGGCGTCACCAGCTTCGATCAGAAGGCCTGTTTCACGATCTTTTACCGCCTCGGGAATGGCATAAACGTTGGTCGAGATGCTTGGAACGCCTAATGCCATCGCTTCGAGCAGGGCGATGGGCAAGCCTTCGACAAAGCTTGCAAGCGCGAAGCAGTCAGCGACACGGAAGAATGACAGTACGTCCTCGCGTGTGTCGCCGAGAGTTTCCGAGAGTCTTATCTCGAAATTGGTCAGGCCGTAGTCGACGACGCATTCAAGGTCTGCGCCCTGAGGCAGTGCGGGAGCGATCCAGATGAAGGTCACATTTTCGTTTTCAAGAAGCTTTGCGGTATCGAGAAACGTCCAACGGCCCTTGCGGTCGACGAATTGTCCGACACAGAGCACGACAAAACGGTCGCCTGGGATCGCATGTCTTTCACGTAGATCGTGTTGCGTCTCACCGCGTTCAAGCACCCGATCGATCTGGACCGGGTCGACCGCCGTATAAGTTACTTCAACATCTTTCCAGAACTCTCTGGAAACAAATGGTTTAATGCGATCCTTAGTGTCCTGATTCGAGGCAAAGACGTGAATTCCCCGAAGCCGCGAGACGAACTGCAAACGAGCTTTCCAGATCATTTCACGAAGCGGCGAGCCCGTGATCGCGTTGTGCATCGTGATGAAAACGTTTGCCCCGCGACGCGACAGAACGGTCAGAAATTGCCACGACTGCCACGGGCTGATCTCGATGTGCAAGACGCTCCGCGAAAGATCGAAGCGTTTCAGGAATCGAAGGGTCGCGAGTTCGGCCTTTATTCGTCGCCGTTGTCGTTCGAGCTTTCTTTTTAGGGTCGGCGCCGGCGCGGAATCGATCAGGATGTCGGTCAGTTCGTATTCGACGCCGATCTCTTCGAGAAATCGAAGCACGTCGGGCGACGAGCCGCGCGGCAGGGCGACGAGTATGTCCCAGTCCTCGCGGGCCTGCTTCATGATCGACATCATGTACACCTGTGCCCCGCCCCATTCGAGATAGGACCACATGAATATGAGCTTGCGGCGAGCGTTATTCATCGAGCACGGCGTCTGCGAAAGTCTCGGATAGCGGCGGTTCGGGCTGGGAACGTGCCCAATCGGCCTCGTAACTTCGTCCAACGGCCGACCTGACGATCGCGATGAAGAAGGCAGCAATTCCGGCGGCGAGACTCGGAGCCCCGCCAATGCTGCTGTAGAAACGCCGCTGAAGCGAGTAACCGCCGGTCGGTGAAGCAAAGAGTTTCTTGAGCTTTTGAGAAAGCGGCAGAGCTCGAAAGCCAGTGATCACATCATTTGGCTTGCAGAAAACGCGAGCCCGCGGTTCGATCAGCAACTGCCATCCCGCTCGCCTCAGTCGCGGCGTATATTCGGCATCACCGTATTGCGGCAGCCGTTTTGCGTCCATTACGCCCATTTGCCGGATCGCATCGGCCGGGATCAGGACACAGTTGCCGACGATGATCTCGACACGCCAAGGCCCTTGCGGTACGGTCGCGACCGTCTGCTTGAACCAGTGACGAAATCCCCCCTTGAGCGTGTCCCATTTCGGCGAGACCTGAAATACCCTATCCGGATGATCGCGATCGAGCAATAATGCGCCGACGATCGATCTCTCGTGGCGTTCGGAGCACTCGACTAGCAGGCGGATACATTCTTCGTCGAATTCCTGATCGTTATTTATGAGCAGAACGTAGTCCGGATCGTGTTCGAGCGCCGCTTCCATTCCGAGATTGGCACCGGCCGTGTACCAAAGCTCGCCGCTTCCTTTTACTATCTCGACGTCCGGAAACTCGTTCGCGACGGCCTCGGCGGTGCCGTCGGTCGAACCGTCGTCAACGATGATCGTGTGCAGTTCGATACCTGTCGTGTCGGAGCGTGCGATGCTGCGCAGGCAGCTGAGCGTTTCGTCACGACGGTTGTGGACCGGAGTAACTATTTCGACACGGATCGGACTCATCAGCGGCTGGATCCGGCTTTCGCGAGGTCGCTCTCGACCATAATGCGTACGAGTTCTGCGAATCTCGTTTTCGCAGTCCAGCCGAGTACGCGCTCGGCCTTGCTCGCGTCACCGATCAGTGAATCGACCTCAGTCGGACGGTAATAGTTAGGGTCGACCTGAACAACGGTTTGTCCCGCTTTCAGATGTTCCGAATCGATCGTAATCGTGTCGACGACGGCTGATTCCTCGCTTCCGCTGCCGCTCCACGCCAGTTCTATACCGGCGACACGAAATGCCTCGTCGACGAATTCGCGCACCGAACGGCTTTCGCCAGTCGCGAGTACAAGATCGTCCGGTTCGTCCTGCTGCAGCATCATCCACATTCCCTCGCAATACTCGGGAGCATAGCCCCAATCACGTTGGGCGGACAGATTTCCGAGACTGAGCATGCTTTCCGTCCCGTTGACGAGTCCGGCGACGGCCCGTGTGATCTTGCGCGTGACAAAGGTCTCGCCGCGTCTCGGCGATTCGTGGTTAAAGAGGATGCCGTTACAGGCGAATATGTCGTACGCTTCGCGGTAATTGACGATGGTCCAATAGCCGAAAAGCTTCGATACGCCGTAGGGCGAACGCGGGTAGAACGGCGTCGTTTCGCTCTGGGGCGTTTCGATCACCTTGCCGAAAAGCTCCGAGGTCGACGCCTGGTAAAACTTAACCCGTCGGAGCCCCGTTTCGCGTATGGCGTCGAGGAAACGCAGCGTTCCCAACGCGTCGACCTGCGCGGTGTAGTCGGGTATCTCGAAGGAGACTTTTACATGACTCTGCGCTGCAAGATTATAGATCTCGTCCGGCGCAATCTTCTCGAGCAATCGGTTTAGGCTGCTCGGGTCAATAAGGTCGCCGTAGTGCAGGAATAGTCTTTTGCCGAGGATCTCGGGGTTCGAATAAAGATGATCGATCCGCCCCGTGTTGAAGGAACTCGATTTACGGATGACTCCGTGCACCTCGTAGGCTTTTTCGAGTAGGATCTCGGCCAGGTAGCTGCCGTCCTGGCCGGTAATTCCAGTGATCAGTGCCGTTTTCATCCGTTATTTGCCGCCCGAGCCTCCGGAGCGTTTTCGAGGAACCATCGATAGGTTTGTTCGAGGCCGATCCGAAGCGGTGTCTGCGCCGTCCAGCCGAGGTCGTTAATACGCTTCGAACTGAGGAGCTTGCGCGGCATTCCGTCGGGCCTGCTCGTGTCGAATCTCAAATTGCCCTCGAATCCAACAATATCTGCGATCGTCGCCGCCAATTCCGCGATGGTAATGTCGCTGCCGTAGCCGATATTAACATGCGAGACCCCGAGACCGTAGATATCCCCCGCATCGGTCTCGGCGGCGAGCTTGACGATCGCCTCAGCCAGATCGTCGACGTACAGGAACTCTCGCATTGGATCGCCCGTGCCCCAGATCACAACCTCGCTCAAACCGGCTGCTTTGGCTTCGTGGACTTTCCTGATCAGTGCGGGCACGACGTGCGACGATTCCAGATCGAAATTGTCAAAAGGCCCGTAAAGATTGGTCGGCATGACCGAAAAGAAGTTAGCACCGTGCTGGCGGTAGTAGCTCTCGCAAAGCTTGATGCCGGCGATCTTTGCGATAGCGTAGGGCTCGTTTGTCGGCTCGAGCGGGCCGGTGAGCAGGGCTTCTTCGACGATCGGCTGCACGGCGAGCCGCGGATAGATACAGGAACTGCCGAGAAATATCAGCTTTTTCGCGCCAAACTCGTGTGCCGCTGCGATCGTGTTGGCCGCGATCATCAGATTCTCGTAGATGAAATCTGCTCGGAGAGCGTCATTCGCCGCGATCCCGCCCACGCGAGCGGCGGCGTGAATCACAAGGTCGGGCCGCGTTTCGGCAAAGTACTCGCGAGTCGCGGCCTGATCCCGCAGATCGACCGAAGCGGAGTCGAGTGTTAACACGCTCGAAGCAGATCTTGCTGTCAACGCCCGATCGACGGCGCGGCCTACCATTCCGGTTCCGCCCGCGATCAAGATCTTTGCCGTAGTGATATCCATTCTGCGATTTCCGGCGCCGCGCGGTCCGATCAGGCGAGCGGAAAGATCATTCGCATCCGATCAAGCTAATCTTCCGCTCGTTCGGTATAGCTGCCGCGGTGGTAATAGCTCTGGTAATAGTAGTAATTGTCTTTGTTATTAAGGTTTACGTTGTTGAGAACAACGCCGAAGATCTTGGCGCCGATCTCCTGCAGCATCTGCCGCGAACGCTTGACGACCTGACGCGAACTGCGTCCCGCGTGGACGACGAGGATCACACCGTCGACCATCGACGCGATCAACACACCGTCTGTAAACGAAGCGATCGGAGGCGAATCGATGACGACATGCGTAAACTTGGTCTGCAGGATCCGCAGCAGCGAGACCATCTGTTCCGAACCGATCAGTTCGGCCGGATTTGGCGGGATCGGGCCGGATGTCATTACGTGCAGCTTGGTGCGTTCGTCAAACTTGATCGCATCGTCAACGTCCTTGTCGCTCAGCTCACTTGCGAGGATCGACGAGAGGCCTTCGCGATTCCCGAGGTCAAATATCGAATGCAGCCGCGGACGCCGCATATCCGCGTCGATGATCAGCACTTTGGCTCCCGTTTGAGCGAGGCTGATCGCGGTGTTCGAAGCGATCGTCGATTTCCCTTCCGACGGCAGGCTTGATGATACGAGAAGCGTTTTTGGCGCGTGTCCGGCGGTCGAAAGCAGAATGGACGTACGCAAATGCCTGTAAGCCTCAGCCAGCGAAGAACGCGAATCGGCCGAGATGAGCAGCGGGGATTGGGGCAATTCTTCTTCTCCGTCTCCGGCCCCAACAAGCAAAAGCTTGCGTTTCGGCAGAGAATCGATCGACGGGATCGCCGCGAGCGCGGGCAACTGCAGATAGCTTTCGATCTCGTCGGTCGTTCGGATCGTGTCGTCGAGATATTCGAGCACTAACGCGAGGCCCATGCCGAAAAGCGTCGACAAGAACAAGGCCGCTAGCACCGTCGCCGTCCGACGCGGTGCAACAGCCATTTTCGGCGGAATCGCGGGATCTGTGACGCTAATGTTATTGTCTGAGCCCTGCGCCGCTACGTCGTTGCCACTTACCTGCTTTCTGAGATTGTCGAGAAAACTTTTGTTCGTCTCGATGTTCTGCTGGAGCAGTCGGATATTTACGGCGCTTGCATTCTGGCCCTGAGCTTCCTCGTACTGCTTGTTAAAGTCGACGCGAATCTTGTTCTCTTTGTCCTGAGCCTGAAGATATTTTGTACGGAGGTTTTCGAGATATACGCGAGTTGCGTTCGTTCGGTAGGTATCGATGTCCGCACGGCTCTTCTCGGTCGCTTTGCTTAATGATTTTTCGTAACTCTCGATCTGGGCATCGATCTCGGTTATCTCGGGAGCCGTCTCGAGGAACTCCTGCAGCTTAAGAGCACGCATCTGCCTTAGATCGGCGATGCGTTTTGTTGTTTCGATCTCGAGTCCGCGAAGACTAGCTTGCTGCTCTGTAATGAACCGCGCTGATTCTGCTTCCGCAAGAGCTCGGACTTTTTCAGGAGACTTTTGAACGGTCAGGAAGTTCGCTTCGGCGTTCTTTCGCTCAAATTCTGCCACGAGAAGATCGCGGTTGAGCCCGCTAAGACGGTCCGAGACGATGGTCTGTTCGCCTTCCGTTTTGACAATTCCGGCCTTTTGATTGAGATCGACGAGAGCCTGTTCGTCACGCTGTATGTCAGCCTGTACGCTCGCGATACGTTCCTGCAGAAAATCGTTGGTCTTGCGGCTCGTACCCGAGCGTTTTTCCTGATTCTGGTCCGTGAACGTCTTTGCGATCGCGTTTACGACAAAGGCCGCGAGATCTGGGTCGTTGTGGCGAAACGAGATGGCGATGAGACGAGTGTCCTTGAAGGTAGTTCGCGATTCGCGGATCGGATCGACCTGCAGGGTTCGCTTGATTATCTCAACGAATGGCGACAGCCGAACGGCCTCCGCCACTTCTTCCGCATTGCCCAGCGATTCCTGCAGTGCGTCGATCGAGGCTTTCTTCTCTTTCTTTTCCGTCTCGTCAGACGATGCAAGCCCTAGTGAACGCGCGACCGCCCGCCACGCGGAAACGCCTTCCTCGGTCTTGGCCTGCTGAAAGTCCTTGTTCGAATCGAGATTATGTTCCTTGATTACCCGCCGGATCAGCGCGTCGCTGGTTAAAAGCTGGAGCTGCGTATTTATGTAAGCCGGGTCGGAGTTGATGATCGAACGCTGACGTTCGTTAGTGACGAGATCAGGATTTACCTGTTCCAGATCGACTTGAACGCGTGCCTCAGCCTGATAAACATTGGGCCGGCCCGCCATGTAGATCGCTGTTGCAGTGGTTACAAGAACAGCGATGCCGATCACGAGCCAAAGGCGTTTGCGGATCGCACGCCAATAATCGAGGAGTTGAAAGCCGGTTCCGCCCGACTCGTTTCGATACGGCGGATAGTAGCCTTGCTGCGGCGAATACGGTTCGACCTCGCGGATCGCTTCCGCGTCATAGACCGGTTTTCTGATGATCTCGCGGGGGTCTTTCATCAACTAGGGAATGCGATAGATCGCATTCGGGATCGTTCCCTTCAGGGATTCGACAAATCCGAGGAGGATCGATTTGGCGCGGTCTTCTGAGACAGCGACGATATCATTTGGCTCGAGATACGGGTCTTTGATCTCGCCCTTGTCGATCTTGTTAAGGTCGTAGATCGTCTCGTCACGTTCGCTGGTGCCTTCGCGACGACGCAGAACGCGTATCTTATCCTTCTTTGCCGCGCTCTTAAAACCTTCGGCGGTCGCTATCGCCTGGCGCAGCGTGATCGGTTCGCTGATCCGGTAAGCTCCCTGTTTATTTACGTTTCCGTAAACATAGATGACGTCTGACGAGAGGACCGAGACCGCATCACCAGGCTTGATCCAGAACGTCGTCTTGCCCTCGATGATGTCGCGGATCTTCATATCGTAGACCGTCAGTGTGTCGTCGGCGGGAGCATCGGGCTTTCGGCAAACCGATTGGGCGCCCGAGCGAACAAGAATAAGGCGAGTACCGGCATCCTTGTTCGGTCCGCCAGCCAAGCCAAGGAGTTCGAGCAGGTGCAGGCGCCGCGTCAGAAAATAGGTATTAGGTTTTTCAACAGAACCGATAACAGTCACTGGCTGCGAACGCTGCTCAGTAACCGTAACGCGAACCAGCGGATTGCGGAGGATCTTTTCACCAAACGCTTCCTTTAGGTCTTGCGCTAGCTCAAATTCGGTCTTACAGACTGCAACGATCGGCTTTTCCAGGCGAAACAATGTGATCGTCCCGTCCGGGCTGACAGGCACTGTCTGATTCATGTCCTGATGGCGGTCGATCTGGACGCTGATGACGTCCTGATAGCCGATGCGATATTTTTCGTTCGCTCCCGCGATCGTCGCTTCAGAAACCCCATTGGAGGCCGGCGTCTGAGCCGCGATACCTGTCGAAAGAAAAAGTACAGCAAACGCGGCACCTGATAAAACATCTTTTCGAGCGAACATAGACCTCCTCTTCAAGTATCTGCTAAAAGCAAATTTCCGGTTGAAACGACAAATAAAAATGATAACAAAAGCGATTTGCTTTGGAAACACAACTTTCCGCCAAGTCGAACTAAATGCCGACCGCGATTCTTTAAAAGCTCGGGTAAATTGAATACACTCTGGAAGCACAAATCCCGATGGAAAACGCCACGCCGATGCTTCGGCAATATCTCGAGATCAAGAAACAGTATCCCGGAACTATACTTTTTTTCCGGCTCGGCGATTTCTATGAGATGTTCAACGAAGACGCGATAGTTGGCTCTCGCGAACTCGAGATCACGCTCACCGCGCGGCACAAAGACACGCCGAATCCGGTGCCGATGTGCGGCGTTCCGCATCATGCCGCGGCGACGTACATCGCCCGACTGGTCCGCAAGGGCTATCGCGTGGCGGTTTGCGAACAGACCGAAACCCCGACGAAAGGAACAAAACTCGTAAAACGCGAGGTCGTTCGGGTGATCACGCCCGGAACCGCGATCGATCCGCAGCTGATCGAATCTAGAGAATCTGTCTATTTGGCGGCGGTTTGCGGCAGCCGTGAAAGGTTTGGGGCGGCGTTTCTTGAGCTTTCCTCAGGGCATTTCTCGGCAACGGAGATCGAGGGCCGCGACGCGTGGCAAAAGATCGCTGCCGAGATCGCTTCGTTTGCTCCCCGCGAGCTTCTCTTTCTTGAATCGCTTGAAAAACTCGTTTCTGGTTCATTCGGCAAAGTTCAGCGCGTCGGTGCTAGCCCGCTCTTCGATCCGTCATCCGCCGAGCGCCGAACTGACGGTGCTCTGACGCTCACGCCGCTCGATGACGGCAATTTTGACCTTGCGGATGCCACAAGATCGCTGAAAGAGCAGATGGGCGTTCGCGAACTCGGCGGCTACGGCCTCGACGGACGCGAGGCGGCGATCCGCGCCGCCGGAGCCTGTCTCGGTTATGCTCAGGACACGCAGCGCGCGGCAGTCGGGCATATTTCTGAGATCAAATTCTTTGCATCGACGGATTTTATGATCCTCGATGCCGTAACGCTACGAAATCTCGAGATATTCGAGTCCCGCGGCGAAAAGAGCCGCAATACGCTCTTTGGCGTGCTCGACGAATGCATCACGGGAATGGGTTCGCGGCTGCTTAGGCAATGGATCGCACGGCCTTCGCTCAAACGCAGTGAGATACAGACGCGGCTCGCCGCCGTCGGCGAATTGCAGGACGCGATACTTCGAGACAAACTGCGATTCCTGCTCAAAGACGTCAGCGACCTCGAACGCCTGATCGGCCGGTTAAACCTCGGGACAGCCTCTGCTCGCGACTTGCTCGCCCTGTCGCGTTCGATCGGGCAGGGGCCGATGATAAACGAATCGCTGGCAGATGCGACTTCCCTGCTGCTGCAGGTCCTTGCCGAGAACATCTTCGAATTACCGGAGATCCGCGATCTGATCGCTCGATCGATCAGCGACGAACCGCCGCTCAACATTGCCGACGGAGGCGTTATCCGGGAAGGATTTAATGCTGAACTTGATGAACTTCGCCACATCGCATCATCGGCGAAGCAGGTCATCGCTTCATTCGAAGACGGCGAACGTCAGCGCACGGGGATCTCGTCGCTCAAAATCCGGTTTAATAACGTCTTCGGATATTACATCGAGGTCTCGAAGTCGAACATCGGCAGCGTTCCCGATGACTATGAGCGCCGTCAAACGCTCGCAAACGCAGAGCGGTATACAACGCCGCAGCTCAAAGAATGGGAGCAAAAGGTGCTTGGCGCTGAGGAACGGATCCTCGCTCTTGAGGCGGAATTGTTCAAGGAAGTTCGCGCAGCTGTATGTGCTGAGACGCGCAAGCTGCAATCGACGGCAAGGGCCTTAGCGACGCTTGATTCGCTATGTTCGCTCGCCGAAACTGCGGCGAAGCGAAACTACGTTTGTCCTGTCCTGCACGATGGCGACGAGTTCGAAGTAAAGAACGGTCGGCATCCTGTGGTTGAGGCGGCGTTGGGCTCGAGCTTTATTCCGAATGATCTCGTGCTCAACAACTCGACCGAACGACTGCTCATTATCACGGGCGCAAATATGGGCGGTAAATCGACGCTGCTTCGCCAAGCCGCTCTGATCCAGATACTCGCGCAGGTCGGATCGTTCGTGCCGGCGACATCGGCAAGGCTGCCGGTCGTCGATCGCATCTGGACGCGCGTCGGCGCTTCGGACGATCTCGCGTCGGGACGCTCGACCTTTATGGTCGAGATGACCGAAACGGCTCAGATCCTTCACAACGCGACGTCGCGAAGCCTTATTTTGCTGGATGAGATCGGTCGGGGGACGTCTACATTTGATGGATTGTCGATAGCTTGGGCCGTTGCGGAACATCTGCACAATTCACCCGAGAATGCGGCAAAAACGCTCTTCGCAACGCATTATCACGAACTCACCGAACTTGCCGAGAATCTCCCTGGTGCGACCAACTACCAGATCACCGCGACCGAACGCGACGGCGAGGTCGTATTCCTGCACAAACTCGAGCGCGGCAAGGCTTCGAAATCGTACGGGATCGCCGTCGCTCGGCTCGCCGGGCTTCCACCTTCTGTCATCGCCCGTGCCGGCGAAGTGCTCGAAAAGCTCGAGAAATACGAGCTTGCGGTGTTTGCGGAGCAGAAGGAACAGGGCCTCGCGAAAGCGGCCGGTGGACGGGCCGTGTCGCAGTTCTCCCTATTTGCAGTGACCAATGAGGGTGCGATAGATGAACTACGAAATGTCGATGTAGAGAAGCTGTCGCCTGACGAATCTAAGGAACTCCTTCAGCATCTGAAAGCCAAGATCGTCTAGTCCATTTCGATACTGCGGATCGAGGGTTGCGGTTTGATCGTTAGACGAATGCCGCCAGAATCGAGCTTTGTGACCTCGGCGGCTTTGCCCGCGAGTATTTTGGTACGGCCGGTCGATGAAGAAGCCATCGCGGCGATAACTGCGTCCAGCCACGCGGCCGAGTCCGTCCAGTCAGGAAAAAGGTTCTTGAGCAGCACCGCAAACGCGGAACGCTGATCGTGCGTCATAGCCCCGGGCTTTTCCGGACGGAAAACCAGCGAGATCGCGGCCTGACCGATATCGTCTGGCCTGCCGCTTATTTCGAGCTTCATCTTTTTATCGGGCGAGGAGCCCGTCCAAACACGGAGTCCCGCGGCAGATGCTATCTCATCGATCGTAATGCCTGGGGCAAGTCCCGCGGTGGCCTTTTCGAGTGATATTCCCAAGCCTGACGGGCCGGTGACCGATGGCGAACCGCCAGACCTACGATGTCCGAACCATAATGCGGCAAACTCGCCGTCGACAGCGACTCCCATTTCCTCCCACTTCAACGCGGAGAACATTCCGCGATTGAGGATAATCGAACTGTGAAGTGAGCTCTTTTTCCACGCCTCCAGGGCAGCCGCTGTGTTAGCGTTCTTGCCGATCGACCTGAACAGCGTCTCGTATCCCTGCCCCGTGTAGCCCGACTTGAGCCTCGTGGGCGAGTCGGTCAGGCATGGCCAGGTGCTTTCGTCAGAAATGTCGTAGCGGCAATTGCTCCAGCTGTGTGATATGGTTTTGACGTTAAGTTGCAGATCAAGGATCCGGCGATTAGCAAGCTTGCTGAGCGATCCCGAGGATCTCACTGGTTCCAGCCCCTGCGAGATCCGGTATGCATTCACCGCGTCGAGAAGCCGGGATTCCTCGACCGAGGTGGAGTCGCCGAGACACGGTTTGGGACCAAATATAGCACTGCCGGTGCACCGTTCCTGGGAAGATCCGGTCAGTGAGGCTGCGAACACAAAGACCAATGCGAGCAACAAGCGTGGGGCACTGCCAAACATTGTCCTAGTTTTCTTGCTTTTCCGGTGAGAGTCAATAAGTTTTATGGCAAACAGACGTGATTTTCTGCGTTCGGTGGTCGCCGTCCCCCTAGCCGCTGCCGCTCATCCTGTTTCAGGTGCGGGGCCAGCGGGTGTTTTCGCAAAACCACTTGTAGTTTCGACGTGGGACAGCGGAAAGACTCCGAATGCGGCTGCTTGGGAACTGCTGTCAAAGGGTGGAAGGGCGATAGACGCGGTCGAGGCTGCCGCAAAACAGGCCGAGTCCGAAGCAAGCTGCTGTGTCGGGCTAGAAGCCTACCCAGACCGCGACGGATACGTAACACTCGACGCATCGATCATGGATCACAAAGCGAACTGCGGGAGTGTCGTCTATCTGCAGCGGATCAAACATCCTATCTCTGTGGCCCGAAAAGTGATGGAATCGACAAAGCACGTCCTGCTGGCAGGCGATGGCGCACAACAATTCGCCGTCGAGAACGGCTTCGAATTAATGCCTAACAGGCTTTCAGAAGACGCCGACCGCGCGTGGAAAGAATGGCTCAAAAAATCAGAGTACAAGCCGGTCGTAAACATTGAGAACCGAAAAACGAGCCGTGGGGACCAGTCGGCTCCCTTTATGCTCGACGACGGGCCAAATCATGACACGATGGGCACGATCGCACTCGATTCGCGCGGCGATCTTTCGGGAGCATGTACAACGAGCGGGATGGCATTCAAGATGCATGGCCGCGTCGGCGACTCGCCGATCATCGGAGCGGGACTTTTTGTCGATAACAAGGTCGGTGCGGCGACGAGCTCGGGTGTTGGCGAGGAAGTCATACGGATTTGCGGTACGCACTTGATCATCGAATTAATCCGGTTTGGCTACACGCCCACGAATGCTTGCAAAGAAGCTGTTCGCCGCATCGTCGAGCGTGACAAGGCCGCTGCCCGGGAGATGCAGGTCGGTTTTATCGCTATTTCCAAGCGCGGCGAGCTCGGCGCCTGGGGCATTCAGCCGGGTTTTACATATTCCGTGAAAAACGCCCAGACGGAACGCGTCTATTCGGCCGGCAGCTACTTCAAAACCGCTCCAAAAGCCACGTGATTTCCGTTGACCGCGATAGGTTGGTAAACTAACGCTTTCGAGAGTCGTACGGTCACCGGATGAAACAGGATCTTTCTTCCCTTTCGCTCGAGGAAAGGATCGGACAACTTTTTGTTATTGGCATCGCGGGACCGACGGTCGACGCCGCGACCCGCCAACTCATCGAAGAGATCAAACCCGGCGGCATCTGCCTTTTCGCCCGAAATATCAAGAGTCTGGATCAGGTTCGCGAGCTAAACGACGAACTGCACGGGATGCTCTCTGTTCCGCCGATGATCTCGGTCGACGAAGAGGGCGGCCTCGTTGACCGGCTGCGTCGCGTGATGACCCCACAGCCCGCCGCGGATCGACTTAGGAAGGCTGATGATGCCAGGCAACAGGGCGAATCGATAGGTGAAACGCTGAAACTACTCGGTTTTGACATTGACTTCGCCCCCGTCGTAGATGTCGTTGACCAAGGCCGCGCACATTACACAAACGGACTTGCTGCTCGGACATATGGTGCGTCCGCGTCGGAAGCATCCGAATTTGCCCGTGGTTTCCTATCCGGGCTTTCGGCTCACGGGATCGCCGGCTGTCTCAAGCACTTCCCCGGCCTCGGGGCGGCACAGGTCGACTCACACGAAGAATTGCCCCTCGTCGAGATCGACGAGGACGAGTTCGAATCTGTCGACCTCATTCCCTATGCGTCTCTTTTCGCAGAACCCGCGGCAAAGATGGTGATGGCGGCACACGTTACATTTCCAAACCATCCGCTTCAGGAAATAAGCTACGACGGAAAACTCATCCCTGCGTCTCTGAGTTATAATTTCATAACAAAGCTATTGCGCGGGCGTCTTGGTTTTAGTGGTGTTGCGATAACGGATGACCTCGAAATGGGCGCGATCATTCGTAATTTTGGCATCGGCGAAGCTTGTGTGAGAGCTATCTCGGCTGGTTGTGATCAGCTGGCGATCTGTGCGGACGAGACACGCATTCGCGGAGGCTATCAAGCACTGCAGGAAGCGGCCGCCTCGGGAGAAATATCTGCCGAGCGTTTAGATACATCGCTTGACCGGATCGCCAAATTGCGATCTTCGATCGGCCCGGAAAAAGAGTATGACGAGGCGCGGCTCGCCGAATTATCCGCGACAACGGCAGATTTTGCCGCGAGCCTTTAGGGCTCGAACACTTACCTATTGGAGGTTCTGATTTGCGTAGATCACTGATCCTTTTATTTTTTGCGGCTCTCGTTCTCGGGATCGGAGCGTGTCGGGAACGCGGCGGCGATGCCGTGACCGTATCGCTTTCAGAAAAGTTCACCGGATTCGATACGCTGTCTTCGGCGACTTCTGACGTTGCCGCGGAGCGCGTCAAGAGCCTGATGTTCAACGCTCTCGTCAAAAAAGATGAGAATTTTGATTACGTCGGTGAGCTTGCCAAAGAGATCAAGACCTCTGATGACGGCACCGTCATCACCTTCTTGCTTCAGGACAACGTAAAGTTCCACAACGGACGCGATTTCACTTCGGCCGATGTGAAATATACGTTCGACACGCTTCTGAATGCGAATGGCTTTAAAGCGGGGGCATTTTTCGATACGGTTCCCGACGATTCAGCGCCGGCGCCGAAACCAGAGCCGGGAAAGACTGCGGAGCCAAAGACTAAGCGCGTTCCACATATCCAGTCGATCGAAACGCCTGACGCAAAAACAGTGATCTTTAAGGTCGCAAGGCCCGCTCTAAGGACGCAGCTTCTCTCAAATCTGGTTGCAATACCTATAATCCCGACCGATTCCGCGGCGCAGCAGAAAGAAAGCCCGACCGGCTCGGGGCCGTTCAAATTTGTCGCTTTCGACGCTTCTCAGAACGTGGTCGAGCTAGAAGCAAACCCGAACTACTGGGAAGGCGCTCCGAAGATCGCAAAATTGCGAGTTAAAACGGTGACCGACGCTCAATCGCTACAAGCTGAACTGCAGACCGGCGGAGTCGATATCGCTCCGTTGCCAAGCAATCTGCCTCCGGACATTCTCAAATCGCTCGGTGCAATGGGCAATCTCAAGGTCGAGCAGTTTGACGGTTCGAACGTCCGATATCTTGTTTTCAACGTCCAATCGCCGCCGCTGAACAACGTAAAAATAAGGCAGGCCATGGGTTACGCGATCGACCGGCAAAAGGTCGTGACCGAACTTCTTTTTGATCAGGCGAAAGTCGCGCACTCGATCATTCCGCCGGGATCCTGGGCCTACACGCCCGGTACTGAGTACAAATACGATCCGGAGAAAGCTAAGCAACTGCTGCAGGAAGCCGGTTACAAGGGTGAGCCGATCACGTTCAAATACGGCGCTGGCAACGCGGCCGTAAACCAGTATTCGCAAGTAATTCAGAGTTCGCTGAATGCGGTTGGCCTCAACGTTGTCATCGAGACGCTTGAGATAAACACGATCCGTCAGCAGCTGCGAACGGGACAGTTCCAGATCTACACTGGTGAATGGATCGGTGGAAACCAGGACCCGATATTCCTGCATGATCTTTTCCACACGGCAAAGATCACAGGGCCATCGACCTCATGCTGCAATCGATCAAAGTATTCGAATCCGGAGGTTGATAAGGCCCTCGACGAGGCCGTTGCGGCTGTCGACCGTGCGCGCGCCAAAGAACTCTACGCCAACGCGTGGAACACGATCAGCAGCGAAATGCCGCTGTTACCGCTTTGGCATCCGGCGAACATGGTCGTGGCGAACAAGCGTATAAGCGGCATCAAGGTAAACGCAAGCGGCGACTGGGGATTCTTGAAGAACATCACGGCGGACTAGAGTTACGATCGTCGCAGGCTTGACAATTGGTTCGCACGATGTAGAATTATGGTTTGCCACGCGGGAGTAGCTCAGTGGTAGAGCGCGACCTTGCCAAGGTCGAAGTCGCGAGTTCGACCCTCGTCTCCCGCTCCATTTCGATAAGTAGGCAGTTTGCCGTTGGCAGTAGGCCGTTACGTTTGTACCGCTGACCGCCCACCGCTAACTGCCTACTTTCACATTACGGCGGCGTAGCCAAGTGGTAAGGCAGAGGTCTGCAAAACCTTTATTCATCGGTTCGATTCCGATCGCCGCCTCCAACGTAAGTTATTTAATTAGAACAAATAGATGAGTTTTGAAGGGCGGCCGTGGGGCCGCCTTTTTCGCTCTGGTGTGCCTATGGTGTGCCAACTTTTTTGCTGTGACGATTTCCCGAAACGTCGTAGAGCATTTGAGTGAGCTTTTCCGTTGCCACCTTCTGCATATTGGGAATGACGTGCGAGTAAGTGTCCATAGTCAGAACTATGGTTGAATGTCCTAGCCGCTCTGCGACCACCTTCGGGTTTTCTTCGGCGATCAGAAGTAGAGTGGCGTGTGAGTGTCTGAGGTCGTAAAGTCGGATCTGGGGCAGACCCGCCTTCGCAAGAATCGGCCTGAAATATCGATATGTTAGGTTCGGAATGGAATGTGGTGTACCTATCTCTGTACAGAAAACAAGTGCATTGTCCTCCCAGACGAGTCCGTTTCGCAGGCGGATCTCGTTCTGACGACGCTTGTGCTTTAGCAGTTTCGAGATAAGCGGTTTCGGCAGTGAAACGATTCGTCGGCTTTTTGCAGTCTTCGGACGTTCAAAACTCCATTTCCCGCCGTGCCTAACAAGGGCACGGTTCACCTGGGCAGTGCACCGCTCGGCATCTATGTCGTTCCATTGCAGAGCCAAGTATTCCTCCGGACGCATTCCACTGAGCAAGGCAAACTCGAAGATCAACCCTTGGGGCATCGCATCCGCCTCAGCTAGGAATGCGACTGCCTCGTCGGCGGAAAGAACCCGGCGCTCCTTGTGCGGAACCTTGGGCAATTCAACAAAGTCCGAGGCGTTATTCTGAAGGATGTTCCATCGTACCGCTTGCTTCAGCGCGTTATGAAGGACCGAGTGCGTGTGGCGAACAACGCGGGCCGAAAGTCCACGAGCTTGCATAGTCCCATAGAGTTTCTGGATATCGATCGCTTGTATTCGGCTCAGTTTTACCGCGCCGAGCGAAGCTCTTACGTATCGCTTAAGTATTGACCCATATCCATCCGCAGTTCTCGCACTTACCCGGGGGCTGACCGCAGTTTCGAGCCACTGGTCGAGGAACTCGTTGAGCGTTATCGATGTCGTGCCGATTCGCACGCCCAGATCCTGTTCACGCAGCTTAGCAGTTAGATATTTCTGCGCGTCTTTCTTCGGACCGTGTATCGTCTTGCTAAAGTACTTCCGCTTTCCCTCAGCATCACGGCCAATGAAGATCCTTACCAACCAAGTGTTGTCGCTCTTTTTTACTATTTGACCTGCCATATCTGACCTTCCTCACTTACCTCAATTACTGATCTTCCCCCCCCCCCATCCCCCTTCATTCTATCGCACACGCTAGAATACTTACAAGATTGAACATATCGATTGCGATAGTTTTTCTGCTAAAATACTTCTTTTCGAGTATGAAGCTATTGAACACAAAAGAGGTCGCAGAGAAGCTCGGAGTCTCGCCGATCCGGGTTCGACAGCTTATCAACGAGGGCAAGATCGAAGCTCAAAAGATCGGGCGCGACTACGTCGTTTTTGAAGACCAGCTCGATAGGATCAAGACCTACGGGAAGCCAGGAAGACCAAAGAACACCGACTCTGACACCAAAGATTGATGGACCCATCACCGCCCTCCCAAAGCCCTTCCAACTCTCAGCACGCTGCTCCCTCTTCCCCTTCCTTGTGAACGGCCCTGTGGTTCCTCCGATCAGACGCGATGTTGATCTGCTGACCGCTATCGTTTGCGATGTTCACTTGGCTTGGCTGGTTGATCATAACGGTCGAATAACGGCGGAGATCTCGCAACTGTCGCAGCGTTCGCATGTACATACGATTCCAACGGTCTGCCATTTGTTCCGCCTGATCTAGTGCGTGAGCCTCGGATATTGTCGGGCGGGTCCAATAGCCATCGTCATAGCCATACGCTTTTGCATCCTGGCCCTTGCGTTCCATCCACTCGGCGTACTCATGATGCGGCAATCGTTCTCGAGTCTGTGACCGCTTTACGGTCTCTTCCATCCAGAACTGCCACTGAAAGTAAGTCTGGGCGAGCATATCGATCAAGCTGATCTCGATCCCGCCTTTCGGTTTCCATTCCTCGATAAAGGATTCGCGAACGCCGAGGTAACGAGCGATGTTCCAAACCTCCTTCATGTATCCGACTGGGAATGTAATATTCGCAGCGAGGTATCCTGACTCGAACTCCTTGCGGCCCTCGTTTTTCACCAATTCCCAGAACATCTCCGCCGTCTTAGGAGCAACTGCTTGAAGTTTCTGAAGATCTATAAAATTTAATGACTCGAACGGAAGCCTCATCATCTCATTGAGCAGGTCATCAGCTTCCTTCTCATCTACAGGGGCGTGGAATGCCGCAGCCCTCGCGTCTTCGATCGAAAGACTGCCGCCGGCTTTCGACCGATAGTATGCTACGAACCTGGCGTATGACCGGTGCATTTGCCGCATTAGAGACGAGTACCCGATATGCGCTTCGAAAGAATTGATCGGCACAGGAACATCCGTCTCCGCTGGAAGCACCCCGTTTGGAATTACACTCGGAAGCTCCTTCTCGGGCAGGTCTTCTAGCGGTCCCGCTGCCTTTGCACGTGGTTTTGTCGCGGTTGGTCTGGCGTCTTTTCGGCTCATATGTTTTTCAACTTCCCCTTTAGCTCTCGCAGCAGCCCTACGCTGAGACACAGCTGATCCCTTTCCCGTCTCCGCTCCTCGCGAATTGCCTCTATTGCCTCGCGTACCTGATCCACTAAATGCTTCGGCACGTATCGCTTTCGTTGCCGCGAACCGTGCCGCCAGATAATGTAGAAATAGCCCGCATGAGCCTCACCTTTGGCACACCGACAATTCGTCCTCCCGCAGCGAACTGACTGTTGGTAGATCCCGCCGTTGAATTTCTTTCCGGTCATCTTAGGTAACATTTTTAGCGTTTTGCTCTGGCGATATGGCTCATTTTGCTTACTTCGCGGGATCTCGCATTTCTTCTTATTTCCTCTCAACTTTTGAGTTTTGGCACTAATGGCACCTTTTTTGCCGCCGTGGTATCTCTAAAAACCGGGATTTGGCACTATTGGCACTACTTTCATGAAGTGTCGTTAAAAATAAAAGTAACGACCGGCTTCCCTCCCGTTTCCGTCCTGATCGTCCGGAGCCATTGGTATTCGACCAACACCTCGAGGGCAGCGATGACTTCCTTTGCGTCGGAGAGGTCGCGCAAGTGTTTCCGATAGAGATCTCTGGCAGTGAATATCGGTTGTAGCTTGCCGCTCTTCAGGTGTCCTAGAATGCTCCTTGCCCTTCTAAACTCCGCCTTCTCCGCTTGCGAATAGAGCCTAACAGCGTGAGCGGCGAGGAACTCGATCCATTTTTCCGAACTCTCAGCATTCTTAAGAGAAATCTCCGGGTTGTCATCGAGACCACTTACCAAATCGACCATCTGGAAGATCAAAGCGAGTTTCGGCATCAAGCCCGAGTATTTTGAATAATGGGCCGCCGGAATATCAGTGCCAATAGTGCCAAAACCCCTGCGAGTCTCCTTTTGATGTCGGATGAGCCACTCGGTATAGAACTGCTGGGCGGCCTCACCAAACATCAAGAAGAAATGTCCGCCGGACTCGTCCGTCAGACGCCTAATGCCGTATTCATCGGGTTTCAAGTGGTTTAGGCTTTGAAAGACCGCCTTTGCACTGCTCACGCCTCGCGGCGGTGTATCGACGTACTTATATTCCGGCGCGTCTGGCCAGACCGTCAGCCCGAACCGCGGTAACAACCCGTCGTCACCGCCTTTGTTGACCGTCGCGGCGGCAAGAGTTGCTATTCTTGCCGGCTGAATGCCACCGACGACGGATAGGCATAGATTAGTAACATAGAGGTCCTCGCGGCCGACGCGGTCGATGATCTCAGTACCCGTTCCATTCGCGGCTCTGAGGTAGAAGCCCCGATCGCGCTGCTTCTCCTTGTGGCCAAACTCATCGAGAAGCGGACTGATCTCGTCATGAACTGCCAACAGGCCGTTCGGATTTTCGTTGAGCAGAATGCCGATCTTCTCAATCGTAGAATCCTGGATTACGAGCCGCTCGGGTGTCTCGGGCTTGATAGCCTTCAACTCCGCAAGCCGCTCCTTGAGCACTTCCCGATCTACGAGCGAATCAGTTCCCTCCTTTACCGCGCTAATGTAGATTTTCTTGATCTGAGCTTCGATCGCCTCGATCTCGAGCTTCCGACACTTCTCGGCCGCTGCGATCCCGGCTTCTCGAAGATTAAATCGAACTCTGGCTTCTTCCTCTAGGCCGAGGATAAAGCGAAGCCCGTCCTCGATACTTGGCGTTTTCTTCACGCCGCTCGGGCCGATGATCAATGCGTAGAGATTTGGGAACAGAAAAAAGTCACTGTCGTTCGCTTTCGGCTGGATTCCAACCTTCGTACCGATCACCGACGCAAGAGCCACGAGCGTCGAGACCGCCGCGTATTCCACCGGACTCGATCGTCGTGCGGCGCAGTCGGCGACGTACTCTCGCAATGCTTCGGGAAAAATGTTCATGTCGAGCTTGGGAACCTCGGGAAGGTCGGGGATCGGTATAGGACTAAGGTCTTCCACCGATCCTTCCGCGAAGTCCTCCGTCTTCAAGAGGACTTCGCGGATCTCCACTTCGGCTTCCGCGATCGATCTGCCGTTGCCGACACGCCTTAGCATGTCGGCCTCAGCGTCAACTAAGCTAATCTCGGGAAATTCGTCGCTGATACGCTGAGCGGCTAGTTGCAGGAGCACGACGGACGATCCTTCGGCAGCACGAGCCGAATCTCCGGCGTTGATCGTATTGCCTTCTCGTACTACGCTCCCTGCACTAGCTGCTCGATTTCCAGAGGGCAGCCCTATTTCGTGTTCACTCATATGCATGCTGGCCTCCTGATCGCCCTGTTGATCCGCAAGAGCCCCTTCTCGATCTTGCGCCTCGCCTGTGCTGACCCGTCGTTCGAGAGGCAAGCACGACAAATGACCGGAACGATACTCATCGCTGACTGAGCCCGAGGCTCATCACATACGAAGCAACGCACTAAGCGGATCGTGCGCCCGGGAACATCGTCGGTCGCGTCAGCAAGCTTGTCGGGCGTTTCCGCTTCGTCACCTGCTGACTCACGTCGAGGCCACAAACAGTCTCCGCACAACAATGCGAGCCGGCCCGATCCGCCGGAGTAGAGCCTGACTCCATCGTTGCCGCATTTTCCGCACGTTACATTTCTAGCACCAGGTGTCGAAACCTGTGATACACTTAGCTCCGCAAAGCCCGAATGCCTATTCATGTTGGTTTTGTTGGAGGTATCGAAGTCGTGAGCTTCGATACCTCGCCTAGTTTTATTTCGCATTTTGTTTTTCCTCCTGCTTTGATCCTCCTGCGTCGATCCAGTCATCGAGTGCGCCGCGCGCAAACCTGTATTGCCTCCTGCCTACGACGATCCTTGGAAAGCTCTTGTCGGTACGACAGAGCTCGTAGAGACGTTGAAGACTGATCTTCAATTTGATCGCCGCTTCCTTGGCAAGTAGTATTTCCCGATCCGAACTCATCCAAATTCCTCCTTGGAAAGCAAAAATCCGCCGCATTTATCGCGACGGACTTGAAGATGACGCTTCAAAAAAAGAAGCGTCAAACATTTTTTTTGATATTTCCTATTTCTGGGTGCAGCGGGCAAGGATCAAAGGCGAAATCTGATTATCCCCTTCTTTAATTAGTTGAATCCATGCGGCTTAGCCCTCTGCCGACGCTCGCATATTTTTGACAGGTGGAGGATTTGCGGGGCGGTAATTCTAGCAGGGATATTGCATGTTTGTAGACAAACTCCATGGTCGGGCGGCGGTCTTTTTCGTTATGGAAGTTCTCTGCTTCGGCCTTCCACGTATTAACGGCTGCAATCCAAAGTCTAGCTGGCACGGTTTGCAAATTAGTCTCGGAACGATACTTGTCAATGGTGAGGCGGTCAAAGTTTTTTTCGATTAGCTCAGTGCGCGCCTTGATCCAGATAGGTTTGAGTACCAGCACCTCGTTAGAGAAGGCTACCTTATCGTCGTTCGTCCAGGCATTAGGTTTAGGGCGATTGCCTCCCGGACCTTTTATTCCTAGGCGGCGCTTTGTGGTTTTTTTCCCGGCTCCGGCAATCTTCTCGACTGCCTTCCACAATCCCTTCGGATTGAAAACGCTTTCATCAATTTCGATCTCACTGATTAATGGGAAGTTACCGACTATGGCTTCCACACCCAAGCGGTCAAGCATCTCCATCACCATGGTCGGAAGCGCTTGCTCGCAGGTCGCAATCATGGCGTCCTCAAAAGATACAAGTTTCTTGGAGTACGCATCTCTTCGGTCGCTATTCGAAAGAATCGCATCAATAGTTCTGTTTGCAACTTCCGTAGCTCGTCGCGTGTCGCTAGTCGTACTCTGATTCGGCGTAAGCAATATTCTCAATGAGTTTTCGACTTCCGGCCCGGGAGATTTAGCGAAGTCGGGATCTTTGACCGAAAGAGCAAGCATAAGTCGGATACCCGAAAACCAAGGGGCTCGAATACTCGCCAGCAAGGCACAAAGACGAATCTCGATCTCAAATTGCCAACAAATTGAATTGATGAGGTGTATCGTCTCGCGAAAGGCCACTTTCGGATCAATAGCGATCGCAGATTCATCAAAGTCCACATTCGGAAGGAGCGAATGCCGAATTGCCGCAATTAAATCTTTTGGAGCAGCCGATGAGTCGATATTATCGAGGACGCCGATCTGAAATCGATGCGGAAACAGTTCCAAAAGGTCGTGGACATCTTCGAGCAAGCGCGCGCGAAGTTCATCTTCGTTTCCAGAGATCGGGCCAAAGAATCGATCAATCATATCTCCTTTTGTCTTTTAACTCGCTCGAGCATCGCCGAGGCGGGTTCGTCGGTGGGGTCCTGGGGGACGAGTTCGCCGCGGAAGGCTTTGGCGAGGATGGATTGGGTTAGTTTGTCGGTGTGTGCTTTTGTCCTTTTGTATCGCTCTTCGACCGCATCGGCAAATTTGAACAGCTCCTCGACACGACGGACGATTTCTTCCCGTTCGCTGGAAGGCGGCAATGGAACCGGCATTTGCCGAGTGTCCTTTATATACAGGTGTGGTTGAGCAGAAGCCCCTGAAGCCTGCGACATCCATTGGAGGCACCAAGCCGACTGTGTCCATCGAAGTAGGTAAGTTGGGTCAATTGTCGGTTTGAGCAAGAGCACACTCCGAACGATTGCGAAAGGAGGCTTATCCGCGACGATCGCGGAACGACCGGTCGTCGCCCCCACACTTACTATCAACAGGTCTCCGTTTTTCGGAGCACATCGCGCCGTTGCAATCTTAAAATCCTCTGCTGATATTTGACCTGCTCCATCTAGAGTGACGTAGCCATCTCGGACATGCTTTGCCGACAACATTGGTAACCCGGTCTCTTGATACGGAGGCTGAATATGCTCACCATCAGTGATCTGATAGCAGACCGAATCGGCTGAAACCCAAATCCACGAGTCCGGAATCTCCGGAAGTGATTCAGCTTTGAACGGTTCCGGATCCCTCAGTTTTTTGGTCGGGCACAGCTCCTGCCATTTCGTTCGCCTTACTTCCAGTAATCCATCGAGTTCGTCGAAGCGTTTTGAACCGGTGTTGGCTTCGTTCCGCCAGTCGGCGGTGAGTTTGCCGGAGCAGGCGGCGGCGAGGACGGATTGGCGGAAGCGTTTGAGGATGGCGGGGATCTTGTCCAGCCGCGCCTGCACGGCCTCGACACGCCCGAGCAGCTTTTCCAGCTTCTCAACGATCCGCTTTTGCTCGTTTAGCGGCGGAAAAGGCATCGGAATCTTTTGCATGTCTCGTGACGAAAGATGTCCAACCGTAACCGACGACGTTGCCTCCTGAATCGCTTTGAGATAACCGTTTAGGCTATAGAGCAGAAAGTTTTTATTCAAATACTCTTCGTTCGGAATAAGCTTACAGACACGTTGATTGAGTAATGCAGTTCCGCCCGACCACTGATAGCATCCGAAATTGCCGTCCATCCCAACGAGCAAGTCACCGTCGCTAACCAAGTATTCCTCTGTATAACTGCCGTTGAAGAAGGTCTCAGTAGAGTTCTTGGCAAGATCGCGTATTCGAATGATCGGATAGCCAGTTTCCTTATTGAAAAGATTCGACTTAAACGCATACCCGTTTAGAATCGAACAAACTTTGCCGAGTTCGATGCGGTCCCATGACGAGTGTTTGGCAAGTAGCCCGACTTCATTTTTGAATATCTCTGTGAATGGAACGACAAGGGTCATGCAGCGGTGGCCATCTCCTCTTTCTCGATCAAACTAATGATCTCCCGCAGATCATCGACGACGGCCTCAAGTTCGGTTATCGCTTCGGATGCGAGAACGTCGGGTTCAGGCAGGTCGTCGGCGTCTTCGAGGGATTCATCTTTTATCCAGGTGATGTCGAGTTTGTAATCGCGCTCCTTTATGTCGCTGATGTGGAAGCGGCGAAAGCGTTCGGACTCTTCTCGTTTGCTCATTCCGTTCGGGTCGGCTCCGTAGGCGGCCTCGAAATCTGCGAAATGAGCGTCGGTCAGCGGACGGTCTTTTTTGGTAATACCCGGAATGTTCGAGCGGTTGTCATATATCCACGTGTTTTCGGTCGCGGGGCCTTTTTGCAGGAAAACGACGTTCGCCTTTACGCCTTGCGAATACGGCGTGAACGTGCCGCGAGGCAACCGAAGAATGGTGTGGACGTTGCAGTCCTGCATCACGATCTCAAAAACCTCGCCGGCTTTTCCCTCGAACAGGCAGTTGTCCGGCAGAACGATCGCAGCCCGCCCGCCCGGCTTGAGAATGTTCACGATGTGCTGGACAAAGTTGAGCTGTTTGTTGCTGGTCTCGATGGTGAAATCGTCCCGCTCCGGCGCCTGATTTGCTCCTTTTGTGCCGAACGGCGGATTTGAGAGGATCACGTCATAACGCTCTCCGCGGTTCGATTCGTAGATAGCATCGCCGAGATAGATGTGCGGCTCGACGTTGTGGAGCAGCATATTCATCAGGGCGAGACGACGGGGGCGAGGAACGAGATCCTGGCCGTAAAATGTCTGCTTGCGTATGCGTTTGATCTCTTCGCGGTCGAAAACGCCCGCCGCCTGATCGTTCAGCCATTCGTAAGCCGAGATCAGAAAACCGCCCGTTCCGCACGCCGGATCGCATATCTTGAACTCGGGCTTACCTCGCGGGTCGGGCTTCATTACGTTCACGATTGCACGGATCAACGGTCGCGGCGTGAAGTATTGCCCGGCACCTTTCTTCCCTTCGCTCGCCGCCTTTTCTAGCAATCCCTCAAAAGCCGCTCCTTTGACATCGACATCCAGCGAGGTCCATTCGGTCTCGTCGATGAGCGTGATAAGGCGTTTGAGATTGACCGGATTGGAGAACCGCGACTCGGATTGAGCGTAAACATCACCGAGCAGGCCCGGCTCGCTCCGCATCAGTCGAAGAACATCGGTGTAATGGTCGGTGAGTTCGAGGCCGGCCTTGGACTTAAGCGTTTCCCAATCGCATTTGAACGGCAGCTCGATCGAGCGTTCGTCGGCCATCTTGATAAAGAGCAGATACGTTAACTGCTCGATATAATCGCCGTAATCAACGCCGTCGTGCCGCAGCGTCTGACAGAAGCCCCAAAGTTTTGCTACTACGTCGCTCATAGATCAGTATAAAGATGCGATTTGAGAATTGATCTCGCGGATCAACGGCGTGAACCCGTCGCCAAATACCTTCTTAGCCTTGCCGAGCCCGCCGCGGTCTACGAAAAGCGGCTGATATTCGATGTCCTCTTCGTCGATAGAGAGTTTATCGATCAGGTATTGCCGGATGTAACCGAGCCAGTCTTCCTGCTCCGCGTCGAACGACTTCCCTTCTCTAATACGCTGCATCGCCGCATCGACACGCTCGGTGGCGGACAGTAGTGCCGCACGCTCGTCAGCCGCACGCTTTACCATCGAAATGATGTCGGCGAGTTCCTTATGATAAACGCGAAAGTGCGCCTGCTGAAGTGTTCGAGTATCGAAATCACTTTGCTTCAGTTTCTGACTGAGTTCGGCCAAGGCTTTGGGTTCCCAACCTTCCGGACGGTTGAGCAGAATCGATAAAGCGTCTATTTCGGCTTCGTTCTCGCGGACGAATCCCGCGAACGCCTCGATGTAGTACTCGGGCTTGTCGAACTTGCCGAACCGGTCGATCGCAGCGGACGTGACCGTATCGTGGTCCTCGTAAGAGACAAGGAAGATACGGTCGGCCCGCTCGTAATTCTCCAGCAGATCCTGGAACTCAGGGTCGCGGAGGAGAGCAAGCGTCGCCGTAAAGTCCTTTTCGATCCTCGATCTAAGCGTTTCGGCGAATTTGCCTATGTCACCGTCCGGGATGAACTTCGCGAACTCCTCCCGAGCCGGGCCGCTCATGTTGTTCTCGATCCGGCGAAGACGCTTTTGCAGCAGGCCGGTGTGATACTGCCGGTCAACATTTTGATAGATGTTCTCGATGACCTGCGGCAGGGGTGTCGGGGGCTTGGTCGGCGGCTCGATCTTGAAGTTGGAAACGTCCTTGAAATACTCGATCAGCGAGCCGCCAAAGCAGTCGAATACGCGGAAGTGGTCCTTGTTGATGTCGCGGCAAAGACGAGTGCCGCGGCCGAGCATCTGTTCCCAAAGGATTCGTGACTTTACGGGCCGAAGGAATACGATAAATTCCAGGGCCGGGATGTCTACGCCGGTCGATAGCATATCAACCGTGACGACAATCGTTGGGTTTGGCCGATTGCGGAACTCGCGGATCTTTTGCAGCGGCCGATCGACATTCGGATTCCCCGTGATCTTCTGAACGAAGTCGTCACCCTGTCCGAAAACCTCCCGGCAGATGCGAACAAGCTGGTCGGCGTGTGACGTGTGCTGAACGTCATTGACTGCGAATATCAGCGTCTTTGGAAAGCGGCCGGTCTTTTCTTCGTGATCGTAGGCGTATTTTGCGAGTTCTTCGATGACCTTGCGGTTGCTGTCAACGACCGTGATGTCGGCCTCGATTTGCGTGGATTGATACGTCCGCTCGTCCTCGAGTTCGTCAAAGATCTCTTCGCCGGTGTTTGTGTCGATGCGGCTGACCGATTCGCCTTCATTAAGGAACACCCCGTTGAGCTTTACATCCGAGTTGATCGCGACCGCTTCGTAATCGACGAGAAAGCCATCGCGGATAGCTTGCTCGACGCCGTATCGAAAGACCGGCTTACCGAAATAGGATGTCGTGTGCATCGCCGGCGTCGCCGTGAGCCCGATCTTTACCGCGTCAAAATGGTTGAGAGTCTCTCGCCAGACATTTGTCTCGTTCGACGTGTAGCCGCGGTGGCATTCGTCGGCGATGATCAGGTCGAACGCATGGATCGGGATGTCGAGAGTCTGTGCATCATCCTCATAATCCGGATCGTCTTTTGATTGAGAATATGCCTTCTCATAGCCAAACAGGTTGATCGTCATCCGCTGGATCGTCGAGACGTAGACGAATGTCTGTCCACCTTGCGGGTCGATCAGATACGACTCTGGCAAGACCGTTGGATCGAAAGGTTCATCCTCGCCAAAATCCTCGCGGCGGAATTTTTGACTGTAAACCTCGTACTCGCCGGTGAATTTGTTGCCGGCCGGCGTCTGGAATGAGTTGAACTCGCGAACAGCTTGGGCCGCGAGTGCTTTCCGATCGACAAGGAAAAGGATGCGTTTCGCGGCTCCCGAGCGGAGCAATCGATAGATCTGAGCGACCGTGAAGAAAGTCTTCCCGGTTCCAGTCGCCATCGCGATGAGCATTTTTCGACGGCCTTTCTGCAGCTCGGTTTCGATCGCTGAGATCGCGTCGCGTTGATACGGACGCAGACGCTCGATCTGGCCCGGCGGATTTGATCGAAGCCAGTCGAACGCCCTGTCGAGCTTTCTTGTCAGCCGTTCGCGAAGTGCGGCCGGCGAATGAAAGGTGCTTAGCGTGCGGGCAGTATAGTTTGGCGTCCGGACATCGGCGTGCCAAATTACCTCGCCATTGGAAGCGTAGAGAAATGGAACTTTGAACTCGCCCCAGTTCCCTATTCCATTCGATGTCGTTCGAGCATAGCGCTTCGCCTGTTCGAGAACGTTTTGCGGATTGACGGTGACCTTCTTGGCTTCAACGATCCCGACAAGCTGACCAGCGACGACAAGCGCGTAATCCGCCGGACCGCTCTCCGTCGGCAATTCCTCGATCGCGTGCTGCCCGAGGACGGAAAGATCCATGCCCTCGCGATACGGGGCGATCGTCCATCCCGCCGAACGAAGCTTCGCGTCAATTCGCTTTTTCCTGGTAAGCCACTCGTTCTCGATCATCGTGGGCGACGGGAGCAGGGCCGAGCTAACCAAACTCAACCAAACTATTCCGGCAAGGATAACATAATTCCGAGAACTGGGTTTTCATCTGGGCCGTCGAGAGTCCGACCAACTCCGCCGCTGCGCACATCTCAGCGACACTTCGGGTGTGCACGTTACCGTATCTACGATTTCGTTCTTCCGGCAGATAGACCTACTCGGAAAACCCGAGTTGCCGGAGGTACGCCTTTGCCACTGTGGGTTGAAAATCTGTACGCACGGCTCTACGAAACTCCGTCACAGCTTCGTTTATCATTCCGGCTTCAGCCATGGCTCGTCCCCTTGAAATGGGGTCGCGGGCCGCGTCGATCCTTGCCTCTTCAGCCGAGCTAATAAGGTAAAAACTTCCCTGACCAATGTGGCGATCGTGGTCGTCAGAACTTTTTTCAGCGGGATCAGCCGAGACCTGCCATCTGTAGATCTTTCCCTTGGTCAGACCCCGAGAAAGCCAAGTCGTTCCAATTACGGCGTCAGCACCACTGATTCTTTCATCATTTGCGTCGAAGATCGAGATCTCATAGCTATTGATCCCTTCTACGGGCCGCCAGCTCAGCCTCGCGAATCCGCGAACGGCGATGCCATTCCCTGAAGTCACGACGATGGCCTGAGTACTGCTGCCTCTCAATGGTCCGGGAGGCGTCAACTTGAGCCCTGCGAGAAATCTCGGCACTTTTAGCGGCGTTATTTCCGTCTCCGTGATGGCCTGAGGCGGCGTTTGTGCGGTCACGAGGGGCTCGGTACTTGGTGCTTCCGGGTTATTTGCGCTTGATCGCAAAGGCTCAGGAACTGCGACATCGGTCTTCGCGATCTCAGGTTGGTTAAGGTAGGAACTTTGATACCAGATCAGTATGGCGCTCGCCCCAAGAATGAAAATAACTGAAAATGCGAGAGCCATGGGCCGGAAAGATGCAGCGGCGTATAGCCTTTCGAGAAACGACCTCTTCACCGGAGTCCCGTGAGGATGGCGGATCGAGAGTGTTTCCTGAAACTCCTGTAGGTCTCGGAGCATACCGGCACAGTGTCCACACGTTCTGATGTGGCCTTCAACGATTTCCCTGTCAATTTCACTAATAGTTCCCTCAATGTAGGGTTCAAGGTGCTCGGCGTATGAAAGATGAAATTCGGTTTCTGATACTTCTGCCTCGGGAATAAAAGCACGGTTATGAACTGTCTCAACAACTTCTGGAAACATCGTTCGGTATTCCTCCATACAATCGCGGCATCGGGACAAATGGAGAACAACTGGAGCGATTTCGGCGCGTTCCAGCCTTCGGTCGCGAAACCTTTCCAGCCTCTCTTTTCCGATGTGATCGGATCTCATACTTATTGACGCCGAAAACAATACGTCAAACTACCTTACCTATCTTTTCCTTTTCTCTTTGCCATCCCGCCTACGCAGCAGATTTTCTCGAGCTACCTTTCTTAGATTCGCTACCTTGATGTCGGGCTTGACCGATCGACCGTCGATCATTATCTCCTCGATCCCGAGTACTCTTGCGATCTCCTTGTCCGAATAAGGAAGTTCCGTGAGCAGTACCGCCATTGCTTCGTCGTCACACTCGAATAGTTCAGCCAATTGTTCGAGCGTTGCGACCCCAGTTTCAAACCAGACGCAATTAAGTTCCTGTCCTCTCTCATCGCGTAGGTTGTATATCAGCGATAGACGCTGAAATCTCGGAAGCTCACGGATCTCTTTCCAAAGGAACGCCAACTCATATCTATTTGCGTGTCGTGAATTGTCCGAAGAATCACCGGCATTGCTCTCGATATCGGCGTCGGGCACGATGATCTCCGCAGGCGGAATGTCCTTGACTCCGCGGAGCCGTGCAATAACCTCGAGGGCGTCGTTAAACAGGAGGCGGCCTTGAGCAGCCCGGAGCGTTTCCAGCATGAGCATCATCTCGTCAGCGACCGGAAAAGCTGGCAGGGCGTCTCTGACCTGTTCGCCTATTTCTGCTATCGAAAAGTGAGATCGGTAGGACGGCGAATCCGGAAGGAAGCAGACCAGGGCGTTCGACTCGTTTCTGTCTGTTTGAAATTCGTTCGGACGGCTTCGCAAGAGGTATCTCAGCCGATTCTTAAGCCGGGAATATTCCTTGAATCGGTGACGCCAGAAGTCCGAGTAAACGGCCCGACAGATCGCATTCGTAAAGGCCCGAAGGTTTGAGATGGGTGCCAAGGAGGGCACCTCGCGACGCTGCCGGATGGCAGTAGTTAGTTCTATTATCGCCTGGCTTGAAAGATCCTCAGCGTCGAATCGCGTAAACTGATAATTAGATTGATCGGAGTTGGTTGTTACTCGGCTTGAAAAATAGCTGCGGATCGGCTCGCGAACGTGATCCTGAAGTAGGGCGGTCAAAGCGGCTTCGGCAGGCGCTCCGTCAGGTGCCGAGAGAAAGTTCTCAAGCACCTGTTCTGCCGATAGGCCACTGAGCGAATCCATAAGGGCAAGAAACTCGCAAAAAAAGACCGTCGGGCGACGATGGTCGCTTCCTCGAACGGCATCCCGACGAGCATCGCAAACCTATTTGGCTTGGCCCTAAATCCTACTTTCGCGATGCCCGGCAATCATCCGTTGCCATCAACTAATTTTCTGCCCACTCCCGAGAACCGGATCTCAATTTACACAGCTTCTAATAGCATTACGCTGCGTATTTGAGATCAGTCCGGCAGAACGCCATCCGTTAAGCAGGTGGTTGACTGCGCTGACGAACTGCCCGTGGTTCGTTGCCTGGGATGCAGCCTGAGCGATCAAGTCAGTAAAGTTTGCTCCACTCGATGAGCCTTGATTGGGAACGCCTGAATTACACGTGCCCACAAGAACGGTCGGCGACAGACTCCCCTGTGGAAAGGCATCACTCGCGTCTGGCACGCCATCGTTGTCATCGTCAATATCAACACAATCTGGGCGATTATCCCCGTCGTGATCCGGCGACTTACTTGCGTTACTGAGCGGATCTGATCCACACGCAACTTCGTCGGCATCCGACTGTCCATCATTGTCGTCGTCAGGATCAGCGTTGTTACCAGTACCGTCGCTGTCGCTGTCAACCCACTCCGTTGGATCGAGCGGAAACGCATCATCTGCATCGACGTATCCGTCATTGTCATCGTCTGGATCACAAGCGTTTCCCGAGCCGTCGCCATCCGTATCCATCTGATCCGGGTTAACGGTCGTTGGACAATTGTCCAAGGCATCGGAAATGCCGTCTCCATCCCCATCACACGAACTCCCTAGGATCAATGAAAACGCCCGAATCGATCCGATGTCGCCTGCTGCCGCATCCACGACCGTAAGCGTCCACGTTCCATTCGGATCTTCTCCATCAAAGGCCGTCAACGGGTTCTCGGGCGTGAAGGAACCCGTAATAGGCCCTACGTTGACGCCACCGGCCGGGCATTGGCTCTCAACTGGAGCAGCCGCTTCGTCGTCGAGCGTCAGCGCGTAGAAATTGTTAACACCGCAACCAAACGTTGTCGCCGGAACACCCATTCGATCGATCAACATGACCGAAGTTCCCGAGGGTGAGGTGAGCCTTACATTTAGATCGCCGATCCATGGGTGATTGAGGCCGACCGCTGGCGACGCGGGATTCGGATCAGGAACTGTACCATCGAATCGGAAATTGACATCAGTGATCGCCCCCGCACCCGATACTTCGATCGGAATAGAGACGCCAGTCGGATTGTTGTCCGGGATCGCAGCCGGCGTTCCAGAATAACTTACTGTAGTCTGCCCACAAGGCGTGGGCGTAGGAACCGGCGACACATCATCATCAACGATCCATACATTTGCATTTGACGGAGAACCGAGAGATAGCCCAATGGGATTGGAAAGGGTCGCTGTAAATATTTCGTCGCCTTCGTTCTCGCTATCATCACAGATCACTAGCGGAAAACTTATGCTCGATTGTCCGGCAGGCAAGTTGATCGTGATCGGTCCAGGCGGAAAAGCGTCTCCGTTGTCACATGGCGTAGACCCAGTTCCAACTTCCGCCGTATTTGAGAATAGATTGACTCTCACCGAAGCTGGGGGTGTAAGATTGCCGGAACGCAGAAGTGTGAGCGTTACGGTTCCGCTCGGTGTGTTCTCAGCCACGGAAACAACTTGCGATGAAAAACGCACAGAGTTAACCGGCCCGTCATCATCCAAAATTGTAAAACTTAGCGCGGAAGGAGCGCCGACTCCTGCGCCAGGGCTTGTCGTAGAAAGGAGAGTGAAAAAAGACTCATTTCCCTCGACAAGAGTGTCGTTGCATATCGTTACTGGGAAGGTCATCTGAGTGGTCCCGGGAGCGAAATGTAAGGAAGTCGTTAGCAATAAATAGTCGTCGCCCGCCACACAAGTAGGCCCGGTTCCGCGAGTTGCCTGTCCCGGCGCCCCGGGAGGTGGTGGAGGGACGACGATATTAACGGAAGCCGGAAACCCTAGGTCACCCGTTCTCGTAACGGTAACCGTAATGCCTCCAGCCGGGATGCCTTCAGCCACCGCCGTTGGCATAGGGGCAAACTGGAAGAAGCTCGTCGGTGCCCCGGCTGTAAATCCGGCATCGACCGATCCATCGTTGTTGAGCCGCGCTATGAATCTGCGTATCGCCCCGTTATACAGCCCAAAATCTCCGCCAGCGAGAATTTTCCCATCCGGCTGGAGAGCGACGGGATGTACCCGATTGTTGAACCCAGTGCCAATTGCGAATGTCGGATCGAGCGAACCATCCGCATTTAGCCTTACGATCCTATTGCGCGGCTGGCCGTCAAACGAAGTGTAGAAGCCCCCGACGATAATTCTGCCATCCGGCTGAACCGCGACCGAGATCGTGACCCCATCGATGTCCACACCAGCGAAGCCCGCGCCAATGCTGAAGCCAGTATCGAGAGTTCCGTCCGTGTTTAACCTTGCCAGATTCTTCAGGCTCGCACCGGCAAAAGTCGGAAAAAGTCCAACGACGAGGACTTTTCCATCGGGCTGCAGCACGACTCTATTCACTCCTCCGTCGGGTCCAGAGCCAACGTCAAAACTCGGATCTACCGAGCCATCAGCATTGAGTCGTGCGACTCGATTCACCGGTATTGCGTTGATTGCGTTAAAGTCGCCGGCCGCGATTATCTTTCCATCCGGCTGAACGGCCGTGTGCACAAAATTTCCGGCGACGCCTACGCCGACGCTAAATGTCGCGTCATGACTACCGTCGGGATTTAGACGGATAAGGCGTGGTGAAAATACCGCGTTGTAGGTCGAAAAGCCGCCGCCAACCACGATCTTGCCGTCCGATTGGAGTGTTAGGGACCCTACGCCACCATCAAAACCCGGACCCGTCATAAATGAGATGTCGAACGAACCGTCAGGTTCAAGGCGAACCAGCTTGCCGGCAGGCATGCCGTTATAGATCGTGAAGTCACCTCCGACGAGGATCTTGCCATCTGGCTGCACCACGATCGAGCTTACGAAGTTCGCCCCCGGTGCGCCTTCAAAGCCGGTTCCGACGCTGAACGTTGCGTCCAGAGTGCTGTCGGCATTGAGACGGACGATACGGTTGCGGGCTACACCGTTGTAACTCGTGAAATTACCACCGGCGAGAACTTTGCCGTCAGGCTGGTGTGCCAGGGCGAGAACCGCCCCGTTCAAGCCCTGGGCGAAAACCTCGCTTCCTAGGAACAGGCAGAATGCTACGAAGAGCAAAGACAGGAACGGCTTAGACGCACATTTATTCACGATTCTTCTCCTAAAAGTAAGTCTTCGACACAACAGCGGATCGATCAGGACCAATGATCCGTGATCACATCGCTACAGAATAGAATTTCCCCTTGAAAGGTATGTCGAAAATATCGGCACTACTCTACCTTAGTTCCATCTCTCAACTCAGATATTTTCGTGGAACTCAAGCATTTTTTTCGAGTTCTAATATCCGGAACAGCCAAAATAGTCGCGTCCCAGTTACTCCAATCCAAAGAAATCCATATCTCTGACCGGCTCGGTCAGGGTGATCACTCTCGGGGCGAATCGGTATCTCCGGTTTTGGACGGTTAGCGTGTATTCTCGTCCGGGTGTGAGCCCGGTAAACGAATAAAAGCCGAATGAGCTTGTCGTAGTGACTTGACTGCTGTTGCCGTCGGTGATCCTGACGGTGGCATTGCGAATGCCAAAGCCGGTCGGAGTGAACACCCTTCCTTCGACCGAAACGAGCGTCGGTGTCGGCGTTGGCGTTACTCCAGGGGTCGGCGTTACTCCGGGCGTAGGCGTTGGCGATCCTGTAGGTGTCGGTGATGCGCCCGGCGTAGGTGTCGGGTTGGGCGTCAGCGTCGGAATCGCTGTCGGAGTTGGCATCGGCGTTAGCGTTGGTATAGGTGTAACCGTAGGTGTTGGCAGCGGTGTCGGCGAAACCGTCGGCGATGGCGTTTGGGTAGGCGTGACCGATGCGGTCGGAGTCGGCGTCACGGTCGGCGTGGGCGTCGGGCCGCCGGCTATAGTTGTGGTTGCGTCGGGCAAAGTCGGTGCCGCTTCGACGTTGCCGGCGTTGTCGCGGGCTGTCGAGTAGAAGCGGTACGTCCGTCCGGCGATTCCGGTGAAATCGGCCGTTGTTTCGGTAGTACCGCTCAGGAAGGGCAGGTATGGGCCGTCGTTTTCAGAGACCCAGATGTCATAGCTCTGTAAACCCGAACCGCCCGCCGGATCTGAGCCCGACCACGAAACCGTAAACGCCGGAGCGGCCTGCATCGGGTTCAGAGCACTGACCGCACTCGTCGGAGTATCGGCGTCGAGCGTGTTTGTCACGGTGTTGGTCGTTATCGGCTCTTCGGTGTCGAAAACGATCGTCGCCTTGTTCGAGATCACCGTCCCCGTCACCGCGTCGGCCTTCGGCTTAACCGTAAACGAAACAAACCCCTGCCCATCATTCGCCGAATTATTCGGCGGCAACAACCCCTGATTAGCCCCACTAGGCGGCTCACCCGTCGCCGGATCGATCGCCTGCAAAGTCCAGGTCACCCGCCCAGTCGTAATATCGATCCCAGCACTTACGTCAGCGACAAGATTGCCAAGTTCGGGACCGAGTTGGATACGGGTTTGATAGAACGAGCTATTTTCTGGAATCTGGACGCGATGTCTCCCGAAACCAATTTCTTTCAATCGAAATGATCTCGAATCAAGACTCGTATCGATTTGATCAGAAATCCGCACACGCTGTGCGAAAGCTGTAGCTGACTCTACGTTTTCGAAGTTCACAATATATGGCAGGTCAGTCGCCCCACCGATCATGGAACTCGTACCGAAGCCTACCGGACCTACCTTGTCATTTGGATCGGCAGGGTTTACGACATCTGGTCCGTCACCGCAGTCTTGCCCGGGAGGACAGCACTGGTCACCACTACCACTTCCTACAGTGGGAGCGTCGCACGAATCGTTGACCGGGCACCATTGAGGACCTTCGGTTCTCTCGCAACAGGCTTCGGGCTCATCGTCAATTTTCTTTGTTGCAACATCAGTTCGGTCCGGCATTTTAACCCGAACACTGAACGGGCTCGATCTGCCATAACCACACGCATCCCATTGCTGGTGAATATATGTAACCCCGCCGGCGTCGTCGCCAGGACAGAAATTGAAGACCTCATAAATAGAGAAATCGACCTTAAACCTCAGTCTCCAAAACCTAGGCCGGCCGGTCCCGTCGCCACACCGCGGCGTATAACACCCTGTCGGCGTGATCTCAACGGTGCCGCCTGCGAGCCGAGAATCCTCGCCACTCGTAATTCCTCCGACAAGTGGATGGTACGTCTTTGTCCACCCAAGATCCTCCCTGAGGTACAACAAACTTGACGGTACCAACTGACTCACGGGTAACGAACTTGGGCTTTCGCATGAATCCGGAAGCAGGTGTGGATTTTGTCTAATGGTCTTCTTTGCGGCTGCCACTATTTTCTCCAACCAAGGGTTCATCTCGCCGACGAGTTCGCCAGCAAACTCCGAGTTTTCGTCGTAGGACAGAGGTGGCTGCGTCTGGCTGAACCCTACCCAGTAAGAATAGATGGGCCATCGATAAGTGTCGGGTGGGTAAAGTACGGCCCCGGTCGTCAATAGCCAAGGCAGAGCAATGCTCGGATGCAGGTCCGGGGGCAACCCCATCTCGCACTTTCGGTCGCAAGGCGGCCCCCCGACCACCGATTCCGAGCTGTTTCGCCGGTGGGTGGTTGTGATTCCCGCCTTAGCCGTTAGCAAGAGATCGTTGATTTCATTAGTTTCCGACAGAACCAAAAGGTACGACATCAAGTCATCGTCCGTATAGTATTTTTCATCCGATTCAGCTGCACGCACAACTGCCGCAAACCTGAAGAGACGGTGTAGTTCACCATACGTTGTTCCAGCTGCTTGCTTGAAATTACTCCAAGTCGTGTCCCATTCGCTAGAGCTGGTATTCCTGTAGAAGTGCTCGAGCCGATTCCAGTCAATAGGCCGGGATGGCGATCCAGAGACATCGCCGGCGTAAATATAGGCTTTGGGTCGGCGGATCGCCATGCCATAGATCGGAATATGCACACTTTCCCCCGGTGCGAGTTTGTCCTTTCGGGCCCCCGGTCCGAGAGGCACGACCTGGAACCTAAACCGAGAGTTTTCGTTAACCGATGGGGTAAGCGAAATGGGAGTCAGGTTGCTACTGACAACATTGATCACCGGCAAATCAGCATCTATCTCGCCCGAATTTTCGACCACCAAAGTTGACAGGAAAGTGCGTCCAAATCTGGCCGTCGCAGGATGTATTTGATAAATACGAAGATGTGAGCTGCCGCCGCTAATGACCGTAACCGCATTCGGCAGCATGTGGTCGCCACGAATCGTCGTGGTTTGAACGATCTGCTGAAGGGACTGATTCCACACCCAGTCTGTGACTTGGGAGACTGCTCGAACTGAAAATGTGCCAGAACCAGCCGAAGTGAAATCAAACTCGGCGGTAATGGACGTACTGTCGTCCAGTGTAAACTGTATCGGTTCGAGAACTGTACCGCCCGATATTACCGAAACTCTAGTAAACTCGTCGAATTTCGCCCCCCGGATTCGAAGTGTCGATTTTCCGCCATTGCTGACGCGATTCGGTGTAACTGAGGAAACGGAAAACGGAAGAATTTGGGCTTTTACTTCGACGTTTTGGGTTGATTGGCCGGGTGGGACGTACTCATTCCGGGCCATGGTGTAGTAATTGCCGGACTGAGTTTCGGGGACGATGATCTCCTGGTCGGGGAAGAACGGGTTGCTGAAGAGGAAATCGGACCCGAGTCGGCTGGGCATTCGGTTGAAGCTGGTGAAGAGTTCGTTAGAAAAGTTGTTTTGCCCATCTACCGAGATCTTGAGCGTCTCGCCCGCCGGAGCGTTGGTTTTGTAGAAACGCTCTTGTCCCTCTGTCAGCGTCGTGCTCAGCGGAACACCGATCTGAAGCGCGGTTACATCGACGGTGGTCTGCGTGGTCGATGCGACTGTATTGTTTGCCTTGTTGGTTTCGCGGACCGCGTTCCTCAGGTCGGTCCGGATGATGATGTAGTACTGCCCCAGATCAATGGCCGGCAGACGGAATACAGCATTCTTCGTGTAGGACTGCCCCGGATTTAGCGGCGTGGTCGGGTTTCCCTCGCGCTGAATCAGAACGTCTTCGATGTCCCACGTCGTGTCGGCCGAGAGATATATGCCGTCCAGCCAAGTTCCGGGCGCCGGATTAGCTCCGCTATTCGTAACAGTGTACGGGATAGTCAAGAACTCACCCGGAATCGCATTCGCCGGCACGGTAATCGAAGTAACCGTAAGATCTGCCGGCGCGGGCAGAACGATCTGAACGGGAATCGGCGAACTCGCGTTATTTGTCTCGCTCGCTTCCGCGATCGTGTTGTTTCGGTCGGCCCTGACAAAGATATAGTACGGCCCCGACAATCCGCCCGGGACAACGAACGTCGTTGTCTCGGAGTAGCTCGAATTGCCCGCCAAAACGCCCGTATGCGGTTTGTACCCGATAACACGGTCGGTCGGGTCAAGTATCTGATCCTGCGAGATGATGATCGAATCAGTCCAGCTATCTCCAACTGTAGGCTGCGAACCGACATTCGAGACAGTCCAGCCGATGTCATTAGAAATACCGGCCAGAAGAGTTGGCGCAACAGTCACGCTCGGAACGATCAGATCGATCGGAGGGACGACGAACTGTATCGGAACGGCAAGGCGATTGTTAGATTCGGCAAGGCCCTCAAACACTTCGCCATTATCATTGGGTCCGCCCGAAAACGATCCATCGGCTGAGAAGATCAGAAAATAACTGCCCGCTGGCCTGATCGGAAGCTGCAAAGTCGCATTCCGCTGATAGGACGATCCTTGAGCAAGCGGCCCGTCAATGGCCGCACTTCCTAGAGCAAGGTCGTCGGCTGACAGGACGTTGTCGGTCGAGAAATGGACGTAGTCGGACCATCTATCGACGATCGCCGCGGCATTGCCCTGGTTCTGGCCGTTCCACTGGACGTTTAGAGTTGACCCGGCAATCTGCGGAGCGATCGTCGCGACTGAGGTAATTCGCAGGTCCGGCAGTGTATTGCCGACCGTGATCGGCTGATCGCTGCTTGATACGTTGTTCGATTCTCCCGACAAACACTCTGCTACAGCATTATCGAAGTCGGTTATGACAAACAGGTTATATACGCCGTCCGAATTGACCGGGATTCGCGGACTTAGGGCTCGCGTTACGGACTGCCCGGGATTCAGGACTCCCCGATGCTCAAATGATCCTATGAAGGTAGAAGTCTGAATATTTAGTTGCGCTGTGCGGCTTAGATAAACACGCTCTCGCCACGAATCGACCCGTGTATCGCCCTGCCCGTTGTTGGTGACTGTCCAACTGATCGGAACCTGCTGACCGGCGACGACATTCGCAGGGTTTACGATCGACGATACGACAAGATCGGGCGGCAGGTTTTGAACCGTGACCGGTATCGCGGCGCTTACGTTGTTAGCCTCGGCATCAAAATTCGGATCAAACTCAAAAAGGTTGTTTCGGCTGTCGGCGAAGACATAAATGAATTTGCTGCCGGATATGCAGTTCGGGATATTTACATTTGCCGTAACGGCGTCGTCGAGTCCGGGGCCCACGGCTTCGCGCTGAAATGTTCCGAGTGGCGTATCCGTCATCGCGTTGAAAACGTTGTCGTCTGACAGGTACACCGTGTCAAATCTGCGCCCGGCGGCGAACGCCCCCTGATTGCGTGTCGTCCAGCTAATGCTCGCGACCCTACCCGCGTTTATCGTGCTGGGCACGACCACATTCGGCACGATCAGGTCGGGCGGAGTCGCCGTCACCATCATCGGCGAACCGGGCTGTACCCGGTCGTAGTTCGAGTTGTTGTTCTCGTTACCGAACTCAAACACGGTGTTTCCACCGTCAGCAACCACAAAGACGTACCATTCGCCGGGGGCTACATGAGGGACATCCTCGACAGTGCAGTTTCGGACCGAAGAACCACCCGGCGGCATATTGATCGAAGGTGCCACACACGAACCGATCAATACATCCTCAGCCTGATTTAGTGCTGTGTCACGCGAAAAATATACAAAATCCGAAAGTGCAACAGACTGTCCCGGCGGTACGAGCGCCCCATTTCCCTGGTTCTCTATTCTGTACGTAAATGTAAAATTGGAGCCAGAGAATGTCGTCTCGGGCGCCGCGACATTTGTAACGATCAGATCCGCGAGAGGCGGGATCTGTATGTTGATCGGCTTTACGACTAGTCCGTAATTGTTGACCTCACTCTCTTCAAGAACCGCTGCACTACTTGTCAGATTCGCGAGCGAGTTTCCATCAGTCCATGGAACAAGCAGATAGTTGCCGACCAACCCTCGCGGAATCGTAATATCCGCAAACGCCGTGTAACTTTCGCCAACGCTGAGATAGGTAAAGTTCTGAACCGAGACGCGAATTGGATCTTGAAGTTCAGGAATGTTGTCCGACGAAAGGTAAACAAAGTCAGTCCACCCGGCAGAGTTAGTAGAGGTTCCGCCATTATTCTTGACCTGCCATTGTACGCGAATCGTTTGGTCAAAAAACGCGGTGTCCGGAGCGACGATAGAATTTGGTTCGATTATCAGGTCGGCATACGTTTGGCGGGTTATCGATATTGGGATCGACCGTCGATTGTTCCCCTCGGCGCTGCCCTCATCGAGATTATTGAACACATCGCCCGTTACGTGCAGCAGGTAGTTCCCTGACTCTTTGATCAGAGTTCTTGGGATGGTTATCGTCTGCACCCGGGTGACCGATTGTCCAGGTTCCAGCGACTGCTCGAAAAGGAAGTCAGCGAGGGGTATATCGTTACCCGGAGGACTGACACGCGATATTGACACTCGATCGACCCAGCCGGCGGGAGCCGTGACCGTACCCAAATTGATGTCTCGCCAGCTCACGGTAAACGAGCTATCGGTAGCCGCAGTCGTAGGCGCGGTAAGATCGACCACCTGAAGGTCCGGGATACGCGGGCGGACCCTGATAGGTGTGAACGCGACGTTATTTTCCTCGAGATCGCCTTCATCAACGGCGTTGTCCGCGTCGGCCTTAACTATCAGGAAGTAATCTCCTTCGGCCCCGATCGCTGACGGTGGGATCACCACGGTCGCGACCCTCGCAACCTCCGCATTGGGTTCGAGAACGCCGTTATACGCAAAAGTGCCGAGAGGTAGGTCGCCCCCATCGAGAGCACTGTCGAATGAGAAAAAAAACCGATCGTTCCAGGGCCCGTTCGCCCTTGCGGTGCCAAGATTCTTATCTGTCCAGGCGAACTCAAACGACGTTCCTGTATCGACGTTTGTCGGAGCGCTCGCCGCGATCACCTGCAGATCCGGTCTAGGACTCGGAGTCGGAGTCGGCTTGGGTGAAGGTGTTGGAGTCGGCGTTGGTGACGGTGCCGGGGTTGGCGTCGGATTTCCGACGGGCAGGCATTTTCCCGCACTTCCGGCCGCAAATATTCCTTGGATCTCCGAATGAGAGAGTGCCCTAGAGAAAACATCGACTTCGTCGATTGCTCCATTGAAGAGCATGTCGAGCGAACTTCCCTCTTTGAGTGCCCCAATGCGAACCGGGGTCGTGCTGTCGGAGACCTGGGCGATGGTTGCTCCTGACGCCGATGCTCCGGTGTCAATTCCGTTGATGTAGATCTTGATCTGCTGTGTAGCCGCGTCAAACGTGGCCGCGACATGCGTGAAAGTACCGTTAGGAACGCTTGTTGCCGAAACTGCTTCGCGAATCGCGCCCGGGGAATAGAGAGCGAACACTAAGTTGTTGCCCGGTGTCAGGTATAGAGCAAACGAATTTTGACTGCCGGGCACGCCCGTATCGTACTTTGAAATGATGCTTCGATAACCGGGCGGGTAAGCAGAACCCGGATTCGGGACCACTGCGCTGTCGGGTTTCACCCAGGCATCGACCGTGATGGCCGTCGGAGGACTCAAGCTGGAAGAGTCTGGAATTGAAACATGATCATCAACGCCATCGAGCAAGAAAGCCGACCCAACGCGACCGGGGCCAAATGTCGCGCCGTTCTGCATATTCCCATTGTTGTTCCCGAGAACGTCATTCGCATTCCCTTCTCCGTTCCACCAGCTAACGGCATCACTTGGCAATGGGGCGCACGTTCCCGTCGTCGGGCAGTCGCCGAAATAGCGAACAACGGTAAAGTCAAGAGGAAGATTGGTCTCTTGGCTGTATCCGGCGGCAACGATCTTCCCATCGGGTTGGATCGCAATGGCGGGAGGCAGGGCGTGAGAGCCAATAGGCGTCACCACCCTGCCATCACCGTCAAACGTCGTATCAAGTGAGCCGTCAGCGTTGTATCGCACGACGGCAAAGCGAGAGTTATCCAGAGACACATCTGACGAGGCGCCAGCCACTAAGATCTTACCGTTTGGCTGAATGGCGACAGATGTAGAAAACGATTGGTTTTCAACTGAGGTTGAAACGATACCCGTGCCGCCAAATGTAGTGTCGAGCGAGCCGTCTGTATTGAGCCTTGCAGTTGAGAACGGACCGTTCCGTCCGGTAACGACAATTTTTCCGTCGGGTTGCATAGCGAGGGAATAACCTTGGCCAATCGGGATGAGGACAATACCCGACCCTCCAAACGAAGTATCCAGTGAGCCATCAGTGTTATACCTGATGATGCCAAAATTCCACTGTGAGAAGAGTACGGCGCCTGCAGTCACTATCTTTCCGTCGGTCTGCAGGGCGACCGAAAACGCATACGTGTCAACACCGTTCCCACCTGGTGAAGTTAAAACGATGCCGGAATTGCCAAACGAAGGGTCGAGCGATCCATTCGCGTTGTATCTAACAACGGCTGAATGCCTATAGTTTCCGTTATGGGCCGAACCCGAAGCAACGATCTTTCCATCAGGTTGAACGACCACCGAAGAAAATTGCTCGCTGTCCATTCCCGGGACTGAGGTCGTCACGATGCCGTCACCATCGAATGTTGTATCTAGCGCGCCGTCCGGGTTGTAGCGAACGATCCCCATATCCCCGTTTCCGCCGTTCGCACCGCCCACGGCAATGATCTTTCCATCGGGCTGGAGCGTTACGCCCGACGCTCCTCGCTCTGGGATTCCTACGATAGTGGTTACCTTACCTGTTCCGGCAAATGTAGTGTCGAGAGAACCGTCAGGATTGTAACGAACGAGAGCGTAACTGGGACTTGATCCAGCAACTATTACTTTTCCATCAGACTGGACGACAACTGATAAACCGTAATCATCCCCGGTTCCGACCGAAGTAACGACATATCCGTCGTTGTCGAAGGAAGGGTCGAGCGATCCAGGTTGAGCACACGACTCTGCCTGATTCGCGTCGCGGTGAACGTTTTCGCCGCCAGCCGAAGTGTTTCGCACATAGATACCCGCGACAACCCCAACGGCGACGAAAATAAGAGAAGCAAAAAGCAAGCTCCAGGCTCGGACACCTGTAGTTTTCATAATGCGTTTTTCCTTTCTATCGTTTCGTCGCGCAATTACGGGCTACTCGACCATTGCGAAAAACATCTATTGAAAAAGGGTTTGGAGCCATGATTCCGTGCCCGCTAAATGGACGCTGATAGATCGCCCTCTGCCGCAGGGCTGGTTTCCCGTCGTAAACATGCTTGCTTGGTAAACCGACCTGTATTAGCCTGAACATGCTTTAATCCAGTTCAATGGCATCTATCGTCAAAACAGCGTTAGTTTGGCTTGTTCTCACGCTTCTGGTAGCTTCCGGGATTTCAGGACAAGACACGGCAGATCTGGCCGAGGCTCGAAGAGTCGTCGAGCGTTATGAGGCTGCGCTGATTGCGGGGGATGACTCTCGGCTTAGTGAAGTAAGGGAAAACAACTCCTTAATTGACGATATCGACTTCCGTCGCCAGCTTACTCCCGGAGCACTTAAAGTAGTTTCGTCAAGACCTACAGGAGTAGGCGTCCAAGATGGGATGCTTTATCTTGACGTATACCGGGAATTTCATGATCCAAATGGCAAAAAAGTAGATGTTTTTGGCCTAAATCACATTCGTATTGGTCTGCGAAGGAGTAGTGACGGGCTCCTTCGAGTGTTCCAGCGAGAGCATAGGGATTACTGGTTTGGAGACCAGTTAGTTTTCGCAGAAAGTTCTGAAATTCGGATGGCAAAACTTAAGCAAAGTCCGGAAGTTGACTTTCGTGAGGCTATCATTCGCTCAGCTTACAGATTCCGTTTAACAGGAGATCTTGATAATTCAGCGCGCTCCTTAGATGTATGCCGGTCAGTCGCACGGAAATTCTCCGACACCGCTTTTCTCGCTCGATGCGAGTTGAATCAGGCCCTATTATATTTTTCCCAGGGACGCAATAGGCAAGCAATGGAGTCGCTGATCGATTCCGAACAACTTAGCCTGCGGTCCGGTGATCAACTCGGCTATGCTAGAGCCTTAACTGCAATGGGTGATATTCACGAATCTCAGGGTAATCCTGCGCTCGCCCGATCAATGCACGAGAGATCATTAGGGGTGATAAGGCAGGCTGGCATTAGTGAGCCCGACGCACGAGTTACCCTGAATGGTATCTACATGGGACTAGCGAGATCGACGCTTGCGACTGGTGATTCACATCAGGCTTTAAAATATCTCGATCTTGAGGCCAACCTCGGACTTCGCACCCTGGGCACTCCTGATTACTCAGTGATGTTGCTGATGGCACAAATTGAGAGACTTACGGGAAACACCGATTTGGCACTTCGCACTTTCAGAGACCTCGAAAGATATGCGAGAAATCGGAAGCCAGTTGATTCTGAGATCCTCGTCCAAAGCCTTATCGAGATTGCCTCGATCAAACTCTCGACCCTTAACGATCCCGAAGCCGCTGAAACTCTCGCAGACGAAGCAGCTCGTCGGGCGCAGGCCGCGGATCGTGCGTTTCTTGAAACACAATGTCTTACCATTCTTGGCAACGCACTCAGCGCCCAGCGCAGGTTTACAGAAGCGGAAAGAGCGTATAGACGCGCAATCGATCTCATTGAAAACAGACGTTCCATGATGTCCGGTGGTGTGGATGCTGCGGCCAGGTTTCTCGTGAATAGGCTGGAACCTTTTTCCATGCTGATCGAACTCCTGATCAATAATGGCCGTTTTGTAGAGGCTTTCCAATTTGCTGAAAGGAGCAAGGCAAGAGTTCTCGCGGATCTTATGAGCGGATCAGGTGACCAAACTTTTGCCGCCACTGAGGAAGACACGAGGATGTTATCGGAACTTCAAAAAGCACTTGCGAAACATAATTTTTTACTCATCAAGGAAAAGCAAAAGGTTGTTCCAAGCACCATTACCCTCGCGGAGCTCCAAGTAAATCTTGAAAAGGCTCGGTTGGACCTCGATGACCATCGTTCCCGCATCGGAGCCAAGAAACTGGGAGGACGTTTGGGCGCGAGGTCTTTCGTGCCTGTCGATCGCGAACAATTGACGAAGTTGCTGACGGACGAGCACTCAGCACTGATCGAATATGTTCTGGCTCGCGATCGTGCGTTTGCGTTCGTCATCAAAAAATCGAACGGAAAACTAAGTTTGTCAGCACATACTATCGATATTACGGAAAAGGAATTGTTCGCGAAGGTCAACACATTCCGCACGAAAATCCAGTCCGCGGATCTCGATTACCGACGCGATGCGGCCGACCTCTACCGCATTCTTGTTCGCGACTGGGCCGAAAAGCTGCCCGAGGTCAGAAACCTCCTTATCGTGCCGGATTCGGTACTCTGGGATGTGCCCTTTCAGGCATTGGTCTCGAGCACGGATCGTTTTCTAATCGAAGATTATATTATTAGCTATGCTCCCTCCCTGACGGTCTACTCTCAGATGAAAGAGGCCACTAAGAACAGTTCATTCACTGCTGCCAGATTGCTCGCATTCGGAAATCCTCGAATAGCTTCCAGTCAGATCGTTCAAGCGGAAAACCTTCGTGGGGGTCGCCTTGAGCCGCTTCCCTCCGCGGAAAAGGAGGTCGATACGTTAGCCTCCATCTTTCCAGCGAAATCGCGAAAGGTCGTAAAAGGGGCTGGTGCGACTGAAAGTTTGTTCAAAGCCGATGCAAAGAACTATGATGTCCTGCATTTCGCTACTCATGGCTTACTTAACGGCAGGAATCCGATGTACTCCGCATTGCTACTTTCCTCCTCTAGTTACTCAACAGAGGACGGCTTGCTTGAGGCTTGGGAACTTGCAGAAATGAAGCTCAACGCCGGATTGGCCGTCCTTTCTGCCTGTGAAACCGGACGCGGGCATAATGCTGGCGAAGGGCTACTAGGACTGACCTGGGCTTTCTTTGTCTCAGGCGTGCCTCGTGTCGTTGCCAGCCAATGGAAGGTCGAGTCGAAAAGCACATCGGACCTAATGAAAGCCTTCTACAGAAACCTCAAGGCCGACTCGGTTCTTTCTCCGCCGGAAGCCCTCCGAAAAGCTATGATTCATCAGATAAACCGCAACAACCGAAGACACCCATTTTACTGGGCCGGCTTCATAGCAACGGGAGTCTGAGCTTCCAGGTCGGTGGGGGGCATTTGGTGCGCCAACGGTGTGCCAACTCAGCCAGAGATATCCATCTGCGCCGAAACTGGGAAGCCGGGAGGACGTGCAAAGCCCATTATCTACAGCAATTAGCCAAACCAAGCTAAACTAACCAAAACAGGCACTTAAGTCTGCAAAACCTTTATTCATCGGTTCGATTCCGATCGCCGCCTCCATCGTAAGTCACTGAAGCAGAGTGGTTGATGGAGTTTTAGAGCCGACTGGTTCAAGCGCGGCGGCAAGTTCAGATCTTGTAGACGGCATCAGTCACAGGCGAAGGCGCGAAAAGGCCGATGAAGTTTGAAGCTTCATCGGCTCTTTTGTCTTGCATATCGCCTCGAGTTCGTTGCTCTGAAGGTTAGAACAGCCTATCGACGGTAACGCTGGCGTCGGAGAAGCGGAAGAGCAGTGGCCGGGCGTTGCGGTCGGAGACGATTTGCTCGGCCAGTGTGCTGTCGAATGAGATCGTGTGTTCGCCTTCCGGGGCTCCTTCTCTCATGCGGAACGTCACCTCGATGATCTCCGTCGATCGCCCTTTTGTCCCTATCTCCCTTTCGCTTTCGCTTTCACCCTCGCTCTTTGCCCCGAGTCCCCCGACGGCATCGACGAGGACGCCAAGGAGGCCTT
>JBGTSR010000015.1:0-132118 GCA_041940165.1 Acidobacteriota bacterium
AAGGCCTCCTTGGCGTCCTCGTCGATGCCGTCGGGGGACTCGGGGCAAAGAGCGAGGGTGAAAGCGAAAGCGAAAGGGAGATAGGGACAAAAGGGCGATCGACGGAGATCATCGAGGTGACGTTCCGAATGAGAGAAGGAGCCCCGGAAGGCGAACACACGATCTCATTCGACAGCACACTGGCCGAGCAAATCGTCTCCGACCGCAACGCCCGACCACTGCTCTTCCGCTTCACCGACGCCAGCGTTAAGGTCGAAAGGTTGTTCTAAAGCCTTTGGAGCAACGAACTCGAAAGGCGAAAGCCCGAGCCCAAAAAGAAAAGGCCGGTGGAGCATCAACTCCACCAGCTTTATCTTTTCGAATTGGTGCCGTCTACAAGATTTGAACTTGTGGCCCCACGCGTGTGAAGCGTGTGCTCTACCACTGAGCTAAGACGGCGAGATAGTTAGACACTGGGGTCTTCCGCGGTCGCCGGACGATTTTCGTCGGTGCCCTTTATCGTACTGAGATTCGAATCGGTATAGAAATGTCGGGTTCCCGTCGCAGAAATGCCCTCAGGCACTTGCGGATCGGCGTTTATCGACCACGAAGACGGTGCGCTAGCCGACGCCTGGACGACCGTCATTTTGAAGATGTAACCGTTCTTGACCGGAGCCTCGCCCTTGAACGTGTCATCGAGGCCAACCTTGGCTACCAGGTCGTCAAATGTTCCAAAGTTACCCTTGTTTCGGCTCGCATATTGGGCCTGAAACTTTCGAATATTGTCCACGGTCTGTTGAGCGGTGGTCTCATTTCCGGATCGGATGACGGCCTGCCATGCGATGCTGCCGACGCCGATCAGCAAACCGATGATCGCAATAACGATCATCAATTCGATTAGGTTAAATCCGCGCTGATCTCTAAAACGGGGTCGTAAACTCTTCATAAAACTCATTTTGATCTCCGCTTTCAACACGAAAACGAGCTACTTTAGTTTCAAAAGTTTAGTTCGTTTTGTGTCGAATATCAATCCGTTCATCGCTCGCCGTACGGCGTTCGGCGGAAAGCTTTGCAACTTTTTGATGCAGGGGCGGTTTCTAATCGGTTAAGATTAATGTGGCGCGAAGCGCATTCGGATTCTAAATGCGAGATTGGATAAGCACGGGGACAGAGCGAGCCGACGGCGGCCCTCACTTTGACGAAACGGCGGCGAGCAAGCTCACTGCCTTGCAGGCCGCTATCGAACACGTCATCCGCGGCAAATCTGAAACCGTAAAGTTCGCTCTCGTTGCTCTCCTTGCAAAAGGCCACCTTCTGATCGAAGACGTCCCCGGAATAGGCAAAACGACTCTCGCGAATTCATTGGCCCGTGGGCTTGACCTCGATTTTCAACGCATTCAATTTACGTCCGACTTGCTGCCTTCGGATGTGATAGGCCTGTCGATATTTGACCAGCGAAACGGCGATTTTGAATGGAAAGCCGGACCGATCTTCGCAAATATCGTCCTCGCCGACGAAATAAACCGGGCGACGCCGAAAACCCAGTCCGCATTGCTCGAAGCCATGGCGGAGGAGCAAGTTACGGTCGAGGGATTTTCGCGACCGCTGCCATCGCCGTTTATGGTGATCGCGACGCAGAATCCGTCGGAACACCACGGTACATATCCGCTGCCCGAATCTCAGCTCGACAGGTTTCTGCTGCGGATCAGCATCGGCTATCCGAGTGTCGATGACGAACGAAAGCTGCTGCGCGACCGCGAGTCTGGCGATCCACTGCACGAACTTACATCTGTGCTAACCCGAGATGAGCTGATCGACTTGCAAGATCTAACTTCCTCGGTTCGGATCGAAGACGCTCTCGTCGACTACATGCTTGCGATCGTAGACCAGACGAGACGAACCGAAGCGATAGAACTAGGCGTCAGCCCTCGCGGTTCGCTTGCTCTCTTCCGCTGTGCTCAAGCCTCGGCGTTGCTCGAGGGACGAGACTATTGCATCGCGGACGATATTAAGCGGATGGTCGTTCCCTGCCTCGCTCACAGGCTTATTCTCAGTTCGCGAACCGCTGCTCTGCGAAACCGAAATCGTGAAGCCGAGCATGCACTTTCCGAGATCCTCCAGAGAACGGCCGTTCCCGTTTGATCGGCCGTAATGAAGCTCAAACTCGCCCGACAACTCTTTAGCTTTCGAGACCTGCGAAACGTGATTCTCGGCTTCGTGGTGGTGGCGGGCGGCCTCGGACTTTCGGGGCTGACCCTCTACGCACATCAGCAAGGTGATCTTCCGCTTGCCGCGACCGCAGCTACGGCATCGCTTGTCTTTGTGCTGTTGATCCTCGTATTTGTGGTGCCGCCGCTTGCCCGAAACGCAGGCCGCGAAGCGTCGCAAATGAACCTTCCGTTCGAGTTCACGACGGGCGGGGCGATCCTTTTGGTCCTGCTTGTGATCGTCGGGTTTTCTGCCTGGAACACGGGGAACAACCTCCTTTTTCTGGTTCTGGCGTTCCTGCTAGCCGCGCTCGTGGTCGGCTTCGTCGCCGGGGTGATCTGCCTCAAAAAGCTCGACGTGACAATGCGTTTCCCGGAAACGATCTTCGCCGGGGAGCCGACGCCGATCCTCGTGAGCATGAAGAACAGAAAGCGGATCATACCTGCGTTTTCGGTCGTTGTTGAGGTGCGAGGGCGTCAACGCGAACGGTCTGTGGCCGCAGACCACCTTGACGCGGTACTGCCGCGGTGGATAGCCAGACGACTCGGGGCAGCACCCGTCGTCAGGAGGACGCTCGATCACTTTGTCTACATTAAGGGAGGCGAGGCGATCGAAAATCGATCGGACCACGTATTTCCGACCCGTGGAAGGACGAGGATACGGGATTTCGAACTCTCGACAAAGTTCCCATTCGGCTTTTTTCGTCATCGAAAACGTCTTTCCGCCCGTGAAGCGGAACTGGTGGTCTTTCCGGCCCTCGCCGAAATTCCCGACGATATCGCGGTCCGATCTGTGACCGCCGGCGAGCGCACGTCTTTGAAAAAGGGTAGTGGACAAGATCTGCTCTCGCTTCGCGCGTATCAGGCTCAAGACGACCTCCGCAAGATCGACTGGAAAGCGACGGCGCGTTCGAGCCAGCTGACGGTCCGTGAATTTGCTTCGGACGACGAGTCGCGGATCACGGTGATCGTTGATCCGAGAGTCGGGGCCGACGAGATCGCTGAAACCCTTCGTGAAAAGATCAGCGATGAACAAGCCGGCGGTAGTGTCGTTGTCTCGGACCGTTTTGAAACGGGAGCCAGCCTCGCCGCATCGATATTGACGCACTTTTCGTCGAGAAATGCTCTCATCCGTCTGGTAATCGCCTCCGAGGATGGCGGCTTCGGCACCGGCCGTGTCCATTTGCACGAGTCCCTCCGCCGTCTGGCTATCGCTGAGCCGATCACATATGCCAAAGAACAAGACGAATTGGAACCCTACATCGATCTCGAACGTATCTTTGACGGAACCGAAGACGGACATGCGGTGCTACTCACGGCTTGGGATTCTCACCGTGTGCCTCCCGACATTCTAGAAACGTTGAAAATTGTCCGATTTTAGGCGATTCTTGTCACAGATCAGCGGCTCACGGTGTATCTATATCGTGAAGAGCATTTTTCGATGCTGAGAATGAACGAGAATAGCAACATTCTTGTGGACATAATGTCCGACAAAACAGCGGCGGCCGCAGCACGAGAGACTATCGAGTTTGAAGAAGCCTTTGCGCTTCATCACCGTACCGTCTTTCGCGCCGCCCGGTCGGTCGTGCATGATTCCGCTCTCGCCGAAGACATCACGCAGGAAACTTTTCTTCGGCTCTACAAGCATCAAGACTCGATCACAGACTGTGAAATGCTCAGGCCGTGGCTGATCCGCGTGGCGATCAACGTCGCCAAGAACACGATCCGCGGCAACATCAGGGCAAACACGCGAGACGAGAATTACGTCAAAGAACAGGTTGAAACGTCCGTCTCGTCGGTTGACATAGACTACGAGGAAAATGCAGGCATAAACGAGATATGCCGGGCGTTGGACAAGGTCAAAGAGCCGCTCAGGAGCTGTCTGATACTCAAGCAGCAAGGCCTCTCTTACAAAGAGATCGCCAGCAGCCTTGACCTTAACGAAACGAGCATCGGCACATATGTAGCACGCGCTCGACAGGAGTTTTCCCGGTACTACAGAATGGCTGGGAATCGCACGATATGAAGGATATTTGCGTAGAAATTGGGACGATCCAGGCTTTTCTCGACGGCGAACTGTCGCTCGAAGAAAACGCCCGAGTCACCGACCACATCGGCGGATGTGACAACTGCGCCCTGATGCTCGCCGAGGCCGAGGAAGAGATCGCGATCGTTTTCCCGGCGCTCGAGCGCGAGATGAATACGCTTGTTCCGACGCAGAGGCTTTGGAGCAAGATCAACGATTCGATCCAGTTGGAGAAGGAATCGACGCCGATCTGGGAAAAAGCTTACGCATTTTTACGCGTCGCTCTCGGAAACCCCTCGATGGTCGCCGCGGCAAGTCTCTTGCTAGTTTTTGGTACGTTTGCGGCTCTATGGCTGAATAAGTCGATCGAGACTGTCGACTACACGACGCCAAACGTCGCGAGAACGCAACCGTCTGCGGCGCCGGTCGTTACGACAACTGCCCCGAAACAGGTGGTCGAAACGCCCGAACCTGAGGTTGTAAAGAGTCCGGAAGAGGATACCGTCCCGAGGATCGAGCGTGCCGTATATCGCCCGGTAGAGAGGCGGCCTGCAAGTACGTCGCCAGTCACACGCGAGGCGGCCCCGGCAGCTGCATATCTTGCCGGCGAAGAAAGCTACGTGAAGACGATCGCCACCCTCGCACGTTCCGCGGATGAACAAAAGAGCGGCGTAATGCGTCCTTCGGAGCTGGTCGCATACGAACGCGATATGGCACTCGTCAACGATACCATCGCGAAAATGCGAAAAGAGGTGCGACGCAACCCAAATAACGACACTGCGAAACAGATCCTCTACTCGTCATACCAGAATAAGATCGACCTCTTGAATTCGGTCGCTCAAAAAGAGGAGCTGGTCGCGAGCCTGAAATAGCATTCGCGAACCTACCGGAATCAGGATGAAACAGGCCATTGAAAAGATGATCTTCGGCGCGGCGTGCCTGATGGCCTCGGCTATTGTCGCCGCGGCGCAGGTTCCCCAATATCCGCCTCCTCCGGTCACGCCATCGACCAGGGTCACCGCTCCCTCACCGCGTCCACGACCAACGCCGCCCAAACCGCCATCCGCTACTACCGAACTTTCCCTGAAGGTCGACAGTGCCATCAATCTCGAATTCGCCTGCATTACCGAGGGCAAGATCCGAATAAACGGCTGGAATCGGAACGAAGTTCGCGTTTTTGTCGCGGACGGTAAGGGTCTATCCTTCCGGACAGCGGAATCCAGCCCAAAATCGGGTGATCCGGTATGGGTGAAAGTGACGGCCGCCAGACCGGAACGTTACGGCCCTCAAAGTGATTGTATTTCGGGTAGTGATATCGAGGTCGACGCTCCCGTGACGTCCACGATCCGCGTCCGCGGCCGTGATGTATCGACGTTCGTCGACTCGGTAAAGAAGGTCGATATCTCGACCATCGGCGGCGATATTTCGCTCAGAAGGATCGCAAGCGGCGTCGTAGCAAGTTCCGGTCGAGGCGACGTCACTGTCGAAGCCTCGGAGGGGCCAATGCGCCTTAACACGACGACCGGAAACATTCTGGTTTTCGAGGCAAGTCCGAGCGAAGTCGGCGAGGTCTTTAAAGCGAATACGCATAGCGGCTCGATCTCGCTCCAGAGCGTGAATTACCGCCAGTTGAACGTCGATTCCATCTCAGGTTCGCTGATGTACGGCGGTAAGATCATGCCTGGCGGCACCTATGATATGCGTACGTCGAAGGGCTCGATACGCCTCTTTGTGCCGCAGGACGCCGCGTTCCAGATACAATCGACGTACGGATATGGAAGCTTTATAACCGATATTCCAGTCGACGTCACGACCGAGACTATTGCAGGCGGCGGCCAACCGGTAAAGAAGATGTTCGGCACGGTCGGCAAGGCCGGTAAGGAAAACGCCATCGTAAAACTTACGACGGCGAATGGCAGCATCTCACTTAAACGCCTCGATCATTGATGTTCGAGCCGTCGGCCTGTACGCGATTCGAATTGCTCCGCCATCGACGCGACCCCTTCGCTTCCCTCGTCACGCGAAAGCCGCTCTAAACGCCACATAGGAAAGAAGTTATCGTTCATACGAAGGTGCTCTTCGCCCGCCACGATGGACCGGCACCAATCATCAAAATAGCTCAGATCTATCGAACGGAGCGTAATTCCGGCCGGGCTGATCTCATTCAATATGCCTAAAAGGCGTTCTCGCGGCGTGTGCAGAACGGCGACCACTACGTCGCCAGGTTCGATCTTCATCTTTCTATTTGGACGGCCGGGCCCACACGATCGCAGGCTTCGATTTATCGTCTCAAGTATTCTAAACTGAAAGTGATTCGTCCACGAACGACCCGCTTCGATGCACATCTCAAAGATCGAGCTTGAGAACATAAAATCTCACGTTTCATCCACATTCGAATTTGCAAAAGGCACGACCGCCATCACCGGCGAGAACGGCGCCGGCAAGACCACGATCATCGAAGCGATCGCTTGGGTGATGTTCGATCTGCTCGAATACAAAAAGGACGATTTTCTCCGCCGTGGTTCCAAAAAAGGCTCGGTCACGATAACCTTTGAAAGCGGTCTCGACGAACGCGAATACAGCGTCTATCGCGATTCCGGTACGAATTATTACGTACTCGACCCGCGTCTGCAGATGCGCATCGCGGATAAGAAAGAGGAGGTCTTTCGATTTCTCTGGCAGCATCTCGGCCTTGAACCCGGCACCGATCTCAGGTCGCTCTTTCGCCAGGCGATAGGGGTTCCGCAAGGGACATTTACCGCGATCTTTCTCGAAGGCTCAGCCGAGCGAAAGGTCGCTTTCGACCGACTCCTAAAGGTCGAAGAATACCGGCAGGCCGCCGAAAAACTCCGCGAAACGACTCGGTATCTCGATAATTCGGTGGCAACGGTTCGCGAGTCGATCGCACGGGCCGAAGGTGAGCTTTCGCGTTCGGAATCGGTCGAGGAAGAGCATAAGAAGACGATCGAGCAGATCGAGAGCTTAAACGGCGAAACCGCCGGTTTGCAGAAAGATCTCGACGACCGTCGGACTCGGGTTAAGGCACTCGATGAGGAAGAAAAACGTCTCTCCGGCCTTAGAACGTCTCTCGAACGCAGCCGGGCTGAACGTGACAAGGCTGAATTGCTGAATAAACAATCGAGGTCAGCCTACGAACGAGCGACGAACGCCTCCGAAAAAGTCGCAGCCGTCCGGGAAGCTCACGAACGCCATCTCAAGACCACGGAGCGTCAAACCGAGCTCGAGCGCGAACGAAACCGTCGCGACACTCTTCGCGGTGAGCTGACAAAAACGACGACGGCGATCGCCAATGTGACCGCCGAGAAGACCCGGCTCGATCGCGAATTGAAAAACGTGCTTAGAGCTCGCGAAGAGATCATTGAACTCCGGCCAAGAGCTGCCGAGCAGGAACAGATCGAGAAAGATATCGTCGCTCTTCGCGAGGCGGTCACGAACTCAAAGAATGCCGGCGAACGCATCTTCAGCATTAATTCGCAGCTCGACCGAATGCGTGAGCGTTACCGGCAAAATCAGCAGGATATCAAGGCCGCTGAAGCCGGCGTGATCGCCGCCGAGGCCCTTCCGACGCTCGAAAAACGCGAGACCGAAATAGTCGGCACTCTCGCAACGCTGAAAGCTAATCTCGAGCGTGACGAGAAGTTCCAGAGCGAGGTCCGAAACGGACTCTGCCCGATCCTTTCACAGCGTTGTCTTAACTTGAAAGAGGGCGAGACACTCGAGAGCTACCTGTCGAGCCAGTTCCTCGATCTCAGATCTCAGATCTCGCATCTGGAATCGGAAAGAACGCGAGTTCAGACGGAGTTGACCGCCGCCCGCGAAGGGCAAACTCTTGCTCGGGCACTCGAGAGTTTCAAAACTCGTGAACTGGAGCTTCGCGATGAAGGTGCCGGGCTTAACGCCAAGAAAGCGGCCCTCGAACAGCAGCAAAACATCGTCGACAGCGAACGGCGGATCGCCGAGGCTGAGTCGCGACTCAAAACGCTGGCCGATCCCGCGGCCCGGATCCGAATCCTTGAGAAAGAATCGCTTCGGGAAAACGAGATCCGCGCAGGCTTGAGCCATGTCGAGAGCAATCTTGAACGCCTGACGAGCGACAAAAAGCTACTCGACGAGCAACTCGACGAGTTTAAGCAACTTGACGATGAGTGGGCGCGTTTAATTGCCGAGCGTGACGCGACGGCTGAGGCACATCGGATATTCCTCGCAAATGAGTCCGAGGCCGCTGCTCTCTCGCAAAGAAAGCTCGAACACGAAACCGCCTCGACGGAATTCGCATCAAAGTCGCAAGCGGTCGAGCGAGCCGAGGCCGATCTCGCCGCGGCGGGCTCGGATTACGATGCGGAACGGCACAAGAGCGAGCGGGCCGAATTGTTGAACGTCGAACGGCGTTCGGCAGAACTAAAGGCGACGCTAGAGGCGGCAAAGAATCGCGAAAAGCAGCTAGCGGCGGAACTTGAGAAATTCAAAACGCTTCGACGCTCGCTTGCTGACGAATTTCGTGAGAAAGAACGGCTCGAATCGGTGTCTGAGGCGACCCAATTCATACGCGACACGCTCAAAGAGGCGGCCCCGCGGGTCGCTCGCAACTACGTTCATCATGTGTCGATCGAGGCGAATCAGATGTTTCGCGAGATCACCGGAAACGGCGAACGCACGCTGAAATGGGCCGACGACTATTCGATCGTCCTCGAAGAAGGCGGCTTTGAGCGGCCGTTCATCAGCCTTTCCGGCGGAGAGCAGATGTCTGCGGCCCTGTCCGTCAGGATGGCGATACTAAAACAGCTCAGCGATATTCGTATTGCATTCTTCGACGAACCGACGACGAACATGGACGCCGAACGCCGCGAGAATTTTGCACAGCAGATCAGCCGGATCACGAATTTCGACCAGCTATTTGTGATATCGCATGATGATACGTTTGATAGTTATGTAGATCATTTAGTGGCCTTGGACTGAAGAATCGGTGCAATGACAATAAACGAGGTAGATGAGGTAAAAGGGTTCGTCGGCACGGTAAGAAGGTACTGTGCTTGGGCGGAGGCTCCCGCGGAGCAGCAAACAGAAGACTTGACGATTGCACAAAGATTGCTCGCCGAACTTCACCTTTCCGTACTGGGTTTACCGACCTTGGATTGCGGAGATGATGTCGACGACGAAGTCTCGCATGACGAATGGAAAATAGTCTTGCAGCGATTTCAAGGATTGCCCGTAGATCTTTACTGGGATGTGTTCGATCCGCTCGAAGAGGACGCTCCCGGGCTAAACAGTCTCGCCGATGATTTGGCAGACATATATCGCGATCTGAAGGATGGACTTGTTTTGTATGAGGGAGGAAAGCATCTCAGAGCGGTTTGGGAGTGGCGGTTTAGGTTTCAGATACATTGGGGCGCACATCTTACAGGGGCACAGCGAGCTATCCACAGCTATTTAAGTAATTATTGATGAAAGAAGTGACAATAGTCTGCGACGGTTCGAGTCTCGGCAACGGCAAGGGCGATGCCCGGGCCGGCGCAGTGGCGATATTGGGCTTTCGCGGCTATTGGAAAGGCTTTGGTGAGTATCTCGGCCGGGCAACGAATCAACAAGCCGAGATCGCAGCGGCGGCCATCGGACTCGAAAATCTGAAGGAACCTTGCCGCGTGCGGCTTTTTTCTGATTCCAAATACGTTGTCGAGACGATGGGCGGCACGTGGAAGAAAAAAACTAACCACGATTGGTGGAAACGGCTCGAAAAAGCCGCAAACGGGCATCAAATAACCTGGCGATGGGTAAAAGGCCATGACGGCCATGTCGTTCAGGAGATCGCCGACGACATGGCACGCAAGGTCGCCGAAGCGGGCCGCGCGGATCAAGAGACGATCGACGATGCGGTGGCCGAGATCGGGACGATCGAGATCTAGGAAATTTTGAACCGCAGAGACGCTGAGAAAAAGGGAAATTTAGCCACGGATGAACACAGATAGACAGAGATCAGGGAAAGCACGCGCTGGAAAGATATATTTATCTTTCTTATCTGCGTTTATCCGCGTCCATCTGTGGAAAAGCTTCTCTTCTCGGCGTCTCTGCGTCTCTGCGGTTACTCTCTTATCTGTGTTTATCCGCGTCCATCTGTGGAAAAGCTTCTCGTCTCCGCGTCTCTGCGTCTCTGCGGTTTCGATTCTTCTCATAACTCTTTCCGGCTCCGCCCAGATACGCCAGGGCAACGGCTGGGTGTGGCAGAATCCGACCCCGCAGGGCAATCCGCTATATTCCATCCATTTCGCGGCCGACAAGGAAAACGGCTTTGCCGTAGGTTCTGACAACACTGTTTTGCGAACGACGGATGGCGGTTTTCGATGGGTCAGGCAGGATATTCCGTTCTCGGACGTCGCATTTTCTTCGGTTTTCGTCAGAGATCGAAACTCAGCATTTGTGGTCGGAGCCCGCGGCACGATCTTCATGACAGACAACGGCGGCAAGGATTGGAAACGCGTAACGACCGAGGCCAAAGACCATTTTTCCGCCGTGCGTTTTTCAGGAGAGGGACTCGCAACTGGCTGGATCACAGGTACTTACGGCCGCGTGATGCGTTCGGCGGATGGTGGCACGACTTGGAAAAGCCTAACGATCGGTTCCGACGAACACATCGTCAGCCTCGACACTCGCGACGAAAAGACCGCCGCGATCACCGGCGCTCAAGGAATGGCCGCCGTAACCAGCGACAGCGGCGAGACGTGGACAAAGGCTAATCCTTGCGGTGCGGTGCAGGTCAACGACATCGCGTTCGTCTCTGATACACGGCTGGCTTCGGCGGGCCGCGGCGGATGCGTCGCCGTAAGCGACGATCTGGGCGAAACGTGGGAGCGTGTCGACATTTTCTCGCGAACCGAATTGCTTTCCGTCGCATTTTCCGACGAAAAGAATGGCCTGATGACAGACACGGCCGGGATGGTTTGGGTCACCGGCGATGGCGGGAAGACGTGGCTTCCGTTTAACGTACGGACCAATCCGAGACTCGTTTCGATCCACTACGCAGATGAGTTTACCGGCTGGGCCGTTGGTGAGAACGGCCTGATCGTTCGCAGCGACGATGGCGGATATAGTTGGCAGCGGCTCAGCGAAGGCGGCCGCGAAGACGTCAACGACATCGCTTTTCTCAACGACGAGATCGGTGTCGCCGTCGGCTCACGCGGCAAGATCTGGCTCACTAATGACGCCGGCAAGGAGTGGGTACAGACGTTTTCTGGAACCCTCTCAAACCTTAATTCAACCTTCTTTTTCGACGGCCAGCGAGGCTGGGCCGTCGGGGACAGCGGCACGGTTCTGCGAACGATAAACGGCGGAGCGAGTTGGGGGAAAGGCATTTCCGGGATCACGGAAGACCTGATCGCGGTCAATTTCGTTTCGGACCGTATTGGGTTTGCTGTCGGCTCATCGGGAACGATCTTGAGAACGGATTCGGCTGGCGCATACTGGCGTCTATGTGAATCGGGCACGAAGATCTGGCTCGAAGACGTAAAATTCTTCGACGACAAGACGGGCGTCGTCGTCGGTGACAAAGGCACGATATTGCGGACGACCGACGGCGGTTCGACATGGACTCAGATCAAAACCGGCGCAAAAGAAAACCTGTATTCGCTGAGTTTTTACGACGAAAAGAACGGCTTTGTCGTGGGGTCAGGCGGCCTGACGCTCAAAACGAGCGATGGTGGGCTGACTTGGCAGGATCAAGAGTCCGCATCGCGATTTAACCTGTTCGCGGTGCAGGCGTTCGGGCCCGAAGCGGCGATCGCTGTCGGCGAACTCGGCACGATCCTTATCACGGAAGATGGCGGCAAAACGTGGGCGATACAGCCGAGTATCACGAGCAAAGTGCTGCAAGCGATAGTTTATCGCGGCGGGAACCGTGTGTGGGTCGCCGGTCGTGGGGGCACGATGCTGAAGCGTACTGAATCGCTTTCACCGCGCACTCAGACCGTTCCCAAAGGCCCGCCGATCCTTAAAAACGCCGCTCCTCGCGTCGCCCCAAAGGCCCGAGTTCCGCTAATTACTATCACCGACGACGGAGACATCCCATTCGCCGCGCCGATAAAAAAGGACAAACCCGACTCACCGACGGATAAGAACTGAGATCCATTCTCCCGACTTCGATATCACAGCATCATCAATACCGCGATCGCCTAGCTGCTTCACGATCTCGGGCTCCTGTTCAGCGAGTATTCCCGAAAGCAGCAATACTTTCCCTGTCTTTGCGATAAGCAGATCGAGTATCGGAGCTATCACGTCTAGCGTCAGGTTGGCACAAATCATATCGTGCACGGGAATGTCGTCGGTCAAAGAACCGTCGAAAAATTCGATCGTATCGACACCGTTCTGCTCGGCATTATCTCTTGCGATCGCGACCGATGGTTCGTCGGTGTCGCAAGCGAGAATGTCAATACCGCCAAGTTTTGCGGCTGCTATCGACAGGATCCCGGTTCCGGTGCCGATGTCGAGCATCGACCATTCGGGCCTATAGTGCTCGCCAATGGCTGCGAGGCATAGCTTCGTCGTATCGTGAGTTCCCGTGCCAAACGCCATGTTGGGCTCGATCGTGATCAGGATCTTGCCGTCCGTCCGCCCGTCAAACCATGTCGGAGCGACTAGGAACGGCCCGGCTTCAGTCGGTTTCCAGTGCTTTTTCCATTCGGCTAGCCAGTCCGTCTCTTCGACCGTTCGGTACGAGATGTTTACCACGTCGTGCTCACCAAGACCGTCGATCTCGAGCGAATCGGCTAACGCCCGGCGCAATTCTTCCTCGCTTGGCAGATCGTCGAAAAAGCCAGTAACTATCTGAGCTTTGTTCGCCTTTTTCCCGAGGCTGTCTGCTTCAGTACCAAGAGCTTCGAGGATATTAAACGCCGATTCGACCGCCTCGACCGCCATGGCTTGGACCTCGACATCGACGGCATGCCATTTTCGCTGTGCCATTTATTTTCCGGGTAGTCCGAGTTCGTCCAGAGTCCGTTCGCGATTTCGCCAATCCTCGACGACTTTTACGAATATCTTGAGAAACACGTGTTTGCCGAGCAGTTCTTCTATCTCGAGCCGGGCCTTTGTTCCAATGTCACGTACTCGAGCACCTTGTTTTCCGATGATGATCTTTTTCTGCGACGGCTTTTCGACATAGATCGCACAATATATCGAAGTCAGATCCGGGTCGCTTTCGTCAAAGACTTCCGTGATAACGGCCGTGACGTACGGTATCTCTTCGCCGGTCGTCTGAAGGATCTTTTCGCGCACCATCTCGGCGACGATTATCCTGAGCGGCTGATCGGTCAGTTCGTCCTCGGCAAATATCGGCTCGCCCACCGGCAATCTCGCCGCGATGGAATCGAGCAGCGTCTCTATCTCGTCGCCCTTAAGCGCCGAGACCGGAATGACCTCTTCGAATTCGAACTCGTTCGAATAAAATTCGATCAGCGGGAGCAAAATAGGCTTTTCCTTGATCTTGTCGATCTTGTTCAGGACGAGGATCGATGGCTTCCCGGCATTCTTGACGAGGTCGAGCACAAAGCGATCGCCGTTTCCGGTCGAGACGCTCGCGTCACGCATCAACACTACGACATCGACCGAAAGTAGCGCGTCGTGAACCGCCGCCATCATCCTCCGATTGAGCAGGTGCCCGGGTTTGTGAATGCCAGGTGTGTCGATAAACACTATCTGGCCTTCGGGTCGGTTCACGATGCCCTGGATGCGATGGCGTGTGGTTTGGGGTTTATTAGAAACGGCGGCGATCCGTTCGCCGACCAAACGATTGAGAAGCGTGGACTTACCCGCGTTCGGACGCCCGATCAACGCGGCATAGCCGCTTCTGAAATCTTTATCAGACATTGAGCTTCAGAATAGCAAACTTACGCCGCTAACACTCAGGCAGCAAAAAGCCGGCGACACACTCATCGCCGGCCGAAGATATCTACGATATTGCTTTTTACTGCTTGATCAATCTGGCTTTTGCGTCGAGAGCTTCCTTGAAACCGCCGCCGCGAACGTCATCGAGCTTGATGGCCTGATCGTAAAGCTGTATCGCCTGTGCATTCTCGTTGTAATGCTCATAGATACGGCCCAGAGCAACGTAAGTCAGCGATAGCAACGCGCGGTCGGTCGTCGTCGTTGCACTCTTTAGCACTTCGACATACGCATTCTTGGCCTCGAGCAGTTTTTTCGCCTGAGCCTCAGGGTCCTGGATCGAAACGGCTTCGAGCCCGGCGACTCGGCCAATGTTGTAGTGAATTCGCGGCTCTTTTGGATTAGCCGTCGCGAGAGCGGTCAACTCCGCTTTCGCTCTGGGCAGATCTTTGGCGTCAATGAACTGCTGGATCTGAATGAGCTTCGTCGTCACAGGATTTTCCGCGACCAGAAGCCTGCTGTCAGGTGCGTTCTTGCGCTCTTCGCGAGCGGCCAGAGCACGTTTTCTTGCGTCGGCGGTCGAGGCGATGCGAGTTGTCTCGGTCTCGGGGTTAAACGAAGCGAGCATATCGCGCATAGACGAAGCGATATCAAACCCCGATTCCTCGATACCCTTTAACTGCTCCGCAAAGTAGAACGAGAGTACCGCACCCTTTTCATAATCTTCGTAGAGCCGAAGGGTCGATTCATCAGCCAGCGATTGCTTATACGCCTCGAGTTCGTCCGCCAGCTTCTTGCGGTTTACCAGATCGTCCTTCGCATAACCTGCGATGCGGTCACGAGCGAGATCGGTGGCGATCTTTACCCGTGCGAACTCGGCCTGTTTTACATCGGCTGCGGCAACAAGCGATCGCGTCACCGCCAGAAACACATCTGGCGAAATACTCGGGTCGGCCTTGCGGCGTTCGTCGAGAGCGGGCTTTGCCCATGTGCGGACCTTCGTCAGTTCCCTTGAATGATTAAGCACGAGCGGGTCCAGCACGAACTGTAAAAATGCTCGCCGAACTTCCGAAAAACTAAGATCCGTATCCGGCGGCACGATCGCATAGTAGTCGTCGCGAATATTCAGGAAATTGACGGTCTGACTGGCCGCCAGTTTCTCGGGCACGAGGAAGAATCTTCGTTCATTCTCTCGCGTTTCGACCTTCTGGATCGAATTCTTGCTTCCGGCCTTCTGAGCCTGCGTCACGATCTTTTCCGAGTAGATAAGCCGCGGGCGCGTGTGCAGATAATCGAGCAGATCGCTCACCATCTCGCGTGCCGACCGTCTCAGTTGCGCGTCGGAATCCTCGCGATATTCCTTTACGATCTCGTCCAACCGCGTGCCAATCGTCGATCTTCTATAGAATTCGCGAACAAGCGGGGCAAAATCGAGAACATCGAGCAGCGGTCCTGGCAGATCGTTCGTGATAACAGGATCAGCAAGATCAGGAACGGGCGAGAGCGTGTACGCCATCGAAATGAACGGGGCGATTATTTCGGCGTCCGTAGCATTTGGTCGGGTCCGCTTGTACTGACTCACGAAAAGCGAGATCTTTCGTTTTAGCTCCGCTTCCTGCGGAACGCTCTCTTTCAGCAGATCGGCTTTCAGCAATTCCTGTCGGAACGCCGCCCCCTTGTCCGAAAGCGGCGTCTTGATGAGCTTTTCCTCGACGCCGGCGGCATTCCTTTGCGAAGCCATTTCCAGAGCCGCAAGCACGACGATGAGCCGCTTTTCCGGCTCGATGCGAACACCGTAGTTCGTCAGATCGAATCCTGCCGCGACGCCTTGGCCTTGGGCCCCGACCGCACAAAAAACTAAGAAAAATAATGCGAAAAACTTCTTCATTTCTAACCAGACCTGCCAAATTGAAGTCCAATCTTAGAAAGATGAATCCGTCGAGCCGAAAGATGCTCGGACTCACCGCACAAAACAAGAAAGGACAAGGAAAATAATACTGCTATTTCCCCGTCCTTTCAGAATGTGAAACTGATTTTTCGGCCTAGTTGTAGCTGGCCAGTGCCGACGGCTCGTCGTCGAACGTATCGAAAACGGTCAGCAATTTGGTGATCGCGAGCAGGTCCTGGATCTTTTGCGTCAGATTGAGAAGCTTGAGCACGCCGCCCTCTTTCTTGACGGCGGTAAAGCTCGAGACGAGTTCGCCGATGCCGCTGGAGTCGATATAACCGACGCCTGCGAGATTGAGAAGTATCTTGTTCTTGCCTTCGCCAAGCAGACGGCGGATCGCATTTCGAAGTGCCACACTGCCTTCGCCGATGGTCACCTTGCCTTCGAGATCGAGGATGGTAACGTCGCCGGCCTGGCGTTCAGTTATAGTGATATCAGCCATTTTTCTCTCCTAGTTTCCTGAAATAAATTGATAGCGATACGAGATTCTAGTCTAAACCGTCGATCAAAGTCCAAATGATCGCAGAACTTTAATATTTCTTGATCATTTTGACGATCAAGCCGCCGCCGTCGGGAGTTTCCCATTCGACCTCGTCCATGAACGATCGAATGAATAGCAGGCCTCGCCCGCTCGCCTTGAGCAGATTTTCCGGATCGGTCGGGTCAGGTATATCATCCACGGCAAACCCGGCGCCAAAATCCCTCACGGTGATCTCAAAACACTCGGACCGGTTTTCCAGCGTCAGGCAAACCTTCTTGCTATCGTCGAACTTATTGCCATGCTTCACGGCGTTGGCGACCGATTCACGGATCGCAAGATCGACGGCAAAGGTTATTTCGTCGCTACAGCCGCAACTCTTGGCATACTCGTCAGCAACTATCGCTGCTTCGTCAACCGATTCGATTCGGCTAGGCAACTCAATTTGACGCATAGCAGATTAAGGATATGCTTTGTAAGTTAAAGGTTCAGCGCGGGCTCTGTCAAGACACCGACGCTGAAACAAGCAATATAAGTGTATGAAAGTAAAAGGGGCTCGCTCGGTAAGGGGCAGTTTGCTGCTGCCGGGTGATAAGTCTATCTCTCATCGGGCCGGCATGTTTGCCGCGATCGCCGAGGGCTCGACGCGGATCACAAACTTTGCAACTAGCGCCGATTGTTCATCCACACTCGAATGCCTTCGGGCCCTCGGTGTCGGGATCGAACGCAGCCAAACCGAGGTCATTATTCACGGGGTGGGCAAACGCGGATTCGCCGCGCCGACCTCCGATCTCGACTGCGGCAACAGCGGCACTACGATGCGTTTGATCTCCGGCATTTTGGCCGGACAGCCGTTTGCATCAACACTCGTCGGTGACGAATCTCTCAGCGGCCGGCCGATGCGACGCATAATCGAACCTCTCGGAGCGATGGGGGCCAAGATCCACTCGAATGAGGGCAAAGCACCGCTCACTATAAATGGCATCTCTCCTTTAAAGAGCATCGAGTATAGGCCGCCTGTAGCCTCAGCTCAGATAAAATCGTGCGTCTTGCTCGCCGGCCTGCATGCCGAGGGAACAACCTCGGTGATCGAGCCCGTCCAGACTCGTGACCATACCGAGCGAATGCTCGCTTGGCTCGGCGTCGATGTTAGGCTCGAAACCGCCGAAGACGCCACGCGCATCTCGGTCGAGGGCGATGCCATCCTCAAAGCCCGCGACCTTGCGATACCGTCCGATATTTCTTCGGCGGCTTTCCTGCTTGCGGCCGCAGCCGGACTTCCGGGATCGCATCTCACGATGACCAACGTCGGCCTAAACCCTTCCCGACGGGGCGTGCTCGACGCGATGCTTGCCCTCGGGGTTCATATCGAGGTAAGCAACGAACGCGAAGACTGCAACGAGCCGACCGCAACTCTGACCGTGACAGGCGGGCTCGGCGATCGGCTCTCAAACGAGCCGCTTCGCGGTGAGATCATCGCAAATCTGATCGACGAGGTGCCGATCCTCGCGGTCCTCGGCACGCAGCTCGACGACGGGCTCGAGATCCGCGACGCCGCCGAATTGCGCGTCAAAGAATCGGACCGCATCGCCACCGTCGTCGAAAACCTGCGCCGAATGGGAGCCGAAGTTACCGAGTTCCCTGACGGACTGAAAGTAGAGCGCTCAGAGCTCAATCCTGCGGTCATCGACACGTTTCATGACCACCGGATCGCGATGGCGTTCGCGATCGCCGGACTTTTTGCCGATGGCGAAACGACGATAAACGGCGCTGATGCCGCCGACGTTTCTTTCCCCGGATTTTTTAAAACACTTGCGGAACTGGTGGAGCCGAGATGAACGACGTAAAGCTCGCACTAACGGGATTCATGGGCGTCGGAAAATCGAGCGTCGCGCGTCACCTCGCGCACATTACCAAGCATCGCCGCGTCGACCTCGACCATGTGATCGAAAAAAGCGAAGGCCGTTCGATCGTCAGGATAATTGACGAGGACGGCATAGATCGCTATCGCGAGATCGAGAGCCATCACCTGGCCGGTGTGATCGCAGATCGCGACGCCACAATACTCTCGCTCGGCGGCGGCGCGTGGACCGTCGAGCAAAATCGCGATCTGATCAGATCGAGCGGCTACACCAGCATCTGGCTCGAAGCTAGCTTTGAGCATTGCTGGCTCAACATCTCTTTCTCAAAAAAGGAACGGCCGCTCGCCCGCGACAAGGAAGCAACACGACGTTTGTTCGACGAACGCCAAAAGGTATACTGCCTCGCCGATTGGCATTTCGTGATTCGGCCAGACCATACTTCCTTCGAAGTTGCCAAGCAGATCGCCGAAGAGATCGGCCTCTGAAAAAAGCGACCCTTTTCTGTTGCCAAATCCGATCCCGGCATTCAATAATTGAGCCACAGCGCTTTTTGGATCGGCCAGCAGTTTCGGCCGATTGTCATTGGCGGGGTTCGCCTCCGGGCAGCCTCTGAAACTGATACTTTAATAATCCGATTCCTCGGGAGGAAAAATGAAAGTAAAAATACTTACTGTACTGACTTTGGCCTGCACGTTGTTTGCTATGGCTTGCGGCAAGAGCGATGCTGACCTGCAAAAGGCCGTCACTGACAAGCTGGCCGCGGAAAAGATCACCGGCGTGACCGTTGCGGTCAAAGATGGCGTTGCGTCGCTTAGCGGCGAAGTCGCCGATGCCACGGTAAAGAGCAAGGCTGAAGCGACGGCAAAGACGGTCGAAGGCGTTAAATCGGTCGATGGTGCAAAGCTGACGCTCAAACCGCTTCCGACACCGCCGCCGCCGTCACCCGACAAAATGATCGAAGGCACGGTGAACGAAGCGATCAAGAAACTCGCCCTGACCGGTGCGAACGTTACCGCGACCGTGACTGACGGCGAGATCGTTCTGACCGGCGAAGTCTCGAAAGCCGACCTTCCAAAGGTAATGCAGGCGGCCAACGAGGCTAAGGGCAACGCCACCAAGGTCACTAACAAGCTCACCGTCAAATAGGCGCGAATAGGAGGAAATCATGTCACTTCAAGAGAAATACCTATCACTTCTAGAACTCGCCAATTCCAACGGCACCAGCTATGAGCTGGCCGAGGGTGACGGAGTTCTGCACGTAACCGGTGCTGCCCCGAGCGAGGAAGCAAAACAGGAGCTGTGGGCCGAATACGAACGCCTCGATCCGGAATTCCGTTCGGGCGATCTGATCCTCAACATCTCGGCCGGTGCAGGCGATGCCGGCGGCGGTGCTAACACTTACACCGTCGAACCCGGCGACAGCCTCTCAAAGATCGGTGCCAAATACGGCGTGCCGTGGAAAGCCATCTTTGACGCCAACCGCGATCAGCTCAACAACCCCGACCTGATCCACCCGGGACAGGAATTGAGGATTCCGTAAACTCAAGAATTTTCTTGATTTAAGAAAAAGCACTCTGGTATAGTCGCTCCATCCACTTTCTCCAGAGTGCTTTTTTCTTGTTTAAACTTCTCTTCCCAAGGAGTAAGAAATGAAGTTGATTCCCATATTGATCTCTCTCAGCCTTTTCTCCCTGTTCGCCATCGGCCAGGAGCCCGCTCTGCCCGAAATACTCGTGCCGAGCGAGTATGCGAGGGTTGAGGCTGCCCGGCAGAACGTTCAGGTGTTCAAGCTTCTCCCTCGAGGAACCTTCGATCAGCCGATGACGACCTATGGCGACGCCGACAATCCGCTCGGCATTCGCGGCGGTGGGGCGTATTACTCGTTTACAACGCAGCTCCATAGCTACAACAAGGTCCCCCAAATCGAATTGCAGCGCGGTGAGTTCTCAGTCGGATTTTACGGGGCAAATTATGGAATGATCTCCCAACTGGGCCGCTTTCCTTTCTCCGACATCAGTAGCGAAACCCCAGAACAATCGTTTCTGACCTCGTATATGCCGCCAAAGCTTGAGAAGGATATTCGTGCCGAGGCGGTGAGTTTCCATGATCGACGAATCGACGGCTTGCACTTCAGACGCAGTCGGATTCCAGCGGTCCTCGGACATTCCTATCTGCTGAGGGCGATCAGTTTTGGCGAAGCGGACATCCTGGTCGGATTCAATGTGATTGAGATCGGCGACGATGGTTCGGTCACCATCCTGTGGAAGAAGCTTGCGGATTTCCGAAAGCCCGTCTTGCTTTACGTCCTTGACAGTGAGCTGGAGGCTGCGGCCGACAAGATCATCGCCGAAAACGGCTGGTTCAAAGGACTAAGGGTTGAAGTAAAAGACAACATATTTGAGCTATATGGAAACGTGAACCAGCAAGAGCTTTCTGCATTTCAGAAAGCCGCTCAGGCAGGTGGTCTCCGATTTCGCGGCTACTTCACAAAGAGCCTACCCGTGCTGCCGACCAATCGTTAGTCTTTCGCAAGCCCGGATTTCAATCTAGACAGCATCTCGACCGATGATGATGCGAATTCGTTGATCCATCGGTCGTATATCTCGCGGATCGGCACGACGTCGAGGTAGTTCCAGCGGAATCTTCCCTTCTTTTTCCCGAACACCAAACCAGCCTTCTCGAGAACGGCGATGTGCTGCATCGCGGTGCAGCGGTCGAGCGGCTTTAGGGCTTCGCATATTTCGCCCGTCGTTTTCGGCCCGTCCTTGAGCAGATCGAGCACCGAACGCCGCCGCGAATCGGCCAGGGCCTTGAATATCTTGTCGTGCTTTTTTTCGCTTGACATGTTGTAAAATTATAACATATACTCGCGCTCCAATACGAAAAGGAGTTTGCGACGATGGAATTAAAATTTCAGGTACACACAAAGATCCAGAAACCGGTCAACGAGGTGTTTGACGCGTTTTATGACCCGAAGAAACTCAGCCAGTTCTTCACAACCGGCGGTTCCACCGGCCCGCTCGATGAAGGCTCTACAGTAATGTGGTCATGGCACGACTATCCCGAGAGTTTCCCGGTCGAGGTGGTCAAGATGGTGCCAAACTCGACGATCGCGCTCGAATGGGCGACGACAAGCGGAGGCTACAGCACCAGGACCGAGATCACGTTCGAGGAACTCGGCCCCGAAGAAACGCTTGTCCGTATCAGCGAATCCGGCTGGAAGTCCGATGAACAAGGCCTCAAGGACAGCTACGGGAATTGCTTCGGCTGGACCGAAGTGCTCTGCTGTGCCAAGGCCTGGCTCGAGTACGGCATCAACCTGCGCAAGGGTGCCCACGAAGGGATGTACGACGACGTCGCGAGAGAGTCCGCGAGCGCGTGATCGTGACGAGATAGGGCGAACCATTGCCTTTTTTTGCTAAAATCTCGGTAAATGGTTCCCGAAACGGACTTTATCGTCATCGGCAGCGGCGTAGCGGGGTTGCGTGCCGCCATCGAGCTTGCATCGACCGGCGCAAGCGTATCAGTGCTCACGAAAGATAAGACGAGCGAGTCCAACACCGAATACGCGCAGGGCGGCGTCGCAGTGGTGATTGCCGAGGACGACAATCCGGAGCTTCACGAGGGCGACACGCTCGTCGCGGGTGCGGGGCTGTGTGACGAGAAAGCCGTCGAGATCCTCGTTACGGAAGGCACTCGCTATATCAAGCAGCTGATCGACTGGGGCACTGAATTCGACCGCGAAGGCGGCGAGTTGATGATGGGCCAGGAAGCGGCACATTCGCGGCGTCGGATACTGCATTCTAAAGGCGATTCGACCGGAGCCGAATTCGTTCGCTCACTGATCGCCCGCGCGGGCCAGGAAAAGACGATCCTATTAACGCCGTTTGCCAATACCGAGAGCCTGATCGTTCGTGATGGCAGGTGCGTCGGCGTGCGGTTTCTCGATCCGATCCTGCGTGCTCCCCGTGAGATATTCGCGAAAGGCGTGATCATGTGTACGGGCGGTGCCGGGCAGCTTTATCAGCACACGACAAATCCCTCGGTCGCGACCGGTGACGGTATGGCGATGGCGTATTTCGCGGGTGCTGAGATGGCTGATATGGAGTTCGTCCAGTTTCATCCGACGGCCCTGAATCTCGAAAACGCCCCACGTTTCCTGCTCTCCGAGGCTATGCGCGGCGAAGGCGGCCAGCTCAAGAACAAATACGGCGAGCGGTTCATGCCTCGCTATGACGAACGCCTCGAACTCGCACCGCGTGACATCGTCTCGCGATCGATCGTGGCCGAGATGCGTCGAACAGGTACGCGAACGGTCTACCTGGATATGACCTCGAAGGATGAAAACTTCCTGAAACACCGTTTTCCAAAGATCTACGAGACATGCCTGTTCTACGGCCTAAACATCGCCAAGGATATGCTTCCCGTCTCTCCGGCATCGCACTACTGCATGGGCGGCATCAGGACCGACCTCTGGGGCAGGAGTTCGGTCAAAGGGCTGTACGCGGCGGGCGAGGTTACCTGCACCGGCGTTCATGGGGCAAATCGCCTCGCGTCGAATTCCCTGCTCGAAGGCCTCGTCTTCGGGGCCCGTGCGGGCAAGGCCGCGGCCGAAGACAATGCTGCAACGACGGTGAAGACGCTCACAGACGCCAGCGAAACGCGTTCGCGGTTCCATTCCGAGCCGGGCATCGCCACGGCGGTAAAAAAACGCATCAAACGGGTTATGTGGGAACGCGTCGGGATCCTGAGGAACGAAGATTCACTCGTTCGGGCACTACGCGAATTCGATCAGATCGCCGGCAGCGACCTGGGCGTTTCGTCGAGGAATTTTGTCACCCTTGCGACGCTAGTGGCGACCGCGGCATTGTGGCGAGAGGAATCGCGGGGCGGCCATTATCGCGACGATTTTCCCAGCGAAGAGGAGAATTGGCGAGTACATTCGATCCAGCGGATTGGGGACAAGATATCGAGTGCGGCCCGCATTAGTTTCTAGATAAAATGCTGGTATATACTTGCAAAATTCAGAATTAGCTTAGATCGCCCCTCCGCGAAAACGAATACTTATGGAAGGTTCCGCCACAGTTCTTAATCTGGCATCTATCGTCACGCATCACGCACGCCTCGCCCCTCAAAAAGAGGCTATCGTTTGGGGAAATGTTCGGCTGACCTACGGCGAGCTCGACAAGCTGACCAATCGCGTTGCTAACGCCCTCGTCGAAATGGGCATCGGCCATGGCGACAAGGTCGCGCTCAATTGCGTCAATGTACCGTATTTCCCGATCGTCTATTACGGCATCATGAAAGCCGGTGCGGCGGTCGTGCCGCTCTGCGTTCTGTTTACGGCACCAGAGATCGAATATCACCTTCGTGATTCCGATGCGAAAGCCGTGTTTGTCTTTGAAGGCACACCGGAACTGCCAATGGCTAAGAGCACCCAGGAGGCTTTCGACAACGTCGATTCTTGCGAACACCTTGTCGTTATGACAGCCGACAAGCTCGGGCCGTCGCCGATCGAAGGGCACAAAACGTTGACGCAGGTAACGATGGAGATGTCGGACGAGTTCGAGATGGTTCCGACTCGACCGGACGACACGTGTGCGATCCTGTACACCTCCGGCACGACCGGCCAGCCAAAAGGGGCCGAGTTAACGCACCTGAATCTGTGGTCCAACATCGTCACAACCTACAGCATTCACATGCCGATGCTCGATTTCACCGACCGCGAGCAGAAGACCTGCCTGATCACGCTTCCGCTCTTTCATACCACCGGCCAGACCGTGCAGATGAATACGCAGATCTACGCGGGCAACCGTGTCGTGCTGCTGCCGAGATTCGAGCCCAAAACGACGCTCGATGCGATGGTCGCCGAACACGTCAATTTCTGGGTCGGTGTGCCGACGATGTACTGGGCTTTACTCAGATACGCCGAAGAGAACGATTACGACATCAGCCAGATCGCCGAAACGATGAAGGTCTGCTCGTCCGGCGGTGCACCGATGCCGGTCGAAGTGATGAAGCAGTTTCAGGAGAAGTTCAACGTCCGCGTGATGGAGGGCTACGGTCTATCCGAGACATCGCCGCTGGCCACCTTCAATCATTTCGAAAAGGAATCTCGGCCCGGCAAAGTCGGGCAGGCGATCTTCGGCGTTGAGGTGAAGTGCTTCGACGAGGAGGATAACGAAGTCCCGCGGGGCGAACGCGGCGAGATCGTCATCCGCGGCACAAACGTGATGAAAGGCTATTACAAGCGGCCAGAAGCAACGGCGGAGGCTTTTCGCAATGGGTGGTTCCACACCGGCGATATCGGGATCATCGATGAGGACGGCTACGTCGCGATCGTCGATCGCAAGAAGGATATGATCCTCCGCGGCGGATACAACGTCTATCCGCGTCAGCTCGAAGAAGTCATTATGTCGCATCCGGCCGTTTCGCTTTGTGCGGTTATAGGCGTGCCGGACGAGCGACTCGGCGAAGAGGTCAAGGCGTTCCTTGTGCTCAAACAAGGAGCCGCACTGACGGTCGAGGAGTTCACCGAATGGTGCAAAGAGCGGATCGCCGCCAATAAATATCCGCGGCATGTCGAATTCCGCTCGGAACTTCCGATCGGCAATACAGGTAAAATATTCAAGCGGGCCCTGAAAGAGGAAGTTGCCGCGGCCCAGGGCGAGTGACGGTAACGCGCGTAAAACTGGGGATCGTATTTGCATTACTAGTCACGTTCATAATTGGATGCACGACCGACGGATCAAAGCGATATTCGATAGCCGAGAGCAAGACTTACGAGGCCTCACTGTTTCGGCAAAATTGCACGATCTGTCACGGCCCCGAGGCTGAGGGCAAAACGCTCGAAGACGGACGAGCGATCCCGAATTTGCGGGAAGGCGATTTTAAGTACAAGACCGATGAGCAGATCTACAGCCACATCGCCGACGGAGGCAACGGAATGGTGCCTTTCCGCGGACAGCTCACCCGGCGTGAGATCGATATGCTTGTCCAGTTCGTTCAAAAAGAGCTTCGAAAGCCTGAGGGGCGATAGAGAATTATGAAAGTACTGATCACCGGTGCGACAGGTCTGATCGGCAAAGCATTGCAGGAAAAGCTGCTTGCGAAAGGACACGAGCTTCTGCTCGCGTCTCGAAAGCCCGACGGTGACGATTCCACCATTCAATGGTCGGTCGAAGACGGATTTGCCGATCTCAGGAAGCTCGAGGGAGTTGACGCCGTCATTCACCTCGCTGGCGAGAACGTCAGCGGGCTTCGCTGGACGGACGAGAAAAAGAAGGCGATCCGTGACAGCCGAGTCCTGGGAACCAAGAACGTCGTTGACGCGATCTCAGGGCTCGAACGCAAGCCCGAAGTATTTATCGCAGCTTCGGCGATCGGGTTTTACGGCGAACGCGGCGATGAGGAACTTACGGAGACGTCCGGTGCGGGAAAAGGTTTTCTGGCCGACGTTTCAAAAGAGTGGGAATCGGAATCCCGCCGGGCCGAGGACGCAGGGATTCGCACCGTGCTCCTCCGCACTGGCATTGTTCTGTCAAAAGACGGCGGAGCACTCGCGACGATGCTCACGCCTTTCAAACTTGGCGTTGGCGGCGTCGTCGGCAGCGGCAAACAGTGGATGAGCTGGATATCGCTCGAAGACGAGGTCGACATCATCGTGTTCGCTCTCGAGAACGAAAAGGTCCGCGGAGCGATCAACGCTGTGTCGCCAAACCCCGTGACGAATGAGGAGTTTACCAAGACGCTCGGCGAGGTCCTTTATCGCCCGACGTTCCTGCCGCTCCCGGAGTTTGCCGTCAGTATGATCTTCGGCGAAATGGGTGACGCGCTGCTTTTGGCAAGCACCAAAGTCGTGCCAAAGAGATTGCTGGACGCGGGGTTCGAGTTCAAATATCCCGAACTGAAAACTGCGATCGAAAAGGCCGTCGAATAGTCAGAACCACGCAGGCAGCTGGTGGTTAAGGTTAGGAGTACTCACGTTGTCGCGAATGAGCGTTTGCTTCGTTCAACCACCCGCTATCGCAGGTGGTTCTGACAACAGCAACGGCCGGCTCGGCGCGGCGTCAAGTTCGAATGGTGCGATCTGCAGGTTGAGAAGGTACTGTCCATCGGCAACCTCACTCGGGACGTAGATCAACTCGGTGATCGTCGAGTTTACTCTCGTTGAGGCATTAATCTTCCGGCTTCCAAGCTCAACAGCCCAAAAGATGCGGTGATTGATCAGCCTCCCCTCGTCAAACAGTCGGTCGATGGAAGGCAGATCAACGAGAATATGTTTGAATCCCCAGCCGACGACGTATTCCATGGCGTCCGACGAAAAATATGGAGGAATATTGTCTCCGTCATACGTTTTGGAAAGCTTACTATCATCGTTCGGGAGCGTTCGGACGATCAATGCAGTGGCCTGCTTTTCGCCAGAATCACGCATAACCACCGTTTCGAGATGTTCTCGGGTGATCAGTAGCTCGCCGTCAGCTCCGGCCGGCTCGACCGAGACCAAAACCGCCTGCAATAAGACATCCGTTAGGCAATCCCACACTGAGATCCGCTCGTCCGTGATATGTCCGACGCATTCGGTATGCGTCCCGTTGCAATGGGGAACGAGCGTGATCTGGTCAAAATTGACGCTGGAACCAAGCCGCGTATCGCCGAGCGATCTCGCCGCAGCGGGTTCGACGCCGAAAGCGTTCGGCTGTGGCCCGTTAAACCTTAGAGGGATCGAAATATCGATCGGAGAATTTGAACCATCGTACATCGTGTGCGCTCTTTCTGCTTAATTGTAGCTAACAGCCGTTAGCTTACAGCAATCAGCTATTTTCTAACTTCCGAATATCGCCGATTACAGTGTCGAGGTCGAGCTCAGCGACGTTATCGACCTTCGAGCAGATTTCCATCAGCCGACGATCTTGTGCATTACCGAGCGCCTGGGCAAGGCTATACCGAAGATCCTCGCGAAACGTGACCATGGAGTATTTGGAGAAATAATCGGGATAGGTTTGCTCGAGTTTCGTTTCGAGTTCACGCTTGCGCTGGAAAACTGGATCGGCCGTGGCGTCTCGCATCTCGTAGAAATTCTCCTCGGCCATGTCCTGGATGGCATCGGTATTCTCCTTTCTAAGCTGCGAATACTCAACGTAAACGCTCGCCCAGTTCACCGCGTCACCCGCTTGTTCGTCGATCAATCCAGCAAGGACGCGGACATCTTCGAAAGAGCAGTTCATCCCTTGGCCGTAAAACGGTACCATCGCGTGGGCGGCATCACCGAGAAGCAGAACTCTGCCATCGACGTGCCATGGCCAACATTTGAGCGTTCCAAGAGCGCCCGTCGGGTTACCAAAAAAGTCCTCGACCAGCGTGGGCATCAGGCCAAGCGCGTCCGGAAATTCGCTTTCAAAGAACTCTCGAAGGATCGCCTCGTTCGTAAGTTGATCAAACGACGGCGTTCCGGCACTTCGCGAAAGAAATAGCGTACAGGTGAAGCTACCGTCAAAATTAGGCAGAGCGATCATCATGAATTGATGTCGCGGCCAGATATGCAAAGCGTTCTTCTCTAACTGAAAACCGCCTGCCGCCGTTGGAGGTATGTGGAGTTCCTTATAAGCGTGTTCAAGGAAGACGGAAGACGTTTCGAAACCTGGCACCTCGCGTTCCATCGACTGACGTATTGCCGAACCGGCCCCATCCGTCGCGATGATCGTGTCGGCCGAGATGCTCGAGCCGTCAGCGAATACGGCCTGATTCTTACCGAACTCAAAGTCAGTACATCGCCGACCGAAATGAAAGGTAACATCCCTGTATTTTTCTGCTTCGTTGATCAGAGCGATGTTGAGCCCGGCGCGCGAAACAGAATTGATGTACTCGCCTTTGCGCCCGCTGTATGGCAGCAGTTTCGTCTCGCCGGAGACCGAATGGATCATCCGTCCGTACATCGGCACGGCTTCGGCAAGCATGTATTCATCCATGCCGACCTCTCGAAGAGCCGCGATCCCGCGGTCGGAAAGGGCAAGATTTATCGAACGCCCCGCCGCGACCTCTTCCAGTCGCATGTCGCCGCGAGCTTCGTAAACATCGACAGAGAACCCGCGTTTCGCGAGATAAATGGCCAGAAGCGACCCGGCAAGGCCCGCGCCGATGATACTTATCTGAGGCATTCCTTGAGAACTTCCGCGAATCGGTAAACGTCGGAGAAAGAGTTGTACAGTGGCACAGGTGCGACACGGATGACATCGGGCTCGCGCCAGTCAGTCACTATACCGCGGGCCGAGATCCTTTCGTGTAAGGAACGGTCACCACCGCGCACGCGGATCGACAATTGACATCCTCGCTGCTGCGGATCTCGTGGCGTTATCACGTCGATTCGCTTGTCGCCGATGCCATCGATCATCGACTCAAGATATCCGGTAAGCTTTTCGCTCTTTGCTCGTAGAAGGGGCATCGTCGCCTCGTCGAAGATCTCGAGTGACGCGCACAATGCCGCCATCTGAAGGATCGGCGGGTTAGAAAGCTGCCAACCCTCGGCTCCTGGCAGACAATCAAATTCCGGCCCCATCTGAAACCTTGTCTTCTTATTATTTCCCCACCAGCCTGCAAATCTAGGTAGGTCGAATGCACGATGGTGCCGTTCGTGAACGAACACTCCAGCGACGGCCCCAGGCCCGCCGTTCAGGTATTTGTAGGAACACCAAACGGCAAAATCGACGCCCCAGTCGTGCAGCCGAAGCTCAAGATTGCCCGCCGCGTGCGCGCAGTCGAAGCCGACCATGCATCCGTTTCTATGCCCGGCCTCGGTGATCGCGGCAATATCGAACGCCTGACCCGTATAGTAATTGACTCCGCCGAGCATTATTAATGCGATCCGAGGGCCTTCGCGTTCGATCGTTTCAATAATATCTTCGGTTCGAAGCGTCGTTTCTCCTTCGCGCGGAGCTAGTTCAATAAGGCTATCCTGCACGGAATAACCGTGAAACTTGATCTGCGATTCGACAGCATATTGGTCCGAAGGAAAAGCTCCGCGTTCAATGACGATCTTATGTCGGTCAGGGGTCGGCCGGTAGAATGAAACCATCATCAGGTGAAGATTTACCGTCAAACCGTTCATGACGACGGTCTCTGATGGCATAGCACCGACAACGCGGGCCATGGGCTCAGTTAGAAATTCGTGATACGGCAGCCAGGGATGCCTGGCACGCAAATGCCCTTCAACGGCAAACTTTGCCCAGTCGTCTAGTTCCTCCACAACATATGTGCGAGCCGCTTTCGGCATTAATCCGAGCGAATTACCGGTGAAATATAAGGGGCGTTCTCCATCCCGTGTTTGAGGGAACTCGAAGCGGCCGGCAAATGCGCTCAGGCAGTCCCCGTCGTCGAGAGCTGCGGCAACTTTTTCAGCGGACATCGTCATAATGCAATCAATCAAACTGGGATCGATCCAGGCCGAGCCAATTGAGGGCCGCCCCGTTCAGCAGCATCTCTTTTATCGAATCGTCGTATTCCATCGATTCGATCAAGCTGCCGGGTTCTGCTTCGCCAAGCGGGAACGGATAGTCGCTGCCGAGCATGACCTGGTCTGCACCAACAAGACGAACGAGAAAATCGAGCTTCGACGGTTCGTGTACAAGCGAGTCGAAATACATTCTGCTGAGATACTTCCGCGGGCTGTGCGGATTATCGACTGCACATAGGTCGGGCCGGACGTTGAATCCATGCTCGATCCGCCCGAGTGTAGCCGGAAATGCACCTCCGCCATGCGCGAAACACACCCTGAGGTCGGGCAGGCGTTCGAGCGTGCCTGAAAAGATCAACGAACAGATCGCCCGCGAGACCTCAGCGGGCATTCCCACAAGCCACGGCAGCCAGTACTTCTGCATATCCTTTTCGCCGGCCATATCCCACGGATGGACGAATACCGCCATTCCGAGGCTCTCGCAGGCGGCAAAAAAATCGAAGAACTGGCTTTCACCCAGATTCAGCTGATTAACGTTTGTGCCTATCTGGACACCCGCCAAGCCAATCTTCTTCGACCGTTCGAGTTCCTTTATCGCGAGTTCGGTATCCTGCAAAGGCACCGTTCCAATACCCACAAAACGTAGCGGAAACTCACTGACGATCTCGGCGATGTGGTCATTCAGAAAAGCGGCGATCTCGGCGCCATCGCTCGCCTTTGTCCAGTAACTGAACATTACGGGGACCGTGGAAAGCACCTGCACGTTGACACCCGCTGCGTCACACTCCTCGATCCGTGTCTCCGGGCTCCAGCAGTTTTCGTCGATGTTGCGAAAGGCGACACCGTCGTCTCGGATCATCCGGGCACAGCAAGGCTTGTAGTGGTCTAGTGTAATGAATCCGCCATACCCGAACTTCCGCTTCCACGCGGGGATCTGACGAGGAAGAATATGGGTATGGACGTCTATCTTGAGCACTATCTGTATTTTGTCACTTGAAGGCTCCAGACCAAAGTTGAACGGAGAATCGAAAAAGGCCCGGCGTCGCCGAGCCTTTTTCCATCAATTCGAATCACCAAACTACGGCTCTTCGATCTCGGCCGGTGGATTCTGATTGCCGCGCGGCCCACCGCCGGCACCAGCTGGCGGCTGGATATACGGCACCTTGGCCTCGATCATCATGTTGTTCAGGGCTGCAAGGTCTTCGGTGATCAGTTTGCGAACCGCGTCAGCCGCGGCTGGGACCCTTGCGGCCAGAATGTCGATCTGGGCAAGTTCCCATGCGGTAGGCGGACCTGACGTATTTTCGATCGCCCCAAGCACCTGTGCCGCACGCTGATTCAGTGGCTGCGGAAGCTCGACCAGCGGCGGACCGGCCGCGCTGATATTACTGACCAGCGAAGGCGGCGTGCCCCAGTTGACGTAGGCCTCGTCGATCTTCTTGAGCAAAGCTTCGGCCGCGGTGCGCACATTTTGAGGAACCTGCTGGCCGGCTCCCGGTGCTCGCCACGATTCGATCGCCGCATTGACCCGCTGCCTCAGCTGCACTATCTGCTGCTGCGCCTGTTGTCCGCGCTGAACGACGGGCAAAAGCTTCATGAGAGCAGCACGTTTCTTAGCGCGATCCTCGGCCGAGAAATTGATCCTTGGATCTTCGATAACCTCGAACGTCTTGGTCAATTCTTTATCTCCAAGTTTCACTTTGACGGTATACATGCCTGGATCGACTCGGAAGCCTAGGTTGGCAATTCCGCCACCACCGAAGCCTCCGCCTCCACCGCCGCCGAAGCCGCCTCCACCGCCACCGGGACCGGCTCCCGGAGGACGTTGACGCATATCCCACATCCAGCGGTTGATGCCTTTGCTGACGACGCACTGATTTCCACCGCCACCGCCGCCAAAACCGCCGAAACCTCCTCCGCCGCCGCCACCGCCGCCGCCGAAGCCGCCCCCACCACCCTGACCAGGTGTCGGAGCCGGCTGCGGGCGAGTGCAATTCTGAGTACGCAGTGTCTGCCCCGCTGCGTCGGTTACCGTAATAGTGACGTTGCGACCCTGAGGTAGATCTTCTTTAAGGTAAAAGCTGATGCCAGCCCCATTTGCAGGATTCTGCCCGTAGAAAACCTTGTCCGACGTCAGCGGCCTGTTATTCCAAGTCCGCCACATAACCGACCTGCGAGGAGCAAACAGGTGAATGTCACTGTTAATAACGGTGTCGTTCATCTCCTCGAGTGTCGAAATATCGTCGAGCACCCAGATCGATCGGCCGTGCGTGCCAAAGATAAGGTCGTTATCGCGCGGATGGATCAGAATATCGTCGACCGGCACAGTTGGAAGGTTCATCTTGATCCGTGTCCAATTGCCGCCGCGGTCGAACGAAACGTAGGCTCCGTACTCAGTTCCGACAAAGAGCAGATTCGAGTTGCGTGGATGTTCGCGAATGACATTCGCAATGCCATTATTTTGCGGAAGATTCGATGCGATGGATCGCCAGCTTTCACCGAAATCGTTCGTCATATAGACGTACACCTTGAAATCGCCCATGCGATGCCCGTCAAACGTTACGTACGCTGACCCCTCGGAGGCCCGAGATGCAACGACGCGGCTAACATAAGTCCCCTTCGGAACGCCTGGAACCTTGTCGACTACGTTCTTCCATGTCTGGCCGTCACGAGTGACCTGCACGTTGCCGTCATCGGTCCCGACCCAGAGCACATTCTTATTGATGGGCGACTCCGAAACAGTTGTTATTGCGGGATACTGTTGAACACCATCATGCCGCGAACGAGTGTTGCGATCGGGCACTTTACCCATGATCGGCAGAGTGTTGCGATCAACATTCGTCGTCAGATCAACATTGCCGACCTTGACCCAACTATCGCCCCGATCCGGAGATCTGAACAGAAAATTCCCGCCATAGTAGATCGTGGTCTTGTCGTGTGTTGAGATCACGATCGGCGAATTCCAGTGGAATCGGTATCGCTTCTCGCCCTCTTCCTCACGTGGCCGGATACTCTTATTTTCACCGGTCCGAACGTTTCGACGGTACAGATTACCGTCCTGAGACTCACCGAAGACAATGTCAGGATCATTCGGATCCGGCTGCGCGTAGAATCCATCACCTCCGCCGATCGTGTACCAGTCATCGTTGGTGATCCCTTGCGGGTTCATCGACTGACTCGGACCGCACCATGTGTTGTTATCCTGCAGGCCGCCGCAGATCTTGTACGGCATGCTGTTGTCGGCACCGACCTCATAAAACATTCCGAGCGGCACCGTGTTGGCAAAATCCCAAGTACGTCCGCGGTCGTAGGTGATATTTACACCGCCGTCATTACCGATGATAAGGTGATTCGAATCCTTAGGGTTGATCCAAATACCATGCGTGTCAGCATGCGGAGCCTGGGCGAACTGCCCCGTCCAAGTTCGGCCGCCGTCCTCGGAATATTGCATCGTCACGCCGGCGAGCCATAATCTCTGATCGTTATTCGGATCGACCTTGAGCTTCGAGAAATACATTGGCCGTGGAACCGCAGTTATCTCGGCCATTTTTGTCCAAGTCTCGCCCTTATTGATCGATCGATAAACCCCGCCGTTAGCGTGTTCGATCGTCGCGTAGACGATATTCGTGTCCTTTGGATAGATTGCTATCGAATTTCGTCCCGTTTCGAGCAAGTTTTCAGGGCGTGGATTCGGAGCGTTCTCGGTGTTATACGGCATTCCCGTAGTGATCTTGGTCCACGTGTCGCCGCCGTCGATCGATTTATACAGTGCGCTGCCTTCGCCGCTGCCGTTGAATCCGAATACGGTACGACGTCGCTGGTACATCGCCGCATAAAGGATCGTCGGGCTCTCGTGATCGACCACGAGTTCAGTAGCTCCGGTATCGTCGTTCACCTTCAAAACATGGGACCAACTCTTGCCGCCGTCCGTCGTTTTGTACACCCCGCGTTCCGGGCTCGAACTCCAGAGCTTTCCGGTAGCTGCGACCCAAACCGTATTCGGGTCGGTCGGATGTATCACAACGCGTGCGATGTGGTGCGTCTCGGCGAGGCCCATGTTTTTCCATGTCTTGCCCGCATCCATCGACTTGTACACACCGTTGCCCCACGACGAGCTCTGGCGATTGTTTGACTCGCCACTCCCCGCCCACACGATCGAAGGATTCGACGGGGCGATGGCAACGTCGCCGACCGACGGAGTTACTTCTTTGTCAAAAAGCGTCTCCCAGGACGTTCCGCCGTTAACCGACTTAAGAATGCCGGCGGCGGCCATAGCGACGTAGATCACGCGAGCGTCATTTGGCGAAACCTCGATGTCATTCACACGACCGCCCATCGTGGCAGGCCCGATCTCACGAAAACGCAGACGGTCGAGTGCCGTTTCGAGCGCTTTTTGCTGCTGCGACTGTGCCGCGACCGGGAGAACGGCTGACAATAGTAGAAAGCCCGAGAGCACGACGCCCTTGAGCGCGATGGATCTTTTCATCTCACGCTAACCTCAAATAGATTGATATCGTTGAAGGTGATATTCAGAAACAGATTTACTGGTTTTGAATCTGTTTCAAGATAGGACAGTATTTTTTATTTCGCAACCGAATTCTGCACGTCAGGAGCACGGTTTACAAAAGTTTACATAACAAAACGACCGGATCACGGGTTCGATCAGACGAGCTGGCTTCGCGAGGGTTGAATGAACCGACCGCCGGTTGGACGACACTTGTCTTCGCGACAGCTTTTGCTGTTTACTTAGCACATGAAGATCCTGATCGCCTACGATGGTTCGCGCTCGGCCGACGCAGCACTCGATGATCTGAAAGCCGCAGGGCTGCCGGCCGCATCGACCGCCCATATTCTCTCGGTGGCTGAAGTCTGGCTGCCTCCGCCGCCGGAAGGCATCTCGCTGTCCGAATATGCCGTTAAGCTCCAGACCGAGCCTCAGCCGTTTACGGCTTACAAGGAACTCGGCGAAGCGGTCAGTACTGCTGAAGATCAGGCGAAAGCTGCAGAGCAGCGTCTCAAGACGAACTTCCCGGATTGGAACATCACGTCGGAGGCAACGTACGGATCGCCTGCGTGGGAGATCCTGGAACGCGCCGATCACTTGGCTGCCGATCTAATAGTCGTTGGAGCGCAAGGCCTGAATCTCGTCGAACGTATCGTGCTGGGCAGCATTTCCCAGAAGGTGTTGACCGAAGCACATTGCTCGGTACGCATCGCACGCGGCCGGATAGAGGTGGAACCCGCCTCGCCGCGTATCGTTCTGGCTTTCGATGGTTCGAAAGGTGCCGAAGCCGCGACGAACGCAATTGTGGCCCGCGACTGGCCAGAGGGTACAGAAGTTCGTATGGTCTCGGTGACCGATGTCTTACAGCCTTCGCTTGTCGGGCATCTTATTCCACCGGTTTCCGACTGGGTTACGGAAGCGAACGAAGGGCAGGCCGAATGGCTCAGAGACTTAGCAGAGCCGGCGATAAGACAACTTTCCGATGCTGGACTGGTCGTCGAACACCAGATAGGCGTTGGCACGCCTAAGGAAGTAATAATCGACGAGGCGGAGCGTTGGCACGCTACCTCGATCTTTCTCGGAGCGAACCGCTTCGGCAGTCGTGTTGAGCGCTTTCTCCTGGGTAGTGTTTCGTCCGCGGTTGCGGCGCGGGCCCACTGCTCGGTCGAAGTGATTCGAAACGCAGTGACGTAGGCAAGAACTTCCGGATTAAAGTTTGGGGATTCTTGATCAACTCGCGACCGGAGGCGGCTCCATTACGGCATTGCATTTTCCGCAGGTCCGGAGATTCTCGGAACCATAGAAACGCTTGAAAACCCCCTGAAACTGAGTCGTTATATCCGTAAGCTGAAAATACTCCTCATAGAGCTTTTCGTTACATTTCTCGCAAAACCACATCAGGCCATCGAGTTCACCGTCGCGGCGTTTTCGCTCGATAACCAGACCCACCGTGTCGGCTCCGCGGATAGGATTGTGAGGAATTCGCGGTGGCAGTAGGAACATTTCGCCCTCGTGGATCGGAACTTCGACCGGCTTACCGTTCTCCTGGATGAGTACCTTGATATCGCCCTCTAACTGATAAAAGAGCTCCTCGCCCTCATCCCAGTGGTAGTCCTTGCGCGAGTTCGGTCCGCCGACGACCATTACGATGAAATCGTCATCATCATATACACACTTGTTGCCCACCGGTGGCTTTAGCTGGTGTCGATTCTCGTCGATCCACTGCTTGAAATTGAACGGCCTTCTGATCGTCATTTTGCGCTATTATAAGCGCACAGCAAGCTTTTATTTTACAGGCCGTAGAACTGTCGGGAAGAATTTTTGTCCGGAATCAGTACTCGAACGCGTCTTCTAGATCGAACCCAACAGCGAATTCGAAAGAATTCTGGTTAAGGAGAAATTATGAATATCAATGAAGACAAACTAAATGCGTTCCTTAGAAAATTTGTTGGCGATCTCGGTGCGACGATGCACGCCGGCTCGATCGTGATCGGCGAAAAGCTCGGGCTTTATAAAGCGATGGCGACGCCGAACGAGCGGATAACCGCCGCCGAACTGGCCGAAAAGACTGGCACGAACGAGAGATATGTCCGCGAGTGGCTAAACGCGAACGCCGCCGGTGGATACGTTGAGTACGATGCCGAAAAGGACGCCTACTATCTGAACGACGAGCAGGCGTTCGTGATGACGAACGAGAACAATCCGGCGTATCTTCCCGGAGCATTCATCCTTGCAACCGCCGCTTTGAAAGCAGTTCCGAAGATGATCGACCGCTTCAAGACCGGCGACGGACTCGGTTGGCACGAACACGATGGAGATCTTTTCTGCGGCACCGAACTCTTCTTTCGTCCGGGATATATCGCCAATCTGGTGACCAGTTGGATACCCGCGCTGCAAGGCGTCGAAGACAAGCTCACGGCTGGGGCAAAGGTCGCTGACGTCGGCTGCGGACTTGGAGCCTCGACCATCCTAATGGCCCAGGCATTCCCGAACTCCGAATTTGTCGGCTTTGACTACCACGACAAATCCATCGAACAGGCCCGAGCTAAAGCTGATGCCGCGGGTGTCGGGGACCGGGTGAAATTCGAGGTCGCTTCCGCCCAGAACTTCCCCGGTTCGGAATATGATCTCGTGACATTTTTCGATTGCCTCCACGATATGGGCGACCCGGTCGGAGCCGCAAGACACGTTCGCCAGTCGCTTAAGAGCGACGGCACGTGGATGATTGTCGAGCCCTTTGCCAACGACGAGGCCAAGGACAATCACAATCCGGTCGGACGTGTGTATTATTCTGCTTCGACCCTGATCTGTACGCCGGCATCGCGTTCACAAGAAGTCGGTCTAGGACTCGGCGCACAGGCTGGCGAGGCCCGATTGAGGGGAGTCGCGAGCGAAGGCGGATTCAATCAATTTCGCCGGGCAACCGAAACCCCCTTTAATCTGGTACTCGAGGCGAGGCCATAAAGACTATAGTTCGGCGAGCTTTTCGACAGTCCGCCAGTTTCGGGCCGTGACCGCGATCTTGAGCTTTTTCTCGATCAGGCCGCGGCCCATTAAGCTTTCCGCTACGCCCATCGGCAGATGAAGAAACATCTCGCGTCCTCGAGCGATAAAGCGCTCTTCCGGCGGAGCATCCGCTCGAAGGACTTTTAGGGCATCATCGTCCATCTCGCGTTCGAGAAACAGAACGTGCATTTCTTTGTGGCTTTGGAATTCACCGTCAAACGGGTTAGAAGCAAGAAGTTGCGGGATCAAAGCCTGCTCGCGGACCATGACTGAGAAACGCCGGTTAAATCCCTTCTCGACAGCATCTTCGATCTGTTTGACGAGTTTCTCTTCTGAGGTCTTTCTCGTGTCAAAGGCAATATTGCCACTGTTTATGTAGCTTTTGACGTTTTTGAAGCCAAGCATCTCGAACGTCTCGCGAAGCTTCTCCATCTTGACCATCGTCTTGCCGCCAAGATTGATACCTCTGAGCAGGGCTAAATACCTCACAACGAACTCATATCGATCACGAATCTATATCGCACATCCGAGTTGATGGTCCGTTCGTATGCCTCTTCGATCTTGGTGATAGGAATTACCTCGACGTCGGACGTGATGTGGTGCTCGGCACAATAATCCAGCATTTCCTGAGTCTCAGGAATGCCGCCGATACTCGAGCCCGCCAATATTCGGTTGTTACCCGCGAGCGAGAACGCCCGCGCGCTGATCGGATTCTCCGGTAAGCCGACCAGAACCATCGCACCATTGACATCAAGTAACTTCAGATACGGGTCCATGTCATGGTCCGCCGAGACGCAATCAAGCAGAAAGTTGAAAGTGCCGGCCGCAGCCTTCATCGCGGCACGGTCAGTGGATAGAAGAAAATGGTGTGCTCCGAGCTTGGCCGCGTCCTCCCGTTTTGAAGGCGACGTACTAAGCACCGTTACCTCAGCTCCCATCGAAGCGGCGAGTTTTACTCCCATGTGTCCGAGCCCGCCGAGCCCGATTACGCCGACCTTGATCCCTTCGCCAACGCGGAAGCGTTTCAGAGGCGAATAGGTCGTGATACCCGCACAAAGCAGCGGTGCGACGGCTGCGAGGTTCTGGTCCTCGGCGATCTTTAAACCGTACGCTTCATCTACGACGATGTGCTTCGAGTACCCGCCGTAGGTCGGCGTTTCACGGTCCATCTCGAGGCCGTTGTAGGTCGCGGCACAGTGGACCTTACAGAATTGCTCGAAACCGGCTGTGCACGCCGTACACTGCCGGCACGAATCGACAAAACATCCGACACCTGCGAGTTCGCCTACGCGAAATTTGGTCACCGCTTCGCCGACCTTCGTCACACGCCCGACGATCTCATGTCCCGGAACCATCGGATAGGTCGAGTTGCCCCATTCATCCTTAGCCTGGTGAATGTCCGAGTGGCAGATCCCGCAAAACTGAATGTCGATCAGGATGTCATTGTCGCCGACATTCCGCCGCTCAAAATTGAACGGTTCAAACTTCGCGGCCTTGTCATGGGTTGCGTAACCTCTGGTTTCTATCATTGTTTTCTCCGATGGAATCTTAGTCGACTGTCGCGATCACCTTCAATTCGATCGCGATCGGGGTCGGCAGGCTGCTGATCTCGATGGTAGTGCGGCAAGGCTGATTGTCAGCAAAATACTCGGCGTAGAGACGATTATACGCCGCGAAATCATCCTTCATATTTGTCAGATAGACCGTGACGTCGACGATCTTGTCCCACGAGGAACCGGCCTCTTCGACTATATAGCGAACATTCTGGAAGACCGAACGGCACTGTTTCTCGATGTCGTATGCGACGATCTCGCCGGCATCGTTCAGTTCCACGCCAGGAATTACCTTCGTGCCGCGCTCACGCGGCCCAACACCCGAAAGGAAGAGCAGATTCCCGACCCTCCGCGCGTGGGGATAAAGTCCGACAGGCTCCGGTGCCCTCGACGAATTGATAGGATTCTGGCTCATCTGTTCGATTTGGAATATCTTTAATGTTATCAGGAATTACCGTTAGTGAGGTAATCCCACAGGATCCAAACAGGGCCGGCCGGCGAATACCATCTATGGGTTGTGTTATGAAAAGTCAGAACGTACTAAAACTCTTGTTTGTCTGTTCATTTGCTATTGCCGTCGGTTGCGGCTCGGTTTCGAGTTCATCTGAGAATTTTGAGGCGCGGAATGTCGAGACTGACACCGTCACAGCTGAGAGTCCAGTTGCCGGTGAGCAAACTGCGGTATTCGCTGGCGGGTGTTTTTGGGGCGTGGAGGCCGTTTTCGAGAATTTAAAGGGCGTACGCGAGGTAAGATCGGGTTACGCAGGCGGAAGCGCGAAGGATGCGAATTACGACAAGGTCAGCAACGGCGAAACGAAGCACGCTGAGGCGGTGATCGTTCGGTTCGATCCGGCGAAGATCTCGTATGAACAGCTGTTGTCCGTTTTCTTCACGGTCGCTCACGATCCGACTCAGCTAGACCGCCAGGGCCCCGATGTTGGACCGCAGTATCGGTCAGAGATCTTTTACTCCAACGATGAGCAACGTCAGGCCGCGTCGAGATATATCGACCAACTTGCGAACTCCGGTACGTTCTCAAAGCCGATAGTCACTAAACTCTCGGCACTTGAGAAGTTTTACAATGCAGAAGCCTATCACCAGGACTTCATGCGTCAGAACCCCAACAACCCGTACATCGTTGCGCACGACAGACCCAAACTCGTTGAGCTTAAGAAAAAGTTCCCCGATCTATACGTCTACAAATATGGGCCGAAATAGAACTAGTTCGCTCCTTTCTCTGCCCAGATCTGGACGAGATTGACGAGCATCTCGGTCGATTTTTCCAATCCCTTTCGAGAGTTCCACTCGAGCTTTCCATGGAAATTGTGGCCGCCTGTGTACAGGTTTGGCGTAGGCAGTCCACGGGCGGTCAGCCTCGAGCCGTCCGTCCCGCCGCGGATCGGCTTCATTTTTGGCGTGATGCCGGCACGAGTTGAGGCTTCCTTAGCAAACTCGATCAATCGCGGGTAGTCCTTTAACACTTCTTTCATGTTTAGGTAGCCGAGAGTACTCGCGTACTCGATCCGGACGTTAGGAAATTTTATCTGCGTGGCCGCGACCATTTGCTTGAGCATATTCTCTTTTGCTTCGATGCCGCTGAGGTCAAAGTCGCGAACCAGGACCTTGATCGTAGAGGTCTCTATATCAAGCGTCGAGCTGTAGGGATGAACGAAGCCGACGCGGCCCTCGGTCGTCTCAGGGAGCATATTTGGCGGAAAGCCCGAAAGGAAATCGCTCGCGGCATACATCGAGTTTACGAGGAGGTCCTTCGCATAGCCCGGATGTGTCGATTTACCGTGAAAAGTGATCGTAGCGGTCCGAGCCGACCACGTCTCGTCCGAAATCTCGCCGAGCTCGCCGCCATCTACGGTGTAGGCATACTTCGCTCCCCAGCCGGCGATATCGAACTTGTCCATTGGGCCGCCTACCTCTTCGTCCGGCGTGAAAGCTATGGCGATATTGCCGTGTTTGATCGACGGATTCTGCTTAAGCAGATCGATCATCGTCATTATCTCAGCGACGCCTGATTTGTCGTCTGAGCCCAGCAGCGTGGTACCGTCAGCCGTGATTATGTCGTCGCCGATCAGCGTTCTGAGGGCCGGATTCTTGTCGACCGAGATCACAAGCGACGGATCTTTCGGCAAAACAATGTCGCCGCCCTGGTAATTCTTGTGGACGATGGCATTAACATTTGCCCCGGATACTGCGGGCGATGTATCCATGTGAGCGATAAAGCCGATCGTCGGCACCTTCGTATTGTCGGCAAGATTGCCCGGCACCACGCCGTAAACGATACCCTCTTCGCTGATCCGGACCTTCTGAACGCCCAACTCGTTCAACTCCTTTTCCAGAAGCCGGGCGAGCACAAGCTGCTTTTCGGTACTCGGATACTTGCCCGCACCTTCGGCCGACTGTGTGTCGATCTTGATGTACCGCATAAACCGGTCGAATGCCGATTCTTTAGGAGCGGTCTGTTGGGCAAAAGTCGCCGCGAAGAGCAGGATGAGCAGGACAAAACTCAAAAAACTTTTCATAATTCGTTAGAAACTAAAATACCCAGTTTTGGATGCTACTTTTCTTGCGCCCGCTCGACTGGTTCGAGAGTGAACTCGGTCACCGCCGGATAACTGGCCGCGACCGGTATGGATCGCGGAGCGGCGAACGCAGAGGCAGGACGCAGGTTGTAGACGATCTCGCCCGTCCTTTTATCGCGGACAAAGAACTCAAATGTGCCTTTCGTATTGAACGGTTGAATGGCCCTGTCGTAGGCCATGTCGGGCAGCCGCACTCTGAATCTGCCGTCCGAACGCACCTCGGTCGAATCGATCCGGTTCGGTCCGATCATGCAGTCAGCGAATCCCAAAAACTCACATTTCCAATCCGCCCAGTATTCAACAGTCAGCCGGTGATCGTCCGGTGATAGAGCTCCCGGATTATTCACGCGGCCCCGAAACTCTATAGGACGTGTGCGGCGAAGTCTTGCCTTCAAGACGCGTCCTCCGGGTTCGAGCTCGGGCAGATCAAAGACCATCGTCCGGCACCGTGCCCCGCGGATCATGACCTTCATCGAACGCGCCGGGCGCCCATCGCGCATTCCGGGGATCTCGTAAAGCCAGAATCGCTGATCCGTTTTGACAAAGCTGCTGTATCCACCGAACGAACCCGCGATGAAATACTCGATCGAAAGTTCTTCCGGATAGCACGAGCCCGAGATCTCGACGATGTACGGCTTTTGCCGCAGCTCCTGCGAAAGGACTGTCGTCACGCCAACGAGGCACAAAAAGGCTAACGCCGAAAGCCAGCCGAAGCTTAAGATCAAGTATTTAGAACTTGATGCAGACATTCTTTTCTTCCGTAAAAAATCTGAGTGCCTCAAAACCGCCCTCGCGGCCCATTCCGCTATCCTTCACTCCGCCGAACGGTGTCCGCAGGTCGCGAAGCAGCCAGCAATTTATCCACACTATACCCGATTCCAATTTTGATGCTACGCGATGCGCACGCGAAAGGTTTTGCGTCCACACCGTTGCGGAAAGGCCGTACCGGACGCCGTTCGCATATCCTAACACCTCATCCTCATCGTCGAACGGCATGATCGTGACTACCGGGCCAAAGATCTCTTCCTGATTGGTCCGGCAGTCGTTAGGTAAGCCTTCAACAACCGTCGGCTCGATGAACCAACCGTCGGCGCAACGGCCATCGAGCTTGATCTGACGACCGCCGGTGAGAATGGTCCCGCCCTCACCTTCTGCCAGATCGATGTAGGACATGATCTTTCCAAAATGCTGTTCGGACACGATCGCTCCATGATCGGTGTCTGCCTCGAGTGGATCGCCGACTTCTAATGCCGAAACCCGTTCGACAAAGTCATGCTTGAACTTCTCAAAGATCGGTCGCTCGATGAAGATTCGCGAGCCGCAAAGGCAGATCTCGCCCTGATTTGAGAACGATGAACGCACAGTCGTGGCGAGCATCTGCTCATAATCGCAGTCAGCAAAGATAATGTTCGGATTCTTGCCTCCAAGTTCGAGCGACAGTTTTTTGAACATCGGCGCCGCCGTTCTGGCTATCGCTTCCCCGGTTTTGGTGCCGCCCGTAAACGAGATCGCCTTTACATCGGGATGTTCGACGATCGCGGCGCCAACTTTCGGGCCAGTCCCGTGGACTATGTTCAGCACGCCCGGCGGAAGGCCCGCCTCGATACACAGTTCGGAAAGCAGAAACGCGGTCATCGGGGTCACTTCGCTGGGTTTGGCGACCACCGTACATCCGGCCGCGAGGGCAGGAGCGATCTTCCAAGTGAAAAGATATAGAGGAAGGTTCCAAGGGCTGATGCAGCCCACGACGCCAACGGGCTGTCGCAATGTGTAGTTGATCGCATCCTGGCCGACAGAATCGTGAGATTCATTCGCCAAATGCATTGCGGCCGTTGCGTAAAACTTGAAATTTGCGACAGCACGCGGAATATCCACCGTGCGCGCAAGCGAGACCGGCTTACCCTGATCGATACTCTCAGCGAGAGCCAAACGCTCCAGATCCCGCTCGATCAGGCCCGACAGCCTCATCAGCACATCGTGCCGCCTTTCTGCCGAAGTCGACGCCCAGCCCGGAAATGCCTCCCTTGCCGCAGCTACTGCGGCATCTACATCACGACCGGACGAATCGGGGACGCGCGAATATACCGAGCCCGTCGACGGGTCGAAGTTGTCGGAATAGGCCTTCGACTCAGGCGGACGAAGGGCACCGCCGATAAAATTTGTTAGGTCCATTCAAATCGGAAAACTTATCCTAGATATAGTAACCTTAAAATCCTAACAATGTCCTGGTAACTATTTTGGCTGTTTTGTTCGAGTAATTCCGCTCTATTAGACAGAGCGTCTTTTGCGTACCTCGCTTTCTAAGCGATCAGCGGTTTACCGCACACGATATATGACAAAGACTTGTAATAATTGTCGGGCATCAAATCCAGCAGAGGCAGCGTTTTGCCATAACTGCGCCTCACCGTTGAGCCAGGCCAGTTCTCCACCGCCGCCTCAGAACCCATGGCCGCAAACGCCGACAGGCGGACCGATGGTCGGTGGTCAGGCTAAGGCTTCGGCCCCGCAGGAATCGCAAAAGGCGATGATCTCGATGATCCTCGCGATCGCCGGGTTTCTATGCTGCGGGCCGATCCTCGGCATTCCCGCCGCGATCCTCGGATGGCTAGAACTCGATGCGATCAAGAATGGACGTGCCCCGGAGAGCGGCAAAACGATGGCGACCGTCGGACTTTGGGGTGGGATAGTCGCAACTGTTTTCCATATCTTCTTTTATGTGATCTGGTTCTTCCTGGGCCTGGTCTCGTCGAGCCCGTACGGATACTAGAATGTCGGATAACGCCTGGAAACCATTCTGCGTAAACGGCCATCAGCAACCGTCGGCCGGCACAAAATTCTGCATCTTTTGCGGAGTCGGGATCGTTTCGCCTCAACCTCAGCAACAGACGGCCGCGCAGCCGCCTCCGCCTCAATTGGTTCCCCAGCCGCAGTTCGTGCCCCCGCCTTCGTGTAGGACGTGCGGCGGCGACGGACGCGGGCTGGCCGATGGCGTCGTGATGTGCCGCGAATGCCGTTGGCTCCGGCCTCTTATACCCGGTTACAGCGTTAGCAACTCAGCCTTCGCCTGGGCTGCAGATGCGAAAGCCATGTCCGCGCTGCAATCGGCAAAGCCGCTCAACGCTGCTGCAAAGGCCGTATCCGAGAAAGTGGGCAGACGATGGATCGAGGTGTCATTTAACGGCATACTACTCGGCGAAAAGCAGATGCCTCACGTATTTGGACCAGCAGTACGGGCCGCCCGGATCCTCGGCATGTCGCATATGCCCGACGTCTACATATCGGGCGAAAGGCCTTGGGATATGCTGACATTCGGCACGGACAAAAGCTCGTTCATAGTCGTTGGATCGGCCGTCGCGGGTAATTTTCAGGGCGTCGATATGCTTTATCTTCTGGCCCGCGAAATGGGTCACTGCAAAGCCGGCCACGCACTGTGGAAAACCGTGATACGGTTCTTTCTCGGCGAGCAAGGCCCAGCCCGGGGGTTTATGGCGGGTGGAATTTTCAACGCGATCCTAAGCCCAAGCGCGATGATCGGTGGTGCGATCGAAATGCCTCTATTGGCGTGGGCCCGACAAGCGGAGATCACGGCCGACCGGGCCGGGCTGGTCGCAGTCGGAAGTGAAGATGTAGCCCGTCGAACCTTGCTTTCGTGGTCTCTGAAATCGTCCTTTATCTTCAGGCAGATAAACATCGAGGCGTGGCTCGAACAGCAGCGTGACGATCCGGGAGATATGTTGCGGTTGTCGGAACTGACAACGACTTCGACGCCATATATCGGCCCGCGGCTGAAGTTGCTCAACCAGTTTGCCCAGAGCGCCGAATTCCAGCAGACGTTCGGGCAGATCCGCGACACTCTCGCAAGGGCTGCCCCAGCGAAGAAGGAGACAGAAGCCAAGTCCAAAGCCGCACCTTCGCCCGGCGAGCTTAAGGTCAAGTGTTCCACTTGCCAGGCACCACTAAAGGTCCCGTTGTCGGCCCTCGCAGGAAAAACGAAACTTTCGATACGGTGTCCGTCCAAAAACTGCGGAAAAGTGACCGTAATATCCAGGAAACCAACTGCGGATAAGCCTCAGGCGAAGCCCGCGAACTTAAGACAGGAGAATCAGAATTATGCCGAATGAGAACGATCCCGTGACGATCACCCAGACAACACCCGATGGCCAGGAATCTCAATTTGAGGTCGCGGCCGCCACGACTGAGGAACAAAGCCTGGCCGGTCAGATCGTCGAAGCTCTGCTCGACGACGATGCCCCTGAGGCTGAAGTTACCTTTGCCGACACTGATGGTGATGGCAAGATCGACGCCGGGGCCGCGGACACCGACGGTGACGGACAGCTAGATACCGTGGTCGGGGACACTGACGGTGATGGCGTGATCGACGCCGCATCAGCAGACACGGACGGTGACGGCCAGCTTGACGTGATCGCGATGGACACGGACGGCGACGGTGAAGTAGATGCTATCGGCGAGGATACTGATGGCGATGGCCAGATCGATACTGCGTATTTCGATACCGATGGCGACGGAGAATACGATACCGAGGTCTTAGATTCGGACGGCGATGGTCAGGCGGATAGCGTTGTCTCGATGACCGAGGGTTTGCCTTCAGAAGAAGAGATCTCAACAAATTCGGTCGAGTTCACTGTCGGTGAAGATGGCTTCCCGATCAGCGAAGAGACCGCGACGGATGAATATGTCGCAGAGGTAGAAGAAGCTTCGACGGACAATTACTCTACGGAAACACCTGCATACGAGACATCGGCCCCGGCCGAAAGCGAAGTGACTTCCACTGAACCGGTCGCTGTGGCAGAAACGGATTCTTCTGCGGAGCAACCCTTGCATGCCGACGCCGCTCGAGACGCTCAGGCTGCTGCATACCAATACGTAGAACAAGGTGACTATGCCGCCGCCGCAGAGGCTCGCGAATTAGCTGAAGAGGAGGCGTGGGCGGCTGGCGACAACTCGATGCTCAGCGGTTCGGACGCGGCTGAACTCGAACATGCCGGATACAAACAGGAGCTTGCCGAAGACTATCGTACCCAGCAGGCGGAACATATTGCCGCCGGTGACTACGAAGCTGCCCGTGAAGACGCATTGAACGCCGCGTATCAAACAGGCGACGCCGACTTTCTCGCGAGCGGCTCGGATCACACCGGCCAGAGCGATCAGGACGCGTACAACCTCGGAAATGCTGTATCGGAAGAAAAGAACGCCGAGTACTTCGCAAACAATGCCGAATGGTACGCCGAGCAAGGAAATACCGCCGCGGCCGAGAGCAGTGCACAGAACGCTGCCGAATACCAAGCTTCCGCCGACAACTATGCGGACACCGCGAATCCAGCTTCGCCCAACTATGACGTTGATCCGTCATCTGCTGGCGGGGGATACGATATGGCCGCCGTCGACACGGGATTTGAATCGACGGTGGACACGACGACTCCGACGACTTACGATTCGGGATCTGACGACGGCACCGTTTGAGAGTGACTTGTTTGTACAAAAGGAACGCCGGCGGGATCGAACCGCCGGCGTTTTACTATTTGACCTGTCGACCGTGTTTGCGAAGAACCGCTTTGACCTTGTCTAGAGGGATCGCCTCGATGGTTCGGCCATTACCCGAGACCGTCGTAGCCATGAACATCGAGTTAAGGATCGCCTCTTCGGTCGCTTCGATAACGGCTTGAAACAGCGGGGACATTGCGTCATTACCCAAGACCCCAACGTTCTTGCGAATCTCCGACGCGTTGACGCGGTTTGCGGTCGAGAAGGCGATCGCGTAATCGCCGCTGCCATTTGTCATTGAAGAGCCAGTCCGAGCAAGGCCGGACATCGACCTCGACGCAAGCCGGGACAGCTGCCGATGATCGAGCGGTGCGTCCGTCGCGATCACGATAATGATCGACCCATCAGCGAGATCTGAAGGCTGTTGGGAAGTTTGTCCGACCGCATTCTTCAAGTAATACTGTCCGAGTTCTTTGCCGACAGGCACGCCGTCTACAGCTAGAACCCCGCCGAAATTCGACTGGACAAGAACACCAAGCGTGTAGCCGCCGAGGCTTTCTGGAAGTTTACGCGATGAAGTCCCGATGCCGCCCTTCCAGCCGAACGCGACCGTTCCGGTCCCGGCCCCAACAGATCCTTCCAAAACGGCTCCGCCCTTCGTGTTTTTTATCGCATTGAAAACGTCGTCGCGGGAAATGTGCCGGCCGCGGATATCGTTGAGCCCGCCATCGTTTGTCTCGGCAACGATGGGATTGATCGAACGGACATTCTCGTTGCCGGGCAGCGACAGCATGTAGTCCATCAAGAAGTCAGCTGTTTTTGGCACCGACAGAGTCGACGTCAGAAGTATTGGCGTTTCGATCTCGCCCAGTTCATTGACCTGAGTTGAACCGGCTAATTTGCCGAAACCGTTACCTACGAACACCGCCGCGGGCACTTTTTCGCGAAAGAGATTGCCCGAATGCGGCAAGATGGCTGTAACGCCCGTACGGATATTCTCGCCACGAATCAGCGTCGTATGGCCAACCGTCACGCCTTCCACGTCTGTGATCGCATTGGACACACCGACCGGCAAGACGCCGATCTGTAATCCAAGATCCCTGACGCGAACACGCGACCCCTGGCCGAAGCCCTGCAGTGCGAGTACCGTCAGGCAAGCGAGGACGAGAAAAAACTGTGACCGGCGATGCACCCTCACTTCGCGACCTCTAGGGCTTTCGGAAGGGCCTTTCGCGGCATTCGCTCGGCACGCATGGCTGTTTGATACGCGATCGCGGCTACGATGACTGCATTGATCTTCAGGTCCTCCTCATTGACAGCCTCGAGGACATCGAGATTCGTATGGTGTACCCGTGAGTCGTAATCGAGCGGGTCCTGAATGAATTGAAAACCCGGCAGTCCCACCCCGTCAAAGGCCATGTGGTCCGTGCCGCCGGTGTTCAGTGTCGTGATCGTATTCGCGCTCAGATAGGCGAAAGGTTGAAGCATATCCTGGAAGATCGGCCGTGTAGCTTCATTTCCCTGCAAATAAACGCCACGGATGCGGCCGGAGCCGTTGTCGAGATTGTAGTAAGCAGAAAGCTTCTCGTGATCGGCCTTTAATTTGAGCGTCATCGGGTCGCCATAATGCTTCTTGACGTAACCGATCGAACCGTAATAGTCCTGCTCTTCGCCATCCCAGAGGCCAACGCGGATCGTGCGCTTTGGCTTGACTCCAATGGTTTTCAGGATGCGGAGAGCCTCAACGAGAGCGATGCAAGCCGCAGCATTATCGACCGCACCAGTTCCCGAATGCCAAGAGTCGAAATGTCCACCGAGCAGAACGACCTCGTCTTTGAGCCGCGGATCCGTGCCCGTTATCTCGCCGAGGATATTCGATCCTGTACCGTCAGGATCGGTCTTGACCTGGAGGCTCAATTCGAGCTTTACCGGCACCTTTCGATCGAGAAGCCTGACGATACGAGCATACTGCTCACGAGCAACGACAAACGTCGGTGAATTTACTGCAACGTCCGGCTCGTAACTGCCCTGAACCGCCAAGATCCCGTCGGATCGCCGGCTCGGCTGTAGAATGGCCGCTACGCCCTCATCCTTGAAAAACTTGATTATCTCGCGGCCGCGTGCGAGGCCCGCGAGCCAGTCGCGCTCCTCGTCCTGATACGTTGTCGTGCCGCCGCCATCGGGATCTTTGGTAGGGTCGATCGCGTCGGCCTTTTTCTTTAGCTCTCCGTCCGTCAGACGTTTAACTGGATCTCCCTTTCGCGATTCGGGCGTCGGCAGATCAAATCGGCCGTTCAAAACGATCATGCCCTTAAGCCTGCCTTTATACTTGGCGAAATCCGCGCTCGAACGCACTGAGACGAGCATCGGCTCACCCGACACGGTGCCATTCGTCGACGGCGACCAGGCTAATGGATAAGCGACCAGCCGATCGTACGTCGGTGCAAGCATCTCGACAGAGAATCGTTCGAGATCCCAGCCCTGGCCCCAGGTCCCCCACGGCTCGATCTGGACATTCTGCAGGCCGAAGGCGGTCAGTTTGTCACGCATCCAGATCTTAGCGTTCTTCAGATTTCGAGAATTGGTGAGTCTCGGGCCGTAGACGTCGGTGAGGTGCCCGACCGTTTCCATTATCTGCGAGTTCTGAAATCCCTCCGTCTTGATCTGGGCCAGGACCCGCTCGTCGATACGGTCCTGGGCAAATACGATCCCGTTTAGCGGAATGATCCAGAGTAGAAAAAATATCGCGAATCTTCTTTTCATCAGTTATACCTTTGCAAAGGTGAGTCCAGTCTGGCCCTGATACTTCCCGCCGCGATCCTCGTACGAAACGCCACAGTCCTCGTCCGATTCGAAGAAAAGTATCTGGCCGATACCTTCGTTTACGTAAACTCGGAGCGGAAGGTTAGCGAGATTTGCGATCTCGACCACGAGGCGGCCGGTCCAACCGGCCTCGAGCGGGGTCGTGTTTACGAGCAAACCGGCACGAGCATAGGTCGATTTACCGAGTGCAACGCCAGTAACATTTCGCGGCATTTTGAACGTTTCGACAGTCACGCCGAGGCCGTAATGATGCGGCGGAAGCAGGTAAAATTTAGCCCCGTCATCGGCTGTATGCATCTGCGGTTCGATCAGCGAGAACTGCTCGTCAAACCGTTTCGGGTCGATCTCTTTGGCGTGGACGGAGGAAAAAATCCGAAAGCCATCATCGGCGAGCCGCATGTCGTAACCATAGCTGGAGCACCCGGCTGAGATAATTCGGTTGCCGTCGACCTCACGGACCAGATCAGCCAGAAATGGCGTGATCATCTCGTTCTCCTCGGCCATCCGGCGGAGCCAAACGTCTGATTTTATCGTCATATCGGAGTTGAGTTTAGCACTCCGAAAGGCTTGCAACCAACGATAGCTCGGCCTAGTCGACCTTCGTACCGAGACGAGACAGCCGCAGCCGGCCAGCCCCGACCGTAAACTTCATCGGAGGGCCGCCAACGCCAGCTTTTGCTGCGATCGAGCGGTCGGTGAACGGGACTTTCCGATCGCGCGGTTTGAGGTCGGGGACGAGATTCTCGATCACTCCGTCACGCAGAACGGCGGCATCGATCTCGGCACTCAGGATGGATGGAAGTTGGACAAAAAGATCGCCGGTAGCGACTTGAATGTCCGCCATTCGGCCTCGCCAGCCGTTGGCGCCAAAGATCATATTCAGCGAACCCGCGCCTATCGCAACAATAGCACTGCCACTCGAAACTTCGATCCGTGCCTGGCTATCGAGAAAGTTGACCCGCATCGAGCCTTCGATGCCTGAGATCGAAAGATCGCCCTTGCCGCCGTCGATCTCAAGATCGGTGTAGCGAGGAACGCTGATCGAATAATTGACCAAGAATGGAAGTGTGGTGAGGTTCTTGGGAAATCCTTTGGGAAGCTTCTTCTGGCCGAACTTATTGTGCGGCCCAACCGTGATGATCCGCGTACGCCCGACCGTCTCGTCGGTGACGAAGCCCGCTACCTTTGCTATCAGTTCGAGGTCCCGGTCATTTGCCGCCTGTATCTCGACCTCGGCGGTGATCTCGATCTCGTTCTTTGTCGAAGGCTGCACCGTTATCGAGCCGGTTGGTGCGCCTGCTACAGAGACGGTCCCGCCTGCACCGAAATCGAATCGATCGGTCTTGGTAATAGTTCGTTTGACAAAGGATTGACCGAAGACGAACGCGGTGGACACAAACAGAACTAGCGCTATTGCCGGAATGAATTTCATGGTGGATCGGCGGAGGTTGCCTAGTTCGATGATATTGCCTCGCCGCAAGCGAGGTCAATAAAATGTTCGGCTAGCGGCTGATGAAGCCGATGCCGCCGCGTTGGTTTGTTACGGTGAGGGTGGCACTTCCGTCGCCAAAACGCCCGGTCACACGCCTTCCGTCACCGACGTAGCTCAAACTCGAATTGGCAAAGGGTCCAAGGGTAATATTCCTGGTCGACGGTGCAGTAGCGACGAGTTTGAACGAGGAAGTAAAGGGTATCCGCAGGTTGATCGTGCCCTTCATCGATGCGAAGCGGTAGATGCCGCCCTGCATTATCTCGCCATCGAAAAATATGTCGCCGAGTCCATTCTCAGCCGAGACGTGAGTCGCGGCGATGTTGGTCAGGGTAATATCGCCCTCGCTCGAGATGTATGCTCGCACCAAACCGCTTCGGACATTGGAAACGATCAGATTACCGATGCGCGTCTCGATATCGACCTTTGAGTTAAACGGGACTCTGATCACGAAATTGACATAGCCTATTTCGCGGCTCTGATTGTCCTTGATCAGGTCGATGACGATCTCGCCGCTCAGGCTTTGAGGCAGGATGTTTGTGTTAGCCGATTCCATCGACGCCTCGACTCGGACTTCAGGCCTGTTCCAGCCCTCGACGGTGACCGTTCCGGTCTTATTGGTAAGACGCAAACGCACGTGCTGGCCGGCTGGATAAGTACGTGTAAACTTCTTCTGCGCCGATACCTCGGAAACTGTTCCAAACAGTAAAAAAACTACGCTCGCCAGAACCGTAGTTTTCGCAAGGGCTACGAGCCCAAAACCAAACTTACTAGAAAACATCAAAGCTAAAGCTCTGCGAAATCGCGGAGCAAATTCATTTTTTCCGTCATCACCGCATCGAGCATTTCTCCTGACAATTCATCGTCAGGATTTGCCTGAAGAATGATCCGGTATTCGTTGACCGATTCATCGATCACGTTGATATTCCGATCGAATGCTTCGCGGGTCGTGCGGCTCCATTGCGACCGTCGTGCCTGCACGCGAGCATTCCAATAGTCGATCGCCTGCTGCTGCTCCTTGAGCTTCTCAAGACGAGCTTCGTTCGGCGAACGCATAAGTCCTACGCTAACCAGTGCCCGCTCGAAGGGCGTTTGCTCGTTGGTCGAGATCCCGCCAAACTCATCGACGTTCGGTTCGGAGTAGTTCTTGATCGCAACGAACGTGATAAGCGAGCTGATCACGCCAACACAGAGTATCGCCGCAAATGCCTGGACCAATGAGAATTGCCATCTCGGCTTCGGCGGTTCGACGGCCGGCGGCCGGGTGCTTATCTCGTTCTCGATAACGTTGTTGATGCGACACCAGAGTGCCTTCGAGTTAGGCGGTTCAGCCTCGAGCGGTGCGTCGGCGAGCCCGATTTCGATCATCGACGACACCTCGCCGCAAAACACCGCGCACGATTCGCACAGAGCGAGATGGTCGCGAACGCCGCTGGCGTCCTCGTGCCCAAGGTCGTTATCAACAAAAAAGCTGATCAGGTCCTTGCACTCTTCGCAATTCATCTCTCTGCGATCCATAAACACGATCTCTTGAAACCCGTTGTTCCAACACCTTGATAGATTATTCGAGACGGCCGAACGTTGCTCGACACGACATCTTTTTAAGCAAAAAACACGAACGATGCTTCCATGTTCGTGTCTTTATACATTCGGGCTTACCCCCGACTAACTTGGTACTTTTACGAGCAGGCCGCGCAGCTTCAATCGAGCTTTGTGAAGCTGAGATTTTGAGGTGCCGACCGAAATTCCAAGCCTACGGGCAACTTCTTCGTGTTCGAAGCCGTGTACGTCGTGCAGCAAAAAGACGCTCCGATACCCGCGCGGGAGTTCGGCGATGGCATTCTTTAACGCGATGCGATCGACGACCTGCATCTTGTTCGGATTTGCCGAGCCGGTGACTATCTGTTCCGGCATCTCGCCATCGTCGCTGGTGCGTTCATTCTTAACGCTTCGCCGGCGAAAGTGCATCAAGACCTGGTTGACGGTCAATCTGTGAAGCCACGTCGAAAAGGCCGAATCGCCGCGAAAACTTCCAACCTTACGAAAGAGCTGAATGAAAACTTCCTGCGTCAGGTCTTCGGCCTCGGTCTGGCTGTTTGTCATTCTCAGGCAGAGCGAGTAAGTACGGCGATGGTAACGATCGTAGATCATCTCGAACGCAGCGATGTTGCCATCTGAGGCAAGCCGGCAAAGCTCGACATCACCCATTCCGGCATCCGGAACAGCAAAACTCGATACAGCAGACCTTTCAGCTTGCAAAACTACGGCTGGCTCAGCAGCCGCGGCAACAAGCCCGCTTTCTAAGGTCATTGAGTGTGGATCCATACTCGCTCCTTACGACTTGGTCTAAATTTTAGAGAACCGTCGCACGCTTAGATGGCTAATCATATCATCACGTTTGCCACCAGAAAAGAATTTTTTTGCCCTTTCAGGACCGCTCATCCAGCAAGCAGAGCCCGTCCAGCGTCAGGTCGTGATCGACAATATCGATCGAACCCAGATCATCGCCAAAAAGCCGCACATGTCCGCCCGTCGCGATGACCTTAGCCGAACCGCCCATTTCTGCCTTAACTCGCTGCAGGAGCCCCTCGAACATGGCGAAATATCCGTTAACGACGCCCGACTGGATTGAGCCTACAGTCGTATTTTGAATGGCGGCTGCAGGTCGCACGATCTCGACCTCGGGCAGCCGCGCCGTGACGAGATTCAGGGCCTTGATCATGGGCCTGATGCCCGGAGCGATGAGCCCGCCGAGCAGTACGCCGCGTCCGTCAACCGCGTCGAGCGTCAGGGCCGTTCCAAAACTGCACACGATACACGGCCTTCCAAACTTTTCCGAAGCCGCAAAGCAGTTTATGAGCCGATCGGTACCCGCGTCCTCGAGCGGATAGTAGCGAATATCGAGGCCGAAATCGTACGTATTCTCGACGAACCGCGTTGTGGCACCTGCCGCAGTCAAGGCATCGGCAAAAACATCATTCAATGTCGGCACGACGGACGTTACGATCGCCCGTTCGATCGGGCCATCGATCTGATCCGCTAAGACGGCGGCGACGGCCGAAACCGATCGAACCGAAGCCGTATCGACACTGATCTTCTGCTGAAGTTTCTTGTTGAGGTAGGTCCCGAACTTTACATTCGAATTGCCGATGTCGATCGCAAGGAGCACGGCCTTAGCCCTGAAGCGGCAGCCCGTCATAGACGACGTTCCAGCCATTTCGGCGGCTGGTCCTGAGGCTACGGGTGAACCATTCAACTGCGGCGTTGGGGTCGTCGTAGATCTGCACGGCGGGACGTTCTTCACGCGGGTCGACGCGGCAGATCGCGGCACCGAGTGTAGCGGTCTTGATGCACAAAAGGGCGATCATATCGTTCTTTTGCATAACGGCGGTCCTGACCGAAACACCGCCCATCTCTTCGTCAAACTCGTCGAATTCCGCCAGGAGATCCTGGTCGTCGTCCTCGAAATCGAGTTCGGCATCAAATTCAAAATCCTCGTTCATAACAGAGAGTTAAACGTTACACTCTTCGCCGCTAAAGTTCAAAGCGTATTTGACCTCGGCGCGGTTTCGGACGACCAGTTCTTCGCGGAGCCGCTCGCCGGTCCGGCGGTCGATGACCTCGCGCCAGATCTCATTTTCGCGATATGTCCTGCCGGCAAACTCACTGAATCGATGATCGCGTTCGACGATATGAAAACTAAAACGAGGCTCGGTATCCGAAAATATCGCCCCTTTCAAATGATCCTCAGTCAGCCAGACCTTGAGCTGAAAGGTGTTTTCGGTCCGGTTGGCAAACCGCAGATCGATGTAGTTGTAAAACACGCCCGCGCCGCTCCCGAATGGCAGCACACGGCCCTCGTCCGGGAATGGGTCAAAGCTGTGATGGTGGCGTTCGACGACATCAAGTTCGGTGTGCAAAGCCATCCAGTAAAGCAGATTTGCGAGCTGACACAGCCCGCCGCCGACGCCCCGGATGACCTCGCCGCGTGAGAGCTGCATGCCCTCGACATAGCCCTTTGCGGCCGTCGCCTCGCCGATGCTGTGCCAGAACGAGAAAACCTCGCCCGGCCTGATCAACACGCCGTCGATCCGCGGGCAGGCGATCTCAAGATTGCGGACCTTGTTCTCTTGAAGGACCGGATCCGAATCTCCAAGTTTTCTGCGAAGCAAGGAAGAGTGGCGTTTACAGACAAATCGTAGCGGCTCGGCGGAACACGCCGAAGCGAAACTAACGCGGCCCGCAACATCGCTCAGACGCCTTGCCTGACGCTTCTGCCAGATGCGCGTTCGGTAAATGACTGGATGAAGTTCTGAAACCCGCATCAATTAGATCCTTCAGCCCTGACTCGCTCGACATCGCCCGCCTGTATCTTGCGAAGCGATCCGTCCGCACATTTTACCCTGAGAGCACCGTTTAATTCGATGCCGTCGGTGACACCGACGACCGCCTCGCCCGGCATCGAAACTCGAACCGTCTTGCCGTGCGAATAGGACGATCGTGATGTCCAAGCCTCGATCACAGCGGCATCGCCGCCGTCACCGCACAGAACGTCGTACCAGAAACCAAGATATTTCACCAAAATACCTTCGACTTCAATGGCATCGGGCCTTGCACGCCCTTTGCCAAGCTCGGTCTCGATCGACGTTGCAGTGTCGGCGATCTCGAGCGGGAAATTGCGTGATGTGAGATTGATGCCAATGCCGAGAATCACGGCGAGGCCCTGCGGCGTTTCGACCGTCTCGGCGAGTGCCCCGCAGATCTTTTTGTCACCGACGAGCACGTCATTTACCCATTTTATGTCCGGTTTTAGACCGAGGTCTTTGAGAAGATCGAAGACCGCGACACCGCTTGTCAGAGTGATGAGCGAGAGTTTGTCAGCCGCAAGCCGCGGCCGCAACACTATGCTGAAATACAGCCCCGAATCGCGGTCCGATACCCATGTGCGTCCATGACGCCCGCGTCCGGCGGTCTGCATCCGGGCGACAATGCATGTGCCCTCGGCCGCTCCGAGCCGTGCCTGCCGGGCCGCCTCGTCATTGGTCGAACCGATCTCTTCGAATCTCTGAACGAGAATGTCCATCGAATGCCTGGAATGAAATTGAGTTTCTCACGTTTCTCACTGCTTCATCCAGAGCGAATCACAATAATAACCGCGGCTGTCGAAATAGTTTCTCACTATCTCGAAACCGCTGTCCGCGGCGAATTCCTCGATCATTCTCGGCGTGTATTTCTGCGAGATCTCCATAAAGATCGCCTCCCACTGATCGAAATGGAACGTACGGTCTAGGGCCTCGATGTAAACATCCTGGTTCTCACGGCTGAGCAGGAACGAACGCGCCGAACCGTCGATCGGGCGATAGTTGGCGTAATGTGAGAAACCGTCGAGATTGAAATCGGCCCCAAGTTCTCGGTTGATGCGGCTGAGCAGATTGAGATTGAACGCTGCCGTAATTCCCTGTGCGTCGTCGTACGCGGGAACGATCACTTTCGGGTCTTTTTGCAGGTCAAATCCAGCCAGCAGCATATCGCCCGACTCCATTACGGACGATAGAGAGCGGAAAAATTTGAGCGAGGCCTCGCGGCTGAAGTTGCCGATGTTCGAACCAAGAAAAAGCAGCAGCTTGCGTCGCCGGCTCGTGCCCTTGAGATCGCCAAGTATCCCAAAATAATCGCCCGCATGCGGAGCGATCTCGAGGTCAGGAAACTCTGTGTGAAACTTATCTTCGAGAGCGGTCAAAGCTTCCTGAGAAATATCGATCGGCTCATACGCAATGTCGGCACCCGCATCGAGGAAGTGCTTGATCAGGACCGCCGTTTTTGTCCCGTCACCTGCACCGAGTTCGATGACGTTCAAGCCGCGGCCGTCAGCGAGTTTCTCACATATCGCCGGGCCCTGTTCGGTAAAGATCTCCAGCTCGCAGTCGGTCAGGTAATACTCAGGCAGGCGCATTATCTCCTGAAAAAGCCGCGAGCCTTCGTCATCGTAAAAGTACTTTGACGAGAGGTGTTTCGGGTCCGCCGAAAGCCCGTCGAGTACGTCCGCGGCAAAGGTCGAGAGTTCTGGGCTGGTCGAAGTTTTCATAACCGCTTGTAGAATTGCCATTTTGTTCTCACTTCCCGACGTGAATACTTGCGTCGTTCAAGGCCCCCGTCGCTACCGCTCCCGGTACTGACTGCTTGCCGCAAAGTTTCTCACCTCGTATCTGTGTTCATCGTCCTATCCGCGTTCATCCGTGTTCCATTTCCTAGGACTGACCCAGTCGCTACCGCTCCCGGTTCTGACTTCCTATTGACTGGACCGCGAGCGTCCCGCTTGCATCACGTGACGATCTCTTCAACGCCCAAGTCGCTAAGCCGCAAAGTTTCCCACATTCATATCTGTGTTCATCCGTCCTATCCGCGTTCATCCGTGTTCCATTTCCTAGGATCACTTATTTCGCCAGTCGTATTCCCGTGAATTGCCATCTTAGATGGGGATGGAAAAAGTTTCTGTACGTTGGACGACTGTGACCCGGCGGTGTCACGACCGAGGCCCCACGGAGTACCATCTGATTGACCATGAATTTGCCGTTGTATTCGCCGACCGCGCCTTCGGCCTTTGAAAAACCGGGATACGGAAGATACGCGGACGACGTCCATTCCCAACGCCTGCCCCAATCGAATCGCGACTGAGAAGTTTCCCACTCGAATTCGGTCGGCAGCCGCATTCCCTTCCACGCGGCAAATGCCGACGCTTCGTAAAACGAAACGTGACAGACCGGCGCGTCCATCGGCAGATCGCGCAGGCCGCCCAGCGTGAAATGCTTCCAGCCGTCGTCGCTCTTTTGCCAATAGAGCGGCGAATCGATGTTCTCACTTCGCACCCAATCCCATCCTTCGGAGTGCCAAAGGCTGTGTTCCGTGTAACCGCCGTCGTCGATGAACTCAAGAAATTCGCGGTTGGTGACGAGACGATCGGAGATCTCAAAGCCGTCGATCCAGACCTTGTGCCTCGAAAGCTCGTTGTCAAAACAGAATCCGTCGCCTTCGAATCCGATCTCGTTCAATCCTTCTTCGACCGCCACGAACTGCCCCCCCACTGACGCAGGCGGTTCTGACTGATCTTCGAGTGCGTAGTTTTCACGATATGCGGGAAAGAGCGGATTGACGCTGAACGTGTATTTCAGATCGGCGAGAAACAATTCCTGATGCTGCTGTTCGTGGTTGAGTCCGAGGATCACGAGTTCGCGGAACTGGTTTCCCACTTCCGCGCCGAGCAGAGTTTCCATCGCCGCATCGACGTGTTCGCGATACGCGAAGACCTGTTTCACGGTCGGGCGGCTTAGATCGCCTCGGTGATCACGAAGCGTGCGCTCGCCAATAGAGTTGTAATAGCTGTTGAAAAGAAATCCGAATGCAGGATCGAAGACCTCATATCTGCTCACAAATTTTTTGAGGATCATCTCCTCAAAGAACCACGTCGTGTGAGCAATGTTCCACTTTGGCGGCGAGACATCGACGACCGGCTGCGGGATGTAGTCCTCGATCTCGAGCGGTTCGCAGAGCTGCATCGTGTACGAGCGCACCGCCCGATACGCCTCCAAAAGGGCCTGCGGCCCGACGACCTGAGTTCCGAATGCCTGCATAACTCTAATTAAAACACACCGCCCAAACTCGTCTCTGTCTGCTTCCTACCAAATTCCCGCGAATTCCTGTTTAATTCCCAGCTCCGCCACGCTGGTAATGCAACAGCGTTGCAAAGATAGCACATTCGAGACACGGATGCAAGTAGTTTTTTGGTAAGGAAAATAGGCAGCAGCTTCTAATCCGTGTACGTGGGCTAGTCGATCACGACCACGGTAGGCTGCGGACCTCCGACATACTCGATCATGTCTCCCTTAACCATTATGCGGACATCGTTTCCGATGCTTCCATGGGCCGCGAGCAGGAGAACGCTTATTCCCGATCGGTAGAAGCGACTCCAGAGGCTTAGAGTAACGTATTTAGCACTGAAGGTAACGACACCATCCTGGTCGGTTATTTGTAGCCGGTCCGAAGCTTGGTAGCATGGGTTTTCCCACAATGTAAATGACTCGCAGAATTCAACCACATCAATGCCCGGCTGCGGCCGTCCATCTTTGTCCACAACTTTAACGGACCACTCGGGAACTACGGCTGTCGAATACGGGATGAAACCAACGAGGATCAAGACCCCGACGACTGCAAAGGCTATCAGGATCTTCTTGAAACGGCTGCTCATGTATCTGCTTGTGAGGCTTTGCGTGAAACAAGATCAGTCTCACGCAAAGACGCCAAGATTGCAAAGAAGACGCAAAAAGAGGTAACTAGGCTGATGCCCTAAAGTGTTGACGGCGCATGGATTCCCACTCGTTCACCTGGCGTGCTCGGCGGTTTTCGACGGCGTTGGCGAGCGTTGAGATCAGTTCGTCTGAGCGCGTGTCAGCGGAAGAACGGTCGCGTTGGAGGCTTTTATTATCGCTTTTGCGGGATCTGTCTGAAGAGAAGTCGTATCTGTCGATCTGGTTGACCATCGTTTTGCCTCCGTTTGTCGGTGGCAGACGGTCGAACCAGCTATTCTATGGCGTATCGACCGGCTGCGGTGTGATGAATTTTCGCATCAAGTATTCCGTTAATGATACTCCTCGGTAAAAATACTTCCAAGACCTTAAATAATAGCGCTAATCGTCGGCGATTCAAAGGAAAATCGGCTTTGGGATCGTACCCCAGTTCAAATCTCGGGCGAATCGTCTCAGGTGCAGAAGCCCGCGCGTCAGCAAGGGCGGAAAACGAACGTTGAAGCTACCGCCCTTACTCACGTGCGGGCTTCTGCAAGTTGCTTCCTTTCTTTGCGCCTTTGCGTGAGGAAAACTGATATTTCACGCAAAGACGCTAAGGACGCAAAGAGAACGCAAAGAGAGAGCTAGACCTATTAATGATGCAGGCAGCCTATTTCTTCAACCAGCCAAAGATCGCGTTTACCGTGACGTCGCGGTTCGTCTCGTATATCGCTTCCGTTAGCGGCAGAGACATCGGGCAGACCTTGACGCAGTTTTGTGCGTTGCCGCAGTTGCCGATGCCGTCGTCGCCGAGCAGGCCGTTGAGACGCTCCTCGATATCCATTTTGCCGACGGGATGCATGTTAAACAGGCGTGCCTGTGCGATCGCCTGCGGGCCGATGTAGTTGTCGTCGCCGTACTGCGGACAGGCTTCGAGACAGCAGCCGCACGTCATGCAACGCGAAAGCGCGTAGCGGTCCTGAGCGAGTTCGTTAGAGACCTGCGGCCCGGGCCCGAGGCTGTATGTGCCGTCGAGTTCGACCCAGGCTTTGACCTGTTTCAGGTGATCGAACATCTTTGTTCGATCGACCTTGAGATCGCGAACGTTCGGGAATTTCGACATCGGCTGCAGCGTCACGGTATCGCCGCCCGATGCGAGCAGCAGATCGTCGATCAGGGCAGAGCACGATTGCCGCACCTTGCCGTCGATCACCATCGTGCAGATGCCGCACACCTGTTCGAGGCACGACATATCCCAAACGGGCGGCGTGGTCTGTTTGCCCTCGACCGTGACGGGATCTTTTCGGATCTCCATCAACGCCGAGATGACGTTGAGATTGCGGCGATAATCGATCGCAAACGTATCCCAACTGACCGGCGCACCCTCGCGTTCACGACGCTGGATCTTGAACTTGATCTTCGACGGCGGGGTTTCGAGTTGTTTCTTTTCTACGTGCCCGGCTGTGCTCATTTTTTACCCTTTGAATAGTCTCTTTTTCTCGGCTCGACCAGCGAAACATCGACCGGCTCGTAGCTCAGGACCGGAGCTTCTTCGGCATATTCCGCGATCGTCGATTTGAGAAAATTCTCATCGTCGCGATCCGGGAAATCCGGTTTGTAATGCGCTCCACGTGATTCGTTGCGGTTCAGAGCACCGAGCGTGATGACTCGGGCGAGCTCGAGCATATTCTTAAGCTGGCGCGCGTGCGGTATTGCCTGCGTGGCCCACAGATTCGAATCGTTTATCGAGATCTTGCCGAACCTTTCCTGCAATTCGCGGATCTTGTCGTCGGTCGCCTGAAGGCGGTCGTTATAACGCACGACGGTGACGTTGTCGGTCATCACCTTGCCGAGTTCGTCGTGCAGTTTGTACTGATTCTCGCCGCCTTCGCTATGGACGATCGAATCGTTTATCTCCCGCTGGCGACGCAGTTCAGCGTCGTGAATGCCGTTGGTCTCGGTATTTTTGCGCTCGACATTCTTAGCGTACTCGATCGCGGACGGAGCAGCGACAAATCCGCCGTAAACACACGAAACAAGCGAGTTAGCACCGAGACGGTTCGCTCCGTGGATCGAGTAATCGCATTCGCCCGCGGCAAAAAGGCCGGGAATATTCGTTCTCTGTTCAAAATCGACCCAAAGCCCGCCCATCGAATAGTGAACGCCCGGGAAAATTCGCATCGGAACGTATCGCGGGTCATCGCCGACGAACATCTCATAGATCTCGAGGATCGCCCCCAGCTTGCGAGTCAGCGTTTCCGCGTCAATATGCGTCAGGTCGAGATAGACCTGATTTTCGCCGGCGACGCCGTGGCCTTCGAGACAGACCTGAAAGATCTCGCGGGTCGCGATGTCGCGCGGAACTAGATTGCCGTATGCAGGATATTTATCTTCGAGGAAGTACCAGCGTTCGTTCTCGGGAATGTCCTGCGGCTTGCGAGCATCGCCGTCGGCTTTAGGCACCCAGACCCGTCCGCCTTCGCCACGCGCGGATTCGCTCATTAACCGCAGTTTATCCTCGCCCGGGATCGACGTCGGATGGACCTGGATGAACTCACCGTTGGCGTATCGCGCACCCTGCTGGTAGCACGCGGAAACAGCCGAACCGGTGCAGGTCATCGAATTCGTCGATTTGCCGAAAATGAGTCCCGGGCCGCCGGTCGCCATAATAACGGCGTCCGCAGCGAAGGACTTAAGCTCGAGATTCTGCAGGTTCATCGCCACAAGCCCGCGGCAGACCTGATGGTCGTCGAGCACTAGCGAGAGCATTTCCCAACCTTCGTATTTAGTGACCTTGCCCGCGACTTCCCATTTGCGGACCTGCTCGTCGAGTGCATAGAGAAGCTGCTGGCCGGTCGACGCTCCGGCGAATGCCGTTCGGTGATGAAGTGTGCCGCCAAAACGCCGGAAATCGAGCAGGCCTTCTTTGGTCCGAGAGAACGGCACGCCCATTCGATCGAATAGATAAATGATCTCGGGCGCCATGTCGGTCATGCGTTTGACCGGCGGCTGATTGGCGAGAAAGTCGCCGCCATAAACGGTGTCATCGAGGTGCTTTGCGGGCGAATCGCCTTCGCCTTTGGTATTTACCGCACCGTTGATGCCGCCTTGAGCGCACACCGAGTGAGAGCGTTTAACGGGCACCACCGAGATCAGATCGACCTCGTGGCCAGCCTCAGCTAGCTTCATAGCCGCCGCAAGGCCAGCGAGGCCACCGCCGACGATCGCAAATTTTAGAGATGCAGATGCCATATGAACTAAAACTTCGCCGGGCTCGATGCAGCCGCCTTTTTAGGTGATTCGCACAAAGCCTGAGGAAAGATCCCGCAATGCCTCACAAATGCGACCGCAGCATTAACACCGACCCCCGAAAGTACGACCGCGATGCCGAGGCAAGCCGCAAGCGTCGCCCGCTGTGCTTTTTCGCCGATAACGAGCCCCCAATCGACCGCAAAAAGAAAGAATCCGTACGCCAGATGCCAGGCGGTCGCGAGCACACCGAGGATGTACACTACGAGCACCCACGTCAATTTGAAATCGTTCGCGACGATCGAAAACGCCCGCTCGGCGTTACCTGCTACAGCAATATCAGAAAGCCCGGGAACGATCCCGAACCTGAAATGCAGCAGGTGAAACAGGATAAAGAAGAAAAGAAATACGCCGGTGACTCGTTGAAATACGTAGAGCCAGTTGCGTGCGTAGCTATAACTGAGCGGATTTGACCGCGCCTCGGTCGCGATGATGATCCCGTATACCGAATGGAACAAGAGCGGCAAAAAGATGCCAAATATCTCGATCAAGAGCAGGAACGGAATGTCATGTATGTCCTTGACCGCCTTTACAAAACTCGCCTCGCCGTTCATCGCCTTGGCGTTCGTGAACATATGAACGAGGAAAAAGATCCCGAGCGGTACTATGCCCGTGATCTGATGGAGCTTTCGCAACAGGAATGTCCGAGAAAATTTGATCGCCATCCTCAAAAAAAGGCCAACGCCGTACGCAGGAAATAAACTAGAACCGAATCAACAGATTCTATGTCCAAACCCTTGGTTTCGGCAATTCAGCCAACTTACATTTCCTATAGTAGTTTTTCCCTCAGATAAGATAAAATGAAAAATAATGCGGGGCTTAAATAGCACAGCTAATTTATAACGATGCACATAGAAACGTTGAAAGTATTCTGCGATCTGGTCGACCTCGAAAGCTTTTCGCTCGCGGCGGAGCGAAATTTCATTACGCAGTCGGCTGTGAGCCAACAGATCCGAGCACTGGAAGAAAAATTCAAACGCCGGTTGCTCGAGCGGATCCGCGGACGCCGCGAAGTAAAACTTACGCCGGCCGGCGACGTTTTTTATCAGGAATCGAGAAAGGTGCTAGCCGCCTATGAGCAGCTGCAGGAAAATCTCCGCGGCGTCGTCGGAAAGATCGGCGGCACGGTCAAGGTCGCGACAGTTTACAGCGTCGGGCTGCATGAACTGCCGAGCAAGGTCCGCGAATTTATGACAAAGTTCCCTGCGGCAAAGATCGATCTGGAATACTCGCGTACAACGCGAGTCGTGCGCGATGTGCTCAACGGGAACGTGGAACTCGGCATTCTCGCTTTTCCGGAAGCTCGCCGCGGGTTGACGATCGCGCCGATGCCCGATGACCGTCTAGTGCTCATCGCCCCGCTCGAACACCCGCTCGCGAAGCGCAAAAAGGTAAAGATCACCGACCTTCGCGGCGAAGATTTCGTCCTGTTCGAACGCGATGTTCCGACTCGAAAGGCTATGGACAAGATCTTCAAAGCAAATGATGTCGAGGTAAAAAAAGTAGCGGAATTCGACAATATCGAAACGATCAAGCGTGCGGTCGAAGTCGGTTTTGGCCTTGCGATCGTTCCGGATTCGGCCGTCGTCGAGTCACGAAAAGCCGGAACGCTCGCGGTCGTTGACCTCGCCGAAAAGTATTGGGTCAGGTCGGTTGGCGTTATTCACCGCACGGACCGCAACCTTTCGCTTGCGGCGAAAAAATTCGTCGAACTGCTGAGCGAACGCGGGCGCTAGCGTGGTATTCTAAGAGTCCGCGATAATGAAAGCTGACTCCTCTCCGCTATATCAACTTACTTTCGAGGAACGCGATGGCTATCTTTATGCCCATGTTGAGGCTGAGCAGGATAGCTATGAAGTTTCGATGGGATTTTGGAAAGAGATCGCCGCGAAAACAAAAGCGACGGGAGCAAGGCGAGTTCTTGTCGAAGAAAACATCGCTACCAATGTCTCATTTCCCGATGCATTTAAGGTCGGAGCGGAAATACCACAGCTTGGATTTGGGAATGCAAGGATAGCCTTCGTTGACCTGCAGCACGGCCACGAGCAGATCAACGATTTTGGCGAGCTCGTCGCGGTGAATCGCGGATTTAATCTGATGAATTTCGCTGACAGTGAAACCGCGATCGCCTGGCTGTTCGACAATCAGTGAATGTGCTGTGCGTCACCAAATGATGCTGCGGCGGCGATGTAAGTCATCGGAGTCGTCGGGGCCATCTCATTCAGGGCGAATTTCAGCTTCTCGACGATCCCTTCTGCCTCCATATATTCGCGGCCGAGCAATCTTCTGAAACGCTTGTTGCGGTCTTCGCCCGTCAATTCCTTGAGCATTCCGCCCAGGAAACCGGTTACGAGTTCCGGTGCGAACTGACGTCCCGAATTTCTCTGCAGGTCTTCGATCACATCCTTGGCCGGACGGCGCGCTTTATACGGCCGGTCGGTCGTCATGGCATCGAAGGAATCGGCGAGTGTGACGATCTTTGCTATATACGGTATCTCGCGATCGAACAAGCCGTCGGGATAGCCGCGTCCGTCGAGGCGTTCGTGGTGATACTTCGCCGCAAGCGGGACATCCGTAAATGGATGATTTATCGGCTGCAGGATCTCGAAACCGACTGACGGATGTTTATTGAGTTCGGCGGATTCTTTGGCGTTGATGCGGTACGGAGCGTTAATGATCTTTCGCTCGACGGTCAGTTTGCCGACATCGTGCAGGTAGCCGGCAACCGCGGCTCCCTCGACCTCTTCGCTTCCCCAACCGAGTTCAGAGGCGATGATCTCTGAGAATCGCCCGACACGGACTGAATGCCCCTCAGTGTACTTATCCTTGCAGTCGATGGCCGCCGCAAACGCTTTGACCGTGTCGTGATACGTCGAGCGCATCTCGTCGAATAGTTGGCGGTTCTCTTCTGCGTGCCGCTCGATCTCGGCCATTAGGTTTCGTTGGGCAATAGCGACGGCAATATGCTGGCCCATTGCGCAGACGATCTCTTTTTCGTAATTCGTGTAGGGTACACCGCTCGCCTTTTCGCCGAGGAAGAGAGCACCGACGATCTCATCACGGACAACAAGCGGTACGAATAGCTCGAGCCGGCGACGCTCGAAGCTGGAATCATAGACCTGAAAGAACGGCAGCACCTTGGCCTGGGATATCTCGATCGGATTAAGGCCGTTGGTGAGAAACTGGCGTTCGTCTTCGCTGCAAAGGCTGAGACTTAGGGGAAAATCGTCACCGAGGCCTCGCACCGCGAGCATATTCAGTTCGTGGCCATATCGCGAATATCTCGCGACCGAACCGCGCATGATACCTAACGCGCCAGAGATCAGATGGAGCGACGTCCGGATCGTTTCCTGGAAATTATTCTTGTTGGTGATCTCCTGGCCGAGCTCGGCTAGTGCCCCAAATGCGTGGATCAGTTTGTGCGGATGTTCGGTCATATTCCTTAAACTGGCTGCTCGATCACAACGTGCTTGGTCAGGCCGAGCATCTCGAAAAGTTCGACTGTCTCGTCATTGACCTCAGAAAAAACGACTTTGGCTCCCCGGTTCGCCGCGGTATCGATCACACCGAGCAGTATCGATATTCCGATACTGTTAACGATCTCGGTGTTCGCGAAATTCAATTCGAGCTCGCGGCAGCCGCGTTCGATGCGCTGTCGGCACTCAAATTCGATCTGCTCGCCGCTTAATTTATTAAGATATCCGTCGGCAAAAATGACAGAACGCTCAGACACCGGCTCGACAGACTCGCGCATCGCAAAGGTATTAACCACCTAATTCTTTCCTTTTCTTAATTTAGCTTGAAAGCTCGGAGAAACTACTTGAGCAAAAGTTTTACCATAAACAATTGCATAAAACAATACGAAATTTAGCAATTGCGGAAAAAACTTTGCGAAGGTCAGTGGTATTGCTGCGGAATGCGGCCAAATTCGGCGAGGAGTGGGCGAAGATCTTCGATCAGGCGATCGTGAACAGCGCCGTTCGAGGCGACGATGCCGTTAACGTTTTGCACATCGACGCGATCGTAGGTCAGGGTCGTACCGAACAGGTCGGTCATGCGGCCGCCGGCCTCTTCGAGTATCACTTGCGGGGCACACGTATCCCAGAGCTTTGTTCGCGGGCTGGGATGAATATAGACATCGGCATTGCGCGACGCGATCAGCGAGACCTTGAGCCCGACCGAACCGCGGCGGACACTGTTTTGAAAGCGGAAATGCTCACTTATTTGCCGCATCCTTCTGCTCGGATGATTTCGCGATACGGCTATCGTCATTGCGGTGGGATCGACGAGGTCCGAGGTGCTCAGCCGCTCAGGATCGGCGCCGCCGATACTCGAAAAGGCACCGGTGCCGCGTGCCGCGTACGTCAGAATGTTGTGATACGGGAGAAAAACAACGCCAAGAACACTGCGGCCTTTTTCGGCGAGCCCGATCTGAATAGCGAAATCTCCGTCGTGATTGACGAAACCGGCAGTGCCGTCGATCGGGTCGATTATCCACACGCGGTCCTTGGCGACGCGGTCGGCGAGGTCGTCGTGCTCTTCTTCGGAAAGGATCGCATCATTTGGAAAGGCTGCGGAGAGTGTTTCGACGATCATTCGGCTAGCCTCGCGATCGGCGATCGTCACCGGTTCGCTAAAGTCGTCGGCACCGATCTTTTCTTCGACCTCAAAACCGCTCGCGTAATAATGGAGTACGCGTTTTCCGACCTTTCGAGCCAGGCCGATAGCGACCTCGAGTTCTCTTGACAACATTGGGTCAAATCTAACACGTGCCGCAGCCTGAAAGGAATTCATCAATTGACCTCGACGGGCTCGGTGATGCCGCAACGCGGACAAGTCAAGAATCGCCTGGTCTTGTCGGTCCATTTCGCGAGTGCCCGGGTGCTGAGTTCAGGGTTTTTCGACTCGGCTTCGCCCTCGCGAAATATCCGTGAATGAGCCTTACTGTCGGGCGTCCTGGCCCGCGCGTCTGCCGCATCGCACTGACGGCAGATCCATCCGAAGCCTTCGTTAAAAAAGTCGTTGAGCTCAGCTTTCATTCTTATGGAAAAGGCCGCCCGCACCCGAGCGGACGGCCCAGATCCAAACCGTTGAGGTGATTACTGGATCGATCTTCGATTTCGGGTCGGCGCCGTCGTCGCCCCCTGAAGCGTGATCGGTACGGTTATGGTCTTTCCGTCGCGATACACTTCAAAATTGACCGTCTCACCGATCTTCTTGCGATCTAAAAGCCGATACAGATCGTCGAGGTCCTCAAATTTCTGGCCGTCTGCCGAGACAAGGATGTCGCCCAACGTTCCATCGCTCGTTACGGCCCTTAGCCCGGCCCTGTCAGCCGAACCGCCCGGCAATACCTGCAGCACGAGCAATCCATTCTCAACGGGCACGCGATAGCCGCGTTCCTTGAGATCGGCGATCGACGGCAGAGACGCTCCGAGTTTTGGACGGCGAACTTCGCCGAACTGAAGCAGTTGCGGGACGACGCGTTTCGCCGTGTTTACCGGAACCGCGAATCCAACGCCTACCGAGCCGCCCGCGGGCGAAAGGATCTGCGAATTAATGCCGATCATCTTGCCGTACTTATCGAGCAGCGGACCGCCCGAATTTCCCGGGTTGATCGAGGCGTCCGTCTGGATAGCAGCATCGATCGGCCGATTGTTGCGGGCTCGGATCGGACGCTGGAGCCCAGAAATGACTCCCGTCGTCAGCGTACGGTCGAGACCGAACGGGTTTCCGATCGCGAGAACTTTTTGGCCAACGACCAATTTATCCGAATCTCCGAACGGAATGACCGTTAGGTTCGGCGGCGGATTGTCGAGCTTGATCACCGCGAGGTCCGTATCTGGGTCGCCACCAACGACCGTCGCCGGATAGTTCTTTTCACCGCCAAAGCTCACGGTCACTTTTTGGGCTCCCTCAATGACGTGATAGTTAGTCAGAATATTGCCGTTGGTGTCGATAACCGAGCCGGAGCCGTTGCCTTTGCCTTCCTGCACATCGCCCCAGAATCCTTGCTGGTACGACGTCGTGTTAATGAACGCAACTCCGGGCGAGAAGTTCTTGTACACCTCGATGCTGTTCTGCTCGTCGGTCACGGTCGACGGGTCGGAAATAGAGGTCGGTGTCGACGCCGCCGAGACTTCAGTATTCGCCGAAGATGGCGAATCCCAGAGGTCACGTAGATTCAAAGCAAGCACCGTCGCTCCGACAGCGATCAATGCCGAGGCGACGGACAATAGCAGTATTTGCCTCGCCGAGATCTGGTAAACGGGTTTTCTATTCATATGATTGCTACCTCAACGGATAAAATATCAACGATTTGATGCTCAATAAAAGCCCGCGCGTTGTGCTATTTGATACGACGCAACGCAGCCCGCCGTTTCAATAGAAATCCGCGGGCCGCATCGTTCTCCAATTGGTCGGGAGTTCGTTTAGATGAACATTGCGAACAACTGCTGATGAAACTGAGTAACGTTGTCGACCGTCGCGTTCGAAACAAGACCGAACGCAGATAGGCCGGTAAAGACGTGAATTCCCATCAGTCCGATGTACACGGCGAGGGCGATAGCAAGGCCGTAGCGAGCGAGCGGCTTCTTGCCCCAACGTATCAGCACGACGGTGGTAAGAAGCCCGATCACGATCTTTACAGCCAGAAACGGCCCGTTGCCAATATCGAGCAGCGCGGCCATTAGCTGGTTACCCTCGGTGGCAACACCGCTTCTTACCCACACGATAGTCAGAAGCGCGTCAAGCAGATTCAATCCGAATAGCAGAAATGCCGGAGCGAACAGTTGCATAATCCTTAGGGGCTTACTCCTAGAATAAAACTTGTTTAAACAATCTCCTAAACGACTCGACCCCCGGTTTATAAGCCGAGGGTCTTAGGTGGTCCGGAGACCTTGTGAATTATCGTACGTCTGGATGATACTGCTAATCAGATCGAATTTCAGGAATTGAGCAGCATTTTTTTGCAACTATCGACCACGCGCTTACCTCAAAATGTCCGCGCGATCTTCGGGTCGGTTTTCGCTAACTTTTTCGTACGGGATACGGAGGATCAAGAGATGAAAAACACAAAGAGATTTCTGTCGATCGCGACGCTTGCGCTGGTCGCAATGTTCATTGGTGCCGGATCGGCCACAGCCCAGAAGAAGCCGGTCCTAAAAAAGAAGACGACGGTACGCAAAGCCGCTCCGCCGGCACTGCCGATGTATTCGGTCGAGACCGGTACCGTGATGCGGGCGAGGATGAATTCGACCATCAGTTCGAAGACGGCCGTGGCCGGGAGTTCGTTCACAAGCACGATCACTGAGCCGGTCTATTCGTCGACCGGCGTCGTGGTCATTCCGGTCGGCAGCATCCTCAACGGCCGTATCTCGTCCGTTAGAAAGGCGAGCAAGGGCGGCGAACCGGGACAACTCGATGTGTCGTTCGTCTCTATCAGGCTGCCTAATGGCCGGCTGAGAACGATCAATGGGTCCCTGACCGACCTAGAATCAGGCAAGACGACCTCTGACAACGAGGGCGGAGCGAGCGCCTCGAAAATGAAAAATCGCAAGATCGTATTCATCGGCGGCGGAGCAGCCGGCGGAGCGGTACTTGGCGCGATGGTCGGCGGCGGCAAGGCTACCGCGATCGGTGCGATCCTCGGTGCCGGAGCAGGTTTCCTGGGCGAACGGCTATTGAAAGGTAACGAGGCCGAGGTAAAGTCGGGGACGGAATTTAGCGTACTGGTGAATCAGACGTTCTCGCTGCCGCGCTTTGTAGAAGTGACAGGCTGACGGCCGAAGTAGTTCCAGTTCCGAAAAAAGGCGTCCTGAAACGGATGCCTTTTTCTTGTCTTAGACCGTCGTGTGTACGAGGAATTCCGGCGTAACGATCACCGGGGCAAAGAAACCGGCGGATGTGTTGAACAGTCGCATCCTCGCCTGTTTTCGAACATTTGCCAGATGCCCGAAATTCCACGTCACGATGTAGTCGATCTTGTGAAACGAAGCGAGCGCCACGTGAACTGCGTCAGCGAGGAACTTGCGGTGAAAGATACCGCGTTCGATGTATCCTTCGGCGAGTATCGCGACCTCTTCGGTAAGTTCGAGCTGTGCGAGCGGCTTGAGAAGGTTAAGGTATCCGGTACGGTGGGGTTCATCTAAACGCTCGATCTCACGCTGTACGAGGATCGAACTGTAGGCTTCGTATTCCGAGAGTTCGTGTTCCCACCACCTAATAGTCAGGTCCCGGCGGAAGGGTTCTCCGTTATCGAGGTACGCGCCGACGACGGAGGTTTCGAGATAGAGGGTTTGTTTCATTCAGTGAGCTGTTTGGACTACTCCTTTGCGGACTTTACAAAGGTGACCGTCGAATTTTTGAAATCGAAGGTCATGCGATAGTTCTTGAGGAAGTTCCCGCCAAGGATTCCCGACTGTTCAAAGCCGGACGCTTCGTTGATCAGCCCGAGGTCGAGTTTAACCGCCGTAATATCCGTCTCGGTGTGCGGGCCGAAAGTCACTTTCGGCAGCTTGTACGTAGTTACGTCGTCAGTCACGCCGGCCGAGCCGATAACACGCAGCTTTTCTTCTCCAACGAACCCGGCAACCCCGTCTTCACGAGCCACTTCATCCGAGATCACCGAAACACTCGCTCCCGTATCGACGATAAAATTTAGCGGCGAATCGACCCCCTGCAGCAGAACTTCGCCGCTCAGAAAGCCGCTAGACGTTAATCTGAGGGGAAGCGATGTGCTGTCAGCCGTCGCACCACTTGCCTGCTCGTCGGACCGACGGCGGACCAGCGAGAATGTTTTCTTGCCATAATCAATTGTAGTCAGGAACTTCGAGATCATCGCCAATCCGATGTACCCATCGACCTCATGGCTTCCCGTATGGAACTTGCGAATGTAGACCGGCACCTGACGCATTGTCACATCGCCGACCTCGATCTCGCGTAGAAGACCATAGACGATCTCAAACTTGCCGTCACCTCCGATGCCGCGGGCGTGGCCGCCGCGGGTGACGGGCTTTATCTTCATGCGCTTTGCCGTCTTTTCGGAGATCACTGAGATGCCGGAACCCGTATCCAAAACGAATCGCAGCGGCTCGTCCTTACCGTTGATCCTCATCTCGATTATCGGGCGATTGCCCACGAGATCGAAGTTGACCGCGGTCTGTTCCGCACCGCCTACTCGGTAAAGCGAGCCCGCATTGCCGAGGTACCGAAGAAAGCTGATAAGGCCCTTGATGCGTTCGCGTCGGTCGGTGTCTTTTTTGTTGGATACGCCGAGGAAGTCACGGTAAGCATCGGCCGCCTCTGCATATAATTCAGCCCGCGCCGAGACCTGGGCGAGAGCAAAAAGGTAATCAGGCTCTTCGGGAGCGTAAAAAACAGCTTCGCGGAGGTTCTCGACGCTTTGATCGATGCGGTTTTCGTAAAAGTCGATCAGCCCGTAGCCGGCCCAGGCAAGGTGTTCGCGGCGGTTGTTCTTGATCGCGTTGAAAAAGAGAACGCGAGCTTCGCGAAATCGACCGCCGGTAAGCATCGTCGCCCCGAAAACGGCGAGAGCTCGAGCATTCTTTGGCTCCTTCTCCACCACCTCAGTGATCATTCGATATGCGTCGCCGAGGCGCCGCTGTTTCGTCAGGACGTAGGCGAGTTCGACGCGTGGTTCCGTACGCATCGGCTCAGCGTCCGCCAATTTTCGGAGAAGATCCTCGGCTTCGACAAACTGGCCGGCACGGGTCAGTTTCGTCGCTTCCTTGATCGTCTTCTTCGGATCCACGGTCTGGCCCGAGGCGGTCGCTGCGGCCACGCCGAATATCACGAAGGCGGCGGCCGGCAGGTACCGAGCAGGCAGACCAATGAAAAGGTTATGAAAAAGAGGAAAGTAACCTTTGCACCGCATACCGCAAACTCCTGTGGAAGTTAGAACTGGTTATTTGAGTATAACACCGGTTTTCATTGACCAGAGCACTAAATCCAGCTCGTCAATATCAATACCCGTCATGTTACAGATTTGTTTCAGTTTTTCTTCAACGCTTAGATACTTCGTTCGCGTATTTGGTGGCTTAGGGTCGTCAATAATTTGAAGTTCGACGAGACAGTTTAGGATGTGCTTGTCCAGGATCGCGTAGCCCTTGTAACCGATATTGCGCAGGTAATGGCTCGCTTCCTTGTAGCCGAGGCCCTTGATGCTCTTGTCACGAACCAGCCAATCACGCCGCTCGTGAGGACACTCGAAACTCTCGAGTTTCTCGCGAAGCTTCAGGCCGTAAGTATCCCGAAGCTGATCGCGGGAAAACGCTACGTATCGTGCCCGGGCATTGGGATAACGGTGGCTTCCAACCAACGCTCGGGCGAATTCCCGCTGATCGGCGGTCAGCAAAATAGGTTTCACCGCTTCGAGCGCTCGCATTCCCATTTTTGCAGAGCAGCCGCCGGTGAAAAAGCAGAACACCATTTCCTCGAGCAGCTGGACGTCGCTACCCGAATGGCCGATCGCGGCAAATTCGTCGAGACGCCGGCGGATCTCCGGACGCCGTTCGCGGTGGACAGCACGGATGTTCTCAATTGTGATAGGGATCTGCTCTTTCGGCACTCGCAAGATTCTAGTAAGCGGCGTCGCACCAGTCAATGGAACCTCGTTTTGCGTTTGACTCTGGTACTATCGACTGAATGGATCGGACACGAGCCGAGATATCGCCTCCAAAATTGATCTCATCGCTGCGGTCCTTTGACCTGCTCCCAGCGATAGTGTTTTTATCGACCCGCCGGCGGTGCGACGAAGCCGCGACCGAAGTTTCGCTTGATAAGTCGCAAAAGGCTGATCCGGAAAGGCAGGCAAAACGGCAGGAGATCTTCGACGAGTTCGCCGCCAAACATCCCGAGGTCAGCTCTCACAAACACGCAAAACTCATCGTCAACGCCGGCGTCGCGGCTCATCACGCGGGACATATTCCGTCGTGGAAACTGCTCATCGAAGGTATGATGTCGGCCGGCCTGCTGAACGCGCTATTTGCAACGTCGACCGTTGCGGCGGGCGTCGACTTCCCCGCGCGCAGCGTTGTGATCTCGAACGCGGACACGCGCGGCAATGACGGATGGCGTCCGCTCTCGGCTAGCGAACTTCAGCAGATGACCGGCAGGGCCGGAAGGCGCGGCCGCGACAATGTCGGTTTCGTCATTCTTGCGCCCGGACAGTTCCAAGATCTAAAACGGATCGCCGAATTGCTAAAAGCTCCGCCGGACCCACTCGAGAGCCGTTTCAGGGCGACCTATACGAGTCTGCTCAATCTGCTCGACGCATTTGGCAATTTTGAGCAGGTTCGTGAGATAGCAGAAAAGAGCTATGCGTTTCGCGAGAGTCGCAGCCGTCGCGGAATGGGAACAGCGGAAGATATCGGAGAGAGGATCTGGCAGCCGTTCCAGTTTCGAGCGGCCGTGCTCGACCAGCTCGGCTACATCGACATTTCCTCCGAAAGCGTTACCGAATCCGGCAAATGGCTTGCCGACCTAAGGATCGATCGTCCTCTGTTGATCGGTGAAGCCCTTCGCGAAGGCCTTTTCGATGACCTAACGGTTGCCGAGGCGGCCGGCCTGATGGCATCCGTAGCTGCTGACGCTGACCGGAGTTATGGCGAACTGCGATCTTCGCGTCGAATGCTCGATATCCTCGCTGAATTCGAGAAGCTCGTGAACCACGTATCAAATGTCGAATGGAAGAACGGTGTGATCCCTATCGAAGAGATCAACTATTCTGCGGCGGCAACTGCAGAACGGTGGACCGCCGGCCTAACTTGGGAGGAACTGGTTCGACGAACAAAGGCAGAAGAAGGCGATCTAGTAAGGCTGCTGGCTCGGACGGGTGAAGCTCTGCGACAGATGTCCGGACTCCGTCACGCCGATGCGACGGCGGCGGCTACCGCTCGGGCGGCTTCGGATGCGATCCTTCGTGACCCTGTACGTTGATTTTATAGGTCAAGCAGCATTTCGTACTGCGAGAGACGCTCGTTGAAACCAAGCTTGGAAAAGAATTGGACAGCACCCTGTTCGGCAGTATCGATATTGATCACTTGCATCGAAAATCCGTCAGCCGCCGTACTCCTCACAGAACGCACGAGCTCACTGCCGATCCCTTTCCCGCGGTTTTCGTGTGCTACAGCGATCTGAGCGATCCGGCCGAACCGGCCTGAGAAAACAACATACCCGACACACTCGCCATCGAGAAACGCTCCGTGGATCCGCTTAAGTCTGGTGCTTCGACCGATCGCTTCGACCGAATTCTGCCAAGACGGCTTTGTATCCCAGAATCCTACAAGCCTGTGCCAGTCCGGCTCACTTATCTCCCGAATTTCAACCTTTTCATTTGCGATCGGCCGCAGGATCGGCCCGTCACTCTGCAGCAAAGCGAGCCGCCTGACGGAGCGAAAGCCAAGCTTTTCGTAAAGCGATATCGCAGCCGAGTTTGACGTTATTACCTCGAGCAGATACTGCTCGACTCCGATCCGCTTAAAGTATGGGATCATCATCTCGAACATCGAGAGGCCAACGCCCTTGCGACGAGCGCTTGGAACAACGCCGGTGCCCGCGTCGTATACAGTTTTACGACCGTTCCACTCGCCAAAGCCGTTGAGCGAGAATCCGACAATGGCGTTCTGTACGAAATAACCTGCGGTGAGTGCGAGGTCGACGGCGGTCAGATCGATATGGTTGCGAAACTGTTCCTTAGTCAGAGCGAACGGAATTACATAGTCCGAAAACGCCTCGGAGAATGCGGCGTAGAGTTCGCTAAGATATCCGTCGTTGAGGAAGACGCAACGGGAGGAAATGGTTTCGTTTCGACCTTCCATTTGATAGACTTTGAAGTTAGATCACGAGGCGCAAACTAGTAAAGTATTCAACGAAGTAAGAAAATGCAAGTTCTTTTAGCCAATGAATATGGGTTCTGTTTCGGTGTCGAACGCGCTGTCGAGATGGTCGAGGACGCGATCGGAAAAGGGGCTAGCGTCAAGGCTCTCGGACCGCTGATCCATAATGAACAGGAAATGCAGCGGCTCGCCCACGAAGGCGTCACGACCGTCAATGCCCCAGTTCAGATAAGCCGTACCGATACGGCGGTGATTCGTGCCCACGGCGTAACGCCCGAGGTCCAGCGTGAACTCGAAGCAACGGCCGCCGGCGTTGTTGACGCGACCTGCCCGTTCGTCACACGCGTACAAAAGCTTGCATCTCGAGCTGCTGCCGCCGATCGCCACATCGTGGTCGTAGGCAGTCCGGAACATCCTGAAATGATCGGCGTGCATGGCTACGCGCCCGAACATGCATTTGTGATCCGTGACGAGTCAGAGATCGACACCCTGCCTCGATTGCGAAATCCGCTGGTTGTGTCGCAAACGACCATCAAGGCAAAGACATTCTTCGATACCGCAGAAGCCGTTCGCCAGAAGACGGACGACACCGTCGAGGTGATCAATACGATCTGTTCCGCAACGCGTGATCGTCAGGACGCCGCTCGGGCTCTGTCGACGATGGTCGATGCGTTTTACATCATCGGCGGACGCCATTCGTCGAACAGTGTTAAGCTGCTCAACGTCTGCAAAGAAAACTGTGAAAAGAGCTTCCTGATCGAGACCGAAGCTGAGATCGATGCGAACGACCTCGTGGGCGTCGAAAAGGTCGGTGTAACGGCCGGAGCCTCAACACCTAATTGGCTTATCGACCGTGTGGTCAAACATCTTGAGAGCCTGTAAGTAACCGACCCCGCATTTTGGGCCGCGACATTTCCTACGATGAAGCAATGCCCTTCCTGCCGCAAAACATATCCCGACGATCTATATTTTTGCCTTGATGATGGCACGCGGCTGGAAGAAGGCTTCGATCACCACTCCGCTCCGACCGAGCTAAATCCGCAAGTTGCGCGTGCTGCACCGACCGAAATACTTGCACCAACAACCGAAGAACTCAGCCGGACAGGGACAAAGGACATTGGTTCGTCGGCCCCTGAACCCGCACCCCGTGAACGGCGGTCTTCGCCACTCCCGTATGTCGTCATCGGCATTCTGGTGGTAGCGTGCATCGGCCTTGGGGCGGCTCTCGTTCTTCTCAATAGCGACCGACTTCTCGGCTCGGGAGCGGTGCCGGAAGCAACCCCGCAGCAGACCCCGCGGCCATTTGCAATTCCATTGCGCAACGCGGGCGATCCGGCTGCCTCAAACACGCCAAGCCGAACGCCCGTGATCACGCCAAGACAATTCGTGGCAGCCGGGGTATGGAAAGGCGATTGGCAAACGGATTCCGGAACGCTTTTCGACTTCGAGCTGACCCTCGAAAACGCTTCGGATGATCTGCTGAGGGGTACAATCAAATGGACGATGCGAAAGACGGCACGCGATGACAAGACCGATAAGATCGGCCTTTCGGCGATCGAACGCGTTCGCGGTGCATTCTCGCCTGCCACGGGCGTCGTCAGGCTTACCGGATACGAAAAAGACCGCGACGCAGTCCTCGTGATGCTCGACGAATACAATCTTCAGATATCAGCCGACGGTCGACGTCTCAACGGCCTCGCCCGCAACGGCGGCAAATGGAACGGCAAGGTTAGCCTGGTACGGGCGGAGGCCGCAGCACATTGAAAAAATGCCGCACGCTGATCGCAATGCGGCAAACCTATTTCGGAGATTTTCGAATAGAGCTTCGGCGTGACTCAGGGGCGAAAAATGTTTGCCACTGTGCTCTAACACGCCTTTCTTCCGTTCAATTAATAGAAACTGACATTAAGGAATCGGTTCCAGAGAAATTATCCCCCGATATAAAATTCTCCCAAATTGGCTGACATCGAACCCCAACTCGGAGAGGCCTACGCGGTTATGGGGCTCACGCAGAGCTGGTATGCCTGGGATACGCGATCGGCGGAAGTGAGTCACCAACGTGCGGCCGACCTCATCCGAACGACGCGACCACCCGGCATTGGTATGCTGAGTTCCTCGCGCACCAAGGCCGCTTCGACGAGAGTATTGCCGAATACGATGCGGCACTCGCCATCGATCCGTTATCCTTTCCGATCATGACCGACCGAGCACTGGCGTTCGTTTATGCGACGCGGTACGACGAGGCGATCGGCGAACTTGAGAGGATAAGGCAGCAAAACCCTGAGTTCGAGCGAACGTACTTAAATCTCGCGTTTGCCTACGAGCACAAAGGAAACTTCTCGGAAGCTCTCGCCGCCCTCGAACGCCTATTTTCTAGGCAGTTTGAGAACGGTAAGATCACGGCAGAACGCCTCTCTGCTCTTAGGAACAACATCAAGACATCACTTGAAGCCAGCAAGAAGTCCGGGGCAAGAGGGTACTGGGAAGCGAAGATCGCATTCGAGTCTCTTGATAAGGGCAACGGTGGAACACAAACGTCACCCCTCGGACTTGCCCGCGTATATGCAGCGCTAGACGAAAAGGACAAGGCTTTTGAGTATCTTGAACGTTCGCTGGAGCTGCGGGAGACGGGTTTCCTTCTCGTAAAAGCCTGGCCGGCGTTCTAGAAGATGCGAATCGATCCCCGATTCGAAGATCTTCTCCGGCGTGCAGGATTATAGGTACGAACCTCTGAGTGGAACATACCTCCGATAGCTCGCGGTTCTTGAAAGCTTTGTATAGCGCCTCGCATCCCTTTAAGGTCCGGGTCAGCGGGTCACTTCCAGCGGCGAAACGCGAGGCCGATGGTAAAGCCGCCGTTCTCATAAATGCCCGCGAAGAGCGGATTCCGGGCGGATTCGATCGTCCTGGGATTGCCGGAATATTTTGAAATGCTGACCGTCCACCATGTCTGATCGATCTGCCTGCTCAGGCCGGCGGTGATGCTTTTTCCTCCTGTGTTCATTAGCCCGGGATAGAACGTTTCGTCGGGCACTGCGTTCGAAACATAGCCAGTACCAAAATTCAGCGCGTGGTCCTTATTCAGAGCATAGGTTCCTCCGAGAAGAAACAAGCTGACATTCCGCGCCCGGACCGACTGGCTGGCGAGGGGAGCACTGGTCGCCGCGTCCTGAACGACAACTGACTCTAATGATCTCTGGTAGAAGTAGTAGCGATGGTCGAAAGCTATGAGCAGCCGTTGAGTAGGCTTTACGCTGATGCCCGTCTCAAGAACCGCCGGAAAACTGAACGGAACATTCACGGGCGGCTTGACCGGGATTAGCTGCAAGCCGCTCGGCCCCGCGACCGGTTGAAATGTTTCGACCGCTCCGCCCAGCGTATATTTGCGCTTCGTTTTGAAGTTGATGCCCAGACGTATCCGCGAACTTGGCCGTACGTTTGCTCCGAAGCTATACCCAACGCCGCCGATGTCGCTTACGTCGAGATGCGATTGCCTGATGATACCGATAGCAGCGAGTTCGGGAATTGTCCCGATCTGTTTTAGGAATACCCGACCGAAAATGACCGACGCCCCGACGCTAAACCTTTTGTTTATCCGGGCAGCTCCCGCTACGGTGACATCGTGGGATGCGATCTTTGTATCGAAAAACTGAGCTCCGGGTCCACCCGAAAGGTCCTTGAGTTTCGATTGAAAGCCGAATACTTGCGATAAGCCGACACCGAATCCAAACCGGTTGCCTGACGACGTGAATGTGACCTCGCCAGATGCATTCGGAACGCCTACCTTCCCTCGAGAACTTACCTCAGCATTTATTCCGGGGCGCCGATCGTATGAATAAAAGGTCCCTTGAACTTCACCGAAGACCCTCCATCGGTTTCGCCCGCCGGCCTCAGTCTCGATCTCGGAAAGACCAGCAATATTGTTACGGGTAAAAAGATTGTCCGGGTCAACACGAGCATTGCCGGCGCCGGTGGTGCTTATCGGGCTGTTCCCGGGATAGTTGATGCCCTGTCCAAAAGAAACTACCGGTAGAAAAAGGCCAACGACCAAGCCAGCCAAGAATGATTTTGCACCTCTTATCAGCATAGTGTTCTGAATCGGATCAGACGTGGTTTGGCACCTTGGCAGTTGTATTTCCTCGAAAATCGAGCCACTCGTGTTTGTCGAAATCGTACAGCTTGCAGATCCGCGTCTTCTGCATGAATGCACGAAGAGACCCGCTCTCAACAATTAGTTTCGGCCACGCGCCAAGATCCACCTCCTTCTGAGCGGCGCGTAGTTGATACATCGGGATCGTAGGATTCAAATGATGGGCGGTGTGCTCCATGACGTCGTGGAAGAGGAGACCAATGATGGGCGGGAACGTGATGTGAGGGCTTGTGACAATTCTGTCGCGATCGCGCGCCCAGTCTTCGAATCTTGCATACCAAGGTATTGACGGGTGGGTGTGCTGCTGATATTCGACAAAGCCGACGAGCCACAGCCAAAAAGCCTGTGGGATCAGGAAAAGGAAGATTAGTGTCGAGATCGCGGATTGTGAAAAAAAGTATCCAAAAACAAACAAAGTAGCTGCCCAGAGAACGCAAAGGAGGCTGTCAAGAAAATGAATTCGCATCCGTTCTGGCACTGCGCGTTGGCTTGGGAATATCATGTGCTTCCACCAGATTTCGCGCATGTGGTGCAAACCAACTCCGATAAAACTCCGACCCGCCCGATACCACAGGCGGTCGACAAATGATTTGGAAGAGTACTCTTGTAGGTCTAAAGGCCGATATGCGTAATCGTGAGTAGCCAGGTTCGTGTAGATGTGGTGAAGGCGGTTGTGGCCTATCTCCCAGAGGCTAAACGCGGTAAAGGTGGGTAGGAATGCGATCCGTCCAATGAACTCATCTAATCTTTTTGACGGAGAAAACGCGCGGTGACAGGCGTCGTGACCAACAATAAAAAGTAGTCCAGAGAATAAGCCGAAAGCCATAGCGAGAAAGAGTTTCAGCAAGTTGCTCTCAACGAGGCTGATTGCAATTCCCAGCGAGCAGTAAAAAACAGTATCGAAAACAAAGATTCCGAGCGAAAGGGTAAAAGATCGGCGGTTAAATTTGTCTAATTGGATTGATTTTCGAGCCATTCGTTCCCCCAGATCACGCAACACCATTCACCAGTTCTAGGTAAAGGACGTCTCCCCTGGAATCGCCGTACACACGAAGATCACCGCTTGAGCCATTGAGTCGAGATACGAAGGTAGTAACCGCAACATCGTTTCGGTAAACCAACTGCCACTGCATGAAGGTTTCTAGGTAGCCGATGTCTCTAAGACATGGTGCAAAGTTCGCAATAATCAGCTTTCCGCCTGGCCGGACCATAGCAAATAGTCTTGCGGTGAGGGCGGTGGCGACGGGGTCCGGCAAATAGTCGTAAAGGCCTGCGGAATACACGAGGTCAAACGCCCCAAGATCTACCCGGTCGGTCAGTAGTCGTTTTACCGACATGCAGACAGGTTCCACGTTCAGACCTTGAAATTCTCGTCTAACTACCTCAAGCGATAGCGGGTCCTGGTCGAGAGCCACAAAATGTTCGATCTCGCGATTCTGGACCGCCGTTGACAAGTGAGCCTCACGAAGGTGACCGCAAGCGACCGATAGAACCCGGGTGCCCTGAGTCACGGCCGAGATCTCGTCGATCTTTTTCGCAAGGATTTGGCGCCGTTCACGTACGCTAACCGGAGCGGGTGTGTTGGTCGTAAACTCAAAAATTGAACGGCCTAGCTGTGAGGTGTTCGGCCCTGGCTTGCGATAGCCGTACATGTAGTCGAGAATATCGGCGTCTCCGGAATACCCGCGTGGCCTATCGAATGCGTGCTTTGTGAACGGGTCTTCAAAGATCAGGGGGACGAGCGGATGATCAAGGAATTCTTGTTTCGCAAACCGGGTCCAGTCTTCGGTTGGAGCCTCACCCCTCAAGCGACGAAAGCCCAGAGTTAATTCCATCATTCCGTCGGCGATCGCGCCATCGAGAATCTGCTCTCTGGCTTTCGTCATTACTCTGAAACCTTCTCGTTTGATTTCACTCATAGGTTCAAGGGCGTCGCAGTCTGCCCTATTTCTGGCTTTAGCAAGCGGTCCCTTTCAATACCTTCTATAGACTTACCGATACGCTTTGCCACGTGCAGATTGTTACGGGCGGAGGCAACGTGGGCCGCAAAAAAGGCCACCTCAGACTGGGTAAGCAACTGCGTCTTTTGAGGTATCGTGATTCCTGACGGGATCACGAGACCTTCTCCGAGTCGGACGCCCGAGCCTATATAGACCATCGAACCGACCTTCGTTCCTTGGCCGATCTTTACGCCGTGTTCGATCGCTGTGCATGGGTTTATCTTTACGGCGTCACCGATCATTGATTTCAGCCCGATCGCTACACCCACTCCAATATCAACGTCTCTCCCGATCTGAACGCCGGGGGTGATCATTGTTAAGTGGCCAACGAGCGAGCGAGCGCCGATATGTACTGAATCAACGAGAAGAGATCCATCGGCAAGGGCAATATTGGTTCCGATCGTTGCTCGGTTCGACAAATAAACGCCATTGCCGAATTTCAGCAGTGGAATGTCTCTGAGCCAAGTATCGGGGTAGGTTGCGAGGTCACGACCTCCGCGATACCCGAATAGCCAAAACGTCGGTTTCTTGACGAACGGGATCGAAAGAACGGCGAAGTAAAGGGGCGTGCAATAGTAAACCGACGTCCAGCAGAGCCCGTATAGCCTTCGGTGAAAATAGGCACGATCGGCCGTAGTGCGAGGAAACCTTCCGGGAACTATAAATCGCTGATGGGGCAGACTCAGCATCCCGGCGAAGAGAGTATAAAGCGTCAAGAAGATCAAGGGGCATCCGCTGAGAACGACGAGCCGGAAAACACCCTCGGGGACCGCAACGACCGCTGCATAGCAGGCAGCGACGGGCAAGCCCGCGATCAGGCCAAAGTAGAGGAGGGTTATGGGCCCGAACAATAACTTACGGACGGCTCCGGCCTTCATCTTCTCCTCCTTTCCCACAGGCGCTCGGCGGCAAAATCGCAGCCGTGAAACCCGACGTTCTTCCCTCGACGACGTAGTCGCCAAAACCAATGGAAAAGCGAGTACCTCTCGGCAGCGAGGCGAGGTACGTTCGCCCCAAAACATCGATCGGGAACGAATGATCTGACAAAAGCTCGACACATACTGCCGAGTCAAGGTTGATCCTAGCGGCTTTCGCCGTGTCGATACTGACAGTGGAGCCGATCGGCATCTGCGCGGACAGATCGCTCCACGTGAAGGCCATCGCCGATAGGAGGATCAAAGTTCTTAAGCATCTTGTAAGCATGACGGTCATCTCGGTTCGGGAATCAAGTTCTTTTGTGCGATCCCAAAAACGACGGCACCAGTCGCCTCATGGTCAATACGAATCGACCCCGGCGGAATACCCGCCCAAAGGAATAACTTGCGCATCTCTTCGTCCGATCGGTGTATCAGGAACCAGCCGCCACACCATTCCATAAAATTCCTGCTTGAGTTGGAGCTGTGGAAATTGCCGATAATTAGTTGGCCTTCCGGCTTAAGGGCATTCCATAATCGTTTGATCAAACGGACCGCGGCCTTGTCCGTTAGGTAGTCAAATAGACCTGCGGACCAAACGAGGTCATATTCGAAGGCCGGGTTAAGGCGTAACGCATTCCTAGCTTCGAAGGATACATTCCCGCTCGAATTCGCTTGGGAGACTAGTTCCGCCGCGTAGGTTATCGCGTCCTTATCGATATCGACGCAGTGAATTATCGGAAACTCGGTCTCGGTATCGAGCACGAGAAATAAATCGTGGACCTCTCGGCCCGGTCCCGCCCCAACATTCAAGATCCGCTGGGGAGCAGATTGCGCGGCCGTGCGTTTTGTTACCGTATCAACAAAGTATTGCTTTCGATTGCGGACAGCCTTCGGGGCATCAAACAGGTGGAAAAGCTCGTCCAATCTCGATCCAATTCCCATTGAAGCTGAATACTGCGTATAGATCATGTCGATCATGAGGTAGTCGCCGGCATAGCCGAGCGGTTTCTCACGGCCACGTCGAATTACGTCGCTCGATTCCAAGAATGGTGCGGCCCAATTAAAAAATGCTTTCTGCCATGCGAGCCGCTTGGTGTCGCCGTTCGCAAATCTGGCGTCCAGCCTTGAAAGATTGGCATTTAATGAAATATGAGTTTCTTCGAGTGGTTCCGAGCCAATGTCCTCGAACAACTTCGCAATCGCCTCGACCTCGGGCAAATTTTCTAATCTAGCCACCCCAGAACCTCGTGGTATTCGTAAGGCTGACCCGGAATCGTCGGATCGTAACCAAATCAACTCGTAGTTATGGTTGTACGATGAAAAAAGAGGGGAATATTGAGAGAACTGCGAACCTTTTTTAAGAGAGAGCTGGAGACGGGTGTTTTTTGCAGAATCGGTGACCTCGGCGCACGATCTGCTCTCGATAGATCTTGATCCGGAAGTAGCAGAAATTACTCAAGCCCAACAAAATCTGCGTCGGTCACGTTATTAGCGATCACCTGCGTGCGCGGTGAAAAGCGATACCGCTTCGAACTGACCGTGATTACATAGGTCTCGTTCGGAACGACATTCTGGAATGAATACACTCCGAAGGAACTCGTAGTCGCGATCCGCCGCACACCCGCCGGATCGACCAACGAAACCACGGCATTCCTGAGCCCGAGCCCGCCCGGAGTAGTTACGCGGCCCGAAACGGTCACCGGCGTCGGTGCAACAAACTCTGCGAAATATCGGCCGATGAAAAGGTCGTCGTTCCCGTTTTGAGTGACATAACCTACGGCGATAAGCTTCCCGTCCGGTGTTAGCAGGCCATTTTCGAATCTCTCGCTCGCGTTACGGTAAATGCCGTTTGTGCCAAAAGTAGAATCTGCGGAACCGTCAGGGCTAAGGCGGATCACAGCTTCATCTTGAATTGAAACGATCTTACCATCGGTCTGAAATCCCAAACCGCGCTTTGCCCAAAAACGTGCGTTAAGAGTCGTCAGGCCATTCGTACCGAACGAAGTATCTGGCGCACCGTTTGTGTTCAGTCGATAAGCAGCAAAGTATGCGCCATCTTCGCGTGAGATGTGCCCCGCAAGCACAAGTTTCTGATCATCTTGCAAAGCCACCGAATGGACAAAATCGCTGAACGGGCCAACCGTTAACGCCGCTTTGCCGCCGGAGCCGAAATCCGGATCCAGTGTCCCATTCTCAAGATATCTCGTTACGGCGAATTCGCATGTTCCCGGGGCTTGAATAAGGAAACTGCCGCCTACAACAACGACTTTGTTGTCAGGCTGCACAAGTACGTCAGTCGCGAAGTCCGGGGCCTGGGAAAAGTCGGTCTGAAGAACGCCGGCGGTGCCGAATGCCGGGTCAGGATGACCATCAGGGGTAAATCGAACGACAAGAAAATTGCTAGACTGGCCGGACGGGCCGGTGATTTCGCCAACGGCAATGATCCTGTCGAGAGAATCTATTGCCATTGCCTGACTAGAGCCGATGGGCCCGTTTGCAAAACCGGCGGTCCCAAACGTCATATCGTGGGAGCCGTCAGCCAGTAAACGGATCGCGCCGCTCCCAACGCCCGAGAATGTTCCGGTCACCACGATCTTGCCGTCGGACTGAATCCCTATGCCCCTTGCCCTGCCGGCAACGCCTGGGGTAGCGACTCCATTTGTGCCAAAGGAACTATCTGGGGTGCCGTTAGTGTTATATCGGACAATGACCCACACGAAGTTGCCCGTGGCATTATACGAATCACCCGCAACGACATATTTGCCGTCGGGCTGGATCGCCACTGCATATGCACGATCGAATGGTCCAAGAATATCGAGTACTGTGCTTCCATTGATCCCGAAGGTCGGGTCAAAATCTCCGGGCAGATAGGCCATCGCGGTCGATGCGGCGATAAAGAGTATTAACGCCAACCCGGCGTGCAGCAGCTTACCCGATAAAATTGCATTAGTTCGCGTTGTTTTCTTCATCACCCCATGTCGCCCAACTTTTTTCCTATTGAGTAAGATATCGTGCCAACGCCAACCCGTTCGATGACTGTCCAACCGCCAATAGCTTTTCGCAATTGCAGTTGGTGTCGAAAATAACAAACAACTTTCTTAGCGTGTCGCTGATGAATATATCCGTAGATACAACGCCATTCGCCCCAAATGTTGTATCTCGTGTGCCATCGGCCCAAAACCGCATCAGCCCAAAGTCGCTCCCGCCCGAAATGCCAAACAATCCACCAACGACCATCCTGCCATCACCCTGAACGGCGATGTCATAGGCATGGTCGGAAGCTCCGGAATGATCATATGACAAGCGGCCGGAACCGTTAAAACTGGTATCAAGAATACCGGCACTCGAAAAACGAGCGATCCCGAAATCCTGCGTTTTCTTAAACTGCGTTACGGTTCCGGCTGCGATGATGTTGCCCAACGCATCTTCGCGGATCGAGTACGCCTGAGCACCTGATTTCGACCCGAAATTCGCTGTCGCCACGCCATTTACTCCAAAGCCTGCCACGGTAGAACCTGACGAACTTATTTTTGCAACCGCCATGGCCGTCGTCTGCTGATCGACCTTGCGACTTCCTCCTATAAGGAAGTCATTTCCGGCCATCGTAATAGGCCCCCAGAACGGAACTGGGGTAGTACCGTTATTTCCAAACGAAGTATCGACGCTCCCGTCGGCATTAAGCCTCGTGAGAGCGTCGGTGCCTTCGTCGGAGACGGTTACGATCTTTTGATCGAGCGGTTGGATCGTCATGTGGATGGCGGCACCGGCGTTTGATGTCGCAGTCCCGCCGGTGCCAAAGGAGGCGTCAAGGCTACCGTCCGAATGGCGGCGATCGACGCGCAGGTAATAGTTAGTCTTCCTTCCTTGCTGAACGACGCGGGATCCCGCGATGACGATCAGCTCTTCGCCGTCGATCATCTGGGCCCCTATTGCAAAAGGAACTCCACCGGGCGGGATCGGATGGAACCAGCCAAGATCGACGATCCCGCCTGATCCAAAGGAGGTGTCAAGCGAACCGTCCACGTTGACTTTGATTATCTGGCTCGTGCCCAACGTCGCGTTGCTCGCAAGGGCAACGATCTTGCCGTCGGATAACAAGACGCTTCTGCGTATGACGATCCCGCCATTGTTGCCCAGTGGAATGTGTACTTTCCCCCCCGTTCCGAATGACGGGTCAAGACAACCGGGCCCTGACGTGCAAGTTTGAGCCTGCGAGTTTACAGCGAATAGTAAGATAATTGCGAACAAAGCCATTCTTAACTTGGGGGCGTTTTTCATAACATTCTCCTGACAGTTCGGTAATAGAGTTCGTTTATTGATCGGTACGATGTGAAATAATCAAAATATTGAAGTTTATTTGACAATCGGAGTACAATCTTGGAAATCTCGGCCCGATGCTAGCAAGAACATCCCAATTGACGCAGCTTTTGCTTTTGCTGATACTCGTTGGCGCGTCTCTCTTGCCTGCAAGCGGACAGGCGGCCCTTACTCAGAGTGATATCGAAGATCTAACGTCGCAGGCGGCTGCATACCTGGACGCGGTTCAAAAAAAAGACTCGGCCCGATTGCGCCAATTTTGGGTTTCGGGTACGCCGGCCTTAGCAGACGAGATAAAGCGTCTGGAGACGATCTTTGCTTCCGCCGCCGAGATAGCATCCGCGGAATCGAGCTTTGGTCAACCCGAGGCTGCGGGTAATCGGGTTAGCATCAAGCTGGTCACCGACCTTTCGTATATCGACGCAGCCTCGAAAGAATCGAAAAAGCTATTCGACAGTAAAAACCGAGTTCTCTGGTTGACGAAGAAAGATGACGGCTGGAAGTTCCTCAGGCATATTTCGCTCGAACTAGATATCGCCGAAAAGCTAGTTCCCCTTGATAGCGATGCCGAGCGAATGGCTGTTGTCGAAGCACAAAAGGAGCTCGAAATTTCACGCCTGATCAATGAACTCGTTTCACAGGGCAATCAGCTACGCTTTCGGGAGCCGTTTCCGGACAGGTCGTACAAATTGCTCCACTTTGCGCTGAATTTGGCCGAGAAGACGGGTGAAAAGACGACACTTCGGTTTATCCTGGCCAATCTCGGCGGCATCTCTGAGCAGCGAGGCGATCCCGCGACGGCTCTTGAAATGTACGAACGCGTCCTTCCGCTCGAAAATGTCGTCAGCGACCCCGAATACCGTAATCGCATCATCGCTGCTCTCTCGGCGGTCAATCTCAACTTGGGAAATCGGGAACGGGCGATGCAACTCTATAAGGAAAGCCTCGCCTTCGCAGAGCGGACGGGGAGTGAACGCAATATCATCCCGATGATGGTCAATCTGGCCTCGGCGTATCGAGGCAGAGGCGATTTTTACAACGCATTGTCGATCAACGGCTGGATACTCGAGACCGTAGAGAGACTGGGAAAGAATGAGCCGGGGATAATCCGATCTCCAATGGCGATATCGGCCTTGAACAACACCGGACGAGTCTACGGGTACCTCGGCCTTAACGATAAGGCTGTCGAGTATTACAACCAGGCAAAGCGGCTAGATGAGGAAACCGGCCGTCCAAATGGAATCGTTCTCATCAATTTGGGAGCGGCAATGTGGAGAATGGGATTGTATGAGAAGTCCCGCGAGTTCTACGAAAAAGCTTATCAGCTACATGCCGACGCAAAAGCCAGGAACGGAATGGCGATCGGGCTTTACGGGATTGGGCGCGCATACTGGGCCGAGCATAATTATTCTAAGGCCGTTGAGACCTTTGAGCGACGGTTAGCTTTTGTCGAAGTGGACGGTCAGGTGCATTACGCCGCCCGTAACGACCTTGCTTTCAACCTTGTCAAAAAGGGCGAGCCTCAAAAGGCTCTCGAGATAGTTCAGGCATCGCTCAAGGAACTACCCGACGACGAGATCAGCTCGGCGCGGATCAACGCAGATATGATCGGCGGAATGGCCCATGAAGCATTGAATGAAAAGGACAACGCGGAGAAATTTCTTAGAAGGGCTGTTTCCGGCTCGGACAAGTTCTTTGCAATGCTGGAAGAACTCGGTGTCGGGCCGGAAGGCTTGGAGGAGGTTCCAACGGGGCCTTATCGCGAACTCGCCGGTCTGCTGATCGATCAGGACAAACCGGCCGATGCTTTCGCTCTTTCCGAGAGCTTAAAGGCCCGAGCGCTGCACCGTATTCTCTTAAATGGAAGGTATGACGTTTATAGCAGAATGACCGCCGAGGAGCGCAAGACCGAAGCCAAACTGCGGCTCGAGATGACCTTGCTTAACGGCCAGCTCTCTGGAGAATCCGGTCGTCAGGAGCCGAACAGCGACAAAGTAGCGAGATTAACCGGCGACCTCGAGAAAGCGCGGCAATTGCACCGGACGTTTCAGTCAAAAATGTTCGAGACTTATCCTGCCATTCGAGTCGGCAGTGGCGAACTTCAGCCGCTCGCCCTGAATGAGGTGGGCGGACTGCTTGCGGGGGCAAACTCCGCGGCCGTCGAGTTTCTCGTAACTGATGATAGAACTATCGCCCTGGTCGCGCTGGCCGGGAGCTCTGGCGAAAGCAAACTGTTGGTCGGGCGGTCTGACGTAAAAAGTCACGTCCTGACGGCAAAGCTGAGCGATTTTCATGACAAGGTGGCCAACGGCGACCCTGGATTCCAGGCAGCGTCTCGCGAGCTTTATGATCTGCTGCTAAAACCGATCGAGAAGGAGCTTTCGGGGAAGACTAACATCATCATCGTTCCGGACGGGCCTTTGTGGGATTTGCCGTTCCAGGCTCTGATGGATGAGAAAGGGAAGTATCTGATCGAGAAGGCTGCGGTGAGTTACGCACCGAGTTTGACAGCGTTGAAGGAAATGCGGAAGAGGGCGGGTTCGCGAAAGCCTTCGCCCGATGGCGAACTGCTTGCGTTCGGGAATCCTATTGTAGGTACACGGACGAAGGCGCGGGTCCAGCGGGTTTTCATGAGCGAAAAGCTCGATCCGATACCTGAGGCTGAGCATTTGGTAAACGAACTTGGGAAAATGTACGGCCCAAAAAGGAGCAAGGTCTTCACCGGGGCGAACGCAAGAGAAGAGACCGCAAAAACCGAGTCTCCTAAGTACAAGATCGTCCAGTTCGCAACGCATGGGATCCTGAATAACGCGTCGCCGATGTATTCGCACCTGGTGATGGCGCAGAACGACAAGAATTCGAACGAAGACGGCCTGCTCGAGGCCTGGGAGTTGAAAGATCTTGATCTGAAAGCAGATATGGTCATCCTGACGGCCTGCGAAACAGCCCGAGGCAAGATCTCAAATGGCGAAGGCGTGATCGGGATGACGTGGGCCTCGTTCATCGCCGGCGCACCGACTACGGTCGCCAGCCAGTGGAAGGTCGAGCCAGCGAGCACAAGCGAATTGATGCTGGAATTTCATCGACAGCTGCTTAGCAAGGAACGCGTTTCGAAAGCAGAAGCCTTGCGGCGAGCATCGCTGCGAGTGATGAAAATGCCGCGATACCGCCACCCGCTGTACTGGGGTGGATTCGTGATCGTAGGCGATGCTTCATAAGTCTCTTCCACACATGGTTTGAAGGCCTATGGCGTTGATCGATACAGCAACCTTAATCGATGATGACCTTCACATCTCTGCCGAACTCCAGTCCTTAACCGAAGCTATCGTTGAACCGATAGTCCGCCGATCGCTCCGCGTTTCCCTCAGCAGAGATGACACGCGAGAACGCAATCAAGACGCTATCGATCTGGTAGGCGACATCCAGGTGATGTTGCTTGCCGCCTCAAGGGCGAAAGCATCTCATGGCAATGAAGCGATCCGCGACCTCCATGGATACGCAGCGAGAACTGCTCAAAATGCCTGTTATTACTATTTTCGTACAAGGTTCCCGGAAAGGACCCGCCAGGAAAACAAGCTTAGATATGCGCTGAAGCATTTGGATGGCATCGCACTGTGGAAAACAGACGACGGGCGCTGGATCTGCGGACCTGCGACCACCGAAAAACGCACTCTCACGTCGCTTCGAGCTATAGATTCCTCGATAGCTGAATCCTGGACGGCACTTGAGACTAGAGACGGTTATCTTGGAGCGTTGCGTTCCCTTTTTGATCGCGACGAACGGCCGCTACTTTTTGACGATGTTCTTGACCTTATGATCGAGCGGCTTGGCATCCGGGAACTATCGATCAATAGCGCCGGAAGCGAGCGCGTCGAAGACCTGGCGGGTAGGATACCTCATGATTCTACGAGGACACTTCAGGACATCGCGGATATGACTTTACGCCTTAGACGGCTTTGGCTGAAACTTGTCAAAATGCCGGTGAGACACCGAAAGGCTCTATTGCTCAACCTGAAATACGAGGGACGCGACCTTTTGAAGCTGATACCGCTTTGCGGAGTAGCGGACTCGATCGAGATCGCGAAGGCTCTCGAGTTCGACGAAGAAGAGTTTACCGACATCCTACGGTCGCTTCCGTGGGATGACCGTCGGATCGCCGAGCATCTTGGCATTACCCGTCAGCAGGTGATCAATCTGAGGCAATACACGCGGTCGCGGCTTTTTAGCGTGGCGAACTCGTGAATCAATATTCTTTACCGGTTCGCATCGTAGACTGGCAAGAGACGAAGAATGACGGAACATTTTTCTATCGAAGATATCGATCGCTATCTGCTCGGCGATCTAGCACCGTCACGACGGGCGTCGATCGAGGGACACATCAGAACGTGTTCGGGATGTCGTTCCAAAATAAACGATCGACTGGATCTGGCGGGATCGGGTCTTACGTTGGAAAATGCGCTTTCCGCGAGGTGGCCCGATCACCTCACGTATGAAGAACTCGAAAGCATCGTAGATAACAGCCTGGAAAACGGTGTGGTAAAGAGGATCGAGGATCATCTCTCTGCGTGTCACGAATGTCGCGACGAGATCGCTCATCTTAAAGCATTTGCCGGAACTGCAGGGGCTGAACTCTCGACGCCTGCAACGAGATCGCCTGGCTGGTTCGATCAATTGACAGCGGTCATGTCTTCGAGGCAATTAATTCTTGTCCCTGCGTTTGGGGTCTTGGTCGCCAGCGCCGCCTCGATCTGGTGGCTTACGCAAGGTAAAGATCCGGCCGAACCACCGGCTCCGGTCGAAGTTTCCCTCGATAAGATTGAACGGCCGCTCTCAACGGTCGATCCGCCGCCCGCAAATGCGGACAAGGCGGCTAACTCCCCGCCCGAGCCGACTCTAACCGTTTCGTTAAGTGATGGCGGGAAGTCGGTGGGCCTGGATACGAACGGAGCTCTCGTAGGCTATGCGGGGCTATCGGTGGATCACAGCAAACGTGTGCTCTCCGCTCTTCGAGACGGAAGTGTTGCTGTTGCCCCAGAATTTGCGGAACTTGTTCCCGGTTCGAACCGGCGGATGGGAAATAACACCGCAACCGGTATCGAGAATTTCCGAGTCGTATCCCCAGCGGGAAAAGTGGTAGACACCGGCCGCCCGACTTTCGTGTGGCAGCCTCTTGAGGGTGCCGATTCCTATCGTGTTGACGTCTTTGATATGAACTTTCGCCGTGTCGCGACGAGTGGAGAACTCCGAACTACGCAGTGGTCAACGGACCTGCCACGAGGTCATACATACCATTGGCAAGTCACCGGGATCAAGAACGGAACCGAGTTAGGTTCGACAGCGTCGGAGGCACGATTCCGAACACTTGGGTCAAACAAAAGTCGTGATCTCGCAGCGATAAAAAGGCGGTATCCAAGGTCTCATCTACTACTTGGCCTCGCCTACGCCGACGCCGGAATGATCGCTGAATCTCGTCGCGAGTTCGAGATGCTTTCGCGAGAGAATCAACGATCAACGATTCCTAAGAAGTTGTTGTTGAAACTCGATAAGCAGCGATTCGATAGTCGTTGACGGGAAGACATTGCGGGATAAGGCCTGAACCAAGGAACGAGCCCTTAAACTTGCTGGTGGAGACCTTCCCCAATATCTGGGCAAGATCACCAAGAAGTCATCAGGATTGCGAAAGTCCCGATCGTGAAACGCGTGGCTTGAATTGCGATTCGCGATCGTATTTCGGAACGCTCCCCTAGCGGGAAACGCCAACTGCGCATGGCATTCAGAATACTTACCAAGAAAAGTCACAGAACTAGCACAGAAAAAGCATAGGTTTTGCAGAGAAAGCAACCAGAGATTGTACTGACCACTTAACAGGATTAGTAAAGATAAAGTACAGAGATTGTACAGCTTTTACAGGTCCATCCTGGCGTAATTCGCGTAAATTTCATGTAAATTCTGCGTGAATTTCACGTGCGTTTTGCGAACAGTCTCGAAGCATCTTACGAACATTCTGCGAAAAACTTTAGAACAACCTTGAACGCGCGGGTTAGAGATGGATCGAGTGGTTTAGGATTCGGGCCATTCGGATATGTCGAAGGGATGACGCCTCGGCCTTAGGGGCAAGCGGCTTTACGTTATTCAAATTTGGACTTCTAAACTATTGTATTTATTGGTGGTCCCGGCTGGATTCGAACCAGCGGCCTTCCGCTTAGGAGGCGGACGCTCTATCCAACTGAGCTACGGGACCAGAGGGGCGAACTTGGATTTTGGTTCGCAAGTTCGCGAAAGTCAACTAGCTATCGTAGCGGACCAGGGACCTGATCTCGTGCCCGTCAAATTTGCTTCGACCATTGAGAAAGCCGAGTTCGACGACAAAAAGCAGTCCTGCGACGACGCCTCCGACGCTTTCGACGAGATCAACAACTGCCTTGGCGGTGCCGCCGGTTGCGAGAAGGTCATCGACGATCAAAACCCGATGCCCTTCGCCGACGGCATCTTTGTGCATTTCGAGAGTGTCCTGGCCGTACTCGAGGTCATACGAAATCGAAACTTTTTCGGCAGGAAGTTTTTTTGGCTTGCGAACCGGGATAAATCCGGCATTTAGCCTATACGCCAGCGGCGTACCGAAAATAAATCCCCGCGATTCGATGCCGATGACGGTGTCTACATCAAAGAGAATGGATTCGTCGTACAAAGCGTCGATCGTTCCCTTCAGTCCATCGGCGTCCTTTAGAAGAGTAGTGATGTCGTAAAAATTGATGCCCGGTTTTGGGAAATCGGGCACTTCGCGGATCAGTTTTCTGAGATTTTCCATGTTTTATCGTTCAATTCGAAAGTTAGGGTAAAGACCGCTCGGGTCAAGGACGATCTCCTCGACAACGGACACGATCGCGTGCGTCGGGCCCGTATTAAGGTCGTATCTGAATGCCTCTACGGCCGCCGCCGTACCTTCGGCAAGGGCTTCGACGCGACCATCGGGCAGATTCCGCACATAGCCTTTCACCTGGTGCCGCGCTGAAGAGCGTTGTACAAAGTATCTGAATCCAACGCCTTGAACGACGCCGCTAACAAAGAATCGTCTGGCGATCACATCAACCAAGAGCGTCCAGACACTCCATTAATGAGCGTTGACGACATGTGTAAACCGGCATGCCTCGAAGAGTAAGTTTGCTTGCCGGAGTTTGCCTGAGTTCTTCGGCCAGAGCAAGGAAATCGCGAGGTTCGTCAGTCTCAAACGAGATCAGATATTCGTTGTCGGTAAATCCAAATGCGTGTGTCAAATGGATCTTGATATTCGGGAACCGTTTGCCGACCATGAAATTCTCTTCGATCATCGCATCGCGTCGATCCGGCGGCATCTCGAACCATTCTTTCTGCTTGGCACACGGGTAAACGAAATGAAATCGCGAATTGCCGGCAGGAACTCGCGTTCGGTCGTCGCTCTCGCCATCAACGAACATCATCTTCTTCGTGATCGAGAGATAGTTGTCGGCCGTCTCAAGGTAACTGCCGAGATTCGTCCGATAAAGCTTGGCCGTCATATCCTGAACGAGGTCAAGCGAGGTGCCGATCCGCCAGAGCATCAGGTCGGCTTTTGAGTCAAATCCGACGAGCGAGTAGGTGAACAGCAAAAAGTCGTCGCGGAACGAATCGAAAATGGAAGCGAACTCGCCTTTGTAGATCCGCTTCGCCTCAGAATCGAGCTTTCGCCAGCCGGGATTTACGCGAAAGAACATAAAATTGACGAATTGCTGCTCAGGCTGCGTTTGTTCCTGATCATCGGCCCGTTCACGAACGAGCCGGAGCGACGAGTCGCCTGCATCTTTTTGAAACTGGAGCACTTCGTTCGACATTTGCCTAAGAATAATTCTGCCGTTTTGACGATCTATGTGCAAATCCGTTTCGGTCTGTTCCCGTAACACGTCCGCATTTACAAAAATGCACGAAGGTGACAGAATCAAGCCGTGCGGATCTCATTGCTGACAGCGTTTATCCTGCTTGCCTCGGCAACGTTCGCGATCGGGCAGCAAAGGCCCCTGCTGACAGACGACGTCGATATCACTCCGCCAGGCTCGATCCAACTAAGCGTCGGCGTCGATTTTTTTCAGAACGCAAAGTTCCCTCTTTCCGGCATCAACGGCGACCTCACGCGAGTCGGCGATATCCGTGTGCGGACTGGATTCGCATCTAACGTCGAGCTTCAGGTTGAAGGCACGCTTCAAAATTATCTCGCGATAAATTCCCGTGGGGTTTCGGCGATCCCATTAAACGTTTCGGGCAATTCGACAAACGATTTCGACGACTTCACCGTCTCGGCCAAAGTAAAGCTGCGGAACGAGACGCGTAACCTGCCGGCCATAGGTATGAAGTTCGGCTTTCAGATGCCGAATACTGATCAGGCTAGAGGCATCGGAACGAATCAGATCAACGTTTTCAGCAAGGTCATTCTACAGAAGAAGTTCGGCTCGGTCGTGGACAACACGCCGCGATTTAACGCGATGGGCAATGTCGGCCTGCAGATAATGACTGCCCCGATCGAACGATTTACGCAGAATGACGTCGTGATCTACGGCCTCGCAGGGATCTATCGTGTAACCGACCGATTTAATGTGCTTGGCGAAGTCAACGGCCGCATCAACACGCGTGGAACAGCCCCGATCGGTACAGAGAGCGTTGGACAATTCAGGATCGGCACGCAGATCAAAGCATCGGGATTGCGGTTCGACACTGCCGCCGCATTCGGCCTTACGAAATTTAGCCCTCGAACGGGCGTCATCTTCGGCGTTACCTATCAGTCGCCCAACATTTTCAATCCCGCAAGATAGCTCAGATATTTATCGGCGAGTTGCCTTTCCCAAGTCCGGGAGCGGATCGTATTGCGTCGTGGACCGTATCCTTTGCTATTCGAACGGCCTCCGAGAGGTTCTTACCCAAAGCCAGATTGGCAGTGATGGCGGCTGCAAGGATGCATCCCGTTCCGTGTGTCGACTTCGTCTCAATCCGCTCAGAATCGAACGTCTCGTGCCCGTCCGCCGTGAACAAATGATCACGGGCGACATCTCCGCCCAAGTGTCCGCCCTTTATCAGAACTGCCGTTGCGCCTAGTCCGAGCATTCGTTTCCCTGCAGCGATGACGTTCTTTTCGTTGCGGATCCGCATCCCGGTAATGCGTTCCGCTTCCGGAATATTCGGGGTGACGACCGTCGCCAAGGGAAAAAGTCGCTTGACCATTGCTTTTAGGGCCGTGTCATCGATCAGGTCGTATCCTGAGGTCGAACGCACGACCGGATCCAGCACGTAATTTCGGAGCTCACGGTCTTTGAAAACGGACGCGACCCGATCGATCACCGAACGTGTCGGGAGCATTCCGGTCTTCGCCGCAGCAACCGAATAGTCGTCAAATATCGGATCGAGTTGCCGCTTAACGGATGTTCCCGACTGATGCACGGCTCCAAAGACCGCTTGAGTGTTTTGAAAAGTCACCGACGCAACTACCGCCGTGGCGAAACAGCCAAAGCGCGTAAACGTCTTGATGTCGGCGACGATGCCCGCTCCGCCTGAAGGATCGAGTCCCGCAACTGTGAGGCAAACTGGTGGAAGTGGCGTTTCGATCTTAGCTGGCATTCCTTACTTCTCGCATAATATCCGGAAGCTTTTCTCTATCACCGAGCCAGCGGATAGCAGCAAAGCCGGCGGCACCTGCATCGACGACTGACGCCCAATTGCTTTCGTCGATCCCGCCAACAGCAACTATCGGAACATCCGGAAACATCTGGACCGCTTTCGCAAGGCGCTCGACACCGATCGCGGAGCCTTTTCCAGGAGTTTCGAACACGGGTCCGTACATTACCAGATCGACGTAGTTTCTCGCGTGCTGGATGTCGCGTTCGCTGTGCACCGAGAGCCCGATGAAAAGACCCGGGAAGCTCTTTCGAATGATCGATGCGTCGATCGAGGTCGAGGTCAGATGTACACCGTCTGCTCCGACGGCGGCCGCAATATCGGCGCGGTCATTTATCAGAAGTTTCGTCGTTGTACCGCTGAATATTTCCGAGGCTTCGGCAGCGAGTTCGCAAAGCAGATCCGCTGATAACTGCTTTTCGCGGATCTGGATATGCGTTACCCCGGCCGCGGCAGCGGTGTGGAAAAGTTCGAGCAGACCAAACCGTCCTTCGCGGTAATTCCCGTCGTTAAGTTTCCCGGCTGTAATGAGATAGACGATGGGAATAGCGTTTCCAGCGGTCACCGTTTTTCGTTACTGTATTCGCCTTCGAGCATTTTTACGCTTTGCTTGAAATGGGCTATCTCCCAGAAGGCGATTATGACATTCAGCGCACCAAGCGCCGTGACAGCCCCTCGAAACCAGGTCGATGCTACCGCCGTCCGAATGGCCGGGGCTCCTGTCTGATCGGCCACAAATGCGAGCAAATAGTTTTCGGCCCACGGCCCGAAAAGCGTATCCCACGGCGAAAGGATCAGATAGAACCCAAGCAGGAAACAGAGAATGATAAAGAAAATGACGGTAAGTCTTTCGACCATACCGTCACAGTATACTCTTTGCAAAAAGGCCTACAAAGCGATTTGCCCGCAAGTGCTTATACGCGATCAACGACAACCGAACGAACCCTTTCGCCCACATCGCGAAAGTCGACGTCCTCGGCATAGATCTTTTCGAAGTAACGCATCGCCTCGCTGTCATCACCTGCGGATTCGTATGCAGTGCCCAGTTCGTACCAGATGCCGTGATATTCCTCGGTCGATATGTCGAGAGTTTCCATAGCCCGCTCGAACCAAGTGATAGCGTGCTGCGGTTTTCCGGCCGTGAGAAAGCAATGCCCGATCAAATTTGCACACGAGAAGAACCTGCGAGTACCGTCGTTCGGTTCGACGAGTGTTACGGCCTCTTGATACTCGCGGATCGCGTCTTCGGTAAGGCCCATCTCCTGAAAGGCGACGGCCATGTGATAGTGCGTCTCGTAGTCCTCGTTCTCGGTGTCGTCAGCGGCTTCGAGCCCGAATTCTGAGCGTATCTGATCGATACCTATCGTGCTGGCACTGACCTCGGCGACCTGTTCGACCTCGGCGTCTTCGACGACCTGTGCCGTCAAAGGAGCCGGCGGCTCCACATGCTCAAGGCCGATCTTGCGCCTTAGCTCGTCGATCTCGTCACGGTTGCCGAACTGCTCCGTTAGTTCTGCCAGAGCCTTTTCGGCGAGTTCGTGATAGTCGTTCTCGATGTAGAACGTGATGCTGTCGAGCTCTTTTTGCAGCTTAAGTTGGTCAACGGCAGAAAGCTCTGCGTCCGGGGCACGCGGTTCGTCAGCAGGGCGGAACTCGAATCCCGCCGAGGTTTCGACGACATCACCGTGCGATCCGTTAGCGCCGTTCATTTCGGCGTGTTCCGCGGGAACAGCCTCAACCTCGTCGTCGCCGCTTCCGTAGACCAATGCTTCGACAGGTTCGTCCTCAAAACCGTATTTCTCGTTGATCTCGGTCAAGCGATCACGATAACGCGTCTCGTGCGGACGAATGATAACGAGCTGCATCAGGGCAAAACGCTCGTCTTCCACAGCCTCTTTTGCGGCGGCGGCAGTGTAGAGCCGCTCCAATGCCAGTCTGATCCCATTTTCGTCCTTCAGCCACGACGTATATCGAACAAGCAGTCTCAGGCCCGTCAGATGCCCTGGATCGCGTTCGAGAATTTCATTGACCCACTTGCCGCATTCTTCTGACTGGCCGCCCGCAAGCAGATATTCGGCCGACATCGAAAGGATACGCGCCGCCGAATCCGGATCATTGACGTTGAGATAGATGCGGATCAGATCGAGGAACTTGGGATAGTTCGCCGGTTCGATCTCGACGAGCTTGATGACCGCCTTTTCGGCACCCGCTGCGTTCTGCGAGTCTATACAGCATTCGATCAACAGATATAGGACATCGCGATTGTAGGGCTCGTTCTCGAGGATCTCCTCGAGCAGCGAAGACGCTTTTCCTGCACGTCCGAGGGCCGTTTGAGCTTTTACAAGACCGTTGAGGATGCGAAGGTCGGTCGACTTGATGTCGAAACCTTTCATCAAGGCGCGGATCGCTTCTTCGTGCCGGCCTTGTCGGCTGAATCGGGCTCCGGCCTCAGCATAGGCCTCGACGGCTTCGTCTTTCTGACTTTCGCGGATGTACGAATCCGCGAGGTTCATGCAAACCTCTGTATTATTCGGATCGAGCAATGCGATCTGCTTGTACATCGCCAATGCTTCGAGCCGTTTGCCGCTCTTCTGATAGTGTTCCGCGAGCGTCGTATAGTGGGAACGAGCCTCGGCGAGCGAGCCTTTGATCTGGTGCAATTCGGCGAGTTTTGCAGAGACCTCGATCGAGTCGGGCTGTATCCTCGACACCTTGTTGTAAATGGCTATCGCCTTTTGCGAAAAGCCTTGGTTCGCGTAGTGATCGGCGACCTGAAGATAACAGCTGACCGCCTCTTTCTTCTCAGAATTCTTGGCGTACAGATCGCCAAGCATATTCAGCGTTGCTATATCACGTGGGTCGTTGTCGACGACGGCACGATACTCGGCGATCGCAGCCCGGATCTTGCCCTGCGCAACGAACCGCTCCGCATTTCGCATCGCTTTTGCTTTATCGAAACTCATCTAGCTTTTGTTGAAGAAAGAGGACTTCGGACCGATGTCCCGTCGAGCACGCCTGAGGGATGACTATGTTGTGAGGAGTGCACAGGCTACCTTGTGAACCTGCAAAAAACAATCTAGCATGCGGCACTCTGCGTGTCAACGACTTTGTTTTGTGTTTTCTATTCTTTAACACAGAATTGCCTCGATTCTTTGATTTTTTTCGCACCGTCTCTTAGTCTGAGAGTTCGCTTCCTTTGCGGCGAAGTATAGGTATGCAGGCATTGATACTCGCCGGCGGAAAAGGCACCAGGCTGCGGCCGCTCACCGTTTACACGCCAAAACCGGTCGTTCCGGTGCTCAATCGACCGTTCCTGCTCTACCAGATCGAAGTACTCAAGGCGGCAGGCGTGACGGACGTAACGCTCTCGCTGAGTTATCAACCCGACAAGATCGAACACGTGCTCGGAGACGGCTCTGAATTCGGCATCAAACTCCACTACCTGACCGAGCCGAGCCCGATGGGAACCGCCGGGGCATATAAGTTTGCCGGCGACGCTCTTCGCGAAACAACGATCGTGATCAACGGTGATATCCTCACTGACCTCGATCTTAATACTCTCATCGAGTTTCACCGAGATAATGAAGCTCAGGCGACGCTCGCCATCGCTCCTGTCGAAAACGTTTCGAGATACGGCGTTATCGAAACCGCCGATGATGGAATGATCAAGCGATTCGTCGAAAAGCCCGATGCGGCGGCGTCCGTTGATCTTGGCGTAAACACAATTAACGCTGGTATTTACGTTCTCGAGCCCGAGGTTCTCGATCTCATTCCTGAAGGCACGCCGAGTTCTTTCGAGTACGACATTTTCCCGGCTTTGCTCGAACGCACGATGCCGTTCTTCGGCTTTCATATCGGCGAGGCGTATTGGCGTGACATCGGCACACCCGAGAATTACCTGGCTGCCCATCGCGACTTTCTGGAAGGCAAGATCGCTCATCCGGATACAGAGGCCGCGACCGAAGAGATCGCCGAAAGGGCTGTCGTCGATCAGGCCTCCGTCATTGGCGAAGGATGCACCGTGCGGCCCGGTGCGCGGATCCAGCGTTCCGTGATCGGCCCAGGCGTCCACATCGACGAAAAGGCCATCATCGAAGACTCAGTGATCTGGGCTCACACACGAGTTTCTGCGGGGGCCGAGATCCAAGCAGCGATCGTCGGCAGAAGTTGCCACATTGGGCGCGGAGCCGTTGTAAAGGCCGGAGCCGTACTCGGCGACAAGACATCACTGACCGACTACACGAGAACGTAAATGCCTGAACTTCCCGAGGTAGAGACCGTAGCCCGAGCACTCGATCAGCTCGTAAGCGACCGACACATCGTATCGGCTGAGCTTCTTCGCCAGCGGCTCGCTCCCGATACGCCGGCCGAACGATTCTCCGCTCGGCTCGGCGGCCGTACGATCAACTTCGTCCATCGTCGCGGCAAGCACATCCTGTTCGACCTCTCCGACGGTCTCACACTGATCACGCATCTTCGGATGAGCGGCCGGTTCTCGCTGCTTGGCGTGGACGACGAAGATCCGAAATTCACTCACGCTCGTTTCCAACTCGATGGTGATGACCGTCTCGTTTTCGACGATCAACGGCACTTTGGAATGATGAAGATCGTGCCGACCGCCGAGTTGTTTGCCGCGAAGGAACTCGCCCGACTCGGGCCCGAGCCGTTTTCCGATGAGTTTTCTGCAGAGTATCTTCATCGGGTTGTTAAAGCCTCGCGCCGAACCCTGAAAGAGACACTTCTCGATCAATCCAAGGTCTGCGGCGTGGGCAACATCTACGCGAGCGAAGCGATGTTTGCTGCCGGAGTTCATCCGTCGATGCGTGGCGAGAAAATTTCGCGTCCGCGTGCCGCGCGGTTGCGCGACGCGATCGTGGCGGTGCTTCGTGATGCGGTCGACCACGCCGACGGCCGAGCGGTCGACCCGCGAGATCTTGAGGGTAACTACTACAGTCTCGGTAATGACATCCGATGGTGGGTCTATGACCGTGAGGGTGAGCCTTGCCGGAATTGCGATTCTCCGATACAGCGACTGAAACAAGCTGGACGTTCGACATACTTTTGCCGCAAATGTCAGCGCCGATAATGCTCTTGTCGAAGGATAGTGATAGTTTTCCTTTGAGCTCAACGCATTCCAGTAAGGAGGTTTCTATGCTTGAAAACATACCAGGACGAGCGGCCGCATGTTTCTTTGGCCTGCTGATGATCATCGCCCTGTCAACAGAAAGCGTTCACGCGTGCGCGTGCTGTTCAGAACCCGGCACCCGCGTGACCTACATTCAAAAGACCGACCAGTTCATTCGTGATCTGGTGAAGCAGTTTGAGGTCGCGGAGAAGGCTGATATTTACATGACGGAGGCCGGCTTCGACATGATCAAGGGACTCAATCAGATCCGGAAAGAAGATGAATCGACGACGGGAATGATCGATTTCTTTTCGTCCGGATCGTTTACCGGGAGGTCGTGGAACATCACATTGAGATCGCCCAAGGGACTTGGGGCGACGTACACTATGTCGATGCCTCTCAAATACACCGAGTTCAAAGTCGACATTCACGATGAGGAAAACCGGCCGAACGGCCCCTTGCTGTACAAGGAGATACGTTTTGAAGGCCCGCTCACGTCGGCGACCGGCTTCGCCAAAGCAGGCGTAATCCGCGGAACACGGTTCGAACTGGTGTTTTCAGGACGCGGCCTCGGCTGCAACGAGGTCACGGATTTCAAACATTGGCGGCTCGAAGTGACCGGCCCGCGAGCGGACTATGCTTTCTACGGCAAGCTCGCTTCAGGCGAAGAACCGGCGACGGCCACGAGATAGTGTGACTTGACAGCCGCCGCATCAAAGCCGCATTATTTGGCTATTGATTCGTGGTGAGTTAATGCGACTTGCGACCACGTTAAATAATCCGCTAAACAGCTGAAAAGACATTGCTTGTAAGAAAGAGTCTCGCTGTTTTGGCGAGGCTCTTTCATTTGCGAATTTCGAATTTCGATTTGCGAATGCCGGATCTTAGATCGCAAATCGCAAATCGACATTCGCAAATAGTATGAAGACCTTCCGCGACCTAATCGATTCCGACGGCGTATACGTCTTTGACGGTGCGATGGGCACGCGTCTGTATGACAAGGGCGTCTACATCAATCGCAGCTACGACGAACTGAATCTTACGGCTCCGGATCTGGTTCGCGAGGTCCACGAGGAATACGTGGCGGCCGGTGCCGATGTGATCGAGACGAATTCATTCGGTGCGACGCGGCATCTGCTGCAGACATACGGGCTCGAATCTAAGCTTCACGAGATCAACGTCGCTGCGGCACGGATAGCCCGCGAAGCCGCCGGCGAAAAGGCCTTGGTGGCAGGAGCTATCGGGCCGCTGGGCCTGCGGATCGAGCCTTACGGGCCTACTTCTTTCGACGAGGCCAAGGAGATGTACAAGGAACAGGTCGCCGGGCTGCTCGAAGGCGGCGTCGACCTTTTTGTACTCGAGACTTTCTCGATCGTGAGCCTGATCGAGCAGGCGATCCGAGCCGTTCGCGAGCTTTCCGACATGCCGATCGTCGCCCAGATGACGATCCAGATGGACGGCAAGACGATATTCGGCAATCCGCCCGAGAAATTCACCGCAAAGCTCGACGAACTCGGCGTCGATGTCATCGGCCTCAACTGCGGCATGGGCCCGAACCACATCCTCAACGCCCTCGAAAAGATGCGGGCGGTGACGACGAAACCGCTCTCCGCTCAGCCGAATGCCGGATTGCCGCGCGACGTTCAGGGCCGGCAGCTTTACATGGGCTCGCCGGAATACATGGCTGAATTCTCGAGGCGTTTTGCCCAGGCAGGAGCAAAATTTGTCGGCGGCTGCTGCGGCACGACGCCGGCCCACATCAAGCTGATCGCAAGTGCGATCCGCGCAGACAGTCCTCGTCAGTCGGCTCGAACTTTCGTAAAGCAGCCCGCGTCGGTGATCGAACTCAAGCCGCAGGACGTTCAGGTCGTTCCAGCCGAGGAGCGTTCGCGTTGGTCACGAAAGATCGCCCGCGGCGAATTTGTCACGTCGGTGGAGGTGCTGCCGCCCAAAGGCTGCGACGCCGAAAAGACGCTCGACAGCATTCGTTTGCTCAAAGACGCCGGAGTTGACGGCGTCAATATTCCCGATGGCCCGCGTGCCCAGACTCGAATGTCCGCTCAGGCAACGGCCGTTCTGGTCGAACGCGAGATCGGCATTGAGGCCGTCCTGCATTACTGCTGCCGCGACCGCAATCTGCTCGGGATGATGTCAGATCTGCTCGGAGCAGCGGCTTTGGGCTTGCACAACCTGCTTGTCATCACGGGCGATCCACCAAAAATGGGACCGTATCCCGACGCCACGGCCGTTTTCGACATCGACGCGATAGGCCTGACCAACATGGTCAACAAGCTCAATCACGGGCTCGATCTCGGCAACAATCCGATCGGCAAGCCGACGGCGTTTTCGATCGGGGTCGGCGTCAATCCCGGTGCGGTAAATCTCGACGAAGAGATCCGGCGATTCGAATGGAAGGTCGAGGCCGGGGCCGAATATGCGATCACGCAGCCTGTTTTCGATACAGATCAGTTGCGGACCTTTCTTAAACGAATCGAACACGTTCGGATCCCGATCGTCGCCGGTATTTGGCCGCTCATCTCGTACCGCAACGCTGAGTTCATGCACAACGAAGTGCCCGGCGTGAACGTCACGCCCGAGATACTCGAACGCATGCGCATCGCCTCGGACGTCTCAAAAGAACATGCCCGCGAAGAGGGCATCGTCATCGCCCGCGAGTCGCTCGCCGAGGTGCAGGACCTCATCCAGGGCGTCCAGGTCTCGGCCCCGTTCGGCAATGTGAAGTACGCCCTGCAGGTGTTTGACGTGCTTAGCGAGTTCCAGAGCCAGCCCTAGAAACAGCGAACGGTGGCCACTCGCGGAAATAGCCTACTTTCTGACGTAAACGCTGTACGAATATTTCAGTTCCTTCTCGCCCGGCGGGATCGTGATGATCCATTTGACCACGGAGTTCGAATTAACGCTCTGCAGGTTCAGACCGCTTCTGGTTATCTTGGCGTTATCGCTTGCTGATGCGACCTGTCCAACAAGGTTTCGGGTCAAAACAAGCTCGACGGGGCGTTTGTGTACGTTGCGGACCTTCACCGTTCCTTCGACCGTGACGAGATCAAAATCAGCGTCGTAGCCGTTCCAGCGAAGTTTTTCGCGGGTGCGCGACTTTTCTTCGAGCGAATGAACGCCGGTGACCTCAGTTGCGGCGTCACACGCAGCACTTCTTCGCCGCCGACGCCAGTGAATTTGAGCAGGTCCTGCCCGAGCGGTTTCCACTCGCGAAAACTGATCGCGGGTGCCGTCGTCCACGGCATTCCCGTCGTGTTTTTGAGCCGCAGGGCGTACCAAACTTTTGTCGTAAGGTCCTGCAGCGAATTGATCTGCGAATTCTGCCCGCCGTAGCCTGGATTCATGTACCGCTGCTGAACGTCATCCAGATCGTTGATCGTCCACTCGAATACTTCGGTGCAAGGGACTGTGAGCGAAAAGAGCCGTGTCGTCGCCCGCTCGCCTTTTTTCAACGCAAGCAGATTCGTCTGATACAGGAAAAGCTGTTCGGCCGAAAATGACGTTGTAGATTCCTCACCGGCGATAGTGGGCGACGCGTCATCGAGATCCGCTCCGTCGCGGGTGCCTGAGACGACCTGGGTAGTGATCGCGTTCGAGAGCCGGCGGTCGCTGGAATCACGCCTGAAATTGCTCGAAACCCCGGCAAATGCGGTGTTGATCGAAAGCGGCGACGCGGTGTCCTGAAACAAAAAATGCGGCACGCCGACGACGAAATTGATCTCAGTATTCTTTAGATCGGCGAGATCGTTCACGACGTTCGCCTCCAGTTCCAGCTTTGCTTCTTTGATCGGATCGCCTTTTACCTCGACACGATATGCCGGTATCCAGCGAAGGCCGCGTTCTAGCGCCGCGACGCCGACATTGATCGGCTGGCCGTCCCTTGCTCCCGTCGCCTTGATGCCCAGACGAACGAGCCGTTCTTTCTTGGGTTTGGTCAGATTCGGCTGCGGATCGAGGATCTCGACCTTGCGGACGGCCGCGGCCGGGATCAGCAGAATGCCATTCTCGGTCTTTATCGACAGCGTTATCGAATTGAGGTCGGGGGCGAACCGTGCAGCGGTCTCTGGGCGCTGGTCGTTCTGAAAGTTCCGAAACCGGCTCAGGATCTCGTAAGTTCCCTCGTAAACGCGGTCCGCGTTGTTACCGTCGGTGACACGTATCCGCTTGCCCTCGTTCGCAAGCAAGACCTCGGCTATGTCCTCGACGCGCTCTGTCGTGACCGAACTCCACGTCTCGCCAGCCAGCAACTGATCTACACGCACATTCGGCGACGTCGAGTAGCCCCAGACCGTGCCCAAAACACCGATCGGCGTGTTGGTCGTGTAAACCCACTCATTGCTCGGGCTCGCTTCGCCCTCGCGATACGTAAACGCATATCCATTCTTGAAAACAGCTACCCGTTTGATCTCAGGCGAGAACGTTCGTTCCTGAGCGGGAAGAAGACTGGTCGAAAAGCAAAGAATGAGCAGGGCAGCAATTGGTCTATTCATAGCTTTGAGCAAGAGCAAAGGCATGCGAACGGCATTTTCGTTGGCCGCTCAGCGATCCTATTGTCTCAGATGTTGCTCAAAGAACGCTGCACAGCCGCTGGACTTGCATGCTTTTCTGTAAACTTTCCGGATCGACCGGCTATCGGCCTTACTCGAGCCCCAGAAAATCGACGTTTGACATGCTCACGGTGATCTCCATTTGCTTCGGGGTGAAGCGGTAGCGCTTGGAGGCCACGGTCATCACGTATCCCGGGCCCGCAACGACGTTGTCGAACGAGTAGATGCCGAACGAGCTTGTCGACGCGGTGCGGCGCGTCCCTTGTGCATTGATCAGCGAGACGGCCGCGTTTCTGAGTGCGAGGCCGGTGTTGGTCAGCACGCGGCCCGAGATCGTTATGCCTGACGGCGTTGGGGTCGGCGTGGGCTGTCCCGTCGCGATCCCCCAGCTCGGGCTCGAATTACCGCCCTGGTCGGTGGTGATCCGAATTTGTCCGGTGCCGTCCGCGTTCATTATGTAGATCTCGAACGCCCCGTCGCGAGCAGTGGCAAATGCGAGGCGGCTGCCGTCAGGCGAAAAGCTCGGCTGCGTGTCGCTAGCGGAATTATTCGTAAGCCTGGTCTGATTCGAACCGTCGGCGTTCATCACGTAGATCTCGAACGCCGTCGTATCAAAGAAGTCGACACCGCGGACATAGGCTATTCGCGTGCTGTCAGGCGAGAACGTGGGATTGGCTCCGAATGCCGAGCCCGTGTTCAGGCAGTTCTGTCCTGAGCCGTTCGCATTCATCACGCAGATCTCCTGCACCGTCAAGGCCGCGTTTGGGCGCGAATAAACGATCTTGGTGCCGTCGGGGGAAAACTGCGGCTCGGCCTCGCCGGCCGGCGTATTTGTCAGCCTCGTCACGCCCGTGCCATCGGCATTCATAACGTAGATCTCCGAATTGCCGTCACGCGTGCTTGTGAACACGACGCGGCCGTCCGGGGCGAATCCGGGAGTGCCGTCCGACGACGGATGATTCGTAAGGTTGGTCTGTCCGCTGCCATCGGCATTCATTATGTACACCTCGTTGTTACCGTCGCGGCTGCTGACGAAAACGATGCGGCTTCCATTGGGCGATATCTCGGGGAGATTGTTGAGCCCCGCGGAATCAGTCAGCCGTGTCTGGCCGCTGCCGTCGGGATTCATTATGTAGATCTCACGGCCCTGGGCGTTGCGATCGCTGGCGAAGGCTATCCGGCCCGTTGCCGGTCCGGGAGTCGGCGTCGGGGTCGCTCCGGGCGTTGGTGTGGGTGTGGGTGTAGGTGTCGGCGTCGCGCCCGCTGACGGACACGCCGGCTGGAATCGAACCGCGCCGGCCCCTCTACCTGGATCGCTTCCCTGCAGAGGTACGTAGTAAGACTGGGCTCCCGCCGTCGTGAACGGTGCTCGGATGAATATCGGAGGTGCGCCGCCCGTACTACCGCCGGTCAGAATAGCGAGCTGGCTGTCGCCGCTGATGCCGATATCCTCAAAGCCTCCGGTGCCGGTATCCGGCGGAAGAGGAAGGTTCTCGATAACAGAACTGCTGGTAAACGGTGCGCTGATCGCCGCTGCAGAATGCCCGAAGGCAGCCGCTACGATCGCCTTCGAACCGTCTGGCGTGATGCTGATCGCCGTCGCCGCATCTGGGATCGTACGGGTCTGAGCCACGCTGGACGCTGAGAACGGTGCGTTGAAAATGCGTAATGTCGTGCCCCGATCGGTCACGAGAAGGGTGTTGCCGTCCGGCGTTATCGCTATTCCGCCATCGCCATCGATGCTTGCGATCGGAATACTGAAGGCAACTGAACTGTATGGCGGGTCTAGCACTGATATGCCGCTGGAGGTACGGACGAATGCCCGGCCGGCGCTATTGAAGACGATCGCGTGTGTCGACGCAGTATAGATACTGCCGGGGATCGTCACCTGATCGATGGTCGACGCGGCATTGAACGGGCTCCGAACCACGTAAAGTTGGCTATTCACCGCAGAAACGTTCGAGTTGCCGCTGGTCAGGGCGGCGCTCTGGTCCGGAGCGACAGCGACCGTGCCGCTGCCAAAGAAATCTGACGACGATAGCGTGATCGTATCGATCACGGACGCTGTCGAGACCCGGATCACATACAAGCTTCGTTGGCTGAGACTCGCCGCGAGTGCGTGGTCAGGGCCGAAATAAGCGACTCCTTGGGGATTCGGGAATGGCGGCAGTCCAGTGACCAGCTGCTGAGCGGGCGACGGCTGGGTCTGCGCGTTGGGAAAGATCACGACGTTATTGCTCGCCCCTGCTGCGGCAAGGACTGCGATCGGCTGACCGCACACGCCTGCCGGCGGCGTCGGTGTCGGCGTTCCGCCCGGCGTCGGCGTTGGCCCGGGAGTCGGCGTGGCTCCGGGGGTGGGCGTTGGCCCTGGAGTTGGCGTGGCTCCCGGCGTCGGGGTCGGTGTAGGGCCGCCGGTGGTGCATTTTCCGAACGTTCCGGCATTGAAGATCGCCTGAACTTCGGCCGCGGAGATCGCCGCGTTGTAAAAGCTTACCTCGTCGAGCATTCCCTGAAAGGTCAGCGAAGAATCGCGGTTGATGCCGTCTGCGAACTTGACCGCGTTATTGAACTGGGTCGAAAAGGGCAAGCTGGTACGGTCGAGAACGCCGTTTATATAGAGCCTGGCGGCGTTGCCGTCATAGACCAATGCGACGTGAGTCCACTGATTCAGCGGGAGCGTGCCTGTCGAACCGAGGATCGCACCTTGCTTCCAATACGAGATAGTGTCGTTGACGAAGTAGAGCGCACCGAAATTCGGGGAGCCGAAATCGTTTGAGATCAGGTGTCTGAAGACGCCGCTGGTTCCGGTGGTCGGGTTCATCCAAAACTCGAGCGAAAAATTCGTGCCGAGATTGATCGACGGCAGAGTGACGAAGCTTTCGCCGCCGGGGAACGAGAACGTTTGGCCAACGCGGCCCGCGGGATACGTGACGCTGCCTGTCGGCGTGCCGTTTGCCGTACCGCGAATATCGTTCGCGTTTCCCTGTCCGGGATACCAGTTTTGCAGCGAAGCAAGCGGCGCAACACAGCCCGTTCCTGGCGTAGGTGTCGGCGATGGGCCGGACGTTAGATTTCGCCAGTCGGGATTCAGATCCGAAGAGCTGTTTGCGGTCAGAGCGGCTGGGTTCGTGCCGTCGACATTCATTACAAAGATCTCAGCGTCTCCGTCGCGATCGCTTTGAAAAGCTACGCGGGCACCATCCGGCGAGAAGGCCGGATATGCATCCGAGGCAGAATTTAGGTTTGTGAGCCTAGTCTGATTCGAGCCGTTAGCGTTCATTATGTAGATCTCGGCATTTAGATCGCGAGAACTCCAGAACACGATCCGCGTGCCGTCGGGTGAGTATCGGGGATTCTGGCCTACCAGTGTGGTGAGACGAGTCTCGCCGGTGCCGTCGGCGTTCATCGTATAGACGTCGGTGCTGTTGTTGCGAAAGCTTTGAAAGACGATCTTCGTGCCGTCCGGGGAATAGGTCGGTGCCTCGTCGCTGGCCGAGGCATTATTGGTCACCCGGACGACGTTCGTACCGTCGAGATTCATGGTGTATATCGACCTCGCGGACGAGGAAGGATTTGCGCGGCTGCTCTCGAAAATTATTCGAGTACCGTCAGGCGAAAAACTCGGCTGCGAGTCGGTTCCTGACTGGTTGGTCAGACGCGTCTGGCCGCTACCGTCCGGATTCATAATGAAGACCTCCGCATTGCCGGAGATCGTCCGTTCAAAAACGATCCGCGTGCCGTCGGGTGAGATCCGCGGATAGCGATCCGAGTCCGGATCGTTCGTCAATCTCGTCTGCGCGGTGCCATCCGGGTTCATCGAATAGATCTCGAAATTCCCGTCGCGATTGCTGGCAAATACGATCTTGGCAGTTCCCGCGATCGGTGTGGTTGTTGGGGACGGCGAAGCTGAAGGAGTTCCCGTGGGTGTCGCGGTCGGCGTAACCATCGGCGTGGGCGTTCCGGCTGGTGCCGTCAAGATCTCAATGCCGCTGGAGATCGGATTGTTGGTCCCGGGCGTGTACTGGACCACGATCTGGCCGCTCGCGTTCGCCGCGCCGACGAATTCTTTGATCACAGCTTTGTTCGGGCCGCCGGCGTCGGCAAGCGGGTCATAGCCGTTTAGAACGTGGCTGCCGTTGATAAAGACGTTGAATAGCCGCTGGCCACTGGTTGTGTAAAAGATCTCGGCAAAATGCAGCCGGACGAGATAATTGGTTCCCGCATTCAGATTCGAGAATGTGTAGGTGAAGCCGCCAAACCGCTGAGTCTGGTAAACCGCAGCCGGAGCGGGATCTGTCACGCCCGAAGTATCGATCGCGGCCATCGTCGAGAATAGATCGCCTCCGGTAAAAAAGTTGTCTGCGCCGAAAGGCGAGATCGTCGGCCCGGCGGAATTTATTCGATAGGGAAACGTCTGTCCCGGCGTCGGAGTCGGCGTTGGGGTCGGAGTCGGAGTGACGGACGGCGTAGGTGAGATTCCGGGCGACGGCGTCGGGGTCGGAGTCGGGTCGAATGGGACGCCGGTTTTGCATTTGCCAGACGCTCCAGCTTCATAGATCTGTTGAAGTTCGGCAACGGTCAGGACTCTGCCAAAGGTCTCGAGTTCATCGATCTGACCGGCGAACGGCTGATCGGCCCCGTTGCCGCCGATGCCGAGACGGGCTTGCAGGTTATTATTTTCGGGCGTGCCGCCGACATCCTGTGAGAAAAGAACCTCAGCGGGGACGTTCGACCCGTTGAGATAAAATTTTATCTTCTGTCCCGCAGCGGCGTTGCCGTCATAAGTTACTGAAACGAATTGCCACACGCCGGTGACGATCACGGGATTTATGGTCCGGTATTGCGTAAAGTTCCCCCCGCCGTTCGCGTTCCGAACAACTAGTCTTAATTTGCCGGAGTCAAGGCTGAAAAAGTAACTTCGCAGTATGCCGTTGTCTTTGTTGAGGATATAGGGAGCGACATTGGTAAAACTCGACGGATTGATCCACGCGTCGATCGTAAATGTCGTGGGCAGATCGACATCGCCCACGTCTACAAAATCATTAATTCCGTCGAGGTCGAATGCCTGACCAACTTTACCCGGGGCAAATCCGGCACCGTTTTGCAGCGTACCATTGTTGACGCCGCGGATGTCGCTCGCGTTGCCGTCGCCTGGCCACCAATTGAGCATTGTCGCGGGCGGGTTGGTGCAGCCCGCCGGACTGTCGAGGCCCCAGCGAAGAGTCACGTTTCCCGTCGTACCGTTTTTTCCGTCCACGGCAGCGTAGTATACGGTGCCGCCAACCGCTTGAAACCGCACTTGACTCTGCACGTATCCGACGCCGCCCTCGATAAAATTGTCATTTTGCCCTACGAGCGTTAGGGCATTCACGGTCGAACCCGTATACACGCCGAGCAGAGTATCGAAATTGCTCCCAAGCGTATTTAAATATGCCGGCCCGCTCGCTGGGGCGGTCCAACGATACCAAACGGATGCGCCACCGACATTGCCACCGTGATTTGGCTCGCCGAGTTCCTTGTTGGCGCCGAAATTGGTTCCGGTTGTGGTCCCTGTCGTTCCAGAAAGCGTCTCAGCATTCGCGAGATCGTTGTTCGGTGGCACGAAGCCGGGGCCGCATTGCCCATTCGCCCCCGCGTTGTAGATAAGCAGTAGTTCGCTCGGTGACAGAGCTCGGCTATAAATGCCGACTTCGTCGATCCGTCCATCAAAATAACGAACGCCGACGAGCCCGCTGTCATTTCCGATCCGAAGCACGTCTGAGCCGATGCGCAGATTGCCTATCGCGGGTTTTGACTGGATCAGCGCGCCGTTGACGTAGACTTTGAGGGCATCGGTCGCGCTGTATGTCATCGCGACGTGCGTGAATTCGGCATTGGTGCCGAACGGGATACTCCCGCCGGCAGCGTCGATAAATTGTCCCGAACTATTGAACAAGATCGCGTAGATGAGGTTGTTGGCCACAAATAGGCCCCACGAGGCGTTGCCGGTCTGAGACCACTTTGAGACGACCGTCCGATAATCGCCGAACGTGGTATCGGGCCTGATCCAGGCCTCGGCGGTCATTCCGGTGGTAAATTGCAGATTTGCGGGATTGCCAAAAGAGATGATGTCGTTGACGCCGTCGAGTTCGAAGGCCTGGCCGACCTTGCCGGCACCAAATGTAACGCCGCCGCTTTGCGTACCGTTATTACCGTCAGCCGCGTCGTTAAAATTTCCCTCGGCGCGGTACCAGCTGACGAGCTCACTCGGAGGCTGAACACAGCCTGCGTCCGTTGCGTTGGGTCGCACGGGATCGCCGCTCCGCGGAGGGGTCGGAGCCGTTCGCTTCGGAGTCTCGGCAAAAACGAAAGCATTATCCGGTATCGACAGCCTGACAGAGATCGCCGCCATCGCAACAACAACCACGACCAACACGAACTCTCGCTTAATTTGCACACCAAACCTCCGACCCGATCGCTAGGAATTACCCGCAGTCTAGCCGGGAATTCGGCGGATGTAATGAAAGATAGACGAAATTTCGACGAAATTTATCGGCGCGACTCGGTATGGTTGCGTTTCGCGGGGGAGCGAAGGAGCGGCGGACCGCTCCTTAATGGTATAGTCGTTTACTCAAGTCCGACGAAATCGATATCAGTCAGATCTTGTGTGATCAAACCGGTTCTGGGGACAAAACGAAATCGTTTCGATGAAATGCTGATGATGTAAACATCGTTTGGCCGGACGTTTTCGAAACGGTAGATCCCGAACGAACTCGTCGTTGCCCTCACGGTAACGCCGGCCGAGTCCGTGAGTCGGACGATCGCATTCCTCAGGCCGAGGCCAGTTGAAGTCGTGACACGTCCCGTTACTGAGACTGGGGCGTTGGAGGGCGCCGTAAATACTTCGATCGACCAGCCGCCGGCGATCATTCCGGCCCCGTCCGGACGTAGTGCGCCATTGTCGTCACGAACGTGAAGGGTCCAGATGCCGTTAGGCGATGCCCCCGCAAAGACCTCAGCGAAAGTATCTGTTCCCGCTCCGTTACCGATAACGCTGCCAGCCTCGCTATACGGGCCGGCCGGAGCGGGAGCCGGAAAGTTGGACACCGGCGATTCCCAAGTGGTCGGTTCGCAAACGCAAGAAGAGATCTGACTTGAGTTTGGCAGCACGGCTGTACCGGCATCGCTAAACGTGAGCGTCACGGGATTCGCCGGCGAAATACTCGTACTGCCGCCCGCGTCGCCCATTATCACAAACTTCTGCCCCTGCGGACCCACGAGGAGCACGTCCACATCGTCCGGAAACGGGTGCGAAAAGTCGGAAAGAGTCACACGGACCGAACCGATCGTACCCGACACGTCCGAAACTGTGATCTGCGACGTTGCGGTAGTTGCCAACGGACGCAGGATGTCCGGCTCACCTCGGGCACCAATACCGATCGGCGCCGGATTCGACGAACTGGCGCCGCATCCGAGAGGCTGACCGTTCTGATTCCCGGGCGTAAGTACCGGGCATGGAGGTGCGTTCGGGCTGAGTGGAGCAACGTAGTGGATAGTACTATCAGGGCTCTCGGCGAGTTCGCCATAGAACCACGCCGGCGGGCTGAGGGGTGTTAGATCGTTGATAAAACGGGTGAATGCATCAGGCTGGTTCGCATTCGGCCCGGAGTAGACAAGTGGGGCGTAACTGGCCTGCGTGGCTGTATTCGCGACGGTCGCGATCCCGTCAAGCAACGTAACGGCCGGGCCAAAGTCCAGGATGCGATCGTTGTCAATATCAACATCGCCAAATTGCATGAATTGATCCGCCGCTCCAGCACGGATCAACAGAAACGTCTCGGTCTCAATACCAAATCCGTTTACATTCGTACCGGATACGTCCACGAGAGTCGTGCCGGGCGAGAATAACCTCCCGGGACACGGATCCGAGAGATTTGCCATCGACAGGGTGCCATTAGGCCCAAGCACGCGGCCGCCGAGGTTTACTGCCCAGTTTAGCCGCCCAAAGTTCCCCGCTTCACCTTCGATCGATAGGAACCACGTTCCGGAAGGAATGCCGGCGCCGGCCGGCCCTCGAACCTCGACATACTGGCATCGATTCGTGGTCGTACTCGGCGGATCCGCATTCACTTCGTTCAGCAGAAGTAAGAAAGGAATCGGCGTTGGCGTCGGAGGGATCGTCGGCGTCGGCGTCGGCGTCGGTGTTGGCGTCGGAGTTGGGCTAGGTGTCGGCGTTGGCGATGGCGTCGGGGTCGGAGGCACCGTCGGAGTTGGACTTGGCGTCGGGGTGGGTGTCTGTATCGGTGTCGGCGTCGGACTCGGCGTCGGCGTAGGTATAGGCGTCGGCGTAGGGCTTGGCGTCGGGCTCGGTGTTGGAGTTGGGGTTGGAGTCGGGGTCGGAGTGGGAGTGGGAGTCGGAGTCGGAGTCGGCGTCGGAGTCGGCGTCGGAGTTGGAGTCGGCGTCGGAGTCGGAGTCGGAGTCGGCGTCGGAGTCGGCGTCGGCGTCGGGGTCGGAGTCGGCGTCGGGGTCGGAGTCGGCGTCGGGGTCGGCGTCGGAGTCGGCGTCGGCGTCGGCGTCGGCGTCGGGGTCGGGGTCGGGGTCGGCGTCGCCGACGCTGCCGGGCGAACTATCGTCATCCCGTCTGCTCGGGGGCTCGAGGGAAACGGGCCGATCAGTTCAGCAAATCCTGTGAGCAGATCGAGGAAGTAAAGTTTGCCGTCAATGTTTGCATAAGCGCTCAATGTAAACGGGTCGATCTCGATGATGTCCATCCCTCCCGACTTCGATAGCGGCGGTACTCCGAGGGGACCCACGGTTGTAAGCTGGCCCGTGTTCGCCGACTGTCCGTCGGGGGAACTCAACTTTTCTGGCGCAGGACGAGCTTCGTTCGCACCAACTCGTACGAGTGCGGGAATGCCCACCTCGATCGCATATAGCGTTGCTCCGCCTTGTGGCCGCGGGACGTAAGCCATCATGTCGATCGCCGGGTTGCGGCCAAAATTGGGGTCGCCGCTAGCAAACGCAACGTTAGTATCTACTCCGGCGGTGGCTCCGGTAACGGGATTGATTCGAATGTTCAGGTCCGTAAAGCTAATGATTCGAAGCTGATCGGCTTGAGGATCAAAGTCGATACCGTAGAAGGTCGATGTCGACAGGGCGGGTGTGAAGCCGCTGCCGACTGGGGTCACGGCTCCAGTGGTCGTATTAATTCTGAGAAGTCTGCTGGCAGAACCCGTCGATCCGACCCCGTACAGGAGCCCGTCCGCAGGCCGGAAATCGATCCCCAGAATTTGTTCACCCGGATTAAGGCCGGTTATTGGAATGTTCGAGGTAAACGAACCCGGGTTGTTCGAGTTGAAGGTCATCAGCCGGTTGGCGAACCGATCATTGGCGTATATTTGGTGGCCTGGACCCGTCGTGTCGCCTTTCGATGGCCACGCGACAAGGCCGAACAACACAAAACCGATCAGGATCGTGAGAATCAGAAATAAACTGCGGTTTGCCGATATCGCTTGTTGGATCTTCACTTTCATTGCTCTTCCGATTCTCCTTTTTCAGATATTTGACGCGGGCGTAGGGAACTCAGGCAGACCATGAGCGTTCCGTCGCCGGACTCGACAAAATGCGCTCCGCCATCCTCGATGCGGGCATACACTGATCGTCTGCTAATGCCAGCGATATCAGCGGCGGATTCAGGGGCGGTCATCTCGACTTCGCGGCCGCACGAGTCGCACCAAGCATGCGTGGTGCGACTCGTCTGCCGGACCTTAAGCGTTTCGCTCTTCTCGAACGTGATCTCAAAAACGCGCCTCGACGTGCTGAATTTCATATTGCTTTTATCTACAAAGCTGAAATAGAATCCGGCTAAAAGGTACTTCGCATACGCGAGGAAAATCCTTCCAGAATCTGGAAATTTTCCCGAAATCAGGCCGAAAGCCGACAGACCGGAGTCGTTCCGATGATCACGTCGCGAAAACGCTTTCTCGAGTTCGAGCAATTCAGCATCGATGTCGAGGAGCGCCAATTGCTTCGCCGCGGAAGGCCGATGCAGCTCACGCCGAAGGTTTTCGACCTTCTACTGATGCTTGCGGAGAATAGCGGACGCACTCTCGACAAAGACGAACTTCTCGATAAGATCTGGGCCGATTCGTTCGTCGAGGAAGGAAGCCTGAACCGCAATGTCTCTACGCTGCGCAAGGCCCTCGGCGAGGACGGACACGACCCACGCTATATAAAAACGGTGCCGAAACGCGGCTATCGATTTGACCCGCCCGTTCGCGAAGTGATCGAAGACGAAGAGACGACCATCGTCGAACGCCGGACACGTTACAGTCTCGCTATCAAAGAGGAGGTCAGATCAGGGAGATCCAGATTCGCTCAGCGGCTTTTGACGTGGAATTCACCGGTGATGATCGCCGCAGCTTCCCTTGCAGTGGTTGCCGGTATCTTTTGGTTCGCTTTCAACGTGCCGAAGACGGATGCTAACTCTCTCGCGGCGGAGCAGCCGCGCATGACAAAGGATCCCGAGGCCGCAGAGCTTTATCGAAAGGGGCGCGAACTCTGGCAAAACCGCTCGGTCGACGGTCTGTACCAAGCGACCCAGTATCTGGAACAGGCGATCCGCCGCGACCCCGAATTCGCACTTGCACACGCTGCACTTGCCGACGCGTATGCCTTTGACGCCGTAAATTGGAGGAAGGCTGAGGCCACGGCTAACGAGGCGATAAGGCTCGATCCGACACTCGGCCAACCGTACGCCACGATCGGCTTTATCCGGATGTTCTGGGATTGGCGGCTATCTGACGCTGAGGTCCAGTTTAAGCAGGCGATACTGCTCGATCCGGATTACGCGACGGCCCACCAATGGTACGCACTTAACCTTACCGCACGAAACCAGGACGGTTCGGCCCTTGCCGAAATTAGACGAGCTCTCGAACTCGAACCGAGGTCGGCTGCGATCAATGCGGATCTTTGCCAGATCTATTATTTTTCGCGAAAAATGGACCTGGCGATCGAGCAGTGTAAGAGAACTCTCGAAAACGACGCTGGCTTCCTCAGTGCTCATCGCACGCTTTACGAGGCGTACTCCGCAAAGGAAATGTTCGATGAGGCCGTCATCGAATTCTTCATTCTCGAAGATCTTACGATGACGACGCCCGCTCATCCCGATGAGTTGAGGGGATATAGGAGTTCAGTCGAGTCAGGAGGCGTGAAGGCTCTCTGGACCAAGCTCGCACGTACCGCGACAAGCCGATATCCGCCTGGAGCCCTAGAAGCGGCTCGGAACTATGCTCGATTGGGTAACCGGGACGAGACGCTAAAATGGTTGGAGATCGCCGCCGAACGACGGGAGTTCGAGCTTGTTTTCTTTGTCGCCGATCCGCTTTTTGACCCCGTCGCCGACGATCCCCGTTACCGTGCATTGGCCGCTAGATTGAACTAGGCGGCACGAGCACCAGCTTGCCCAAAGCCTTGCTTTCGATCACTTCGTGATGAGCGAGTGGTGCGTCGTCGAGCGGGAAGCTGCGGCTGACATGCGGATCGAGCGAGCCCCTCTCGAGGCCGTCATAGATAGCCGCGTGGATCTCGTCGCGTTCGGCTTGCGAGGAATTGAATAACGACATTCCGTAGATCGTCGCGTCTTTGGTCATTGCTAGCCGCGGCGTGAATTCGAGCGAGCCTCGATTCCCGACGACAACGATCCGGCCGTGCATTGCGAGACATTCGAAATCGCGTTCGAGATTCACATTTGCGAGCATCTCGATTATCACGTCAACACCCCGTCCTCCGGTAAACTCCTTTACTTTAGCGAAGTGGTCGGGATCGGTGTGGTCGAAGACGGCGTCCGCTCGGTTGGCTTTTATGAGTTCCCGGCCTTCGTTGGAGCTCGCAGTGCCGATCACTGTGAAGCCGGACGATAGCCACTGAACAGCTGCAAGCCCGACCCCACCTGACGCACCGTGGATGAGCACCGTCTCGCCCGCTTTCGCCCCGGCTTTCTGAAATAAAGCCCGGTATGAGGTCGCGTAAGGAGTCCACACGCCGGCACCTTTTTCAAAACTCACATTATCCGGTAGTCGCCCGAGCTGATCTTCGCGACAGAGCGAGTGTTCCGCGTACGTGCCGGTCAGTGAATCGGCCGTATAAACACGGTCGCCTGCATTCCATCGGGTCACGTCTTCGCCGACAGCATCTACAACGCCCGCCGCGTCTTTGCCCGGAGTGTACGGCAGCCTCGGTGCGTGCGCGTGAATTCCCGTCCTCAAATAGGTATCTACAGGATTCACACCCGCGGCGTGAACCCGAACCAGAACCTCGCCCGGCCCAGGTTTTGGAGTCGCAACATCCTCGAGCTTCATTACCTCAGGAGCACCAAATTCGCGGACTACGATCGCTTTCATACAGGAATATTAGCTTACAGCGTGGATCAGGTAGAAGCTGGTACGCTCACGTCGCTCTTCTGGCCAAGCGCCGAATAGATACGATCGCGGCCGTCTAGAAACAACAGAGCGAATAAAGGAGCGAACCAGATCAGGTGGTTGCCGTGAACCTGTCGCTGCACGACATCGACGACGATCAGCAGAAGCGTAAATCCGACGAGTGTCGATCTAAAGTCGAGTTCGCGCCGCCGGCATGCCCAGATAAGCGCCGTCAAACACGCCGAGAACATAATGACGCCGAATATCCAGTCGAGATGATCGGGCATACTCCAGTACAAACTCGTGTGGTCGGCTGGGATCACGACGCGGAGCCAGAAGACATTTCGCCAAATGCCGGCCGGATCCCAGAGAAAGAATGGAATATACGGCGAGACGCCGATCGCCAGTCCGAGCCAGAATTTGCGGTCACGCAGCGGCATGAACGGAACGAGAAACGCCCCCGGAGCGAATTTCGACGCCATCGAAAGGCCCGTCAAAAGCCCCGCAAAAAAGACGCGGCCACCCTTATGCGACCAAAGGGCGGCGAGGACCAGCATGATGTGAAAGACATCGTTAGCCCCTTCCCAGAGGACTTCCCACCAGACGCGGTCCGAGGCGAAATACGCGGTAAAGATGAACAGTGCGTTGGCGACGTGCTCCAGATCGCTTTCGCCCGGCTTCAGGACGAGGAGGACGAGCAGGAGGATAGTGATCGCGACATAGAGCAGGCTCATCGCCTTGTATCCGAGCCCCGGTGAGAAGGCGCTGGGAAAATAGCCCGCTATCATGAACGGCCCGTAGTGAAAGCCTCGATAGCCCTCGGCCATGTCCTTTCGCCCATGATTTATGTCGGTGCGCGAATAGGGATTCTCGCCTTCGCCAATAAGGACCGTCGCTGCGTGGACCGTCGTGTAGCCGATGTCGCTGATCGGCTCGCGGAATAGATGCGGACTATTTTTTGAAACTTCGAACAGGAATATGCCCTGAAGCACCACGAGCAATAGTGCGATCTCGACCCATAGTTCGCGTCGCGATGCTGCTCGTCCCGCTCTGAACAGCTGAGTCTGAGCGATCACGACAAAGATCACCGCAAAAAGCAGAAGCTTAACGTGCGCATAACCCCAATCGTACTTATCGAATAGCCAATAGACGACGAGCAGAAATGCAATGAGAATGGCCGTGATAACGGGCCGCGGGATGTCAGCTGCTAGCCGTTTCATCTTTTACGTGCGTCGCGGGTGTGCGGTGCTTATCAATCCAGAGCGAACTTAGTCGGATAACGCCCATAACAACCTCGCGGGCTCCCATTTTGCTGCGGCCGGCGACCCGTTCGGTGAAACGTATCGGCACTTCTGCAACGCCCAGGCCGGTTTTGAAGGCCGTTCGGACCGCCTCGACCTGGAACGAATAACCCTGTGATCGCGGAACGGAATCTATTATCGCCCGCACGACATCGGGACGATAGGCCCTAAAGCCTGATGTCAGATCAGCGACCGGCACATCGAAGAGCGCCCGGACAAAGCGATTTGCCGCCGAACTTAGGGCGAGGCGGTGTACCGGCCAATTCTCGATACTGCCGTCGTGAATGTAACGCGAACCGACAACGCATCCAGCTTCCGTTGTCTTCTCGACGAGTCTTGGAATATCGGCCGGGTCATGCGAAAGGTCGCAGTCCATCGTGACGACGATGCCTGCTCCGCGTTCGAGGACATTGCCGAAGGCTTCGAGATACGCCGCACCGAGGCCGATCTTCGCCGGACGTCTCAGTAGATGAAGCTTCGCATCGGCCTCCGCGAGTCTTGTTACGATCTCAGATGTTCCGTCGGGCGAAGCGTCATCGACAACTAGGATCTGAGCCGCCGGCACAGCTTTGCGAACAAGCCCGATCACGCGTTCGACATTCTCGGCCTCGCAATATGTCGGCAAGATGACCCAGACGTCGTCAGCGTCGGCTCCTGATCTACTGTCCATAAAGGATTTAAGTTTAATTGTGCCGAATTCTGCTCGACGAATGCAAAGCGAAGAAAGAAAAGCCCCGGATGCACAAACTATTTCGTTGATGCATCCGAGGCTTTCAGATCGTTGTGGTCATTATTCGACCGTGACCGATTTCGCCAGATTTCTCGGCTGATCGACGTCGCACCCTCGGCGGACGGCAATGTGATACGAGAGCAGTTGAAGCGGCACGATGGAGAGGATCGGGCCGAGCAGCTCTGACGTTTCAGGGATCTCGATAACGTGGTCCGAGACCTTGCTGCTCATCGCGTCGCCCTCGGTGAGGACCGAGACGATGATACCGTCGCGAGATTTGACCTCGACGATATTCGAATGCGTTTTCTCGTAACGAAGCTCGCTCGCGGCGTTGCCGTTCTCACGCGTGTTCACGATCACGACCGGAAGTTTCTCGTCGATCAGGGCGTTTGGGCCGTGCTTCATCTCGCCGGCCGGATAGCCTTCGGCGTGGATGTAGCTGATCTCTTTGAGCTTGAGCGCGCCCTCGAGAGCTACCGGGAAATTGATGCCGCGACCGAGGTATAGAAAATCCTGCACGCGGAAGAATTCTTTCGACAATTCCTCGATCGAGTCTGCGTCGTTTAGCAATTGTTCGATCTTGAGAGGTAGTTCCGCCAGGTCCTGCGCAAGCTTTTTAGCTCGACCTTCATCGATCTTGCCGCGGACCTCGCCCAGATACATCGCAAATAAGTAGAGTGCGACCATCTGTGCCGTAAATGCTTTGGTCGAAGCAACGCCTATCTCGGGCCCGGCGTGGGTCAGGATCGTGCCGTCCGCCTCGCGAGTGATCATCGAGCCCTGGACGTTGCAGACCGCGAGGATCTTGCACCCGGCCGCACGCGCTTCGCGCATCGCAGCGATGGTGTCAGCAGTTTCGCCGGATTGTGAGATTACGATGAGCAGATCGTTCTCGGTCAGGACGGGATCGCGGTAGCGGAATTCCGACGCGTAATCGACCTCGACCGGCACACGAGCTAGTTGTTCGATCATGTATTTGCCTGCGAGGCCCGCATGCCACGAAGTGCCGCACGCAGCGATCTTGACCGACGTTACCGCCTGAAAATCCTCGGTCGAGATGTCCATCGGGTCGAGATATACCCGGCCCGTATCGAGCGAAACGCGGCCCTGGACCGTGTCGCGAACGGCACGCGGCTGCTCGTATATCTCCTTAAGCATGAAGTGTTTAAAGCCGCCCTTTTCGGCCATGATCGGGTCCCAGGTGATCCGCTGCTGCGTCGGGTGGACGATCTCGCCGTCAAAGTCGGTGACGCGAACGCTGTCCTTCGTCAGCACCGCGATCTCGCGGTCGCCGAGGAAGAAAACGTCTCGCGTATGCTGCAGGATCGGCGGGATGTCGCTCGCAACAAAGAATTCCGCATCGCCGAGGCCGATGACGACCGGCGGGCCTTCGCGAACCGAAATGATCGTATCCGGCTCATCGACCGAGATGATCGAAAGGGCGAAGATGCCACGAAGTTCCTTGACCGTTTTTCGAACGGCGAGTTCGAGCGACAAGTTTTCGGTGTCCTTGTAGTGCCCGATCAGGTGCGCGACCACCTCTGTGTCGGTCTCGGTCTTGAATTCGTGGCCTTCAGCGGCGAGGCGTTCCTTTAGCTGCAGATAGTTCTCAATAATGCCGTTGTGAACGACGACAACGCGGCCCGAAGCATCGCGGTGCGGGTGAGCGTTCTCCTCGGTCGGACGCCCATGTGTTGCCCAACGCGTGTGGCCAATGCCGTAATTCCCATCGAGCGGATCGAGCCTGATCGCTTCCTCGAGATTTCGCAATTTCCCTTCCGCACGCCGAAGCGCAAGATGACGATCGTCATCGACGACAGCGATGCCCGCCGAGTCATACCCGCGGTACTCGAGCTTTCTCAAGCCGTCGATGATCAAAGGCACAACCTGTTTATTTCCAACGTATCCGACTATTCCGCACATATTTTAACGGGTATGCATCCACCTTCTCAGATTCACGAAGTTACTCAGGGCTTGATCCGGTTAAGCACGACGAAGTTCCTGTCTTCTTTCCCTGTCGCCTCAGTAACCGCCCAAGATATTGTTAGGGCATTCCGATCGGCCGACATATCAACTTTTATGAACCCGGTCTGTCCAGTGGATTTGTCATTGACCGTGGCAAGCAGGGCATCATCTTGCCACGAGGTCTTGGACCTACCCAAAGGCAACAATTCTCCTGCATAGCTATCGCCACGACCGTCCGTGAAAAGAGTAAATTCCGATTGCCGTTCCTTTCCGACGACTGTCACGATCTCTTTGAACCGAACAGATGGCAGCTTTTGCTCGATAACTATGAGGAAATCCGGAAAAGCAGTGTTTCTAGAGTATTGCTCGCTGGATTTGCCCCGATTAAGCTGCCATGTACCACTAAAATCAGGGCGTTCAGTAGTGTCGTCTTGCAGTCGCTGCGCCGTAGCCGCCTGACAAGTAAGGTAAAGCATTATGAAAAGTGCTAGTGCCGAAAAACCTCTCATTTGTCACTCTCCTTTTCCTTAAATCTTTTGCTGGAAACGCCAACAATGTAAAGTGGTCAAATTTAGCTGATAGCTATTAGCTGTCAGCTGTCAGCTGTTTTTTTACTTTTGCCGGCACTCCGGCGACGAGTGAATCCTCAGGGATATCCGCTAAAACTACCGAGCCGGCAGCGGTTACCGAACCATCGCCGACCTTGATCGGAGCGACGAGCATCGTATCTGAACCGAGCTTTACATTGTCGCCGATGATGGTCGCGTGTTTGTTCTTGCCGTCGTAATTGCAGGTGATCGTGCCGGCGCCGATGTTGGTCTTTTCGCCGATCGTCGCGTCGCCAAGATAGGTCAGGTGGCTGGCCTTAGAGCCTCTGCCGAGCGTGGTTTTCTTTAACTCGACGAAGTTGCCGACCTTAGCTCCGTCCTGCATTACTGCGTGTCCGCGAAGATGAGCCATCGGTCCGACCGAACAGCCTTCGCCGACAGTCGAATCGTTGATAAAGCTATTGTCTTTGATCTCGACGTTGTTCCCAATGGTCGAGTTAACGATCCGCACGCCCGGTCGAATGATGCAGTTGTCGCCTATAACCGTCCTCCCTTCAAGAGTCACGTTTTGCGAGATGACCGTATCGCGGCCGATGACTGCACGAGCACTCACGTACGCAGAATCCGGATCGATAAACGTCACTCCGCTTTCGAGCATGAGCCGCTCGATCGTACGCTTGCGCATTGCCCGTTCGAGGGCTGCGAGTTGGCGCCGATCGTTAACCCCTTCGACCTCATTGGCGTCAGATGCGGTGAAGATCCCGACCCGCTCGCCTTGATCCAGAAGAATGGCCGGCACGTCGGTCAGATAGTACTCGCCCTGGGCGTTGTCCGTAGAAATATTCCTCAGGGATTCAAAGAGTTGGTGCGACGCAAAACAATAGAAGCCCGCATTTATCTCGGGGATCTTCTTTTGGTCGTCCGTCGCGTCCTTCTGCTCGACGATACGCTCGAAACTGCCCTGTGCATTGCGCAGCACTCGCCCGTAGCCGGTCGGATCCTCGAGCTTTACTGAAAGCAGTGTCACGCCCGCGGACTCGGCCCTGTGCTGTTCGATCATCGCCCTGATCGTCTCAGTTCGGATCAACGGAACGTCACCCGTGAGCACGACGATCGTCGAATCGGAGTTCTCGTAAAGTTGACGCGTGGCCGCGACGGCATCACCTGTGCCGAGCTGCTTCTCCTGAATCGCAAAACGCACGCGCTCATCCGGGAACTCGGCGATTACGGCGGCCTTAACTTCCTCCGCCTGATACCCGACGATGACACAAACGCTGTTCGGATCGAGAGCCAGAGCAGCCTCGACGACGTGATTCACGAGCGGACGTCCGTCGAGCTTGTGCAGCACTTTGGCGACATTCGACTTCATCCGCGTGCCGAGCCCGGCCGCCAGGATCAGGATATCGAGATCTTTACTCACAAAATGTTTAGCCGCCTATCCGACGAATCAGCGGCGGCAGTCAAGAAGACTTTGAAAAACAGTGTTATTCCGAAAAACGTTCCGTTCGTCACCCGGCTCTGACGGCGCGTTCACGCGGCTGCATCGCACATAGCAGCAGAACCTGAGCGAGCTTCGCTGGGTGGTGACGCACCTTTTCGCCATCATCCAACAGGTTACCATAGACGATCTCTGCACCCTCGATCGTCTCGGGCGTTAGCGAGCCGTGCACGCCTATCTGTTCGGCTCCTTCGCCAGTGTACGCGGCCTGCTGGCGTTCGTTGATCGGGCGATTGTTGACGATAACGTAGTCGAATTCGATCTCAGGCGCATATTGGCCGACCACCTCGAGGTGAGCTCGGGCCGTGAGGCCGTCGGTCTCACCGGGCTGCGTCATCAGGTTGGAGACAAATATCTTGACGGCCGATGACTCAGCTATCGCCTCAGCCATTCCATCGACCAGTAGTGGCGGCAAGAGACTGGTATAAAGCGAACCCGGCCCGATCGAGATCACGTGGGCCTCGGCGATCGCACGAAGCGCCGCCGGCATTGGTTGACAGCTCTGAGGTTCGAGATAAAGGCGTTTGATCGCCTTGCCCGACTTTCCGATCGTTGTTTCGCCACGAATGGTGGTGCCGTCGGCGAGTTCGGCGGCAAGCCTGACATCGGCCTCGGTCGCCGGATAAATGTGGCCCTTGCTCGCAAGGATCTCGGACGAGAGCTTCACGGCCTCGGCAAAATCGCCGGTGATCTCGGATAGTGCAGCGAGAAAGATATTTCCAAAGCTATGTCCGCCGAGGTCGCCGTCGCCGCGAAAACGGTGCTGAAAGAGCTTCGAGAGCAGCCGCGAATCCTCACTAAGGGCGACCATGCAGTTGCGAATATCGCCCGGCGGCAGCATCTGAAGCTCGTCGCGAAGACGTCCCGAACTCCCGCCGTCGTCGGTCACGGCAACGATCGCCGAAAGGTCGGCAAGCCAGATCGGCTCGATCACGCTCGCATTCACAAACCGCTTTAGTCCGGACAGAACCGTCGACAGGCCATTGCCGCCGCCAATGGCGACGAAATTCAGCCCCGTCGAAGCGCTGTCGGAAAAAATATGGTGTTTCATCGCATGGAATCGCTGTGGGCGAGCCGATTCAAAAAGGGTTTTGTTTAAGGTAATCGTTTTGCCGGCGAGCGCTGCCGGACAGATAAACCTTAGCATTTCAGCGGTTACGAAGTAAACCCTTTTGAAATTCTAGCGTCTGAGGTGTCGGATAGCCCGCCTATGCGATATTCTGCAGGCTCGACTTATGCCGAGGGCACTTTCGAAGACGTCCCTAGCACGCGCATGCCGCGAACTCGGCGCGGGACACGCCGAGTTCGGCTATGTTTATAAAACTTACGGCGTGCCGCCGCTGTGGGATCGCGAACCTGGGTTTGCGACGCTGCTGCAGATCATCCTAGAACAGCAGGTCTCGCTGGCGTCGGCGAAGGCGTGTTTTGATAAGCTCACCGCGCGGCTCGGCGAAGTTTCGCCGACTACGTTGCTTTCACTCGACGACGCAGAACTAAGAACCGTAGGTTTCAGCCGGCAAAAGACGGCCTATGCTCGTCATCTGGCCGATGCGATCCTCGAACGACGGATCGACCTCGATTCCCTGCATCTGATGTCGGACACCGAAGTAAAAGCCGAATTGATCAAGCTAAAAGGCGTCGGTGAATGGACGTCCGATATCTATCTGTTAATGGCATTGCTTCGGCCCGACGTGATGCCAAAAGGCGACATCGCTCTGCACTCCGCGTGGCAAAAGCTCTCGGGAAGCTCACGGCCGGGCTCAGATGAGTTTCTCGAGATCGCCCAAGCTTGGGCGCCGCACCGTTCAACCGCGGCGAGGCTGCTGTGGCACTTTTATTTGTCCGAGAGGAATCGTCGGTAGAGAGCAGGCGGTTAACAACTTTGCGTCTCATTGCGTCTTTAATGTACGAACCAGTGTTTTCGGCAACATTCAGTCTTTTTGTTGCATCTTTAACGTTGGCAACTGATAGTATTTCCCGAGGTATTTAATGAAGTCCAGATATTTTGCATTCTTTTCAATATTTGCGGTCGCGTTGACTGCGGCGTTTGTTACGGCTTCGGCCGATGCGACTTCGGCCCGTGCGAAAAAGGCCGAGATCGCCAGACTCGTCGCGATGCTGCCCGCATCTGACGGCGTCGTTGTGATCGATTCAAAACGTTTTGTCACCGAATCGCTTCCTCGGATACTGTCGTCCGATCAGGCGGTGCTTAACGAAGTAAACGCCAAGATCGCCGAGATGGAAGCCACGACAGGAATCGACCTCAAGAAATTTGAGCAGATCGCTGTCGGCGTAGCGATCAAACGAGTTTCTACCAAGGAGTTTGACTATGAGCCGGTCGCGGTCGCAAACGGCGATATCAACGCCGGTGCACTGATCGCAGTAGCCAAACTCGCGGCGAAAGGCAGCTATCGCGAAGAAAAGATCGGCGACAAGTCCGTGTATATCTTTGCTGCAAAAGATCTTACGAAGTCGGCTCCGAAACCGGCCAGTTCCAAGGTCGCGGACCTGCTCGACAAAGGCCTGAAAGGAATGACGAAGGACGTCGCGGTAGCCGCCCTCGGCCAGAATACGATCGCGATCGGCTCGGTTCCGCGACTTCGCGAAACGCTCGCCGGCGGTACAAGCGTCGGCGCGGACATCACGAGTCTTCTGACGACAAAAGAAACGACGGTGATGACATTCGCTATGCGTCCGCCGGGGGGAATGTCTGCCCTCGTCCCGCTCGACAACGATGAACTCGGGAAAAATCTTGACGCTGTGCAGTACCTTTCCGGAGCGATGGACGTTGCGCCGACCGGCAGTTCACTTGCCGTCAACGCGAGGATGAAAGAAGTCCAGCAGGCAAGCGACCTTCGCGACACACTCGATGGGCTCAAAATGGTCGGAGGTGCGATATTCGGCGGTTCGAAACGCGCCGATCAACAGCTATACGGCCGCCTGATCAAGAATATCAAAGTCGAAAGCCGAGGCACCGACGTCTCGCTCGCCGTGTCGATCGCCCAGGCCGATATCGACAAACTCGTCGGCGGAGTTAAGTAGATCTTAGAGAAGGTTAGAATGGCTGGGGGTCGGCAACGATCCTCAGCTTTTTTGTTCGATATTTGAAAACGCTATTGCCGCCTGCGTCGATACTGGCCGCCGCCCGACGAACGTTTCTTGGCAAACTGGTCCAGATCGCGATTGTACGTACCGTCAGCACCAAGCAGCGGAAAAAGCTGCAGATCGGGCGAGAGGTATCCGGCACGGAGTTCGACCGGACGCGGGCCGGCTTTGATCACTCGGACGCGCGTTCCGCGAACTTCCTCGATCCAGGACGCGAATTCACCGGCCTTTCCGACCGTCGCGGAGAGCAGCAGCAAGCGAATTCGTGCGGGAGAGAGGATGATCGCCTCTTCCCAGACGTGGCCCCGCTCCTCGTCGGCCAGATAATGAGCTTCGTCGAGAATTACCAGATCCGTATTTACCTGACCGCCTTCGCGAAGAGCGTCAAATAGCTGATTTCGATATATTTCGGTCGTGCCGACGATCAACGGAGCGTCGCTGTTCTCTTTGCGGTCGCCAGTGAGGATACCGACATTCTCAGCACCGAATTCGGCCTGAAACTCAGCATATTTAGAGTTGGTAAGTGCTTTGAGCGGCGTCGTGTACCACGCTTTTCGGCCGTCGGCGAGTAATCGGCGGATCTCTTCACGCGCGATCCAGGTCTTTCCGCTGCCGGTCGGAGCGGTGACGAGGACGTCTTCCGCCTCGATCGCCGCAAGGGCTTCGAGCTGGAAGGGATCGGGCTCGAAAGGCTTTCGTTCCGGAACGCCGATGCCCGATAGCAAACGCTCGACGGCCTTGAGCTGGCTCAGAGTTTGCGGACGCGGGCCGCGATCTTCGGAACCGCCGTGATGGTCCCGTCGTTTAAAGTTTCGGTTGCCGTGACCTGATCTGGGCAGGTCATTTTGCGGTCGTCGGCGGTCACGGTCGCGTCGTCTCGGCATGCACGCAAGTTTAGCATCGACGGCGCGTTCGGCATAAGGAGAAGCCGTACAAGAATTGTGTTTCCTGTAAGGCTTAATTAGGTGTTAAGATATCGGTTTGTCCGCAACGTTTGATGCGGGCCGTGCGTCTAATATCGAAGCTAGCAGTTTTGGCAGTTTTAGGCGGGTTAATTTATATGTTCGAGCAGTCATTTTACGCGCAGCACACAGTTCCGACCCCGGCGGAAGAGTCAGATCTTTTTCGCGGGTACGAGATAAAAAACTGGCAGTTTGGGCCGCGAATTTACAAGATAATCGGAATTTCGGCGATCGCTAATCTGCTTGCTTTCGTCGTCGTCGCACAGACCTCGCTGCTAACGATGAAAGGCTGCGATAGCCCGCTCGTCGGCCGCGTTTGCTCGGTGCTTGATACCGTCTACGTTGGCAGCATGCTTTTCGGCACCGATCGCGATTACATCGACGCCGCCTACGACCCGACGAGGATCAGCGATGACGCCGAGATCACCTTTGTGGATGTGACCGGCGTGACGCCGCCGCTCTCGTACCCTGAAGGCTACTTCCAGGTCGCCAATCCGGAACAGTTCGCGATGGCCCAAGACCCGATGATGGCTCTCAACAATGGGATGCCAGACATCGACCTGAATACGATCCCAGGGGGTTCGCCGCAGACCGATCTTTTCAATACTCCGCAGGTACTGCCTCAGGAGAATCCGAACGCGATAACAGGGGATCTGCCGAGCTTTAACAGCACGCCGTCGTACACGCCGCCTAGACCCAAGACTCCGCGCAAAACGCCGCGAACAAATTTACCCGATATCGACGATAACGATGTAGCGGAAGCGAAGCCCTCGCCATCGCCTTCGGTCGAACCAACCCCGGCCGCGACGCCGTCGGAAGACGACCTTCGCAACGTGCCGATCAACAAGAAGCCGCTTGTCGATTTTGCCGATGACGTTGCGATCAAGTGGGAGACCAAGGAAGTCGACTTAAATCAGCCGTTTACTGTCGTGCTAAACGGTGTACTTGCTGCGGATGGCTCGCTCGACCTCAAGAAATCTAAGTTTGATGTCGCAAAACAGACCGGCGATCAAAAGATGATCGACGTCGGCAAGGCGGCACTCGAAGCACTTGGAAAGAGCGGTTACCTGACGTATCTCAAGAATCTGAACGTCGAGAAGTTTACGGCGACGCTCGTTCAGAATGATGAGCAGATCACGGTATTGATCAGTTCGGCACAGAAAACGCCGGAGGCCGCAAAAACGGTCGCCAGCGGACTCGGGCTGGCGATCTCGCTCGGAAAGCAGATCACAGAGGACCCGAGCGACGAACGCACGCTTCTCAATGGCGCTAAGGTTTCGGCCGAAGGCAAGAACTTCCTGCTCAATTTCGCGATCCCGAAACCGATTGCCCAGGAAATGATCACGCGCAAGTTAAAGGAAGCGTCCGCCAAAAAAGCCGCCCAGCCAAAGCCGAACGGAATGAATCCGGTAAAGGCCGGCGATGACTCGAACGCAAAATAACGCTTTGACCAAGCAAAAACCGCAAAATCCGATATTTGTCATCGCCACTCTCGGCGTGTACTTCGGGCTGCTCCTGTCGGGTGCGGCTCCGCAGGCTTTGGCGAATGCGGCGATGACGCGGCAGTTCGATGTACGCGACGAGATCGAGATCAAGGATGATCTTGACACGAAGCCGGACGATAAGCGTTCGCCCGTCACCGCGTCGGTACAGGTCTATCTTGAGGACGTAGAGTATTTCCTCGCAAGCCTTGCTAAGCTCAGCAGCACGGGCAAGTTTGACGCCCGAACCGACACTTTCAGCGTTGCTCAGAACACGCTGCTGCCATGCGTCGATGCAAATGCCTCGGGCCGGTTTACACCGATCAGATTTGATGTCTCGAACGAATCCTCGCGTAAGGCGCTCGAGTATTTCAGCCGCGGAATGGTCTATGGCTATTCTCTCGGCGACTGTATCGCGACAAATGAATTTGCCGTCACGGCGGCCGACTCGCGTTTTGACCTTGCCCTTGATTCTAAAGCCTTCTCGGTAAACGTCTCGGTCAAGAAAGATTCCAACGTGCGGGCGATCGATCTCGTTCGCAGCCTCGAAAGTACCGTCGATCTCTATCGGCGAAACTCGAACGATCCCGTCAGACAAGCCGTAATTCGCGGCACTACGTTTACGGCGAAGAACGATCAGGTCTTCGTCGTCACACGCCTTCCTCGTGGATCACTAGCTCAGTTGCTCGCCGTCAGGGCATAGTAACAGCGGGCATGATTCGGCATCGATCCAACTCGCTTTCTCAGTAGACAAAATATCGTGTCAGTAGCCCGCACGTAAGTAAGGGCCAGACTCAACATAGGTCAACGTCAGATAAGGCGAGACTAAAGAGGTTTCATATGGCAACCAATAAATTTGCAGACAAGCTTGTCAAAGCTATTTTCGGCTCATCGAGCCAGGTTTTTCTTAAGAACGTAAAGACTACCGTCGCGGCGATCAACGATCTGGAACCCCGCATCCAGGCGATGTCCGACGACGAGTTGAAAGCACAGACGCCGCAATTCAAAAAGATGATCGCCGATCATCTCGAAGGAATTACGGACAAAGAAGAGCGCCGCAAGGAAGAACAGGCGATCCTGACACAAATACTTCCCGAGGCATTTGCGACTGTTCGCGAGGCTTCGCGACGCGTCACAGGAATGCGCCACTTCGACGTGCAGATGATCGGCGGCGTGGCATTGCACCAAGGCCGTATCGCCGAGATGCGTACCGGTGAAGGTAAAACGCTCGTCGCGACCCTTCCCTCGTATCTCAACGGACTGACCGGCCGCGGCGTACACGTCGTTACGGTAAACGACTATCTTGCGTCCCGTGACGCCGAATGGATGGGCCGAATTCACCAGTTCCTCGGCCTCACCGTCGGTTGTATCCAAAACGATATGGACGATGTCGAACGCAAGGACGCATATGCGTGCGACATTACCTACGGCACGAACAACGAGTTCGGCTTCGACTATCTTCGCGACAACATGAAGTTCGACGTCGAATCGCTCGTCCAGCCCGATCACTATTTCGCGATCATCGATGAGGTCGACTGGAAGAAGGAATCGAGCTCTTCCAAGAAATCTTTGCAGTGCTCATTCCAAAGCCACTGATCCCTCAAGGCGAGGTTCTCTCGGTGGCAGG
>JBGTSR010000016.1:0-65159 GCA_041940165.1 Acidobacteriota bacterium
CATGCTCGGCCAGCCGGTCTATTTCCTGACTCCGGACGTTGTCGGCGTACATCTTACGGGCGAACTCTCACAGGGTTCGACCGCGACCGACCTTGTGCTGCGGATCACCGAGATGCTCAGGAAAGCTAATGTCGTGGGCAAGTTCGTCGAGTTCTTTGGCGAAGGTGCCGCTGCGCTGAACGCGACCGACCGCGCGACGATCGCGAATATGGCCCCGGAATACGGCGCGACGATGGGATTTTTCGGTGTTGACGAAAAAACTCTCGATTATTTTGCAAATACCGGCCGAAGTCGGGAACAGATCGACACGATCCGAGCATATTACAGTGCGCAGCAGATGTTCGGCATACCCAAAGACGGCGAAGTCGATTACTCGACGGTGATAGAACTGGATCTCGCGACGGTCAATCCGTCCGTGGCCGGGCCAAAACGTCCGCAGGATCGCATCGAACTGTCACACCTCGATGATCGATTCAAAGAACTTTTCGTTCGGCCCGTATCCGATGGCGGCTACGGAAAAACGGAGGACGAACTTGAGAGGCGATTCAATGTGACGATGGGAGCGTTTGCGGCACAGGCCGTCACTGGCGGCGGCGAACAAAGCAATGCGTCGGTTCCCGTTAGCATCCATTCCTCGACAACGCCCGAAAACACAAGCGTAACGACGGAAATGGAGATGCTCAACAATCGGCCAACGCCCGACCGCGTCGACATTGACGCTGACCTGATACCTGACCGCAAGACAAAGATCGGCCACGGTGATGTTTTGATCGCCGCGATCACTTCGTGCACGAACACGAGCAATCCGGCCGTGATGATCGCCGCCGGCATAGTTGCGAAAAAAGCCGTCGAACGCGGTATGAAAGTGCCGCCGTATGTGAAAACTTCACTTGCTCCCGGGTCGCGTGTCGTGACGGAATACCTCGATCGTACCGGGTTGCAGCCTTACCTTAATCAGGTCGGATTTAATCTCGTCGGGTATGGATGTACGACCTGCATCGGTAATTCCGGGCCGCTCGATCCGTCAGTTGAAGATCAGATCGTCGAGAACGACCTGATCGCGGCTTCGGTGCTTTCGGGAAACAGAAATTTCGAGGCTAGGGTCCATCAGAATATCAAGGCTAATTTCCTGATGTCGCCCCCGCTCGTTGTCGCTTACGCGCTTGCCGGCACGGTGATCAAGGATATTCAACTGCATCCGATCGGCCAGGACAACGACGGCAACGACGTATTCCTCAAAGATATATGGGCGTCTTTGGATGAGGTCGGTGAATACCTAGAGGCCGCGTTCGATCCGGAAACTTACAAGCGGCTCTATTCGCAGTTTGCCGAGCAGAATCCGCTTTGGAACGATATCGAATCGAGCGTTGGTCAGATCTATGAATGGGACGCTAACTCGACTTACATCCAGGAACCTCCATTTTTCGAGGACTTCTCGATGTCGACCGGAAGTTTTCATGATATTGCGGATGCACGTGCTTTGGCGGTCTTTGGCCACTCGGTGACGACCGACCATATTTCGCCGGCAGGAGCGATCAAGGCGAATTCGCCTGCCGGGAAATATTTGCAAGAACTCGGGGTCGCTCCAGAAGATTTCAATTCGTATGGTTCGCGTCGCGGCAACGACCGCGTGATGCTGCGGGGAACGTTTGCGAACGTTCGCATCAAGAATCGGATGGTCGCTCCGACCGAGGGTGGATTCACGAAATTGCAGCCGTCGGGAGAAGAGACGACCATCTACGACGCGGCCATGGAATACAAGGCAGCGGGAACTCCGCTGGTGATCGTAGCCGGTAAAGAGTACGGTACCGGAAGTTCACGCGACTGGGCCGCAAAGGGAACGGCTCTGATGGGTGTGAATGCAGTCATAGTTGAGTCCTTTGAACGTATCCATCGATCAAATCTCGTCGGTATGGGCGTATTGCCGTTGCAGTTCAAAGACGGCGAGTCGGCGGAAAGCCTGGGCATTGATGGGACCGAGAAGTTTAGCCTATCGGGGTTATCCGGAGCTGTGTTTCCGCGGCAAGATGTTAAGTTGACCATCACGCGAGCAAATGGCGACGTTGCCGAGACGACGCTTACGCTCAGGATCGATACTCCGATCGAGCTCGAATATTACAAGAATGGCGGCATTTTGCCGTACGTATTGAGACAGTTGATCGGATGAATTTCCTTGAATCTCGGCTTTAACGGTGTTAAATTGACCTTTTCCGGCAGAATATGACTGGTTCGCCTCGAAGTAGGCTTGTAAAGGGAGAAGTACTATGAAGAAAAACCTCGCTCTAATGATCGTAATATCGATGACGCTTGCTGCGTTTTCGCCTGTGTTTGGCCAGCGGTCCGGCCAGATCGAACGCGTCAGCCGCACTGAGAATACGGTGTTCGATTCAGTAAGAGCTCTCACCGACGGTAATGGCGTCCTCGTCCGCTGGCAGATGCGGACCGAGAAAGCCGTTTCAGCATACGACGTTTACAGGATCACCACTGAATCAAAGGAAAAGATCACCGAAACGATGGTTGCCGGTTCGGCAGCGCGGTTTGGTGAGCGTGTCGCTTATGGCGAGGCGTATAACTTCTTCGACCTCGAAGGCTCGCTTGGAGCTGTTTACGTAGTCGAGGGATTGCTTCTCAATGGGCGTCGTTTTCAGAGCAAGCCCATTTCGGTCAGCCCCGTGCAGAGTATCGAGGCCGAGGTCGGCATCTCTTCGGCGACATTTGCCCAGGCACGCCTGTCGAAGAATTCGAACGTGGAGGCACGTTCGGTCAGTCTTTCGGGCGAGCTTCAAGACCTGGTCAGCCTCTACACCAAGGATCCCGATATCGAGACACAACGCTGGGTCGCTAAGCAGCCCGGAGCGAAGATCGCGATCCGCAAGGATGGTTTCTACCGTGTAAGTGCGGTCGAACTCGCCAACGCGAATTTTCCGATCGGAAGTGACTCGACCAAGTGGCGGCTATTCATGGAAGGCAATGAGCAAGCGATCAACGTCGGCCCGGGCGGTTCCTACATCGAATTCTACGGTCGCGGACATGATACGCCCGAGACTGACACGCGGATCTACTACCTCGTGTCCGATACAACACTCGGCAAGCGGATCGCGCAAAAAAGGCTCAGGCAGATCCCGGGAGCGGCGGAGGCATTCAACTACCCGGTTGTAGCCGGAAAGAAAGAAAGGGTCTTTTTCGATAATCGAGCTTTCAACGGGGAACGGGAGAACTTCTTTGGCAGTATCTTTAACGATACGCCGGCATTGATCCCGTTTGCTCTTAGTGGTGTCGATCCATCGGTTGCGAATGCGAAGATCAGGGTCCAGTGCTTTGGCTTTACCAACAACCCGCATTCAGTTACGGCTAAATTGAACGGACACGATATCGGGGGCTTCACACAGTTTGGCCGTGTATATTTCTGGGGCGAGTTCACTGTTCCGACGTCGCATTTGCAGGACGGGCAGAATGTACTTGAATTGCGTTCAAATGCTAGTGGCGATCAGGTCCTGTTCGACTATGTGGAGATCAGTTACGATCGGGACTACGTCGCTGATGCCGACAAGATCTCGTTCTCTACGCCGGGCTACAAGAAGGTAGATATCGACGGATTTTCGACGAGCGGCATACGTGTATTTGACCTGACGTTCGATGGAGAGCCAACGCAGATAATTGACGTACCGGTCGTAGAAACAACGCAGGGATTTAGGCTTAAGCTGCCGTCAGGCCGTCCGATGGTCGGTTATGCTTTCGAGAACGGTGCATTGCTTCAAGCACCCTCAGTAGTCGAGAACGCTCCGTCGACACTCTCTGCCGCGACGAACGAGGCTGAGATGATAATTCTCTCGCACGGTTCTACGGGGTTCATCGAGGCTGCCGAGAACTGGGCTCAGTATCGCAGGAGCGCGGCGGGCGGCGAACTGGACACCAAGGTCATTAACGTGACCGATGTTTTTGACGAGTTCAGTTACGGGGCGATCCGGGCTGACGCCATCAAAGAATTCTTCGAATACATAACCGACGAATGGGCTACGGCTCCGAACTACATCCTTTTGATCGGCGACTCAACATACGATCCGCGCAATTACGAGGGCTTCGGGAACTTTTATATGCTCCCGTCGAAGCAGGTCACGCTCATCCTTGAAGAAGGCTTTAGCGACGAAGCTCTTGGTGATTTTGACGACGACGGACTTTCTCAGATCGCGATCGGACGAATCCCGGCCCGCACAGTAGGTCAGATCCAGACAGCCTTAACGAAAACGATGCGATACGAGGCGAATCAGCAGAGCCTTGATCGAGGGGCTCTGTTTATCTATGACAACCCCGTTGGCTTCGACTTCGAGAATATGAGTCAGCAGTTAGCTGGAGTGTTGCCGCCGGCGACACCACGTGTATTTGTTGGCGTGATGGAACAAAATGCGACTCAGACTGTAGTTTCGGAGCTCAACCAAGGCAAGTTCGTGGTCAACTATTCCGGACACGGTTCCTCTGGGATAATCGCCAACAGCAGTTTTTTCACGATAAATACGGTTCCCCAGTTGACGAACGCCCAGAATCCGAGTGTATTTACTATGCTCACATGCCTTACGGGCTTCTTCCTGCGAACGAACGGCACCTCGCTTTCGGAGTCACTGTTGTTCTCAGAAAGCGGCGGTGCGGCTGCGGCTTGGGCTTCTACCTCTGAGACAACTCCCGACATCCAACTCTTAATGGGGCTGCGCTTCTACGACGAGATCGGAGATGGCTCGTTGTCAAAGACGGGCGATATGATCAAATATGCCAAGGAAGGCATTCCGGCTGGCGCAGATGTCAGGCTCTCGTGGGTGCTGATCGGCGATCCGGCGTTGAAGATGCCGTAACCTGATCGCTTCGCAAAAATAAAGAAGGCGTTCGGCTCGAAGCCGAACGCCTTTTTTTTTATCTGGTACTCGCGGCAGGAGTCGAACCTGCGACTTCTTCCTCCGGAGGGAAGCGCTCTATCCACTGAGCTACGCGAGCGTTTTTTGTTTCGGACACGGCTTTATCGCCGGTCGCGGAATCTAAAATCTAACACGGATTAGTTCTTGGGAACAATCGATATCGATTTGATACGAACCGGTTCGACAGGACGCTCACCTTCTTTGGGCTGAACCCCAGAGATCGTGCGAACATTGTTCATGCCCTCGATCACCTTGCCATAAACCGTGTATTTGTTGTCGAACGCCGCTTCGCGTTTGAGCATGATGAAGAACTGCGAATTCGCGGAATTGATATCATTTCCGAGACGAGCCGCGCCGAGGATGGCGGTGTCATACGGAATATCGGAGAACTCCGCCGGAACGTTCGGCTTCCCGGAATCGCCCTCTTTGCCTACCGTGCGCGTCGCTCCCGGTTTCGTGTTCGAATCGCCAGCCTGAATAACTGTGTCGTTAACGCGGTGAAAGGCGATGCCGTTGTAATAACCTTCGCGGGCTAGCTCCTTAAATCGAGCCACGTGTTTCGGCGCGATATTCGAGTAGAGTTCGATCTTGATCGTGCCGAACGCGGCAGCATTTTCCATCTCGATCACGGCGATCTCGTTGTCGGCCACCGGAGCGACACCCTTCTTAACCTCGCCGTTGGCGCTGTTGCCAGTGCTCGTGCTGCTGGAGCCGCACGCGGCAGCGAAAACGATGGATGCTAACGCGAAAACAAATAAAATTCGTCTCATAACTTTTCCCAATCGGCAGTATCGAGCGTGAGTGTGACCGGGCCGTCGTTTACGAGTTCGACGTCCATCATCGCTCCGAATTCTCCCGCACCGACGTTATCGATCACGGTTCGCGCTCGATCCAGAAAATACTCGTACAGCCTTTCCGCCTGTTCGCCGCCGGCGGCTTTCATGAACGAAGGTCGCCGTCCGCGACTCGTATCCGCATAAAGCGTAAACTGCGAAACGACGAGCAAACCGCCGCCCGTTTGGGCGAGCGAGAGATTCATCTTGCCGTGTTCGTCCGAGAATATTCGAAGTCCGACGATCTTATCGAGCAAGACGTCAGCCTTCTGCTCGGTATCCTCGTGCGTAACGCCGAGCAGCACGAGCATGCCGGGTCCGATCTCGCCCGAAATGCGGCCGTCGACCGTCACTTTGGCACGTGAAACACGCTGGATGACGGCCCGCATTCTGCTCGTTTAGGCTGCATCTTCGATGTAAACGCGTTCCATGACGACCGGGTCGTTCGGTTTATCGTTTGAGTTACGCGGAACCCGCGCGATCGCGTCGACAACGTCCTGACCTTCCAATACACGGCCAAACTTCGAATAGCTCGGCGGCAGCGGATAATCCACGTGCATGATGAAGAACTGCGAGCCGTTCGTATTAGGGCCCGAGTTTGCCATCGCGACGGTCCCAGCCGTGTACGGGCCGGCGTAGAGGTCCGAGCCGCGATCGATCTCGTCGTTGAACTTACCGCCCCAAGCCGATTCTCCGCCGTAACCTTCGCCGAGCGGGTCGCCGCCCTGGATCATGAAATTCGGGATGACACGGTGGAAAATGACGCCGTCGTAGTAGTTCTTATCGGCAAGAAGCCGAAAATTTTCCGTCGTTCTCGGAGCGTCCTGCTCCAGCAATTCGAATTTGATCGTACCTTTGTTGGTCTCGATGACCGCCGTCCTATTTGCCACTAAATATTCTCCTGATTAAAGATAAATCGATTGATGGCGGCTGCTACGCCACCTTCGTCATTACTTAATGTTGTATAAAATTCGCCGCGCTCAAGCAACTTCGGGTCGGCGTTTCCCATCACCACGGGCGTGCCGGCGTACTCGAGCATTTCGAGATCGTTGAAATTGTCGCCGATCACCATCACCTCGTCGGGCGTGAGCCCGTTGAGCTCTGCAAGTCTGCCGACGCCGTGGCCTTTCGATGCACCTGGGGGCAGAATATCGAGGAGCGTGAAATCCAAATGCGGATAGATCGTCGCGAGCAGCGTCACAGAAAGACCAAGCTCCGTACGAAGGCTTTGTTCCAATTCGAGCATCGGTCCACAGGTGCCGGAAAAAGAAATATGAACTACCTCATGATCGCCGACCACATCGTCTAACGAATCTACGTGGATCACGCCTTCGCGACCCGGGCCCTCGCCGTGAAGATTCTCGGCCCATCGAAGGTACTTCTTTAGCGGAATGTTCGTGTCCGAAACGCGATCGTATAGAAGGGATCCGGCGCCATGCGGATCGACGCTGACGAGAGCGTCACCGCCAAGCCTTTTGCCGACGCTAACGATCTCGCGGCTCGCATCGGGCGAGAGCAGGGAACAATGGACGGTCTCAAGACTGTCAGCAAATTTTAATAATCCGCCGTTGTGAGTGATCAGCGGTGCGTTGAGTTCCAGCTCGATCCCGACGGGCCGGGCGTCGCGAAAACGCCTCCCCGTCGCGATCGTCACCAAAACGCCTGCTTCCTCGGCAGCACGAATGGCAGACCGATTGGCGTCTGGTACGACACCGAGGGAACTTAATGTCGTGCCGTCTAGGTCTAGGGCGAGGAGCTTTATCATCTTGAAATCTACTGAGGCGTATTTGCTCGTTTCTCGGCTCGTTGCTGCTCCAGCCAACGCTGGTAGTCAGCTTTTGCTCGTTCGAATTCCGCAGCCGAAGCAAAGAATAGGTGCGAGCCGTCGTTCTTTTGCACGTCGAGCACGTAGAAGATGTAGTTGGTCGTATCAGGATTCAACGCGGCTTCTATCGAGGATGCGCTGACGTTCGATATTGGTCCGGGCGGCAGTCCTGCACGCTTTCGGGTGTTGTATGGCGATTCGACTTCGAGATCGCTCTTGTTGATCGTTCCGTCCCAGCGGCCTTCCATTTTTGCGATATATACGTTCGTCTGATCGATACCGAGGGGAATGCCCTTTGATAGGCGGTTGAAGATCACGCTTGCAACTATCGGGCGCTCTTTTTCAAATTTCGACTCGGTCTCTATGAGCGAAGCGATCGTTACGACCTGATGCGGAGTCAGGTTTTTCGCCTTGGCGGCGGCGGTCCATTCGGGTTTCCAGACCTTGCGGAATTGAGTGACCATCTGCTTAATGATGTCCTGCGGTCCCGCGGTCGGAGCGATATCGTAAGTGCTCGGGTACATGTAGCCCTCTAGATTGCGGGCTTCCGGTGCAATATCCTTGATCGCCGAAGTGTCCGCCATCATCTGAAGCACTTGCTCTTCAGAAATCGGCGTAGGCTGAGAAGAGTTTGAATCCTCGCTTCTTGCCGAAGCTTGCCGGTCGGCGAGTCGCTTGGCGGTGTCGTAGATCGTAAATCCCTCAGGGATCGTGATCCGATTGACGCGTTCCTCGCCCTTTTCAAGTTCGGCGAGTACCTGAATTGGCGATATCGGGGAGGCGAAGCGGTATTCACCCGCCTTTATTTTCGAGCCATCGCCCAGTGTTCGGAGATAGAGCAAAACCGGAGTGCCATTGGCGATCACGCCTTCGCTGACTAGTTTTCCAATGACAGCTGCTGGTGCAGTTCCTTTTTCGATGCGGATGTAGTCGTTCGCCTTCGCGTGCGAATGCGGAGTTGAGACGCTCGAATAAAGCCAATAAGCAAATCCGCCGCCAGCGAGGACGACGATCAACAACAGCCCACCTAGAATTACAAGAAAACGCGACATTTGTGCAAAGTTTAGCAAATAGGGAAAATCGTGACCAAGATGGCCACTCGAAGGGTTTTCATTGCGATAGACGTCGGAGATGAGATACGTAATGCCGCCGCCGAATATTCGGGCCGTTTGCAGAAAGAGTTTCCACGACTAAAAGTACGATGGGAGCGGCCTGAGAAGTTTCACATCACGCTGCGTTTTGAGCCAAAAGCCGACGAGAGAATGATGGACGAGCTATTCGAATCGATGAAAGCCGCCGCAGCAACTACGTGTTCATTTGAGTTATTGGTTTTGCAAACAGGAGCTTTTGTTCAGCGTCGCGGCAATGCAGTCCTGTGGCTCGGTTTCGAAGAAGGAACACCTGCAGAACTCGCCAAGCTTGCGGCTAAGCTCCTGCCGAATGAAGATCGTGATCGTCCTTTCAAGCCGCATCTAACGATCGCCCGAACGCGTGATTCGGGCGCGGTGAAGGAACTGATCGAACGCCACAAAATGAGCAGCTTTCCTCGAATTTCACATCGAGTTGACGAGTTGTTGCTCTATGAGAGCCTTCTTAGCCCTTCCGGATCGACGTACGAAGTGATCGGGAGCGAGAGCCTCTGCGGGTAACTTTATTTTGCCGCTATGAATTTCTCGATCGCGGAGACTACGGCGGCGTCTTCCGGCTTGTCCTTTGAACCAAAGCGAGCAACGACCTTGCCGCCCCGATCGAGAAGGAACTTATTGAAATTCCACGAAATGTCGCCGCCAAATTCCGGATTAGAAGCTTTGCTGGTAAGGAATGTGTAGAGCGGATGCTGATCGGCTCCTGTGACGGAGATCTTTGAGAACATTGGGAACGTGACGCCGTATTTGGTCGAGCAGAATTCCTTGATCTCCTTTTCAGTACCGGGTTCCTGGCCCATGAAGTTGTTGGCGGGGAAGCCGAGTATCACAAATCCCTGATCCGTGTACTTCTTGTAGATCGCCTCGAGACCTTCGTATTGGTTCGTATAGCCGCACCTACTCGCGACGTTGACGATCATTACGACCTTGCCTTTGTAAGCGTCGAGTCTGACGGCCTGTCCGTCGATATCATTCAATGTGAATTCGTAGATCGAACGCTCGATCGGCGGAGCTTCGGGAGTCGGATTTAAGATCATGCCATATCGATAGGCAACGGCAAAGACCGCCGCAGCCAACAGGATCATCACGAAGGCAATGGCCTTAAACATCGGTTATCGCTCCAATTCCTTGGGGCCGCGGGGCTTGGGCAACTCGCCCGAGCCTTTTTCGCCTGTTTCCGAGAAGATCTCCTTAAAGGCCCCGACGCTCGCCAAAACACCGGAAGTCTCGGTCGGCATGAAGATGACCTTCGAATTCTGTGTTTTTGCCATATCGCGCAGAGAATCGACATATCGTTGGGTTATCAGATATTGAGCCGTCTGCTTCCTGTCGCCTATCGCAGAAGCGATCTGTGCGATGGCTTGAGCCTCGGCCGCGGCATTGATCTGACGGGCCTGCGAAGCGCCTTCGGCATCGAGGATGGCAGACTGTTTGTTTCCTTCGCTACGCGTGACTGCGGCTTGCTTTTCACCTTCAGCACGTGTTATCGCGGCTTGTTTGTCGCCCTCGGCCTGTAGGATCAGCGCGCGACGGTTACGTTCGGCCGTCATTTGTTTTTCCATGGTGATCCGCACATCTTCGGGCGGATTGATGTTCTTGACGTCCACACGTGTTACCTTGACGCCCCATTTATCTGTAGCCTCGTCGAGGATGATGCGGAGTTTTGAATTGATCTGATCGCGGGAAGAAAGTGTGTGATCAAGATCCATCTCGCCCATAACGCTTCTCATTCCCGTGATCGTGAGCTGGACAATAGCTCCGACAAGGTCCGCGACCTCATAGACGGCTTTCGTCGGGTCGGTAACCTGCCAGTAAACGACGGAATCGACATTGATCGTCACGTTATCACGTGTGATAACAGGCTGCGGAGGCATATCGATAAATTGCTCGCGCAGATCTATAAAGGTCGTTCCCGGCCGGGTTCCAGACCAAAATACGCCGCGCGGAGACTCAAAGAACGGAACAATAATGTTTAGTCCGCTCGCGGCGATCCTGTTGAAACGCCCAAGCCGCTCGATAAGCAATACGCTCGACTGCGGAACGATCTTGATGGTCTTCCACGCGACGACCAACATAGCGAGTCCAAGAAAAGCGAGAAAGATCGCACCGACCCCGAAAACATCTGGCATATTAACCTCCGAGTATTGTTCAAATATACCACATTTTTACGGTATGAGCTTGGCGATCGGTAGATCGCCGTATACACGCAAATGGATTCGCGAAAGTCTGTAAATATCAGCTATAATGCGGGCTTACGATGACAGTGCAGCTATCGGATATACAGGACGCTCGGCGTATCCTTTCGGGCGTGATAATCCCGACGCCGACGCTCGCGGAGTATCGCCTTTCGGGAGATATTGGGGCGAACGTGTTCCTCAAGGCCGAGTGCTTACAGAAGAGCGGCTCGTTCAAGATCCGCGGAGCGTATAACCGAATTGCCCGGCTTTCGGAAGATGACAAAAAGCGGGGTGTTATCGCAGCATCGGCGGGCAATCACGCTCAGGGCGTTGCCCTTGCAGCCACGCTGAACGGAATACGATCGACGATCGTTCTGCCGACCGCCGCTCCGTTGACAAAGATAACTGCGACAAAGAACTTTGGAGCTGACGTCGTCCTTCATGGCGATACATTTGACGAGGCTGTAGCTCACTCGCGCGAACTCGAAGCCGAACACGGATACACGTACGTTCACGCATTTGACGACGAACGCGTGATCGCCGGCCAGGGTACGATCGGCCTCGAAATCATTGAGGCTTTGCCGGAACTGACGACCGTCGTGGTGCCGATCGGCGGCGGCGGGATAATTTCCGGGATCGCGACGGCCGTCAAGACATTGAAGCCAGATGTTCGTGTGGTGGGCGTGCAGGCCGAGAATTTTGCGTCGATCAAGCAGAGCCTTGCGGCCGGTGAAGTCGTACCAGCGACGCCCGGACAGACGATCGCTGATGGCATCGCGGTCAAGAGCCCGGGTAAGATCACGTTTCCGATCATTCAGTCGTTGGTGGACACTGTAGTCGAGGTTACAGAAGAAGAGATCGCGAGAGCGATATTCTCTTGTGTGCAGAACAACCGCCTCGTCGTCGAAGGTGCCGGAGCGGCGGGACTTGCGGCCCTCGTCGCCGGAAAGGTTGAAGTTTCCACTGGGGACACTGTCTGTGCCGTTTTGTGCGGGGGCAATATCGACGCGAACCTGCTTGCGCGGGTGCTCGAGCAGGTTCTGGTTCGGCAAGGTCGCTATATTATGCTTCGGCTGCTCGTGCTTGATCGGCCCGGAATGCTTGCGACGCTCCTTAAGACGGTTGCCGAATCGGGTGCGAACGTTATTGAGGTTTTTCACCGACGAGCAATGTGGCTTGCACCGCTTGGCCGGGTAGGGATCCAGATGCTGCTCGAGGTTCGAGATGAACAGCATGCCCGCGACGTTCACAAGCATCTGGAGGACGCGGGATACCACGTTGAACGCGAAGGCCAGGGTGACTGGGAGGGATAGATGCGAGCCGATGGAATATTTTTGGCCGCAGATGACAATTCTGCTATAATTGAAGAAATTACGACACTTATTTAGACGCACGACGGTGCATATCGGAGGTTCTTATGAGACACGAATATGAAAGAGATGAAGCCAATGCTGCGACGAAACTGACGTACCTTTTGGTTGGTGGCGGTATCGGCGCGATCCTTGCGCTACTTTTTGCCCCGAAATCGGGTGTCGAACTTAGAGGCGATATCGCAGATGCCACGCGCAAGGGGCTCGAAAAAGGACGCGAGACCGCAGCGCACCTGCAAGAAAAGGCGGGAGAATATTACGAGGTTTCACGCGAGAAAGCCCAGGAGTTCTACTCTACCGCGGCGGATAAAGCGGCCGAGTTGGGTGAGAAGGCGAAATCTGCAGCCGCCAACACCGCGAATCCCTTCAGCGCAGCGATCGAAGCTGGTAAAGATGCGTACACCGCAGAAAAAAGGAAAAATGAGGCAAAATCGATAACGGAGGGACGTGCGAGCTACCCCGTGGTCGACGATCCCGAAAAGTCTTAGCAATTTGATATGACCCCGAACGATCCTCAGTTTTGGATGATGATCCTGACGATCATCATTGGCGTCTCGTTCATCGCGATGGCCGTTTCCCTTATCGTTATTGCACTCGCGGTGCGGCGGGCAGTAAAGGCTGTGAATAATATTGAGGATCGTTTGGAGCCACTCATAGCTAAGGTCGACAAGATCGGAGCTCAAGGGCAGGAGATCTCGCTGCATTTTACTGAAGTTTCGACCAATCTATCGTCGGCGACGAAGTACCTAGCGGAATCGACCGAACTCATTAAAGACGAGGTTGCTGAGTTGCGCTCACTAGTTGGACATACCGCCCTAACCGCGCGCGACAAGGTGGACATGGTCAGCAAGACGATCGATCGAACTCACGATCAAGTTACGAATACGACGGAGTTCGTCAACCAGAAGATCGTCGTACCGGCACGAGAGATCGCTGCGATAATGGCGGGCGTGAAAAAGGGGCTCGAGGTACTTTTTGCCCCAGCCCCGAAGCGTATCGATCGTGTTTACGTCGACGACGAGTTATTTATTGGTTAGAGGTTGGGCACCCAAAAACTGCGCCCCGAATTCTTTTCTTCACGAAGGCCGAGCTTGCTGAGCTCGGCTTTTTTCACGCCTAAGAAGGTGAAGTGCGGCAGATCTGAAACGACGGTTTGATACCAGCCATGATCCGCTAGAATGTCGCGAACTCTTGCGTTATCAAACTCCTTCACATCAAGAGCGAGCATTGATATATGCTGCGAAGTTCCTGGAGGAGCGACAGAGTAGATTATCGATTTATCGAGCGAGCGGGCGAAGAATATTTTGTCCTGCTCCAGCCGAAGGATCTCCGAGACTTGCTGATACGGACTTAGCGATCGAATGCGCGAGGCCTCGGAGCGTTCAAGCTTACCCTTTGCGACCCAATGGTCAAGCCCCGGTTCGACCCGGCTCGCCCACAGAGAGACCGTCTGGTTATAGCCGCGCCGCGCCGAATCTGCCCCGCGAGGCGAGATCGAGAGGCCGGCTTTAGCAGCGTCCGCACGTGCGGCAAGCAGAGCGTTTATCGCGGCTTCCTGCAGAACGACTTTGAAACCACCGATCTGCTCGGTCGATTGCTTGAGAGTCGCCTGAAATGCCTGAACATCGGCTTCATCACGAAACACGACCTTCTTCGGCGGCATGGCACCACCTCGGGCGAGAAAGACAGCGCCGTATTCACGCAGCAGCAACCGGCCGGCATCATCGGTCGGCTGTTCAAAGCCCGCGGGAAGGTTTGCGAGGAAATCGCCCGTGGTTTCGTTTGAGACGACTAGCTGTTGCTCATTGTCCATCGTATTCATTCCGCCGGTGGTCGCCGTCACGCATCCGAACGCGATCACGGCAGTTGTAAATATCGAGAAAACTTTCATAACTCCTATTATCACTTGCTCTTTCCACGCTCATCGAGACGTTTCCGCGCTTTGTCCGCGAGTTCCAGGTACTCGGATCGGATTCTCTCGAGTTCCTTTTCATCAAGCTCCTCGAGATCGAGCATCGCGTTTCTTGCATTTCGGGAACTGCGAATTAGCTCGTCCAGCTTGATCTGCAAGGCCTCGGTATCGCGATTCTGGGTATTCTGGATCAGAAACACCATCAAGAATGTGACGATTGTCGTTCCAGTGTTTATAACAAGCTGCCACGTGTCGCTGAATCCGAATAGCGGACCAAGAAAAGCCCAACCGAAGATAATGCTTACCGCGGCAATGAAAGTTATAGGCCGCCCAGCGGCATTGGCCGTCGTGCGGGCGAAACGCGTAAATAGCGAATTCTTATGCGGGCCCATTATCTCTCGGTTCTACAATACTCAGTCACGAAGCCAACAACGGGATCGATCATCGGCTTCATGAACACGTCCTTTTCGATGAAAGGAACGCGTTCTCGGATCGCCGAATATATCGAGGCAGTGCCCTCCCCGAGTTTCTTGTCAGCTCCGATCGCCCGCTTTCTAAAATCTACACCCTGGGCTGCACACAGTAGTTCGAGTGCCAGGACGGTTGAAAAATTCGTCGCGACTTGTCGTAGTTTCAACGAGGCTGTAAGGCCCATCGACACATGGTCTTCGACATTTGCCGAACTTGGTATCGTGTCAACGCTCGCCGGGTGGGCAAGCACCTTGTTTTCCGTACACAACGCCGCGGCGGTGTACTGAACGATCATAAAGCCAGAATTCAGTCCGCCGTGTTCGGTAAGAAAGGCGGGCAGCACGTGTGCGTTTGACGCTTCGTCAGTGAGCCGCATGATTCGGCGTTCGGCGATATTCGCAAGCTCCGAAAGCGCGATCGTCAGGTAGTCGAAGGCGAGAGCGAGCGGTTCGCCGTGGAAATTACCGCCCGAAACGACATCGATCGAACCATCGTCATTTTGAAAAATTACTGGGTTGTCTGTAACGGCGTTCAGTTCCAGCTTGATGAGCCATTCTGCATAGGCGACCGCATCGCGGCAGGCCCCGTGTACCTGCGGCATACATCGGAGCGTGTATGCGTCTTGAACATTCTGCGGGTCGAACGGCCGAACGAACTCACTGCCGACGAGTATTCGTCTGAGGTTCGCAGACGTATCTATTTGCCGCGGATGCGGTCTGAGTTCGTGAAGACGCGAATCGAAAGCGGCGACCGTTCCGTGAAGGGCTTCCAAGCTCAAACACCCGGAAATGTCCGCGAGATCAGCAAGTTTTTTGGCTCGGCAGGTTTCAAGCAATCCGACGGCGGTCATCACGGTCGTGCCGTTCGTCAGGGCAAGGCCTTCCTTCGCGGCAAGCGTTACCGGTGTCAGTCCCGCTCGGTCGAGCGCCTCACGGCCGGGAATTATCTCACCCTCAAACTCCGCCTCGCCTTCACCTATCAGAACACATGCAAAATGTGCGAGAGGCGCGAGGTCGCCGCTGGCCCCAAGGCTGCCTTTTTCGGGAATGATCGGATGTATGCCGCGGTTCAGGCAATCGAGAATAAGTTGCAGCGTCTCAAGCCTTATGCCCGAAAAGCCGCGGGCGAGCGTATTTGCCCTGATCAGCATGATAGCCCGCACTGTCGCAGTATCAAACGGGTCACCCACTCCGACCGCGTGGCTCAAAACGATGTTGCGTTGGAGTAGCTCAACCTCTTCGCGGCTGATGATCTTGTCCTTGAACGCGCCAAAGCCGGTCGTGATCCCGTAAGCGATCTCGCCGCGATCTAGCAGAGTCTGAACGGCATTGGCGCAGCGCGTGACATTTGCTCTTGCTGACTCAGCTAGCGTCACGCGGGGCTCGCCGGGCGAACCGTACGCTACTGCGGTAACTTCCTCAAACGTGAGGCTTTCGCCATCGAGGATTATCTCCGTCATCATTGAATAAGTTTACCCATTTTGATCACCGCCTTCACTAGATTGCCCCCGAATTCATGCGGAAGCAGTCTATAGTCGTTTGCATCGATCATAAGAAGGTCGGCATTCTTGCCCACCTCGATCGAGCCGATCCTGTCACCCAACCCTACGGCATGAGCGGCATTGATCATCGCTGCGTTCAATGCTTCGCCGGGCAAGAGTTTTTGATACCGGCAGGCGATCGCCATCGCCATCGGCATCGAAGGGCACGGTGCTGAGCCGGGATTGTAGTCGGTCGAAAGAGCAATCGCACATCCGGCGTCGATCAGATTTCTTGCGGGTGCGAATTGAGTTTTTCCGCCGTTAAAATTCTCGGTCGGGATAACAATACCGATCGTCTCGCTACGAGCCAGCAGTTCTATTTCTGCGTCGGAGATCGCGTCGAGGTGGTCGATGGACGTCGCTCCTAATTCAACTCCCAAGGCTGAACCGCCGAGATTTGTAAACTGATCGACGTGGGCTTTTATGCCGAAGCCCAGATCTCTAGCGGTATCGAGTAGATGGCGTGATTGCTCGACGCTGAAAGAGTTCATTTCCGTGTAAACGTCGCAATAGAATGGGCGACCCATCGCGGCAAAATGCGACGCGCCATACCAATTCCATGCGGCTGGAAGCATCTTCGTGCAGATCAGATCGACGTACGCATCCGGATCGTGCTTGAACTCGGAAGGCACCGTGTGAGCCGCAAGAAAGGTCGGCACGATGTCGATCGGGTGAGTTTTGTCTAGCTCCTCGATCACCGCGAGCATTTTCATCTCGCTCTCACGTTCGAGACCATACCCCGTCTTGATCTCGCAAGTGGTCGTGCCGCAGGCGAGCATTTTATCGAGCCTTTTTCGTCCGGATCCGACGAGTTCCTCGATCGAAGCGGAGCGTGTAGCCTTGACCGTTGAAAGGATCCCACCGCCGGCAGCAAGTATCTCAAGGTATTCGGCGCCCTTGATCTTCAACTCGAATTCATTGAGTCTGTCGCCCGCGTAAACGATGTGCGTGTGCGGATCGACAAAGCCGGGGCACACAACGCGGCCCTCGGCATCCATAGTTTCTGCGTCCTCGAATTCATGATTGATCTGTTCTGACTGGTCGACAGCGACAAAAATACCATTCGAGATCGCCACTGCGCCGTTTTCAATTACTCCGACATCCCGCATCGCCTCGCCACGTTTCGGGCGACCGTTGGACGCACATGTGACGAGTTGACCGATGTTATGGATGACCAGGTCTGCTTTCATCAGTAAATTTTACGCATTATCCATATTGGAATAGAATTCTACAAAAAAGGAGGACGATCATGAGCATGGAACAAACCGCAATGGTGACGCCGCAACTATTTTTTGAGACCGCGACCGCGTATCACAGGACCGCAGCACTCAAAGCTGCGATCGAGCACGGTATTTTCTCCGCGATCGGGGGCGGCGAGAGTACTGCGAATGAGATCGCCGATGCGGTCGGAACGGCCGAGCGCGGTGTCCGGATAATCTGCGATAGCCTCGTGGTTCTCGGGTTCATTCAAAAGTCGGGCGATCGCTATTCACTAAACGAGATGTCGCGGGCATTTCTCGATAAAAGCTCGCCGATGTACCTTGGCGACGCGATATTCTTTCTGACCTCAGATGCGCAGCGTCGAGGATTCGAAGATCTCACCGGTGCGGTCCAACGCGGCGGTTCATCGATCTCGGGCGACGCATCGATGGACGAGAATAGCGAGATGTGGGTCACATTCGCTCGCGGCATGATGCCGATGATGTTTCCGATGGCACAAATGCTCGCCGCTAATCTTAAGTTTGACGACTCATCCGAGCTTAAAGTGCTCGACGTCGCGGCCGGACACGGGATCTTCGGCATCGCAGTTGCGCAGCGCTATTCGAAAGCCCATGTCTACGGTGCCGATTGGCCCAACGTGCTAGAAGTCGCAAAAGAGAATGCGGCAAAATTTGGCGTTGCCGATCGCTATAGCACCATCGCAGGCGATGCGTTTACGTCAGATTTTGGATCAGGCTATGACGTCATCCTTGTACCCAATTTTCTACACCACTTTGGCTTCGAACAGTGCGTCGAATTCCTGAAAAAATGTCACGCGGCATTAAAACAAGACGGTGTTTGCGTAACGGTCGAGTTCATCCCGAATGACGATCGAGTTTCGCCGCCGATGGCCGCGATGTTTCCGCTTGTCATGCTCGCGGCGACGCCTGAGGGTGATGCATACACTTTCCAAGAGCTCGCATCGATGGCCGAAGCTGCCGGTTTTAGCAGAAATGAGCATGTCTCGCTATCACCTATGCCGTCCGACCTTATGATCTCGGCTAAGTGATCGCTACGGATTTTCCTGCGAGATAGCCGCGTGGATGCGGTTGACCTCCATCAGGCCGGCAGAGCCGTACCAGGGTACGAGGTCAACGACGAATATTCCGGCCTTGATCGTAGGGTCGGTGACGACGAGCTTCTGTGCCTCTTCGACGGTCTTGACGTTCAGGATAAAGAGTCCACGGAACGTCTTGTCATTCTGCCCGAATGGTCCGGCCACGGATAGAAGGCCCTCGTTGGCAAGCCGCGTCATATTCGAAAAGTGGCCCTTGAACATTTCCGAGCGGGCCTCGCCTTTGATCTCAGCGTCTTTCGGGCCCGTCTTTAGGATCGCGAAGACATAGCTCCGCATGCCCATCTTGTCGGCGCCGAGCTTCTTTGCGAGCTCGGCGTCGTATTTTGGTTTTTTAACTTCGCCGGTCTGGGCGGCCGCGGAAAAGGCGGCAAGAAGGGAGATCACGAAGAGAACGGTGCAGTTTTTCAGTTTCTTATTCATTTCAATCTCACTTAGTAACCTGAGTTTTTCTGCTGACCAATCGAGGTTATCATTATTTTCAAAACTATGAGTAGAACCGTCAAGGCTCCAACGGGCAGTCAACTAACCTGCAAAAACTGGCTCATTGAAGCCGCATATCGAATGATCCAGAACAACCTCGATGCTGAGGTCGCCTTCGATCCAGACAACTTGATAGTCTACGGCGGGCGAGGCAAGGCCGCCAGGAATTGGGAATGCTACGATGCGATACTACGCTCATTAGAAAATCTTGATGAAGACGAAACGCTACTGATCCAGTCCGGAAAACCTGTCGGAGAGTTCAAGAGTCATACCGATGCGCCTCGAGTTCTGCTAGCAAATTCCAACATCGTCCCGCACTGGGCGACGCAGGAGCGATTCGACAAATACGAACGCGACGGGCTGATGATGTACGGTCAGATGACGGCGGGTTCTTGGATCTATATCGGTACACAAGGGATCTTGCAGGGAACGTACGAAACCTTTGGTTCGCTCGCGCGTCAACACGGCTGGGGCGATCTGGCAGGGAAGTTGGTGCTTACCGCAGGCCTAGGCGAAATGGGCGGGGCTCAGGCGCAAGCAATTACGTTTAACGGCGGTGTCGGACTGCTCATTGATGTGGATCCGTGGCGTATCGAGCGGCGCTTACAACTAAAGCAGGTCGATATGGCGGCGGACACGCTCGAGATCGCTATCGAACTCGCAAACGAGGCGATCCAACGAAAAGAACCGCGCTCGATCGCGCTATGCGGAAACGCGGCCGAGGTGCATTGGCAGCTGCTCGAACGCGGCATCGTGCCCGACGTTGTCACCGACCAAACGTCCGCACACGATGTCCTTATGGGCTATATTCCGGTCGGCTACTCGGTCGAGGAAGCGGCTGAATACCGCAAAACTGACCAGAAGGCTTATGAAAAAGCTGCGATGGACTCGATGGCGAAGCACGTCGAAGCGATGCTAGAGTTCCAGCGACGCGGTTCGGTCGTGTTCGATTATGGCAACAACCTAAGGCAGCGTGCTCTCGACAACGGCGTCGAGAATGCGTTTGACTATCCCGGCTTTGTTCCTGCATACATTCGTCCGCTGTTTTGTGAAGGAAAAGGCCCGTTCCGGTGGGTCGCACTCTCGGGCGAAAAAGAGGATATCTACAAGACCGACGAAGCGATCATGAATCTCTTCCCCGAGGATGACCATCTCGCTCGCTGGCTCACGATGGCACAGGAACAGGTCGAATTCCAGGGCTTGCCCGCACGTATTTGCTGGCTTGGATATGGTGCCAGAGCCAAAGCGGGGCTGAAGCTAAACGAAATGGTCGCGAGCGGAGAACTGAAAGCTCCGATCGTCATTGGCCGCGATCACCTCGATTGCGGCAGCGTCGCTTCGCCGAACCGAGAAACCGAATCGATGAAAGACGGCTCGGACGCCATCGCCGATTGGGTTTATCTGAACGCGATGATCAACGTAGCCGGCGGTGCGACGTGGGTTTCGCTCCACCACGGAGGCGGTGTCGGCATCGGCTATAGCCTCCACGCGGGACAGGTGATCGTCGCCGACGGCACACCCGAGGCTGCAAAGCGCATTGAACGGGTTCTTACGACCGATCCAGGGATGGGAGTTATCCGCCATGTGGACGCTGGCTATGAAGAAGCCCGAGATTTCGCCGCGAAGAATTCGATCAGCGTTCCCATGGAATGACATATTGACCCGTCGTCCGCGTTTCGGCAGCAAGAAAGCCAGGGCGCCGTCCGTTACGATCAAGTATTAAGGCTCGACGGTGTTTGACGGTGCTAGCTTATTGCTAAGAAGCGGATGACTCCGACGAGTGCAGCCCCGAACAGTACCCAGAGCACATCGACCTTCAGGGTGTACAGCGCAATGAACGCGGCCGCGGCTAGAACGATCGAAAACGGATCTGGGGCGAAGATCATTCTGTCCACGAGCAGTACGGTAGAGCCGAAAACGACGGCGAGGTTCAGGATCACGCCTACGACCGCGGCGGTTACCGCAGAGAGTGCTGCGTTTAGGCCGATATTATTCCGAAGCGTTTCGATGTACGGTGCTCCCGCAAAAATAAAAATGAATGATGGCAGGAACGTGACGTAAGTTGTGATCAAAGCCCCGATCACACCGCTCGTTAGCGGGTCGAGGCCCCCCATTGGATTGTTCCAGCCAGCCATAAATCCGATGAACTGAAGGACCATAATGAGCGGTCCGGGGGTCGTCTCAGCAAGTGCCAGGCTATCGACGGCTTGACTGGGCGTGACCCAATTGTACGGAGCCGTGGTCACGGCTTGGGTCACGAACGCGAGAACTGCGTAGGCTCCTCCGAACGTCACGAGCGCGGATACGGAAAAGAATCGATATTCCTGGGCAAAGAGTGAGTCATATCCTGTCCAAAGGACCAATCCAATAAATGGCGCGAGCCAGAGGCCCAGGCCGACGGCGATCACAGTGAAAAGCCGCCTGGCATTCGGCCGCGAATGCTCGGGAATAACATCGTCTGGTATCGACGGAGCGATCTCGACATCATCGTGGACGCCTGTAACCAACTTCTTCCCCGCCGGAATTGGTGGAGTGAAAATTTTAAGACGATGGGCTAAAAAGCCGATCACCGCCGCCGTCAGTACGATGACAGGGAATGGGACCTGCAGGAAAAAGATCGCACCGAATGCGGCGACGCTTATAAAAAAGTCGAAACCCCGTTTCAAAGCTCGTTTGCCGATCTTGAGCACAGCTTCGAGTACGATCGCGACGACCACCGGTTTGAGCCCCGCGAGAACGGCGATCACGACGGGAACCTCGCCATAGGCGGCATATACGTAAGACAGCCCGAGAAGGATGAACACCGACGGCAGAACGAAGAATACCCCGGCGACGAGACCTCCGAGCGTCTTGTGGAGCAGCCAGCCGATGTAAACGGCCAGCTGTTGGGCCTCTGGGCCGGGAAGCAGCATGCAGTAGTTCAGGGCGTGAAGGAATCGTTTTTCGCCGATCCAGCGGCGCTTTTCGACGACCTCGCTATGCATTAAGGCGATCTGCCCGGCGGGTCCGCCAAATGATATAAAGCCAAGCTTAAGCCAGAAGCGGAACGCCTCACGGAAAGGAATCGGGGCTCGTCGATCCTCGATCACTGATTTTCTTTTATGAACTTTTGCAGTTTGGCCTTGTCCGGATGGGCAGGTTTCTTCTCGAGGAATATCGCGTACTCTTTCGCTGCGAGCTGCTTCGCTCCTGCTAATTGATATAAGTGTGCGAGTTGTAGATGGCATTCGGCCATACCGATTGGATCGAGTTCAAGGGCCTTATTCAAAGACGCCGCTCCGAGCGTGCCCTGACGAGCGAGCAAGTAAGCCTCCCCCAGCATCTGGTGCAAATGCGCAGCCGCTGGTTCCAGGCTGACGGTATGCTTGAAAACCTCGACTGCGGCCTCGTACTGCTTATTTGCCATGCGGATCTTACCCGCATTTATCCACGCAGCTGTATATTCGGGCTGCAGGCTCAGAGCTTTTCTCGTTGAGCTTTCCGCGTCGGAAAACGACTTACCTTCCATCTGAAGCGAGCCTAGTTTGGCCCAAGCTATGAAGTCTGCCGGGTCGACCGTAACTATCTCCTTGAGCGCTGATATTACGGCCTTCGAGTCACCGCTGCTCTCGGCTTCGGCAGCCTTCTTATAGAGAGGAGCAGTTTTCTCATTTGGCGGATGTGAGAATTTTGCTGAAACGATCCCGGGCGAACCCGACTTTTGGTCTCCGGCGAAAATCTCGAAATCCTCGCGTTGCTGCGTAGCTCCAAAGCTAGGAAGCGAGCGACGTGCCGCCTCGATACCGTCGATGTCGACTATTAGCGTTGCAGCGCTTCCGGTCCGGCGAAAGCAATAGTTACCCTTGCGTTCGACAGTGACGCGCCGTTCGGCGTTTTCGCGGTCGACGAGCGAGACGGTCACTTTTGGCCATTTTGCCGAAGCATCGAGCCCTTTTACCGTCACGCGCCCAAAAACATAAGGGATCTGGGCGAATGGGGAGTTGAGTGACGGTGTTGCCCCGAATTCTGAGCAGAAATCGTCGGCCTGAGCAAGCGCGGCTTGTCCCGCGGCCGATATCAAAATGACCGCGAGAAAAAAGGTGAACGATCGAATTGCATCCATTCCTAGACTCCTTAAGCTGGATCGAATCGACGCGATTGTACCATTTCGCTCAGCATTTCTAGCGCACATTATGCACGCATTGACTTAACGCGTGAAGATGACAAATACTACCGCCAATGGCAGACATTTTTGAACTTACCGACCGTCCGCACGAGGATCATTTCTTTTCACGGGACGACAATGAAGATCCGCGGATGGGTGACGCAGTAACGCGTCTTCCTGATGCCTATCAAGCAGCCGATATCGTGATCCTGGGCTGCCCGCAGGACGAGGGTGTTCGCAGACGCGGCGGCCGTGTCGGAGCAGCCGAGGGGCCGGCCGCTATCCGACAGCAGTTCTACAGGCTCACGACCTTTAACGTCAAGAAGGCGGTATTTGACTTGGGTGACATTCGGATCGGCTCGAATCTGGAGGAAACGCATGAAACCGTTAGCGAAGTAGTTCGACAGGTCCTTCGAGACGGTAAACGTTTGATCGTGCTGGGCGGAGGCAACGACATCTCGTACGCAGACGGTCGAGCCGTTGCTGAGACCTTTGGCCGTGAGAACTGGATCTGTGTGAACGTCGACGCCCATCTCGACGTGCGAACCGATCAGCCGCGGAATAGTGGCACGCAATATAGGCAACTTCTCGACGAAGGTTTTCTCCGTCCGGGATATTTCTACGAGGTCGGGTACCAGACGCATTTCACGTCACCCTTGCATTATGAGTATATTCGCGGGCTAGGTGTTCATCGGATCAGCCTGGAACTGCTGCGTTCACGGTCGGATGTCGATATCGAGCTTAAGGAGCAGATCAGGCAGAAATTCATTGGCCACAGCTCGGAATTGAGTACGTTCTTCGGTTTTGATATGGATGCCGTGCGAATGGCTGACGCTCCCGGAACCTCCGCTCCTTCGCCGCTCGGTCTGAGGGCGAGCGAGTTCATTCAGTTGGTTAAATATGCCGCATCTCTCGCAAATACGAGAGTGATCGAGTTTACGGAAGTAAATCCGAGATATGATATCGACGACCGGACGGCCCGACTCGTGGCGATCGGCATGCACAGATTCTGTACCGGTGTTCAGTAATCAGCTTCGCCCTTTTGGAGGAACCAATTTAGTATGAAAGTTATCCTATTCTTGATCTTCGCGGTGGCCACCGTTAACGGTTTCGGTCCTGTTCCGTACTCTACTGCTAAGCCTGAAACACGTTGCGGCTGGTTCGTTAATCCGACGCCGGCCAACGCATGGCTGATCGATGCGCAGGGGGAATGGATAATCGGCACGCAGGGCGGGGACCAAGCCGACGGTGACTGGCCCGAATTCTCGGCGTCCCGATGGATAAAGACGAATGGGAATTACGGATACGGCTGTGCGTGCATGAAGGTCGAGACCAACAAAGCGAACGAACGGATCACTCGCATACTTTCGGGCTATTCGAAGGCGATCTCTGCGTGCCGAAACGATAAAGCTCTAAAGAAAAAGGAGCCCCGCGAGTAGCAACTTGACAGGCTGTAGAGCCGTTTGGCATCCTTTAGGTTCGTTTTTGGCAAGACTAAAGACGAGTGTAGGCACTTAGCTCAGTGGTAGAGCACTACCTTGACACGGTAGGGGTCAGCAGTTCAACTCTGCTAGTGCCTACCATTTCTATTTTAAATCCCCGGCTGCTATTAATTCTCTCTTAAATCCTTTCTTCTCAGCCAGCTTAGTGAACTCGACCGGCCGTTTTCGCGTATGATTGTGCGTCAGCAAAATTCATTTCTAAGGAGATCGCAAAATGCAGGGAGTTAATCCGGTTGGCTGGTTCGAGATCTACGTTCAGGATATCGACGCGGCGCAGAAGTTCTATGAGACAGTGTTGGGGATAACGATGACGGATCTGCCAAATCCGACGGATGATCCGCTAAAGATGAAGATGTTCTCAAATGATGAGAATGCGATGACGCAGACTGGGGCTTCCGGCGCTATCTGTCAGATGGAAGGTATGCCGAGCGGTGGAAACAGCACGCTGGTCTATTTCATCTGCGAAGACTGCAGCGTCGAAGAAGGTCGTGTCGAGGGTGCCGGAGGCGGCGTCTTCAAGCCAAAAATGTCGATCGGGCCGCATGGCTTCATTTCTTTGTGTACCGACCCGGACGGCAATATGTTCGGACTGCACTCTATGAACTAGCGATCAGCCGCCCGTAAGACGAACTTTCGGTTGTTGTCCATCGTAAGACTTTATGAGAGAAGCTTGCTAAAGGTGGAAATATAATGATCGAAATACTTGAATCGCCGAAACATTTGGTCGCCCTAAAGATCGCGGGGAGCATCACCGGCGAAGACATCGAAAAGGCATATAAGGCAACCGATGGCGCGCTCGAAACGAACGAGCGCGTTTCGTTCTTTGCGGAGACGGGCGAGACGCTTGAGTTTACTCTTGAAGGTTTCCTAAAGGATCTATGGAACGGCCTCGGCCAGCTTGGAAGGCTTTCGAAATACTATCGTGCTGCAGTCGTCACAGACAAAGGCTGGCTGGCGACGATGGCCCGCGTCGAAGGGCTTGTGTTTTCCTCGATCGACGTGCGTGTTTTCGAGCCTGCAGATAGAGATAAAGCGTTTGTCTGGGCGTCCGAGAAACCGGAACCATTGCCGGAGCCTGCCGAACCCGAACGGTCGATCCACTTTCTTCAGACAACGAGTGAATCGGTTTTCGCCTATGAGGTCAATGGCCGGATTCGTGAGAGAGACATAAAACTTGCCGTCGAAGCAATGAAACCATTCTTCGATCGGGAAGGGAAATTCAACGCCCTAGTTAGAATGAAAGATTTTGCAGGATTCGATCTGTCAGCTGTTCTGGACGACGATCTATTTAGGCTCAAGTTCAAGGCCGCATCTAAGATCGAAAAATATGCGGTCATCGGTCCAAAGCCATGGATGAGGAATATCCTCGAACTTGGCGGAGCCGTCTTTCCGACCGAGATCCGAGTGTTCGATGCCGAGGAGGAAGCCGCGGCGTGGGAATGGGTCGGTGCTCAGCAGGCGTTACTCGCCGGTAAATAATTTCTCGTTTTACTTGAGATTTACAGCAAGTCTCTCTATAATTACAAAGTTTGTTAGAAATGCGGTGGCGTATCGAGCGTCGCCGCTACATATTTTCGGTAAGATGCTTTCGAAGAACTTTGCTTTTACGACAACTACTACGCCCCGCTTCTAACGCGGGAGAAATAGCGGACCGCGTGTCCGCACGGCAAAGTCGCTCTTATCGGATCTGATCAATTTAGTAGTAGGAAGTTTGTTAATCGCTGATCCCGAGAGGTGACTTTGACCGAAGCCGTTTGAGGCGTAGGTTGGCGTAGGTTTATACGTCCGAGAAGCGATTGACAATAGTATGAGCGAATTAAACGTTAAATTTGGCGAACAGACGCAGTCGATACCTGCGCCCGCGACTGTGATCGATGCCTTGAAGGCGCTCGACCGCGATGTGCTCAAGCGCTCGCTTGCCGCAAAAGTGAACGGCGAGGAAGTGGATCTTAATAAAGAGCTCCCGCCGACAGACGAGCTAATTTCGATCGAGCCGATAACTGTAGATTCGCAGGAAGGACTCGAGGTGATCCGCCACTCGACCGCCCATTTGCTCGCCGCGGCGCTGCTCGACCTGTTTCCGGGTACCAAACTTGGAGTCGGGCCGGCGTTGATGGAAGACCCGCGTTACGGCTTTTATTACGATGTGATCGCGCCGCGGAATCTTACTGAAGACGACCTGCCGGTGATCGAGAAAAAGATGCGTGAGATGGCAAAACGCGATCTCAAGTATCGCCGCGATATCGTGAGCAAGTCGGAGATTCTCGACATCTTCAAGGGCCGTGAAGAGCCGCTCAAATGTGAGTTGATCGACGAAAAGGTCGACGGCACGGCAAGCATTTATTACATTGACGGGTCGCCATTCATCGATTTTTGCCTTGGTCCTCACGTTCAGCACACGGGTAAACTCAAGGCTTTCAAGCTGCTAGCTTTGTCTGGTGCCTATTGGAAAGGTGATGCGGAACGCGAGCAAATGCAGCGTATTTACGGCACTGCCTTCGCAACTCAAGACGAACTTGACGCTTGGCTCAAGCAGCGTGAAGAAGCCGAGAGGCGCGACCATCGGAAACTCGGCCGCGAGCTTGATCTCTTTTCGATAGACGACAACTACGGCCAGGGGCTGATCCTTTGGCATCCGAAAGGCGGGATCATCCGCAACGAGATGGAGCGGCTTCTTAAGGAAGAGCTTGAGAAGCGTGGATATAGCTTCGTTTTTACGCCGCACATCGCCAAGCGAAATCTCTGGGTGACGAGCGGGCACGAAGGGAACTATTCCGATTCGATGTACGCTCCGACGAGCATTGAGGATGAGGAATATCGCCTCAAGCCGATGAACTGCCCGTTCCACATCGGGATCTACAAGGCGAGCCCTAAATCGTATCGCGACCTGCCGCAGCGTTACTCGGAAATGGGTACGGTCTACCGAGCTGAACTTTCGGGAACACTGCACGGACTGATGCGAGTTCGCGGATTTTCGGTCGACGATGCACATCTTTTCGTGCGTCCGGATCAAGTTCAGGTCGAGGTCGCTGATTGTCTCGATTTTGCGATCAAGGTATTCGACACGTACGGCTTTGAGAAGGTTAAATTCGAGCTTTCCGTCCGCGGCGGTGCCGAAAATAAAGGCTACCTTGGTTCGGATGAGGACTGGGCCTCTGCGGAGGAACAGCTCGCAAATGCCTTGACCGAGCGCGAGATCGCTTTCGAACGCATCGAAGGCGAAGCCGCGTTCTACGGCCCTAAGATCGACATTAAGATCGAGGATGCGATCGGACGCGTCTGGCAGCTGGGTACGATCCAGCTCGACTTCAACCTTCCCGAACGGTTCGAACTCGAATATACGGGAGAGGACAATCACAAGCACCGTCCGTTCATGATCCATCGTGCCTTATTCGGTTCTATCGAAAGGTTTTTTGGTGTTTTGATCGAGCACTACGCGGGAGCCTTCCCGTTATGGCTGGCTCCAGTGCAGGTAGCAGTGCTGCCGATCACGGATCGCATTAACGAATATGCGGAAAAGATCGCGGCGGAACTGAGGGCAAAAGGCTTTCGGGTCGATGCGAACTTGCGTTCCGACAAGATCGGTGCAAAAATTCGCGACGCACAGCTCCAAAAAGTGCCGTATATGTTGATTCTCGGTGATAAGGAGCATGAGGATGGCAATGTTGCAGTGAGACATCGAAAGGATGGTGACCTTGGTGCAATGTCGCTTGAAGAGTTTGGGAAAAGGATCGGGGACGAACGTGCGAAACGTTCGTACTAGATCGGCGTAACAGAAAAAGGAGGCAATATCGCTAGAAGATTTGGTGGGAATAGGTTCAAGCCGCGATTTCGCGAGCCGCTTCACCGTACTAACGAGAGGATAAGGGTTCCGTCGGTCCGTGTGGTGACCGAGGACGGCGAGACGCTGGGCGTTATGGACACGCGCGATGCGGTCCAGGAGGCACGACAACGAGGGCTTGATCTAGTAGAAATATCGCCCAACGGAAAACCGCCGGTTTGCAAGATCATCGATTACGGGAAGTTCTTGTACGAGCAGAAGAAGCGTGCCCACGAAGCCAAAAAGAAACAGGTCACCGTTCAGGTAAAGGAGATCAAGTTTCGGCCGGGCACGGATGACCACGATTACGGCTATCGAATGGAACACGCCCGCGAGTGGTTGGGAGAAGGTGACAAGGTGCGAGCTGCTATCGCGTTCCGCGGTAGGGAAATGACCCACCGTGAGCTTGGAGCCAAGATACTTGCAAGATTGACGGAAGACCTGGCCGATATCGCCGACGTCGAGGTCGCGCCGAAGATGGAAGGTTATCAGATGTTCACTATCTTCGTGCCCAAGAAGAGTAAAGTGGCGGATAAGAAACCGGCCGAGACCGTCGACAAGCGTGCCGAAAAGGCGGAGCAGAAAGAGAAGAAAGCTCAGAAGGAGCAGGCCAAGACCAAGGCCGCTCCGAGTCCTAAAACGGACGATGACGAGATCTTTTAAGAGCAGTTTACAGGAGAGAAGAAATGCCTAAATTAAAGACACATAAAGGAGCGGCCAAGAGATTTCGATCGACCGCATCCGGCAAATTCAAGCGTGGACATAGTCACGCTCGCCACATTCTTACCAAGAAAACGGCGAAGCGAAAACGGAATCTTGATATCGACGTTTTGGTCTCGGAAGGCGATCAGAAGCGCGTGGAGAAGATGCTGCCGTACGGCCGGGATTAGGATATTTTGCGATCTGTAAATATCGATCTGCGATCGAAGTTCTTTATCGCAAATGAGGGTCGAATTTCCAGGTCACGACGAAGGAGTGAACAATGCCTAGAGCAAAACGTGGTAATAAGCGTACTGAGAGACGCAAGAAGATTTTAGCCTTAGCCAAGGGCTATAGGGGAACAAAGTCGAAGCTTTATCGCTCGGCGAAAGAGTCGGTCGAAAGAGCACTTAACTTCGCGTATACGGGCCGAAAGCTGAAAAAGCGAGATTTTCGTAAGCTTTGGATCGTTCGCATCAATGCGGCGTGCCGGCTGAATGACATTAAGTATTCACAATTCATGCATGGCCTCAGCCTCGCTGGGATCGAACTCGATCGAAAGGTGCTTGCCGACATGGCCGTTAAGCAGCCAGAAGCTTTTGCTGCTGTGGCCAGCCAGGCCAAAAGCGCGATAAGCAGCAAAGCAGCCGCCGCCTAAGTAGATCCCGATGCTCTTCATGGTCATCGAAAATTTCAAAGACCGTGATCCGAAGCCGGTTTATAAACGGTTTGCGGAACAAGGTCGATTGATGCCGGAAGGACTGGACTACGTTGGCAGTTGGATCGAAGTTGGAATGGATCGCTGTTTTCAGGTCATGGAAACGGCTGAGCCGATCCTGCTACAAGAATGGATAAAAAATTGGGGCGACCTCGTAGAATTTGAGGTCGTTCCGGTGGTTTCATCGGCTGAGATGGTAGAGCTGTTTGCAAAAACCTAGAATGCAAGGACCGAACGAACACATAGATGCGATAAAGCAGGCGTTCGAGCGAGAGTTCGAACGCTTTGCTGATTTATCCCTGAATAGCCGATCGTTGGACGATGCTGAGGCACTCGCGCGTGAGGTTAATGATCTTCGCGTTCGACATACCGGCAAGAAGTCGGCTATTGCCGGGGCGATGAAGCTTGTGGGTCAGGCTGCGCCGGAAGATCGGGCCGCTGTAGGCCAACTTGTTCAGGCCGCTCAAAAAGGTATCTCGGAAACAATAGCCTCGGTTGAATCGAAGATCGCTGAACACATTGCAAAGGCTAGAGTCGAAGCCGAAAGCGTCGATGTGACGATCCCGGGCCGTCGTCCGAGGACCGGGCATCTTCACCCGATCACTCTTCTCCGGCAAAAGATCGAGGACATCTTCGTATCGATGGGTTATGCCATCGAGGACGATCGAGAGATCGAAACCGACTACTACAACTTCGATGCGTTGAATATTCCAGAAGGCCATCCAGCCCGCGAATCTCAGGATACGTTCTACACGACCGAGGGCTTTGCACTTCGTTCGCAGACCTCAACCGTCCAGATCCGTGCGATGGAACGGCGCGGCGTACCCATCCGCGTGATCGCTCCGGGACGCGTTTTTCGTCGAGATACGCCGGATATGACGCACACACCGATGTTTCACCAGATCGAAGGCTTGTGTGTCGACAAAGGCATCACGATGGCTCACCTTAAGGGCACAGTTACTGAGTGGCTTCGTCGGATGTATGGGCCGGATACGGTTACCCGATTTCGGCCGTCGTATTTTCCGTTCACCGAGCCCTCCGCAGAATTCGACTTTTCCTGCTTCAAGTGCAGTGGTACCGGAAAATTGGACGGGGAACGCTGCCGGCCTTGTAAAGGCTCCGGCTGGATCGAACTCGGCGGCTCGGGAATGGTCCATCCCAACGTCTTGCGGGCCTGTGGGGTCGATCCGACAGTTTATTCTGGCTTTGCGTTCGGCTTTGGTCTCGAACGGATGACCGCGATGATGTACTCGATCGACGACATCCGGCATATGTTCGAGAATGACGTGAGATTCTTGGAGCAGTTTAGGTAGTCGCTCAATGAACATTAGTTTCAATTGGCTAAAAGATCTGATCGATACGGGACTTGATCCGGACGAGACCGCGCGGCAACTAACACGTGTTGGGCTGGCGGTCGAGGGCATTCATGCGCACAAGGACGACTTTGTCCTGGACGTAGACCTCACTTCCAACAGGCCGGACTGTCTTTCGCATCTTGGGATCGCAAGGGAATTAGCCGTTATCACAGGGAAAGAAACACGATCCACGACCATCATGTCGGAAATTGATGGCGGATCGGGCGCGTCAGAAAGGGTAACGATCGAGGATCCCGATCTCTGCCTTCGCTTCACCGTACGACTAATCCATGACGTCAAGATCGGCCCGTCACCACAATGGTTGGTAGATCGGCTAGAGGCGGTCGGCGAACGGTCGATAAACAACGTTGCAGACATTACGAACTACGTAATGCTTGAACTCGGACAGCCGATGCACGCGTTCGATCTGAATAAGTTTGCCGAACATCGGATCGTTGTTCGACGTGCTCGGGCCGGCGAGGTCATCACGACGCTTGATGAGGTAGAGCGAAAAGTCGATACGTCGATGCTCATGATCTGTGATGCCGAAAAACCGGTTGCGATCGGCGGTGTTATGGGTGGTCTGGACTCAAGCATCACGGAATCCACGGTTAATGTGTTACTTGAGGTCGCCTATTTTGACCGGGCCAGTATTCGAAGTACATCACGGAAGCTAAACCTCGCAACAGAGGCGAGTTATCGTTTCGAACGCGGTGTCGATATCGAGAATCTTAAGTGCGCCTCGGATCGAGCACTTGAGCTAATTTGTGAGCTCGCCGGGGGAGTCGCGGGAGAATTTGTCGACGTCTATCCGAGAAAACAAGAAGGGCCAAAAATTACGTCCTCGGATATTTCTAGTGCAGTCGCTCGTCTTACCGGACTTGCGGTTCCCACGGATGAGTGCATACGCATCCTCAACACCTTAGGCGTGCGATCGGACAGTGAGGAAGGAACATTTTCGGCTCCCAGCTGGCGGCACGACATGGCGATCGAGGAAGACCTTGTCGAAGAAGTCGCGCGACATGCTGGTTACGAGAATATTTCGGACGAACTTCCGCCTGCCTTCGGTGCGGGTGAATATCAGCCTGGCGAGAAAGCCGAGCGGCGGCTGAGATATGCTTTGGCTGACCTCGGGTTTGACGAGGCTCTTTCCTACAGCTTCATCGATAAAAGACACGATGATTCGTACGATCTCGTGCCCGGACTCGTCGACGAGAACGTCGAAGCTCCCTACGTTACCCTCAGCGATTCCATTATCGAAGGTGCTGTCAGGATGCGTCCGTCGATCCTTCCCGGACTTCTGGATGCCGTTCGTTTGAACTTCAATCACCAGCGGCGTGATGTGAAGCTCTTTGAGATCGGAAAGGTCTTTGCGGCCCGAAATAGTGAAACTGGCCTGCCGGCCGAAGTTAAGCTGCTCTCGATGGCGATGACGGGAGGCGAGATCGGGGAGGGCCGCATGCTTACGACCCGGCAGCTCGACCTGTTCGACGCAAAAGGTGCCATGGAGGTCGCCCTGGAGGTACTCGGTATTCGTGACACGGAATTCCTACCGTTCGATGTCCGACATCTTGTTCCTGGACAGAGTGCGGCTATCGTTGCGGGTGGTCGTCGAGTCGGTAGTCTGGGCCGATTGAGTGCAGAGATCGAGCAGGCATACAAATTTCGGCAACCGGTGTATTTGGCCGAAGTCGACCTCTCGGCCACGCTCGAACTCAGGTCGCCGGGCCCATCTTACACGCCGTTGCCAAGATTCCCGTCTATTACGCGAGACGTCAGCTTTGTCGTCGGCCGGTCGCTTTCGTATTCGGTCTTAAGATCGGCGTTAGACGAAGTACGTCCCGAAATATGCCGGTCGATCTCATTCGTCGACGTCTACGAAGGGAAGGGACTTGAGTCGGGTGAGCGGTCTATAACGCTACGTTTCGAATATCGAAGCGACGAACGTACTCTGGTCGAACCTGAGGTAGAAGACTTACACCGATCGCTCATCGATCAAGTGCAGAGTTCCCTTGATATCCGGGCTCGGGCTTGAAAAGTTGATACATTACTTGAACTTTTGCCCGCATCTCGACGATAATCGTTGGACGCTTAGGGGAATTGTTGGAGCCTGCTGATGAATGCATTAACAGGAATGGAAAAGTTCTCGCATCTCGAGGACAAGATCTATCTCACGATCGAGTATGCTCGCAAACTCAGGGATGAGAAGGAACGTCTTGAAGTTGAGGTCGAGGGGTTGCGGCGTGAAACGGCCGAAGCGATCGCAGAAAGGCGACTCGCTGAAGAGAAGTTCAACGCTTTGCTTGCAGAACGTGACTCGATCCAGTTGAAGGTCGAAGCGATGCTGGACGCTATCGTCGTACTTGATGCCGAGGCCGCTGGGGCGGTTGGGAGGTAGTTATGACCGAACCCTCAGAGCAGACCATACGAGTTGAGATCTATAACCAGACCTATAGCATAAGGTCGGATGGCGATAATACGTACATTCAGGAACTCGCCGCGTATGTTGACCAGAAGATGCGCGACATCACTTCGGGCACGATGACGGTCGATTCTCTAAAGGTCGCCATTCTCGCGGCCCTGCACATTGCCGACGAATATTATCAGCTTCAGATGACGCACTCTCAGATCGATTCGCAGCTAGGGATCAGAAGTTCCGAATGTGCTGAGCGTCTGGACAGGCTTCTCAAGTATCGCGAACCCGAGACCGATCTTGCTTCTTCCTGACCTGTCTTATCCATTCTCATTTCGAGCAGCGTGTGCTAGACTTCGAAATGGCGAAGGAGTTTTCTGCGTTTCGCGTTTTCGAACGCTACAACAATTGAGCCAACATATGAATGACGGGAGGCTAACGCCGGTCGCGGTGCGACACCCCACGAGGGCTGCCGCCATAGCTACTGGCTCCGATGCTCGAAAGGGCAGAAGGCCACCCACCTGTTAAACGCAGGTTCAATTCATACGTTCGGACGGCTACGTGGTTTCATTCGCCACCCTTTCTTCTTCTTCCGCGACATCTTCCCGTAAAGCGTGTTGTTCAAGGACCTCCGCCTTTCCCGACGCGAGTTCTTTGTGTATCTGCTCGGTCATCTTTGCCGCTTCGAGAGCCAGTGGAAGCTCATCCGCGGTTGCAGACAATCGTTCCATGGCAATGTCAGTCGAGACGAGGCGCTGATTTCTCGATGCGGCCGCTTCGATCATCTGGAGGCGAGACTCTGCTTCGCCGAGCATATTCTTTGCTTTGTCGCTGATGCCGTTTAACTTCTCGATATCGCGAGCGATCTGGTCCTGGAATTCCTGAGCGCGAGAGCTTCCGAGCTGTTTCACCGAAGTCTGCCTTTTTCGGGCCTGCATTAATTCGCGGCGTGTTGTTTTGATCACCCTGGTCGCGGTCAAACGCGATGCAAGGGTTTCACGATAAGCGTCAGCGAGCATCACGTCGCGTGCTTCCATTGCCTTAAGGGCCTTGCGTTCGTGTCCCTTAAGTTCCGACCGGAACCAGTCGATCTCTGCTGCTTTAATACCGTCAGCGGCCATCATCTCGCGCATTTCTACCATCCATCTCGATCTTTTGTGGAGAAGTATGCCCGAGGCGAACGCCCCGATCAGAAATGCAACGCCGGTTGCGATCAATCCGGTGAAGAAGACGGCCGCGGCTGCGGGCGTCGCTGTGACCGCGACGAACATTAGTACCAAGGTTATGATGGCGGGGATCAATGGCAAGACCACAGGTGCCGCGACGGCACCGGCGAGAAGCTTCTTACCTCGGGAGCGCATAGCCAGATCTGGTTCGGTCATAGCGTATCGATTTAATTATACAGCTTCGAGTTTCAAACCACTTTACGTATTGCTGCATCCAACGACTAGTTTTTTGGGCTCGATGTACTAAAATGAGACTGTTTCGAACATTCCCGTGATGGACAGAAGACCTATTGACCGCATCCTAAGCTGCTTTGTTTCACTGCTAGCGTTTTGCGCAGTTGCGTCGTCGCAGCCAAATGATGGCCAGCAACGGGTCAGAACGGTAACGATCCCGATATCGATCTTCACGAAGACGGAATTGCGTGAGAATCAGGCTCAGGAATTCGTACAGGCTGACCGATTGATCGTTCGTGAGGAAAAGGAAGAGCAACAGATCCTATCGATCCGTAGTGTTGCCGAAACGCCGCTTTCGATAGCCGTTGTGATCCAGGACGATCTCACTTCATCATTTAACCTACAACTTGCGGATATCAAAGAGTTTATCCGTCGGCTTCCCAGCGGAACACGCGTGATGGTTTCCTACTCGCGAGGCGGCTCGCTTGAGGTTCGGCAGCGCTTTACGGAAGATCTGGAAAAGGCGGCTAGTTCTGTCCGGATCGTCGTCGGCAGTTCCAGCGTATCTCCGCGAAGCCCCTATGAATCGGTTCAGGAGGTGCTAAGCCGATTCGACGCGGTGCCTTCCGGACGTCGTGCGATCCTTCTTTTCTCTGATGGGTTGGATACGGCACAGGGCGCGAGTCTGGCATCGATCACGCAGAGTTTAGACCTCGAGCAGGCCGTGCGCAAGGCTCAGAGGAAGAGCGTAGCCGTTTACTCATTCTGGGCGCCTACGGCATCGAGCGAGAACCGGAGTTCGACCTTCGCGTTTGCGGCACAAGGAGCTCTCGAAAAACTCTCCGAACAGACTGGCGGGCGAGCGTTCTACTCGGGCACTCTTCCTCCTGTGAGTTTCCTGCCCTATTTTAGAGATCTAGGCCTGGCGCTTAGTCGTCAGTTTTCGCTTACCTACCTTTCGACCCACATGACCAAGGGATATTATCGGATCGAAGTGGTGAGTACGAATCCTGAGGTCAAGATCCAACACCCGAAAGGCTACTACTACCGCTAGTTGGTCGACAATCTGGAATTACAGGTTTGGCAGACCAGGACGTCTTCCTTTATCAGCAGCCCGATCCAAAAAAGGGGAAAAAAGAAGATCAGCAGGGCCGCAAAAGTGATCCACCCACCTGTCGAAATACGACGTTCCATTCGCGGGGGAACGGTACTCTGACACGCCGGGCAGCGAAAAACCTGCCCGAAATACTGTGGCTGAACATGCACGAGCGGTGCTGGCTCAGCATAGGCCGAACTATGAATATGCCCGGGAGCCGTCTGCCGAGCTGGCGACGATGTGCTGTATTCGTCGGTCTTCCATGCATAAGGCCGCGGCGGTTCCGGCCGATACTCGACAGGCTGTTCCTTCGGTACCTGGGCACCAAAACGGGTTCCACAAAATCTGCAGAAGTTCGTACTCGCGTCATTGTGCTTGCCACAGTTTTGGCAGATCTTCATAGCTTCGACCTATCGTAACAGGAATCCACCACTATGAGAACCGGATTCGATCTCCCGTACGAATCGACCGATAAACGGATTCGACGAGCTCAACGGCCTTAAATCCGTCGTCGGCGGTGACGACCGGCGGTGCTCCCGTAAGTATCGAGTCAATAAACGCGGCATCCTCCTGAACAAATCCTCGCCGAACGTCTTCCTCGAGCATGTGGAAGTTATGCGTCTGAAAATCAGAATGCGTACCACGGCAATCCAGCAGCTTTGTCATTTCCTCTGTGATGATCGTTCGGTGGTGGCAAAAGACCTCGATACGTTCAAACGGAAACAGCCAACTCGCGTCGGCCGACGAAGCAAACGTGCAGTGGAAACCACTCTTAAACTTGAATATCACTGAGAATTCATCGATCTCCGGATATTCGTGCTCGGAACCGTAGGCGACAAGCTCTTCGATCTCACCGAATTGAAACCGGAGCATGTCGAAAAAGTGGATGGTCGTTTCGTACAGAAACCCGCCTGTCACCTCTACATCGCCGGTCCAGGGCGGTTGTTTCAGTTCACCACGATTCATCTTGATGTGGGCGGAATGTGCAGGATCGCTTGCCAATAGTTCTTTCAGCAGCACATAGACCGGAGCAGAGCGGCGGTTATGCCCGAGCTGAAAGACGGCGTTGCTGGCGTTTGCGGCGTGTTGAAGCGTTTTCGCGTCTTCGATTCCGATCGTAAACGGCTTCTCACAGAAAACATGCTTACCGGCGTCGATCGCATCCATCGCGATGGACAAATGCGTACGGTTTGGAGCACAAACAAGGACCGCATCGCAATTATCGAGTAGCTCTTCACGCGAGGAACAGACCTTTCCGCCGACTCGACGCGAGGTAGCTTCCGAGCGTTCTGGAATGATGTCAAAAAGGGCTGCGACCTCAGCCCGCGCATCGCGAGCATAAATATTGGCGTGCACATTGCCGACGTAGCCGGTGCCGACGATCCCGATCCTGACTTTATCCATTACCAGCTACCGCCTGCGGCAAATTCGCCAATATTCAGTGCCTTTTCAGTGGCCGTCTTTGCCTTTGCCGCGACCTCGAACGGGTCCTCCGCCCAATACTCGGGGCGGAATATCTCGACGCTGACCATCCGATCATATCCGGCCGCCGATAGTTCGGATTGGATCTCAGTGAGAGGAAGGATTCCCAGTCCCGGATAGAGCCGATGAGCGTCGGTAAGCTCGGCCTTCGGCAGATCCTCTGCATCGTTGATGTGGAATATGAACAGCTTCGAGGGATCGAGTTGCCTTATCGCCTCCATTGACGAGCCGCCTGCGTAGAAATGGAATGTGTCGAGCACAAGGCCGATGTTGTCGCGGTAGACCTCTTGCACGATCTCGCTTGCCAGATCGAGCGTCTGTACCGAACAGTCTGTTTGTCCGAGGAATTCGAACGCGAGCGATACGCCGTGTCCGAGAGCAATGTCCGAAAGCTCGGTCAGGACTCGGACCGACTCTTCAACGATCGCCTCCGTGCTGGCTCCATCCGGAAGCTTGCCCGGCACCACAACGATATAAGGACATTTGATCTCAGCGGCGATAGAACTCAGCTTTTCACATTCGGCCACGATCTTTGCGTGATCGTCGGCGGTGCGGAAAGTAATGTGCTCGATCGAATTGATCGAGTAAGGTTCGATGCCTGCGGCCGACAGTTCCTGGCCTAGATCGTCGACCGTTTTCTCTTCGAGGTAACGGTAGAGCTTTGCCGACCAGATCTCGATGAGATCGTATCCGGCTGCCGCCGCTGCCTTGATGTCGGTAGACAGGTCGGCCTTAATCGTTGTAGCTCCATTGAATGCTATTTTCATGCCCTCGATTCTACCTTTGCTAATTTGATCGACCAAAACGCGGCAACCGTCTTTATTGATGCTTCGTCAAAATGTTAGTAATCTGTAATGGCTCTCCCGATTTACCCCGTCTTATGAAACTCATTCTTCTTGTTGCCACGTTGATCGTCGCGTTCGTTGTGCCCGCTTTCGCTCAGGCGTCCGATGCCGCATTGCGAGCCGTAGTCGCCGCGGACCGTTCGGACCGAGACACCGCCGGCAGGCTGAACACACTGAATGCCTCGGAGCATCTCCGCCGCGGGCAGATCTACTTCGAAAACCGCCAGTTTCCACAATCTCGCGAGCATTTCTACAAGATCATCGAGTTTTTCAAGGAAGATGCGACTCTTTCGGGGGCATTGTTCATGACCGGCCGCTCGTATTATTGGGAGCGTGCTTACGATCGAGCGATCCCTTATCTCGAACGCGTCGCGAGAGAGTTTCCCGGCACGAAAGACGGCAGGGAAGGGCTCTATTTCAATGGAGCTTGCCATGTCAGGCTTCGGCGCAACGTCGAGGCGGCCAAGATCTACGATCAATACACCGTAATGTATCCGACCGGCGAGCGCATCGATGGTGCGTTTCTGAATGCGGTCGACGCACTGCGCGAGGCCGGAAAATTTGACGAGGCCGACGCCTGGGTCGAAAAAGCCCGAGCTCGCTTTCCCAAAATGCCGACCGAAGCGAACGCCCTGCAGGCGAAGCTCCGGATGAACATCTTTCGAGGCAAATGGACAGCGGCCGTTGCCGTCGCGGACGAAATGATCGCGGCAGCGAAATTCGCCGGGTCGATGACGAGCATGGATGAAGTTAAATATCTTCGTGCGTTTGCCATCGAAAAGCAGGGGCAGGGCCAGCTTGCCTTGGCCGCATACGCGTCACTACCGGTTTCCGCGACCTCTTACTATTCAGGCCTTGCAGCTGATAAGACGCGAACCGAGTCGGGCGTTCGTCTGATCAGCCAGGTATCGCCTACCTCTTTCCCGATCAAGTTTCGCGAAGAGGTGCTTGCCGCGGCAAAACCAAGAAAGATCGATCCCCGATTCGTGCTTGCGATCATGAAGCAGGAGAGCAGCTTCCGTCCGGCCGTCAAATCTCCGTCAGCCGCGCGCGGATTGCTCCAGTTGGTCATCGACACGGCGATGAAGTACAACAAAAAAGCCGGCTATCCAACGCTTCAGCCCGACGATCTGTACGATCCGCGGACTAACATCGCCATCGGCTGCGAGTATATCGCCGACCTAAAACAGCAGTTCGGAGGCCTCTACGAAGCGATCGCTGCGAGCTATAACGGCGGCGAAGATAACGCCCAGCGATGGCTTGACCGTTCACGCCCAAAGGAACCGGGCATTTTCGCCTCAGAGGTCGGCTTTGCCGAAACAAAGAACTACGTCTTCAAGGTAATGAACAACTACCGGGCGTACAAGGCCCTGTATGATGAGAACCTGAAGCCCCGAGCCGATTGATCCCCCATTCCTGGGGGCAAATCCCTTGTAATAGGCACTTTACGGCGGCCGGCGTCTGCTCAAGGGCCGTCCCGTAATTTGTCCTGTCCCGCGTTTGTCCCACGGCTGTCCCACCTTTTCGTGGGACAAATAAGTCGCGTCTTATCAATGAGGTACGGTCAGTTTTCCCGCTGTCCCGCGAAAAGTCGAAAAAAAGTTTCCGCCAGGCGTACGTTGTGTGTCGTCCTGCACGAAATTCAAGGCTGAACGGATGGAGATCTAAACGGATCTCGAAATAGTGTGATTATCAGAGAGCGGTCGCTGCACGCAACGACCTTGCAACGATGGCACGGGATGCGAGAAATGTCAACGTTTATAACGGGTAGACTAGCGAATTTGCACTCGGCGTAATCTCACCGGTTGACAACATCCAGCGGTAGACCGCATCGTGCGTGGCCGTCGGGAGCGAGCAATTCCCTGAGCGCCGCGAAAATCGGCCCAACGCGCAGAAAAGGCGAGCGTAAGTGCTCGCCTTTCTTCTAGCTGTCTATATTTCGGGGTTCAGAAACTTAGATGGTACACCCGGCATGATTCGAACATGCGACCCTCTGATTCGAAGTCAGATACTCTATCCAGCTGAGCTACGGGTGCCCACGAGTTAGATTTTATGGATAGTGATGCGCGTTTGCAAATTCGGGCTTGAGCAAGTAACTGCGGTTAGTTGCCCTGCAGTTCTCGCAAATGCGCGACGACGGCTTTGATCTCGTCAGGCTTGAGGTCGTTTTTGAAAGACGGCATGCCTTCGTCGACGATCCCGTCGGAAATGTACGAGTAAAGTTTTTCGTCCGTCTTCGCCTTCATTGTCGCGGAAGTCAGATCGTCGGGATCGAGTTGTTTGCCGTCCACGGTGACTTTGCCGCCCTTGCCGCTGTCCTTGTGGCAGGTCATGCAGTGTACGGTGTAGAGGTCTTTGCCCGAAAGCGCTTTAGCGACCTCGGTCGTCGGCTGCGAAGCCGGAGTCGCGGCGGCAGGCGTCGAGGTGTTTGACGCCGTAGTATTCGAGTTTGTGGCTGCCCCACAGGCAGCGCAGAATAGAGCGACGGCCATGAAAGCGGCCTGGATCTTCAGTTTTTTCACTTTTTCTTCTCCAAGGTTGGTATCTGATGATAGCTCAGTTCCGTCGGTACGCAAATCTATTTGCTCCGGCCTAACGGTTCGATTATTGTTTTCATATGTTGAAGTTAGTAGCGTCCCTGGCGGTCATCGTTCTGTTTGCAACTACACCTTTTGGACAATCGACCACTGAGGTCAGCGGGCTTTCGTCTTCCGTTACCGTTCGTCGCGATGGCCGCTGGATCCCGTATATAAAGGCCGCGAATGAACGCGATCTTTATTTTGGTCAGGGCTACGAAACCGCCCGCGACCGTCTGTTCCAGATGGATCTAATGCGACGATTGGCCCGCGGCGAGACCGCCGAGATATTCGGAAAAGCAGCTCTCGAGGAAGACAAGCGGTGGCGGCGATTCAACTTCGCAAAGGTCGCTGATGAGTCATATCGGATAATGGCTCCGGACCTGAAACGATCGCTTGACGCTTATACCGACGGCGTCAACGCATATTTGGCGAGTCTTGAAGCTGCATCCTTACCCGTCGAATGCAAGATCCTTCAATATCGTCCAGCCAATTGGAAACCGACAGACTCGATCATCATAGGAAAAGTGCTGGCTGATGCTCTCAGCACGACGTGGAGAGCCGATCTGACCGCAGCAGTACTTCAGAAGCTCCCAGCCGAAAAAGCCGCACATTTGGCAGACATAGTTACGCCGTACGATGTCGTTCTTTTCGGTTCAGATACAAAGACTGCGTCAGCGACGGCCGTCGCGAATCCGGTGCCTGTCAGCGATGATCTGCTCGCGTTTGCATCCGCGGATGAACTCGTGAGGAAAGCTTCGCTCGAACGGGTCGGGCTGCACGCCGAAGAACTCGCTGCGAGCAATAACTTTGTGATCTCCGGGAAACGAACCGTTGACGGTAAGCCAATTCTGGCAAACGACCCGCATTTATCGCCGACGGCTCCCGGCATTTGGTATCTAACACATCTCTCAACAAAGGACTTTCGAGCCGCAGGCGTGACATTTCCGGGCGTGCCGGGCGTCATCCTTGGCCACAACGATCATATCGCCTGGGGAGCGACAAACGTCGGCCCGGATGTCCAGGACCTGTATCTAGAGACCTTCAACGACAAGGGAGAATACAAGACGCCGACTGGCTGGGTCGCGTCGGTTAAGCGGATCGAAAAGATCAACGTTCGAGCGAATCCGCTTGATCCGAAGATAGAGGTCGTCGAACTCGAAGTGATAGAGACCCGTAACGGGCCGGTCATTTTTGAAGAAGGTGACAAGAAGTACGCGTTGAAATGGACGGCGTTCGACCCAAAGAATAACGATTTCGAGGCATTTCATCGGTTCAATCGGGCGAAAGACTGGAATGAATTCACGGCTGCGTTACGCGGTTATGGCGGAGCGGCGCAGAATTTCGTATTTGCCGACACAAAAGGAAATATCGGCTGGTACGCGGCGAGCAAGATACCTATCAGGCGAAAAGGTGAAGGACTGACACCGTACGATGGTTCCACTAGCGATGGTGACTGGATCGGAATGATCCCGTTCGAGGAACTGCCGCATCTTTACAATCCGCCGAGTGGGTTGATAGTTACGGCGAACCAGAGGATCGTCGGAACCGGCTACAAGTATCAGCAAATGTCCCGCGCAGCCGCGTCGCCGTGGCGAGCCAGGCGTCTTTACGATCTATTAGATCGGGAAGGGAAGCGGTCGACCAAGGACGCCAGCGACGCAATGTTCGACGCCTTCAGCGTGCCGCTCAACCTGCTTGCTCGCAAAATTACCGGCAGCGGTGCGGCCGCGAAAGAAACACTCGACGATCTCGCTTCTTGGGATGGCAATATGGCACCCGACTCGCGAGCTGCACTGATCGCGAACGATATACGCGCCTGTATGGCAAATCGAATGGCGGACGCGAATCGGCCGGTGCCGGAGTACATCGTTCGTGAACGTATTCTCGAAAAGGCCATCCGACAGAACCTAACGGTCTGGCTTCCCGCAGGAACCGGTTCATTTGATGAACTGATGCGATCGTGCGACGAGGCTGTTCAAAAAAGCCTCGGTGATGCAAAGCGTTACGGCCCGGATCGTAAGAATTGGGTGTGGGGAAAGTATTGGCAGTCCCGGTTTAGCCATCCATTGGCTTCGGCTCCATTTATAGGCGCACAATTCGCCGCTCCTACGCAGCCGATTAGCGGGTCCGGGCACACGCCGAATGTCGGGTCGGCGGTTTCGATGCGGCACATTGCGATTCCTGGAAATTGGGATCAGACCAGCCTCGTAATCCCGCTCGGTCAGAGCGGCGATCCGAAATCGCCGTATTTCAAAGACCAGTTTTCGGCGTGGGCGGCAGGATCAATGCTGACATTCCCGTTTTCGGACGCAGCGGTCACTTCGGCGACCAAGTCTGAGACTAGCCTTGTTCCGAAGAAGTAGGACCTGACGCAACACGGTCGAGAAAATCTCCGAGGATCACAGCGGCGGCCTCGCTATCGACAAGCCTCACGGTTTCCGAACGTGGTGTTCCACGCTTCCATATACGTGAGCGGGCCTCGTATGATGTTAGCCGTTCATCTTGCAGAAAAACGGGAATCTTGAGCGAAATACCGAATTTTCGAGCAATGTCTCGAGCCTCGATCGTCATCGGCCCGTCTGACCCGTCTGATTCGAGCGGCAAACCAATTACAAGGGCCTTCGCATCGAAACCTTCGACGATTTCCTTGACGGCCTGCAGAAGTTTTTTCCAACTTCGACGTTCGATAGGCTCGAGAGGCCGGGCAGTGATCCGTAGTTCATCGGTTATGGCGATGCCGCATCGCTTCGTACCAGGATCGAGCGCCAATAATCGACCGTCTTTCGGCAACATCGAAAGATCTGCAATGAATACTGAATTGGTGCTTTCTATTGGTTGCACGCTCGGTCGTCGAAAAGGATAATTTTCCTAAGTTGCGAAAACCTTACACGAGGTTTCGCGTATCTGCTATCGTAAGTATTAATAAACGAGGTATCAAAATGTCATTGCGAGGAAAACTCTGGATAATGTCCCTATCGGGGCTGATCGCGCTGTATGCGGTCGTTGGCGGTATGCCTTTTGTCGGCGGAATGCTCACGACTTCGGCTCAGCAGCCGGTCAATGATGCAACAGCCCAGCTTCGGATCGTCGAATCTGTGCTCCAGCATATCCAGAACGACTACGTCGACGAGCCCAATATGGAAAAGGTCAGGCTCGGTGCCCTTCGCGGTATGGCCGGCGGCCTCGATCCGTATTCGTCCTATCTTACGCCTGAACAAGTTCGTGCGTATGAAGCGGATAAGAATTCTAAGAAGCCAGGCATTGGTGCCGAGTACTCGCAGTATGTCGGATATGTCTATGTAATCGCGACGATCAAGGGCGGTCCTGCCGACCGTGCCGGCGTAAAAGCGGGTGATGTGATCGAATACATCGATAACAAGGCCACGCGGGATATATCGCTCTATGACGCTAAAAAGCTTATCGAAGGCGATGCGGGTTCGACTGTAGCCCTTCGTATCCTTCGTTCCGGCGAAAAGGCTCAGACCATCAAAGTGCCTCGCGGAACCTACACGCTGCCACGATCGGAAACAAAGATGGAGGCGGGCAAGATCGGCGTGATCAAGGTCAACAGCCTCGAAGAAGGTTCGGCAGCGGATATCAAGAGTTCGATCGCGAACCTTACAAAGCAAGGTGCGCAGAAGATCGTTCTTGACCTGCGGGGTGTCGCGGCTGGGTCGCTTTCAGAAGGCGTGGCGGTTGCGAACCTTTTCGTAAAAGATGGCGACCTGGCGAAGGTGATCGGACGTGAGAACAAGGTTCTATCGACTTTTGCCGCGGAGCCGGCAAAGGCCGCGTTTGACGGTCCGATCGCTGTATTGACGGACTCGACCACAGCCGGAGCGGCTGAAGTCGTCGCTGCGGCGATACTCGACAAGAAGCGTGGCGAAGTTGTTGGTGAAAAGACTTTTGGTGCAGGGACGGAGCAGAAGCTCTTTCCGCTTTCGAGTGGCGGCGGATACCTGTTGACGGTCGCAAAATGGGCTTCGCCCGGCGGGGTAACGTTCCTTGGTGAAGATCGGGCTTCCACTGGTGTCAAACCCTCGGTCGAAGTGAAAAGGCCCGACACGCCCGAGCCCATCGATGTTGACGCGATAGAGCAGTCCGACGCAGCTCCGAATGCCGCACCTTCGCCAACGCCTAAACCGAAGGCTTCCGAAGATCTACAGCTTAAACGAGCTCTCGAACTGCTTTCTGACAAGGCAGCGGCGGCGAAGGCCGGAGCTTGAATTACCTGAGTTCTAAACGTGAATGAGCCGGAGCGACATGTCTCCGGCTTTTTCTTTTCCGGATTTTGTTGTGAGCCGCGTACAATCCTTGCTAGAATCTCAAACTAATGGCCCTAGAAACCCCTGTGATCCGTGAGCTCGCTGAAGCGGACCTTGCCGAGTGGCTGCGGCTGCGAATGCTGCTTTGGGATGAGTCGCCGGAGGACGATCATAAGACCGAGATGCTTGATATCATCGAGCATCCGGATTTTCAATTCGTCGCGGTTGCCGACAAAGGAAATGGCCGTCTTTGCGGGTTTCTCGAAGCGAGTATCCGTGCCCATGTTGAGGATTGCCAGACAGACAATGTCGGATACCTTGAGGGGTGGTTTGTGGAGTCCGACTTCAGACGAGGCGGTGTCGGGCGAGAACTTGTCGCATATGCTGAGGAATGGGCCCGGCGAAAGGGAAGTACGGAAATGGCGTCGGATGCCGAGATCGGGAATTCGGTCAGCGTTGACGCGCACTCCGCCCTCGGGTACAAAGAAACTTCTCGGCTTGTGCACTTTCGAAAAGAACTTATCTAACGTGGTCAAGAATAGGATCGTTTGCCAGTTTTTTTGGGGCCTATTGCTGCTGTTTTTCGCAGCCATCGCCAACGGTCAGTCGCAGGACTCAAACTTTCCGACCAGCGTCACCGTACCCGAGATCAACGGAACTGTCCGAGCCCGAGCCTTGGGTGACTCACGGGCCACGACTTACTATTACGCGTTTGAGGGAGTGCAGGGCGACATTTTTATCAATGTCGTAACTAAGAACTTCGTGGGCGACATCGATGTCTTCTTGCGTGACGGGCTGCGACCGCTTACGAAGATGGTGATCTTTGATTCGGGCGTAAACGAAACCGGACGGCTAGTCTATCTTCGAAAGGCCGAGCGTCTCTTGCTGAGAGTTCAGGGACGTACGCCGAATGATGAGGCTGCAACCTTCAGGATCAAGTTCGGAGGCAGTTTTGTTTCGATCGCCGCGACGGATGATGAAGGTCCGCCGACCATAGCGAAAGAGCTGGATAAAGACGAGGACACAAAGCCCGGCGAAACAAAGCCCGAAATACCGGCGAAGAAGGCCGCAGAAGAGAGAAAGGCAACGTCAGCCTCGACGCCTCCTCGTGGCGGAACTCCGACATCAAAAGACCCGATCCGCGACGCCTCAACGCCGAAGAAAGATGAGGCGCCGGGAAAGACTTCGGCACCAGACCCGCGCGGAGCTAGATCGGCTGAAGTTAAACCCGCTACGCCTCCGACAAGATCCGAGACTGCTGCCACGCCGAAGAAAACTAACGAAAAACCGCCCGACCCGATGGCTAGCGTCCGGTTGATGGTCCTGCTTCGTGACGGTTCCGTGATCGCCCGTCAAATGAATGAAGTGTCGCGATTTACCGTGGAAAAAGCTGTCTTGATCGTTGTCCTGAAAGACGGTGGCATATCACGCTTTCCAATGCGTGACGTGGTCCGCGTTACGATCGAATAGCTTACGCGTAGCTGTGCAAACCACGAAGCAAATAGCTGACTCCCAAATACGTGAAAATGATCAGCAAAAAGCCTACGATCGCGAAATAGGCCGAACTGCGTCCGCGCCAACCCCGGGAAATACGTGTATGCAGAAATCCCGCATACGTAAGCCACGCGACCAAAGCTCCGGTCTCTTTTGAATCGAAACCCCACGGCCTGCCCCAAGACTCATTCGCCCAGATCGCACCAGTGATCAAAAGGATCGCGAGGCCAGCGAACGTCAGGCACGCCGTCTTGTACATCAGGCTGTCGAGCGCGTCGAGACTAGGCAGCCGCTCACGAAGTTTTTCTGTATTGAAGCTGAAGAAGAGTACGAAGAGCGTACCGACGAGCGCGGTTAGAAGTGCGGCGAGTTCGACGGGATTCGTGTTCAGGCTCATGTAGAGCTTGTCGCCGTTGGCCTGCATATACGCACGGCCCATCTGTTCGTGCTGCTTGGGTGTCAACTGAGATAATTCCGTCGCAGTCAGGTTCTGATTTTCGGCCATCGCCATGCCGGCGACTACGTACTGGTAATTTTCGGCGGTCAACTGGGCCTGAAGCCGCGCCTGAACGTTCGAATTATCCTTAATGCCGTAAACGAGGAGACCGATCGAAACGATCTGAGCGACTAGTGCCAGGCGGAGGAGATAATGCCCGATCGTCTTACCCTGTTCACTCTTTTGGTACAGGTAGAACAGAAAACAGACTATTGCCCCCGCAAGGAGTACACCGGCAATTACGAGCGCCGGGCCGACCATCGGCAGATCAAGTCTGAACGGAGCCGAGAAGGGCTTTTTGCCCGGATCATTCGGGACGAAAAGACCCGCACGATAAACAAACTCAGTGAATACCGAGAACTTACTTACCGTTGCGATCACGGCTATCCCAAACAGGCTTGACCAGATCGCCATTGCCTCGACCTTGACGCCGTCTTTGAGCAGGTACATCACGGCGATGCCAAAGCAGACAAGAGCGACACCGTAGCTTAAGCTCGCGTCGCCAACGTGGATCGGCCGCCAGTACGAATCGAGCACCGGCGGAAGGTCGATAAACTCATTCCCGATGAATCGTGCAAGGACCAGGATCAAGGCCGCGACCGGCAGCGTAAATGCGCTGATGACACGAAAGCTCTTTCGATTGGCAAAAATTAGAGTCGAGATACCTGCCCCGAACGCAAAGGCAAGACTGAGGTCGTAAAGATTAGCGAACGGAATGTACCGAAAGATCCATGGATCTTCCATATTGCCGCCCGCGCGCATGATCGCGATCTCGTGTTCGTAGGCCGCATCCCAACGGACGAGCCAGCTCGACAGATTAAAGAAAACGCCGAGCACAGCCGTGAAAAACCCGATCTTCTCCGCCATGCCGGACGGAGCGTATAGGTTCATCAGATAAAAGACGGCCGCCAGGATGTAGCACGCAAGAGCGAGCATCATCAGAGCGCCGTCCGTCATAAAACGTTCGCCGAGCTGGAGCCTGAGCCCGAGCATGCCAAGGCTTCCGAAAATTACAAAAGCCAGTGGAATGTACGAGCTCCACGATGGACGACTTTCGAGTTTATCGAGTTCCTGCATAATTCCTTGCCTTATCCGTTAACTGTCCGCCGAACATCGTCGGCTATCTTGTTGAACTTATCTCCGAATGCGATCTGATTGCGATTTGTATCTGCGGCGAGCACGACTTTGGTCTGGCCCGATCCGTCTTTTTCAACGTATGCCCAAACCCTTCGATGCGAGAAGAAGAAGACGAAAAGCAGGGCACCGCAAAGCCCGAAGCCACCGATATACCAGGCCACGAAGGCCGCGTTGTACGGGTCGTATTTGATCGAAAGTACGTGGGCCAGCGGCGATTTCTCGAACTCTGCCAGCCGCCACTTATAGCCTGCTTTCGGTGCTCCGACCGGCATATTGTCGGCGAGCTTCTGGGCAAATGCGAAAACTCGCGTTCTTTCGCCTTGGGGCGGCGTAACGAAGAGCACCGCGACCGGATTGTTATATTCGCCGCTCCGTGTATCCGGTTGGCCGTCGCCTCCGAACATAAAGTCGGGGAGAAACTCCGCGTACTCGACGAACGTACCATCCGCGAGCCTGGTCGCACCGTTCCGATCAAGATTCGCATAGACGGGAGCACCGCCGGCTTCCGGCGTCAACTCGAGTTTGATCGTACGAGCATTTCCGACCGGGATGGTTTGGGCCTGAAAGAACCTGTATCCGCGATAATTCACCGGGCTGTTCATGCTCACGTCGGCTAGAAAGGCACCATACTCCGGATCGTTGATCTTCATCTGGGTTCGCCAATCGAGCGTGTTGCTTACGTCGATAGTGCCGTTCGGGTCGATAAGGCGCTGCTGGATATCAGTACATTCGATCGAGAAGGGAAGTTGGACATTGAACTTCTCCTTCTTGTCGAGGTTGAACTGGATCAGCTGGATCTGATCCGTCGATTCGCCTGGCAACATCCGAACATCGGCGTCAAAACCAGTCCGCAACGCTACAAAATGCCCAAGAAACAGAGTCAGGAGAAACACGTGGACGATGTAGGCGCCCAGACGATTTGACTGGCCGGCCTGGCCAAAAACGACCGTGCTGGTCTTTTCGATGATCTCGGAAAAATTCTTGCGACCTTCCGCATCGACGGCATACTCAGTTGACTTCTGCTCAGTAACCACCGGCTTGAACCCGTGCGAACGCAGGGTCTCCTGCAGCTTGGATACGACGGATGCCTGATCACCGTCAGTCGCTATCTCCGTTGAATGTGCCTGGGCAAGAAGCCAATCTTTCGTTGCCGTCTTCTTAGGATCTCGGATATAGCTCCACGCCGACGGAAAACGGTCGATCGAAGCGAGGATGATGTTTAGCGAGAGTGTGAGAAGGAGAAGGTTGAAGTACCAGCTGTGGTAGATGTCGAAAAACCCGAGACGGCCGAAGACGAGTTTTTCTGCCGGCGTCAGCGATACGTAGTAAGCATCAAAGCCCTGTACATTCTGCTGAACAACGAGCATTCCGATCATCGACAGGATGACCAAAATGACAAGTTGAACGATGCCAAACCGGACCGAACTCAGAAAATCGAGAGCACGGTTAAGAAATGGAGCGGTCTGCTTTCGGCTAAGCTCACTACGCTTAAGGGTATCTTCTGCCGCGGACATCTATGTGAAAAGCATATCTTAGCCTATCTTTTTTGTCATCCGGTAAGAAATTAGCCAAACTTGTTGGAGAAATAGCTTCCGTTGATCGAGAGGATTCTTTGAGATACGCAGTTTAGACGCTATTCTTTCAGTTATTGTTTAGGAATGAACGTTGTTTCAGACATTCGAGCCGAACGGGCGGTGGGCGTTCGCGAGAGATTGCTAGCTTACGTCGAACTCACGAAGCCGAGGATCGCGGTCCTACTCGTGCTAACTTCTGCGGCCGGGTTCTACCTCGGTAAGAAGGGCGACCTTGACGTGATCCTAGTCGCGAACGCGATGATCGCTATATCGCTGCTGGCATTTGGCGTCGCGGCCCTGAATCAGTACATCGAGCGCGATCTGGACGAACTCATGGAGCGAACTGCGAAGCGTCCATTGCCGTTGCGGACGCTTGCCCCTACCGAGGCTTTGATGTTCGGTGTGTTGCTGTGCATCGCGGCTGAGGTTTACCTTTTCTTTGCTGTTAATCCGCTAAGTGCGGTGCTCGGCCTGGTCGTAATTGTCGGGTACGTGCTTGTCTACACCCCGCTAAAAACAAGGACGTCGGCCTCGACCGCGATCGGTGCGCTGCCGGGTGCGGTTCCGCCGCTGATAGGCTGGACGGCTGCGTCGAACGAGATCACACTCGCGGCCTGGGCTCTTTTTGCGATCCAGTTCCTTTGGCAATTCCCGCATTTTTTTGCGATCGCGATGCTTTACAAGGAAGACTACGCCCGCGCCGGGATCTTGATGCTGCCGGTGGTCGAAAAAGATAATCGTTTGACCGTTCGCCAGATAGTTATCTTTTCGCTGATGCTTCTGCCGGTGAGCCTCGCACCATTTTTCCTTGGCCTTTCCGGCTTTATATTCCTTGTAGGAGCGAGCGTGCTGGGCATTTGGTATCTATACGCATCCATTCGAACTGCCCGAACGAAATCCAAAGCAGATGCCAAACGGCTATTGATGGTCACCGTTCTATACCTGCCGATCTTCTTTATCCTGATGGTGGCCGACAAACGTTGATCTATGGAGATCGGAACCGCCGAAATAATTGAGGAGACCGACGAAAAGACCAAGCGTCGCAGAGGTTTTTCTTCGAGCTCGGGTCAAAACAGTAACGGCGGCGGTGGCGGCGGCGACAACGGCGGCAACGAAGGCCCGGAGCCGCCCGAGGATCGAACCGAGCAGCGCCCGCCCGCATTCATTCCTCAAAAATCGCGTGTCCTGACAAGCTTCATCCTTCTTGTCGTGCTGATGACCTTCGGCGGGCTTATCGGGGCCTACGTTGTCATAGCTACAAATCGTGCGGCAGAATGGCGTCCGTTCGATCTGCCGCTGCCGGTCTGGATAAGTACGGTCCTAATCATTGTGAGCAGCCTTGTTTATCACCTCGGCAAGAAGGCGGTCGATCGTAACGATCAGCCGGGAGCGAAGAAGTGGTTCGTGGTGACGACCGTTTTCGGTGCTGCATTTATCTCGTCGCAGATCCTTGCCTGGCTGGCTCTTAACGCTCGCGGGCTGTATTTGACCGGAAACTCGTACGCCGGATTCTTCTACGTGCTGACGGGAATTCATGCAGTCCATGTGATCGGCGGCATCATTGCATTGGGAACTATCCTGCTCAGGAATCTCGTGCCGACCGAACGTTTGATCGAGATCTCGCGCCGTCAGACTTTGGCCGAGGTCGTGGGCTGGTACTGGCACTTCATGGGCGTCCTCTGGCTCATTCTGTTCGTCTTGCTCGGTTTTTGGAAGTAAATGGACGCTCTACAGATCTTTCCGCACCTGAATGCCGCACTGAATGCCATAAGCGGCCTATTTCTGTTCACCGGATTCGTGATGATCATGCGGCGGCGCATCGCCGAGCATCGGTTCTGCATGCTTTCGGCGAGTATCATCTCGGCAGTCTTTCTGGTGTCATACCTGGTCCACCATGCTGTTCGGACGTACTATTTCGGGCTTGGGCCGACACGATTTACTGGCGGGGGATTGGCTCGGCCGATATATTTTTCGATACTTACTTCGCACACGATCTTGGCAGCGGTGATCGGGCCTTTTGTTATCGTTACGCTGCGACGCGGGCTCAAGGGCTGGTACGATTCGCATAAAAAACTAGCCCGATTTGTCTTTCCGATCTGGCTCTACGTCTCGATCACCGGGGTCGTCGTTTACGTCATGCTCTACCATTTGTATCCCGCAAGGTGAAAAATCAGCTTTAACCTGTGGAAAAATCACAAATTTCTTAAGAAAAGGGCTTGTTTCGCTTCAATTTCGGTGCTATGATACTCAATGTTGAAAAGTTGATCACCGAAGCCGTCTGACGTGAGGCGGCGCGGGGGACCCAATTCCAGGGCGTTCCTGGACGGGGCGAAGCGTCAATGTGACGCGGGGGTAATCTTTCGCTCCTAGCCCGGCAGCTAACCTCGTAGGTGTGGCAAAGAAGCACAGTTAGAGATCAAACCCATTTCGGGTTGGACCTTCGATGTACTTCCCGCTCTGCGATTCAACAGTTAGTGGATGACATCCAGTCTTCTCAAAGGGAAAAATCCCGTCGAGCGTTCGGCGGGATTTTTTTTCGCCCAGATCGCCGGGTCGCAATAACGATTTAACTCCCGATGGGCTAGAATCTTAGCAATGCCGTTTGTTTCCAGGGGCCGCGCAGTATCGACCGCCAAATGGTCTCGCCTGAGCCTGATAATCGCATCCGTAATCTTTTGCATCGTTGCTGTGGAATACATCGGCAGCGGTATAGTTCGTGGACAGGTCGAGCCGGGAGAATCAGACAGCGTCAATAGCTTGATCCAGGACGGCAAGATCGCCGCGGGAGATGGAGCCGCGAATGACCAGTTCGGTTTTAGCGTGGCTGTGAGCGGTACGACGGCGGTGGTCGGCGTTCCGGGTGACGACGATTCGAGGGGTTCTGCGTACGTATTTGTGCGTAACGGCGGCACGTGGCAGTTTCAGCAGAAGCTCACGGCGGGCGACGGGGCAACGGACGACAAATTTGGCTGGAGTGTTGGCGTAAGCGGCGATTCGGTCGTGGTCGGCGCACCATTCGATGATGTCGGTGGATCGGATCAAGGTTCGGCATACATTTTCTTTCGAAGCGGCGCGGTATGGTCGCAGCAGCAGAAGCTGACCGCCGCTGACGGTGCGGCCGGTGACAATCTCGGGATCAGCGTCGGGATTTCGGGTGATTCGGTGGTTGCCGGAGCGGTCGGGGATGATACTTTCCGCGGTTCGGCATACGTCTTTTTTCGTACAGGCAGCATCTGGAGTCAGCAGCAAAAACTGACCGCTTCGGACGGTGCCGGTAACGATGATTTCGGCTGGTCGACCGCCATCGACGGAGAAACGGTCGTGGTCGGCTCTCCTCGAGACGACGGAGATCGAGGTTCCGCCTTTGCCTTTCTGAGGTCCGGTACGATCTGGAGCCAGCAGCAGAAGCTAACGGCCGCCGACGGTGCAGCCCTCCACCAATTTGGCTACAGCGTCGATGTCGACGTCGACACGGCCGTTGTTGGAGCCGTGAACGACGACACGTCTGGCTCGATAGTCGGCTCGGCATACGCATTCACACGATCCGGTGGAACTTGGTTGCAGCAGCAAAAGCTGACACCGAGTTCCGGGGCCAATGCCGATCAGTTCGGCGGCAGCGTTTCGGTAGCAGGAAATACCGCGCTTGTTGGATCGGCCGGAGATGATGTCGGGGCTGCTGTCGATCAAGGTTCTGCTTATGTATTTGAACGGACCGGCGGATCGTGGTCGGAAACGCAGATCTTAACTGCCGCCGACGGAACTACGAATGACTCGTTTGGCGTGGCTGTCTCCGTCGGATCGCAGGCTGCTGTCGTCGGAAGTTATCTGGATGATGTTCTGAGCCAGGATTCCGGGTCGGCATACGTGTTCTTAAACTCGGCAGGGCCGAACCCGACTCCGACTCCAACCCCGACTCCAACGCCGACGCCGACGCCGACCCCGACGCCGGTCGTGACTCCGACCCCTACGCCGACCCCGACGCCGACCCCGACGCCGGTTGTGACTCCGACGCCTACTCCAACGCCGACGCCAACGCCAACTCCTACGCCGACGCCGACCCCGACTCCGACGCCGGTCGTGACGCCGACTCCAACTCCAACGCCGACGCCGACTCCGACTCCAACCCCGACGCCGGTCGTGACGCCGACGCCTACTCCAACGGTAACGCCGACCCCGACTCCGTCTCCGACGCCGACACCAACGGTGTTTTCAATCGACGGACGTGTGTTGACACCCACTGGTCAAGGGATCAGGAGTGCTATCGTCACATTGATCTTCCCGGATAATAGCCAGCGGGTCGCGACGACGAGTTCGTTCGGTTTCTACTCGTTCGAGGGCGTTCCGGCGGGCAAGAGCTACACGATCACGGCACGAAACAAGCGTTATAGATTTGCTCCAGTGATGCTCACGCTGACATCGTCGATGTCAGACGTCGATTTCCTGGGGCTTGAATAACCGCTAGCGATTCGTTCAGCGGGCGATCGCCAGCGAACGTGTCTTAAGCCGCTTTAGCGGTATCTTTTCCTCAGGATCGACATCGATCGATGTCGGCCGGGCTGGGACCGCTATCGCTACGGCCTGAACACGCTTAGTGAGATCGATCTTTTCTCTGACCTCGCCGGCCGATGTCTTTACGACAACTTCGAGCGGCAGACGAAAGGCGCTCGGCGTGAGAGCGTCTAGTGCTTGCGTCTGCGATATGTTCAGCGTCAAAGTCCGCGATCTCTGACTATAAACTGGACGCACCGTGAGGCTCGGAGCCCCGGCGCCATAGGCCCATTGTTCAAAGAACCACTCGAGGTCCTGCCCAGACGCTTCTTCCATCGCCTTTCGCAGATCTTCGGTAGTAACGGAGCCGCGCCGGTGACGGTCGAGATAGATCTTGACGCCCTTCCAAAACGCCTCATTACCTATCTGTTCCCGAAGCATGTGGATCACCACGCCGCCTTTTTGATACGTCGTTGCCGGATTGTCGAAAAGGGAATTCACATCCGCGGCACGCTGATTATAGAGCCCGTGACGACGACGATTGATCATATCATCGACGAGAAACGATGCTGCGTCGGTACGGATCTTTCGGATGTAGTCGCCGCGGCCATTTGCCTTCTCACGCCAGACGGCCTCCATAAACGTCGCAAAGCCCTCGTTTAGCCACAACTCGGCCCAATTCTTACACGTCACGAGATTACCGAACCACGAATGAGCAAGCTCGTGCGAGACAAGGTCCGTGACGAACGGCTTGCCAAACTCAGTCTCGGCAAAGAATATCTCCGTGTCGGCCATCGTCGTCGCGGTGATGTTCTCCATTCCGCCGAACTGGAAATCGGCGACGAGCGACTGGTCGTATTTGTTGAACGGGTAGGGAACTTTCGTCAGCGCCTCGAATTCCGCCATCATAGCCTTGGTCTCGCCAAATGCAGTGCGGGCGATCGGTTCGCGGCCTTGGTAGGTATAAAAACCGAGCGGAACATTGCCGTATTTATCCTCGATCTTGACGTATTTGCCGATCACGAACGAGACGAGATACGTCGAATGCGGCACGGGCATCTTGTAATGCCACGTGACCGTTCCATCGGAGTTTGGAGTCTTTGACAGCAATTCGCCGTTGCCGACGACCGTTAGGCCGTCCGCGACGGTGATGACCTGCTCAGTCGTAGCCTTGTCGCTCGGGAAGTCGAAGGCCGGAAACCAATACCGTGCTTCTTCCGGTTCGCCCTGCGTCCAGATCTGCGCGGAGCGTCCCGAGTCTTCGGATCGTGCCGGGGCATCGACGAAGTACACCCCCTTTTTTGGCGTCGCTCGATATTTGAAACGCAGTCCCACGACCTCATCAGGCCCGTAAATGCGGTCGAGTTCGACATTTATCTTGCCGCGGCTTGCCGCGAACTTGAGCGGAACGCCTGCGGGCGAGGCCTCAACAGATCCGACAGCAAGATCGACGGCGTCAAGCTCAACGCTTTTGGTCCCAGGCTTCAGGGGTTTGAGCGAGACGGTCGTATCGCCGATGACGGCCTTTTTCGGTACGTCGAAGCTCACTTTGATCAGATAGTGCTGGACGTCGTAGTCCTGCTTTCGATCGAAGTTTTGCCTTGCCCGCTGGGCATCCGCGGAAAAAGCGGCGACCGAAACGATCACCGCTGCCAAAATGGTTGAAGATCTGAGGTTTCTCATCAATTGGGACTATGGTTTCAGATACTTGGCGAACCAATCGCGTACCTGTCCGTGCCAGAATTCCGAATTCTGCGGTTTGAGGATCCAGTGGCCCTCGTCGGGGAAAACAACTAGCTTCGATTCGACATCGCGCAGCTGAAGCGTCGTGTAGAGCTGCAGGCTCTGATCGACCGGCACGCGGTAATCGAGTTCTCCGGCGGTCACTAGTGTCGGCGTCGCAAAGCTTTTGGCGAATTTATTCGGCGACCAGCGGTTGTAATTGACCGGGTTCTCCCAGGGCATTCCTTTGAAGTCCCAATTGACGAACCAGATCTCTTCTGTGGACGTCGCCATGCTCGCGAGGTTGTAAACACCCGCGTGCGACAGGAACGCCTTGAACTTGAATCGCGGATCGTTGTTGTGGCCTAGCAGCCAATTTACTGCGTATCCGCCATAACTGGCACCGGCGGCACCGATCCGCGAGGCATCGATGTATGGCCGCTTGATCACCGAGGCGACGCCGTTCTTGATGTCGATCATGACCTTGCCGCCCCAATCGCCCGAGATCTCATCGACGAATTTCTGTCCGTAGCCCGTCGAACCACGCGGATTTGGCAGAAAGACGACGTAGCCCCAGTTCGCCCAGACCTGCGGATTCCAGCGAGTGCTCCACGCATCGTTCCATGCGCCCTGCGGGCCGCCGTGAATGAGCACGATCAGCGGATACTTCTTGTTCGGATCAAAATCGGCGGGCTTTACGACAAAGCCGTGGACGTTCGCGCCGAGGGCTCCTTTCCACGTGAGTTCTTCGGCCTTTTGCAGGCGAAACGGAGCAAGGGCCGACGTGTTGATCTGAGTAAGCTGCACCGCCGCCGAACCATCGGTCCCAGCCCTATAAACCTCATTTGGCGAGGTGGTCGAGTTTGACGCAAAGACGAGCGTTCGACCATCAGGCGTGACGTTTGGTGTGGTCGCAAAAACTCCGGTGACGACGTTTCTCACATGCGTGGCGATCCGTTGGCGGAAGTCCGGTTCGACTGGGACCGAGAAGATCGGTTCGCGGCCGCGTTCGCCGGCAGTGAAATAGACCGTCTTGCTGTCAAAACTGACGGCCATCTCGCTCGCCTGCTGATCAAATCCGCGAGTTAGCTCGACGATCTCGCCGTTCGCAGGGTTATAACGCATGATCCGCCAACGATCCGCCTCGAAAGCAGCACGTGCTTGGGACCTGAACAATAGATATTTGCCATCGGGCGTGTAGACCGGCGAAGCGTCGTAGCCGTTCATTCCAGCGGTGATATTTCGCGGAGTTCCGCCATTGAGTCCGACGATGTAGATGTCGCTGTTCGTCGAGACGGCCTCGACCTTGTCGGGGTTTCTCAGATAGACGATGCTATTGCCGTCGGGCGAGAAGGTGTAGTCGACTCCAGAAGAAGCACCGTACGGCGGAGCGTCAAAATCGCCGGGCGTGACGTCGCGAGCGACACCGCCTGAAACCGGGACCACGAAAACGTGGCTACGCTTGCGATCGCGCCATTCGTTCCAGTGTTTGAACAAAAGACGCTCGGTGACCTTCGCCTTGACCTTGCTCGCCTCGACGCGTTCGTCCTCGGCCTTGTTGCAGGCGTCGTCGTTGCATTCGGGATAAACTTCGGAACCGAACGCTAGCTGCCGGCCATCGCGCGACCAGACCGGGCCCGACGCGCCGGTCGAGATTCGCGTCACCTGACGTTTCTCATCTCCGTCGGCCTCCATCACCCAGATCTGCCCGCCGTGAACATAGGCGATGTGACGTCCGTCGGGCGACCAACGCGGCGAACTGCTCGATGAAGCTGCGTTAGTGATCGCGCGCGCATTCGTCCCATCGATGCTGATAGTCCAGATCTGGCTCACAACACGGTTTCCCACCATGTCAGGCGTTCCCACCGTGTAAGCGACCGTTCTTCCGTCGGGCGAGAGCCGAACATCAGACGGACGCTTTAGTGTCAGCATGTCGCGAGCCGAAAACCGATCCTGGGCCGAAACCGCAATAGCCAAGGAGAGAAGAAGTACAAGTAACGTAAAGTGGCGTTTCATACTCATTTAGAAGATGTTTTGGTCTAAGTGTTTGGCTAGATTATCGCACAGGCAGTGCGAATATCCGATAACGCCGAGGTTTCTCACTCTCTCATCCGTGTTCATCCGCCTTAGCCGGGTCCTTCCGTGTTTCAATCCCTACCGATTGACCCAGTCGCTACCGCTCCCGGTTCTGACTTCAGTTGACTGGAGCGCAAGCGTCTCGCTTGCACCGCGTGACGATCTATTCAACGCAAAGTCGCAAAGTCGCAAAAGTTTCTCACTTCGACCTTTCAATGACTGGACCGCAAGCGTCTCGCTTGCACCGCGTGACGATCTATTCAACGCGCAGTCGCAATGGAGGAAGGCCGCAATGTTTCTCACTTTCTTATCCGTGTTCATCCGTCTTATCCGTGTTCATCCGTGTTCCATTCCTACGGCCGATCCCAGTCGCTATCGCTCCCGGTTCTGACCTCACTTGACTGGACCGCAAGCGTCTCGCTTGCATCACGCGACGATCTCTTCAACGCAAAGTCGCAAAGGAGCAACCCCCCAAAGTTTCCCACTCTCTCATCCGTGTTCATCCGCCTCATCCGTGTTCATCCGTGTTCCATTCCTTCTCCCGACCCGGTCGCTAGCCGCTCCCGATCCTGACTCCAAGACCCGCCCCACGCACGACGATACATTCTTGCCGGCGAACCTGAAATACCAAAATGCACAGAATGTAGCAGAATGCACAGATTGCGTACTTTTCTTAAAGTGCGTACCCGCGTTTGCGAGCGAATTTCACTGTCCACCCGCACAAAGTTTATTATTTACCGATGAAGATCATTCTGCTCTTTGGGATCGTGGCGACGATCGCGTTCAATACTCTGGCCCAAACGCCTACGCCTGCACCGACGCTATATAGCGAGAAAACGCTCTCCGAGCTTCGTGAACTGCATAAAGCCGCTCTCGCGAGCGATTACGCGTACACTCGGACGCGTTACCTGACGAACAACATCGGCCCGCGATTGAGTGGTTCTGCCGGGGCGGCGCGTTCGGTCGAGTGGGTTGCGGACGAAATGCGCAAAGAGGGATTTGAGGTCCGTCTTCAGGAGTTGATGGTGCCCGTTTGGGTTCGCGGCGTTGAGACCGGTGCGGTGGTCGAATTTCCCGGAATGGGAGCGGGAACCGAGCAGAAGATCGTCCTCACGGCCCTCGGCGGCAGCATCGCGACGCCGGAACAAGGCCTGACGGCGGAGGTGGTCGTGGTTGAAAGTTTTGACCAGCTAAACGCTCTCGGCCGGGCTCGCGTGGAAGGGAAGATCGTCCTGTTCAACAACAAATTCGATCGCAAAATGGCCGAAAGCGGCTACGGCGGAACGGCGTATGGACAAGCTGTTCAGTACAGAGGTTCGGGAGCTGTTGCCGCATCCAGACTTGGGGCGATCGGCGTGCTCGTGCGGTCAGCGGGCGGTTCGCAGAATCGCCTCGCACACACCGGCGCAATGAACTACGTCGACGGCGTGACAAAGATACCGGCGGCGGCCGTTTCGGCGGAAGATGCCGAGTTGATCGCTCATCTTGCTTCTGAAGGACGCACGCGGGTTCGCTTCACTATCACCCCGAGAACCCTGCCAGACGCTCGCAGTCATAATGTGATCGCCGATCTGAAAGGAACGGAATTTCCCGAACAGGTCGTTGTCATCGGCGGGCATCTCGATTCGTGGGACTTAGGCACAGGAGCTCTCGACGATGCGACGGGTATTGCCGTGTCGATGCAGGTGCTTCATCTGGTGAAGAAGCTCGGGCTCAAGCCGAAGCGAACGCTGCGATTCGTTGCTTTTATGAACGAAGAGAACGGCGGGGCCGGTGGAAGAGCGTATTTTGATGAGGCGAAGCCGGCGATGGAAAGGCAGTTTGCGGCCATCGAAAGCGACCTCGGGGCTTCGCACCCGGTCGGGATACTCTTCGCGGGCAAGCCCGAGATCGGTGCGTTTCTCAATCCGCTTCTTCCGATACTTCGTCCGCAGGGAGCGACTCAGGTACAGCAGCAGGGCGGTGTCGGGGCCGATATCGCACCATTGACGCAGGCTGGCGTACCGTCGTTTGCCCCGTTCTTTAATCAGCAGACCTACTTTAATTATCATCACACCGCCGCGGATACGTTCGACAAGGTCGATCCGAAGGAACTCAGGGAACTCGGTGCTCTAATGGTCGTTCTCGGTTACGGGATCGCAAATCTCGAACGCCCACTGCCACGCTGATTTTGCTAGAGACTCTACGAACGATAGAATCTGTCTATGCTAAATCGGCCGCCGCCATATTTTCCTCAGAACCAGCTTTCGCCGCCCGACCCGAACAAGTATCGGAAGTTCAAGCTGATCGTCGCCGGTATCGCTCTGCTCGCGATACTGCTGATCGGCGGTGCGGTGTTTGGTATCTACTACCTGATCACTTCTTTGCTCTAAGCAAAATAAAAAGGCCGTCAGAAAATGACGGCCTCCGAAATTAGGATCTAAAACGCTCAGTTTGCGGTGTTCCGTTGTCGGAGCAGGTTCTTCGCTCTCTCGCCCTGGATCGCCAACTGCTTGGCTTCCGGAAGAAGGTCGATAGCCTTGAGCAGCTGCTGGTCGTATTCGTTAAAGACCTGCGAAGACGTCTGCGTGCCGTAGGCTGCAGTGATCAATTCGGTGCGGAGCAGACGCTCGACGAACTCACGTTCCTTGTCGATCTGGGCCGCAGGGATCTTGTACTTGGCCGCCGCAAAATTGCGGAACGACGTGTAGACCTGATCCGTAACCGGGAAATCGTTGGCTTTGATGTCGTACGAGAAGACGATCGGTTTGTCGATCTTGTAAGTTTCAAGGCCTTTGACCCGTCCGCTTACGAGATCGAGCGAATAAGCAAAGATCGGAACAAGGATCTTCGCCTGGCCGCGTGCACGCTCGGCTGTGATCGTCTGCGGTTTGATAGCGATGTCCGGATTGATACCGCCGCCGCTGTAGACCGTCCGGCCGGTGTCCGTACGGCTTTCTGCACCTTTGGGCTTGTCCTCAGGGGTCTCATCGCGGAAGCTGCCGCCCTCGGTGTAATAGTTGTAAAGTTCGCCGTTGGAATAATCGCGTTGGATCACGCGTCCCGACGGAGTTTTGTACTTAGCGATGGTCAGCAGAAGCATCGAACCGTGTTCGAGCTGGAACGGATTCTGAACGAGCCCCTTGCCGAACGTGTCTTCGCCCACGATCAGGGCACGATCATGGTCCTGAAGGGCTCCAGCAAGGATCTCCGACGCAGACGCCGTGTTCCTGTTGACCAGCATTACGATCGGCGAGCGGTCAGGATTGCGATTGTTAGCCCTGTACGGCGGATCCGTCGCACCTTCCATACGGCCGGCCTGCGAAAAGATGATCTGATTCTCCGATAGAAATGCATTTGCGATACGGAATGCGTGGCTGACGAGACCGCCGCCGTTGTTACGCAGATCGATGACAAGCTGTTGCATTCCCGCGGCTTTCAAGCGACGCATAGCACTGACGAATTCGCCGTACGTCGTCTGGTTAAAGCCGCCGTTCATATTCAGGTAGCCGACGCCGGGGCGGATCATATAGGCTTCGCTGATCGACGGCTGGGGAACCGCATCGCGCACGATGGTGACCGTCTCATGAGCTTTCGTGCCCAGACGTTCGACGATGAGCTTGGCCGTCGTGCCCTGAGGCCCGCGAAGGTGATTTCGCACCTCGCTGTAGGGCTTCCCGAGCATGGAAATGCCATTTACCTCAATGATCTTATCGCCGTACCGCAAACCTGCACGATGAGCGGGAGCACCGTCAAACGTAGCCTTGATGTAGGTGGCGATCACCTTCCCGTCGGCGTCAGAGAGATCACCGATCGTCGCACCGATGCCGAAGTATCGCGAGCTCTGGTCATTCCGGAACTGCTCGAATTCCTTCGCATCATAGTAGTTCGAGTGAGGATCGAGCGAATGCAGCATCGAATCGATCGACGACTTGAAAACTTCGTTGTAATCAAGCTTCTTGCTGCCGGCGTAGTTACTTTCGATGACCGCGAGTGCTTCCTTCAGTTCATCCTGGATCGCCTGAGGTGTCGCGGGTTTAGGAGCCGACTTGGTCGCGGTGCCCGTATCGGGAATGACCGCCTTGGCCGTGCCTTCCTGCGCTGAAACCGCGATCGGCGTCGCAAGAAAAGCTGCGAGTGCAATAATACGTATCGATCGATAAGTCACAAATTCTAATTCTCCCGGAATGCGTGTTGTACGGTTAGTTTGGACATGAAAAGAATAACACCCATTTGAGTAAATTGCGACGGAATTCGTTGCCCCATAAGAGTGACGGCTGTCACAACTTTTCTCGTTTCGGCGAGTACGCTAAACTCAGAAAGTTCGGCCATCGGCCCGCAGTGTTTTACGAATCGCTCGCATGCCGTGTTTCCAACTTCGCCGATCCTGCAAAATTATTATTGTGCCGCCGCTACTCGAAGTAAAAGACCTACGCACGCAATTTCCGACACGAGCCGGCCTCGTCAGGTCGGTCGACGGCGTGAGCTTTTCCATAGACGAAGGCGAACTGTTAGGCCTAGTGGGCGAATCAGGCTGCGGCAAATCGATCACGGCCCTTTCCGTGATGCGATTGATCGCAAAGCCCGGACGGATCGCGAATGGTTCGGTGCGTTTTAAGGGCGAAGAACTCACCACCGCTACCGAAGACCGAATGCGAGAGATCCGCGGCAACGATATCGCGATGATCTTCCAAGACCCGATGACGTCGCTAAATCCCGTATTTACGGTCGGCGAACAGATCGCGGAAGCTCTCAGACTCCATCGAAAGCTCGATAAAAAGGCCGCGTGGGCGGCCGCGATCGAGGCGATGCGCGAGGTTGCGATCCCTTCGCCGGAACGAAGGGCGAGCGACTATCCGCATCAGCTTTCGGGAGGAATGCGTCAGCGCGTGATGATCGCTATGGCGCTAGCCTGCGATCCCGAGTTGCTGATAGCCGACGAACCGACGACGGCTCTAGACGTTACAATTCAGGCCCAGATACTCGAGTTGCTGGATGACCTTCGTCGGACGCGCAAACTCGCCGTTCTGCTGATCACACACGATCTCGGCGTTGTTGCCGAAGTCGCGGACCGCGTCTGCGTGATGTACACAGGCAAGATCGTCGAAGAATCGCCCGTTGATCGCCTTTTTGAAGATCCAAAGCATCCGTACACGCACGGGCTGCTCCGGTCGATCCCAAAGCTCAGTGACGCACTCTCGACCAGAGTGGAACGCCTTCAAACGATCGAGGGGACAGTTCCCAGTCCAACCGATCTACCGTTCGGCTGTCATTTTGCCCCTCGGTGCGAACATCGAATGGATATCTGCGTAGAAGGCGAAATTCCGCTGACTCAGCTACCGAATGATGTAAAGGTACGTTGTGTATTGCACGATCCGGCAGAGAGATTCAGCATCGCAAGGGAGAGAACTCTTGGTGCGGAGGCTAGCTAGACTTTGACCTACGAAATGTCGATGAGAATTCTATTTCTTGCCTTAGTTCTTGCCACTGTCGCCTGCGGACAGCTCCGACAGAACCGACCACTTTCTCCTGACCGCTTAAGAACTGAAACATTAAAGGTCATAGCGGATCTCGATAGGAAACCGGATTGGCTTTTCGCTGATGTAGTTTGTCTCGATGAAATCATGCCGGCAAAGGCAGGAAAAACAGAATACGGCGCTGACGGCTGCAAAGACGATCCTGCGCGGTGTTCGGAACGGTGTCGAACTGGTGAACCGTCAGCTTGCTACGCACTCGCCGCGCTGACGGAGAAATATGCCGATGAAAAGAATGATGTGCCCGGAGCGTTATACCGTCGCTCTTGCAAATTGGGCATAGTTTTGGGCTGCACGAATGTTGCTGCAAAGATCATCGAGCGTAACCCGGACGACCCTACGTCACAAAAATGTTCTGCGGATACCTTTCAAAAGACGTGCGATCAGAACGATGCGTGGGGCTGCACCATGCTCGGACTCGCTTTCACACGCGGGGAGGGCCGCCCAAAAGATAACACTGAAGCACTAAAGGCGTTGAAAAAGGCGTGTGAAATCTCAGCGGATAAGTCGGGACCTGCATGCAGGAACGCGACGACGCTAATTGAGTTGATCTCGAAAGAAAAACAGTGATCGGAAACGGAAACAATAAGATCCTAAAGGTTCGTAACCTAGTCAAGCATTTTCCGGTCGAGAATAGCGATGACGTCGTTCAGGCTGTTTCGGACGTTTCGTTCGAAATAATCGGGGGAGAAACGCTTGGGCTTGTCGGCGAATCGGGCTGTGGAAAGTCGACCGTTGGCCGGTGTCTGCTCAGGCTGCACGAGCCGACGAGCGGAAGCGTAGAGTTTCTCGGCCGCGAGATCACGGGGCTTTCCTTTTCGGAATTGCAGTCGCTGCGTCGCGAGATGCAGATGATCTTTCAGGACCCGTACGCGAGCCTCAATCCGAGGCTGAGTGTGCGGTCGATCATCGCAGAGCCGCTCAAGATCCATGGAATCGGCAGCAAAGCGGAACAGAATGCGACGGTCGAGGACCTATTGGCTAAGGTCGGGCTCGATCCTGCTTATGCAGATCGATATCCGCACGAATTCTCGGGCGGACAGCGGCAGCGGATCGGCATCGCCCGAGCGCTCGCCCTTAATCCCAAACTGATCATTTGTGATGAGCCGGTCTCGGCCCTGGATGTTTCGGTCCAGGCGCAGGTCGTCAATCTTTTGCAGGAGCTGCAGCAGGAATTCGGCCTAACGTATCTCTTTATTTCGCACGGACTTGCGGTCGTCGAGCATATTTCCGACCGGGTCGCCGTGATGTATCTCGGCAAGATCGTCGAGACCGGATCGGTGCGCCAGATCATTCGGGCGCCCGGGCATCCCTACACCAAGGGGCTGCTCGAGGCGCTGCCGAAT
>JBGTSR010000017.1:0-61346 GCA_041940165.1 Acidobacteriota bacterium
CAGGGCGTAAAAGTACCTCGATTATATGTCCTCAACTCTCGGCGCGTCAATGTTTTTTACCCTTATAGTTTTAACACTTTTTTTGGTCTCTTAGGCCATTATCTCCGCGCGGGCGTTGAATTTACAGTAAACAATGCGGCGACAGCTGTAAGCGATACAGCGGCACTGGCGATAAACGCGGTAGCCGCTCCGTACTGGGTCCATAGAAGACCAAACAACAGCGACGCCGGGAATACCGTTAGCCCAAACGCAAGATTGAAAAGTCCGTAGGCGGTTCCGCGTTTTTCGTCGGGCACCATATCAGCGACCAACGCCTTTTGCACACCCTCGGTCAGCCCGAAATAGACGCCGTAAAAAATGAAGAGCAGCCAGCACTGCCACGCAGACTCGACGAACGCAAACCCCAAATAAACGAGTCCATAAACAAGCCAACCGGCGACGATCAGGTTTCTCCTGCCGAACTTATCCGACAGATCGCCCCCGATGAGCGAACTCACTACCTTGCTGAAATGAAGCGTCATCCAAAGCAGCGGGAGGAGCACCGGAGAAATGTCCGATTCCGAGGCCCGCAATAGCAGAAATGCGTCCGTCGAGTTCGAAAGTGTGAATAAAGCGATGACAAACAGAAACCGCTTGAAGTTCGAATCGAAGCCTTTCAGCGACAGATCCAGCTTTTCCGGCCGTTCACTCGCCTTGAACGGCTCCTCTTTCACAAAGAAGGCGATGATGAACAGCCCGACGATCACCGGGATCGACGCGAAGAGAAAAACGACTTGATATTCACCGATCGCCGGACTGCTGCTGTCCGCCGCAAAAGCGTATAGAAGAGCAACGCCGAGAATAGGCCCAATTACTGCCCCAAAATGATCGGCTGCCCGGTTAAAGCCGAAGGCGTAGCCTCGGCGTTCCTTTGGAACGCCGGCCGCGATCAATGCGTCTCTCGGCGCTCCGCGAATGCCTTTTCCGACGCGGTCGGTCATTCTGACGACCAACACCTGCGGCCAGCTCGCTGCAAACGCGAGAAATGGCCGTGTGACTGCCGCAAGCGCATATCCAACGAAAACGAGCAGCTTGCGCGAGCGGAAACGATCGCTTACGTAGCCCGACACGAGTTTGAGCAGGCTCGCGACGGATTCTGCAAAGCCCTCGATCAGGCCGATCGCAAATGGCGTCGCTCCGAGACTTAGGGCAAGAAAGGCTGGCAGCAGCGGATAGATGATCTCGCTCGATGTGTCATTGAGCAGACTCACCGAACTGAGGGCAATAACGTTTCGCGGGAGTTCCTTGAATCGAAGCCATCGACGGCCGACACCTGACTTACCTGAGTCGGCCATCGGCATCCTATCGCGGTCGCGTCGGGCGCGGACGCTCAGCCTTACTGCCTTTGGTCACGGCCCATAGTGCGACGCTTCCTGCCGCAGCGATGAGCATTATCACGCCCACGACCGCGACACGGACCGCCATCTTTACCGTACGCCTGAGCATGCGAAATGTGATGAATGCCACCGCCGCAAAAGCTAGGAAGAAAGCGACTGCAATAAAGGCTCCGATCCCGCCGGCAACCGGAGCGACGTCCAGCAATAACGTCATGACTCTCGACCCTCCAGATGTTTTGCAATAGATTCCGCTTCGGCTTCGCTCAACGTATCGGTCTCGGCAGGCAGAGCGAATTCTTCATTTGCCCACGAGCCGAAATCGAGAAGTTTGCACCGCTCGGAGCAAAATGGCCGGAACTCGTTGCCGCTGTATTCAGTTTCATTTCCGCATTGTGGGCATTTAACCTTAGCCATAGGAAAAAGCTAGCATAACAGAGAGAATCGTCTTCGACATATTTGTTCTCGAACATATATCGCATTTTAGGCGTATCCTTGAAAGGCAAGTAACCATCTGAGTAAAGCTATGGCGGACTACAAGGAAAAATTCGATAACTGGCAGAAACGGGCGGCAAAGAAGTTCGACGAGATCGATGAACAGCTAGGGCTCAAGCAGAAGATCGAAGGCGGCGCCCGAGCGGTCGCCGAGACGGCACGTACCGGAGCTGAAAAGATCCGGTCCGAGGCCGAAAAGACGGACGTCGGCAAGAAGGTCGTGCAGGCCGCTGACGACGTGGTCTCGACCGCGACTGGCACTGCGAAAGCAGCTTGGATAGTAAGCGAACCGATCCGGACGGCCGCCGGCGATGTCGGTGCAAAGGCAGGCAGCGTTGTCGTCGATGCTGCAGAAAAGGCCGGTGAGGTAATCGAGGATGCCCGCGAAACGGTCGATTCGAGTGCCCGTCGGGTCTCAAAAATGGTTGGATTTGGCGCGGGGCTTTCGTCGACTTTGGATGCCGCACTGCGTTCTGCCAAAAAGGCTTCGGAGTGGGTCCAGGCTGATCCTTTGCGTGCTGCTACGACTGGGGCATCGATGGCGATCGGAGCCGGACTCGGCATTGTCTTTACGGGAATAAGCTCTCACTGGCTGCTAAATTCGGCGATCCCGACATACACGGTAAAAACCGTCGCTACGGAATTCGACGGATATCTAAAACGTCGTGAGGAAATGATCGCAAATGGCCAGTTAACCGATGCTGATGCCGACCGGGTTCGTTTCGAACGTGATATCGCAAAGCGTATTGGAGCACCCTTACTGGGAGCGTTCTCATTCGCGTCGGGCGCGGTGATGATGTCCAATATCTTCAATCCCGCTACGGTCACGGGCTTTCCGCTTGGAAGCATTATTGGTGGTAATCCGATCCTGGAAGGCGTTTGGTTCTTCGGAAACGGAATGGTTTGTTTCAAGACCAGCTACGATTTCTTCATGATCGCTCTCGATGGTCAGGAAGACGTCGAACGAATGGTCCGCGAGATCAAAGGCCTGCTTCCATCGGCTGTTTAGTTGATCTGTATCGGGAAAGGCACGAAACACAGAACGAAGATCATAAACGTAAGCAGGGCGATCAGTTTCCTTTTCCCGTCGAGCGGCGTTTGATCCCACGGTCTCGGATGCCGTATGCGCATCATGATCGCCAGGATCAGCGCGATCAGAAAACCACTCGGGCTCCCGTAAAACACCAGTCCAACTATCGAAAGCACGGTCATCACGGGGAACGCGATCCTGCCGGTCCAATAGTGGACCTTCTCGCCGAAAACAGCATAGATCGCATGGCCGCCATCGAGTTGTCCTGACGGAATGAGATTAAGTGCGGTCACCAGGAGCCCGACCCACGCGGCAAAGTAGTATGCATTCCCGATGCTGAGCACGGGATCTTTCCCAAACGCCGCTCCGAGCAGCCGCATTAGCAAAGGATCGGAGAAAACGAGCGTGCCGCCTCCGGACGCGATCAGTTCCGGCGGTGCCGGCTGCATGCTCACAATACCGATCACCGCAATTGGAAGAAGAGCGACAAAACCCGCGATCGGGCCCGCAACGCCAATATCGAAAACCGCCCGTCGTGAAGGCATCGGCGAAAGTATCTTGATAAAAGCGCCAAACGTGCCAGCCGGACCGACCATCGGCGGCGTCGGTATAAAAAATGGCAGCGTTGCATCGACACCATATATCCGGCAAGCGATGTAATGGCCCATTTCGTGCGAGATCAGAATAAACAGCAATGAAGCCGCGAACTGAAGTCCGTAAACAAGATTTCCTGGCTGCGAGTAAAGTGCGGCAATTGCTCCCGAGACAAGGTCTGCGTATCGCAGCGGAAGCGACAAAATGAAACGGACAAATTCCTGAAGATTCTGGGGGTCATCCGCGGCGATGAGAGGATATGGTCCAAACGGGAAGATCGAACCCGCTATCGTCACAGTACAAAACGTAACCGCGAGCAATAGAACGTGTTTTATCCAAGTCCGAGCATCCGGCCGTTGAGGCGACCGCTGGTCGAAGAACTGCTTGAACGCCTCAGGGTCGGTCATCTGGATAGATTGTACACAAGACGACCCGTGTAACGTTCGATGTTGCTATCTGATTCGAGAGGCAAATGCGGTCGAGTGCAGATCCCGCTAGCCGTCGGTCCTAACCGACAGCCTTTGCGGAAAGTTCCTTGCCCGGCTTGAAACGGATAGTTTTTCCAGCCGGTATCGGCACCTCTTTTCCTGTCCTCGGATTTCGTCCGACACCTCGTTTTCTTGCCTTAACGATGAATACGCCAAAACCTCTCAGTTCGATACGACGGCCATTCGCGAGTGCGTCTTTCATCGCTTCGAACAGCGAGTCGACGACCTGCTCGGCCTTCTGTTTCGGAACACCCGTTCGTTCGGCGACAAGATTAACGATGTCAAGCTTGATCATTCTTTCCTCCTAAAAAGAGTTTGGAAATGCCGGAAGTGACTAAACTAATTTGGAGACGTGTCTGCATCATAGTCCTCTAACTCTACACGTGTCAAGGTTTTGCGAATCTTTCTAAGCAACTGTTCGCTTTACGGCTCCGCGACGTCCGAACTTCGAGGCCTTTGTCGCCTGACAACCCATCGACGTTACTCCGCCCGCAAAAGGTGGTAGAATCTGGAAACCCCGAAAGACCGACGACGAAGGATCAGAGAGAACGTCAGATGCGTTGGAAAGACCTCAGACAGAGTACGAATATCGAGGACCGTCGAGGAATGCGCGGGCCGGTTGCGATCGGCGGCGGCGGCCTTGGAGTTCTCATTTTGGCGGTCGCCATTTACCTGTGCGGCGGCGATCCCAGCCAGTTGCTCCAGATGCAGCAGGAGCAGCAGCCGCAGAGCCAGGCCCCGGCTGCGAACACAAGCAGGCCACCTGCCGATGAGAATCGCCAGTTCGTCGGCGCGATCATGGGCAGCCTCGAAGATACATGGAGATCGGTTTTGCCTGCACAAAGCCGCGCGCGCTACGCCGACCCCGAACTCGTTCTGTTCACGGGACAGGTTTCGTCAGCGTGCGGTTATGCAAGTGCTGCCACAGGGCCGTTCTACTGTCCCGGAGATTCAAAGCTTTATCTCGACTTCGCATTCTTTGATGAACTGCGGCGCGAATTCAAAGCTCCGGGCGATTTCGCCCAAGCATACGTGATCGCTCACGAATTCGGACACCACATTCAAAATCTCACGGGCGTCATGCAGCAGGTTCAGCGGGCCGGTCAGAACAATCGGCTCTCCGTCGCGTTGGAACTTCAGGCTGACTGTTACGCCGGGATCTGGGCAAATACCGCTGCGAAGCAAGGCCGCGTCGAAGCCGGCGATGCAGAGGAGGCTATCAGGGCAGCAGCAGCCGTCGGTGACGACATGATCCAGAAGCGGACACAGGGCTTTGTCGTGCCGGACTCATTTACGCACGGAAGTTCGCAGCAACGTGTGGAATGGTTTGCCAAAGGAATGCGATCGGGCGATATGCGTCAGTGTGAGGCCTTTCGTTAGGGCGTTAGGCGTACGGCTTTCCGTATAGTTCCTGGAATATCCAGCCGAGGAACCGCACCTCGGCCGTGCAAAGCGTTTCCATCCAACAACTTGTAAGATAGATCTTTTTTTCGCTCGCGGTCGGCAATTTCTGCGAACGCTCGATAGTCGAAAGGTCGAGAACGCCGTTCAAGCCGTAGGCGTCCGAAAGCTCGGTTCGTATCGCGCGCGATTCCTGGAGTGCGGCAAGCAGTTCTCCGATCCAATCTCGCAGCTCGTCTTCGCTCGGATTCGTGCCAACGGCTTGGATCGCACCGAGAGCAAATCTCGCCTCGGCACTTTCGAATGGGAAAACATTCAAGCCGCTGACCTTGTCCTCTTGCTGTTTCCAGCGGAAGACCTCGTCGGTGTCTGCATGGCGCATCCGTGCAGTTTTCTCGTCGTAATTGAGAAACCACTCCAGAACGTCAGCGAGCGAACCAATGTCCGGACGACCGTCTGGCCCGATGCGTAGTTTGGGAGGCTCGAATGTCTGATCAGCAGCCATAAAACCTGAGATTATTTCATCCGAACATTCCTTTTACAAGGCTCGTACGAAAGCTATAATCGAACCGACACGAGGAAAAGATGCAGACACAGATACAAACTTGCCCGACCTGCCAAACGCAGAACTTTCAATCAGGCCGCTGTACCAATTGCGGCACGGTCCTTCCGATCAGCCCGATGCCGATGCAGCGCGTCCAGTACGACCAGAGCGGAAAGCCCGCCGGTTCGGACAAAAAGGTTGTTTCCGGCGTCGTCGCTATTCTGCTCGGAGCGTTGGGCATTCACAAGTTTATCCTCGGATACACGACCGAGGGCATCATTATGCTCGTGGCGTCGCTCGTCGGGGGATTCTTCCTTTGCGGTATTCCGACAATGGCGATGAGCATCATCGGCATCGTCGAAGGTATCATGTACCTCACCAAGTCTGACGAGGAATTCTCCCGCACCTACATCACGAACAAGAAGGGGTGGTTCTAGTCCATGTTTACCGGACTCGTCGAAGAGCTCGGCTCGGTCCGCGGCATAAACGCTCTTAAAGAAGGCGTCCGACTTGAGATCACTGCGAACGTCGTAACCGAGGACATTGCCGAGGGCGCATCCATCGCGGTCAATGGCGTCTGCCTGACGGCACTCGGCGTTTCACGAGACGGCTTCTATGCCGAGCTTTCGCCTGAAACGCTCGAGCGCTCCTCACTCGGCGGCCTGATCGTTGGTTCAAAGGTGAATCTGGAACGAGCGGTTACGCCGACAACACGGCTCGGCGGCCATATTGTTCAAGGTCATGTGGATGCTAAAGGGAGCCTCGTCAGAGTCGAAGACGTCGGTGAGTTTCGAACAGTCACGATCGCATTTCCGGACTCTCTCGCCCGCTACTTTATCGAAAAAGGCTCGGTCGCGGTCGACGGCATCTCGCTCACGATAGCGAAACTGCGCGAGAGCGAATTCGACATCGCCGTCATCCCAAAGACCTGGGAAATGACGAACTTAGCTTCCCTAGTAGTCGGCGATCCCGTAAATCTCGAGGTAGATCAGATCGCAAAATACGTCGAACGAATGACGCTCTTCCGCTGACCTCGCCTACGCCGCCCTCGCTTCTTTGATTATCTCGATATACTTTCTGGCTGCTTCGGTCACGACCTCTGGATTACCTTCCTTGATCGCTTTTGTATTGACGAGATCCGTCCCGACACCGAGAGCAGAAGCACCCGCCGCTATGAAATCAGCCGCCGTCTTGATCGACACACCGCCTGTAGGAATGAGCTTGATCTGCGGAAAGGGGCCTTTCAAATTCTTCACGTAGCTCGCTCCGCCGACAGCTCCGCAAGGGAACACTTTGACCATGTCGGCTCCGGAGCTCCAAGCCGTGATCACCTCGGTAGGCGTAAGAACGCCTGGCATCACCGGAGCGCTGTAACGCTGGCACAGCGAGATCGTATCGAGATTCAGTGCGGGTGAAACAACGAACTGCGCTCCGGCGAGCAAGCATGCCCGCGCCGTTTCGGGATCGAGTACCGTACCTGCACCGATCAAAACATCGCTCCCGAATTTGTCCGCGACCTTTTCGATAACCTTTACCGCCCCGGGCACGGTCATCGTTATCTCCAACACGTCAACCCCGCCAGCCTTGATCGCGTCGATCACCTGCATTGCTTCGTCGGCCGAAGATGCGCGTACGACCGGCACTAGACCGAGGGTTTCTATATGCTCAACTATCTGTTTTTTGTCCATATTTTGAGATCCAGCTGTTAACTAATAGCTATCAGCCATTTTTCTATCTCGCTACCCGTGCACCGCCGCCTTTCATTACGCGGAGGACGTCGTTCAAACCGACCGTCGTTGTATCGCCCGGCGTCGTCATCGCCAACGCTCCGTGTGCCGCTCCGCAGTTCACTGCCCATTCTGGTGACTCACCGGTCAGGAATCCGTATATCAATCCGGAGGCGAACGAATCGCCACCGCCTACGCGGTCGAAGATGTCGAGGTCCGGGCGCATCATCGCCTGATAGAGCTGTCCCTCGGTAAAGCACACCGCTCCCCAGTCATTGACAGACGCCGTTTTCGCATTGCGAAGTGTCGTCGCGGCAACGGCGAAGTTCGGGAATTCGGCGACGGCCTTGCGGATCATCTTTTCGAAATTGCCGATGTCGAGTTTGGAATGATGTTCGTCCTGGCCCTCGACCTCGAAACCGAGGCACGCCGTGAAATCCTCCTCGTTGCCGATCATGACGTCAACGTACTGCGCGAGGTCACGATTCACCTCTTGAGCCTTCGCCTGTCCGCCGATAGCTTTCCAGAGCGAATCGCGATAGTTAAGGTCGTACGAGATGATCGTTCCATGCTTCTTCGCGACCTGCATCGCTTCCTTTGCAACTTCGGGCGTCGTTTCGGAAAGGGCACAGAAGATGCCGCCCGTGTGGAGCCAACGTGCGCCTTCCTCGCCAAATATCTTTTCCCAATCGATGTCACCGGCCTTGAGCTGCGAGACGGCAGTATTTCCGCGGTCGGAACATCCTAATGCCGCACGAACACCGAAACCGCGTTCGGTAAAGTTCATTCCGTTCCGAACGGTGCGGCCGACGCCGTCGTACTTGACCCATTTGACGTGCGACTGATCGACACCGCCCTGATAGATCAGGTCCTGGACCAAGCGGCCGATCGGATTGTCGGCAAGTGCAGTAACAACCGCCGCATCGAGCCCGAAACAGCGCTTTAACCCACGAGCGACGTTGTATTCCCCGCCGCCTTCCCACACCTCGAACGAGCGGGTCGTATGTATACGCTTGTCACCCGGATCCAGCCGGAGCATTACTTCGCCGAGGGAAACGATATCCCACTTACAGTTGTCTTTTGATTTGATCTTTAGCATTTATCTTTTTGAACCGCCTGCGCGAGCCGACGGAAGAATTTTTAGAATCAGACTGGCCGCCCGCTCACGAAGGCGGTTCTGACTAGCGTCCCATCCAGCCGCCATCGACGACCAGAATGTGTCCGTTAATATAATCGCTCGCTGCGCTCGATAAGAAGACGGCCGTTCCCGCGATGTCACTTGGGTCGCCCCATCGACCGGCCGGAATTCTCTCTAAGATTTGCCGGTTGCGTGTCTCGTCGGCTTGAAGCGCGGCGGTGTTATTCGTAGCGATATAACCGGGGGCGATGGCGTTCACATTAACGCCGGACTTCGCCCATTCGTTCGCAAGAGCTTTGGTCAATCCCGCGACACCTGATTTCGAAGCTGTGTACGCAGGAACCGTGATCCCGCCCTGGAACGAAAGCAGCGAAGCGATGTTCACGATCTTTCCCGAGCCCTGAGCGACCATCAAACGCCCGGCAGCCTGACACAGCCGAAAAACGCTCGACAAATTCACTTCGATCACTGTTTGCCAGTCTTCCTCGCTGAAATCGACCGCGGGTGCACGCCGTATCATTCCGGCGTTGTTAATGAGTATGTCGATCCCGCCAAAGGCTTCGGCGACCGCGGCAACGACTTTCGCCGGCACGGCTTTGTCCGCCATATCACCGGTGGCCTCGATCGCCTTACTTCCGGTTCGCTCGATCTGTGCGATAGTATCCGCCGCGTCACCGCTATTGCGGCAATGGCAGCCGACATTCGCACCCGCCGCCGCGAGTTCAATTGCGATCGCCTGGCCGATCCCTGAGGCCGAACCTGTGACCAAGGCCGCTCGGCCTTTCAAGGAGAATTTCTCGATGCTCATTTTCCTTGGCTACTTTCTCGACGCCTCAAGCCCGGAAGCTCCAGTCGCGAATTCGGGCTGCACATTGACAACGCCGAATTGCCGGTCTTCGCCCTCGCGGTTTGCGGCCATCATCCACAGGAAATTGATCGATCCGCCGGGTGCCGCAACATTCGGGTGATAACCTTGCGGCATCAGGACGACGTCGCCTTCGCGGACGATGCGTACAAGCTCGGGTTCAGCGGTATTCGTATATACGAGCTGAATGCCGAACTGCGGAGCAGGCATATCGATGTAAAGGTACGCCTCTTCGAGCATGTTGTGGTGCTCGTGCGGCGGCCACGAGGTCCAATTGCCGTCGGATGAGAAAGTAACACCCGCCATGATCCGTCCAGCCTCGATATTCTTGCCAAAGACTATATTAAGATCCCGTTCCGTCGGCGGTTTGCCGGCGATAAAGTGGAGCGATTCATTTTCACGAACATCCTTGAACGCGACGAACTGGAGCGGATAAGCCTTTTCGACCGGTGCCGAGATCTCGGCAAGGTCAAAAGCTCCGTCGCTGCTTACCGAAACGGCGCTATCACGCGGAACATACAGCCCATCGTAACGGCTCATGGAGAACGTCTTCTCGCCGACCGTCACCGTTCCGGAGCCATTCAGACATATCAAGCCGGTCTCATGTGTCGCGGTCTCGAACTCGATCGGCGCGTCGCCAGCGTCGAGGATTATCCTCCCATAGTGTAGGTTGCGCGATGCTGTGCCGCCAGGCTCGACCGAACGCGTTCGGCCCTTGGTCGAGTGCGTCGACGGCACGAAACAGGTCGACGGATCTATCTTTTCTAATTGGATCTGTGTTTGCATAATTCTTTCTCCTGTCCGTGAGATCAGAGCGTTCGCAGGTACTCTTCAACGGCGACCTCCAAGGCTCCGCCGAGTGCAGAACCTGCAGGTTCGCCGGCCTCTACGGACCAACCCTCGACCTTCCCTACAATGCTGCGCTTTATCGCGGCATTTAGCGGCTCCTCGATAAACTTCCAAGCGTAAACGAGTCTTCCGCTGATTATAACCCGAGGAATGCCAACGCCCATTATCACGTTGGCAATTCCTACGCCGAGGTAGTCGCCGATGCGCTCAAGCGTTTTTCGCGAGCGCACATCGCCCACCTTTGCTTTCGAAACGATCTCAACAAATCGCGGCACCGCCTCACCTGGCATCGGCGGACGATCGCCCATGTAAAGCGATGACGCTGCAGCAGCCGAAGCATATTGCTCCCAGCATCCGCGATTGCCGCAAACGCACGCCTTACCGTTCGCAACGATCGTCATGTGGCCAAATTCGCCGGCGATGCCGCGAGTGGTTCCGCCGCCTCGGTAGACCTCGCTTCCGATCACGAGTCCGACACCGATGCCGGTGCCCGAACGCACCAGTACGAAGTTAGACAGTAGTCCGTCAGCCGAGTTACTGATCTTCAGCCGGGACTCGTACATGGCCGCTGCGGTCGAGTCGTTCTCGACGATCACGCGGGTGCCCTCGTGCACGCGGAAGGCCTTCGCAATGTCCAGGTCCTTCCATTTTAGGTTCGGAGCGAAGATCAGCCGTTCGCGTTTCGGATCGGCCAAACCCGGAACGCTAACGCCCACAACGGCGAGGAATCGCTCAGGATTCTTCTTTACCAGATTGTCAATGTGCTCTCGCGCCAGCCGAAGCGCATAACTCGCAGTCTTCGGCGTTTCAAAATCGACCTCGTCGATCATCTCGCCGGCGAGGGTCGTCATGCCTACCTGTGAACGTCGGACCCCGAGATTGACGCCGACAAAGTAGACGGCAATGTCGTTAAACGAAAGCACCCGCGAGCGACGATTGACCCCATCGGGCGGAAGAGAATCTTCGCGGAGCACGCCGGACACGATCAGCGGCTTTACATTCTCGGTGACGGTACTCTTGTCTATTCGGAGACGCTCGGCTATTTCGACACGAGTGATCGGCTGGGCCGCGCGGATCAGACGCAAAAGCTGATTCCCCTTTCGCGAAACACCCGGCGTCCTTTGGACTCCGAGTAATTCCGATTGGTATAAGAGTCCGTTATCCATTTTTCGTTACAATAACAAATTATAACGAAACCGTTTGCTCCGCCCAAAACTGGAACTCGCGGTGCTTCAGCACTTCAGCCTTTGCCTGGATCTCGCCGCTCGCCGTCTGCCTCACGTGCTCGAAAAGGCGTTTTCCGACGTCTTCGATACTTTCGGTTCCTACAATAATGTTGCCTGCCGAGACGTCGATATCGCGCGCCATCCGCTCGAACACGCGATTATTCGAGGCAAGCTTGATGACCGGCGTAATTGCGTTGCCGATCGTTGTGCCATTGCCGGTCGTGAAAACAACGACCGTCGCACCCGCCGCAACGAGGCCCGGCGTCGATTCCTGATCGTAGCCCGGCCCTTGCATAAGGTTGATTCCGCGTTTGCTCGGTGTTTCAGCGTATTCGAGACAATCCTCGATACGCGTTGTCCCGGCTTTCACGATCGCGCCGAGTGATTTGATCGTGATGTTGAGGAGGCCGCCGGCCTTGTTTCCCGTGCTGGGATTCTGGTTCAAGACTGCCCCGAATTTTGACGCGTATTCCTTATACCAGTCGACCATTCGGTAGATCCGGCGGCCGGTCTCGGCATCTTTCGCTCGATTGGCGAGAATGTGTTCCGCACCGCAAAACTCCGGCACTTCGGTGAGCAGAACGGTCCCGCCGCTCCGAACGAGAATGTCGGAGCAGTGTCCGAGCGCCGGGTTTGCAGAAATGCCCGAGAAACCGTCCGAGCTCCCGCATTTCACGCCAAGTACTAGCTCGCTAACCGGAAACTCCTCGCGCTCGCAGCGGTTAACCTCCGGCAGCATGTCTTGAACATGCTTTAGCCCAAGCTCGATCGCTGCCTGCGTGCCGCCAACGTCCTGAATGCCGATCTTGAAGACCGGTTTTTGTATCGGCTTTTCGCGCTTTGTCAGATATTTTTCAACGAACGAAAGATTTGTCTTTTCGCAGCCGAGGTCGATGAGAATAACGCCGCCGACATTCGGATGGTCTGCGTAGTTGGATAACGTACGCATCATCACATCGAGCGTCGAACCGTCCTGACATCCACAGCCTTTGTTGTGCGGAATTGCCACAACGCCGTCGACGTTCGGATACTTCTCGCGGCTGTAGTGCATGAACTCGGCCATCATCGAGATCTGCGTCGCCTCATGACTCGCACACATCGATGTTGGAACGATCAGGACGAAGTTACGCGTGCCGACACGACCGTCGGCCCGGCGAAATCCGAGAAAGGTATCGACGTCGCCTGCGTCAAAGTAATCGGGTGCGGGCGTCGCGAGGTCTTCGGGCAGGTTCCTGACCACCGGAACCTCGTCCGTCATATTGTCGTGGTTGATCCACTCGCCGACACCTATTCCCATCGAGGTGCCTATCGGCTGGCCGTACTGCCGCACGAACTCGCCCGCCGGTATCGCCCTCGTCGCAAACCTGTGCCCCGGCGGCACTGCATCTCTCACTACGATCGTCTCACCTGAAGGCAGCACCACAGCGAGCCCTTCGTCTGTTTGTGCCTTGACGACGGCGACGTTATCTTCCGGATTGACGATGATCGCGTATTCGCTGATCTCGACAGCTTTTTCTGGAACGGTGTCCAACATAACTCTATGCGATCAGGTCGGGCAATATATAGGACCTGACATTCTGATGAAGTCTTAAGAGCAGGCCCGGATTGGCGTCACACTGATCTTGCAATTCGGTGCGGTCCTCGGCGAGTCCGGTATCGAGAAATCTTCGGAAACTCGGCACTTTACCAGGAGCGGTCGAAGCGTCGACGATCGACTGAACGATCAGCTTCGCACGCAAGATCGCCGCAGGGCCGAGCGTTAGGATCGAGTTAGCACGCCTAGATTCTTCTTCGTCCGCCGCCGATATCTCAGAACCGCCCGCCTTAAACTTAGAGATATGGTGCTCGAGGATCGACGAAGATATGGGAATTATCCCAAGAAAATCGTCGAACTCGGCACCGCATCCGGGCTTTATGTAACAAAGGTGCGATGCGGCCTCAGCCTCCGGGCCAAAACCCATAAAGAAGATGTCGATACCGCCGACAGCCTCGAGCTTTGCCGCGTAATTATTCAGCGATCGCTCGAGGTCGTCGCCCTCGGTCATCATCGGCGTAAAATCCTTGATCTTTGCGAAGAACTGGGGACCGAGCAGCCGCTCAAAATCGCGGACAAAGCTGAATCCATTGTTCATCCGCATCGGAGCCAGCGCGTCTTGCGTGAAGACATGGAGTCTGCCAAGAAGATCGTCCAGTTCGCCCGCTTCGGTTTTCGCTCGGATGATCTTGTACATCGCCTGCGCTCCGCGTCCGCCGAGCAGGACGACCGAAAGGTCACCCTCCTTATTCGCGGCGTAGCTGACCAGATCGTTGAACATCGCCAGTCCGACGGCGGCCTCAGATTCGCATACCGTATAATGGTATTCACCCTGAGGCACGATCTGCAGTTCAAGCCTGGCGGTGCGCTGGAGCCAAACATTTTCGCCGGCTTCGCGCCGATCGAGGATTTTTTGTGTCGAGGTTTGCACTTGTCCCAAATTAACTTTAGTATTCTAATTGGTTTAACCAATTAAATGCAAGCAGTATTCTCTTTTTCCTGCGAAGTCGATCGGTTTCATGCGGAAGAGACAAGAGTATCTAGGTTTTGACCAGATCGCTGCTCGGGTCGGGTCAACCCGGTATTCGCCAACCAAACCGTCAATTCATGGTAAATGGTAATACCACTTTGCATTTTTCGGTTCGATCAAAAATGAGTTTATGGGCTATTCAAAACTAGATCTTTCAAACCGGACCGCCGTCGTCATCGGCGGAACGTCAGGCATCGGCCGTGCTATCGCACACGGGATGGCAGAGGCGGGCGCGAACGTCGTTTGCACCTCACGTCGTCAGGAACAGGTTGATGCCGCGGCCGCCGAGATAGAGGGATTCGGCCGGCAAACTCTTCGAGTGACCTCAGACGTGTCATCCAAGTCGTCTCTCGAAGATCTGCTCTCCGCTTCGGTTGAGAGGTTTGGCAAAGTGGACATTCTGGTCAATTCCGCCGGCCGAACCAAGCGCGAGCCGACGCTTTCTGTAGACGAAGAGACCTGGAACGAGATCATGGAAACGAACCTGACGGGAACGCTTCGCGCCTGTCAGGTTTTCGGCGAGCATATGATCGGCAACGGCTATGGCCGCATCATCAACATCGCTTCGCTGTCGACGTTTGTCGCTCTTTACGAGGTCGCGGCTTACTGTGCGAGCAAAGCCGCGGTGGCCTCGCTGACGAAATCTCTCGCTGTCGAATGGGCAAAGTCGGGCGTAAATGTGAATGCTATTGCCCCGGGGGTTTTTAGAACGGCTCTCAACCAAAAGCTGCTCGACGAAAGCGAACGCGGCCGTGAGTTTCTCACGCGGACGCCGATGGGGCGTTTTGGTCAGGTCGAAGAACTCGCCGGGGCCGCCGTCTTTCTTGCATCCGATGCAGCAAGCTTTGTAACGGGCGAGGTCCTCGTTGTCGATGGCGGATTCCTCGCCAGCGGAGTGAATCAGTAGGCTGGTCGGTCGAGACATAATGAGTGAGATCGACGTAAAGACCGAGCGAATTTGCCGCCTGCTGACGGAACTCGATCTGGATGGAGTGCTGCTCAACGGGCAGCACAACTTCGCGTGGATCTCGGGTGGCGGTTCCAACGGGGTAGATTCCAGTCGCGACAACGGCGTCGCGTCTATACTGATCACCCGCAACGGAAGGCGTTGCATTGTCACAAACAACATTGAGATCGGCCGGATGACCGAGGAAGAACTTCCGGGCGGCATATTTGAACCGATCGAATACGCCTGGCAGCTTGAGAAGGCAGACCCACTCGTTCCGCTTGGCCTAGCCCGTGCGATCGCAGGCGAGAGGATAGCGACCGACATCGCGCTGTTCCCCGGCGTGTCCGCGGTCGACGGAAAGCTCTCGAGCGTCCGGAGCATCCTGACCGAAGAGGAGATCGAGCGGTCGCGCGCAATTGGACGAGATGCCTCTATCGCGTTCGATGAGATCGCAAGCACTATCAAGCCGGGGCAGACTGAGAACGAGATCGCTATGCGCGTCCGCTCCTCGCTCGCTGCGAAGGCGATCACGTCCGTGGTCACGCTGGTCGCCGCTGACGAAAGGATCGCGGCTTATAGGCATCCGGTTCCGACGGATAACGTGTTCCGAAAACTCGCATTGCTCGTAACTTGTGCTAGGCGACACGGTCTGATCCTGAGCCTCTCGCGGCTTGTGTGCATCGGGTCGGTACATGAAGAACTGGACCGTCGCACGAGGGCCAATGCCAGCGTTTTCGCGGCGATGCTGCACGCAACACGGCCCGGAGCAACGGGCAAAGATGTCTACGAAGCTGCTCGCTCTGCGTACAGCGAGAGTGGATTCCCGGGCGAGATCGATCGCCATCACCAGGGCGGAGCCGCCGGATACAGGACCCGCGAGTGGGTCGCCCATCCTGAAAGCAAAGAGGTTGTGCACGCGAATCAGCTCTTTGCCTGGAACCCGTCGATAACAGGCACAAAGGTCGAAGAGACAGTTCTGACGGTGAATGGAACGCCAGAAACGCTCACCTCGTCTGCACAATGGCCTACGATAAGCAATATTATTGACGGTATCGAATACCACTCACCCGGAATACGTGTTATCTAAATTTGGAGGAATGTGAATGAGTAGTAATTCTGAGATCGACGACATCGCCGAAAGCCAGAAGAACCAGGACGACGGCGAGTTTTTAGCGGCTCCCGAAGAGGACTCGGGTTCGGCGACGGGCGCGGCCATCGCGGGTATTGGCGACGTGGTTCAACGCGTCGGCCGTTTTCGCTGGTGGATCTGCGGGCTGCTCTTTTTTGCGTCGGCGATCAACTACGTTGACCGCCAGGTGATCGCGATCCTTAAACCGACGCTCCAGGGCGAGTTCGGATGGACGGACATCGACTACGGCTGGATCATCTTCGCTTTTTCGACGGCATATGCGATCGGCTTTATCTTTGCCGGACGCTTTATGGACAAGGTCGGCACGAAGATCGGATTCACGGTCGCAATCGTCCTTTGGAGTATCGGTGCCTTGCTCCACGCGTGGGCCGTTGGCGTCGGCGAGATAGCGCTTCCGATCATCACTCCGATCATCGACGGCATTTTGGCGGTCGTGAATGCGATCATCACTCCGCTCGGCTTCGCTCCGTGGTCGATCGTTCTGTCGGTGTCGGTCGCAGGATTTATCGTAGCCAGGTTCGTGCTCGGCCTTGGAGAATCGGGCAACTTCCCGGCGGCGATCAAGACCACGGCCGAATGGTTCCCAAAGAAGGAACGTGCCCTATCGACTGGTATCTTCAATGCCGGCACGAACGTCGGAGCGCTTGTAACTCCTCTCGCCGTTCCGATACTCGTTGCGTATTGGGGCTGGTTCGAGGCGTTTATCGTTACCGGCATACTCGGCTTCATCTGGTTGGTCTTCTGGCTTTTCCTGTACAAGCGGCCGGAAGAGCATCCAAAGCTCTCTAAGGAAGAGCTGGCCTATATTCAGAGCGACCCGTCTGAACCGGTCACTAAACTGCCGTGGGCCCGTCTTCTCAAGTTCCGCCAGACTTGGGCCTTTGCTATCGGTAAGTTTATGACCGACCCGATCTGGTGGATCTATCTCTTCTGGGTACCCGACTTCCTCCAGCGTTCGCACGGACTCGATCTAAAGTCGTTCGGACTTCCGATCGCCGTTATTTACATCATTGCCGACGTTGGCAGTGTAGGCGGCGGATGGATCTCGTCGTGGCTGATCAAGAAAGGCTATTCGGTCAATCGGGGCCGCAAGACGGCGATGCTCGTCTGTGCCCTTGCCGTGATCCCTATAGTCATCGCTTCGTTTACATCGAGCCTATGGCTCAGCGTGATCCTGATCGGCATCGCGGCGGCGGCTCACCAGGGCTGGTCGGCCAATTTGTTCACGCTGACGTCGGATACGTTCCCCAAACAGGCTGTCGGGTCAGTTGTGGGTATCGGTGGTATGTTCGGGGCGATCGGCGGAATGGTTATCGCACCGGTGGTCGGTTACATCCTCGCCCGTACGGGCAGCTACGTGCCGATCTTTATAATCGCGGCTTCGGCGTATTTGATCGCTTTAGCGGTGATCCACCTGCTAGCACCGCGACTCGAACCGGCAAAGCTCGAGGCTTAACCTAAGGCAAAGTAAGAGAGTCGGGCTTCGGCCCGGCTCTTCTACTTTTCGAACCGGATCCAATCGATATCCGCCGAGCCCGAGTCATTAAATCGGCCCGGCCGAGTAAATACGAACCCCAGTTTTGCCCCGATCCACCGGCCTTGCCTCGCGGTGAACGGCTCGCCGATCTCGGTAAACTTTACGCCGTCAACACTATAGCTGAATCGGCAAACGGCCCCTTTTTCGACATGCACTCGCAAAAAGAGGTCTCGGCCATTGAGAGCCACTGGGGTTGACTCCGTCTCACGTGTTCCGCGATCGGCATCCTTTGCCATCGCTTGAGCGAGATGCGCCTTGCCTCCGCGATTGGTGATGCCGAGCACCGAGTAATCGAGGCCCATAACTACGAAACCAAATCGCTCGCCCTCAAAACGCGGATCTATCCTGAGTTTCGTCGTAGCCGTAAACTGCTCGGCCGGGAACTTCTGCAGGAGAAGGTTCGGAAGATCCCACAGATTCTTGTACTCAGCAGGAAGCTCGACCGAATACATCTTAAGTACGCCCTGAGCCGGGAACGGGAATGCCCAGGTCTGGCCAGGATTTGCGTGCCACTGCCATTGCAAGCCGAGGGTCGGCGAGTTGAACTCGTCATCATCAGGCGGCGTCCGGACCGGGAAACCGCCGCCGACGTTGGGCTTCCGGTGTTTTGCAACCGGCTCTCCGACGCCGTCGCCATCTGCATCCTGTCCGATCACCGGAAATCCGTTACGCCAAACGGCCGGCTGCAGGTGCACGATACGGCCATAAGCGCCTTTGTCCTGAAAATGCAGAAACCACCATTCGCCCGACGGGGTATCGACCAAAGCTCCCTGATGCGGGCCGTTGATCGCTGTGCTGCCTTGGGCAAGCACAGTCTTCTTTTCGTAGGGGCCATAGACGTTCCGCGACCGCATAACTAACTGCCAGCCCGTCGAAACGCCGCCTGCCGGAGCGAAGATGTAGTAATACCCATCCCGCTTCATGAACTTCGGCCCCTCGACCGTCGGGTCGGCATCATGCCCATCGAACACCATCGTTCCGCTGTCTAGCAGCTTTGTTCCGTCTGCGGCCATTCGGCGCACGACGAGATTGCTCTTGATCCCTGCACGGCTGCCGGCAAAGGCATGCACGAGATACGCCTTGCCATCGTCATCCCACAATGGTGAAGGATCGATCAGGCCTTTTCCCGCGGCGATCAGCAGCGGCTTTGACCATTCGGCGGCAGGATCGGCCGTCTTCGTCATGTAAATTCCGTGATCGGGATCGGGGAAGAAGATGTAATACTCGCCGCGATGATGCCGAATGCACGGTGCCCAAACGCCGCCGCCGTGCTGAGTTTTATCGAACACGTTCTGCGGCTCCTGCCGCGTAAATACATAGTTGATCAGCCGCCAATTAACGAGATCTCGCGAGTGCAGTATCGGCAGGCCCGGCACAGCGTTGAAACTGGACGACGTCATCCAGAAGTCATCACCGACCCGCACGACGTCCGGGTCAGAGTAGTCGGCGTGAATTATCGGATTCTTGTACGTTCCATCGCCGTTGTCAGCGACCCACACCTTTGAAACCTGTGCGGAAATGGCGGCTGCGGATAGGAGAACGATCGAGATCGCGAGGAGCTTCGAGGTAATAGGCATTCTTTATTTTGGTCTTGATCAGTCTTGCTGTTCGCTTTCGGCCTGCTCTTCTTCCAGACGCCATGCTTTCTGCGTTTCGACCAGGTGATCGCGCATCGCACGGCTCGCAGCTTCCGGATCGCGCTCACGCAGGGCCCGATAGATATTGTGATGCTGTTCCGCCGACTCTTTCAGGTCGCGGGCGCGCTTCACGGTCTTGGAACGGGCATCGAACAGGATCGTCGCGACCATATTCATCAGCGATGTCAGGATCCGGTTATTCGACGCCGCCGCGATCGTCTGGTGAAACTTCATGTCGTGTACCAGATACTGTCCGGGATCGTCGAGCGAAGCGTACATTCCCGTGATCTGCTCGGCCATGAGCGTCATCTGTTCGGCAGTTGCCCGCTCGGCGGCCATGCCGGCGATGCTCATCTCGAGCGACAAGCGAGCCTCGAACATCTCGTCGGAAGTAAATCCGTGGAGAGCCGAAAGCATTCTCAGCGGACTGCTGTCGAGCGTGGGCGATTCATGGCGTTCGGCAACGAACGTGCCGGCTCCCTGGCGAGACTGCAGAATGCCGACGGTCGCGAGCGACCTGATACCTGCACGAAGCGTAGGACGGCTGACACCGAGAAGTTTAGCGAGGTCACGCTCGGGCGGCAGCCGATCGCCGGAAGAGAGCTGACCGCTATGGATCATGTCGCGCAGCCGGACGACGACCTCTTCGGCGGTCGTGCCGTTCTTTTCGGATTTCAGATTCTTGAAAACAGCTGCCGGCTTCTTTGGCATCAGTTTTTGCGCCCTTCCTGTCATCGTAGTTTAATCGGTCGACTCGCGAAATACTACTTTTGTTCGACGGCAAAGATCTTGATAAGGATCATTGAGAACTTCTTGTCTGTAACGGTACGCTGGTGCGGCGTCCCGCGCGGCACGAAAACCAGGTCGCCTTTCCTGATCGTCACCTTCTGCCCGCCCGTAACCGTTTTCGAGCGCCATTCACCGGGCGATATCTGATTCGGCTCGACAAGCGAACCGCCGAGCATCAGGGTCGCGGTGCCGTTCGTGACGTAGTAGATATCGTCCGAACCGTCATGGACCTCGTGCAGATCATCTACGCGATTTTCGTCATGAAAGATCGCGATCCGAGCCTGATGTCCGGCCGCCGAGAGTACGTCGTGATTCGTATTGCCCGGCTTGGCGTAGAGAGCTTTTGTGATATCGCTAACGTCTTTCGCCGTTTTGACGATGAACGGACTCGCAGCGGTCGACGGCTTTGCAGCCTGTGAGAAAGCAGCGATCGACGTCATCGATGTGATCAGAATGAAAAGAACTATTTTCAACATAATATTCTTTCGCCGTGAGCTATCGGACCGTCGAACTGTCCCGCTGTCCCACTTTGTCCCACGGCTGTCCCACGCATGTATGGGACAAACAACTCCCCTGTTTTCAACCTTTTACAGCGATTTTTGCCGCTGTCCCGCGAAAATTCGAAAAAAAATTATTTCGCGTTCTTCGGTGTGTCGTCCTGAAAAAATTGACACTCGCCATTCTCTATTCCTGGCAGACGTTGTGCCTATTCGCCGTGATCAGCCGTCAAGGCTCTCGGCCTCCTGGCGCTATACGAAAACGTGCCGCGTATTGTTCTATGTTTTGTGTATGCAACGCACAAACTTCCGCGATCACTTCGCCGTCGTCAGCAGCCACCGGCTCAGATCCTTTGCCGCCTGAAAATTCTGGTACTCGGCAGTCAGCCTCCGCCCGTCGGTGTACTCGTTATAGAGCCACGGATCGCCCAGCACGAAGACCGTTCCTTTTCCGTGTTTTGCAACGGCCATGATGTTGTCGCCGTTAGCTGTCAGGACCGCTTTTGCCCCGTTTGAGAGCGTCAGCGACGAGACCTCTTTCAGAAAAATGTGCTTCGTATTGGGGAAAACGGCGTTTCCGGCATTGATCGCGACCTTGCCCATCTTGTAGTCGTTGTTGATGACCGGAAACTTCTGATTCTTGTCGAACTGTACGCCAAACTCGCGGCCGAGCTCGTTGAACTTATCGAGCTCCGCATTTACGCCGTCATTGCCGAACATTACGAGCACGCCGCCCTTTTTGACCCACTCGGCGATTGCTTTTATGTGGTCCGCGGCGATGAAATTCGGGTTTGCGGTCTCACGCGGCGTATCGGGATCGACGATGATGTAAACCGAGGCTTTAGCGAGGTTTGTGGCTGTCGGAGCTTCCGAAAGGTGCCCGATCTTTGCACCGTACGAACGAAATACATTGCCCCAGATCGAGTAGCCCGAATCGAGTTTTTCATCGAACTTGTAATGCCACACCTGATCTTTTCCGAGTTTGTCCTTCCGGACCTCGCGGTTGAAATGATCGTCGAGCAGAACGGTCTTGCCTTTGCCCGGCCGGCCTTCTTTGTACGCCTCGATCTCGACGGCAGCTCGTATCGCCGGCCCGAGGCCTTTGGCGTCGTTTGTCCTGAGCTTTTCGCTCATGTAGTACTCGTAGCTGCCGTCGCGATACGGATTGCCGCCGAGGCCGGAAACCGAAACAGTACCTTCCCACGTCGTCTCGCCTTTGTCGTTCGTCTTGATGAATTCACGCTGAATGCCGGCCCAACCGGTGGTCGCGGTCTTCATGTGCTTTTCGGGCAGGTAGCCTTCGCGAACGCCCCGGGCGACAGCGTAGACGAACATCGCCGATGCCGATGATTCGAGATAGTTCTTCTCTCGGCCCGGGAAATCGAGAATGTCCCACCAAACGCCGCTCTTCTTATCCTGTACCTTTTCTATCGCAACAACGAGCCGGTTTAGGATGGCGATCAACTCACCGCGACGCGGGTGGTTCTTGGGAAAATACTCGAGCGTGTCGACGAGGCCCATTGCATACCAGCCCATCGCACGGCCCCAGAAATGCGGAGATCTTCCGGTCGTCTTGTCGGCCCAACGCTGTTCTCGTGATTCATCCCAGCCGTGATAAAGCAGGCCGGTCTTGGCATCACGCGAGTGCTTTTCCATCCAGACGAACTGATTTGCGATGTCATTCCAGTTGTCTTCTCCCATCACGGCCGAGTATTCCGCATAGAACGGCTGGCCCATATACAGCCCGTCAAGCCACATCTGCCACGGATAGATCTTCTTGTGCCAAAAGCCGCCTTCTTTCGTTCGCGGATGTTCTTTGAGCTGAGATCTGATCTTCTCGACCATCTTGTGGTACTTAAGATCGTTCGTCGCACGCCACAGCGTCATCATCGACGTGCCCGGCGTGACATGATCGATATTGAATTCCTCGCGATGATAGGCCGGCACCTCGCCTTTATCGTTGTACCAGTGATCCATCCCCTTCTTGATGTGATCAAAATATTTGGCGTCACCGGTCGCGTACCACATGGCTTCGACGCCCTTGTGCACCACGCCCTGCTCGTAGGTCCAGCTGCGCGGAATTCCGGGCAGATTGCGGTCGTCGAGCCAGAGCCGGCCCAATGCGATCTCGGCGAGCCGCTCAGAATCGGGCTGCGTCTGGGCGAGGCCCGCAAACGTAAACGTCAGAACAAATAACAACGATAAGGCGATTTTCATAAGCTTTTATTTCTTTAGTGGAGCCGCTACGTTCCAGCTGGCTCCCTGGCCGTTCAGTTGGCCGCTAACGGCAAAGAACACTGCCGTCGGTTTCCCATTCTCGATCAACACGTGTGGACGCTCGGTCTTGCCGACCCTCTGCACGGTGCCGTCGGCCATCCTGATGTTTCGCGAAACGGCGATCGCATTCGGCGGCGTCGACCACATTATGCCGTCGTTCGAGGTGGCGAAAAAGATCTCTTTATCGGGGGAGTATTTTCGCTCGTGATCGAGCATCAGGGCCTTGAACTTGCCGTTCTCTATCCAGATGAACGGATCCTCCGCACCAATGCCCATATTCAGCGGTTCATTCCCGACGCGTTTGTATTCCTTGTCAAAACGGTCGGCGATCGCGAGCCCGATGGCGTGTACGGTCAGACGCGTCACGCCTTTGTAGTAGAGCATCACACGGCCGTCTTTCATCACCACCGGAGCCGCGTTGCTCGTCAGATACTGGTCCCACGCTCCCGGAACAACGTCGAGTATCGGCTTATCGAGCCGCTTCCACGGGCCGTACGGCGATTTCGAGGTCGCTAATCCGATGCGTTCCTGCCGATGAGCCTCGAGTTTCTTGGGATGCGTCTCCGAGATTCGGAAATCCATCCCAGGCCGCGGCCCTGTATACGTCGTACCGGTGTAATACAAGAGATAAGTGTCCTTGTACTTGCGGATCGCCGGATTGTGCGTCATCTGGCCATCCCAATAGTGCTCGCCGCGCGGCGGCAGAGCGACATCGTTAAATTTATACGGTCCTTCGGGCTTGTCGGAAATGGCGTGAACGATCTCGGAATTCGTCAGCCAGTACGGGCCAAATCCGGGCGGCTTTGGCCAACGCGACGCGAACATGTGATATTTGCCATCGTCGCCCTTGATCACCGACCCGCACCAGACCCAATAATTGTCCATCCGGAAACCACTGTCGACCGGGGCCGGAAGCACCTTTTCGAAGAACTCGTTCGTCTGCGCCGCCGCGCTTCCAGATACGGCGATCACGGCTAACAACAACGATGCGAGTCTCAACTTCATTTCTTAAGATACTTTGCCAGTCCGATCTTCTTTTCCTTTATTCCTTCTACGGCCTTAGCCGCCATTTCTTCCGCTCCGAGCGGGCTGAAATGGGTGTTATCGATCACGCCGTTCGGGTAGTTCGCATTCTCGCCGGGTTTTAGCTGAAGAAAGAGTTTGGACGAATCGCTTTCACCGTAACGGCTTAGCACGTCCGAACTCTTCGCTTCCATATCGATCAGGACGACCGTCTGCTCCTTCGCAACGGCCTTTGCCAGATCGGGGTAATCGCCGTGCGTTTTTACAAGAACGCCGTTCTCAAATCGGCGACGGGCGACCGAAGTCATCAGTATCGGCGTCGCCCCTTTCGCTCGAGTTTCGTCGATGAACCGGGTCAGATGCGCCTTGTAATCCTCGGGCGACGCGTAAACGCCAGGCTTATCCTTCTTCTGATCGTTATGGCCGAACTGGATGAATACATAGTCACCTTTCTGGACCGCCTCGATCAGAGTTTTCCAACGGCCCTCGGCGATGAACGACGTCGTGCTCCGTCCGTTCAAAGCTCGATTGTCGACCTTTACCGTTCCGGCGACGAAGTGCTTCTCGAGCATCTCACCCCAGCCGGTCTCAGGCCTTCGATTCTCCTGCTTCGGAGCCATCGTCGAATCGCCGGCGAGGAATATCATCACCGGACGTTGGGCATAGACCGAGCAGCCCAGCGCGATCACGAAAGCGATGGTCGCGAGCAGTTTCATGCAATAGGCCTTTTCGCCATCGGCTTGATGTCCGTCAGTTCATCAATACGAACGGTGCGTTTCTCATCGATGCTCTTGCGGGCCGCGATACCTATCAGGATGGACATCGCTCCGTCACGTGTACCGGCTGCGTGACGATACGGCTCGGTCGCGGGCTCGTTCTTAAAGAGCTTGTTGTGCATGCGAATGTCGCCGCCGCCGTGGCCCCCGCGATACCGCGGGACTCGGATCGTCTCGAACGCCGGCTTAAAATTCTCGTGCAGAATTATCTCTTCGAAACCGTCCGCCGCCTCGCTGCCTTGCTCCATTTCGAGAGCGTGCCGGGCGGCCTGATCGATCTTGTCCATCGACGACCGCTGGTACGGAATTCCCTGCCACGTGTCGAGCTTTCCTTCAAAGCCGTTGAAAGTCAGCCGGTGCCCTTCATACGGCGAATAGGTCGTCAGCGAATAGTTGAGCGTGACGCCGTTGGCATAGATCACCTGGGCCGACATCTTGTCGTAGATGTCGATCTCGTTACGAAAAACGCAGCCGTCACGGATGTAGCCGTCGTGCTTTTCGTTATCGACATAGAGCTTCATCAACGTGTTCTCTTTGGTGATGTCCCAGAAGTATTTGCACGTCGATTTGTGTTCGCACGAACGGCAGCTCGCACCGCGGACCTTGCCGTTTTTCCCGTAGTGTTCGAGCGAACCGTATGCGGTAACCTGGACCGGGTCGGAGTCGAGCCACCAATTGACCAGGTCGAAGTGGTGTGTCGCCTTGTGTACCCACAGCGAACCGCCCTTCGCCTTGATCCCGTGCCAGCGGCGGAAGTAGCTCGCCCCGTGATATACGTTGAGATACCAGTTGAGGTCGACCGAAGTGACCTTGCCGATCTTGTTGTCTGTCAGCAGCTGCTTGATGCGCGTGAAATACGGACTGAATCGATAATTGAAAGCAACGTGCACCTTGCGGCCCGTCTTCTTCTCGGCGGCGAGGATCGATTTGCACTTGACCTCGTCGGTGGTCATCGGCTTTTCGGTGATGACATCGGCACCAAGTTCGAGTACGCGGACGATCACCTTGTCGTGCTCGCTATCGGTCGTCGTGACGATAACGATCTCGGGCTTGACCGCAGCCATCATCTTGTCAAGATCGGTAAACGTCGGGCAGCCGACCTTCATCACTGACTTGGCGTACTCGACGCGGCCCGGATTGATGTCACAGAGGCCGACATACTCGATGTGGTCGCCAAATTTTTCGACCAGCGCCGCTCCCCAGAACTGCATCCCGCGGATCCCCGTGCCGACCATCGCGATGCGCTTTTTGGCGACGACGCCGTTGGCGTTCGCATAAGTGCTGAGGATCGCTCCCATCACAGCCGCTGCCGATGTTTCGATAAAGTCTCGTCTTTTCATGATGCGAGATCAGTGACCTTCTTTCCGGCAATTTTGACGTTCACGAGCTTGATGCCATTGACGTTTTTAACAATGCTCTTGTTCTTCATCTCGCCAAAGCTGCAGTTCTTTAGAACGACGTCGTAGATCGGAGCGTTGTCGAGCCCTTGCAGATCGACCGCTCGATTGCCATTGGCGGCCGTCAGGCCATCGACCTGGAGATTGCGCACGAGCGGCGTGTGATCGCCCTTCGCTCCTTCTTCGTAGTTAAAGTCGATCTCAATGACAGCACGCGAAACAGTTCCGACGGTGTTGTTCTTGTAAAAGAAATTCTCGAGCTTACCGCCGCGGGACGCGTTGTTCTTGAATCGGATCGCCGTCCACAGATCCGGGCTGTCGAGCCTGTTGTCGTGTGCAAATACGTTGCGAACACCGCCCGAGATCTCGCTGCCGACCGTGATGCCTCCATGGCCGTCTTTGAACATGCAGTTGCGGATTATGACGTTCTCGGTCGGAGTGTTTAGACGTCGGCCATCGTTATTTCGGCCGGATTTGATCGCGATGCAGTCGTCGCCCGTATCGAAATGGCAGTTTTCGATCAGAACGTCTTTGCACGATTCCGGATTGCAGCCATCGTTGTTCGGGCCATGCGTCTCGACAAAGATGTTTCGAACGGTCACGTTCTCGCACATTACCGGGTGAACTTCCCACATCGGCGAATCGACGATCTTGATCCCTTCGACCAGGACGTTCTTGCACTTGTAGGGCTGGATGAACTGTGGACGCAGCCAGTGGCCGTCACCAAAGACCCGCTCGGAAACAGGTGCGTTGCGGTCCATGTATTCGTAAAGCTTCGCGCGTGCCGCACGTTGGCTCATCTTCTCGGGGTCGCCGCCGTATCGCGGATTGCCGTGCCATTTCCAGAAGAACGCCTTGCCCTGGCCATCGAGTGTGCCTTCGCCGGTGATAGCGATGTTGGTCTCACCGAACGCATAGATCAGCGGCGATAGGTGCATCAACTCCATACCTTCCCAGCGGGTATGAACGACAGGCTCGTAGGCTTTTGCGTTCGTCGCGAACTTCAAAGTCGCACCTTTTGAAACGTGCAGATTAACGTTCGACTTCAGACGGATCGCACCTGTCAGAAAGACTCCCGCAGGGACAACGACGCGGCCGCCGCCGGCCTTGGAGCATGCGTCGATCGCTTTGTTGATCGCTTCTCGGCAATCGAATTCGCCGCCGGCCTTTGCACCGTATTTGAGAATACTGAAGTCCTTGTTCTTGAACTTTGGCGGCTTGATCCGGGCGAGTATCTGTTTGTATTCGGCTTGCCACGGATCGGCCTGACCGAACGCCATTTTCGGCGCGATCGCAAGACCCGCTGCACCTATAGAAAAGTTGATAACAAAATCCCGTCTATTCATGTCTGTTGTTTTGCTGCTTCCTCTGCGGTCCTAGCGTCTTTGCGAGAAACCTTATTTCTCGCAAAGACGCCAAGAGATCTATTTGGCACCGCCCGCGATGCGCTGCTTCCACTTCGGATACTCTTTCTCGATCAGGTTCTCGGGGCTCGAGACGTACCAAGCGTAGCCGCCGGCCCGCTCAGGGTCGAGTTCCCTGATGTCATACTTGACGATCGCGTCACGCCCGACGAATATCGGCCGCATCGTTTCCATTTCGTAAAACCTGCCCCAGAGCGGCTTTGCCGCCGAGTCCTTGACCAGTGCGTATTTCCAACCCTCGGGTGAAGCGGTTCGCTCCAGCTTGTGACCGGTGATCTTGTTCTTCTGATACCACGCGATCGCATTTTCGACCGCGTCGATCACGTCTTTCGAAGGGCTTTTTACGCCCATCAGATATCTTACGATCGCAACCGACTCACCGCCCGAGAGCGAAGCCGGCTCGAAGGCGCGTGCATCGGCTGGTTTCAGCGTAACCTCGTCATACTGCGCAGCCCAGATCGTCGGTTTTCCCTTGATCGGGACCTGAAGTTTTAGCGTCAAGGCCAGGCCTCTGGCTGCGGCGGCTTCCGCCTTCTTTCGCCGCTCTTCGTCGATGAACAGATGATCTGGATCGCGTTCGGCGATGTCGCGAAACAACTCCATCACGCCGATCATCGCGTCATCATTGTATGTGATGTGCGTGTAATAGCCTTTCTTGAGCGGAAAAAACTGAGGGAAGCCGCCGTTCTCGTACTGTGACGAGAGCAGATAGTCGACGCCCTTGAGATACGCGTCTTTGTAGGCCTGAAAATTTCGAGGTGGCTGGGTTTTCAACGCGCTTGCGGTGATCAGTTTTGCGAGGTAAGCGAGCTGCGTGTAGGTCGCCTTGTTGTCGATCGTCGTCTCGCGGATGTCATTCTTTGAGGCGGCCAGTTTCTCACGCTCAGTCTGCGTAAGCATCGCGGCCATGTCGATATTCTTCTCGAAACCGCCGTTCGTCTTTTGATAGAGCAATAGCTGATCGCCGATCCGGGCAGCTTCATCGGTCTGATACCACAGCGGCTTTTGCTTTAGGACATCGTTCCAGGATATCAGGCCAAAATCGGGCGGAGTCTTTTCCTGCCACGCGCGGTTGTTCTCTTTGTACGGATCCCAACCGTCTCTGCCGCTGAGGAAGTATTCGACGGAGAAGACCTTGATGTCCGCGTCACCCAGCTTTCGGGCCCAGGCGACGCGTTTATCCTGGCCGGCTCCCTTGCCGGTCGAGCCGTATTCCGCAAAGTAGGCGGTCTTTTCGCGATGCGGTTCCCAATGATGCCAGCCTTCGGGCCGGATCTCGGCATCCATCTGCGTGTTCAAAAAAACCGTGCGGCCATAGTCACGCCACGGCCGCCCCAGGTAAATGCCGTTCTTTGTGTCGCTACTGGTCAAACGGCATTTATGGAAAATGAAACCCGAACGCTCGTCAGCGGCAAACCGCATCGGAGCCGTGATGTAGCCATCGGCCTTGCTGTGAATGTGACAGTTCTCAAACACAGCGGCGGCCTGGCCGAAGATGTAATCGACGTGGCCCTCGATATAGCTGTCGACGTAGTACTGGCGGCCGTTCTTGGCATAGAGCGTGTCCTGCCAGCCGAGAAAACGGCATTTTTTGAAGATCACTCGATCGGCTTCGACGAGCATAGCGACGGCCTGTGAACCCTGGCCGAATGAGTTTTCGAACGTGATATTCTCGGCGTAAAAATCGTGTCCGCCGATGTAGGTCGCATAGGCGGCAGAAGTTGAGCCGGCCTCTTTGTTAGAGATCTTGTATCGAAGCACCGTCTTTGCGGCGTCCGTGCCGATAAAGGAAACGAATGGTTTATCCGCGGGAACTCTGACCTGTTCGTCGTAGACGCCCGGCTTGATCGAGATCACGAAACGCTTTTTATTATTCGCAGGAACCTTTGCGATCGCCTCGGCAAGCGTTTTTACATTACCGGTGCCGTCCTGGGCAACAGTGATGTCAGCAGCCTGCGAAAGACCCACGCCCACGAAGGCGAGCAAAACGAAAACGACCGAAGTTATCCTCGAAACCCTCATTGTTTGGAAAAGATGCGTCACACAACGCATTTAGCAGTCGTGTGACGCAGTTTTGGCCGATGCCGGTTGACTAGAAAGTGAACCGGGCACCGAGCTGTATGTCACGCGGCAGATTTCTCTGCGTATTGACGAAGCCGAAAGCGGCGTTCGTCGGCGCGAGCTGCATTCCTGAGAAATACACCCAGTTCAAAGCATTGATACCTTCGACCCTGACCTGGAGCCGGGCCTGCTCGGTGATCCGGAAGTTCTTGGTCAGACCGAGATCGAATTTCTGAAAACGCTGATTCCTGAAGCTATCGACCGTGTACGGAATGATCCTGAGCGCGTTCTGGCTGCTCACTGTGTAGTTGTTCGAAAAGCCCGGAACGACGCCATTCACGCGGAATCCCGAAATGTCGAATGCCGGGATGTCGACGCCGTAACGCTGTCCCGCCTCATTCCGCTGGCCGATTCGAGCGGTAAGCTGCGTGATGTCGCCTGCGTAGTAGACGTTAGGCAATACGAGCGGTTCGCCCGATTGAGTCTCGAATACTGCGTTGAGCTGCCAGCCGCCGAGGATGGCGTCGGCGACCGGATGCATGTTCGAAAGGAACGCACGTTTGCGGCCGAACGGCAGCTCCAACACTGAGGACATCGTGATCCGATGCGGCCGACTGAAGGTCGAGATCATCTCGGTCAGGTCAGCATCTTGCGGATTCAGTCTTCGCGTTTTCTCGGTCTCGTCGTTGTAGGTGTACGACGCGTTGAGCGAGATGCCGGCACCGAAGCGCTTGGACATCTGAAGCTGAAGCGACTCGAATCTGCTGGAGCCGTTGTATTCCGTAATGATCACATCCTGGAACTGCGGGAAGGGCGTTAACAGCCATCGACGCTGGATCGTGTTCGCGTTGAGGAACGAGCTGGTCGGAACGAGGCCGCGAAAAGGATTCGCCACCGTCTGGTTAAGGAACGTCGTCGTCGCGGTGATCGTTGACGCGATCGTGTTTGAATCGACGCCGTTGAAGTTATTCAAAACTTCGCGCGGAAGGTAGTTCAACTGATTCAGCACCGGAAGGTCGCGGCCGCGGCCTACGATGAAGTTTGCCTCGAGCCCGATCCGATACGGAAGTTCGTGCTGAACGCCGAATACCCAGCGATAGAAATTGGCATTCTTGCGGTCGCGAATACCGATCGTCGATGCCGTCGGGCCACTCGCGTTCGTCGTTCCGATCGTCGTACCGAGCAATGTGTTCAGCCCGAGCGACGAACCGACCGCCGGATTCAGGCCGCCCGGAAACGGATTGTTGATGTCGGCGATGAAGGTCAAGCCGTTGTTAGTGGTCGGCGTGAACGATGTGGACGCCGTGAAGCCCGCCTGATTGATCGGCTGGATCTGGAACGGAGCGGTAAAGATACCGAAGCCGCCGCGGATCACCGTCTTGTCGCCGAGCGCGTAGGAGATACCGATCCTCGGCTGGAAGTTATTCTTGTCGGTAAACTGATCGCGATCATCCGAGCCCGACGCGAACACGACTCCACCGCTCAGATTTTGAAAAGTCGAGATCGGAACACTTGCAGGGACACTGGCATTAAAATTAGCAAGTGCCGCGGTACGCAGTGGATGAGCCACTGTCCGGTCGAAATCGACGATCATGCGGCCCTCGGCCTCGCTCAGGCCAGTTTCGAGTTCGTAGCGAACTCCGAGGTTCAGTGTGAGTCGCGGTGTCACACGCCAATCGTTCTGTACAAAAAATCCGTGATACAGCGTGTTGACGTCGTACGGCGATGCCTTTTCGATGAGGCTGCTGCCGCCGGCGACGGGAATTCCGAGAAGGAAAGACGCAAGATCGCGGCCGATCGAGTTGATCGTGGTCGAGTTCGAGTTTGACGCCGGCGAAGTATATGCACCGGTGAACATAAAGCGGCCCGCGTTAAATCCATTGGAAAGCCGGTCTTCCCTGATCCGCCGGAAATCGTAGCCATATTTGAGCGTGTGCTTTCCGAGAATGTGCGTGATCGTCGGCTGAACCGAGAGAAGCTGATAGGTCCGCGCAAGGCCTTCGTTGAAGTCGGCCCTTTCTGCTCCGAGCGTGTCGTAGTTGGTAAAGTCGAACCTCGGAAATACGGGTGAATTCGTCAGGCTCGCGATGCCCGAGAATCCCAGATCGGCTGCCGAGATCGGTGCCGACGCGATACGCTGCTGGCGAAAATTGTTGTAGCTCGTGCGGATATCAAGCACCGACGTATTCGACAGGATAGCTGTGTAGTTCAGGTTGCCACCGATGTTTCGTCGGATCTCGAACCCTTCGGTGACCGAACCCGGAGTATCGAGCCAGTTGTAACGGTTCTCATCGCTCTTGCTGTAGAAGAACTTAGCGAACATCCGATGGTTGCCGTTGAAGTTGTGATCGAACCGCCCGAGATAGGAGTCGTACGGCTGGATGTTCGTCTGGTTTGAGAAATAGTTGTCGACCGTGCCGTTCTGCAGTCCAGCCTGGTTCGGCGTCGGGTAGAGATTGATAAAGCGAAGGGCGCCTGCATTCAATCTGGCGGTCGGAATGATATTGCCGGCAAAAGCCGTGCGGCAAACGGTCGTACCGGTACTGCCCGCGGCACACGACGTGTTTCGAAGCACGCCGGTCGCCGGATCAAAGATCTGGACGGGCGTCGGAAGCGCCAGCAATTCCGAGAAGTCGCCGGTACGCATCCGCACGGTGGGCACCGTGAATACTTCGGGCTCCGGACGCTTGTTGTACTGCTTTTCGTACGCAAACATGAAGAACGTCTTGTCGGTACCGTTGTAAAGGCCTGGGATACGGACCGGGCCATTCACCTGCCCGCCGTAGCGGTAGTACTTTCGGTTGGGACGGTCAACACCGGCACGGTTCGAAAAGAAATTGTTCGAGGTCAGGGCCTTGCTGCGGTCAAAGTAGTATGCCGAACCGTGCAGTTTGTTCGTACCGTTCTTAACGGCGACGTTCACTGTCGAACCCGCCGTGTACCCGGTCTGCGCGTCGAACGCACTCGTCTGGATCTTAAACTGCGAAAGAGCATCTGCCGGCGGCGTGTACGCGACCGCACCGTCGATCGCCGTATTTGGCGAGCCGTCGAGTGTGATCTGATTGTTGCCGACGCCGTTGGTACGGAACGCGGCCAGATTGCCGTTAGCCGTCGGGCCGGTGAAATTTGGATTTCCTGTATAGGAAACGCCCGGAGCCTGCGTCGCGAGATTGTAGGCGGCGCCTTCGCTCAGCGGAAGTTCGGTTATCTCACGTTCGGTGACGACTGTGCCAGTGCTCACGCTGCCGCGATCGAGTATCTCGTTGTCCGCGACGACGTTCACCTCGGCGGTGGTTCCGATCTCAAGCGCGAGGTCGACCGTGATACGGTCGTCGACACGGACGACCACATTTTCGCGGATCGTCGTCTTGAATCCGTCGGCCGTAGCCGTAACCGAGTACGTGCCCGGCAGGAGCAGAGGAACCGTATAGGCGCCCTCGCCATTGGTTATCACGCGGAGCGACGTATTAGTCGCGACGTTCCGAACGACGACTTGCGCATTAGGAACCGGGGCTCCGTTAGGGTCGGCAACCGCACCGACGATCGTTCCCCGATACTCTTGAGCGTAGACGCCCAAAGCCAAAACGGTCGACACAAGGAATGCCGACAGAAAATTCACAAAAGATCTCTTCATACTTCCAAACCCCAAGCCTCTCGGCTGTCCTATGGTCATTCGCTTCAATTGGTAAAACCAATTATTGAGCGGGAACTTTGCTTGATTTCCGCAACTAATTCGTAGTTTTTGCCAATACCTGAATGATTTCAGCAGTTTTATAGGAAGTATTATTCAGAAAGAAGGGGCCTTCGTCAAGGGAGATTTAACCAATTGCGACTGAAGTGCTAAATGGGTATGACCAATTGAGCGTTCGGAAGAGCTCCTATCTTCCGCGTCGCGGCAAGACTCCCAGTTAACGATCACTTAGTTGGTTCGTCCGAGACGGTAAAGAAATCGCCCGTCCCGCTGTTGGTTCGAAGCATTCGCATCACGTCTTCAAAGCCGAATGGCCGGGCGCCGCGGCGGCCAAAGACGGCGACCTGATTGCCGCTTTCGTCGACGGCCCGATCGCGGTCAAGGCCTTTTGAGACGTATAGGGCCTCGCCTTTCGACTTGAAGTTTGCGATCAGCCTCGGCTCAGGACGCGGGCTAAACCCGGAGAAGGTCGGCATCGTCTCGGGATCGGTGAGTTGTAGAACACGAAGGCCGTTCTTGCCATCCGCGACGTAACCATAAAGGCTCGCGTTAGTCATCGCTACCTTGATGTCGTGGGCATCATTTATCTGGCCGCCGGCGTTGAAAGTCTGGTCAAGCTTGGGTTGCTCCGGACGCTCAACGTCGATGATCGCGATACCGTCAGGGCCGTTGGCGACGTAGGCGTAGGTTCGAGCGACATAGATATTGTGGGCATGCGCGAGCGGGACCGACGCTCCTTCGACGCGTCGAACCTCGCCCCGGCTCTGAAGCTCACGAATATCGAGCGAATGCACACCGGCCGCGTCGATCACAAAGGCGTAGAGGAATTGCACAGCTACAGCCTTCGGTTTATCGAACGGAACCTGCTTCGCAATGCGCGGCTGAAGCGGCGTTGAGAGATCAAGAATTACAAGTTCGCGATCCGTCGTGATGTACGCATAATTGCCTGCGATCGTTATGTTGTTCGCCCCTTCGAGCACGCCGTTCGGATTATAGGTCAGTGCCCGCTTGAGGAAGTTATTCTGCGGATCGCCGTCCAGCAGCGTTGCTGCGTTGACGAGGATCAACCCTTCGAACTTATCCACAACGTATAGATATGCGTAGCTCGGATGGATCGGTCCTTCCTCATTGATCGCCGGAGCCGGCTTTCCTGCGGCTTTCGCTTCAGCATTGAGACGCAAGGCTTCGTCGGGTGGGACCTGCGTGTAGGTACCGTCCGCCTTGATCACCGTCCGCCAGCGTGCGGGATCGACGGCGAGCGTCGACGGCGCGGCAACGGCCGTGGCGTATTTGGATGGCACGTAAAACTTCTGCCCGAGCGGCGAAACGGGCGCAGTGACGATCCTCTCCGAGAAGCCCTTGTGATCGATCTGCGCGACGTCATAAACGCGCAGTCCGCCTTTGCCGGCAGCAACGTATGCGTATTCACCGCGCACCTGAACCTGAAGAGCCTCAGGCCGGCCTTTGTTTTCGTAAACCTCTTTCAGACTGCGTCCGCCGTTAACGAATTTATCGAAATTATCTTTGTAGGCGAGCTTGTGCAGATTGCTGCCGTAAACGGCCTGCGGCTCGGCATGCTCGGTGACTGCAACAGCCTCGAGTGCATCGGTAGCCGCGACATAGATGTAGCGGCCCATGAAGTTGACGAAGTTGGTGCCCTGCAGCAGCACCTGCGCTAGCCACGCATTGTTGTCTTTATCCTTAGAAACGTGGCAATCGGAACAAGTCTGCGTCTCGCGCCCGCGAACCGTATGCGGTACGTGCGTATTAAACGCCTGGCCGGCAAAGCCCTCGGCCGAGACCGTCTGCTGCTGGTGATAGATCCATTCGCGATTCTGGTTACGCGAACTAACTAACACCGCAGAACTCGAACGCACCGGAGCGACCATGTGGCCCGTGACCGTACCGTCCTTGCCGAGCATGAATACGTCGTCGCGAAGCACCTGGAAGTTGTACGACGTAAAGTTGCGAGAATCGCCGCCCTCGTTGTGGCGATTGGGCATCTTGCGGTTCGCTTCCATCGAAAGGTGGCAACCGAAACAGCTCGTGACCCAGGATGTATGGCACGCGTAACACGTCATACTGCTCTCGCGGTGGGCTAGCATTTCTTCGGTCGCCTTCGGATCGCCCCACGTCGAGTTGTCACGCTGCATCGTCTTGGCGTATGCCGACTTTTCGTTGTAGTCATCGTTGCCGGGGGTTACCGTGTCGACGGTCTGTGTGACCTTCCAGCATTTGCCTGGCTCTACGATCGAGTTCTGTACGACATCGCCCTGTTTGAGCGGGATCGGCTGTCCTTTCTCATCAAAACATTTCTTCTGCGCAGCCTGGTTGGCGCTCGTGAGAACCTGCAACACGGTCAGGCGCCGTCCATCCGTTCCTCGGAACTGCAGGCGCGTCAGATCACGGCCAATTAGCGGTTTTTGCTGGCGTTCGCGAAGCGTGATCTCGCCCCGGGCCGTTACTGGCTGGGCAGCCGGACCGCTCGTGATGGTATTCGCTTTACCTTTTACTCCGCCGTGACAATCGACGCAGCCAACCTCGACCGCGGCTCGCGGCTCATTATAAAGAATGCCTGTGCCGTGGTTGTCCTGACGAAAATGGCAGTCTACACAGTGCATTCCCTTTTCAAGGTGGATGTCCTGCAGATGGACCGCCTTACTGAACTTATTCGGGTCGTCCGGCGAAACGACGTTGTCCTCCGCATCGAGCAGATTGCCTTTGCGATCCTTTTTGTAGACGTTCTTATAAACCCAGCCGTGGCCGTGCGAATCCGCAAACTGTACGTTCTTGAGCTGCTTATTAAATTCTTCGGTTCCAGTTTTCTGCAAGAAGACCGAATCCGACCAAAGACCGCGGAGCGAGGCCCCCTCGGGATTCTTGTCGAGCTTGCGGGCTTCGTCAGACTGGCTCGGATCGATCTGACGATCCTGCGGATACATGAATTTGCCGTCAGTCTCGTTGTCCCACCATGTTCGCCCCAAGTAGGTCGCGACCATGTTCGTTCCGGGATGCATGTGGCACGTCATGCACTGGGCGGTCGGGATCTGGGAAGTGAACTGATGCTTGATCGGGTGACCCGATTCGCGGCGAGGAATGCTGCTATCGGCCGATTGGGTAAATCCCTCGTTTCCGGCCGACGCGAACGGGCCGGATGCGAGCTTACTCGTGTCATTCGCATAGATAACGTGACACGCGGTACAGCCCGCCGCTCGGTAGTCGCCCGCGTGGTCGTTCGTGCCCATGAAATTGAGAGTCGGGTCAAGCAGGCGGGTCTTCTGCAGCCCGAGATAGACGGGATCCGTGCGATTGTTAGTTCCTAAACCACGGGGACTAAGTCCTTTGTCGGGCTTGCCCGGCTCTTCTTCCTTGTCAGGGAGGCCGACTTCGAGGCGGCGTTTTCCTCCTCGTTCAAATACTCGGAGGACGTTGCCGGGCTGCGAAAGTTCCCACCGCGGGAGCGGATAAAGAGACTCGAGAAAACCCTTTTTTGCCTGCTCTTCGCGGGTCGGTTTCGGGCTCTGGAAAAGAGCTTGAGGCGCTCCGGCCTCGCTGTAGCTTTCGCCGAACTGAGCGTCCTTTACGTGGTAACCGCCATTGTTGTAAAGCGCCGCTCCCCACAGCATCGCTCCGTGGGCCATCATGCTTCGCGGAACGTCGCCGCGTTCTTCGACGTGACATCCCGAACAGGATTGGTTTATCACGCGGAAGTCGCCAGGATTCACAAAACGGACGAATTCCTGACTTTCTTTCGCCAGCAGTGTGTTCGAGCGTTCGGGATTTCGGCTCGAACAATCGCCGCCATTCTTGCAACCCCATTCCTTTGGAAATTTCGGCTGAACGTGGGCATCCTTCGCAGTCGTGGCAGCAGGATTTCCGCCGTGGCATGACGTGCACGTCAAGCCGAGAGCGTCTTTCCCTTCCTTCAATGTCTCGAAAACCTCGCCCGTCGGACTGTAGCGATGCATCGGCTCGATATTGCCGTGGCATTTCAGACAGCCTTCGACCGGCGGAGCAGCTGGTGTCGGAGCGGCTTGAGCCGCCGCTGGTGATGCGGCCGGAGAAGCCGCTGGTTGCGTCTGTGCATTGACGCGCGGCCCTTCGACCGGCCCGCCCTTCCAGAAAGCTACGACAAGCATGCAGACGAACGCCATGAGCATTACTAGCTTGATTCGCATCGATCCGGATCTGACAGTCATCGCAAAAGATTCTCCCGCTTGGGTTAAAAGATAAGCTTCATCTGGCTAAACAATGAATACTGAGTCTTGCTCGGATTGGGCACATCCGGCGTACAGAAGCTTGGCACAGGACAGTTCCGGGCACGATCGGTGAAAATGTCCCGAAAGCCCTTCCCGGGGATCAGTACGCTGCCACCAAAGGTGAAAGTCACGTTATTGATCAGAAATGGCCTGTAGATCACGCCGAGGCTTAAGTCGTAGCCGATCTCACGCCGGACGTTCGGCTGAAACAGCACGTATTCGAGCGGCTGTGTCTTATGAAATCGCAAATAGTTCGCGTTAAAGATCGCTTTGACGGTCTGAGTCACCTCAGCATCGACACCGGCATTAAAGAGCAGCAGGCCCGGATTAACGAAATTCGCCTGACCCTCGATCTTGCTCGAACGCAGGCTCGGAAGCAGTGAGTTCGGCTGATTGAGACCAATATCGGTCGAGATGAGCTTTACGCCCTGACGACTCCAGTACGAGAACTGCCCGCCAGCAAAATTGGGGTCGTCAAAGATAGCATCGAAGCCCTTCGCCTTGTCATCGATCGGGTCGTCATCGCCGGACGCAAAGAAGAAAGAGGCTCGGTACCGAAGCCAGTTCTTGTCGATCGAAAACTCGCCCGCGGCCATGTGGGCACGAATATCCGTCGCTCGGCCTGCGATCGGGTTGAAATCGTCCTTACCAAACGCGAAATAGTACGACGTTGTAAGATTGAGAACGCCGATGTGGCCGTCGCTGTTGAAGCCGACGTAGCCCGCCTTTACGCTGTGCCGCCGCGCGCTGCCGACGACCGCGGGACGTACAAGGAAGCCGTTCTCGTCATAATGCGTATCGGCCCGGTCGTAGTTGTAGGCGCCGACCAACTGCACGGTGTAGCCCTTGGTCAAAAAGTCCTGCCTGAACAAATTGGCGATGTAAACATCCTGCGGCCTGAGCGATCGCATCGAGTTCAACGCGCTGTTCGTATCCTTTTCGATCTGTCGAAAATAGGCGACATTGAACTGAGTCTTGTTGTTGGAAAAGGCTCCAAAGACGCGAGCCCCAAGGTTGTTATCCGAGAAAAGGAATCCCCGGAAGTCGGCATTAAATGGCTGAATACCAGCCCTTACCGAGACCGAGTCGTAATTGTCGTTCGTATCGAAAAGCTTGACCTCGGCAAACGCCTCTTCGAGCGAGACCTGAAAATCGGTTCGCGTCGTACCGCGCCGCACGTCAATGTTGACTATGCCGTTCTCGCGGGCGTTCAGGTAGTTCGGAATGCTGAATGTCGGCGAGAACTTGATCGCCCACGACCGCGGGCGAAAGACCGTCTGGCCCTTAAAGAATTCGAATGATAACTGAAGCGTTTGATTGAACGAAAAACTCTCGGGCCGCCCCAATAGATTGTTCGTATCGGGATCGGCTGAGCTGACGGCGGTTCCGGCCGGAGTCCGTCGAAGTTCCGCCAGCGTCGTGCTTACACCTGAGAGGATCAGGAAATAGTCATTTCCGATCACGGGAAGGTCGCCTTTCAAGATGCTCTGGTCGTACGGATTGAACCAACTGCCGCGTTTGAATGGAATATCGCGTCCGCGAGCAGCCTGATCGCCATAGCGATCGTACTCGGGATAGGCGATACGCCACCGGTCTCGAACTTCGCGCGTTTCCGGAACGGCATCTTTGACCGGTTGAGCGTCGGCGTCTGGTTTTTCCTTGCTCGGATCGACGACGGCGAAGTCGATCTTCCGTTCACTGCCGTCGATGATGACGTTTTCGAGCGTCGTGCACTTCGATTTGGTCTCGTCGCAAAGAAAACCCGCAAAAACTCCGTACTCTGCCGCTTTCCCGCGGTCAAACCTGGCCTCGTACGGCGGCTCGACAGTAATGCGGTAGGCACCGTTTCGAAGCCGGAATGAGTAACTTCCATCCTGGCCCGACCGTTTCGTCGAGGCCTCTGTGCTTGACTGGTCGGTCACGACGACCATCACGCCTGCAACGGGTTTACCTTCGGCATCGAGGGTTTTACCGGTGATCCGCCCGTTGGAGCCTTGAGCGCTTGTGTAATCGGATCCCAGGAGAAGGACCGAGAGTGCAAGAACCAGTTTGCGGAAGCCTGTCGCCATACCTTGACCGAACCAAAAAACGACGTACTGCTGAGTGCTGGTTGTCTAGCGTTTTAACACAGTTTGCTCTCGGGCACAAACTTTTTCCGAAAAAACTTGACTGGCAACAGGGTTTGTATAATATTGTTATCCCATCATGTACAAGCTGTTTCCGTCGAAAGTTTCGCGGGTCTCAGCCTCTTGTGCTCTGATCCTTTTAATGTCGCTTGCGGGCTATTCGCAAAGCCTGACGATAGGCGACGTCCAAACGGTCATTGCTCAGGCGGTCTCTAAGGCCGTTGCCATGAATCAACGGGTCACGGTTGCTGTGACGGACCGGGAAGGAAATCTGCTCGGCACGTTTCAGATGACCGGCGCGTCGGCGACGACTCGCATTCGCAGCGTCGGCCGGGCCGGACAAGGGCTTGAAGATCTGACCGTGCCCGCATCGCTCGCGGCGAATTCAAAGGCCGGAACCGCCGGAATATTTGCGACCAGCGGCAACGCATTCTCGACCCGAACAGCCTCGTTCATTATTCAGGAACACTTCCCGCCAAAGGACGACAATCGGCCGGGCGGGCCTCTCTACGGGGTCCAGTTTTCGACGCTCCCATGTTCGGATATCGCGGTAGCGGCTCTTCCGCTTGGGCTTTCGGGCGATCCCGGCGGCCTGCCGCTTTATAAGAACGGTGTGGCCGTCGGCGGCGTAGGTGTCGAGGGCGACGGACTTTACACGATCGACCGCGACCCGACCGACGACGACCAGCCTTTCGAAGAGGTCATCGCCGCCTATGCTACTCGCGGCTTTGAAGCTCCACCGCTGATCCGCGGTAACAATATACTCGTTGAAGGCATCCGTTTCCCGTTCTCGAATGTTGGGGAACAAGCTGCCGTTTCCGCGATCGGGTTTGCTTCGCTTCCGGGAGTTGTGACCTCGGTCATCCGTGCAGCTCCGGCATCGGACTTCGTTCCGGCAACTTTCAACGGCGTCAGCGGCCTGGTTAGTTCGCGTTTTCCGATCACGGCGGGCGTCTCCTTGACGGCCGCGGAGGTACAGCAGATCTTGAGTGCCGCGATAGGTACTGCGAATCGAGTGAGAGCAGCGATACGTCAGCCGATCGGGACGAATGCGCGGGTCAGTGTCGCCGTCGTCGATACAACAGGCACAGTACTCGGCATCTTTCGGCAGGTCGACGCACCCGTTTTCGGACTTGATGTGTCAGTCCAAAAGGCCCGGACGACGAACTTCTTTGCGCGAAGCGACGCAGGCTCGAAGCTGCAGGCCACGGGATTTGGATCGTACGTGACGCGTGCGACAGCCGATGGCCTGACGCTCAACGGAAGTGTTGCGTTCAGTGACCGCTCGTTTGGATTCTTACACCGGCCGCTTTTTCCCGACGGCATCAACGATACCCAGGCCGGGCCTTTCAGCACACAGCTAGCCGATTGGAGCCCGTTCAATGTAGGCCTGCAGCTCGATCTGATAAAAGACGCTTTAGCGGCGGCACTCTCATCACCGCCGCCCGCTTGTCGGGGAGCCGAGTTTAAGAAGAAAGATTTCCTTCTCGCTCCGTGCCCGTGTACCTCGATCCCCGAACTGCGAAACGGCATCCAAACCTTTGCCGGCGGCGTGCCGCTTTACCGGGGCAATGTCCACGTAGGAGCGATCGGCGTCAGCGGTGACGGCATCGAGCAGGATGACCTGATCGCGGCGTCAGGAGCAAATAATTTCGCCCCGCCGCCTGAGATACGAGCCGATCGGATCTTTGTGCGCGGCGTTCGACTGCCGTTTCTGAAGTTTCCAGCCCGACCGTTTGTCGATGAATGAGATCAGCTTCGATTCTTCGCATCGCGATTGTCCTCGTTGCGGTCCTTTTGTGGACCGCAATTGCTAGTGCGCAAGCCGGCGACGCCGTTCTCGAGATCTCTGGCCGTGTACGCATCGAGAAAAAGGTCGAAAAACTCATCCGAAAGCGATTCTTCCTGTTTCGCGGAGGCCTTGAGGCAAATAAGGCTCTCGTCGACAAGATGAAGTCCGCCTCTGTGACCTCACGCGAATGCTTCTACTGTACGAAGAGCGCAAGTCCCGAATTCCTTGCATGGCTTAAGGCTGAAGACTGCGAATCGCCATATTGCCGGGCGATCACCGCCGATGATGCTAAAAAAGTGCCTGAATTTCAGACGGCATATCAAAAGGGCCTGCGTCAGTTTCGAAACAAACCGGACCTCTCGCTCCAGTGGCTGACGACGAACCTGCCTTCGCCATTTCTGAGTGGGCTGTACGACCAGCGAAAGGCGGCTTTTGATTCGATCGTAGGCCAAACCCGAGCCGTACAGTCCTCTATGACCGACAGTGTTTCTGTCAAAGCGATCTTCATAAACGTGCCGGTCGCACCGCAGTCCCCGGCGACATCTGAAAAGTTCCTAGCAACGAACGTCGTTCCGATCGAGTTCAACGGAAAGGCTTACCTTTGGGCTTGCGAGGTCGAGTTATCGGGGAGTAAAAAGTCGACGCTGGTTCTACAGGTTCCTGATCCCGGAAAAACGGTTCGGAATTGTGAGGTCGTGGTCAAGGAGTTGCCGAAGTGCACGGGAGGCACGTGTTCGGCGCAATAACAGCACGACTAATTCTCGCGATCGCGACGATATTTATCGCGTCATGCACAACCGTGCTCGCCCAACGTGACCTTTTCAACCACGCCACCGCGGCGCACAAGAAGACCAGCTGTAATTCGTGCCACAAACTGCCGACGGCAAACTGGGTCGGGGCAAGCGGTTTCCCAGATGTCGCCGATTATCCGGGGCATTCCGCGTGTAATAGCTGCCACAGCGGTCGGCAGTTTTTGACGCTCTGCAATGCGTGTCATGTGACGAATATCACCCCGCGCCGGGCGCCGCGGCTCGCATTCCCTCGGGCAGCTTCGCCGAGGGAGTTTAACTCGATCTTTCCGCACAACGTTCACCAGGACATTATTGCGAGTAACGAGCGATATCGCGGGGCATCGGTCGCCCATATGGTGAATGTCGCTTTCGTTCACGGCCCCGCCGCCGACGATCCGCCACAGTTCAACAACTGCGCTATCTGCCACAAGACGACGGAGAAGCTGCCTCCGCTCGTCGCCCGAACGCCGCCAGCTAATACAGCCCTCGCCCAGGCAGCCGCCGATCCCTTCGCTGCAAAACCGGCTTATTTTAAGGATATGCCAACCGGCCACGCGACTTGTTTTGCGTGCCATTATCAGAATGTCGAACCTGTTGGGACAAACTGTGCCGGCTGCCACAGTTTGACGACGCCGTACCGCGAACGGAACGAAATCAAGCGGTACTCGTTCAAGTTTGACCATCTGCAAAAGGAACATTCGGTCCGCGATTGCATGACATGCCACATCGGGATCTCGCAGAATGCGGATCTCAAGACGCTCGTGAACGCGGATGTTCCGTTCGTCGCGTGCTACTCATGCCATGACAAGAAGACCGACGAAGAACTGAAAAACAGGAAGGACAGCCTCGACGCCAAGGCGGCTCCGTTCCAGTGTATCTACTGCCACACGACCGAGGTCGGAAGATTTCCGGTGCCTCCGAGTCACGAAAAACGCTAGCCGATGACCCAGGGCTCTAAAGGTACAAGTGCGACCAAGTGGCTGCTCGTCGCCATCGCTACGGTATGCTTCGTCGCGAGCTGCCTTGACCAGTCGGCGCGGGTGCGGCCAACGATCACCGCGAGCGAGACCCCTGATCCGATACCGCTGAAAGTCTCGGACAAGAAGTTCGAGGCATTCAATCACGCGATCGAGGAGCACAAGCAGTTCGAATGCCGCTCGTGCCATCAGCGTGAAGGGCAGTCGCTGGAAATGCCGTATGCGGGCCATGATTCATGTATCGGCTGCCATCTCAATCAGTTCACCGATAAAACGATCGTGGAACGCGACAAGGCAATGTGCGCGATCTGTCACGGCGATCTGCAGAGCAATCCGCCAACGATGAAAACGTTCCCGGCTCGATTTAATGAAGGCTGGAATATGAAGTTCGACCACGCTGACCATGACAGCGGAGAGGGACGTCCGCCTACCGGATGCGCTTCGTGCCATCAGAGTGCTGGGGCAGCGAAATCGATCCCTGTTGGCTTTCAAGCACACAACAATTGCTATTCGTGTCATACCGCTGAAAGCGAGATCGGATCGTGCAATACGTGTCACGAACTAGCCCCGTACCGACGAACTTCGCCGGGCAGAACTGCCTTTCGTGGAGCGTTCAGCCACGGCGATCACAACTCGGTCGGCTGCGCCGATTGCCATGGCGTTCGGACGGGTCAGCCGCAGGGGCGGCAACTATCTACGATCGCAGTTTCCCAGCACTGCGGTGGGTCGAATAATTGCGCGACCTGCCACAACGGTGTGCGTGCTTTTGGCGACGGTAACTTTGCAGATATTGCGAGTTGCGCCCGTTGTCACACGGCGTCTTTCGATATGCTCGCGGGCGATCCGTGTCGTTGATTCGAATATGTAAATCCAACATAGAAATAGGCCTTAGCTCGGCAAAAACATTGACACGACGGACAGAATGGGAGTTTAATAAGGGGCAAATACCATGAAAGAATTATCGAAACTGCTTCTAGTTGCCGTCTTTGGCGTCTTCGCCGCGCTCGCCGCGTCATGTGGGCTCTCCGGCTCGGACAGCGGAGCCATGATCGTCTCGGCAACGCCAACTCCGGCAAATGTCGCTGCCAACGCCGCAAATACCGCGGCGAACACGAATGCCGCAAATTCTGCGTCGCCGGCCGGATCGAACGACAAGAAGATCCAGAAGAGCTTTACGCTCGGCAAGGACAGTCTTTCGGAATATGGTGAGGCTGCTTTCGATCACGAAACGCACGCCGAGGGAAAATACAGCCCGGATGGAAAATCCGTCATCGGCTGCATCGAGTGCCACCACACGGATCAGCCAAAATCTGCGATGAAGCCCCCGTATGTCACTTCGGAGAGGGACGTCGTATTGACGATGGCGACTTGGCGAGCTTCGAATCAAAAGGTGAGCGAATGCAGGACATGTCATTTCCAGGAAGGGCTTGTACCTGATGGCAAGGATATGCCGGTTCTCAACGGCAAGAATCTTAACAACGAGATCGCCTATCATCTTAATTGCAATACGTGCCACGATGCTGCCGCGGCGGCCAGGCCCGAGCTCAAAGGCAAGAAGGGCTTTGCCACAAGTAAGGACTGTCTGATCTGCCACATGAAGAACTGATCCGATGGCCTTGAAAAAATGTGAGCAGTGCGACGAGACGGTGGACGAGGCCAAGGCCTTCTGCCCTGCCTGCGGATCTGCCTTTGTAGAAGAAAGGGCACGTTCGGACGAATCGAACTTCGAGGCGATGGGCAACACTGTCCAGATGGGACAGACGATGTATAACCAGATGCTTTCCGATATGGGTTTGAACATATCGAAAAGTCCATCTAAGCCCGAATCTGTTGTAGAAGAGATCCGCCCGGTGACAGAAACGGCGAAGCCCGCACCGCGGGAAAGGCTTTCGCCACTGGTCAAATGGCTGATCGTTGCGCTTGCCGCACTAGCTCTTCTTGCGTTCCTCGTCATTGTCGCAGCGGTCCTAATTTTTGGCTATTTATATAGTTTTCAGTAGTTAAGCTTGGCAAGGCCGCCGCCGAAATATATGCCCCGTGAGATCGAAAAGCACGAGCAGATAATCGAGGCGTTTCGAAAGGTCGATATCGTGTCCGAGTTGGTCGAGACTCTGCCTAACGGCGAGTTTCGTAATGAACTCGACATGGATATCATTCTCTTCGGCCGCAGCTATCGGGGTAAGCAGGTTGGCCCATATACCCGACTTCTTGAGTTCCTTCCTGGTGAGGTCATTGTCCAGGAAAATACCTGGGAAAGCAGCATATTTTATATCCTTGTCGAGGGCTCGCTCGAAGCCTCGATCACCGATCAGGCCGGCACGAGAAAAAAGGTGGGCGAGATCCCGCCGGGCAATTCGTTCGGCGAGATGGCGTTGCTGTCCGGAACGCCTCGGACGGCTTCGGTAACTGTCGCCTCTGCCGGCCCGGCACGCGTCCTCGAACTGACACGTCCCGCTATACGGCTTCTTCGAAAACTCCCGAAATTCGGTCGCGCTCTAGATCGCAATTATCGCAACTACGGCCAGACCCTCACGCTCAACGAATTGAGAGATCTGTCGAGTCTGGGCCTCAGCCGCGATCTATTGAAACGGCTCGGTGACGCGTCGCGCTTTGCGGTGTACGAGAAGGATGATGTACTTTTTCGCGAAGGCGATCCTGTAAATCGTCTGGTATTTGTGAGAAGCGGCTGGATACAGCGGGTCGCGGGCATAGAATTCAATCCGCAGGCCGCGGACCTGTTGATCGAGAGCGATCAATCACTCGGGCTCGATTTTGTCGGGGCGGGCACGTGTCTCGGCCTCGAGGCTGTCCGCACACCCGGCGACTGGAAATATACGGCGTCCGTTCGCGGCCGGAGTGAAGTGCTCGAAGTAGCCATTTCACGGCTTAGGGAAGACAATGAGCTGAGTTCCGCCCTGATGCCTTTTCTCGAAGGTGCGGCGGCCGCTCCAACGACAGTTCCCGAGCACCCGAAAGACACTCGAGTTCTTGCCGCGGCGAGCCGTGAGATCGAAACCGGGATCGTCGATGGCGTCAACCTGCTCGTCATGGACATGGCCAAATGCATCCGTTGCGGCAATTGCTCGCTCGCCTGCCACAAGGTCCATGGAACCTCGCGTCTCGTCCGACGCGGTATTCACGTCGAGCGGCCCGTCAAGCCACTCTCATCGTCGACACAGAGTGTACTCGCCCCGACGGTCTGCATGCACTGCCAGGACGCGGAATGTCTCACGGGATGTCCGACGGGAGCGATCGCGCGATTCCCCGACGGACAGATCGACATCAATCCTCAGACGTGCATTGGCTGCGGCGACTGTGCAACGCAATGCCCATACGACGCTATATCGATGATCGGCAAGCCCGATCCAAAGGCCAAGAATGGAGATGGCGTCCTATCAAAGTTTGCTTCGGCGTTTTCGTTGGGACGATCGCGGCTGCCGCCAGAGGTGGAACAGACTGAAAATTTGTTGGCCGTAAAGTGCAACCTTTGTAACAACACGCCACTCAACAAGCCGGGTGCACGATCCGCCGCATATTCGTGTGAAGAGAATTGCCCGACCGGGGCTTTGCTCCGCGTAAATCCGCGCGAGTATTTTGACGAAGTCAACGGGGCGATGGGCCTCTTTCGTCGGAGCAAGACCCACGCGATCGGCGTAAACATTCATAAGTTCGATCTCCGAGCGCTTGTTTGGCACCTTTTCGGCATCGCTCTCGTGCTTGTCGGTGGCGGGGCTGCCATCTGGGCGACGCGGCGTTTCTCGCAGGATATCGCGCTCAGTCCAGGTTCGTGGGTCACGATGCGTTGGATCACGGGGCTCGCCGGCCTCGCTGGAATAGTTTGGGTCATGGCTTATCCGGCCAGGAAACAGATCTACCGGCGCCGCGCAGGTGCTCTCAGATATTGGCTGCTCTCGCATGTTTACCTCGGCGTACTGGCGGGCGTAGTCCTGCTGGTTCATGGCGGAACAAGTTCGGGCGGCTTGCTAACGACGACCCTGATGATCACATTCGATCTCGTGATCGCAACTGGCATATTTGGAGCGGCATGTTATCTCGTCGTGCCAAAGTTCATGACGAAGATCGAACGCGAGCCTCTGCTTGCAGAGGACCTTCAGACGCGTCGGGAAGAGCTTCGCGGTGAGCTCATTGCGGCCGTCGATTCGACAGACAATGAAGAACTAAAACGGCTGATCCAGAAGAATGTTCGACGTCGATTTCTGGGACTGCGATATCTTTTCAGGCAGTACCTGAAGCGGGAAGACCTGCCGACTATGCTTGCTGCCGCTCGATCGGAGTTCCGCGATGCCGCAAAGGGATTTCCACGCACGGACGAGGTCCGCTTGATGGAGGCGGTTGAGAACGCAGCTACGCTTCGGCGAGTCGACGCATTGATATTGCTGCACAAGCTGCTCAAGATCTGGGTCGCGCCGCACGTGCTTTTTACGTCGATAATGCTGGTGCTGCTGGTGCTGCACATTGCTCAGGTCGTGTACTTTAACGTCCGCTAATTTCGCAAATGGCTGAGAAGGAGCGAAAAATAACCGTCTCGTTCAAGGGCTCGGATGAGCCTGAGCACGAGATAATAAAGGACGGCATCTTCATCGGGCGTCTCGATACCTGTGAGATCGTGCTCGACCATAAGGCCGTTTCGCGTATCCACGCCGGCATTAACTTTCGCGGCGGCAAATACTTTCTCTCAAATCTCACGACGGCAAACGTTTTAACGATCAACGGCCGGAGTCTCGGTCCGAAAAAAGAAGACGTCCTGGCCGGAGGCGATGTCATACAGATCGGGCCCTACACGATTGGCATCGAGCTGAGGCCGACCGGCTTGCATCTCGCGGTCGAATCGAAATTCTCGATCAGCGTTCCCCGGCGAACTGGTGAGCTAGCTCCTCGAGCAGAACCAGCGGCACCGAGGCGGCAGACCGGCGAAGGCATCCTCAAGGTCTTCTGGTCCAAACGCAACCGGCAGAAGGAAGACTGGGGAACACGCCTTCGTCCAACGGAAAAGCCTAAGCCGGGCAAAGCTATGTTCAATTGGCGGCCGACCGGCGATCTGCGGCGTCCATGGCGTTTCGGCCTTTTTGTGTGGGCGTTCCTTCTTGTCGGTGCGGTAGGCGTTTTTGCGTACTTAAGATTTCCGACGACATACACGCCGATGCCGCTGACGAGCGCGCATGCCAACAGTTTCGAGAATTCATCGATCGCTGCGACCGAGAATGCCAATGCCTGCACGACCTGCCATATGCCGAACGAGCCGCTTGAGAACTCGTGCATCAAGTGCCATCAGGCGAGCGGTTTTCATGCGACGAATACGAAAGCCCACGAGGAAGCCGGCATAACCTGCACCGTTTGCCATAAGGAACATCAGGGCTCCGATTTCGACATGGTGTCAACAGCGATCCAAAGCTGTGCCGAATGTCACAACGACGATAATAAACAGTCGTACAACGGCAAATTGGTCAGGACCGCTCATGACGGTTCGTACGGCTACCCGATCGAGAATGGTGTCTGGAAATGGCGTGGAGTTTATCGCGAGGTCGCCGATGCGATCCCTGAGATAAACAACTCGGCTCTCGGCGATAAAGACGAGCAGGCACGCCTAAGCCGGCATTTTCACACCGTCCATGTGGCACGGCTAAAAACTCCCGCAGGTCTGAAAGGCGATTCGAAAGGGCTCGTTTCCTGTTCGACGTGTCACAACAGTTTTGACCCGATCGACCTTGAAACTCCGCGACAGACATGTGCCGCCTGTCACACGACCGGGGAGAACGCGTCCGATCGCGACCAGCGTTTTGGCGCCGTTCCGGCAAACTGCATCTCGTGCCATGTACAGCACCCGATCAGCGGCGGACGATGGAGCGAGTTCCTGACCGAAGACGCGTTGAGACGACGTAAGGAGGCGGTCGCTCAAAGGATCGCAACCCTGGGGACCAAATGAGGGCACTTCAGCTTATTTCCAGCCTCGTAGTGATCGGCCTTCTCATCTGGCTGAACCGCTACGCCGTGCCTCAGGATATGCCGCGATATGGCGGGCTGAGCTGGATCGGCTGGGCGAGCCTACTGCTCGTGGGAGTCGTTGCGGGATTCTTCGTCATTATTAATGATTCTGCCCGTTCGCTCGGATTCTTTCGACGTCGTGACCGGGACGCCAAGCCGCCCCCGAAGCTCAGAACGCTCGATAATGAAGAGCTGAAAGAGCTTGGGATGGACAAGTATCGCGGCCCGACATATCCGCACCCAGTGATCTTTCCCGAGAGGTGTATCGGCTGTCAGGCATGCGTCGACGCTTGTCCGCACGATGTGCTTGCGATCGTCGATGGAACGGCGGCGGCTGTCGCTCCCGATCTCTGTATGGAGGACACGGCCTGTCAGGCGGAGTGTCCCGTAAATCCCAAGGCCTGCATCATCATTAATACCGCCAAAGAGGTGCGGTCGATGCCGACGCCGACGCGCGACGGTGCGACGTATCAGACTAACGTTGAAGGCTGTTACATAATCGGCGATGTTTCGGGCGTTCCGCTCATCAAGAATGCCGTCAAGGAAGGGGCCGAGGTGATCAGCCATATCGCGTCCGGACTTGCATCGGCGGCTGCGGAGCCAAAAGCCGAGCTCGACGTGGCGATCATCGGTGTCGGGCCTGGCGGAGCCTCAGCTGCGGCTGCGGCGAAAGATGCGGGACTTCGCTATGTCGCACTGGAGCAAGGTAAGACGCTTTCGACGATCGATCTTTATCCGAAGGGAAAGTACATCTTCTTCAAACCTGATACCAAGGACTGGTTCGGAGGAATTCCTGTGCTCGGCCTCGGACTCGCAAAACCGAAATACGGCGGCGATTCGTTCGAAGATATCCAAGCCGTTATCGACGAGGTCGGGGCTGATGCCGAGACGGCGGTCAAGGCGAGAACGGATCTTCTTCAACGTGAATTGCTCGCGGGCATCCCAGCCGGTCTTCAGGGCGAAGTTGCGACGTCGTTGGCTGATAAGATCGCAAGAGAGCTCAAGCGCAGGCTTGTTGCTCACCTCCGCTCGATCGGCAGTGGCAATTGGGGCACGCTTTACAGCCAGAAGTTCGTACCCGACAGTGAGCGGCTTTTCAACGAATTTTCAGCGGATATCGCGGATCAACTGCAGACAAAGATCCCGGGCGATCAGCGCGAGAACATCCTAAACATCTGGCTCGGCAGCCTCGAGGCTAATGGAGTCGTCATCAACGAGAATGAAAGCTGCAAGACCGTAACAAAAGCGGAAGATGGCGACTATTTCGTCATCCAAACAGAAAAGGAAGGAGGTGCCGCCAGGGCTGAGTATAAAGCTCGGCGTGTGATCATCGCGATCGGCCTGCGCGGAGCTCCGAACAAGCTTCGGCTGCCGAATGAGGATATGCGTGTCGTCATTGGCGGCAAGGAACAGGGAAAGGTCCAATATGGGCTTTCGAACCCGATGGACTTTCGCGGAAAGAGCTTGATCGTAGTAGGCGGCGGCAACGTCGCTGTCGAAGCCGCGGTCGACCTTGTCGCCGTTCGTGAAGGCGCGTCGATCCGCCCGCGCGACCCGGCCGATATGAATCGGGTCACCGTTCTCGTCCGGGACTTCCTCGCCCCGACCGTGAAGTTCGCGAATAAGTATCAGATCTACAGCTGTGCCGAAGACGGCATTCTCGATCTGCAATTTGGCGTCGGGATCAAGGAAATGCGGGAAAATGAGGTCGTCATCGAAAACGTCATAACGAAGGAAGAGATCGCGACGATCCCTAACGATTTCGTCTTTGCCCTGATCGGCGGCGAGCGGCCGAATAGATTCCTTGAGTCGATCGGTATTACTATTAAGTAAGAATGAGAAAAGAGAACATCCTTTTCGGCGTTTTTGGCCTTATTGTCGGCCTCGTGGTCGGGTTTGTCTTTGCGAATAGCGTAAACAGAACGCCGTATGACCCGGCTGCAGCCCAAGCCCAGGCCGACAACCGCCCAAATCCCGCAATTCCGGCCGATCATCCGCCGATCGGAACCCAAAGCGGTAATTCGGCACAGACTTCTGCGATCCCGCAAGTCATGGAATCCATCGAGCGGGCCAAGCAGCAACCGCAGAACTACGAGGCCCAGATGACGGCCGCAGACCTTTATTACCAGATCCAGCGGTTCGACGACGCCGCGATGTATTATGAAGCAGCGAGCAAACTAAAGCCGACCGAGGTCGAGCCGATGATCAAAACGGGCAACGCTCTTTTCGACGCAGAAAAGTACGAGCTTGCCGAAGGGTGGTACGCTAGAGCCCTCGAGAAGGACCCGAAGAATTTGGGTGTTCGCACAGACTACGGCCTTACTTTTTTTCTAAGAACTCCTCGCGACCTCGACCGAGCGATCAAAGAATATAAGGCCGCTCTTGCGATCGATCCGGCACACGAGATCACTCTTCAGAATCTTGCCCTTGCGTACGCCGAAGCAAAGGACACCGAAAACCTCCGTACGACCGTCGAGCAATTGAAGAAGGTCAACCCAAACAACCCCGCGATCGCGAGGCTGCAGGCCGCCGTTTAGCTGATCTATTTTGCTCGCAGTCGAGTCGCCGCGTCGCGAACGACGTTCCACGTCGAAGCGTCACTTTCAAAAACCGAATAAAGTCCTTGCTCTTCCATCGGCGGGTCGCCAGTGTATTCATCTCCTTGCGACCAGAAATGGCTTTTCCGTTCGGAGGCTATCGGCTTTCCGCCGAACGCCCAGAAGTTGGCACCCACGATGTGATCACTCTTCATCTCATCGAAAACAAGCTTGAAGTACTCGTCCCGCAGATTTGTCGATGACTTCGGATCGAATGATTGCTGATCTCGCGGCAATCCGAATTCCTCGATCACAACCGGTTTGCCGAGCTTCACCGCGATCGCAAGATTGTCACGAATGTACTTCGTCGTCTCATCGAACGCTTTCGGATATTCCTCGGACATCTTTCCGTCAGTGAACCAACCCCAGTTCTTTGGCCATATATGGATCGTCAGATAGTCGATCGCCGGGAACGCATGCACTGCCTCAAACAACGCGATATCCTGCGTTCCGATCCAGCCTTCGTGCCCGGTCGTGATCAGATGTTTCTTATCGAACGATCGGATAAGCCGTGAGGTCTGATCGATCCAGTTCTTGTAGGACTCGTTCGAGCTCGGCCTCATCGGGCGAGGTTCGTTTGCCAATTCCCACGCCATGATCGTTGGATCATCGACATACAACTTTCCCGTGATGCGGTTGCGCCGCTGCAAGACGTAGCTGACCTGTTTGTGCTGATCGTCGACGCACTGTTTGCATAAGTAGAATTTCGCGACGATATCACGCAGTTCGTCCCATGACGGCTTCTGCGTCCGCCATTTTTGGTCGATCACGTCGTGCCAGAGCAGATACTGCTGAAAACCTCCGCTCCATTCCCAGTTGTTCGTCAGGAAGATCACGGCCGTCATATCCCTCTTTGCCATCTCGACGAGAACTCGATCAAGGCCGTCCAACACCCGAGCGTCGAACTTCCCGGCCTCGGGCTGGAGAGGCGGACCAACACGCGGGACTCCATTCAGCAGGCCCGAACCCTCAGCCCCGGCCATTAGCCGTAGGTTCGTTATGCCTTTCTTTTTCAGGAAGTCGAGTTCACGGCGAAGCCGCCCGATACCGCGCGAGGGATCTTTCTCAAGCGGTAATAAGCTGCCGTACCAGTAGTTGGTACCAATAAAGCGATATTGCCGCCCGTCGCGATACAACTGATGCTTGCGAACCTCGACAAACCCCGGGGCGGCACCCGCTGCGACGACGGCGGCCATGCAGAACGCCGCAGCAAAAACCAATTTCTTCATTCTGAGAATATACCGCATCGATGCGGGAACGAGGCTAAAGTACGTCCCGGACAAGCCGATAAGTTCGATATGAACGAGACCCCAGATCGACGAATTCTCTGTGTCGATGACGAGCCAAATGTACTGGACGCTTTTCGCAGAACGCTGCGAAAAGACTTTGATATCAGCGTCGCCGATGGCGGAGAAGCCGCACTCGAGATGGTCCGAAATGAAGGACCTTTCGCGGTTGTTCTCTCGGATATGAGAATGCCGGGCATGAACGGCATCGAGTTCCTTAAGAGACTAAAGGAGCAGGAACCGGACACCGTGCGGATGATGCTGACGGGCAATGCCGATCAACAAACGGCTATTGATGCGGTGAACTCCGGCAGCATCTTTCGATTCATGACCAAGCCGTGCGTTCCCGAGCACCTCGTCGCTAATCTTTCCGCCGGTATCGAGCAGTACCGCCTGATCACGGCCGAAAAGGACCTTTTGCAAAAGACTCTGAATCAGAGCCTACAGGTGATGCTCGACATCCTGTCCATCGTTAATCCAACAGCCTTTAATCGCTCGGGTCGGGTCAAGGACACCGTTGCTCGGATCTCGGAAAAGCTTGGGATCGAACGTATCTGGGAGGTCGAATTCGCGGCGATGCTTTCACAGATAGGGTGCGTTGCCGTTCCGGAAGAGATCTTGGAGAAAGTTGCCGATGGCTCGCCACTCTCGGTGCGCGAGACCGGCCTCTACAATCAGCATCCGCAGGTGGGACGCGACCTTATCGCTCGCATTCCGCGGCTTGAGAATGTCGCTGAGATAGTCGGAAATCAGAACAGGCGCGTCAACGCCGACGGATCCCAGCTCAACGAAAACGATCTTGCTTCAGCAGTGCTTCACGCCGCTCTCGATCACGACCGGCTCGTTTCCGGCGGCTTAACGCCCGAGCTTGCATACGAAACGATGATAGGCCGCGCGGGCTTCTACGACCCGCGGGTCCTGAATGCGTTGGCCCAGACGATCTCGAACGACGGCTCGACATATGAGCCTGCCGAGTTGTCGGTGTCGGAACTCCGGCCCGGCATGTACCTCGACCGCCCGCTGATGTCGCTCCGCGGCTCGATACTCCTTCCGGCCAAGCAAGAGATCACGCCGTCGCTGATCCTAAGACTTAAGAACTTTGTCGAGACGGGGATACTTAAGGACCGTATTTCTGTAGCTGTACCGTCAGGTGTCGGTGTTAACTCGGCGGCATTTCAGCCCTCCGCTGCGATCGCAGCCGAGACGGCGTTCACTAGCTGATTGAGAGTGAACGGCTTTGAGAGAAACCTGTGACCCTTCACCGTGGATGCGTCGCCGGACATGAGCAAGATCTGCGCGTTGGGATGAAACTCCTTAACCGCGACAGCCGCTTTGTCACCGTCCATTCCCGGCATCGAGAGGTCCGCGAGGACCAGATCGACCTTCTCCCGGATCGTCCGCGCCATCTCCACCGCCTCGGCTCCGCTTGCTGCTTCCAGAACTCGAAGACCGGCATTTCGGAGTCCTTCGGCGGCGACACGACGCACGAGGGGCTCGTCGTCGATCAGAAGCACGGTCCTGGATACGCGTCCCGGGTCGGTGTTTATCGATCTCGGCTCGTCGATCCGAGGGAACTGCATCGAGAACGTCGTGCCCACATCCTCGATACTCCTCACCCAAACAAACCCGCCCGACTGTTTGACGATCCCGTAAACCGTCGCGAGCCCGAGGCCTGTTGTGCGTCTGGCCCCTTTCTTGGAGAAGAACGGCTCAAAGATATGGTCGGCGATGCGAGCGTCCATACGAGGACGGGTGTCCGTTACTGATATCTCAACGTAATGGCCGCTCGTCTGGGTCGCGTGGATCAACTGATCGTCGCTCTCGATATTTCGCGTGCGAACCGTGACCGACCCCGAATCGGCGATCGAGTCCTTCGCATTGAGTGCCAGATACATCAGCGCCTGAGCGATCTGCCCTTGATCGACGAAGCAGAGGCCTAATTCCGGGTGAAGCTCTGTGCTCAGCGTGATCTTATCTCCGAGCAAAGCTCGCAGATCTCTCAGTGCGATGTCGATGATCGAATTCAGACTTGCCGGAGCCGGATTCATCGACTGTCGACGTCCGAACGCGAGAAGCTGGCGTACGATCGATGCGGCATCATTGGCAGCCTCTTTGATGTCATGCACCCTGGATCGCATCGGGCTCCCCTCATCGAGTTGCAGGTCCATCATGTCGGCCTGGAGGAGAACCGAGGCGAGAATGTTATTGAATTCGTGCGCGATGCCGCCGGCGAGCCGTTCGAGTGCTTCGGTCCGCTGGAGTTTTAGTTTTTGCCTTTCGGCTGCCACGCTCGATCGCTCCTCCCGTCGCCGTTCTGTTACATCGGCGAGGAGGAGCACAACCTCGCCGGCTTCGGTTCGTTCTATAAATACGTCGAGAAAGGCAGACGTATTGTCGATCGTCACCTCGAGCTCAAACCCGTGAGCCGCGGTCCTGTCCTCCCCAAATCGCTCTTCGATCTGTTCCAAACCCGCGGCCAGATCGCCGAGCTTCCGCCCCGCGAGTATCGGCACGTGCAATAGTTTTGCGGCCGAGGCGTTGCTTCCGCGTACCGTCAATTCGCTGTCGAGAACAAGCGCAGGCACGGGCAGCCGCTCCAGGCCTATGCTGTACTCGTCCGCCGCACTATCTTTCATCGTTCACCAGGCTTACGTGGGAATTTGCGTAATAAAGCAGTTTATTCCTGTTTCTGTCGAAATACATAGGCGAGAACCTCTGCTACCGCAGCAAAAAATTCGACGGGGATCATCTGCTTGGGCTCTACCGAACTGTACAGTGCCCGAGCGAGAGGCGGATTTTCGACGAGCGGGACATCATTGGCACGAGCGATCTCACGAATTTTTGCGGCAAGCGTATCGGCACCTTTTGCGACCATCACAGGAGCCGCGTCGTTCTCGCGATCGTATCGGAGAGCAACGGCGAAGTGCGTCGGGTTTGTGATAACGACCGATGCTGTCGGAACTGCGGCGAGCGATCTTCGTTGGGCGATAGAGCGTGCGGCGCGTCGACGCTGCCCTTTGAGCAACGGATCGCCTTCCTGCTGCTTGAATTCATCGCGGATGTCCTGTTTGCTCATCCGGATCGATTTCTCGTGCTTGTAGTAGGCGTATCCGTAGTCGGCAAGGGCGAGTATTACGAGCACGATACCGCATCGCAGTGCGAGGCTATACAGGATCTCGCCAAGTTTTACCACGACAGTTCCGATCGGAGCATTCAGTAGAACCGGTGCATTCTCGATAACTGGAGCGAGGACTGCGTAGGATACCCCAGCGATAACGAGCAGTTTTATCGATGATTTGAGGAGATTGACGACGGAATCGAGACCGAAGATCTTCTTTATATTCTTCGACGGATCAAAGCGTTCGACCTTGGGCTTTAACGCCTCAGCCGACAAAGTCAGGCCGCCCTGAGCGAAGTTTCCGGCGACGGCTCCAACGAATCCTATCGCGAGCACGGGGAGTGTCATCAGGGCGAAGAGCTTGCCGCCTTCGAGTATCATCAGGTGCAGGTCAGCATCGGTCAGCGGGGCGAAGTTCCTGATCCTGAAGGCAACCTCTTGCAGCGAGTAGCCGACCTGCTGAAACAGATCTGCCGCTAGGAACTTGATCATCAGAAGTGCACCGAGGAATGCCAGTGCGGCGGGCAGATCGGGCCCGCGAGCTATCTGACCCTTTTTTCGGGCGTCTTCGCGGCGTTTGGGAGTCGCCTTCTCTGTGCGTTCCATCGCCATACTACATCGCTCCTACGGCGTGGGCTAGGCCCGTGTAAATGCCGCTCAGTACATCACGCATCGCTCCGGGAATGAAATACATCGTGGCGCCGAGTATGGTCAGCCCGAGCGCGATCTTGATAGGGAAGCCAAGGATGAAAACCTGAAATTGAGGCGCCGTGCGGCCGAAAAACTCGAGTGCAAATTCGACGGTCAGCAGCACGAGCACCGCCGGTGCCGCAAGGGTCACTCCGACGACAAATGCGTTAGCGGAAAGCTTGAGAAAGAGGTCGAGCAGTTCCGCGGTCATCACGAAATCGCCCGGAGCCGTGTACGAGAAACTCCGTACCGTCGCGGTGATGAACCAATGGTGGCCATCTGCGGCCAGGAGGACGACGAGTCCGAGCATCTGGCCGATGATGCCGAATGCGGTTGTCTGCGCCTGTGTTGCGGGATCGATCGTGCCAGCGAGTGAGAAACCCATCTGCGAGCTGATCAGGTAGGCAGCCATTTCGATCCCTGCGAAGACGAGCCGGCCGACAAGCCCGAATGCCATACCTATCAGAACTTCGCCAATTACCATAACCACGATTCGGCCGTGATCTGATGGCGGCGACGGGATCTGGCCCATCACGACGGGAGTTAGCGCTAGCGCCATCGCTATTGCGAGCACAGCGCGGATCTTCATACTCGTAACGCGGTTTGCCCAGAACGGGGCAAAAGTCACCATGCCCCCGACGCGCGCGAGTACGAGAATGAAAACCAGGAACGGACGCAGAGGGACTTCAAACGTTTCCACGGCAACTCCTCAGCGTCACTTGATGAAGGGCGTGAAGTCCGAGAGGATCGACGATGTGAATGTGATCAAGACCCGCAGGATCCACGGAAACGAGACGAGGAAGACGACGAAGATCGCAATAACACGTGGTGCGAACGAAAACGTCTGATCCTGGATCGACGTCAGCGTCTGGATCAGACTGACGCACACGCCGACAAGAATTGCGATAGCGAGCATCGGGCCGACTATCCACATCAGCGTCGTCAGCGCGTTCTGCATCAAGGATGTTACGAGAGCGTCATTCATTCGTCACATCACACTCCTAACGAGCGAAGTTACGATCAGATACCAGCCATCGACCATTACGAAAAGCAGGATCTTTAATGGCAGCGATACGATGACCGGCGGCAATTGCATCATTCCCATAGAGAGAAGGACGCTCGATACCGCGAGGTCTATGATCAAGAATGGCAGAAATAGTACGAAGCCTATCTGAAACGCGGTTTTCAGTTCCGAGATCATGTACGCCGGGATCAGTGCAGTCGTCGGAACGTCAGCGGCGGTATTCGGCCTTGGACTTTTCGAAAGCCGCAGAAACAGTGCCAGGTCTTTTTCGCGCGTGTGTTTGAGCATATGCTCACGCAGCGGCCCGAGCCCGCGTTCGAGAGCTTCGGTCTGCGAGATGGAGCCTTCGGTCATCGGCAGATAGGCCTGGTCATAGACCTGTTTCAGCGTCGGGCTCATCACGAAAAGCGTGATGAAAAGGGCGAGGCCGATAAGGATCTGATTGTTCGGCGCTTCCTGGGTCCCGAGTGCCTGTCTGATGAAATGAAACACGACAATGAGTCGTGTAAAACACGTCATCGAGATCAGTATCGCCGGAATAAAGCTCAGCAGCGTGAGCAGAACGACGATCTGAAGAGGCGTCGAACTGTTCGCCGTCTTGGCCAGATCGAACGTCTCCGGTGTCGGGCCTGCCTGCGGCTGAGCACCGACGACCGACGCAAGCGCAAAGATCGCGATCACCGCGAATATTGAAAAAACGCTTCTTCTCACTGGTAGATACGCCCGTCCCATCGATCTTCGGCCGCCGCAAGAGCATCTTCAAACCCTTGCGTTCCGTCGGCCAATAAGTCAGCTACCGAACGGTGCGGTCGTTCCCATTCACTATCCGACCGACTGTGCTCGGCCAAAAGGGTGAAACTCCCGGACGTCGCGCCGACGAGCAGAACGCGATCTCCGAACTGTATCGTCGAGATCGTCCTGCCGCTGCCCATTGCGATTGACGAAACGACCGCGAGCTCGACTTCGTCTGACGCGGCAGCTTTCTTGTTTCCGAAGCCGAGTTTCCTGAGTGTCCAACTCCCGACAAAAAGAAGAGCTATGACGAGCGCGAGTGCTCCGACCGCCTTTATGATCAGCTTGCCCGAGCCTACGTCCTGCGGCGGAGCCTCCGCTTCCTGCTGCATGAACGGCAGACGGTCGTCGTCACCCATCGGTTCCGCCTGGACTGCCGTTTGGGGCGTTGGCGTTTCAGCACGCACGGACAGAGCTCCGACAAATGCGAAAAGGCCTGTCAGGCACAAAACTGTCGCTAAGGTTCTACTTCGCATCTGTGAGGATCTCGCTGATCCTGACTCCGGCACGGTCTTCGATGACGACGATCTCGCCACGCATTAACGGCTTGTTGTCCGCACGAATGTCGACGCCTTCACCGGTCGAGCGGGAGAGCTTGACAATGCTTGACGGCCCAAGCTCGAGCAGCTCGCGAACGGTCATCCGCGTTCGCCCGAGTTCGAGGGAGATCGAAAGCGGCAGGTCCAGAAACCCGGCCCACGAATTGAGTATCTTTTCGTTCTCGTCTTTCATCGGTCGACTAGAGCTGGACGATAAAATCGGTGATGTAAATGGCCATCACTTCGGGTTCTTCCGACGCCGCCTGGGCGGCATTCAGCAGTTCTTTTCGAAGCTTTGCCTTTCCCTCGACCGTAAGGATCTCTTCGGATGTTTTCTCAGAGAGCACGGCGAGCAATGCATTTCGGACGCGGGTCATGAAGACCTGATCGGGCTTTTCCTTTTCGCCGCCCTCTCCGCCGACACCAAGGTTGACGGTCATTCGCAGATATCGCGCCTGTTCGGCATCTGCGAGGTTGACAATGAACGGAGGCAGCTCGATGACTTTCTTAACGCCCTCGTCATCCGGGATAGCGTTGCTAAGCGCTCCGGTTTTCTCGCCTTTTGGCTCTTCGGCCGGTTCGGTTTCGGCGTCAGCCTTTTTCTTGGCTGTCTTCTTATCGCCGGCCTTATCTGATTCGGCAGCTTGAGCTCCCGCGATCCGCCAGAAATAGAATCCGGCTCCGCCGCCGCCGAGCAGCAGCACCGCGACTATCCCGATCAGGATGAGTTTCTTTCCTTTCTTCTTTGGAACCTCGGCGGTAGGTTCGGTCTGGGTTTCGGACATGGTTCTCCTCCGATAGGAGATCTAGGCGAACCTTGTGCCACTGCCAGAATCTAGTAAATATGGGCTCTTGAGCGATGCAGGCGAGCATCTAGACTAGCGATTTGCCCTATTTTTGACTTTCGGTGTCAACGAATCGACGGTTTCGAAAAGGAAAAGGCCCGCTTTTACGCGAGCCTTCTATGGTATGAAATGCCAAATTCCGATGGTCTATTCCTTTGGACCCTCGGCTTTTATCTTTGGCTTGTCCGGGACCTCGTCGGCGTCGCCAACTACGACAGAGCCTTCGGTCTCAAGCCTCTTCTTGGCTTCTTTCTTTTCGTTCTGTACTTCTTTCGACGGTTGCTGAGCTGTGTCGTCCGAAGTTACGCTGCCTTCGGTCAGGCGAAGTACGGTAATACTGATGCGCCGGTTTGCCGCTGCATATGGATCATTCGGGATCAACAGTTCGGTGTCGGCAAATCCGACGATCCTGCGGATCTGTTCGGGCTTGACGCAGTTCGCTTCAAGCGCCCGCCGAGCCGCGTTTGCTCGATCGGCTGAGAGTTCCCAGTTCGTGTAGCCGTTATCCGAGGGAAATACACGACTGTCGGTGTGTCCGCCGATATTTATCTTGTTGGGCAGAGTACAGATGCCCTGCGCGATCTCGGCAAGGATCGATTGCGCTTCAGGGCCTAACTGTGCGCTTCCCGAGGCGAATGAAACCTGGTCGGCCTTATCCAAGAGCTCTATCCGCAAACCTTCGTCGGTCACGCGGATCTTGACCTGGTCTTTATATCGAGAGAACTCCGGCCGGGTCTCGAATTGCTTCTGCAACGCCTCGGCTACTCCGATCAGAGCCTGTTCGTTGATCATCGAATCCATCTTCGACGGCTCTTTGCTGGTTTTCTTGTTTCCCGGGAGAATTCCGCCCTGCAGAGTGTCAAAAACGCCGGGGGAGCGAAAATATGCCGCGATCTGCTGCTTTAGCTCAACGTCGGCCTGCGACACGAGCCAAAGTACGAGGAAAAGCGCCATCATCGCCGTGACAAAATCGGCGTAGGCGACCTTCCACGCGCCGCCATGATG
>JBGTSR010000018.1:0-54662 GCA_041940165.1 Acidobacteriota bacterium
CACGCCGTCATCGGCCGCGACGACCAGGATAACGATGTCCGTCGCCTTGGCGCCGCGAGCACGCATCATGGTGAACGCTTCGTGACCTGGCGTATCGAGGAAAACAACACGACGCGGCACGTCCGGATCATCTGCATTTGGCACGAACACGCTGTAAGCACCAATATGCTGCGTGATGCCGCCTGCTTCGCCCTCGGCGACGTTCTCCTGTCTGATCGCGTCAAGCAGTGAGGTCTTTCCGTGATCGACGTGACCCATTACGGTAATAACCGGAGCCCGCGGAAGTTCAGCATCGTCTGCATCAGCTGCGATGAGCTCCTCAAATTCCTGCTCGATCACCATTTCCTCGAATGGTACGAAGCTAAGATCGAAACCAAATCCTTCAGCAAGTTCCTGGGCCATCGTCTCGCCGATCGGCTGATTGAGCGTTGCAAAAACGCCCCGCTTGATGAGGAGTTGAACAATGTCTCGCGGGGTGATCCCGAGTGCCTCGGCGAATTCGCGGACCGTTGCACCTTCAGTGAGACGGACAGAACGAAGATTGTTACGGTCGACGGCGCCGACCTGGTCCATCACGCGTTCTTCGATCGAGCGCTTCTGCGGAGCATCAACGTCGCGTTCTGCGAATCGTCCGCCGCGGTCGGTCGTCTTTCGACCACCGGAGCGTCCCGGGCGACGACGGTTGTCCGCCGGCGGCGTATAGGTCATCTGCGGAGCCGCCGTCTCTCCGGGCGTGCCGCGGAATTCGCCACGACGACCATCACCGCGCTGCGGGGTGACGAGGCTTCCTGTCTTGGTCGGTGCTTGAGAAACAAGCCGATCGCCTGGTTTTATGCCCTTCTTCAAAGCATCCGGGCTCAGCGTTAGACGCTTAACGGTCGTACCAGCGGGTGTTCCGGGCTGCTCCGGAGCGATTTCCTTCTCAGGCTCCTCTGCAGCTACGGCTTCCGGCTCTTCGACCACCTCCGGAACTGCTTCTGGTTCAACCGCCGGAGCCTCAACTTTTGGCTTGGCGAGCCGCTTGACGACGGTCTTTGGCGCCGGTTCTTCCTCTTCGACTTGAGTTACCTCAGGTTCAGGCGCGGTCTCAACCGGCTTTGCGACAGCTTTCTTGGCGAGCTTTTTGACGGAAGGGGCAGTCGCGGGCTCTTCTGGCTTCGCTGCCGGCGGCGTCGAAACCTCTTCGGGCTGTTCGACCTCCGAGATATGCTCAGGAGCCGCCTCGCCCAATACCTCCGCGACCTTGGCCGCTTTGATGACCTTGATCGCCCGCTTCGGAGCTGTCTCGGTCTTTGGAAAGTACTTGTTTCGCACTTTTTCGGCGATCTCATGCGGAACGGAGTTCGAAGCGACGCTGACATCGGCTCCCTCTCGGCGCAGATCTTCCATTACGCGCTTGGTGTCCTGCTTTACCTCACGCGCAAGATCGTAAATTCTAATGCTCTTCCCTATCGCCATACTTTACCGTTTCCTGTACTCTCCGCTCGTTACTGATGCTGTTTAGTTCATATCGACCCTACCTGCAACCATGGTTTTATCTCTCCTCGACCTCGGCGTCCGGCGAAGGAGAAGGTTCGACCGCTTCCTCTTCGAGAGGTTCGATCGCATCAGCCTCGGCGGCGGATCCGACATGCTCTGCATCGGCTGGCTCGCCAGCGGACTCGTCCTCTTCCGCTTCGGATGTCTCGGCAACCTCTACATCCACATCAGTCGCTTCGGCCTCGGGACTCTCACCCGCTTCGTTCGACACCTGCTCGTCCGTTTCTGGTGCCGCGTCGACAAGTTCCTCTTCCGATGTCTCAGACCCCTCTTCGACCGACATTTCGGCGTTTCTAGCCTCGACGACCTTAGCTGCGGAGGCCTTTATCGCTTCCGCATCGTCAAGGCTGACATCGAGTATTTCGACCAGATCATCGACAGAGGCCGCAGCGAGTGCTTCGACATCCTCGATCCCTTTAGCTGCTAGAGCCTCAGCCTGCGTACCCGTAACACCCTCGAGCGAACCAACAGGCACGGCTTCGCCTGAAGCCATCATCTTGCCCATCTTCTGAGCGATCTCTTGCTTGAGGAGCTCTTCGCTAACGATCTTGATGTCCCACCCGACAAGCCGCGTCGCGAGCCTGACGTTCTGGCCTTTTTTGCCGATCGCAAGGCTGAGCTGGTCTTCGCCCACAATGACTTCCATCAAGCGGCTGTTGATGTCGGTGATGCGAACCTGGGAGACCTTGGCGGGCGAAAGTGCATTCGCGGCAAAGACCGAAGGCTCGTCGGACCATTCGATAATGTCGATCTTTTCGCCCCGAAGTTCCTTGATGATCGCCTGTACGCGCGAGCCTTTCATACCGACGCATGCGCCGACCGGATCGACATCTTTTTCATTGGACGTCACCGCGATCTTGGCTCGATCGCCGGGTTCGCGGACCGCAGATTTGATCACGACGGTTTCGTCGTAAATCTCGGGAACTTCCATCTCGAACAGCCGTCTAAGCAGCTCTGCCGAGGCACGCGAGCAGATGATCTGCTGGCCCTTTTGTTCTTTCGAAACGTCGATAATGACGACGCGGATCCGCTCGCCCTGATTCCACATCTCGCCCCTCGACTGTTCGCGTCGCGGAACGATCGCTTCGAGGTTATTGCCGAGATCGACGATCATATCGCCGCGCTCAAAACGCTTGACCGAACCGTTGATCAGTTCGCCGCGTCGGTCGATATATTCGTCATAGACCTTCTCGCGAATAGCCTCTCGGACCTTTTGAACCAGGATCTGCTTCGCGGTTTGTGCGGCGATCCGCCCGAGTTCTTCGGTTGGGAGCGGGAGTAGCAGCATATCGCCGATCTCGATCTCATCACCAGCGAGTTCCACGGCTTCGGTCAACGAAAGTTCAGTAAGCGGGTCCTCGACGGTCTCGACGACAATCTTTTGGGCCGAGATCTCGATCTGGCCTTCTTCGTTGTTCCAATCGACCTGAACGCCGTCGCCCGTCTTGTCTTTGAACTGCTTGCGAGCTGCCGCACGAACAGCGTCTTTCATCGCTTCGATGATCATTTCGCGGTCCAAGCCCTGCTCGTTACACAAGATCTCGATGCTCTGTCCGATTGATGATGTCATAACCCTATTTCACCCAGTATTTTCGATCGACCGGCCTTATTTATGGCCAAACTCTTTCGAAAGGTCTATCTTCAAATTCGCTTTATCGATCTGATCGAACTCGACGCTTACCGGGCCCGAATTCCGATCGACTATCGTGATCAAACTTCCCTCGACCGCCTCGATCGGCCCGACAAAGTTCTTTTGCCCCTTGATCTCGCCTTTGGTCTTGATCTTTGCGAGTTCCCCCTTAAACCGCACAAAATCCGCGACCGAATACAGTTTGCGTTCGATTCCCGGCGATGAAACCTCCAGAACGTACCTGACCGGTATCAGGTCCTCGCGATCCAGGATCTCCTCCAGTGCTCGCGAAACGTTCGAGCAATCATCGAGCGTTACCCCGCCATCTTTGTCAATAAAGACCCGGACCACCATGTCTCGCTTGGTGCCGGCGATCTCGACATGGACGATCTCGTATGGGCCTTCTCCGACAACCGCTTTTGCGATCGACGCAATTCTTTCGGCAATCAGACTCTTATCCATGTTCAACGACCAAAACAAAGAGTGGGTCGCGAAACCCACTCTACACGTATAACCGCGCTTCGTAGCAAACGAGTATTGTATCGAAAGTGCAAATCCCTTGCAAGCGAATTTTGCTGGTCCTTCTGCCTAACGATCGTGAGGGGCATAGATCGAGGAATTCGCCGGCCTTATCCGCATGTTAAAAATCGTTGACACGCCCGCGGCCATCGGGATACGCTTATTGGAGGTGGCCTTGAGCCACTTCTGTCTTCAGCACGCTTCGCGGGGTATTTCGGAGAGTTTGTTAACTGCCCCATCCATGCCCGACGTGCAGCACGTCGGGAAATCTACAGAGGATAACAATGAAAAGATCGAGTCACGCCGTCGTTTTTGCGCGTCAACGAATCGCCGCCGCTTTAGTTCTGGTCGTCCTGGCGAGTGTCGCAGGATTCAATCTCTGGACTGCTCGGGCCCAAGGTGGCCGCGTCATCAGAGTTGTGAACACATCGACGATGCAGGGGCAGCAGGTTTTCGTTTCGATCGAGATCGTTGCTCAGGGTAATGAAGCCTCCGCTAGCTTTACGCTCAATTTTGACCCGACCAAACTCTCCAATCCGACTGTATCTTTGGGCAGCGGAGTACCGCCAAGTACGAGCCTCGGCGTAAATACCTTGCAAGCAGCCGCAGGCCGCGTCGGCCTACTTTTGGATACGGTCAACCCGTACGCGCCGGGAACTAGGCAGATGGCGGTCGTACGATTTGACGTTTCCCCATCGGCTCCTTCTGGCGGCACGACGATCTTCTTCGGCAGCCAGCCGACGGTGCAGAGTATCTCTGACAACCTAGGTGCTCTATTAACTGCGACATACCAAAGCGGAACGGTGACCATCGGAACGGGCGGCGACCCGACCCCGACCCCAACCCCAACGCCGGTTGCGACACCAACGCCGACCCCGACTCCGACGCCTGTAGCTACCCCCACGCCAACGCCGATAGCTACTCCGACTCCGACGCCAGTCGCTACACCGACTGCAACGCCGGTTGCAACGCCTACGCCTACTCCAGAAACGACCCCAACCCCGACTCCGACGCCAGTCGCTACACCGACTCCAACGCCGGTAGCTACACCGACACCGACTCCAGTCGCGACACCGACGCCGACTCCTTCGCCGTCCGCGACTCCGACGCCGAGCCCTTCGCCGAGTCCATCTCCTACGCCGACCCCGAACACGCCTGCGGGCCAGAACATTTTTGTCGCGTCGCCGAATCTGGGGATCTTCGCGATCTTCAGCAGTGTATTGCAGCCGGGGAATACGACATTCAGTTCGATCGACCCCGCGTCAGCCGGTTTCCCGCCAGATGGATACACTCTGCTGCAGGGCGGATATCATTTCGGCGTGCTGACTACGGCCTTTTATGGTGGCCCGGTTACCGTCTGCGTAACCGCATTCGGAGTTGACGATCCGGAAGATTTTGCGAAACTTCGCATCCTGCACCGCGAAGGCAATCAGAATTTTGACCGGACGATACTCGCACCGGATATGCCCGGCCCGAGCTTCTCAACGAGGCAGGTATGTGCCCGCGTCGAGAATCCAAACAACTTTTACCTCGCATTTGGCCCAACATATCAGGCGGGAGGCCGAGTGCTTACGCCTTCGGGACTCGGGGTGCGGAACGCGGTCGTAACGATGACCGACTACCGCGGCGTCCGATATACGTCCACGACCAGTTCGTTCGGTGTCTATTCGTTCGACAACGCCAGAAGCGGCGAGACCTATACGATCACGGTGTCGTCAAAGAGGTACCGGTTTACGCCGCGAACTCACGTCGCTAATGCGAACGCCGCCGACCTTGATTTCGTCGGACTCGAATAGCGTATTTTTCTTGAAGCAAAGGTGGAACGGCGGGTCATAATCGATCCGCCGTTATTTTTTACAGCTATTCCTGACCGACAAGGACAATATCTGAAAGGTCAGAATTTACCTGGACGACTTGAGCAGTAAATCGGTAACGCTTGTTAGCGACGGAGATAGTATAGGTCCGGCCGATACCGACACCCGAGAATGAAAAGATGCCGAAGGAACTCGACGTTGCCGATCGACGAACACCCTGATCATCGATAAGGGAGACAGCCGCATTTCGGATCGCAGTGCCGGACGGTGACGTCACCCTGCCCGAAACCGAGACGGTAGGGCTCACCGCAAAGTAATTCCTGAACGTATTCGGTGTCCCATAACCCGCAGGAATGTGCGAACTCATATTCCACCGATACTGGGCCCCGCCTACCAGGATTCCGGCCGGCAGCGTGAAGCTCGTCGCCGTTATCGGTTGACTCAACGCCGTTTCCGAGTTGAAGACGACATCGTAAGTTGATCCATTGAAACGGCTTACATATAGAGAATAGCCATCGGCACCGGCAACCGGCGCCCATGTAAAAGTTGGGGTAAGTGTTGCCACTGACGGCCCCGGAGCCGTCTGGTCACCCGGGAGCACGAGTTCCGGCGGAGGAAGCAGCGTATCCGGCCCCATCTGAAGGACGCCATTGCGGAGCCCGCTCGGGTTCCCGTTGGCGTTGTAGTAGTGGTTAACGATCCAGACAAAATCCTTTCCTTGATTGATCGACCAACGCTGCGATCCCCACTGACACATCCCGCGCCCATGTCCGAAGTAAGTGGTGCCGACATCGACTGGATCCGCGAGGCAAGGCCAGTTGTGCTCCGGCCGGCCCGTCGAACCGTCCGGGCAGCCAGGCGCCAGATTGTTTTCAGCGGAATATTCGGAAAAGAGGGCGTCCGTTCCGGCGGCGTTTGTCACGATCGTGCCCGTCGTTTGGACTGTTGCATTGTTGCTGTTGACGTGGGTATCCGACGGATCGTTTACCTGGCACGACGTCGTGTTGCAGATGTCATACGAGGCCGGCACGCGCGGATGAAAAACGTGATAAGAGCCGTAAGAACGATAAGCGATCGCACCTGCTTTTACGGAGTTAGCGTTCCAAGAGGCGATCCACTCGTCATCCAGGCCGTTTCGAACGTAAGTATCTATGGCATAAACGTTTACTGACGTACAAGTTGTCGCCGTCGCACAATTGGAACCGACGCGAATGCTTGCGGGCACCGGGACTGCCGCAGGCGCGGTCAAAAATACCGGCGCGGCAACGACAGGTTCTTCAGTCTTAGGTTCAGGTTGATCTTGGCTCAGGCGGATCTTATGCCTAGCATCGAAGGAGACTTCACCTTCGGCGGGAACATCAATGATTAGCCGGGTTTTACCCGTTTCGACCATGACGTTCTCGCGCCGGTATACAACTGAGCCTGCTCGTGATAGTTCAAGCACGGCCTCCTCGGGCAACTCCCTATCCGGTCGCATGGGCGGCGTTGCAAACTCCAGGCGGAACGCTCCACTGGGATCCGTCACTGCTGTCTTGCCTCCAACCGAGATCTTGCCGTATGCAAGGGGTGATCCGTCAGCTGAATACGCGAAACCCTCGAAGATCGTCTTCCCTTCCAGTACGTCGTCATCTTCGCGGGACAAACGCTCGGATATATCAGTTGGGTCCAGCCAAACCGTCACATCAAGCGTATTCGCATCGATGACGAACTGAGTTTCGATCGGCGAATACCCGTACATTTCGACCTTGACCGTCGTACGCCCTGTGCTGCGAAGAACCGCCCGGCCAAGCTCGCTCGCACTTCCAACGTCGTCGCCTAGGTCGTCACGCGTAATTATTCGCGCGGCGAGCGGACTTCCCGTCAAACTGTCCCGCACCCTGAGTTGAAGCTCGCCAGACGTTGATGAAGCATGGACGACCTGTTCGATCGGAAAAAGCGACAGGACGCACGGAACAAAAGCCGCCGTGATGGCGAGAAAAGCAACGAAACTGAACCTAACCACTGAACTGTAACCCCCTTAGTTGTTTGGATTGCTACCTGTCGGCCAGAAACGCAGAGCGAGCTGCACCGATGATACCCGCATTGTCGCCGAGTTCGCCCCGAACGAGCTTCGCCCTCGCGGAGCCGACGGCGTACGCGCGATTTCGGATCTCCGCTTCAGTATGAACAGCGAATGCATCCCAGCCTTGGGTAACGCCTCCGCAAATGACGATCATCTCAGGATTTAGAGCGTTCACAAGCCCGGCAAGCATAATGCCCAGATACCGTCCCATAGAACGAAAAACAGCGTCAGCCATACCATTGCCGGTCTTGTATGCGTCGTAGACGTCCTTCGCCGTTTCGACCTTCATCCCGCGCTCTCGGGCGATCCGCACGATCGCGGTGGCCGAGGCATATTGTTCAACACAACCATGACTACCGCATCCGCACGGATAGCCCTCGGGTTCGACGCAGATGTGGCCGATCTCACCGCCTATGCCGTCTTTTCCGCGAATCGGCTCACCATTAATGATTATTCCGCCGCCAATGCCCGTACCGAGCGTTGCGCAGACGACATTCTCGATCCCGCGCGACGCCCCGATCCAGTTTTCGCCGATCCCGGCCGCGGTCGCGTCGTTTTCGACCGAGACCGGTAGACCAAAAAGGTTGTAAAGCTCTGTCTTCAGGTCGAGTCCAACGAGAGTAGGAAGGTTTGGAAGCTTCGTTAGTACTCCGTCAAAATCCTTAGGCACCGGAGCCGGTGCGGTGATCGCGAAGGCCGAGAATCCACTCGCCGACGAACCCGGCGGCAGGCCACACTCTTCAGCCATTTCACCGATCTGTTCGAGCAGTTTTTCCGGTGAAACATCATCGGGAACAGGCTGCTTTACGAGACGGAGAAGCTCTCCGTCCCGGTTTACGGCAGCCATGCGCAGATTCGTTCCGCCCAGGTCTGAGGAAAGGACCAGGTCGCCCATTTTCGTTTTGTTAGTTCTTTTTCGGGCGGTCCGCTTCGGGAACGTTCTTATAGACGTCCTCGTATTTTGCCCAGCCGTCCTTGATAACGGTGTCCATCAGGTTAGTCTTATCGACGACCGTAACCTCAAGCAGGATCGCGGGCACCTCTTTCTTGAGAGTGTCATTCATGAATGGCTTTGCGTCGATTGATTCTTTCTTAGCCAATTTTATCGCGGCTTCGAGGGCGGCGGTCGCGAGGGGAGCTATCGGCTTGTAGACCGTCATCGATTGCTTGCCTTCTGCGATCCGTTGAAGGGCATCGAGCTGCGCATCCTGCCCGGTGACGAGGATCTTGCCCGCAAGGGACTTCTTCTCGAGTGCCGAAATGACCCCGCCCGCCATGCCATCGTTCGACACAACGAACGCCTGAATATTATCGTTATTTTGGGTCAACGCATTCTCGGCCATTCGGAGGGCCTCGTCGGGCCGCCAGTCGGTCATGAAGTTATCCGCAACGATCTTGATATCGCCCTTGTCGATCGCCGGCTGAAGGACCGAAAGCTGCTCTTTCTTCATGATCACCGCATTGTTGTCAGTCGACGCCCCGTAGACCATCACATAATTCCCTTTCGGGACATTTTTGAGCGCGTATTCCGCTATTTTCCTGCCGATAACCGGCACCTGATGCGAAATATAGACGTCGATCTTGTCCGAGTTGATAAGCCGGTCGTAACTGATTACGGGAATGCCCTGGGCTTTCGCCTTTTCGACCATGGATGCAGCCTGTGTCGCGTCGTGCGGAGCGATCACGAGAGCATCTACCTTTTGAGTAAGGAGATTCTCGACATCGTTAGCCTGTTTATCGGCCTTGTTGTCCGCGATCGTGATAACGCAATCAACGTTCAGCCTTTCACATGCGGCCTTGAAAGCATCGTGGTCGCGCTGCCAACGCTCTTCCTTGAGCGTATCCATTGCAAAGCCGATCTTAAGCTTCTTATCTTTCGGGTCACCACCGGCACACGCCGCAAGAAATACCGCCAACAGCACTACAAAAATGTACTTGATCTTCATTCAAAAACTCCTGGAAAACGATGTCTGCGAACACCGAGGATTAAATCAGAAATCGTCGAATTCATCAATTCAGTCGATTCGGAACGGCCATAGCCGCCAATATTCGAACCTAGACGTGGATATTAAACGCGCATTAATTTTTTGCGGCGCCTATGTATTCTCCCGCCAGACAAATGGTATACTTTTCCCTCCTAAGAAAGACGGCTTTGGTCCGCTCAGGCTCCCGGCTGATATTTTCCCGAATCTGCCTGATTTTGAAGGCGTTTTGTTGACATCGATTTGTTTTCGTGTAAGACTTTGACAGGCTCGTTTCAGGGGCCTTTGAACTGGAGCTTCATAAATGAAATCATATTCTACCAAGCGGTTTTCGGTAAGCTCGGTCTCGGCGAGCCTTATCTTTGCTTTACTTGTCTCCTGTTCGTACGTCGCACTGGCAAGTTCTGCTCAGCCGGTGGGCGAGATCGTTGTTTCTGGACAGGCCGGACCTAACGGTCCTAACGTCACGGTCAACGGGGAACCGGTGATGAGCAGCAGGACGATCTTCAATTCGAGTTCGATATCGACTCCCGAAGGTTTGTCTGCGGTCATCAGTCTTGGAAAGTCGGGTAGGCTTCAGCTTGCCCCAGGCTCTTCGATCCAGCTCGAGGTTTCGGGCGATTCGGTTTCGGGTTCGCTCGCGGCCGGGAACGTATCGGTTCTCAATGCTCCTGCAACTGTGGCTGTGAGAACTGCCGATGGCGAAATGATCGCGGCGACGGCCGGCGAATCGGTTTCCGCTACTGGAGCTAAGACCGCTTCTAAAGCTCAGACCCGTTTAGGAGGGCTCAGCCCGTGGGTTTGGGCGGCTATCGTTGGTGGAGCAGTTGCCACGGTGCTGATCATTACGCTGCGTGACGACGATGACGACAACGTCACCAGCCCTGTAAGATAGTTGTTTTTTGTTTGCCTTATAAGGTAATATCCTATTTTGTAAGAACTGATTCCTTGGAGGAGATTAATTACATGCTCGGCAAAAATATTGTACGTAAGACGGTAACGTCCCTTTGGATGGTGGCTGTCTTTTGTGTTTACTCGATGGTTGGCTTCGCTCAGACAAAGGATCTGGCGGGTGAAATTAAGGTCACCGGCCAGGTGACCGTGAACGGCCAGCCTGCAGTTTCGAACTCGACGGTACTCTCGGGTGCTGTCATTACGACGGGCGCTGGTTCGACCGCCGAGATCAGTCTTGGAAAAACGGGTAGGGTTGAGGTTCTCGCCAACTCGAACGTAACTCTTCGCTTCACGGACACGAGTATCATTGCGATCCTCTCAGAAGGAAAAGCTCGTGTAAACAATGCGGCAGGAGTTGCAGCAACGGTCACGACCAAGAACGGTACGTTCATCGCGGACGCCGGACAAGCCGACACCTTTACGGTCGAGGCTGAATGCTCGCACTCGCACGTAGATACCGCAGCCGGTGTTGTAACGATGCGCGAAGGTGCGACCGACAAGCAGGTCGTTGCCGGAACGTCGGCGACCGCCGGCAATCTGACCCAGGCTGGCTGTAAGCCTTGCCTGCGTCCTGATTCGGCCCCTGAACCGTCGGTCGGCAACTGGCCATGGCTCATCCTTCTTGCGGCAGGTGCAGCGGGTGCTGGCATCTACTTTGGCACAAAGGATGACGACTCTGATTTCGGTGGCGGTGCCATCAACGTCAGCCCGGTTCGCTAACAATTTCCTCTAGTTCTTGATCATGCGGGTCATGTTATTACGTGGCCCGCATAATTTTTGTCTGGAATCCGATTTTTTATATACTTTTAGTTTATTTTTATGCAGATCGCAGTTATCGGCACTGGCTATGTTGGTTTAGTATCTGGTGCGTGCTTCGCTGAATTTGGGATCGACGTTACGTGCGTCGACGTCGACAAGAAAAAGGTCGACGACCTTAATAATGGCATCATTCCGATCTATGAACCCGGGTTGGATAAGATCGTCGCCAAGAATTCTGCCGCCGGACGCCTTCACTTCACGACCGACCTTAAAGCGGCAGTTGAACGCTCGCTCGTAGTATTTCTCGCCGTGGGCACGCCGCCGCTTCCCGATGGCTCGCCCGATATGAGCTACTATCAGCAGGCCGCCAAAGAGGTCGCTGAATCAATGAACGGCTACAAGGTGCTGGTCACTAAATCGACAGTGCCCGTCGGCACCGGCAAGTGGCTGCGCGAATTCGTGACCGCGAATCTAAAGAACGAAACAGAGTTCGGCGTTGCGTCCAATCCCGAGTTTCTCCGTGAAGGCGCAGCGATCTCCGACTTCATGCGGCCCGACCGCGTCGTAGTCGGAAGCAACGAAGAGCGAGCGATCGAGGTAATGAAAGAGCTTTACCGCCCTCTTTACCTGATCGAAACACCTGTCGTTATCACGTCTCTCGAGGCGGCCGAACTGATCAAATACGCGGCCAACGCATTTCTCGCGACCAAGATCTCATTCATCAACGAGATCGCAAATCTCTGCGATGCGATCGGCTGCGACGTACACGACGTAGCGAAAGGAATGGGAATGGACAACCGCATCGGCCGAAAATTCCTCCATCCCGGCCCGGGCTACGGAGGTTCGTGCTTTCCGAAAGACACGCGGGCCTTTACCAAGGTCGGCGATAAGTTCGGAGTAGAGACATTGGTCGTCGACGCCGTGATCAAAGCGAACGACGACCAGCGCTTGGCGATGATCCCGAAGATCGAAAGTCTCGTCGGTGATCTCAACGGTAAAAAGATCGCCGTTCTCGGTTTGTCGTTCAAGCCCGAAACGGACGATATGCGTGAGTCGCCGGCCATCGATATCGTCAGGGAGTTGGTAGATCGCGGCGCCGCCGTTAAAGCGTTCGATCCGGTCGCCATCGCCGAGGCTCGGCATGTTCTCAAAGACATCGAATACGCGGATGATGAGTACGACGCTATCGCCGGAGCCGATGCTCTGGTGATCGTGACCGAGTGGAATCAGTTTCGTGCTCTCGACATGGAAAAGGTAAAGCAACTTCTCGCGGCACCTAGGATCGCCGATCTCAGGAACATCTACGAGCCGCAGGATATGCGCGAGCTGGGATTTGAATACGTCGGCGTCGGCCGGTAGATAAGTATGGCATTCACGAGCAAGGTCCTCGTTACAGGCGGTGCGGGCTTCATTGGGTCAAACCTGGTTGATGGTCTGCTTCGCGAAGGCGCGCGTGTCACGGTGCTCGACAACTTCGCGACCGGCTTTCGCGAGAACCTTGACGAGATAGCTGGAGATTTCGATTTCATCGAAGCCGACATAAATGATGCCGATGCCGTTCGTAAAGCCGTCGAGGGCGTCGAGATCGTCTTCCATCAGGCTGCTCTCCCGAGCGTTCCGCGTTCGGTCGAAGATCCGGTCGAAACACACCGTGTTTGCGTTACGGGTACCGTGAACGTGCTTCACGAGGCGCAAAAGGCCGGTGTTCGCCGGTTGGTGTACGCAGCGTCGAGTTCCGCATATGGCGACCAGCCTGTGCTGCCAAAGGTTGAGACTATGCGGCCCGATCCGCTCTCGCCGTACGCGGCGGCTAAACTCGCAGGCGAACTCTATTGCCGGGCTTTCAATTCCGTGTTTGGCCTCGAGACGATATCGCTGCGTTACTTCAACGTATTCGGCCCGAGGCAGAATCCGTCGTCGATGTATTCGGGCGTGATCTCGCGGTTCATCGACGCTCTGATGACCGGCGAAGATGCCGTCATCTTTGGCGACGGCGAGCACTCGCGCGATTTTACCTACATCGACAACGTCGTCGATGCGAATATCAAAGCCGCACAGACGAGCACAGGCCTTGGCGAGACGATCAACGCCGCGAATGGCGAACGCGTTACGCTCAACGAATTATTTGACGTCCTAAAGAAAATAACCGGCCGCGACGATGCGAAGCCGGTCTATTCTGATCCGCGTCCGGGCGATGTGCGTGATTCCCAGGCGGACAATCGACGGGCCGTCGAATGCCTCAGCTACGAGCGAAAGGTCGACCTGGAAGAAGGGCTTCGCCGCACGATCGATTGGTGGAAGCAGAGCCGATTTGCCCGTTAAACTTTACTTGAGAGAAAAAGCGCTGTCCTCGATCTTCGAATTGATCATAATATCCTTTGCCTTAAAGTTTGCGTAAGCCGTCAGTGGCCCCAGATCGAAGCGCTGAGCGTAACGTTTGGGCACGACGATTCCCTCAACGGTCATCATCTCGTCGATCTCGACCGACGTTGTGATCGGACGATCTCCATCGCCCAGCCACTTCGACTCATAACCCTTGATCTGGCCGGTCTTCTCATCGACAAAAAAGTCCGTATAAAAGCCTTCGGGCGTGGTCACGCGAAACCCGCGTTTCTTCTTACCACCATCGGGCAGTTCGCTGACCACAAATCCCTGATCTCCGATCCGCGGAAGGAGTGGAAAGCCCAGGCTAGTGACCGGCGGCAAGGAAATGCCGGGAATCGACGATGAGGTATTAGTACCGTCAAATACCTGCTTGAGCTGCTGCATGGCGGTAATTACCTCGAAATAATATTTTTCGCCGCTGAACGCCGTCGAGAAAGCTCCGGGCATCGATTGGCCCTGAACACTCAGGTCAACGGATCCTTTGACAAGGAAACTGCTGAGTTTCTTTAGCTTGTCGCCGCCGTGGGCCCTGACTGCTGCTTTAGCTACCGCCTCCGGCTCGGCGCCACTTGCCGCTTTTGAGCCGGCGGAAGTGGCCCGCCCGGCGGGCTGTGCGATAAGGACCGAGGAAAAGAAAAGCAAAAGGACTAGTACGTAGATCGATCTCTTCATATCAGATATAGACGTTTTCTCAAGAGGTAATGATAACAAAAGGGCCGGAAACTTTTTTGTTCCCGGCCCTTTTTCTTTTGTCGGACGGATCCAACTACCAGTTAAACCGCATATTTAGTTCGATACGACGGTTTGCGGCCTGACCTCCGCCGAAACCTCCGCCGCCGCCGAAGCCGCCGAATCCACCAAACGAACCACCCGTCGACGTCGACTGGCCAAAGCGGAACGAGCTAAGGCTGCCCACAGGGGTTCCAAGATTGACGGTGTTGAACAGGTTGTTGACTGAAACGCCGATGTTCAGGTTGTACGGCTTACGGCCTTCTCCGCCGCCAAATCCGCCGCCACCGCCGCGCATCATGCCGCCGCCGCCCATCATCATTCCGCCGCCGCCACCGCCGCGATTTCCACCACCACCGCCCCCGGCACCACTTGCACCGGCACGCTGGGCCGCCGAGGTACCAAAGCCGAAGTTCTTATTAAACCTCAGATTGACGAAAAAGCTGCTAGGCCCCTCGCCATAGTTGCGAGGGATGATATCGGTCAGACTGTTACCGCCGATGTCGCAGAAAGATGCATTGAGATTTAATTCGTTGCATCGGTTCTGGAGTTCCCCAAAGGTCGGGCGTTCTGCCGTAAAACCGTCACCATTCGCATCGATACCGCGAGTAATGTTAAACGGTGCACCCGTGCGGAACGTAATAATCGGGCTCACGCTCATCTGCCAGGGCAAGGTGAAGTTTCCGAAAAGATTAAAAGTGTGCCGAATATCGCCCCGAGTACGTCCGTACTCACCGTCGAGATCATATGAATAAGCCGGCGTCTCGTCATCACCTTTCGAGAAACCTAAACTGTAGTTTGCCGAGAACGTGACGTTACGGTGAAGATTCGCCCGAAGGTTCATATTTAAGCGATTCGATTGATTCACGCCGCTCGACTCAAAGAAATAAAGGTTACCGCGAGTCGGATCGGGCCGAACGGCACCGACACAATTCGTCGGGGTCGCACAGACCGGAGCGTTGATGTTTCGCGTCCTGATCGAGTGCAGCGTACGCGACGTAACAAAGGTCGTTCCAAGCGTGAGCTTCGAGGTCAGTGTACGTTCCATCGAGAACGCGGCCTGCATCGTATACGGGTTCCTGAGATCGTCAGCGACGCCGCGGATCGTGCTTGCCGTCTGCGGAAGGGCCGCGAGGATCTGAGCTGCCGTAAGCGAATTGGTCACGCCGTTAGCCGTAAACACAGGCTGCGAAAGCAGCGTGATCGCGGCCGCTCGGCGAATCGGATCGGGGTCGTTTGCACTGACGAGCAGGCTAAGCTGATTTATGCCATTGTTACGAAGAGCATTGAGCGAATTGTTCTCGCCAAAGCGTTCGAAGAAAACGCCCGCACCGCCGCGGAATACCGTTTTCGGCGTCCTTGCGCCACCGGCGCCCGGAGACCATGCAAAACCGAAACGCGGAGCGAAGTTCAGATTGCTGCTGATGTTCGTCTGATTCTCGTATCGCAGACCAAAGCTAAGCAGCAATGCCGGCGAAAATTTCCAATCGCTGGTTCCGAAGAAGGCGACCTCGGTCTGATCGATACCGATCTCGGGATTACCCGTCGTAAGCGTGAACTGGGTCGGATTGTACCGCGTACCTACGGTTCCGTTGAGTTTGCAGCGATACTGCTCGATCGAGGAGACGACCGAATCAGAATTGATATCGCACGCGTCAGCCCCAAAGAAGCCGTTGAAAAGATACGTTCCGGCGTAGTTGCTCTCCGAGCGGTTAGTGATATCGACACGACGCAGCCGTCCGCCAAATTTGACCGAGATCCACGAATTCTCACCAAATGAAGTGCTCGTGAAATTGTTTATGTCGAACGTCCGGTTCTTGTTAAAGCTCTGGCCGATCGAAGCACCGCCGCCGGTAAACGCGGCCGAAACGTTGATCGACGGGATCGAGTTGTCACCGTTCTGTTCGTTCTTGCTGTCTGAGAACTCAAAGCGAGTTTCGTTTACCGTGCGAGCATTGATGATCATCGTCTCGGTCAGACGGATCTCATGCTCGCGGCTTTCCGACTCGTAGGCTCTCGAAAGAAGCGTTGTATCGCCAATGCCCTGGTTCTTATTCGTACCCTGCGAATAGCTATAACGCGTTACGAGCGTGTTCTTGTCGTTCAGAGCAATGTCGAAACGCGGGTTAAAGCTGTATCGCCGGGTTGGCTGCTGGACGTCATCACGAAGCGTGATGATGTTGAGCGACGGATCTAGGATCTGGGCGTTAATGATCGAACTGTTGTCATTCTGACGAATGTTCCCATCGAGGAAAAACGACGAATTGCCTTTCTTCAGCGGTCCCGAAAAATTACCGCCGAAATTACGCGACTGTGTGGGTGCACGGTTAAGGGCGAAAGGATTCCGCGAATTCAGAGACTCGTCATTAAAGCTGCCGTTGACCTGACCGCGGTAGCGGTCCGAGCCTGGACGAGTAAGGATCTCGATACGACCAAAACCGATTCGGTCGTACTCGGCCGAGAAAGGATTGCTGTTGATACGGATCTCGCGGATCGATTCTCTCGACGGCATCTGGCCGCCGGTAAATCCGTCGATGTAGATTTGTCCGCCATTTGGGCCAGCTGCGGCACCGGCAAGTGCCTGCAAGGCGGCCATCAGCTCATCGGGATCGTCCGGCAGAGCTTCCAGGTCAGCTCCCTTAATGACCGTCGCGTCGACGTTATTGTCGGCATCGGTCGAAATTCCCTGATTGAGCGAGACGTCGACGTTCTCAACGATACCGCCGACTATCAGGACGACCATCAGTTCATTCTTTTCGCCCGCGGTAATCTCAACCTCGGTGTTCTCATAAAGCTCGAACTGGGTCGCAAAAACTTTGACCGTATACTTTCCCGGAGCGAGGCCCGTTACCGAATATTCGCCCTTGGCATTCGTGACGACGTCCTTCCTGAGGCCCGTCGGCAGCTGAACTGTAACCGCGGCCCCGACGACGATCGCACCATTGGCATCGGTCACCGTGCCGGCGAGACTTCCCGTAGTCTGACCAAAAGCCGCCAACGCCATCGAAAGCGTGAGCAGGCAGACAAATAAGAATCTTGATCCTTTCATGATTAAAGAGGTCCTTTTATAAAAATTGGGGCGGCCGTTCATCCATATGCCGCCCCGAAAAAGTCTTTAGGGGAATCCCGGACCATCGAGCCCAGGTATGCTGAATCCGCCGTCAACGCCGCCCTGGCCGCCGCGGCCACCACGGCCTCCGCCACTGGCTTGAGCAGCCCGGAGAAATGGCTCGACGCCGGCGAAAAGTTTGATAGCCTTCAATCGCGTGTCGTCATCCGTCTTCGTGCTTGAGAGTGCGATTATGTCGCCCGCCTTGAGATCTGCGACCGTGATCGACGGCGAACGCTCGAGCATGTCCTCGACACTACCACCGCGGGCACCGCCCGGTCCGCCGCCCATTCCAGGCCTTCCCTGGCCGCCTTGTCCTCCCGGTGAACCTCCCGGATTAGCCGCTCCCGGTGTTCTTCCGCCCGGAGCACCTTGTCCGCCGCCCATCGGCCGCGCACCGCCGCCGCCCATCGCCTGCATTGCCTGCATACGTGCGAGCATCTCGGCCTGCTCGGTCGGAAACTTCTTAAGAACTGACGCCGGGCCGATCGAAATGGTCACATTCTTGTTGGTCTGGAGATTCTTTATAACGACCTGGTTAGCGGCCGGATCGGTAGAAACGACGGTTCCCGCTACGGTCTGAAACGCACCAGTGATGATCTGCTCAGCAGCGAAACTCGTTCCGTCGGCACTCTTGTCGCCCAGCGCACGGAGCATGTCGCCGACCTTCATGTCGCCGACCGAACTCGCGAGGGCTTCGTCGAACCGGACCGAATCCGGTGCGTACCTCAAAACCTTCGCACCGTCCTTTGGCGTGATCACGACGCTCGTCGTTGCCATCAACGTTCTGTTCTCGATAGTGACCTGATTCGTCTGGGCGTTGACCGCCGTGACTTTGCCGTTGATGCCGCGACGCTGCCATTCGGCACTGTCCTTCGCGTTTCGAGCAGCAATTTCTGCGTTCGAAATGAAATAGATCGTACGCGCTGGCTGAGATTTGCCGTCAGCGTCGATGATCACTGAGATCGTGAGCTTATCGCCAACGGCGATATCGCCAAACGCTGCATTAGCTGCGGAGGTAAAACCGGTGGGATTGTCGGCCGGGACCTTCTTGTAAGCGGTCTTTTCATTGACCGCGACCTCGACCGTGCCGGTCTTGGTCGTGATCGCGATCTTGCCCTCAGCGACGCTTGCCGCATCACCGGCAAGAATCGTCGGTTTGACCTGCGCCGATGCGGCCGTCAGAGCACCCGCAAACACCAACACTGCTATTGAGTAAAACAACTGCCTCATATGCTTTTCCTTTGACTGAATACACTCCATGCCGGAACGGCGTTACTCAAAGGAGTATGACGTCAATAGTAGCAACAAGGTTCAGCCAAATTTGTAAAGAAATGCAAAGAATCTGCAAAGATGTGTCCTCTATGGATTTCGCCATTTTGGCCCGGTTTTTCCGGTCGCGATGAGCCCTATTCCAAAGGCGAATATCGCAAAAACGCCGAGCACCCAAATGTAGGGAAGCGAGAGGATCAGCGTCCATGCAAAGACGCCTATCAACGTAGCGAGAGTTTCAGAGCGATTGGCATTAGAGAGCAGGTATTTTTGGATCAGCTTGCCGGCACTGACCTGAACGACCACGCGGCCAAACACGAATCCTAGGAGCAGCACCAGCATTCCCATCATCGCCAGTGTTGCCGCGAGATAATCCGGCAGTACGAGGGTTGCCGAGATGACAGCGACACCCGTTCCCAGAAAGATCGCCGAACCGATGCCGAGCACCTTAAGCCATGAGAGATTGACGCGTGCAACGGCCCGCCCGACGGCGCCCGGGGCCAGCGTTGTAAATGCGACCGTGATTATGAACCAAAACAGAGCGATGACGAGCCGTTGAGCGAGAAACCCGACCGAAAAACTCGGACTTAGGATCTGAGTCGGGTCCTGCCCGAGACTTCGGAGTTCATCTTCAAAAACGCCGAACATCACGGTCTCTTTTCCCGGTTCGCGGAGTGGCGACTGGCTATCGGGCTTGTAGGCTCCGCCAAAAACGATGACGTCGCCGCCGATATAGCCTTCTTCTTTCTGGATAATATTGCCGCCGACCGTAGCGACGTCGCCGTCGACGCGGCCTTCGATCACAATGTCGCCGCCGACCGCAAGAACGCCTTTTGCACGCTTCTTTATAACGACGGATTTACCGAGAACGATCACATCCTGCTCAGGCGCATCGTTCACGATGACGGTCGTATTGTCTTCAGACGTCGTGATCTCGGGGTGCGCAAATACCGGCCCGACCGACGCACTCGCATTTACGACGAATAACGCCAGAAGAAGCCCGGCAACCGAAAGTACCGACCTTGACCAACGGCCGATCATCTTTTCACGGTTCGAATAAACCACGCTTTTTTTAGAAAACACCCCCACGAAAGAAACCGAAGATCAGACCCGCCTCGCGTTCAAGATACGCCGCGACAGGTACGAAACGCCGACGCAGCTTCCGAGCAGCACGACAATAAGCCACGCTACGACGCCAAAATCGGATTGTCCGCCGATCGACCGAAGAACGATCACAACACCCAACAGCGCCGAGTAACCGATATGGCCAAAGAAGCTCCCGACAGCAAACACACGGTCAAATAGCCCGAGAACGCCCTCAGCGACTTGCCCAGAATTGGTCCCGAGTGAGAACAGCAGACAGATAACCAGCCCTGCGACGATGAACGCCGCATTAAAAAGCTCCTGTCGAGGCCGCACTCCCGCCACCGAACTCTCGGCCGTTACAACGATCTTTCGGGTAAAATCTGCGGGCAGTTCGATCTGCGGACCCGACTGCAAGCCCGCTTCGATCTCGAGCATGAGCATCTTCTGCAGCAAAAGGTCTTCGCGGCAAACCGCACATTCCGCAAAGTGGCCTTCGAGCTCACCCGCCTCGCGTTCGCCGAGATCACCGTCGATATACAACGATATCTCGTGACGCGGACACGTGACGCCGGGATTGTACTCGTCAAAGGACATTGATCACTTCAAAAACTTGATCGTCAGGGGATAATTCCACATCTCGCCATTATTCGCCTTGACCGCTCCGATGATCGGAAAGATCACCGCCATCAGAAATGCCGCAAAGATCGTCAAAAAGCCGATCAGCACGAACATCAGGACAAAGCTCGCGACCATATAAATGCTGGCCGAGATCATCCAATTGGTGACCATCTTGCCGTGCGCATCGAGTGCCGGCATCTTTTCCTTCTGCGTTTGCCAGAGGATGATCGGCAGAACGATACCGAGCGGCCAAATAAGTGCAAAAGCGAGGCCTGACAGATGAAGGAACATCCCCATCTGTTTTTCTTCAGACGTCTGGAGGGCGACCGGGCCGAAGGGCTGCATGTTGTAGCTCATATTTTTGCTAAACTCCTGTAAACCCTCGCTCTATGAACAGATCCCTCATCATCTCGCGTGCCCGGAATAGGCGGTTCTTTACCGTTCCGAGCGGCAAGCCGGTCACTTCCGCGATCTCGTCGTAGCTGAGGTCGCGGGCGTGCCGCAGCAGTATCAGATCGCGATACGTAGGCGGCAAACATCTGACGACGGCGTCTATCTCAGTACGCCACTCGCTGCGCTCCCGATCCTGCTCGGGCGACGAAGCCTTGCTTTCGAGCTGTATCTGATACGAACCATCAGCGTTCTCAGCCTCGAGGCTTTGCGGCGTTACCGGATTTCGGCGCAGGTGATCGACGGCCGCATTGTGGGCGATGCGGTAGAGCCACGTCGAAAACTTATATTCAGCGCTGTATTTGGAAAGCGAGTTGTAGACCTTGATGAAGACTTCCTGAGTTACATCGAGCGAAGATTCGTAATTGCCGATCATTCGGAATACGTAGCTCGTGATCGGTCGTTGATAACGACGAACCAGTTCTTCGAATCCATCGGGACGGCCCAATACGGCGTTGGCAACCAGGTCGCCATCGCTTAAACTGCGGACCGTTTCAAGTGAGATCGCTTGCACCGTCATTCTGCTTCGAATACTACGTAATTCTATCCGAAATGTTTCACGGTGCAACTTTCGGGGTTCAGGTCCCGAGCACCGCAAGTCCGGCGGGAGCCGCGATATCGTCAAAACGCAGGCCGCCGTCGGGCAAAGTGAGCCGTAGGTCGTTTGGCGTCAGCACCGTGACCGAGCGGCCCAATGCCTCGGAAGCGATAGTCTGGATGCGGGCCGGAACGAGCCCTCGCCCGACGACGAGCAGCTTTTCGAGCAGGCTCGATTCGCCCGCACCGTAACGGTCGCCGTAGAACATGACTAGCCTGTAGACTTCGTCGTCGACCTCGCTTTCCTTGCAGGTGACCGAGCGAACCACAGCCGGCTCGCTGCCACGCAGCAGAAGGGCCGTAAATCCGTCCACATTACCGCTGATCAGCAGCGAATCTCCATCGTTAGCAGCGTTGACAAGCCAGTTCGCCTCGCCGACCGAACGCGGAAGTATCAAACCGGCACGCCAGCCGAGCGACTCGAAGTGCGTTTCAAACTCGTCGATGATCTGCAGACGGACGGCCGAGGCAAAATACCGTGTCCGGCCGTCGCGATCCGGCGAGATCTTGCGCTTAGCGATGCGAAGCTCGGCCGCAGGGGCTCCAAATATCTGCTCGGCCTTCCAGTCGAGCACTTCCTCTGCCTCTTGTTTGGATGCAGGCTCGTTGTCGATCGTTAGTATCGCGGTACGCGCGCTGCTGCTTGGCAGGGCGATCGACCAGCGTTTCTGCTTGAGCAGCCCTGAGATCTCAGCGACCTCGCGCAGACACGAAGCGAATTCGATGTGGTCTGAGATATTCGGCTCCAGAAAGCTCGGAGTGACAAGTCCCGCGGGCAGTTCGAGTGAGCCCGCCTGCCGCACCGAATAGCCCTTTCTGCCGCCACTCAATACGAGGGCAGTGAGTGCAGAGCTTCCGATACCGATCGCAGCCGACGGATAATTGGGCTGCGTAAATGTTGAGAATAAGGACATTAACTTAGTATTCGCTGTAGGAAACGCCGTTCACGTCTTCACCTTGAGCGGTCGTTTTGACATTGACGAGGCCTTGTTCGCCGTCGGGAGAGTTCGGGTCTTCGCCCATGATCTCTTCCCATTCGGTGGTCTCGCTTATCGGATCGATCGGGCGTTCACGAAGGTATTTAGCCTCGACAAGCGACTCGATCGACGCGGGAAGCTTACCTTTGTCGCCTGCATACTGATCGATCGCCCGACGCATCTGGAAAAGATTTTCCTTGAGCACGATCTCGCGGGCATTTCGCACGCTGCGTTCGTACGTTGGCACCGCGATCGAAAGCAGGATGATCATAATGAACATCGCAATGATCAGCTCAAGCAGGGAAAAGCCGTTTTGGCCTTTGGTCTTTGGTCTTTGGTCTTTGGTCTTTGAAATGTTCCCGAATAACCGCAAGCAGGCCGCGGCCCGAAAACCGAAGACCGAAGACCTAAAACCTAAGTCCGCATTCGATCTACCAATCACGATACTTCTCTCCATTGAGCGCTTCGTCTTCTGAGCTCGATCGCACGTCAAAAACATTCACTTCGTCCCAACTCTCGGAACCGACTTCCTGGTAGGATGATCGCAGGATCCAATCCGATTCGCCCGTCATCGGGTCGATCGGCAGTTCGCGAAGATAGACCTTGATGATCTCTTTCTCTTCGTTGATCTCGGTCGCCTGCAGCGAACCATCTCGAATTCCGCTGCCGCTGATGATGTTCGGCATCCTCGATTTTACCTTGACGCCATCGACGAGCATTTGAAGCGAAGGCGGATAGCGGTCGAGATTCTCCGTGTCGAATATCGTGCAATCGTCAATGACCACGCGGCTTCGCGGATCGATCGGCCCGCCGCCGCCGCCCGGGATCGTCGGGTTGATCGAATTCACCGCTCCCTGCGGACACGCACCGAACGTATCGCGTTTGAACTCGTCTATCGCCCGCCGCATCATCGCCAGCGATTCGCGCAAACGCTGCTCCTTCTGCCGTTTCAGGCCGTTTTGAGCAAGCGGGAGCGTCCCCATCACCAGGATGGCGAGGACACCGAGTGTGGCCACCAGCTCGAGGAGCGAGTAGCCACTTTCGGATCTGAGCTTTTTGCGGATCGCGGTCATCTAATCTTAGTCGTTGAACTTGAGGCCGATATTGCGGCCTTCTGCCGTTTGAAAGATGAACATATTCTTATCAAAGCCGATCTCCGGACGTCCCGGTACCAGAGCCTCGATCTCGACATAAGCAAGCGTTCCCGTCGGAGCGATGCCGGCCTCTTCGGCGGCGGTCAGCGTTGCGAAAAGCTTACCTTTCTCGTTCATGAACGGTGCAGCCTGCGTCTTGGCGAGCGTCGTGAACGCATCGCCGTAGCTGATCGTGCGGATCGCGACTTTTGCTGCGTCAAACGTCAACCCCATCGTCGCCGTACGGAACGTTCCCGTTCCGGTCATCGCCACAGGAACGACGATCTTTTCACCTGCCTTCAACTCAGGAAGCTCCTGGCCGAATTTCAGTTCGATCGCCGAAGCCGTAGAAGCAGTGTTAGTGGCCAATGCCGCCGACTGATTATCGGCCGGCGTTTCTTCGGGCTTTTCCTTGATCTCGAGCGTCCTCTCGGGCACGGCCGGCTGTGATGCCGGAACCGTCTGCGGAACTGCGGTGTCCGATGTCTTATTAAGTTGAACGTCCTTGACGCCGGTGTCGATCGGCTTGAGATTGGGAATTCCGGCGGCGAGAGCTTCCGGTGTGATCATATCCGACGCATTGACCTGCGTCTTGGTAACGTCGACGGCCTCGGCACGGACATACTCGACCGGCTGATCGGGCAGCTGAACATTGGAATCACGCGGCAGACGGCGTGCCTGTGCAAGTCGCTCTTCACGCTCTTCTTCGATGATCAGGTCCTGCAGCGTATTGGTCGTCGGCACCGCGAGGCTTCCGGTCGCACGTTCGATCTCGTCTTCCGGAAGAATGGCAGGAGCTCGAATAACTCGGGGCGTCACCGCGATAACGATATCGACCTGGCGATTGTCGCGGGTAGGGGCGGTAAACAGCCGTCCGATGATCGGAATTAGGCCGAGGATCGGCAAGCCCTGACGTCCTTTGCTTTCGACGCCCTGCGCGACACTTGCGAGAAGAAGCGTCTTGTTATTCTGAATACGTGCGGTGCCCTTGATCGTTCGTTCCGTAAAAGTCGGCGTGAAGCTGTTCGCCCCGGAAACGTCCTTCGACTCGATCTCCATCGCCACCTGTACGTCCTGATTCGGGAAAACGATCGGCTTGAACTTGAGCGTCAGACCGACCTGTTCATAGTTGATAACGTTTGCTGTCTGGCCGAAACCGGTGTTCACCTGTCCTGTTCCCTGGCCGACGCCGAGGAACTGAGCACTCTGGACCGGGACACGTTGGCCGATTCGGGCCGAAGAGTCTTCGTTATTAAATGCGTGGATCTGCGAGAACGCGAGCAGTTTCGTGTCGTTCTTGCTTTGGAACGCAGAGAGTTGAGCCGTAGGCAGCAGAATACCGGTAGCGATCGCAGTCGCGATCGGAGCAACGGCCGTCGCAGTTCCAGTCGTGATGGTCGTCGTCAATGGCGTGTTGCCGAGCAATACTTGCCCCGCACCCGTACCGCCGAGATTGGTCAACTGCGACTGACTGCCGACCTGATTACCGAACTGCAGCAGATCGCTCTTGTTGACCTCATAGATCGCCACGTCCATCACGACCTCTGCACGGTCTTTGTCGAGCGATTTTATCAACTGGCCGATCAGGGCGATGTTTTCCGAAGTATCGCGGATCGTCACACTGTTGGTAGCATCATCGGGCAGAACGATCGTCTGCGAGCGTCCCGGCTGTGCCGGAATGGCTGTCTGAATAACCTTTACGATGTCTTTCGGGGCAGCATTCGCGAGATAGAAGGTACGAAGCACGAGCTGCTGAAATTTCTGACGCTGATTCTGTGTGGCGACGATGATCGTTCGCGGGCCGACCTTTTGGAAGAAAAGGCCTTCCTGCAAAAAGATGTAGTCAAGTGCACGAGCGGCCGAGACGTCTTTGAGATCGATGAAAACCTTGCGGCCGGTCGTTCGGAACGATTCCGAATCGAACAGCACGTTGAGATTCAGGTCGCGGGCCAACTCCTTAATAATAAACTGAATATCCACACCCGACGGGAACGGCAGATCGCGAAGCTTCTCAAGCTTTTGCGGCATCGGGGGCAGGTCCGCTTTGGCCGGCGTGTACGCGGTCGAAACGAGCTTAACTCCCGCCGTATCGGTCTTTTTTGTATTAGGATCGCCCGAAGCCTCATTTAATTCCTGCTGGAGCCGGACCATCCGTTCCATCTCGGATTTCGCAAGCTCATTCGTCGGGTCGAAAGCGTAGGCCTTCCTGAATGCCAGATAACCCGCCTCATAATCCTTTTCCTTCGCGGCCGTACTTCCCTTCTTCATGTACATCTGCGACGCATTAAACAACGAACGCACGAGATGGAGCCGATATTCGGGATTCTTCGGATTGTCAGAGACGGCAAGAGCAAACTGCTCGACCGCCTTGTCCCATTCTTCCGCAGCTTCGTGCTTCATGCCCTGGCTAAAGTATTTTTTGGCATCATCGAAAGCCAACACGGACGTTGGCGAAAGCATTGCAAACACGAGAAACACGCCGAGTACAAAGCGAAGGTGGATAGATTTTTTCATAACAAAGTCTGGTTTTCTCAGGATTTGGAAAAGGCAGATGCCTTAAAACCTGAACATTTACACGCGACGGGGGCTTCAAAGTTTCAAAAACCTTTGATGCCGAAAACGCAAAAAGCAAGCAAACATTTTCAGCCCCGAAGCGAAAAAATGCAAGGATTTACAACGGTCAGCCTAACGAAGCTGCCGGCGAAGGTAATCGAGTGCCGCCTGGCTGGAACGCCAGCGGATAAGGTGACGGTCGCCGGGAAGCGCGAGTTGGAGCGATTTCACGCCGTTTGGCCCCGCATATGCAATAAAAACAGTGCCGACGGGCTTTTCTTCGGTGCCGCCATCCGGCCCGGCGATGCCCGTGACCGAGATCGCGTGATCGGCGCCGGCGGCGGTTCGCATCCCTGCGGCCATCGCCTCGGCACACTCGGCGCTAACCGCTCCGTTCTGTTCGAGGATGTTCTGCGAGACGCCCAAAACACGCATTTTCGCCTCGTTAGAGTATGTTATTGCCCCTTCGATAAAGTACGCAGACGAGCCGGGAACGTCGGTCAGGCGTTCGCCGATCAGACCGCCGGTACAGCTTTCGGCGACTGAGAGCGTTTCGCCCCGTTCCGCGAGAAGACGGCCGACGACCTCTTCCATCGACTCGCCGTTGGTGGAAAAAACAGCCGGGCCGAGTGCGGCGGCAAGTTGTTCAGCGATCTCATCGACAACGGACTGGGCGGCGTCGGCGTTATCGCTCTTGGCGGCAAGGTGGATCTCGACCTCGCTCCGATTAAAAAGGATCGAGGTCTGAACGTCCGGGTATTTCGTATAGATCGGCGCGGCGATCTCGTCAACCGCCGACTCGCCCTTGCCCGAGACCTTGATCATCCGGCGTCTGACATGAATCTCGCCGGCGATCGCCTTGAGCTTGGGCAGCACATGCTCGTTGAACATCGGCTGATTCTCACGAGGCGGCCCGGGCAGAACCGCGAGTATCTTGCCGTCGTTCTCATAGAGCATTCCAACGGCCGAGCCGTTGGGATTGGGCAGTATCTCGGCTCCGTCGATAACGTACGCCTGCCGCTTGTTGATCTCGGGCATCTCGCGGCCCCAAGCACGAAAACGGACCCGAAGGTATTCTTCTAAATGCTGGTGATAAACGAGTTCGCGGCCGACGGCCTTTGCCGTGAATTCGCGGGTGATGTCATCCTCGGTCGGGCCGAGCCCGCCGGTCGTGATGACGATGTCCGAACGCCGCATGGCGTCGCCGACCGATTCCTGCAGCCGTGCTCCGCTGTCGCCGACGATCGTTTTGAGCATCACTTCGATGCCGATCTCGTTCAGGCGGCCGGTCAGCCACAGACTGTTGGTGTCGGTCTTTTCGGGAGTAAGGAGCTCGGAACCGATCGCGATGATCTCAGCGAAAAGCATAGTCAGTACCACCTGCGTCAGCGGGTGGATCGACCACTGACAATAGGCGCCGTTGAAGAATTCGAAGCGTCTTTGCCGCCCGCTTACGCAGGCGGTTCTGACCGGACCGGCTAATAGATCTCGACCACGGGCTTTCCGTCCTTGTCGATATATGCCCGATACATGCCTTCGGAGTTGAACGAAATGCCCATGAATCCGAAACGGTCCATTGCGATCACGCCTCCATCACCGCCGAGCTTTTGCAGTTTGTCTTTGATGACCGTGTCAGCGGCCTTCTGGATCGGCATGAGGCGGTATTCGACGAGCGAACAAACGTCACGGGCGACACCAAGTCGGATGAAATACTCGCCCCAGCCGGTCGCCGAAACGGCACACGAATTATTGCTGGCGTACGTTCCGGCACCGAGGATCGGAGCGTCACCGACTCGGCCGTATCGCTTGTTGGTCATACCGCCGGTCGAAGTGCCCGCCGCGAGATTGCCGTCCTTGTCGAGTGCAACGGCACCGACCGTTCCAAACCGGTTCGCGTCCTCGCGAGTGGCCGAGCCGACGTGGCCGGGCTTGCCCTTTTCTTTCTCTTCTTTAAGCACGTTTTGAAGGGCATCCCAACGGTGCTGTGTCCAGAAATACTTCTCGTCTACGAGTTCGATCTTCTGCTCAGTGGCAAATTTCTCGGCACCTTCACCGATCATCATCACGTGCGGGCTCTTTTCCATGACCGCTCGTGCCAGAGTGATCGGATTCTTGACCTTGCGAAGCCCGGCGACAGCACCGGCCGCAAGGGTCTTGCCGTCCATGATCGAAGCATCGAGCTCATTCTTTCCCTCGTTCGTGAAAACTGCCCCCTTACCGGCGTTAAAAAGCGGAGCGTCCTCCATCAGCTTGATCGCGGCTACGACGGCATCGAGGCTTGAGCCGCCGTCCTGCAGCACCTTGTATCCGGCGAGAACGGCCTTTTCAAGTTCGGCCCGAAACGCCTTTTCACGTTCGGGCGTCAGGGTCGCCTTAGAAATAACGCCGGCTCCGCCGTGGATCATAAACCCGAGCCGCGGCGACTGCGGACCTTGAAGCTGCTGCGACTCTGTAAACGTCCGCCTTTGCGGAACGACAGCCGGCACGCTGATCAGAACCAATACCAGAAATGTGAAGATCTTTACCATATGAGAAGCCACTACCCACTATTTACTATCACTATCCACTGAATAAAACCTTACTCTTATTCAAAGCTTTTCAAGTAGTCCCGCACCATCTTGATGTCTTCCCACACTTCCCGCTTCTTGTGCGGATCGCGAAGAAGATAGGACGGGTGGAACGTCGGCATCACTTTGGTGCCGAGATAGTCCTGAAATTTGCCTCGAAGCTTGCTGATCGGCACTTTCGTTTCGAGCAAGTTGTGCGCAGCGGTCGCACCGAGGACGACGATAACTTTAGGCCGAACAACAGCGATCTCACGCTGGAGAAAGGGCCGGCAAGTTTCCGTTTCATCAGGCTCGGGGGCACGATTTCCTGGCGGACGGCAGCGATTGATATTACCGATAAAAACGCTCGAACGCGGCATCTCAAGGCCTTTCTCGATGATGTCGGTAAGCAACTGCCCGGCGCGTCCGACGAACGGAACTCCCTGCGCATCCTCGTCAGCCCCCGGAGCTTCGCCAACGAACATCAGGTCGGCGTTGAAATTCCCTGTGCTGTTGACGACCTGCCTACGACCGAGCTGCGAAAGCTTGCAACGAGTACAATCGTGCCCGATCTCCGCCCGGATCTGCTCGATCGTTTCGGTCGGCTCTGGCAACGTAGAAATCGCGGCGGGAACGCTTCTGAGGATGTCATTCCCCTCGTCCCTCGCCCCTTGTCCCTCATCGCCGGGATTGTACTTATCAAAGAACCCCGGAGACTTCCGCGTCGTCAACGAAGGCAGAGCAGCAAGGCGATTCTTAGTAGCGGCCTTTGCCTCTTCCGGGCTTTGACGGGCCGGCGGCGGGGTCAATGGCCGCACGGGCTCGGGCGAAAGCTCGCGAATGCTCGGCTGTGTGGTGATCGGCGAAGGCATCGCATTTGTCGGCGCCGACAGCCTCGCATCGACGGACTCGACGCCGAGTTCCCGCAGAAACGTAACTCGCTCGCGTATCTCAGCCGCGAGTTGGGCAATGTCTTTCGGATCAGCCAGCGGAGGCCTCCAGTTTATGTCTGAGGTTGATCACTTCGTCGAGGATCCGGTCGGCCAAATCGCGCTTTGTCATCAGCGAAAGCTCGGCCTCGCCGGTTCGAGTGATTATCGTCGCGATGTTGGTTTCGGTGTTGAATCCCGCACCTTCTTTCGTGATGTCGTTCGCGACAACCATATCGAGGCCTTTGTTTTCCATTTTGGAACGGGCGTAGGCGACGACATCGTTCGTCTCAGCCGCAAATCCGACGACGATCAATTCGCCGTGACGGTTTCGCGAGACATCGGCGAGAATGTCGGGCGTTTTGGCGAATTCGAGCGTCATCGTGTCACGGCCTTCCTTCTTGATCTTGGCAGTTGCCGCGTTGACGGGAGCGTAATCGGCAACAGCGGCCGCTCCAACGAAAACGGTCGCGTCCGAAAGCTCGCTCATGACTGCAGCATGCATTTCCGCAGCCGAAACTCCCTTTTTCACCTTAACGCCGCCGGGCGGTTCGACCTTCGTCTCGCCCGCAACGACCGTAACATCGGCCCCCCGATCTCTAGCCGCCTCGGCGACAGCGAACCCCATCTTGCCCGAGGAATGATTAGAAATGAACCGTACCGGATCGATCGCCTCGCGTGTACCGCCGACGGTGATAAGAAAACGTTCACCGGAAAGATCCCGGCTTCCCTTCTTACGAAGGAGGGGTGTCGCCGCTTCGGCGACGGGGTGGTTCTCTACGGACGCTTCGTGACCGTGTTCTCCGGGTCTCCGCGTTTCCGCGGTCAAAAATCCGAGCGCCTGAGCGACTATGTTTTCGACATCCTCAAGCTTCCCGGTCCCGACGGTCTTGCAGGCAAGCTCGCCCGCTACAGGCTCGACGAAATGCACTCCATCCGCCCGCAATCGCTCGATATTCCGCTGGGTCGCAGGTTGCTCCCACATCGTCGTGTTCATCGCCGGGGCGATTATCACCGGAGCCGTGCAGGCGAGGTATGTCGAAGAAAGAAAATCGTCCGCAACGCCATTGGCGAATTTCGCAATGATATTCGCGGTAGCGGGAACGATAAGCAGCAGGTCGATATTCTGCGAAAAATTTATGTGCGCGATCGGGTCGGGATTCGCCGGGTCGTAATCGTCGACGATCACGTGGCCCTCGTTCAAGGCCTTAAAGGTCAACGGCTGCACGAACTCCGTCGCATGCCGCGTCATCGCGACCGTTACATCGCAACCAGCCTTTTGCAGACCGCGCATCACCTCGACGGCCTTGTAAGCCGCGATGCCGCCCGTGACGCCCAGTCCAACACGATGTTTCGCCATATTCGAAGCAACATTTTACACCACTTGGCGTGTATGCCTATGCTAGACTCGCAATAGTATGAAACGCTGGATTTTTGGCCTTCTTGTTTTCTCGATTGCATTTTCAATCGGATTATTATCGAGTAGTTTCTCTGTCGGGAGACGCGTTGAAATAACCCGTTGCTTTGTTCCGATTGGCGATCAAGTTAGCTTGTCCCCCGAACAAGCGGAACAGTTCGTCCCGGAATTTTTCAATCTGCCGGAATGGAGCGAGATTATCGATTTCGACGATGAAACGCTTGATGGGAAGCTTATCGATATGTCAGATGGCCCGGAGGGCTCAGTATTCCGCCGAAGCGAAGTCGTGGCGAAAAATGGTGAAGAGTGGCTCGTTTTGACAAGAACAACGTCGGGCGAATATTCGCTCTCCGAAAGTAGGGCTAAGGTGAGGAAGCTCAACACGATAAGCTGGCCCGGCGATGAAAAGGACGCAAAACTTAGATTCGATATTCCGGGGAAGCCGATACTTGCGTTTAGAAATATACGCGGGATTAGTTCCGGAGCCGTTTCGACTCTTTTTCTGCACACGTCCCGGATCGGTCCTGACGAGATAATCCAAAGCGAAGATATGTCAAACGGCTATCGCCGCGACTTCATTCTCAACGGTTCCACTTACACGTTGCGTACGTCTTTCGCCCTTTCCAAAGATGGGGATCAGCTAGGCGTTTTGGTGCTTGAATCCGAAGGATCAGCTCAAATATTGGATCAGGTAAAGCACTCCACCGGTGATCGCGACATCATCGGCACGCTCCTTTGGGCAGGCGATTTAGATCGAGATGGAAAACTCGATCTATATTTTGATCGATTTAACGAAATTGGAGCATTTTCGTCGAGATTATTTCTCTCGTCCCACGCAAAAAACGGGAACCTTCTCGACATCGTCGCCGTCTTCGGCACTGCGGGCTGCTAAGAGTTGCACCTCTTCCCTCGCCCACGGAGAATACCCGTTCGCCGGATCGGCCACCTCGATAACGAAATCTTCCCATTTGACCCAGCGGATGTCGTTCACTTCGTCGGGATTCGGCCGAGGCGTTTCGTCCGAAAAACCAACAAAAACCGGGCATATCTCATTCTCGACAACGCCGTCTTTTTCGGCGCGGTATCGGAAATCAGGCAGTGCTAGCGTCAGATCGCGAACTTTCAATCCGAGTTCGTACCGCAAACGCCTTTTTGCCGCGGCGAGCGTCGTCTCGTGGAGCATAACGTGGCCACAGCACGAGTTTGACCATACGCCGGGCCAGGTTTTCTTGGTCAAAGCCCGCTGCTGCAGAAGCAGATCGCCTTTGCTGTTGAAGATAAATACCGAGAACGCGAGATGCCGAAGCGTTTCGGCATCGTGTGCGGCGAGTTTTGGTGCCGTTCCGGTCGGAGTTCCCTGCTCGTCGCAATACACGATCATATCGTCGAAATCGTACCGATATTGAAAATAGAACGCCGCGAGCATCGCCGCGACAACGAATCCGATAGCCGCCGCCCAAACTAAACTCGAGAACACGGCGATGAAAGTCCAAAATGAAATGATAAAGAACGCACTAGACGTTAGTTGTGCCGGAACTGGGAGCAAAGGCCGCCGAATTCTCGCAAGAACGTCTATCGCAGCTGCCCCGATGGCTCCAGATAGCAGCCATCCGAGGAAGTTCGAGAGTGGTACGCCGTAAAACCCGCTTGCGTCCGCGTATCTCCAGAATCCGAGCTTTACGGCCCCCGGATCGAGCACAACGTCGAACATTACGAGCAAAACCGCGGTCAATACGATGCGGAGAGCTGAACGCCGATCGCTGATAGCTGAGATCTGTTTGCCGATCAGACCGGCCGCGACGGCGTACGCTCCGATAACGAGCGGCGTCCAAGCGAGGGCGACCGTCCACGGTGTGTAGCCAAAGAGTTTGAATCCAAGAAGTTCCGAATAGCCGAAGTGTCCATAGGGGAATCCGGTGATTATCGCCGAGGTCTCGATCGCCAGAGCCGTTATACCGAGGATCGCCCAAAGGATGAGCGCATCTCGCCAACCGAGCCACCAACGCGTCGCCCAGAATGCCGGCATCGCGAAAAGTATGACGTTTAGCCCCGATACGTACGATGCCCACGGAGGCATTTCGACGTTCGACATAAAGAACGCGCTTACCGCGAGCAGCAAAACAACAAGCGCACTCGCGACAATTTGCTTTTTCAGGCGTTCGTTTATCATCTAATTTGCGTGAAAGATCTGAGCTTCATCTTTACGGTCAGCAGGCCGCGATTCTGGTTCTACCTTTTCGGCCCGTATATTGTCGGTCTGGTTGCCGGTATCGAAAACCTGAACGGTTTAACCGATTGGCGTTACATCGCCTTCGGGCTCTATTTTTTGCTGCCGGCAAATCTGCTCGTTTACGGGATCAACGACATTTTCGATTACGAGACCGACAGGCTGAACGAGAAGAAGGCCGGGTACGAAACGATCGTCGGCCCGGAACGGTCACGTCGGCTTTTTGTTTGGATAGCGGCTCTCAACTTGCCGTTCATCGTTCTCGCCGCAGGTCTTTTCAATGCTCGGTCGTTCCTCGCCCTGCAGACTTTCATCTTTCTATCACTCTTTTATTCGTCGCCGCCCATCAGAGCAAAGACGAAGCCGATAGTGGATTCCGCATTCAACATTCTCTATATAATGCCCGGAGTTTTCGCCTATGCCATCACTACCAGTAAACTTCCGCCGATCGATCTGATCATCGCCGGAGGACTTTGGACCGCCGCAATGCAAGCGTACTCGGCGATCCCGGATATCGAGGCCGACAAGAAGGCCGGCCTCTCGACGATCGCGACTCTCTTTGGCGAATATGGCACGCTCGCGATCTGTTTCGGGCTTTACGCAGCATCGGCCGTGCTTTCCGCGACCTATCTAGGCATCACCGCTGTGATGCTCGGTGCGGCATATTTGATACTGATGCTGGCCTCCGTTCAATCGGTCCGGACGGGGCGCATTCTCAAACTCTACAAAGCCTTCCCGCTGATAAACGTCGCCGCGGGTTTCGTTCTCTTCTGGCACGTCGTCATAAACCGGTGAGTGGCTCCGGCGACGTTATCCCGTGGACGCGTTTGTAGGCGAGTTCGGCAGAGATCAGGCATATCTGCGTCCCGATACCAGGATTTGTCCCCGCTCCGACGTAGTAGAGACCGGTTACTTTTTTCGAGACATTCTTAGGCCGGAAAATCGCCGTTTGCCTGAGCGTGTGCGCCAGTCCAAGTGCCGATCCTTTGAACGCGTTGTAATCGGCCGCAAAATTATCCACCGTGTAGATCCGTTTGTACTCGATCTTCTCGCGTAAGCCGGGCAGGTCCATCTCTTCTTCCATCAGAGCAAGGACACGGTCGGCATAAGCCTCTTTCTCAGCTTCTGAGATCTCGAGTCCCGAAGCTATCGGAACTAGGACAAAGAGGTTTTCCTTTCCCTCGGGGGCGACCGACGCATCGGTGACGCTTGGAGCACACACGTACAGCGAAGGCTCGTCCGGCAGTCGCGGGTCCTTATAGATATCGTCAAAATTCTTTCGCCAATCCTCGCTGAATAATAGATTGTGGTGGATCAGCGATGGCAGCTTCTCGCTGATCCCAAGATACATAATGAAAGCCGACGGGGCCATCACTTTTTTCTTCCAATATTTCGCCGGATAGGTCTGGTGGCCCGCGTCAAGCAGGCGGGTCTCGGTAAATTCCATATCGGCGTTCGAGATGACAAGATCGGCCGTGATGATCTCGCCGCTCGCGAGCCGCACGCCGGTTGTTTTGCCGCTCTCGACGAGGATCTTTTCAACCGGCGCATTAGTCCTGAGAACCGCTCCGTTTTTCTCCGCGATTCGAGCAAGTGCGTTAATCAACTCATAGAATCCGCCCTTTGGATAAAAAACACCCTGATTGAAATCCATGTGCGACATCAGGTTGTACAGAGCAGGCGCTTCGTACGGTGAAGTCCCGAGGAAAACCATCGTGTACTCCATCACCTGCTGCAGCTTTGTGTTCTGGAAAAAACGTTTAACGAAGTTGTGCATCGTCGAGAAGACCGACAGCTTTTGCCCCTCGGTCATCACCCGGCGGTTGAAAAAGTCCCAGATGCGGTCGTAGTTCTTGAACATGAAGTGCTGCGTCGCGACTTCATATTGATATTCCGACTGCTTGAGATAGGCACGCAGTCTCTCGCCGGCCCCCTTCTCGATCGCCTCGAACGTCGCGGTGTCAGTTTCTATGTCCGAATGAATATCTAGTGGCTCGCCGCCTCGTCGGAAGAAAATGCGATACGACGGTGAGAGTCGGACGAGATCGAGATGGTCCTCAACCCGCTCGCCCACTAGCTCGAAGAAATGCTCAAAAATATCCGGAGCGAGGTACCACGAAGGACCCATATCAAATCGAAACCCACCGGCTTCAAAGATATTCGCACGGCCGCCGAGATTCTCATTCTTCTCGACAAGCGTTACCTCATATCCTTTGCGCGCAAAAAGACCGGCGGCCCCCAGACCGCCGATCCCGCCACCGATCACTACGACACGCTTATTCATAAACGCCGGCCAATGCCTTGGCCGAAAGCCATACCTTTTGCCGGAAATTCGTCCTCACACGGCCCTTATATATATTGTAGTTCGCACGCTCGACCTCGTTCAGGATGGCCTTATACAAAACGTACGAGATCCGCACGGCCAATCGGCCGCGCCAGGCGAGCATCGGAATTCCGGGGAGGGCTTCGCGGTATATTTTTCGGTTCCGCTCGATCTGAAACTTCATAAACGCCACGAATCGATCATCATACACTCGCCGCGAGATGTCGTCAGAAGTCAGCCCGAACCGCTGCAATTCTTCCTGCGGCATATAGACGCGGCCGAGTTCCTCGTAATCCTCACGGATGTCGCGCAAGAAGTTCGTGACCTGAAAAGCGTAGCCCAACTGCTTTGCGTGATAGAACGCCGCATCCGACGAATATCCGACGATCCGCGTAACCATCAACCCGATCACCGCGGCCGAGCCGTACATGTATTCTTCGAGGTCGGCATACGTTTCGTACTCGGCCTTCTCTTCGTCCATGAACATCGAACGCAAAAAAGCCTCGCCGTCCTCGACCGGGATGGCAAACGTATGAAAGCCCCAAACTATCGCGTTCATCACGGCGTCGTCACTGCCACCGTCCGCCATAGCTTGACGCCATCGCTGCCGATAATCGTCGAGTTTGCTGAGCGTTTCTTCCTTGGTACCTTTGTCCGGATCATCAACTATCTCATCGGGAATACGCGCAAACGCGTACACGGCGTAGATTCCTCGCCTGACCTCGCGCGGAAAAAACTGCGTTGCGAAGTAATAACTCGTCCCGTAATGCTTGGTGATCCGTCGGCACTCCTCGATCCCACGTTCGAGGCAACCGGCGTCTCGGTCGAAAAACATTTATCTAAAGAGCGCTCTCTGTTAGAATCGAGTTCGAACGAATAACGAAACCAGATTCGCTCTTGAAGCGAACTTACTCCGGTGCTTGAGATAATAAAATCGGCCGTGCATGGCCGTCCATACGTGGACCATAGCGATGATATCACTGTTGGGTTTTGGCAATATGCCGCGGCCAACCGCGGAGTGATCGAGGATGCTCTCAAAAGCAATCTTCCGCTTGCTCCATCTCAGATCGATACGCGTTTTAACGAGGCTATTCATTACGCGGTCTTCTCGGGCGGAAAACGCCTGCGGCCGGTGTTGACTATGCTCGGGGCCGAATTGTTCGGCGTTTCTGGTAGAAAGGTGGTTCATGCCGCAGTCGGTGTCGAGTTTGTACACACGAGTTCGCTTATCTTCGACGACATGCCGGCGATGGATGACGCGGTCGAGCGACGCGGCAAACCACCGCTCCATGTCGAATTCGGTGAAGATCTCGCTACTTTGGTCGCGATCGGATTGCTCAATTCGAGCTATCGGCTTGTCACCCTGGATGCCAACGGCAATCGTGCTGCTTCGCTTGGCGCGGTGCTTGAGATCGTTGACTGCGTCGGGCCAGCTGGCATGGTCGGCGGACAGTCGGCAGACCTTGCAGTAAATGCGGCTGAATGCCGTCGGTGTGCGGTCAACCGTCTTGGTGACACTTCAAATCTGAAGACTTCCGCACTCGTTCGTCTTGCGTTGCGACTCGGTGCGATACACGCAGGGGCCGATGATGATTCGCTTAGCGTTCTCACGCGATTCGCCGAGTGTGTCGGAAACGCTTACCAGATCAGCGACGACCTGATAGATGTCGACGAAGACGCCGCCGTCTCGAGCGTCCATGTTCCGCCTTCTCCTGCCGATCTCGAAGCCGCGATCAGCGAGGCTAGGACGTTGCTCGTCGAAAATTTCGAGGATCGCCCCGCACGCCACTGCCTTTCGGAACTGCTAGACTACATAGCAGTTCGTCGGGACTAAACCTAATCTATGGAACCAAAAGTGATCTCTTCACGGCCGGTCTACGACGGCCGTATTTTTAGTGTTCGGGTCGACACGATCGACGACGGCAGTCATACGTTCGAACGCGAGATAGTCGCCCACGCTGGCAGTGCCGTGATCGTTCCTTTATTCGATGACGGAACTGTGGCGCTCGTCGAGCAGTATCGCTACGCGGCAAAGCGTCCGCTACTTGAGTTACCGGCCGGCCGGTTGGATCCCGGCGAAACGCCTGAGCAGGGTGCCCTGCGGGAACTGGAAGAAGAGATCGGTTTTAGAGCGGGCAAACTCGAAAAGATAGCTGAGTTCTATGTCTCGCCGGGATTTCTCGACGAGGTGATGCACGTTTACCTGGCTACGGAGCTTACTGAAACTCAGCAGAATCTCGATCATGACGAACACGTCGAAGTGAAGAGGCTGCCGCTGGAAGAAGCTCTGGAAATGGCCCGCACGAGCGGTATCACCGACGCGAAGACCATAGTTGGCCTCGTAAGGACCGCTGAATTGAGAGTGGGATCTGCTGATGCCAAAGCATAAACGGCCGCTTTAAATTCGCTTTAAACTCACTGCTTTAAACTGCCCGACTTAACCGCTTTAAACACGAACCCAATATGGCGCCTTAAACGCGCGAACCTCAATCTTTGCGCAGCCGAGAGCGCATTTCACAACTGCTTTAAACGACCGCACGCCGAGCCGCTTTAAACAAGCAAACGCTTTAAATGATTGCATGCTTTAAACACGGCGCGTTTGAGCCCTGCCTGGACGGTCAAATTCTTTTCGCGAACACTTGACGCTGATCTGCGTTCTTCGATATCCTATGCGTTCGCGTTTTTGCGGAGCTTTTTGCAGGTGTGTGATTATGAGTACTTATTTTCCTAGCGGAAAGGGATTAGCCGAGGATCGTAAATGGTATGTCGTTGACGCCAAGGGCATGACCGTCGGCCGACTCGCGACTGAGGTTGCGAGGATACTTTCGGGCAAGAACAACCCCGCGTGGACGCCGTTCATGGATATGGGCGATCACTGTGTCGTCATCAATGCGCGCCACGCCCGCTTCACCGGTTCGAAGAACGATCAGAAACTGTATCGCCACCACACCCTTTATCCGGGCGGTCTCAAAGAGATCTCGGTCAAGGAGATGTTCGAGAAGAAGCCGGAAAAAGTGATCGAGCTTGCAGTAAAAGGAATGCTTCCAAAAACGAAGCTCGGCAAGGCGATGGCAAAGAAATTGAAGGTTTACGCGGACGGCGAGCACAGACACACTGCGCAGAAGCCGGAGGCGATCGAAATCTAGTGAATAACGAACAGTGAATGGTGAACAGTTAGTTCTGGCACTTTTCACTGTTCACTAATCACTTTTCACTGAAAGTTATGGCAGACATTCAATATTACGGCACCGGCCGCAGAAAGACCTCGACCGCACGCGTTTACCTGCGTCCCGGTACGGGCAAGATCACGGTCAACAAGCGTGACTTCGATTCGTATTTCCCGAACGAAGCCCTGCGGATGATCATTCGCCAGCCTCTTCGCCTGACCGAGACGGTCGAGAAGTTCGACATTCTCGTCAACGTTCTGGGCGGTGGAACGGCGGGCCAGGCTGGCGCCGTTCGTCACGGTATTACGCGTGCCCTGATGGAATTCAATTCCGATCTTCGCTCGACGCTCAAGAAGGCCGGACTCGTAACGCGCGACCCACGCCAGAAGGAACGAAAGAAGTACGGTCAGAAGGGTGCTCGCGCGAGATTCCAGTTCTCGAAGAGATAAGATTTACGGCCTTGGGCTCCGGTTTTCGGTCTTCGCAAAGGCCTAAGACAAGTCCTAAGACCAAAAACCATCAACGAAACCCTTTGGTTCATTGACCGTTTCGTTGAGTACATAAACCAAGGAGATAGAGTTTTGGCTACAGTTACAATGAAAGAACTCCTCGAAGCAGGAGTTCATTTCGGTCATCAGGTTAGGCGTTGGAATCCGAAGATGAAGGAATATATCTTCGGCGAACGCAACGGCATTTACATCATCGATCTGCAGAAAACGCAGAAGCTCTTCCGCGACGCACTCAATTACGTCACCGAATCGCTCACCGAGCGTCCCAATCAGAAGGTCCTTTTTGTCGGCACCAAGCGTCAGGCTCAGGAGGCGATCAAAGAGGAGGCCGAACGGTGCGGACAGTTCTACATCAACAACCGATGGCTCGGCGGCCTGCTGACGAATTACGAAACGGTTAAGAAATCGATCGGACGTCTCAAAGATATCGAAGCGATGCGCGAAGATGGCCGGTACGAGATGCTGACCAAGAAGGAGCGTCTGCAGCTCGACCGCGAACACGAAAAGTTGATGAAGAATCTCGCGGGCATTAAGAACATGAACGGCCATCCGGACATGCTCTTCGTGATCGACGTTCGCAAGGAAGACATCGCCGTCGCTGAGGCAAATCGCCTCAACATCCCGATCGTCGCCGTCGTTGATACTAATTGCTCGCCAGAGGGCATCGATCACGTGATCCCGGGCAATGACGACGCACTTCGCGCGATCAGGCTCTTCGCTTCGCGTGTCGCAGACGCCATCATCGAAGGCCGTCAGGTCGGTACCGAAGGCCGCGTTGCGGAGGGTGCGACCGATTCCGATGAAGCCGGTGCCGATGCAGCGGTCGTCGAGTCGACGATCTCGATCCCGAAGCAGTTCCTGTCTGCTGACGATGTCGCCGAGATCGAATCGCCTGAGGTTCCGGACGAAGAAGAGGACGCCGACGAAACTGTTGTCGCGGAAACAGCGGAATCACCCGAGACACCGGAGATAACGGAAGAGAGCAGCGAAGCAACGGCTGTCTAATTAAAGTTTTTTCTTCAGGCGTAGCTTTTCCGTGCTTTAGTGGTTCGGGCTACGCCTTTTTATCAGATAACGGCGCGGTTGCGTCGAAAATAAGCAATTATCCGGTCGTCGCCGAAGTTCGACGACTTGCTAGGAGTAAAATAATGGCAGAAATAACGGCAGCAGCAGTAAAATCGCTCCGCGAAAAGTCGGGAGCCGGAATGATCGATTGTAAGAACGCCCTCGTCGAAGCTAACGGCGACGAGACGGCGGCGATGGAACTTCTCCGCAAAAAGGGTATCGCAACGGCTGACAAAAAGGCCGGACGCGTCACCGCCGAGGGTGCGGTCGGTTCGTACATTCACATGGGCGGCAAAGTCGGTGTGCTCGTCGAGATCAATTGCGAAAGCGATTTCGTTGCACGCGGCGATGAATTCCAGGCACTGGTCAAAGACGTTGCGATGCATATCGCTGCGACTGATCCGCGCTACACCAATCGCTCGGATGTTCCCGAAGCAGACCTCGCAAAAGAGCGCGAGATCCTGATGGAACAGCTCAAGAACGACCCGAAGAACGCCAGTAAGCCTGAAGACGTTCTCGCTAAGATCATCGAGGGCCGTCTGAACAAGTTTTACGAGGACAACGTTCTCGTCGATCAGCCGTTCGTTAAAGATCCGGCGAAAACGGTCGGTGAACTCGTCACCGAAAAGATCGCTTCGATCAAAGAAAACATCTCGATCCGTCGTTTCTCGCGATTTAAGATGGGCGAAGGTATCGAGAAGAAACAGGACGATTTCGCGGCTGAGGTCGCCTCGATGGTCGGCTAATTAGCTGGGTTTGGTTCAAGACAAGCGGGCTGCCCGGGTGCACGCCCGCTTACGAGTATCCGAATGGGTCCCGCCTACAAGCGCATTCTCCTTAAACTCTCCGGCGAGGCCCTGATGGGCTCGCAGAATTACGGTATTGATACCAAAGTCGCCGAATCGGTCGCAGAAGAGATAAAAACGATCTACGATCTGGGAGTCGAGGTTGCGATCGTCGTTGGCGGCGGGAACATCTTCCGCGGTGTTTCCGAATCGGCCGGTAACATGGACCGTGCGGCGGCTGACTACATCGGTATGCTCGCAACGCTCATGAACGCCGTCGTGCTGCAGGACGCTTTAGAGCGCACCAACGTCATCACGCGAGTGCTTTCAGCGATCGATATTCCTCAGCTTGCCGAGCCGTTCATACGGCGCCGGGCGGTCAGGCATCTGGAAAAGAAACGCGTCGTTATTTTTGCCGCCGGCACGGGAAATCCGTATTTCACGACAGATTCAGCCGCGGCGCTTCGTGCTCTTGAGATCAAGGCCGACGTTCTGCTAAAAGGTACAAAGGTCGATGGCATTTACAGTGCCGATCCGGTCAAAGTTCCCGATGCGACGCGATTCGACAAGATCACTTTCCAGGAAGTTCTCGAAAAGAATCTAAAAGTGATGGATTCGTCGGCTATTTCGCTTTGCAAAGACAATAACCTGCCGATCCTGGTCTTCAACATGCGCGACCCTGAGAATATTATCAAGGCGGTCTGCGGCGACCTTTCGATCGGCACATTGGTGAGAGATTAAATTTATGAGCGTACAAGATGTGATAAAGGAAACGGGCCCAAAGATGGATGCCGTGATCGAGGATCTGAAGCGTAAGCTCGCTAATATTCGCACCGGCAGGGCCAACGTGGGAATTCTCGACGGCGTGGTCGTCGACTACTATGGCACACCTACGCCGCTTGCTCAGATGGCCTCGCTTGCGGTGCCCGAGCCGCAGCTCATCACGGTCCAGCCTTGGGACCAGACTCAGCTCGGCCCGATCGAGAAAGCGATCATGGCCGCCAATCTTGGTATGAGCCCGTCGAATGATGGCAAGATCATCAGGCTCTCGGTTCCGGCACTTACCGAAGAGCGGCGCCGTGAATTTGCCAAACAGGCCCACGAAGTCGCCGAGGAGCATCGCATTGCCATACGAAACGTCCGTCATCACTCGAACGATCAGCTCAAGAAGATGCTGAAAGACAAGGAAATATCCGAGGACGAAGAACGCGGCGGCCTCGACGATGTCCAGAAGCTCACTAACAGCCACATCAGCAGGATCGACGAGCTTGCAAAGAACAAAGAGCAAGAGATCATGAGCGTGTAGCGAAGGGTTTCTGTCTGAGGATCTGGCCGGAACGGTTCATTCCGTTCCGGCCTTGTCTTTTCAAAATTCTTTCCTCCGAAATGCAGATGCGGTATATTTGGCACGTTCTACGAATATGCGCTTGATAAAACACTTCGTACTATCGTCGGTCGTAATCACTGCTTGTCTGTCGAGCGCTATTCCTTGCGGGCCGGGCTATCTAACGCCACTTTTTGATACGACGTCAGCGCCGGAAGTCCCGTTTACCGAGTTTGCCGCCGGACGGCTCGGAGTTCTCAAGCCGAAGCTTCGCCGCTCGGTGCTGATCGCCGCGTATCGCCACATTGCCGGACGCGGACTGACGGCATTCGAACAAAAGGCTCTCGTTGAAGTGTGGAATGCCGAGCTTAACCGCGCCGACTTTCCCGAGAACGAAGATCTTGTCGACAACGCGGTCAAGGCGTGGGTCGCAAAGCGGAAAGAAGTTCTTTCGAAGGAAGAAAAACCGCCCGCTATCTATGTGGAACGCAGTTACGGCGGCTATGAGTTCTTCCCGAATTGCACAAGGAGTTCGTTCGAGACCGCAACCGAGACGCTTGCAGATCGTGTTTCTTCGCACGGAGCCGACAATACAAGCGTTATCGACTGGGTAAACGCTCAGGATGCGGTTTTCGCGAATTGTGCCACGGGAAAGCAGATGCCTGCCCCGGCTCCCGTCGGTGCTCCCGTTTGGCTGCAGAAGGACCGCGATTATCAGCTTGCGGCCGCTGATTTCTATTCTCTGAATTACGTCTCGGCCAAGAGGCGTTTCGAGTCGATCGCCCAGGACACCGAATCGCCGTGGCGTGAGACGGCCGATTACCTGGTCGCCCGAACTCTGATCCGTCGGGCAAGCCTCTCGCCGACTGCCGAGGCGGCAGCTCCCTTCTATCAGGAGGCCGAGGACCATCTCGCGCGGTTCGTCTCATCGAGCGGAAAGTTCTCAGCGTCCGCCGAACGCCTCACCGGCCTTGTCAAATACCGCTTGCGGCCGCGTGAACGCGTTTCCGAACTCGCCCGGAATATCACGATGTACAGCGGCGAGAACTTCCGCCAGGACGTGATCGACTACACCTGGCTGCTCGATAAATTCGAGTCCGAGGTCCTCAACGCCGAAGAAAAAAGGAAGGAAGCCGCAAAAGCTCCGGCAAATACGCCGGCGTCCAGTACCGAGACAAGCGAGCTCCCATCCAACGCGACCGCGAATTCAAATATATCGGCTGCATCGCCAAAAAAGAACCCGGACGATCTCGAGATCTACGTCTATTCTGTCGCTGACTCAAAGAGCTATCAGATCCACGTCGCGGCTGATGCGACTGATGAAGAAGCCCTGGCCGAGGCTGAACGCGTGATCGGCAAGCCGTTGACCGACGAGATCAAGACACAGGTTCGCGACGGCCGTCATCGAGCCTATCAGAACAGATTCTCGAGCAATCAACGCCCTGCGTACGAGGGCAGTTATTGGGGCGATGAGCGTCTCTCCCCTTCGTTGGTGCCGGCGTTCGTGCGTCAGGAAGAGATCACTGATTGGCTTTACACGTTTCAGATGTCGGGAGCCGAGGCGTATCTTTATTCGCTGAAACAGTGGAAGTCGCGTGGTTCTGACCTCTGGCTGCTGACGGCGCTGTCGCAGGCATCGATCTCGTCGACCGAGGTAGATCGCCTTCTTGAGGCGGCAGATACCGTCGACCGCTCGTCGGCCGGTTATCCGACCGTCGCCTATCACGTCGCTCGTTTGTTGCTGGCCCAGGGCAAGAGCACCGAGGCTCGAAAGCTCATCGACTCGATGCTCGCTCTCGGCGATACGCTGCCGACGTCAGCTCGTAACTCATTTATCGATCTGCGGTTACCGCTTGCCGAATCGATGGACGACTTTCTTAGGTACTCTCTCAAAAAGCCGTTCGCTTTTGATTTCAGCGGCGAGGTCGGAACGATCGAGCAGATCATCGCCACGCAGAAGTCGTACTATAACGAGGAGTATCACAAAGAAGGCCGCGAGGCGTACGACCGTGAGATCGATGAGGAATACAAAGAAAAGCGTCTTTGGCAGCAGCGGGAAATGCTCGATGCGGCCGCGATCGAGGTCCTGAATCAGCACTTCCCGACCGCTTCGCTGATCGAGGCCTACCGGTCGCCTGCGTTGCCGGAATACTATCGTCCGCGGCTCGCGATCGCTATTTGGACGAGGATGTTTCTGCTTAGCGACACCGTCAACCTGACCAAGTTCACGCCCGAACTCATCCGCCATCATCCCGAGATGGCAAGTGATCTAGAATCCGTCACTGCCGCTCGCACGCCTCTTGCCCGCGAGAACACTATGCTGTTCTTTGTATTAAGAAATCCGATCCTTACGCCATACCTCGAGGATGGCATCGGGCGGACAGATAACAATGTTGAGGAGTGGGACGTCGACGACTGGTGGTGCGAGCCGTACGATAGCGAATACAGCGAGGAATCGGGCGGCGAGGTTGCGAGATCGTTGCCGCCGCGGCCTAAGGCGATACAACCCGCCCAGACACGGATCGCTCAGGCCGAGCGGAAACGGCTAAAGGCTGCGGGAGATGCACCGAAGTTCCTGGGGCAAAAGGTACTCGCGTGGGCCAGACGCTCGCCGACGGACAAACGCCTGCCCGAGGTGTTGTACAAGATGATCGTCGCGAACGGCTGGACGAAATACGGCTGCGGCAATAACGAGGAACTCCGAGCTCAATTGACGCAGATCCTTAAGGCCCGTCACGGCAACACCGAGTGGGCCGCAAAACTAGCCGAAGAGCAGCCGGACCAGTAGCTAATTCGCCGATCCGCCGCTCGGCGTAGTTCTGGCCTTCTCGAACTCGGCCTTTATCGAACGGCATGCCTCAGCGAGTTGCGGCTTGTTTGCACCGTTCTCCTCGATGGCGGAGTTGATCGACTGCTTTATCTGATCCGCAATTATTCCCTTACCAGCCCGTACGGCAAAATTGTCATCCGGGTTGTTCGCAAATGTTGCGAGTTCGTCCATAAGAGCATCGCACTCGGGAACGCCGATCTTCTTAACGGCCGAGTTCGCGTTTGCCGCTTTAGAGCCATTGGCCGGCTCGCTCGAGTTGCCGAGGAAACTGCATCCCAGACCTGCGGATATGATAAAAATGATCGCTGCGATGGAGAAAAGATTTTTCATCGGGGTCGTTTTATTCCTTTTCTAGATTTGCGAATTTCTCGATCAGCTTCTTCTGGCCAAATCCGGCAAAACTGATCGTTAGCTTTACGTTATCACCCGTTCCTTCTCGCCGAAGCACCAGGCCGCGGCCGTACTTTTCATGCCGCACGTGCGAACCGGGAACGAGCATATTTGATGCTGTCTTCCGGTCAGAAGACCCCGCAGCCTTTAGCTTGTCAAAGCCAGTAGCTGCTTTTGGAGCTTCGTTCTTTGCGGGCGGCGGCGTTATGTCACGCCGTTTGAAGAATTCTGCGACAGCCTCGCTACTGTCGTACGTTTTCCCGCTGTAAAGGTTCCTCGGTTTTGGCGGCGGCTGATATCGTTCCCCGCGGAGAGCACTGACGGCGGCTTTCGCGGTTTCGACGCCCGGGCTGCGGGCATACGAGAGCCACGACGGCGTCGTCGAGAGGTCTTCGATCAATTCCAGCGGCATCTCATTCAAGAATTGTGACGGTTCGGACGCCAAATCCTCGCCGTACACGCGGCGACGCATCGAATGACTGACGTAAAGCGTTCTTTCAGCTCGGGTTATGGCAACATATGCAAGCCGTCGCTCTTCCTCTAACTCCTTTGGGTCGTTGAGCGAACGCGAATGCGGAAAGACGCCGTCTTCGAGCCCGACGAGAAACACGACCGGAAATTCGAGCCCTTTCGCCATATGTATCGTCATCAGCGTGACTGGAGCATTTCCATCGTACTTGTCGGTATCCGAACTCAGCGCGGCGTGATCTACGAAGTCGCGCAGGCCGTTCTCTTCCTGCTTATCGTAGTCGACGGCCGCGTTCACCAGTTCCTCGAGGTTTTCGAGCCTCGCGGCCGATTCGTCGGTGCCTTCGACACGCAGCGAATTTGCATAACCCGTGTCCTCGATCGCCGCAATGACGAGGTCAGAGACTGCTTTCGCCGGATCGGATGGCTCGTGGCTTTTTGCGATCAGGTTCTCGATCACCTTACGAAAAGCCCTCATTGCCTCTTTTGCACGCGGCGTAAGCGAATTAGGCTGCTCCATCACGGGATCGACAACGCTGCCGATCGCCATCCAAAGCGAAGAACCCGACGTGCGTGCAACCCGCTGCAGTTCGTCTAGACTGGTCTTGCCAAGCCCGCGTGCCGGCGTGTTGATCACACGCATCAGAGCGACATCGTCGAACGGGTTCATCGCCAGTTTCAGGTAGGCTATAACGTCGCGGACCTCGGCCCGCTCGTAGAATGAAAATCCGCCGACGATGTTGTAATCGATCCGCATCCGACGAAGCGATTCTTCAAAAAGGCGCGACTGCGCGTTCGTTCGATAAAGCACGGCAAGTCGCTCGTCCGGCGCCCTTCGCTTGTGATCAGCGATCCGCGACGCAACAAATCTGGCCTCGCCATCGGCGTCGTAAGCCTGATAGTAAAAGATCCTGTCGCCGTCCGAATTCGCCGTCCAGAGCTTCTTTTTCTTTTGATTTCGGTTGTTCTCGATTATCGAGTGAGCAGTGTCAAGGATCGTCTGTGTGGAGCGATAGTTCTGTTCGAGCAGGATGACTTTCGCCTTTGAAAAATGCTGCTCAAAATCGAGGATGTTCCTGATGTCCGCCTGACGAAAACCGTAAATACTCTGTGCATCGTCGCCGACGACGCAGATATTCTGCTGCTTTTCGGTCAGGAAGCTGATCAGGGCAAATTGGAGGGCGTTCGTGTCCTGATACTCGTCGACGAGTATGTACTTGAACCGGTCGTTGTACTTTTCACGTGTCTCGAGCGACTTGCGGAGCAGCTTGACCGTCTTGATCAGCAGATCATCAAAATCGAGAGCATTCGCCGTCCGAAGACGCTCGTCGTACATCCTGAATACCTTGGCGATCGACGAGCGTTTCTCATCGCCAAACTCGACCTTAGACGCGAACATATCGACATCTTCGCCGCGATTCTTGGCAGAACTGATCGCATTTCGAACGTTTCTCGGGGACAGCTGCTTTTCGTCGAAACCGAGTTCCTTGATGCACGCCTTGACCACTTTTTGCGTATCGTCAGTGTCGTAGATCGTGAAACCTCGCGTGTATCCCTCTTCGAGTTTCTCGATGTCCTGCCTAAGTATCCGGACGCACAGACTGTGAAACGTCGAGATCAACGGCGCAGACTGCAGTTTGTGCCCTTTGAGGAGCTCTTCGACACGCGAACGCATCTCGGCCGCCGCCTTGTTCGTGAACGTGACCGCGAGAATATTCCGAGGCTCGACGCCCTTTTCGGCGATCAAATGGGCAATACGGACCGTGATGACGCGCGTCTTCCCGGAACCCGCTCCGGCGAGGATCAGAAGCGGCCCGTCGGTGGTCTTAACGGCTTCTTCCTGATTCGGATTTAACGATTTGAGCAGTTCCATCCTTATTTGATCAACGCCTGTATCTCTTTGAAACGAGGATGTTTAGCATCCCGCATAACCTCGAAGATCGCCATTTCCAGAGAACTTTCGACCGCGCCCGAGCGGGTCATCTTTCGCATCCCGGCGAGCCGGTCGTATTCGTGTCGCGACGTAACGCAATCGCCCAGAACGTGTACCTGAAAGCCCCGTTCTAATAGGTCGTGCACCGTTTGATTCACACAGATATGCGTTTCGAGTCCGCCGACGATCACCTGTTTGGCCCCAAGCTCGTCCAGCCGATCAAAAAATCCCGGAGCACCGCACGAACTGAAGCTAGTCTTCTCGATCGTTCCGTTATTTCCGCCCACGATCGATGCGATCTCGGCTACCGTATTGCCGAGCCCTTTTGGATACTGCTCGGTGACAAGGATCGCGACATCCAGAAGGTCGAAGGCTTTCACCGCCGTGACGAGCCGCGATACGAGCTTGTCAAATTCCGGAATTACCGTCCGAAAAGCTTCCTGCACGTCAACAACTACGAATGCAACGGAACCTGCTGTGAGCGTATTTGTTTCGGCGATCATTTATCTGCCTCACGCTCGGCCTGTTTTGCATTTTTGTGCAGCTCGCGTTCGCGCATCTCTTTGCGATAAGTCCTGATAAATAACGCGACGGCGACAAAGCTCCCGATCAATATCAGGACCATCATCACCGCGATGAAAATGACCTCGGACGTCTCGCTTCCCGGCATGTTTCTAGTTTAGCGAAGCAGGCTTGAATTGGGAATTCGCGTCAAGCGGCCCGTTTATCGTGCCCGCATCTTGTGCAGATGCAAGACTTAGCTCGGAGCCTGGTCGGCGGGAAACGCGAGAGGATCCTCGGCAAGCATACGACGGTACAACTCGGGCACGCGGCGTACTCTCTTATCTCGGTCCGTTACGACGTGTTGCGTCTCACCGACCGCGATAAGGACGCCGTCGCTCGCGCGAAAGACCTCGTAGAAGAATCGCAGGCTGCGGGAACGCACTTCGAGCACCTTGGTCTTGATGGTCAGAACGTCTTCGTAATATGCCGGAGCTTTGTATCGACAATACGCCTCAGCGACGACCATCAGAGCGTTTTCCTGCTCCTCCATGTCTTTGTAGGAGAAGCCTTTTGCCCGGCAAAGCTCGCTACGGCCGGTCTCGAACCAGACGAGGAAGTTGGCATGATGCACGATCCCCATCGCGTCGGTTTCAGCGTATCGAACTCGTATTTCAGTCTCGTGCCAGCCTTCCATAACAGCAAAAGTGGCCGGTGTTCAGGGGTCAATGGTCAGAGAAAACCTCTACTGACAACCGACCACCGGACACCGACCACCTTAAAAAATTGGCTGGGAGACAGGGATTCGAACCCCGATAGGCAGATCCAGAGACTGCAGTCCTACCATTAGACGATCTCCCAGCAGTCCTTAATAATTTACGAACTGGACGCCGTTTAGTCAACCGCCGTTCGGAAGTGTCGCCACCGTCGATTCGGGTTATAATCGGACTATGAGGTTAGCGTTCCTTGTTTTCCTTCTTGTTTCGTCGCTTTCTGGTTTTGGGCATGCCTCGATCGATCAAGCTGCGTACAACCGACTAGTTGAGCGTGCCCAGGAGACTCGATCTGACGCGCTTATCGTCTATTTCAACGGCAAACTTCACAGCGAAAATTACTTCGGCAAGAAGCCGAAGCAAATCGAAGCAATGTCGTCAACCAAATCCATCGTTAGCCTTGCGATCGGGAAGCTTTTGACCGACGGCAAAATTTCGAGCATTGACCAGCCTGTTTCCGATTTCTATGCGGAGTGGAAGCAGGACCCGGAAAAGAGCCGGATAACGATCCGTCATCTGCTGAATCACACATCAGGAATCGCGGTGACCAACAACGACGACATCTACGCTGCGCGTGATATGGTCAAACTGGCTCTCGACGCAACCGTAACGGATCCACCCGGAACCAGGTTTCTCTACAACAATAAGGCGGTTAACTTACTGCCCGGCATTGTTCATAAAGCTTCGGGCGAGAGGCTGGATAAGTTTCTCGCAGCCCGAGTTTTCAAGCCTCTCGGCATCAAGAACTTCCGTTGGGCTCTCGATAATGCAGGAAATCCCCAGGGTTTTGCGGGCTTTCAGGTGTTCCCCGCAGACCTTGCGAAGCTTGGCCAACTCGCGGCCAATCGTGGAACGTGGAATGGCCGGCGCATTATCGACGAAAAGTGGTTCGACGAATCCGTGACGACTACCAAGCTCGACGAATCGTGCGGGCTACTGTGGTGGATACGGCATGATGAGCAGTTTTCCGTGATCGACGATGCACACATCAATAAGCTTCGAAACGTTGGTTTTGACGAACCAATGCTTGACAAGATCGCGTCGATAAAAGGGCGTCATCGCCGCGATGAATTCGTGGCCCTCTTAAACGGACGGGTGTTGAACAAGGTCGGAAACTGGACTCAGCACTACGTGCCGCTGCTGACGAAGTCGGGCCTGCGTGTAGCCCGAACAGAGTTTGGGAATCCGGTCGGCTACTCATCCGATGGATTTCTGGGAAATAATATGGCGATCTATCCGGAAAAGAATCTCGTCGTCGTCCGGATGATCTCGTGGGAAAGCTTCCATGTCGGGGCCAGAACTCAGGATGGCAGTGGGCCAAACAACTTTTCCGACTTCTATTCCCTCAGCTATCGGATTGTCCGATGAACCCACCAAATGTCGACTGAAAAAGAGATTCTGGTCAACCGCCAGGCTTTCCACGAATATCACATCCTGGACAAATTCGAGGCGGGTGCGGTTCTGCTCGGCACCGAGGTCAAGTCCATCATGCTCGGCCGCATCCAGCTAAAGGAATCTTACGTTTCGGTGATCGATGGCGAGGTTTGGCTGCTCGGCGCCCACGTTTCTCACTACTCGCACGGCAACATCAATAATCACGACGTACTGCGCCCGCGAAAACTCTTACTGAACCGACGCGAGATCGCAAAGATCGAAAAAGAGACCGTTCAAAAGGGCATGACTCTGGTCGTTACGCGGATCTATTGGAATAACGGCCGGATCAAATTTGAGATCGCTCTGGCCAAAGGTAAGAAGCTGTACGATAAACGCGAGACAGAGATGAAACGAACCATCGAGAAAGAGACCCGGCAAGAGTTGAAACGCCATTCCAGATAAGTTATAGATATAGTAATAGTTTTTTTAATCAGGATTCCCATTTTACCGAGGTATTGATGAAATTCACGGGCATTACCGGCAACTTTACAGAGGCGAACGCTGACGCTCTGGCCGTTGCTGTTTTTAAGGGCGAGAAACCGACGGCCGACAGCCTAAAGGAACTCGACAAATTGACCGGCGGCTTGCTAGCGGCGCTGATCAAAGCTGAAGAGTTCAAAGGCGAGGCCGGCGAGACGGCTCTGATCCGCTTTGCGGCGAAAGGCAATGTGAAAGCCTCGCGACTCCTGCTCGTCGGTGTCGGCCCCAAGGCTGATTACAGATCGCATGCGGTTGCAAAGCTTACCGGCACGGCCACGCGCTTCCTGCGAAAACGCAGCATCACGAGTTTCGCCGTCCTGCCTCGAAGTGATGCCGATGCCGTCGAGGTCGCTCAGCAGGCCGTTCAGGGCTTCGTCACGAGCCAGTTCGAGCTCGACAAGTACAAGACGAAGGACAAGAACGAGAAATCGGTCGGTTCGCTCGTCGTTTGCGTCGACGGAGCAAAACCCGCCGATCTGAAGGCCGGTATCGCCCGCGGCCAGGCCATCGGCGAGTCGATGAATTTCACTCGTGATCTCGCCAACGAACCGCCGAATATCCTGACACCGACCGAGATGGCCAAGCGTGCTCAGGCAATGGCGAAAGAGGTCGGCCTGAAATGCGAGGTCCTCGATGAAGCCAAGATGGAGAAGCTCGGAATGGGCTCGCTCCTCAGCGTTTCCGGCGGCTCCGTGCAGGAAGCAAAGCTTATCATCCTGAAATACACTCCGACGCGTTCGACCGGCGGCAAAGACCTTCTGGCTCTCGTAGGGAAGGGGATTACTTTTGACACTGGGGGGATCAGTATCAAACCAGCTGAGGGAATGGACGCAATGAAGTACGACATGAGCGGTGGTGGCACCGTGCTTGGAACCATGCGTGCACTTGCGCTTTTGAAGCCGACCGTTCCTGTTATTGGCGTTGTTGCGGCCGTTGAGAATATGCCGGATGGCAATGCTTCGCGCCCTTCTGACGTCGTGACCGCGATGAACGGAAAGACGGTCGAGATCCTTAATACCGACGCCGAAGGCCGCCTCATTCTTGCAGATGCGGTCGCTTACGCCGAAAAGCTCGGTGCGACGCGTATTGTTGATATGGCAACGCTTACGGGAGCGGTGATCATCGCGCTCGGCGGCCACAATACCGGCATTATGGGCAACGATCAGGACCTCGTCGACGAGATCATCGATTGCGGCAAGGATGTCGGCGAGGGCTTCTGGCAGCTACCGCTCGGCCCTGAATACAGCAAGGATATTCGCTCTGACATCGCAGACATAAAGAACATTGGCCCGCGCGGCAAGGCCGGCACGATAATGGGAGCTGTGTTTATTCAGGAATTCGTAGACAAGGCAAAGTGGGCGCATCTGGATATTGCCGGCACGGCGTGGGCTGACAGCGTTCGCCCGCATCAGGCTAAGGGCCCGACGGGTGTCGCGATACGTTCTCTGATCAAGCTGGTCGAAAACTCGCAGTAGTTCGCCTGGATCGGTTATCGGCCTGGTTCCCCGAACGCTTGCCTTGTCGCCTTAGGCGCGGCTTCGCATGCGTTCTCGGCTAAATTTAAGGAGGAAAGGAATGAGGTCGATTCTAAAATCACTGTTTTTTGGCAGCAACAATCTGATCACCGGAGCTGTCGCTCTCGCCGTCGTGCTTTCGATAGCTCTCGGCTGTAACTGCAACAAAGACTTCAACTTAGGCAATACTACGTCTTCGAGCAATGACACGCGGCCGTCTAACGACGATCGGACCGATACTGATGCTTCGACGAGCGGAGTACCATCTGAGTCCGTTGTCGAAGGCCTTGTAAAAGAGACCCTTTCCGACTTTGCCGAGGCGGTCGATTCGGGCGACTTTTCCGACCTGCATGCCAAAGCTTCGCAGGATTTTCAGTCGAGCTACACGGTCGACCAGATGAAGACGGCGTTCAAATCGTATACCGACAAGAAGCGCGTCGTGATGCCGATCTTCAATCGTGTCGAGACGACGTCGGCCAAATTTACGACGCCGCCGGGACTTCGCACTGAGCAGAACCTAAAGATCCTGATGGCGAAAGGCGAATTCCCCACCAAGCCCTTCAAGGTCCGATATGATTTTGAATATGTCTACCGCGGCGGCGAATGGAAGCTCCTGAAGCTCATTGTTAATGTTCCGTAACGACCGGAGATCATCGCCATGAAAGCACGTAAACCCTTTTTTAACAGCAACTTCCCTGTTGGGATCATAGCCGTTGGCCTCTTGATGATGCTCAGCCTTGCGTGCGGCTCGAGCGCCCCGCCGCCTTCGCAATACGTGGGCGCGTGGTCGGCCGAGGATGGCACCACGCTCACGATCAGGAACGACGGTTCGGGCGATTATAAATCTGGCGGCACTTCGGTCACCAACGGCAGCGTCACAGTCGATGAATCAGCGAAAACGTTGAAAGTGACGCTCGCTGGCCTCGGCCCAACGTTCAAGATCGACAAGGCCCCGAGCGCCACCGAGATGACGCTCGATGGTGTTCTGTTCAAGAAAGGCGACGGCTGGCCGGCGAGTTCGGAATCGAAGTCTAAGAAAGTCGAGCCGCAATAAATTAGCAGTTTTATGAAGATCCACGAATATCAAGGTAAAGCGATCCTGAAAGAATTTGGCGTTCCGGTGCCGCGAAGCGTCGTTGCCCGGACGCCCGAAGAAGCTGAAGCGGCAGCGAACGAACTCGGCACCGACGTTGTCGTCGTGAAAGCCCAGATCCATGCCGGCGGACGCGGAAAAGGCGGCGGCGTCAAGCTTGCCAAATCCCCCGCTGAAGCTCGCGAGATCGCCTCGCAAATGCTTGGAATGATGCTGGTTACGCATCAGACCGGGCCCGAAGGCCGCGAGGTAAAAACGCTTCTGGTCGAAGAAGGCTTGCCGATCGACAAAGAGTTTTACCTCGGAATCACGCTCGACCGCGTGACCGGACGCAACGTCTTTATGGCGTCGTCAGCGGGGGGAATGGACATCGAAACGGTGGCCGAAGAGACGCCCGAGCTGATCCTCAAGGAGACGATCGATCCGGCCGTCGGGCTTCGCGGATTTCAGGCACGCAAACTCGCTTTTGGCCTCGGGATTCCGAACGAACTCGTCAATCAGGCCGCTTCGTTCATGCTCAAGCTCTATCAGGCCTACGAGAAGACCGACGCCTCGCTCGTCGAGATAAACCCTTTCCTTCTAACAAAAGACAGCCGTTTGATCGCCCTCGACGCCAAGCTCAATTTCGACGACAATGCTATGTTCCGCCACAAGGATTATGCCGAGCTGCGTGATCTGAACGAGGAAGAACCGCTCGAGATCGAGGCCTCGAAACACGACCTCAACTACATCAAGCTCGACGGCAACATCGGCTGCATGGTCAATGGCGCAGGCCTCGCGATGGCG
>JBGTSR010000019.1:0-54091 GCA_041940165.1 Acidobacteriota bacterium
CAGTCCATCGTCGCCGTTCCTTCGTGAACTTCGCCGATCTTGTGCGAAACGCCGGTATAAAACAAAATGCGCTCAGTCGCCGTGGTCTTACCCGCGTCGATATGGGCCATGATGCCGATGTTTCTATATTTGTCGAGACTGATCTTTGCCATTGTATTAGTTGTCGGTGATCAGTGGTCCGTGGTCAGAAAATCTCTGTCCACTGACCACCGGCCACTGGCCACTGTTAAAACCTATAATGTGCGAACGCCTTGTTCGCTTCCGCCATGCGGTGAACGTCCTCTTTCTTCTTCATCGCGCCGCCGCGTCCGTTGAGCGTATCGAGAAGTTCGCCTACCAGGCGGTCTTCCATCGTTTTTTCGCTGCGGTTGCGTGCATTCGACACGATCCAGCGGATCGCCAGCGTGTTGCGGCGGTCACGCGAAACTTCGAGCGGCACCTGATAGGTCGCACCGCCGATACGGCGTGATTTGACCTCGAGAGCCGGCGAAACGGTTTCGAGAGCCTTTTTGAACACCTTCAGAGCTTCTTCGCCGGTCTTTTCGGCGAGTTTGTCCATCGCCTTATAAAAGATCGTCTCGGCGATGGTCTTTTTGCCTTCCCACATCATGCCGTTGATAAATTTGGTAACGGCGATGCTGTTATAGATCGGATCGGGAAGAACCTCTCTTCGTCCTGCTGTTCTACGTCTTGCCATACTCGTTATTTTCGATTTTCGATTTGCGAATTTCGATTTGGAGCCCAATGCGATCGCAAATCGGCATTCGCAAATCGCAAATTACTTGGCTCCTTTCGGCCGCTTCGCTCCGTACTTCGAACGTGCCTGATTGCGGTTCGCGACGCCCGAGGCATCCAGCGTTCCGCGGATAACGTGATAACGCACACCCGGAAGGTCCTTTACACGGCCGCCGCGGATGAGCACGATCGAGTGCTCCTGCAGGTTGTGGCCGATACCCGGAATGTAGGTCGTGACCTCGATCTGGTTGGTCAGACGGACACGTGCGACCTTACGCAAAGCCGAATTAGGCTTTTTCGGGGTCGAAGTATAAACACGTGTGCAGACGCCGCGTTTCTGCGGGTTTGCCTGCAGTGCCGGGCTCGCCGTTTTGTACTTAACGGCCTGACGCCCCTTGCGAACTAATTGGTTAATTGTCGGCATAATCTCAACAACAAACGGCAAAACTATCGTCTTACCTGACTCTTTCCGGATCACTTTCCGGCAGTTAGCTCAAGCAGCTCTCGCTGAATGAATTGATTTTGTCTATATCCTCAGAGAATTGAGACTTTGCTGTAGCGTGGCATTTAGGCAAGTTCAACCCGCTGAAAGCGAGCGTCTTTTTCGATACGCCGGCGACAAAAGATAGCCGCCTTTTACGCAACAATTCCTGTACTCAATTCCCAAAGATCCCGTCCCTGCTGCCTCTCGGCCCCAAAGACACACCAGACCGTAAAGTCCGAAACTTTAGATAGTATGAATATGTGGGGTTTGTGTCAAGCGGATTCGAGGGTTTTTCGCGATTTCCAAATCAGGCGATCATTTCGATGCAGATCGATGGCTCCGGTTCTTCTCAATCGCGAGCCTTGCGAGGATTCGCCAGTGCCTGTGTTTTAGAACTGGTTCGGTCGTCTCGGCGGCTGCGATATCCTTCAGCGCCATCCACCGAAACGTGTTCAGGATGCTAGCTCCGAACGGGACCAAGGTGTGATCGGCGTAGGTCCGATAGAGCCTGCCACCGATCCTTTCGTCCGGTTTTGGGTTCGGAAGCCGATTTGCAAGGGCGATCGACCGCCGCGCCGCATCAAAGCCTTCTTTCGAATCAACAAGAAAAGCAGGATCGACCAAATCGAAAATGACGGTCGTGGGCACCTGTGCGTACGGGTCCCTATCGAGCAGCCCGTAAGCCTGTCTTACGAGCTTCAGTGCCTCGTCCGAACGTTTGGCACGAGCGTGAAAGCGGGCGAGATCCGCCAAGGCTCCGGCCTTTGCGTCGTCCGAGTTTATCTTTGAGATTATCGAGTTCGCAGCTGCCAGATCGCCCACACTTAGAGCGTGGGGCAGTACACGGTTCCTCAGATCCCAGTCGACTGCAGCATTAGCGGGTGAGACAGACGTATGTGCGACATCAGAGATCTCAACTGCACGGGCAAATTCCTTCGACAGCGCGGCATACTCCATAGCCTGGGAATGAAGTAGATATTTATCCCAATTGCCCGTTGCTCGTTCTGCCTCTATCAGCGCCTGTTTGACCTTATCCACGCTCAACTCGATCGTGCGGCGAGACGCATCGCGGTCGAACTCCCCCATAGCGCGAAGGCTGTCGGGCCTATTTAGCGACTCGGCATCCGCGACCAGCTCTGGAGCATATCGGCGGAAGTTCTCGTAATTTCTGTTAAGAGCTTCCTTGGCCGCCCTCCTCACCGATTCCATGTCGTTCCGGCCCGTACTAGCCTTTACTACGTGGATGATCAATCTTAGGTAGCGACTCCGAAGCTGCGGAGACCACTTTTCGAAAGACTCCGGCGGCCGATGCCACATAACCTCCAGTATTGGCAGGCGGACAGGGTTTGGCATCTCACTAACCTCAAACGCAGCGTTGATCAGTCGATCGGCCTGAACGGGGTCCTTTCTGCGGACTGCGGCCTCGATCGAAGGGAGATCACTTAGGTACACCCCTCTTCTCATCTTTTCGATAATTCGATCGACCACGCCGTTTACGTTTCCGGCCTGTGTTACTTCAAACCACTCAGCTGGAGAGGTGTCTTCGTCTTTCAGGAAGGCTAACTCTATCTTTGAGGCGAGCTCCGGGCGAGTCTTCCGCAACAGCTTCAGCAAACTGTTTTGCCAGCCGTTCAGTCGATAACGAACTGGCCTCTTCTCGGGCGTCAGTTCGGCGTAGAACCTGAGCACCTCAGCATCCGCTCGCTCATGAACCGCGGGGATCTTGTACTGGTAGATGAATTCAAGACATTCGTACCGTATCAAAACCCGCATCGCGGGGTCCTCGATCGAATCGGCCTCGAGCAGCAACGGCAGCAGCCGCTCAGCCCGCGTAAAGGCCTCGCGCTCGTTCGCCGGCTGAGCCACGGCACTCGGCACGGAGTCGGCCACGGTCGCGAACACAGCGAACGCCACAATGCTGAGGACGATCTTGATGGATCCGGCGTATCTCATTCTATTGCTGATATGTCCGCAGTCATTTTGAGCTTCCACCCTTCTTCAACCGGATCACGTTCTTCGTTCGGACCCGCAAGCCTGGCGTTGTAACGCCGAGGGCAACTTTTCCACCGCGGGCGATGTCGGGTTTTGTCGGATAAAAGCCAACCATATACTGTTTGCGCAGTTCGTCGGCCACTGCTTCGAAGGCGGCTTTGAAATCGGTACCCTTGCCGGCGATCATCAGCCGCCCGCCCGTCTTTTTGGCGATGTCGTCTAGTTTCATCGTCACCGGAAGCTGGAATAGTTCTTCGGCGGATATCGAAGTTTTCCCGCGGCCGACGTGGTACGCGGTCAAAAACATCATCGGATAGATGACGACATCGCCCTCGATCAAAGCGTCGTCAAAGGTCGGAACGTCTACGGTTCTGCCTACGATAAAGCCGTCGGTGAGAACGATCACTGCTTTTCGTCCGGTCACCCCCGCGAATTCCGAGTTGAGTACGCGATAGATCGTGTCGTACATATCCGGAAAAATAGGCAGTTTACGCGGATCGCTCGGGCCGAAGCCGGGGTAGTAATGCGAAACGCCGCCGATCTTGTCCTTCAGTTTTTTGCGGTCGCTGGTGAGGCCGACAACGAGATCGATCTTTGCCCGCTGGTCAAAGGTGAGCACCATCGCCTGGTCCGCGGGGTTCAATTTGTCGACGAATTTCTTGGCCGCATCGCGTATCTGTCCGATATGCGGACGCGTGCTGCCGCTCATATCCAGAATGATCGCGACGCTGACCGGAGCCTCAGAATCCGCAAAATACTCGATCGGCTGGTCCTCGCCATCGAGTTTGACGAAAACGTCTTCCTTTTTGACGCCCGCGACGTGACGGCCGTCGCGATCGCTGACGACGAACGGAATGTTGATCAGCGTCGTTTCAACGCGGATCGGCTCATCATCCTCGACCGGTGCCGGAGTCGGCGTCTGGCCAACAACGGTAATTGCAAAGGCAAGGGTAATCAATAATAGAAAGGTCTTCATCAAATTCGAGGTCAACTTCATTTCGTAGGCAATTTGTATTGTCTGCCGCGTTCGATAGCTATCATGGCGGCGAGTTTATACGGGCGTGACCGGATCTCTTGCACACGAAAGACCGCGACGTCGGGCTCGCGCGACATTATCCAGCCGAAGACCGCCGTCAGTGAACCCGCGACACCGACGCCGACTGTGTCGGAATACCGCTGATATTCCTTGCCGCCGGGCTTTTGTTCCGCGGTCGGAGCGGGCAGTTTATTGATGATCGCGATGGCCCGCCGTGCGGCGTCAAAGCCTTCGATATTGCCGAGAAAGAACGCCGGATAGACCGATCTGAAAGCGTGAGATGGCGAATCGTTTGTGACCGGATTGGTTTCGAGAAGCTTGAACGCTCCGTGGATCAGTTGGTTGACCTCGGCTGTATTGTTCGGTTCCCTGACCTTTCGCGATGCGACCTCGCCCATGAACGAGGCTCGATATCCGGGATCTTCGAACCTTGAAAGAACATAGGCTACTGCGTCGTAGTCTTTCGCCTCGAGGGCCTGAACTCCGATCTGCCGGTACAACTGATAGTCGCGGTAATTCTCCATTGCAGAAGAGTGAGGCGGCGATAACATCAGGGCATCCACGGCTCGGTCAAACTCCTTGCGTAGAACCGCCTGACCGACGGCGAACTGGATCAGGCCGAGTTTCCTGTTAGCGTCCTCCTCCTTATCTACCTCCAGAAGTGCCGCCGCGATCGGGTCTTCGCTCGCCAAGAGTCGTTTCTGCGTCTCTTCGTATTTGATGACGGTGGCGCTTCGGCCCGCCAGATATGCGTCGTGCAAAGTTACCGCCTCGGCGAGATACTCAGGAGCGAACTCTCTGAGAACGTTCTTGTATTTGCCCAACAGAACGCCGGCACGGCTGCGGTCGGGCTCAGGCCCCGCGATGCTCTTCTTGGCATAGTTGAAGATTATTGTCAGAAATCGCTTTCTAAGTTCCGCCGATTCGGTCGGCGGCAGCGGCGAGACGTTCAGCACAAGCGAGAACGTGTACGAATTTGCGGCGTCGCCGACTTTCTCATCCTGTTCAAGTGCCGCGGTCAAGACCCTATCCGCGATAGCTGGATCACGCTTGTGGATGCGGTCGACAAATAACCTCAGCGGCGTTCTTCCCGGTTGGGCCTTCTCTCCTGATCGAATTCGCGCCATCAATCTTGTGGCGACTGCCAATACCGTTGCTGGTGGCGGTGGCGGCTCAACGCTGAGCGAGTTAAGATCGATCCGCGCGATATCTTCGACAGTGAGCATCGCCTCCAGCTCGCTTGCGAGCGAAGGACGAGACTTTCGCATTTCCACCATCATCTGGCCCAACCAAAGCGAGACCCTAAGGTCGGAGAGCAGCTTCCGATTCGCTGCAATATCTTCGAAAAGCCTCTTCACCTCGACGTCGGCGATGTCGTAAACGCCGGCGATCCGCTGCGTGTAGACAAAGCTCAAGATCGTCGAACGCAGATGTATCCGCATCACGGGGTCTTCGACCGTCGCGATCTCTTCGAAGATCGGCATCATCCGCGTGGCCTGTTGCAGCTCGGCGTACTGCTTCTCTGCCGGATTCTGCGAAAGCGCCAGCGAAGCGCAACAAATTATCGAAACTGCGATCGAAACGAACAGTCGAGGGCGAGTGTGGGTCATTTGTCCTTCCTCCATTATCCTGGGAACGCAGATCGCACGGCGGCGATCCATGGCTGAGAAAAGAGAATTGGCTCAATGTAGCACACTTTCGCCGCCGAACGATCAAAAGTTTGTCGCAAAACAAGCCCGGCGGCCGCCTTTCGAAGTAGAATCGAATTGCCCTTTCCTATAAGTGGGATCATCGATACAAAAACAACGAATTCTGCCCGCGGTGCTCGTCGTGGCGTTCGGCCTCGCGGCGATGATCCCGGCGTATATCTGGGGCATTCCGCACGGGGCCGATCTCGATAATCATTTCCGTTTCGCGATGCCGTTTTACGACGAACTCGCAGGCGGCAACCTATTCCCCGGCTGGCTCGCCGAGTCGAACAACGGTTTCGGCGATACGCGATTTCGATTCTATCCGCCGTTCCTTTATTACATGCTCGCCGCGATGCGGGCCGTGATCGGCGACTGGTACGCGGCAACTCTCGCCGTATTCACGCTGTTTTCAGTGCTTGGATGCGTCGGAACGTATCTTTGGGTTAGGCGGAGCTATTCTCGAGCAACCGCGATCGCGGCAACCGCCGTTTTCGCGTTGCTGCCGTATCATTTCACGCAGTTTTATCAGGCATCGCTGCTTGCGGAATATGCCGCGATGTCACTGCTGCCGTTTGCGTTTCTTTTCATCGATCGCCTATCGACACGCGATACGCGGCCTTTGCCGAATATCCTCGGCCTCGGCTTCGCCTTCGCCCTCATCGTCATCACGCACATCCCGACCACGATCGTCAGCGGAATCGGGCTCGGCGTTTATGCGCTCGCGTCGACAAACTGGCGTGAAAATAAGCGCTCATTAATATATTGTGCGGCCGGAATGGCCGTCGCGATGCTGCTCAGCTCGTTTTTCTGGTGGAAGGTCGTGACCGAGATCGGGTGGATACAGGCCGGGTACAAGGTCACGTCCGAATACTACGACTATCGCAACAATTTCCTTTTTTCGCCGTTTTCGCTGACGAATCTCAACGTATTTTTCGGCAGCATGGTCGCCGCGCTCACTGTCGGTATCTTTCTGCCCGCGATGATGCTTCTGCACCGAATATTCGGCCGAAAAGAACGTTCGACGGAATTCCTAAACGAGGTAAATGCCGAAAACTCGGCAATAAAAGCGCTTCGAGCATCGATCATCGTCGCGGCGTTCGCTTTTTTCATGACGACCGATCTGAGCCGCCCGGTCTGGGCGATCGTGCCAAAATTGCCGGACATTCAGTTCCCTTTCCGCTGGCTCTCCGTGGCGTCGGTCGCGATCTGTCCGGCGGCCGCGGTCGGGATCATCTGGCTTATTAACCAAGCTCGAAATAAGAAGATCAGGCCGCTGCACCTCGCCGCCGGCGTGATCGCCGTGCTCGCTGCCGGATATTCCGTTTGGGAATTGTCGATCTCAAGCGATTTCCTAAAGCGCGAGGCGTTTTTGACGCGAATTGAGGACGTTCGCGGAGGCCCGAGCTTTCCCGATTGGCTCCCGGTCGGGGCCGCCCAGCTAAAAGACCTCACGCCCATGTCCGGCCCGATCGATGCGAACGGCCGCGACGTAATTTCTTCACAAATAAACTCGCATCATCGCCGATTCGTGTTCGCCGCGGGCCCCGCGACCGACGCCCGCATTCGAGCGTATTGGTATCCGAACTGGCAAGCTACGATCACGACCGATGAAGGCACGACAAAAGCCGATACGAAAAAGGCTGAAGACGGCACGCTCCTCGTCGCGATACCCGCCGAAAGCTGCGAGCTTGAACTTATTTTTCGATAGATGAGTTTTCGAGCCGCGATTTTGCGTTGACACGCATCTGACCCGATTAATACACTTTTCTTTTCTGTCATTAAGGGGGATCTCGCTTGTCATTATCGGTTAAACGCTTGCGTATCGCTATATTTACATCCGTTTCCTTGTTCGCGATCGGTGCGTCGCTGTTTTTCGGTACGCCGAGCGAAGCAGGCGTCCGCAGCGATCTCGCGACGGTCCTGACTTCGGGCATTTCGACGGCGAACGCTTTCGGGCTACCCGCGCAAGAAAAGATCGCGGCGAAGGTACTGGACGACACTGCCAATGGCAAAACGGCTAATGTGGTGATCGTTCTCGCCGACCAGCCTGATCTTTCGGCGGCACATTCGATCGCCGACGCTGACGAACGCGGCTGGTTCGTATATCGGACGCTCACTCACCACGCCGACCGCACGCAGGCGAGCTTACGCAATTTCCTCGATAACGAAGGCCGCAAATACCGCTCGTTCTGGATCGCCAACATGATCGTCACGACGGCCGACAGTGAACTGCTAACGAAACTCTCGCTCCGAAGCGATGTAAAACGTATCGATTCCAACCGCCCGACTCGCTGGATCGAAGAACCCGAGGTCGCGAAACACGGCGTCGACCCGACACGGCCCGACTCGCCCGAAGCTATCGAGTGGGGAGTCACTAACGTCAACGCACCCTCGGTTTGGGCAATGGGCTTTACCGGCCAGGGCATCGTCATCGGTGGGCTCGATACGGGGATTCGCTGGACGCACAACGCCATCAAATCTAAGTATCGCGGCTGGAACGGAACGACGGCCGATCACAACTACAATTGGCACGACGCCGTCCATTCCGGCGGCGGCGTTTGCGGTGCCGATACGACCGAGCCGTGCGACGATAACGGCCACGGCACACACACGGTCGGAACGATCGTCGGCGACGACGGCAGTGGAAATCAGATCGGCGTCGCTCCGGGTGCAAAATGGGTAGGCTGCCGAAATATGAACGTCGGCGACGGCACGCCCGCGACCTACGCCGAATGCTTTCAGTTCATGCTCGCGCCGACCGATTCGGCCGGAAATAACGCAAACCCCGCTCTTCGTCCTCACATCCTGAATAATTCCTGGAGCTGCCCGCCGAGCGAAGGCTGCACGATGCGGGACGAACTCGAAGGCATCGTCGATGCTCTGCAAGCTTCTGGGATCTTTGTCGCGGTATCGGCAGGCAACTCGGGAGCTTCCGGCTGTTCGAGCGTGAGCACTCCCGCGGCGATATATAGTTCGTCGTTCACCGTCGGCGCGTACGACAGTAATAATGCGCTCGCAGGCTTTAGCAGCCGCGGGCCGAGCACGTACTACACGCCAAATCTGCTCAAGCCGAACATCTCGGCTCCCGGCGTGAGCGTCAGGTCGGCGACCCGATCGAGCGATACGGCTTACTCTGTCTCAAGCGGCACGTCGATGGCCGGCCCCCATGTTGCTGGTGTAGTAGCTCTGCTTTGGTCGGCCCGCCCGGCCCTCGTTCGCGACATCGCCGCGACAAGGACGTTGCTCGAAACAACGGCAAATCCGTCGATGACGGCACCGGCGCAGACCTGCGGCGGCATTCCATCAACGCAGATACCGAACAATTCATTCGGACACGGACGTGTAGATGTTCTTGCCGCAGTTAATGCTGCCGGCGGTGTAACTCCGACTCCAACGCCGACTCCGACACCAACGCCAACACCAACGCCAACGCCCACACCGACGCCTACTCCGACGCCAACACCAACGCCAACGCCGACGCCAACTCCAACGCCGACGCCGACGCCGACGCCAACTCCAACGCCCACGCCAACTCCAACGCCAACGCCGACCCCAACACCGACGCCTACTCCGACGCCGACACCGACGCCTACTCCAACGCCGACACCGACGCCTACTCCAACGCCGACTCCGACGCCTACTCCTACGCCGACGCCTACTCCGACGCCGACTCCGACGCCGACGCCGAGTCCGACGGCGACACCGACGGCTACGCCAACGCCGACTCCTACGCCGACGCCGAGTCCAACGGCGACACCATCGCCGACACCCTCGTTCTCGATCAACGATATAGAAGGAGTTGAGGGCAACTTCGCCCCTAACACTACACCGTTTACGTTTACTATCACGCGTTCCGGCGCCATCACTGGGACGTCAGTCGTTACATTTTCGACGGCAAATGGTTCGGCCATCGCACCCAACGACTACATAGCTGTTTCTAACGGAACGGTTACGCTCGGACCGGGCGTAACGACTACATCGGTCGTAATACAGGTCGTCCAGGAAACTTTGGCGGAGACTGACGAGACGTTTACAGTAACCATCACGGGCGTTTCTGAAGGAGTGATCTCGCGAGCTGTCGGAACAGCGACCATCCTTAGCGACGATCCGATCGAACCGCCACCAAGTGGGCCTGAAGGCGACATCGTCGACGCGAGCGGCGGCCCGATGGGCGATGGACTCGTCCTCGCAAATGACGTGACGGCGATCCGCCTATTCATTCTCGGGATCACATCGCCGACGCCCGCATCAAATCAATTTCAGCGAGCCGACGTCAACTCGCCCTGCGGCAACGGCCAGATCGATGCCGGGGATGTGACTTTGATTCGGCAGATGATCCTCGGGACGGTCCCGAACAACACTCCGGCGTGCGGCCCATTGACGCCGACGATGACGGGATCTGCTAACGAGCGACCGTCGCTTTCGGTCGGGGTCGAGGGCGACGTTGTCGATGCGAACGGACACGCTGCGGGCGACGGCGTTGTTACAAGTAACGATGTGACTGTTGTCAGACAGTTCATTCTCGGGTTCGCAACGCCAGCGTCCTCTCCGAATCAGTTCCAGCGGGCCGACGTCAATCTTCCATGCGGCAACGGTCAGATCGACGCTGGAGACGTCACAGTAATTCGGCAGATCATCTTTGGGAACTTACCGTACAACACGCCGAATTGTGGACCAACGAGCCCGACGATCACCGAAACGGTCGACCTGATCGCGTGGTTCTAATGTGTGTATTGCCGTCGCCTTTCAGACGACGGATTTGATACGGGCCTCTCGCAAAGCTCCCCTCCCTACGAAGGAGGGGAGCCGACATCCTAAAAAATGTATTCCTGAATACCGAACGTGGATTGTATAATACGTTTAAACATTATGAGATCTTCGATCCTCGTCCTGCTGTTCCTCTTCGCATCGTTGTCCGCATCGGCTCAGATCGTTCTCGTGCCCTATATAATGTCGGGCCTGAGTTCGCCCGTCTTTATGACGAGCGCGAATGACGGGACCAACCGGCTTTTCATCGTGCAGCAGGGCGGGATCATCCGCGTCGTTCAGCCCGGATCGACGACGCCGACCACGTTTCTTAATATTACGGCCCGCGTACTCTCGGGCGGCGAACGCGGTCTGCTCGGGCTTGCTTTTCACCCGCAGTACGCGACGAACCGCCGCTTTTTTGTCTATTACACGCGGCAGACCGACGGGGCGATACAGATCGCGGAGTATCAAACATCGGCCGGTGACCCGAACGTCGCCGATACGACCGAAAAGATCATCATCACGATCCCGCATCCGACGTTCTCAAATCACAACGGCGGCACGGTCGCCTTTGGGCCGGACGGTTATCTTTATGCAGGCCCCGGCGATGGCGGCAGCGGTAACGACCCGGGCAACAACGGCCAGAACATCAATGCCCTATTAGGCAAGATCATCAGGCTCGACGTCGACAACGTTCTGCCCGAGCAAATGCCGCCGTACAGCATTCCGCCCGACAATCCGTTTGCGGGGGCTATTGCCGGAGCTGACGAGATCTACGCGACGGGCATGCGCAATCCATACCGGTTTTCGTTCGATCGCGGCGGCACAAATCAATTATTCGCGGCAGACGTCGGCCAGAATAGCTGGGAAGAGGTCGATATCATCATCAACGGCGGCAACTACGGCTGGCGTTTGTACGAAGGAAACACATGCACAAACATCGGCGGTGCCGGTTGCGCATTCCCGCCGAACTACGTGGCTCCGATATTGGTTTACAGCAGTGCGGGCACAGGCAACCCTCGATGCTCGATCACGGGTGGATTTGTTTACCGCGGAATGCAGGGTGCAGTTCCGGTCGGTTCGTACATCTACGGCGACTACTGCTCGGGCGAGATATTTCAGTGGAACAATGATCAGCAGACGGTTCTGCTAGATACGACCAGGAACATCGTCGCGTTTGCCGAGGACGAAGCCGGGGAACTCTATATGATCGGCCAGAGCGGCACCATCGAACGCATCGCGGGAGTTACGCCGACTCCGACGCCAACTCCAACTCCAACTCCGACTCCGACGCCGACGCCGACGCCAACTCCGACGCCGACGCCGACGCCGACCCCCACTCCGACTCCGACGCCGACTCCGACACCAACTCCGACGCCCGGACCACCCGTTGAGGGCGACATCGTTGACGGTTCTGGTGGGGCGAACGGCGACGGGCTCGTCCTCGCGAACGATGTGACGGCGGTTAGACTGTTCGTGTTGGGGATCACTCAGCCCGCAAACCCGTCGCAGTTCCAAAGGGCCGATGTCAATTTGCCCTGCGGCAACGGCCAACTCGAGGCCGGCGACGTAACGGTCGTTCGGCTGATGGTCCTCGGCACCGTCGCCAACAACACGCCGCCCTGCGGCCCGACCGCCGCCGCTGCGGAATCCGGCGACTTACTCAAGTGGTTGTCCGATCGCGTAGCACGGTCATAGATACGTCGTTCGCGTTTCAAGGTTCCTGAAACACCATTGAAACAAAAATGAAATAATTTTTTTTCTAGTTTTTCGCCGCACAAGACGAAAAATCCTCGTAAAGCGTGTATTAAGAATGAGTTGCCTGTCCAACGAAGCGGTTGGACAGCCGTGGGACATCGGGACAGAGCGGTTCACTTCTTGAACTTTGCGGCCGGTTTTGATTAACTCTGAGCTTTGTTTTTGATGCTATGAGCAATGTACTTATAGACCGTCTCGCAACGTTTTCGGAATCAGACTGGCTCGCCGCGGTAGAGGAAATGCTGCCGTGCATTCACGAGGTCGACCGGCAGGCCGTGCAGATATGGTTTCGGTTCTTCCCGCTCGAACTGCAGCGGTATGCTGCAGCGGCCGAAGATCTCGATGCGGTGAAACAGGGACTCGCTCTGCAGGGCGATTTTGACCTCTCGCATCAGATCGACACTTCGCATCACTTCCTGTACGGCCACCGATTCTGGCCGAAAGTGAAGTGCACCATCGAAAAGATGGCTGAGGTCGAAGCGACCACGTCGGCAGCGGCCAATGGCGAGGTTTCGCACTCGGCGGCTCGGAAGGCAAGTCTGACAACCTCGGGTGAGACGCTGCTCGTCATCCCGGAAAAAGCGGGTCTTCAGGACCTGATCAAGGAAGTCGGGATGTACACGTCGGAAAAGCTCAGCGTCGATCGCAATCTTACCAATGCTATCGCCGCCGTCGGACTCGCGACGCTGAATCAGGTCGGTTTGGATGCATTCAAGGCCGCCGAAGGCAAGATCGTCGATCCCGCGGGCTTGATGAACAAGTCTCCCGAAGCGATCGTCGCCGAAAGGGCCAAAGACGATTCGCAGGGGCTTTTCAGCTTTCTGCGTTCGGTCGATAAGAAGTTCTCGATCGCCTTTTCGGCCAACGAATACCGGGGTAGCTACCCTATCGTCAACGACCAGCAGATGACGCAGGCCGCTGCGGCCGACCGCACGCAAAACTGGCAGGAAAAGGACGAACGCTGTTGGGAAGGCCCGATCCCGGTCGAATGCACTTCGGCCTCGTGCGGCACCTGCTGGATCGGCGTCGTCGCAGGGCAGGAAAAGCTCTCGGAGGTCAACCGCCGCGAACGCCGTGCCATGAAGGTCTTTGGCTACAACCAGCCCGAGGACGAAAAGCCGTTCCTGCGGCTCGCCTGCCAAACCAAGGCGTACGGCAATGCCACGATCGTCATTCCACCCTGGAACGGTGTGTTCGGCAAAAAGGTCCGCGGCAATGTCGAAGACGTCGAACTCGAACCGAACACGACCTCAGCTAAGAGGCTTCGAGAGGTGGTAAAGTCCGCCGTTTCGGGAGAATAGGCAGAGCCACAGAGAACACAGAGGGCACTGAGACAGCTTCATTGATCCGACGGTCGCTCTGGCCATCAGGTCTTGATCACTTCATCGGCGTTCTTCCTCAGTGCTCTCTGTGATCTCGGTGGCAGATATCACACATTCTCCTCATCAACGTAGCACCACGCCCAGTCTTCGAATTCCTCAAGCGACATCATCACGGCGTGTTCCGTTTTGTGAAAGTGGGCTGTCGCGTGTTTGTTCTCCGAGGTATCGCAGCACCCAACGTGGCCGCACGTGAGACAAAGTCGTAGGTGTACCCATTTATCGCCGGTCCTGAGGCACTCTTCACAACCCGCCGCACTCGGAAAGACAGGTCGGATCTGATCGAGATGCGAGCAGATATCCGCCGTCGCCTTAGGCACGTAAACGACCTCGGCCTCTGTGTCGATCCCGGTTTCAGTCCTAATGTCGGCTTGCGGTTGACTCGCCGGAACAACGGCTGAATACAGCGACGCGGCGGCAGCCATTGCCTGATTCGCTGGCCGAAAGAAAGCCGCGCTTTGGGCGAACGCGCGAGTCTCGCCAGCGATCACGAGTTCGTCACCGGGCACGAGGACGAGTTCGGAGGGCGGCGGTTCGAACTCCAGAGCACCGCGGACAACGCTCTTGACCGTCAGGCCCATATCCATCAAAGACAGGGCCGAGATCGGCTTGCCCGCGACGGGAGCGTCTTCACGGACCTTGACGGTGCGGGTGTCGAGGCATTCGTTGCCGGTCTCGCACTTGAAGATCGAGTTGTCGATGTTCATATCGAACAGTGCCGAATAGCCGTTCTTTCGGGCCAGTTCCTCGTGAGCGTCGATCTCCTCGGCCGGGATTCGATAGTCGCGAAGCACCTCGCCAAAGATGTGCACGACCGACTCGAGTTCCTCGGCGATCACGGCGTCGGCACCGGCTTCGGCAAGCCCATCGACCTCGGCGGTGTATCGGGTCCTGACGACGATCCGCATCGTCGGATTCAGCGAACGGGCGACAGCCGTGATCCTGTGAGCCATCGGCGGATCGTCATCGGCGATGACGAGCATCTTGGCACTGTCGATGTTGATGTGGTTTAGGAGAAATGGCTTGGTCGCATCACCGCGAACTACCGGCAAACCCTGTGCTGCCGCCTCATTTGCCCCGTCAGGACTCAGCGTTGTGATGATGTACGGGATCCCCGAGCCAGCGAGCACGCGGACCAGCCAGCGAGCGGCACGTCCGTATCCGGCGACGATGACGTGGTCTTCGAGTTCGATCGGATGGTCGGGGAGTTCGTCGGCGGTGACGGCCATGCCCGTGCGCTCACGTCGCCGAACGATACGTTCCGATAGTGACGTTCCAAGGTTCATCATCAGCGGCGTCACGACCATCAGTACGACCGTTGTCGCGATCAGCGTCTGGCTTCCGGCAGTTCCCATTCCCATCGGAAACAGGCCGACCTCACGCCCTGCGCGCTCCAGCACGAACGAGAATTCCCCTATCTGTGCGAGCATCAGCGCAGAAGCCGCCGCGACCGGCATCTTGTATCCGAGCGCACGAACGCTGAGGCCCGTAGTCACGACCTTGATCGCAAGCACGACCGCTATCGCCGCGGCAATAATCGGAAGGTTGCTTGCGAGGTATCCGACGTCGAGCAGCATTCCGACGGACACAAAGAACGTCGCCGAAAACAGGATCTGCAGCGGCAGAGTCTCGCTCAGAGCGTGGTGCGAAAACTCGCTCTCGCTAACCATCAGGCCGGCGAGGAAAGCGCCGAGCGAAAGGCTCACTCCGGCGAGACTCGTCAGATACGCGGTGCCAAAGCAGATCGCGATGATCGTGAGCAGGAAAAGCTCAGGCGAACAGGTCTTCGCCACCTGCTCGAGTATCTGCGGCATTATCCGGCGGGCGACGAGCAGCACGATCACGATAATACCGACGGCCTTAGCTAGGGCCAGTCCGATACCCGCAGCTCCGTCGCTGCCGGTTCCGGCGAGGACCGGAACGAGCAGCACCATCACAACGATCGCGAGATCCTGGAAAATAAGCAGCCCGAGCCCGATCTGGCCGGGTTCGGAGTTCGTCTCACCTTTATCGGCGAGCAGTTTGAGAACGATCGCCGTCGAGCTCAGCGCAACGAGCATTCCGGTAAAGATGCCCGTCTTCCAGTCGACGCCAAAGATCATCAGAATGCCCGCCGTCACCGCGATCGACAAACCGACCTGAAGCGTACCGCCGCCGAAGATGAGCTTTTGAATACGGGCGAGCTTTTCAAGGCTGAATTCGATGCCGATCGTAAAGAGCAGCAGGATAACGCCAATTTCTGCCGTGGCATCGACTAGCGCCTGGTCACGTACGAGCCCAAGAGCGTTCGGCCCGATCAGCACGCCGGCGAGCAAGAAGCCGACGATCGGCACCAGCCGCAAACGGAAGCAAATGTACGCTATCACCGCTCCGGCCACGATCAGGGCGACGGCCTCGGTCATGTACTGCGGCACCGCGCCCGCGGCGAGCACAAGGGGAAGATCGATCTGGGTCATGCAAAACAATTTTACAACAGCAGCGGCCTGAATCGCGTCCATTTTAGTGACCCACCACCGCTTCGTAATCCGGATGACAGAAAAGCACTGCCGGATAGACGAAGATTGACCAGCCTTAAAAGGCCTCTCCTCTGCAGGCAGAGGTGCTTGCCCGTGAGAAATATGAGTTTTCAGCCGCAATTGGAAAGCGAACTTGTGAGCGCCCTCGAGAACGAGGGCTACCTTGATCGAGAAGGATCGGAGCTGATCGACCGCGATCTGAGCCTGCTCGAATTCTTTGAGCGGGTGCTCGAAGAGGCTGAAGATCCGCGAAATCCGCTTCTCGAAAGGGTCAAATTCGTTTCGATACTGTCGAGCAACCTAGATGAGTTCTTTATGATCCGCGTCGCCGGCATTCGCGAGCGGGCTCGCCTCGCTCCGGACGCCGCCGAGACGGCGGAGTTGCTAACAAAGATCAAGGCCCGCGTCGCACGGCTTTCGGAACGTCAGATGGATTGCCTTCGAGACCTGCACGAAAAGCTTGATCAGTCGGGCGTTCGTGTACGTTGGATGGACTCGCTTACAGCCGAGGAACGGTCAAAGCTCGACGAGCATTTCGAGCAATGCGTTTACCCGCTGCTGACTCCGCAGACGGTTGACCCGACACATCCATTCCCTTACATCTCGGGCGGCAATCTCAATCTGTGTATGTTCGCCCGGCCGAAAGTTCACCGGCGAACTGCGAGGATCCTACGAAACGACGACGAATTCTTCCTGCGGATCAAGATCCCGACATTCCTGCCGCGGGTCGTGCCTGTGCCCGGCCGTGCATGCGAATTCGTGCTGATGCAAGACCTGATCCTGGCAAATGTGAACCGCCTCGTGATCGGTGCCGACCCCGAGCGATGCTACATGTTCCGCGTCACTCGCGGCGCCGACATAGAACTTCAGGAATCAGAGGCCGAAGATCTGCTCGAGGCGATGGAGGAGAATCTCAAGCAGCGTCGTTTTGGCGACGTAGTCCGGCTCGAGGTCTCGCGTGAAATGCCCGCCGAGATGGTCGACTATCTCAAAGACGCGTTTGAGATAGACGCGGACGACGTTTACAGGCTCGAAGGCCTCATCGACACGGGAGCATTGGCCGCCGTTTGCAAGGTCGATCGTCCAGATCTTAAGGACAAACCCCTGCGATCCGCGCGTCATGAGCTCTTAGACGGAAAGACCTCGATCTTTGACGTGATCCGTGAGCAGGATGTTCTGCTCCATCATCCGTATCATCCGTATTCGATCATCACCGACCTGCTCGAAGAAGCGGTCGAGGACCCGGAAGTTCTTGCGATCAAGATGTGCCTCTATCGCATCGGTGCCGAATCGACCTTTGCGAAGCATCTGATCCGGGCGAGCGAACTGGGAAAACAGGTTACTGCCTTGATAGAGATCAAAGCGAGATTTGACGAGGCGAACAATATCGAATGGGCAAAACGTCTCGAACGCGCCGGCGTTAACGTCGTTTACGGCCACATCGGCCTAAAAACCCACTGCAAGACCACACTTATCATTCGGCGGGAAGACGAAGGACTGACGCGCTACGTACACGTGGCAACGGGCAATTACAATCCAGATACATCGCCCTTTTACACCGATCTAAGCCTGCTTACGGCCGACAAAGAGATTGGTGCCGACGCGACCGAGCTCTTCAATTACTTGACTGCTTACACGCAGAGAAAAAAATATCATCGGCTCGTCGTCGCCCCCGTTTCGCTTCGGGAACGGATGATCGAACTCATCGGGCGTGAGACCGAGAATGCGAAGCGAGGCCGGCCTTCGGGCATCATTGCGAAGATGAACCGATTAGGCGACCGCGAGATCTGTCAAGCTCTTTACGAAGCGTCACAGGCCGGCGTGCCGATCAAGTTGGTCGTCCGCGGCGTGTGCACGCTGCGTCCGGGTGTGCCCGGTGTGTCGGAGAATATTTCGGTCCGCACTGTAGTCGGCCGACTGCTCGAGCACAGCCGTGTTTACTATTTCGAGAACGGCGGCGATCCCGAGGTCTACACCGGAAGTTCCGATTGGATGCCGCGTAATCTTGACCGCCGTATTGAGGTGCTCGCACCCGTTCGAGATCATGCCATCAAACGATATTTGCGCGAGACATTTCTCGAATCGTATCTGAGAGACAACGTAAAAGCCCGAGAGCTTCAGCCGGACGGCACGTACCGCCGAGCTGCGATACGGCCGGGCGAACCAGAATTCGACAGCCAGCAGTCATTTCAGGACGGCGGCAACATATTGCAATTTACAGCGGCAAATTGATCTTTTATACGCCGCCACGGAGGTTCATATGATCAGAAGGTCTTCATTTTTTTCACTATTTATCGCGATCCTTGCGATCGGCACGCTTGCTCAGGAAAAGGACAAAAAGAAGGCGGGAATGCCGACGGGCAAACCCGTGATGTGGGAACAGATCGACACCGCTTCGCTCGACCTCCTGGCCGGGCCCGGCGGCGAGGCGATGAAGCCTGATCTGAGCAAGATCACATTCATCGAAGAGCAAAAAGGCGGTTTTTCGACCAAGTACCGTATCAAGGACGGCTCGGGCAAGGTGTGGGTCGCGAAGATCGGCGACGAGGCTCAATCGGAAACTGCCGCCGTCCGTCTTATCTGGGCGCTTGGCTACAAGACCGAGGTCAACTATCTCGTTCCTGAGATCACGATCCCCGGCAAGGGAACTTTCAAGAACGTTCGTCTTGAGGCACGCCCCGAGAGTGTCGATCGCGGCGAGTCGTGGTCATGGAAGGACAATGAATTCAAAGGGTCACGGGAGTTTCAGGGATTGAAGATCATGATGGCGTTCCTGAACAACTGGGATATGAAGCAGGACAATAATGTAATCATGACCCGAAACGGTCGTCAGGAATACGTGATAAGCGACCTCGGCGTGAGCTTTGGAAAGACGGGCAGCAACGGCTTGCCTATCTTTTGGCGACTTGGAAGGAGTCGTAACGTACCCGAGCATTTTGCCGAGGCCGAATTCATCGAAGGTATGAAGAACGGCAAGATCTCCTTCAACTTCAATGGAAAGAATGACGGCTCGCTCGGCGACGTGACGGTCGAAGACGGACGGTGGCTCGTAGAACGACTCGCCGCATTGTCGGATGCTCAGATCGCTGACGCATTCCGCGCGGCGAATTACTCCGACGCAGAGGTCGCGATCCTCAAAGACAGTGTCAGGAGTCGGATCAGGTCGCTTGAACTCGTAACAAGTCGCGGTTCGTCCGCACCCGCAGGAAAGTAACAAGGAGGTAGTACGATGGACCCCGCGAGGCTCAAAGACGTTTTAGTTAGATATTTAGCATTGATCCTGGCCGTCGTTCTATCGGCCTCGGGCGTCGTCGACGCTCAGAAGAAGAAGGATAAAGGCTCGGTCAAAACAAAGGCCAAAGCCGTCCTTTGGGAACCGGTCGATATCTCCCGTCAGGATACATACTACGGGCCTGGTGGCCGCAAGGGAATTCCCGACGTAAGCCGTGTGACATTGATCAAGGAAGAAAAGGGCGGTTACTCGAAAAAGTATCGGATCAGGGATGCCGACGGACGCACCTGGGTGGCAAAGATCGGCAAGGAATCACAATCCGAAACGGCGGCGGTCCGTCTCGTCTCGGCTCTCGGCTACAAGACAGAGATCGTGTACCTCGTTCCAAAGCTAACGATCCCCGGCAAAGGCACGTTCTCGAACGTACGTCTCGAGGCCCGCCCGGACAACGTTGACCGCGAGGGCGAGTGGCGATGGGACAAGAATCCGTTCAAAGACACTCGTCAGCTTAAGGGCCTGCTTCTGATGATGGCGTTCATCAATAATTGGGATATCAAGAACGCCAACAACGTGATCCTCGAGAAGGGCAACGTGCATCACTATGCGATCAGCGATCTCGGCGTAAGCTTCGGAAAAACGGGCAGCAACAGCCTGCCGCTATTCTGGGTCATCGGCCGAAATCGCAACGAACCGAAGGATTACGCTAAGTCAAAGTTCGTGAAAAAGGTCGAGGACGACGAGGTAAAGATCCATTTTAATGGTAAAAATAGAGGTCTGATGAAGGATTTCACGATCGCGGACGTAGCCTGGCTGGCAGATCAGCTTAACGAGCTTTCGGACGATCAGATCAGAGATGCCTTTCGCGCGGCTAATTATTCGCGTGCCGACATCGATCTTCTCACCCGAAGCGTTAAGGACCGGATCGCCCAGCTCAATCGCGCCGCGATCGGTGGACGCGTCGCAGGCCAATAATGAAAGATCGAAGGAAACTGATCTCCGGCGTGATCATCGCAGGCGCGATCGTCGCGATGCTCCTGCTTTACTTTGTGCCGAGCCCGCGTCAGGCTGCGCCGCCGGCTGCCTCGGCCGCAGCACCCGCTCAGTCGCCTGATAGCACGACCGGAAACCCATTTCTCGATACCGTTTTTGGCGGCGCCGAGCCAACTACGTCGCCCGGAACTGGCGTCTTGACCAGCTTTGAGGTAGTTCAGCGGCTGCTGCTTGCCGTTCTGCTATCGGCGGTGCTCGCTTTTCGACCGCGGCAGAATGTACCGCTCTTTCGCCGAAGCCTCTTCGTCTCACAAACGCAGATCCTACTGGCCGTTGTCGCGGCCGCGCTCATGATGATCGTCGGCGACAACGCCGCGCGTGCGTTCGCGATCTTTGCGGCCGTGTCGCTCGTCAGATTCAGAACGAATATCCGCGATCCCAAAGAGGTTACGGTGCTGCTCATCAGTCTATCGCTCGGCCTTGCAGCGGGCGTTGGTCATTGGGATCTCGGTATCGCCCTATGCTTATTCGCGCTTGCGTTGTTGTGGGTGCTGGAGCTCCGAGAACCGGAAGAAAAGCTTCGTTTCATGGAGCTCACGGTCAAGAGTTCGGACCCTGAATACACGCAGGAAATACTCAGAAAGATATTTAAACGCCTTAAGATCGAGGCCGAGGTTCGCGAGATGGTGCCGCCGGACCCGGAAAAGAAGAAGTTCGGATCAATCTCATATTACCTTAGCATGCGTATCAGCCTTACGACGGACCGCCTCAGCGATCGCATCCTCGCCGCCGACGAAGAGCACATCGAAGGCATTCAGTGGTCAAAGACCAAGAGCGTCTCCGACATCTACGTGTAAACGCAAAAAAGCCCTCGCGGTTCGAAGTTCGCGAGGGCTTTCTATCTTTAAGGCTTGAAAACTAGTTCGTCGTACCGGCAGCGACCGTCGGTGCATTAAGCTCCTTCTGCCGTGTCATCAGGGCGCCATAGTCGCGAACGAAATCTTTGATATCGCCGTGGCCCCAACGCGAATAGAAATCGTAATTCTTCATTTCCTTGTACACCTGATCGTAATCCCAGCCGTACTTGGTGTAACGCCAGATCGCACCGGCAACTCCGGTCCGGTGACGTCCGCCGGCACAGTGGGCAAAAAACACGCCCGTCGCGGGATCGTTCATCGTGTTCGTGAGCAGATCGATCGTCGCCGGTTCGGGATAATCGCTGTCGGACATCGGAATGCTGATGTACTTGAGTCCGGCGGCTTCTGCTTCTAACTTTTCGTAGGCACGTGGCTTATCGGTCAGATCGATCACCGTCTGAACGCCTAGGGCCTTGAGCGCCGCGAACTGTCCCTTTCCTTCCTTTGGCCGGGCTCCGCGATAAAATCGGTCATCCATCTGGCCAAAATTGCTGATCGAAATACCCGCAAACTCCTTGCTGGGTGCGGTCTGGGCAAAACTGAAGGTCGCAAAAGCAATAATGAGTGCCGAAGGCACAAATAGAGTTTTTAAGAGCTTGGTCATTTAATTCTTCTCTCCGGTTGGTACAAGGCCCTGTGCCATCTCAAAGGTTTGCGGCCACGGGCGACAAAAACTGCAGTAACGCCTGGGGTCTGGCCTTGATAGACGGGGGTCGACGTCTGATCGGTTTTTCTAGGATACGGTCTTTCCGCACTCGGTTGCCAGCAAAATCGGTGGCTCGGTTCACCACTTTATCACGGGGATCGGCCTTAGCGGATGGCGAACGATCCAGCCGGCGGCGCGACGAACAAGCATCCTGTGAAAGCCTTGGTTGGGAAACCCGCGTTTTACTTCGGCAACGAACTCGCCGGGAAGGCCGCATCTGAATAGGCCCAGGGAGAAATCGACTAGGTCGCCCTTGCGAAAGACCTCGACGAGGCCATTATTTTTGCAGCTTCGGAGCTTGTGATGCTGATCGATCATTTCGCGGATCTCGGGGATCCAGGATGCGGCTCGCGTTTCTGAGAGGTATCTTTCCGCCGCGATGATCGACGGAGGAAGGTAGTCAAAGCTCGGCCCGGTCCATATGCCGATGTCGTGAAAGCAGCCGGCGATCGTGATCTTATGCCGCGCGTCATCGCCAAGTTCCGCCTGGGCAAGGCAGAAATTGACCATTCGATATACGTGATTTCGGTAGCCTGCGAGGTCGACGCCGAGCTCGCTCGCGTGGCTGCCGAGGATCTCATCTATTAGCGGGATGTGGTTCTGGATCTGCGGCACAAAAGAAAGATATTTACCACGGAGAGCACAGAGGACACAGCGAAAGGAATATCAAATTTTGTCCTTCCTCCGTGCTCTCTGTGTTCTCTGTGGCAAAAATTAAGCAGCCGAGCTACTTGCGGCTGGAACCCGTTCGTTCAGCCAGTTTAGGATATCTGCCATGACGATCTCCCTGTCCACGTCCGCGAGCAGATCGTGAAAATGCCCTTCGTACAGCTTGAGCGTCTTGTCAGCCGAGCCGGCGTGGTCGTAGAAATACTGACTTCCGCGCGGCTGCGTAGCTTTATCTTCAGTGCCGTGAATGATCAGGACCGGCACTTTGAAGGTCGGCATATGTTCTTTCAACGCTTCAGCCGCGAGCAGCATCACGCGAGCCGTTTCGGCGGGCTGAGATTCCTTGTGGATCAGCGGATCGTTGTTCATCCGTTCGACGTGTGCCGGATCGCGCGAAAAATGGGCGTTGTTGAGCGAGAACACATGTACGTGCGGCAGCAGTTTGCCGATGCCTTCGAGCGCCAACTGTACGAGATGCGGCAATCCGACGTCGAACGCAAAGCTGTGACAGACCAATCCAGCGACCTCATCCTGATGCTCGTAAACGTACGACGTCGAGATCACGCCGCCTGCGCTGTGGCCCAGAAAGTACACCGGAAGCCCCGGATGCTCAGCTCGGGCCGTGTTTACGAGAATATCGATATCACCGAGGTAATCCGAAAGCTCTTCAACATAAAATCTCTCGCCTTCCGAGTTCCCTCTCCCGCGAAGGTCAAGAGCGTAGCAGGCAAACCCGTTCGCCGAGAGTTGTTCGGCAGGATATTCCATATATCCGCTGTGGGCGTTAAATCCGTGGACGAGGATCATTATGGCCTTAGCCTTGCCCGCGGCTTCCCACGATCTGGTCGCGATCTTCAGACCGCCGACGCCCTCGAATGATGATTCTTTCATTTGTCTACTCCTTTTAAGACTCGATGAACGCCAAAAGATCGGCATTGACCGTTTCGTGGTTGATGGTGCAAAGGCCGTGCGAAAAGCCTTCGTAAACTTTGAGCGTCGCGTCCGGCACGAGCTTCACTGTTTTGAGTGCCGACGCCGCGATCGGTACGACCTGATCGTCGTCGCCGTGCATCACAGGTACCGGAACGTCGATCCGCTTTAGGTCCTCAGTGAAATCTGTCTCGGAAAAAGCCTTGATGCAGTCGTATGCACCTTTGAAGTCACACAGCATTCCCTGCCGCCACCAGTTGTCAATAATGCCCTGCGAGACTTTCGCGCCGTTGCGATTAAAACCGTAAAACGGGCCGCTCGGAACGTCATAAAAGAACTGAGCCCGATCGTCCAGCATTGCCTGTCGGAAACTGTCGAATACCTCAAGCGACGTTCCCTCGGGATTGCTCTCCTTCTTGACCATGACCGGCGGAACGGCACCGATCAGAACGGCTTTCGCAACGCGGGCGGAACCGTGACGGCCGAGATATCTCGCGACTTCGCCGCCGCCCGTCGAATGACCGACGTGGATCGCGTCCTTCAGGTCGAGGGCTTTGGTCAGCGACGCAAGATCGTCAGCGTAGTGGTCCATGTCGTTGCCTTCCCACGACGATCCCGAACGCCCGTGGCCGCGGCGATCGTGTGCGATACACCGGTAGCCGCGCGAGGCGAAATAGAATATCTGCGGATCCCAATCGTCCGAACTCAACGGCCATCCGTGGCTGAATACGATCGGCTGTCCATCGCCAACGTCCTTATAAAATATCTCGACATCGTCATCTGTCTTTATGAATGGCATTCCCACCTCCTAGATCTCCGTTCCCGGAAATTGTCAAAAGTTCTAACAAAATCAACGTTCGATCGACCGGCAATTAGCACCCGTTACCTAGAATATTTATGTACCGTTTGGTCAATATAAAGCCGGTCGCTGTCACCTGTCAATAGAAATGTGATATTTTTCGCTTTGTTAAGATGAGACCGAGAGGACGGCCAAGGGGTTTTGACATCGACGATGCGGTGTATCGTGCGATGCTCGTGTTTTGGTCGAAAGGGTACGAGGGAGCAACGATACCCGAGCTTACCGAGGCGATCGGAATAAAGCGGCCGAGTCTCTACGCGGCTTTCGGCAGCAAGGAAGAACTTTTCCGGCTCGCACTCGACCGCTATCGTCGCGATCCGGCGTCCTACGTTAACCGTGCTTTGGCCGAGCCGACGGCTCGCGAAGTTTTTGAGAGCCTGCTCGCCGGCGTTATAGATCTCGTGACCGATCCCGAACGTCCCGGCGGGTGTCTATTTGTCTGCGGCTCGCTGGCCCGCGGGAGCACGGACGGTGAGATACAACAGCAGCTTGCCGCGCGGCGGATCAGTGGCGAAGCAGATATTCGAAAGCGTTTCGAGCAGGCCGTCACCGACGGAGATCTCGGCGCCGACGCAGACCCCGCGGCTCTTGCAAAACTCGCGGCCACATTGCTCTGGGGCTTGTCCGTGCAAGCGGTCAGCGGGTCATCGCGAGAAGAACTCCAGCAGGTGGCCGAAATAGCCATCGCCGCGTTTCCAAAGAGTGTCCGAGGTGACGAATAATATGCCTACAGGAGATTAAAATTCACTTTATTTCTATTTATTTTGCTTTGCGTTCCGGCCGCCGCCCAGCAGCCGAACCGCCCGAAAACGATCACGCTCACGATCCCCGGCGGCCCGGTAGTCAACGGCTTAATGTACGACTATCTTCGACCGGAAGAAATGTCGTAAAGGACCTATATGCTCAGTTCGCTTTCAAGGAATTCAGCTGCCGCAGATGGCATGCAAGATGATTGGTGCCGTCAATGAGTGCGTTAAGTCGGCTGTGCATCGGGCCGGGCTCGAATTCGTCTTCGGGCACTTCGGCGTGTAGTTCGAACCATGCATTTGCGTCCATCCGATCGAAATTCTCTTCGAGCACGCCTCGCAGGTCGGCCCAGACGCGCCGGATCTCACCTGCTGCCGGACGTCGGACCTCGGCGTCTTGAGGCTCGAGGGTGAACGCTTCCTCCAGTGTCGGAAACAGCCTTTCACCAAAACCGAGAACCGGCAGCATTCCGTCATTCACGGCGGCAAGATGGCCGAGAACGTATGTCCCCGTATTCCTTCCCGGCGAGATCTCTTTCGCCAGATCTTCGTCGCTAAGCTCAAACAGCAGCGAACTCAACCGCTCGTTCTGCCCACGCCAAACGTCGAGCTGCGAACGCACCGCCAACTCACGATCCGCACTTCTTCTTTGCGCTTTTTGTTCGATAGTCATCGTTTTTGTTTCCTTACCACAGAGCACACAGAGACCACAGAGAATTACCTATAGTATTCAAACCCTGCTTTTCTTCCTCCGTGTCCTCTGTGCGCTCTGTGGTGAATCCCCCACTCACCAGGGCAGTTCCTGTCCGAGGTGGATGAACTTGCCCGAATAGCCGTCAGCCGGCAGCGTCGCCAGTTCGACCGATGTCTTCGCACCCTCTTCGACCGAAAGCTCGCCGTTCTTGTTCATATCCGTCAGTACCGAGCCCGGATGGGCCGTGTTGACCTTGATGTTCGTGTTCTTCAACTCGTGCGCGAGGTGAACGACGTAGCCGTTGAGTGCCGTTTTTGAGATGTTGTACGCCGGGACCTTGTAGTTATAGATCGGCGACGACGGATCGACGTGCTGGCCGAGCGAACCCAAGAGGCTCGAGAGAAACACGATCCTTCCTTCATCCGACTTTTTCACCAGCGGCAGCAGCGTCTGCGTTACCGCGATCGTATTGAAAAAGTTCGTATCGAACGTCTTTCGGAACGTATCCTGCGTCGTCTGGCTCGCCGGAACGGGTGCACCGTTCGCGTCAAATTCCTCGCCGAGAAAAACGCCGGCGTTGTTGATCAGGATGTCGAGCTTGCCGTATTTGGCCTCGATCTCTTTGGCCGCAGTGGCATGCGTGGCTTCGTTATCGACATCGATATTGATGTATTCGGCGTCGATGCCTTCATTCTTCAGCGTGGCCTCAGCCTCTTTTCCCTTTTCCTCGCTGCGGGCGCCGATCAGCACCTTAATTCCCTGCTCGCCTAGCTGGCGTGCCGTCTCAAATCCGATCCCGCGATTTGCTCCAGTGATAAGTGCGACTTTCTGTGACATTGTATTTCTCCCCTTAGTTCGTTATTCTTTCGTAACAACGTTAGTTACAGTTGATGTCAAAAAAATTTGCGTGCCAACGGCATGCCCGCGAGATCAAAAACGAACCCGCGAGCGACCCCTTGAAATTGATTCCTGCCGTTGCACATTTGTAACTATATTTGTTACAGATAGAGTTGTCAAGCGGTTTTTGAGATTTTTTTTCGTAAGAGTTCTTTGTATCCGTGTTCATCTGCGTTCATCCGTGGATAATTCCCCTCTTCCCACTCAACGTCGCCGCGTCTCTGCGGTAGAATACTCTCCGTGCCAGCAGAAAAGCAGCCTTTTCCACCGGTCGCACTTGTCGTGATCGCGGTACTCCTCTGGAGCACCGGCGGCATGTTCATTAAGCTCGCGACGAACCTCGACGCCTATCAGGTGACGTTCTTCCGTTCCCTTCTCGCCGGGATCACTGTACTGCTGATCACTCGCCGCGACGGACTGAAAATAGACGCCTTCGGTGCGATGTGCAGCGTGATCTATGCAACGCTGCTCTTCCTTTTCGTCTGGGCGACCAAGCACACGACGGCGGCGAACGCAATATTCCTTCAATACACTGCGCCGATCTACATCCTGATACTCGCTCCGTTCGTCATTGGCGAGAAGTTCCACTGGCGTGACCTCGTGACCGTCATTTTCTGTCTCGCCGGAATGTCGCTTTTTTTCGTCGGAGACCTCTCGATCGGCGATTACCAAGGCAATATCGCGGCCCTCGGCTCGGGCATATTCCTGGGTCTTTACATAATGCTGCTCCGTCACCCGCGGGCTCTCGGTTTGAGCGGTACTATCACCGTGATCTATGGCAACTTCCTGCTCGCGCTGGTCACGCTGCCGAGCGGAGTCGCGGCGTTCTCAACTGCGACCTTTAAAGACTACGCAGCAGTGGCTTTCCTCGGCATATTTCAGATCGGCATCGCATATATTCTGTTTATCAAGGGCGTTCGTGGCGGCACGCGTCCGCTCGACGCATCGATCATCGGCTTTATCGAACCGCTGCTCAATCCGGTTTGGGTCTTCGTCTTCGTCGGTGAACGCCCGTCGAACTGGGCCGTCCTCGGCGGTGTGATCATCATCGCTACGGTCGTGGTGCATACGCTGGTACAATACCGCAGCAAACCTGCCCTCACTTGATCTATGCCCAAGCACACTCTTCGCGAGAAGTTCCGATATTACTTTGACGCCACGATGTCGTCGGGGCCTTTGGCTGTGATCCAATGGCTGACGATCGTCTCGATCGTGTCGGTGGTGGTGCTCGGAGCGTTGATCGTTATCTTGGGAATCACGGATTCGCCAGACGTGGGTGCCGAACCGCTCGGCTTTGTCGAAGCCACGTGGAAGAGCCTGATGGCGACGCTCGATCCCGGAACGATGGGCGGCGACGAAGGCTGGCCTTTCCGCATCGTTCGGTTTATCGCGACGCTGCTCGGGATATTCCTGATCTCGATATTGATCGGTTCGATCTCGTCGGGCATCGATGAGAAGATCGAGCAGCTGAAACGCGGCCGTTCGCGGGTGCTCGATGGTAATCACACGCTGATCCTCGGCTGGTCCGAAAAGATCTTCACGATCCTCACCGAGATCATCGAAGCGAATTCCAATCAAAAACGCCCGTGCATCGTGATCCTCGCGGACAAAGACAAGGTCGAGGCCGAAGAAGAGATCGCGACGCGGATCGGCAACACGCAGAACACCAAGATCGTCGTCCGAAGCGGTTCGACGCTCGAGGCCTCGGCGGCCGAGATGGTGAACATCAACGAGACGCGTGCGATAATCGTGCTCTCGCCCGAGGTCGAAAATCCCGACACGCACGTTATCAAAACCGTGCTCGGCATCACGAACGGCCGCAGCCGCCGCGAAGAGCCGTATCACATCGTGGCCGAGATCCGCGACGAACGTAATCTCGACGCGGCCGAGCTCGTCGGCAACGGCGAGGCCGTTTACGTCCTGAGCGAAGACCTCATCTCGCGCGTGATCGCCCAGACGTGCCGCCAATCGGGCCTGAGCGTCGTGTACACCGACTTGCTGGAGTTCGAAGGCGACGAGATCTATTTCGCCGAGGTGCCCGACAAACTCATCGGCCGCACGTATCGCGACGCCCTCTTCGCCTACGAAGACTCGACCGTCATCGGCGTCTTCTGCAGCGACACGCCCGGTGTCAGTAGCCCGCACGTCAGTGAGGGCCACGCACCCGACCTCGCTCCCGCCGAGTCAGAAGACAGTGTCAGTAGCCCGCACGTCAGTGAGGGCCACGCACCCCAGCAGGACCGCATAGGCCACGCGATCCTCAACCCACCGATGGACCGCATATTCTCCGCCGGAGAGCAGATCATCGCGATCTCCGAAGACGACGACACCGTCATCCCAAACGGCAAACGCGACCACACCGTCAACACGTCCGCATTCCACCGCGGCGAACAGCCCGGCCCGCTCGACGAATCCACGCTCATTCTCGGTTGGAACGAGATCGCTCCGCGGATCATCGTCGAGGTGGACAATTACGTCAAACCCGGCTCGCGAGTACTCGTCGTGGCCGGCGATCCCGAGGTCGACAAAGCCGTCACCAAGCTGCAGGGCGAATTAAAGAATCAGCTCATCGCTTTCGTCGCGGGCGACACCGCCGAGAAAAAGACGCTGCTCGACATCAACACGCGCAGCTTTGACCACATCATCGTGCTCGCCAATCGCACCATCGACATTCAGGAATCCGACGCCAAAACGCTGATCACGCTGCTGCACCTGCGGGCGATCAGCGAGTCCGAAGGCGTCGAATACTCGATCGTCACCGAGATGCTCGATATGCGCAACCGCGAACTCGGCGCCGTCGCGCGTGCCGACGATTTCGTCGTCTCTGACAATCTGATCAGCCTGATGCTCAGCCAGCTCAGCGAAAACCGCGAGCTAAAAAAGGTGTACGACTCGCTCTTCCAGTCCGAAGGCTCCGAGATCTACCTCAAACCCGCGACGCGTTACGTCAAACCGGGCACGCCCGTCGATTTCTACACCGTCGTCGCCTCAGCCGCCGAACTCGGCGAGACCGCCATCGGCTACCGCCTAGCCAGCGAAACCGCCCTCACCGCCCTCCAATACGGCATCCACCTCAACCCCGATAAATCGAAGAAAGTGGTATTCGAAGACCGCGACCTCGTCATCGTTTTAAGTGAGGACTAACTAAGCGAAGGTTAACGGAGCGGAAACCAGCGGAACGGAGAGCGGACACTCCTGTCCGCATCGCCGGTTCTTCCGGCCGAAACCGCCCAGCCGTCGAGAACGACGAACCTGTCGTGTTAAGCTGCTCCGGCAAGCCAAATCGTCGCCTCAATACCCACCGAATATCCAACGTCGTACATCAAAGGGATCGGGTAAACAAACCAGGCGCCCTGTGGGTAGAAAGTACATAGACTAAGACCGGAATAGAAAATCAGCGATTTTGGCCCAAAGGGGAACAGAATTATTGGCGCGTCATGCTCAATCGATTGTTTTACTTCCTTTTGAATAATAGTTTCTAGACCGGAAAAATCCGCCAACGAAACGAGTTCGGACGACCAAAAGCTCATCCGAAGGCTCGTGAGCTGCTTAATAATCTTTCTATTTGTGATGCGGCAGCGATCTCGTAAGTCCGGACGATTCGGCGTGTCAGGAATTACAATTGATCCGCCTGACGGCTCGATCTCGGCAAGAGCAACTACAAGCCTATCGGCGTCATGTCCCAAGATAATTAGGCCGCGCCCGTGAGCCTCGTTAAAAAAATACGCGGTTTCGGCAAGCGGCGAGATAATGATATCCTTCCACCCGCTGAACTCCCCTATAAACGTTCCGGCTTGATAGTTCTCGGGAATGGTGTACGTAATCGAACACTTAGATTTTTCGTGCTTCCTAGAAACCTCGTGGGCGAGGGCCAAAGTATGAATTTTGCTGAAGCACGTTATGTCGTAGATTACAAAATCGGCTCGCGACGTTTCCAACGTTGCAGTAATTAGGGTCTGAAAATCACTAAAGGAGTTGCTAAAGATTGTTTCGAATTCGAGTTTTCCCCTGATCGTTGCTCCAAACTCGTTCTCGATAATGTTTTTGTGCTTCGCTCTAAGTTTGCGATCCTCAGCCACGGGAAAAGCCTGCGTTGGATACTCTAAGAACAACGCATCCTCTACCCCCAGACCCGCTTTCTTCATTTCTTTCAAAGCCCCGAGGCACCTTTCTTCGAAACTTAGGGCACCGACAAAAAGAACATTCCTTCCGATGAACTCCCGCTCTAAGCCGGTAACATTATTGAAGACACTGATCTTACCCGGCTTCATCGCATACCTCTGGTATCAAGTGTGGTATTTGACCATTCATTCCAAGTCGTGCCGAAGACCGATGTCTGGTGAGCTACATCCTCCAAAGTGATAACGCGAACTGTAGGCTGACATCGCCGCAGACTATCGGCAATAAATCCTCGTGACTGCTGGTTTGGACGTTCTATAACAAGTATCCTCCGCTGCAATCGCTTCCCGGGCCCTACGTTAGGATGGGCAACGACTGCTCCGCAAACGTAGTGGATAAAACTATCAGCCTCTCGACCATCCAATGACACTACTAAAAGACTCGCACTCGCGGCTCGCCGAAGCGTGGTTTCATCAAAATTCGAATCATCGTAAATTTCGTGCTTGATACTCAGTTTTCGACATATTTGAACAAATTGCTGCGAGGCGTTCTCATTCCATTCGAGAAGTCGCAACCAGACGGCGAGGGATGGAATTGGGGCAGGCGCTTTTTGGGGTCGAGAAAACTCTGGGTCAGAAACATGACTAGCGATGTCAGACAATATACCGCCAATGCCCGCCTTATCCGAGTAATGCCCCATTTGCGTTGCTCCCAACCATTGGGGAAGTTCGGAAACGGCCGCCGGTCGGGCGACCACAGGAACGGTTGTTTTCCTTAACCCATAGCCGAAGCCTAGCTCAAACATCACCTCAGAACTCATTCCTGTAACATCGCCGACCAATACTTTCGCGTCTTTTATTCGTTTACGGATTTCGCTTGCCCAGCTTGTCCCGGCGGGAACATGGCCGTCTAGTACGCGGAAGTCTGACAATTCGCGGCGAAGTTGAACAGCCTCTTCGAAATCGCTACGGAACAGCTTAGATTCCGGAACATTCATTCGATATGCGACAAAAATCGATGGCATCTTTTTTGCTCCAGCGAACGTTCCCAAAACATCTCGTTCTCTTCGAGAAATCTTAGTGAACTGCGGCGTTTGCCCGTTCCATAAATCATCACCTTTGCGCCATGTCAATAGCTGCGGGATCTCAAGTTCGCTAGGATGAAGGCCGGGCGTCCACATAGCATCCGCTGGAAGACAAAAGCATCCGCTTCTTAATCCTTCATCGATAAAACGATCGACTTTCGAAACTCCTTCGAAAAGACTCGCTGGGGGGTCCTTCTCGACTGACAATATTATTGGACCGGGACACGCGGTGTTAGCTATGGCTTCTGCACGAAGCTGAGAAACTAGCCCGCGAAAATTGGGATGATATTTTTGTAGTGTCCTCTGACCAGCCGCTAATTGGTTTTCGCGGAGCTCGTCGATAGCATTTTCCAGAGCTTCAAATCGTCGTAATTCACCATCATTCGCGCTTGAATCAGCCGATAGATACCTCGCAACCAGTTCAAGGGAGTTGCGTAACGAGTCTCGGCAAATAAGATGTATGCCCCGCCGAATTGGCTGTGGTATCGAGTCGATTACTGAACCAATTTGGGCTCTTATCGCTCCTTCGGCAAACTGAAGCCATTCTTCGGAACGAGGATTGGAACCAAGATGTACAACCCCGTAATGGTCTCCCGCGATGCTTGGTATGTTAGCAACCGCTTGCCCGACTGGACTTGGTCGCATCGCAACCAAGGCAATGAAACCCGCCGACTGATCCAGCATCTGGAGGATCGGAACGATCGATGGCGCAACAACCATGTCAGCTCGATCGAACAGGAGCAGCAGGGGCCTTAGATTCTTCTGGCAGATTGAAGCTACTTCCGATACGAAATCAATTAGAGGTTCAGTTTCAGCAATTCCGGAAAACTCGACCACAGACATCTTAGCGATCAGTCTTTCTAATTGAATCAAGTCTTCCTTCGGATAATGAACGTTGGTAGGAAGACACTCACACAAAAGATCAAATGGAATCTTTATGCGACGTTTTTCTAGTCTTTTGGTAATCTCGATGGCCAATTGAGATGAGGCCTTGCCAATTATTAGAGGCTCCAGTTCGTTTGGCACATCAACGGTTAATGGGCCAAGTCCAGTTTCGCGTGTTAAGCTGGCAAAGACTGTAGATAACGAAATATGTAAAGCAATTCCATCAACGTCATGTAGAGATTTTTGATATCGAAAGAGAGTCGTTTTCCCAACTCCGCGAGATCCAACGATTAAGCAGCTTCGAGTGAAGGGAAATACAAGGCCCGGCGGCTTACGAAAAATTTCCCGTATCCTTTCGTCCGGAATCTTTTCGCCATCCATCCACGGATTGTTAATTCGATCTACCATCCAGAACGTACACCGACCTCAGTCCGACTAGACCCGGCAGTTTTTTACAAGCCTCCAATAATGTTCGCCAAGGAGCGTCAATTTGCACGCCTTTGAGTTCATGGCCGCATTCCACATATGCTGCGCGCCGATGGGAACGAGCAGGTTCAGTCGGTTATATTTTTGGAGAATTTCGAATTTTCTTACGTTCTCCGGATCGGGGGGTGGCATCCCTGGATCGCGGCCCTTTAGTTCCGGCTCGAACGTTGGGTCCAATTTAAACTCATCTCCGGGATTTGCAAATAGCTCGGTGATTTCTCGCAAATCTCGAAGTTCTATCGACGGGCGTACTTTTCTCAGTGCTACAAAGGCCTTAATGTTGGTTTTGAATACGGGTCGTTGTTCCCAACTGCCCAAAGACTGGTCAATATGAGCATAAACACTTCCCGGCGTAATATCGCCTACAAGATTCGAAGCGGCCCCATTTAGGGCATCCACGAGGAGAGTTGTAAACACCCCGCGACCATTTTTCTCACTTGCATATTGATCTTCCGTCGATGCCGTAAGGATCGTTATTCCTTGCGATAAGGAAGATACATCTTCTGTATTGGGTGGATTCCCGGCAATGCCAGAGTGACAACTGTCGAGAATTATGATTTTGTTAGTCGCAGGCGATTTGTTGGCAAGTACTAGAAGGTCGTTGAGAGCTACACCTTCGTCGCCACGACTGGAATCCGTCGACATTATATAGCCGCCTGTGACTCCAATGTTGCCGTGTCCTGCGAAATAGAATAGGGCGATTTCGGATTCATCCCGAAAAAGCTCGACTGCGTTATCAATTATCTGTTTTCTGTTAACCGTGTCGGTGGGGCCGGTACCGGTCATGATCTTTACGTCAAAATTAAGCGTCCCGTCTCCGTCTCTCTCCAACACAGCTTTTACCGCATAGGCATCGTCAACGCATCCGTAGAGGGGGTTCCCATATTCATAGTAGTTGATCCCTATCACCAGAGCTTTTCTCATAACTCTCCTCGTTCTGTGCTATTTCGCGTTTCGCTTTATTGCGTCAACGATTGACGCTGTATTCCAATTGACAATTTCAACCGCGGAACGTGTAATCGCAGCGGGCGTGTTGTAACTTCCCCAGGGCTGAATTCCAATTATTGGTTTGTTATAACGATCGGATAGGTCAATTTCGAACTGAATCCACTCACGATAAGTGACATAGATTCCTGCGATGACAAGCACCACGCTTGCTAGCCGAATCTGCTTGTCAATCTCCGCGGCCAGTTTGGCATTGCTACCGCCAGCCAACGGATCATCTCTAGAAACGGAGTAGTTCTTCCAATAAAAATATGGCGCCGAATAAAGCAGGTTGACCAAACGAAGGTAATCCGAATCATAACTCCACGAATGGGAAATGAAGATATTATAGGTTCGAAATCCGGCCATATCGATCACCTTTTGTTCTCGCGTATTCTCTGAGAGCGGTATGAGTGACCAGAATCATAGAGATTGGTTGACGAAAAGTAAAGCGACGATTGAGGTAAACTCGAATCAAATTTCCGTTTTAATGGCCAGCTAGATGAAATGTGGGTCTCGTCTTTGTCATTTGGCTTGCCCTAATCGGAAATGCATTGGCCCAAAATGGACGCGAAATCAAGCAACGGCATCGTTGGCGGGACCAGGCGACGCCTCGGTGCGATACTTATTGAACACGCCGATGCGGCGGCCGTGCCAGATCTCGGTCGCAGTATTCAGGTCGAGGATCAGGGTGGCGTTTTGGTCGAGGTGGATGCCGTTGAAGCGGAGGGTGTTTTCGAAGCTCACGCCAAATGTGCTCCGCAGCGAGGCGACACGGATAACGGCGGAGCCGTGTTTGCCCTCGGGGCGGAGTTCGAATGCCGAACGCAGGCGTTCGCGTGTGGCCTTGATCCCGATCGTTCGCGTCTCGGGTTCGTATAGCACAAGTGCGTAACGCGTCTGGCCGAGCAGCTGCCACGCGACGCGGCTGAGTTTGAGAAACCCGCGGCGATCAAGCGTCGCCTGCGGAGCGTGCCAGCGTCCGAGGGCCTGATCCGGTGAACATTGCTGCCAGTGTCTTTTCATAGTGGTTCGTACAGAATCTCGTTTTTCTCGGCGGTTCGACGCGTGGCCGTTCCGCGAGATCTAAGCTGACACAGGTCGCCTGCCTATGGGAATGCCAGATTTCTCAGATTGATGCAGAATGCGTAAAACGACGCAGAATGCACAGATCTCCCAGATCGATCAAGAATGCACAGATTCGCGGGCGATCTCGTACGTAGATGACCCGGGAGATGACCGCACGACCTTCTGGGACGAAGGCCCAAGAAACGGTTCGGTTTTAGGTAGTCCCTGGTACGGTGTTTGGTGGAATGGCCAGGTCTCTGGGAACTTGGGATTTGCGATTTGGGACTGCGGCTCAGCTCCCCTCCTTACGAAGGAGGGGTGGACGCACCTTTGGGCGGACGGGGTGGTTCTCTAGCTGCGGGTTAGACCAACGTCTCGGGCGTAGAGAACCACCCCGCGGCTAATGCCGCACCCCTCCTTCGTAAGGAGGGGAGCTTTTTTCCCGCCCGCTACCGCAGGTGGCACTGACCGGGCCGGTATCGCTCCGAAAACATTCGAAATTCCACATTCGCAAATCGAAATTCTTCAGGTAATCGCTTAACCATTGCAGTTGTGTTAACAAACATATTATGCCGTGATAAGGTAAACGAATAACACCAAAAAACGGGCGTTATTGCTCGTTTTTTACTATTAAAACAGCAGTTAACGAGGCAATTTTCGACACAATTATCTGAACGGAGAATCCGTATGATACCAATGAACATTCCATCAAATGTTACTAATGAAGAGCTCATCCGCTGGGTGACCGACGCGGTCGATCTCTGCAAGCCCGACCAGGTCGTCTGGTGCGACGGTTCGCAGGCAGAATACGACCGCCTGTGCCAGGAAATGGTTGATTCTGGTACGTTTATCAGGCTCAACCCCGAGAAACGCCCGAACAGTTTTTTGGCGAGATCGCACCCTTCGGACGTGGCTCGCGTCGAGGACCGCACCTATATTTGCTCGATCGCCAAGGGCGACGCCGGACCGACCAACAACTGGATGGCCCCGGTCGAAATGAAGGGCATCCTTAAGAAAAAGTTCAACGGGGCAATGAAAGGCCGCACGATGTACGTCGTGCCGTTCTGCATGGGGCCGATCGGCTCGCCGATATCGCAATTTGGTGTGCAGCTGACCGATTCTGCCTACGCTGCGGTCAACATGCGGGTCATGACCCGCATGGGCACGCAGGCTCTGGAAGCCCTTGGAAATGGGGAGTTTACGCGATGTCTGCACTCGGTCGGAATGCCGCTCGAACCGGGCCAGGAGGACGTTTCGTGGCCGTGTTCGCCGGATCCGAAGGATAAATATATCGTTCACTTCCCCGAGGAAAATTCGATCGTTTCGTACGGTTCGGGCTATGGCGGAAACGCCCTTTTGGGCAAGAAATGCCTCGCTCTGAGGATCGCTTCGACGCTCGGCCGTGCCCAGGGATGGCTCGCCGAACACATGCTGATCGTCGGCGTCGAATCGCCGGACGGCCGTAAAGACTACGTCTGCGCAGCGTTCCCTTCGGCATGCGGCAAGACGAATTTTGCGATGCTCATCCCGCCCAAAGCCTTTCAGGAAGAAGGTTGGAAGATCACTACCGTGGGCGACGATATTTCCTGGATCAAGCCTGACGAAACGGGCCGTTTGCGTGCCATCAACCCTGAAAACGGCTTCTTTGGCGTCGCCCCGGGCACCAATTATTCAACGAATCCGAACGCAATGGATTCGATCAAGGAGAATACGATCTTCACGAATGTGGCCCTTACGGACGATGGCGATGTCTGGTGGGAAGGCATGGACGGTGAACCGCCGGCACACGCGATCGACTGGCAGGGCAAGGACTGGACGCCGGCCAGCGAGAACAAGGCGGCCCACCCAAACGCCCGTTTTACGGCACCGATAACGCAGTGCCCCGTCGTCGACGAGAAGTTCAACGACCCGAAAGGCGTTCCCGTATCGGCGTTTATCTTCGGAGGACGCCGTAATTCGGTGGTGCCGCTCGTACAACAGAGTTTCAACTGGGCTTTCGGTGTTTATTCGGCCGCGACCATGGGTTCAGAAATGACGGCTGCCGCATTTGGCAACATCGGCGAAGTGCGACGTGATCCCTTTGCGATGCTGCCCTTTGCGGGCTATCACATGGGCGATTACTTCTCGCACTGGCTCAATTTTGGCCGCCAGATACCTGAACCGCCACGGATCTTTACCGTCAATTGGTTCCTCAAGGACCAGGACGGCAAGTTCGCCTGGCCGGGATTCGGCGACAACATGCGTATTCTCAAGTGGATCGTCGAGCGTTCGCGCGGCCTGTCGAAAGGCGTCGAAACGCCGCTTGGCTGGATGCCCCGTTACGAGGATATCGACTGGCGAGGGCTCGATTTCAGCCGTGAGCAGTGGGAGAGCGTAATGCACCTTGACCGCGATATGTGGCTTAAGGAGATCGCGATGCATGACGATCTGTTCTTCAAACTGTACGATCGGCTGCCAAAAGAAATGACATTCATCCGCGAATTACTGGTGTCAAACCTGTGGCGTTCCCCGGAATTGGGGCTCGCAACGCCACGGCCGGAGCCGGAAGAGTTGGTTCGCGCCGCCGGTTAGGTCTAGGCCTTTCGCTCTTGTTGCGGGCATTACGCACTTAGGCTCCTCGGAACCGATAGTACGCTTACAGCCCGCACAAGAGCATCCTTTTCTGCTACAATTCCGCTTTATCCTGAATTCTTCGGAGACGCTTAAATGGAACATGTTCTCGGGCGTTACGCGACCTATCTCTACGCGGTCCTTCGTATCGTTACTGGCTTCTTGTTCATGTGGCACGGCACGCAGAAGCTGCTCGGCTTTCCGCCACGGCCGCCAAGGCCGGACGGAGTTGTCGCCGCACTAGACGCCTGGGGGGCGGTTGGCGGCGGTATTGAACTCGTCGGCGGCGCACTTATCATGATCGGCCTGTTCACGAGCGTATCGGCATTCATATGCAGCGGAACGATGGCGGTCGCGTACTGGCTGTTTCATTTCAGTGTTGATAAACCTCTGCCGATCCAAAATGGCGGCGAACTTGCGGCACTTTACTGCTTCGTATTCTTGTACTTAGCTTCACGCGGCTCAGGTATTTGGAGCATTGAATCGATCTTCTTCGGCAGCCGCTCAGAGCCGAGCTGACCCGGCAAACCGGCAGGCCGTAACTTCATCTAATCCCAGTATGGAAAACTTCTCATCGACATTTGGTAATTCGGTCGCTGAATCGGCACCTCAGACACGGGCTGCCTTTATTCGGCGGACTTACACGCTCCTCGCTGTAGCGATACTTGCATTTATCGGCGTTGAAGCCGTCCTGTTTGCGACTCCTGCGGCCAGCATGATCGCGAGCTTAATATTCAGCGGCGGATCGATCGGCTGGCTGCTAGTGCTCGGCCTGTTCATGGGTATTTCGTTCCTTGCAAATCATTGGGCGACGTCCGAGACCTCTACAGCCGTACAGTACGCAGGGTTAGGTATTTTTATCCTTGCGGAAGCGATAATATTTGTACCTCTTATCATGTTCGCCGCATACTATGCAGGCGACGGATCGGTACTCGTAAAGGCAGGAATAACGACACTTGGCCTGTTCCTGGGGCTCACCTTGACTGTTTTCATCACTCGCACGGATTTTTCGTTCTTACGCACGGTGTTGATGGTAGGCGGATTTGCGGCTCTCGGATTTATCGTGGCGAGTGCGATCTTCGGATTCTCGCTCGGCAGCGTTTTCGCGTTTATCATGGTAGCGTTTGCGGGCACGTCGATCCTGTATGAGACTTCAAACGTCCTGCACCGTTACAATCCGAAACAGCATGTTGCGGCGTCACTCGCCCTATTTGCGAGCGTTGCACTGCTTTTCTGGTATATTTTGACTATTTTCAGCTCGAGAGATTGAGCTTTGGAGGCAAATAAGATGAGAAGGATCTCCGTAATTATTCTCGTAATGATCGCGGCGTGTGCCGGTATTTTTGGACAGAATACACCGGCCGCTCCGACGACACACCTTAAGGTTGGCGACATGGCACCTGACTTTGCCCTGACGGACACGGCCGGCAAAGAGGTCAAGCTAAGCGAGTTACGCGGCAAGAAGAATGTCGTATTGGCATTCTACGTGCTCGCTTTCACAGGTGGCTGAACCCGCGAACTCCAGGCGTATCAGGCTGATATCGCCAAATTCGAAGCTACAGACACTCAGATCTTCGGTATCTCGATGGACAGTTTTGCGGCTAACAAGCGGTTTGCCGAAGACATTAAGGTCGCATTCCCGCTGCTAAGCGACTGGAAACGAAAGACGACTAAGGACTACGGCCTTTACAACGAAACGACGGGTTACGGTTCGAGGGCAACTTTCGTCGTGGACAAAGAAGGCAAGATACAACACGTCGAGGTTGGCCGCACCGCGATCGACCCGACTGGAGCCTATCAGGCGTGCGATCTGCTGCAAAAGCGGAAGACTGACGCTGAGAAAAAGCCCTAAATTCCCAGCTATTGACCTCTTAGATCGTCAGGGTCGAGCGGACGGGCGGCGAGGTCGCCGTTCGCCTCGCGCGTCAGGATCTCGATCCTGCGCTCGGCCTTGACGAGAACTTCTCGGCACTCTCTTACCAGCTTAATTCCCTGCTCGAAAAGCTTAAGATTCTCTTCGAGAGCGAGTTCGCCGCTCTCGAGCTTTCCGACGATCTGCTCTAGCTCCGCGAGCGATATTTCGAATGGTCGTTCCATCTACTTGATCAGTTCCTCGGCCTGCCGTATCAGTTCGGTGATGCTCCCGATATTCATATCGCCCGAGGCTCGGCGGCCGCCGACGGCGATCGCCATGATCTCCTGGCCGATCTTGCGAGCAATGGCTGTGGCCACCTGTTCCTCGCGTACGCCGACGATCCGCCACCGCTCTCCGTTTCGTCGCATCGTGATCTCGAGCGGATGGTCCGGTAGCTTGCTCTTGACCAGAGCGACGTCGCCGTCAATCGAAATGTCCAAATATTCCTCGGCGCCCAGCACCATTGCAAAGAACGGTATCGACGAGAATTTTTCGGTTCGCTCTCGAATTACCCGAGGCAGTTCTGCACGTGCCCTTTCCTTTACGGCCGGAAGAAGCGGCAGTGCAAGTCGAGCGACGCTCCGCAAGACTTCGGGCGGCTGTCCACGGCCGTATAGTTCCACGGCCTTGCTCGTTATCTGCGGCACGAAGTCCTCGACAACGGCATTAATGTCAACGACTTCGTCGATTTGCTGTCGGTCGTCCCGCTGGGCCGCATCGATGAGCAATGCGAGAGAATACTGCGGCGTCGAACGAAGCGAGCGGTAGTAGACCAGCGACGCTACACCGGCGACCAGCAGGATTCCAAGCAAAACAAAACCGGCTATCGCCCAAGCGCGTTTCGACATTATTCGACCGACAATACCTCGGCTTCAAGTTTCCCACGCTGGAAAGTGATTTTCAAAGTTTCCCCGGCCGCGGCTGCCGCAGCGTCCCGCAGAACACGGCCATTTTCGTCCTGCACGATAGAATAACCGCGTCCGAGGACCGCGAGCGGCGATAGGGCGTCAAGGCGGGCACTTAGTAGGCCAAAAGACTCTCGTTTCGTGCCAAGTTCTTCGTCGATAACGCGGCGCTGCCTGCGATCGAGGCCTTCGAGAACCGAACGCAGCCGGAGCGTCGTTGCCTCGAGTCGGGCAGGAGACAATCGACGCTCGATCTGATCGAATTTCGACCGAGCGGTACTAACGGACGCGAGGAAAGCATTGAGAACCCGCTGCTGCATCTCATCGAGTCTCCGTCCCGAATTCATTAGCATGTCCTCAATACATCCAGCGATATCCGACTCAACGGCCGTAAGCCCGCGAAGTATGTCTTCTTCGCGGCCGGCGACCATTTCCGCCGCGGCTGACGGCGTTGCCGCTCTCACGTCAGCGACCATGTCCGCGATCGTCCAGTCGATCTCGTGGCCCACGGCGGAGACGACCGGGATCTCACTCGATCGGATAGCCCTCGCAAGCTGCTCATCGTTATACGCCCAAAGGTCTTCGGCGGAACCGCCACCGCGACCGACGATCAAAACATCTATCCGGTCCGTGACGGCAAGCTCGGCGTTGTATCGATTCACGGCGACAAGAGCCCGCCGGATGCTGTCGGCCGCACCTTCCCCCTGCACGATCACAGGTACAAGAAGAATGCCGACGGATCGGGCTCTACGAGTCAGGACATTATAGATGTCGTGAAATGCCGCTCCGCTTCTCGACGTAAGAACGGCAACACGGCGGGGAAAGAACGGTATCGGTCGCTTGAGATCACCGGCAAACAGTCCTTCGGTCTCAAGCTTCGACCGGATCTGCTCGAATGCCGCGGCAAGGGCCCCTTCACCCGAGGGTTCCAGCGAATCAATAGTAAGCTGCAGTTCCCCTCGCGGCTCATAAACCGTTACACGGCCGCGAAGGCGTACTAACAGGCCGTTTGCAGGTTTGAACCTTATCCGAAAGTTAGTTCCGCGAAAACAGGCGCACCTGATCTGGGCGGAACCGTCATTTAGATTGAAATACCAATGACCTGAGCCTGCCTGGACGAAATTCCCGACCTCGCCCTCGACCCAGACGCTGGCAAATCTGCGCTCGAGCGTGTCACGAAGCTCAGCACTGAGTTCGGACACTGACAGTGGGCGAGCGTCTTCGTCGCCAGCCAGAAATTGAAAAAGTGGATCGTTCAAGAAGAGCGTTTGAGAAGCAAGAATTACTCGTTTGGAACCGGACTCAAGGCGACGATCGGTTTCTCGACGACGAAATACACCTTAGAGACCTCGTTCGTTTTTGGATCGGTTGCCGAGACCACCTGATATGCCACCCCGTCGATATTCTCGACAGTTTGCGTCCCACGCTTTAGCTCAAGGGCATTCAAGAGAATAAACGCTTCCGCTATCGATATAACGCGGTAGGCCGTCTTCGGACCGTTGCCGTCGGCGTCCTTAAGTATCGAATTGACCAAACCGAGGTAAACGCTCTCGTGAAACTTCGCCTTCTTAGCGTCCGAGAGGCCTTGATACGCCATCGACGCGAAGATATGCGAATTCAGATCCACGAAATTATTCTTGTGTATCTCATCTGCAAACTTAACTACTTCCTTGAACTTCTTCTCGTTCAACAGGTTCGCCATCTGCGTCTGCGTCTTCATATCAGCGACCCTTTGCTCGACAGGCGTCATCTCGGCAAATGCAAGGCGAAATGCCCTGAAATCCACGGTCTGATCGCCTTTTTTGACACGCTCCATGAGCGATCGGTATTCGTTCTGCTGAGCAAAAACGGCGAAACTGCCCCCAAGAAGCAATAGAAAGATAACGGCGGATTTTTTCATACTTAGATTACGACTATACCCTTAGTATTTTATCGACGGCAAGAGTGCAGCTCTATGTAAGCCAGCGCACAAACCGCGGCGTTTGTTTATCGGAAAATTTTCGCTATGGCAGAAGAAAACTCAACAGGTAGCAATGCAGTCTGGGCAATAGCCCTAGTTATCATTGTCGCGATCATCGGCGGCTTGGTCTATTACAGCGGTATTCTCACGAGCAAACCGCAAAAAACCGATGTCGACGTAGATATCAACGTGCCGGCAAGGTAAAAGAGCTGAAACTTTTTTCTACGACAGGCGTGTTAGCAGATGAGCTCTCTCCGACTCATTGCCTACACGAGGTTTCGTATGAAAAGAGTAGTTTCGATCGCGGGCGCGTTCCTATTTGGAGCGCTCTTTTTTGGTGTAGTTAAGGCCCAGGATTCTCCTCGGCCGGCACTTTCAACCACGCCGGCTCCACTCGCGCGGTTCGAGGTCTTGCAGACGAACTCGTCTGCGAGCCTGTTTACTTTCCGGCTCGATCGCTACACCGGCCAGATATTTCAGCTCTCGTCGTGCCCACAACGCAGCTATGTTGGCAACGGCCCGTGTTGGAAGGAGATGTACGTGCTTGAGCTTCCCAAACCGGTGGGTGATTCAACGCCGCGGTATCAGATATTCATCCAGGGTGAGCGCGGAACCAGGATATTTCTGATCAATACGTCGACCGGCCAAAGCTGGCAGCACGGGGTCGATGGCGCCGACAAATGGACGCCCTTTCTCGAAACCGTACCTCTCCAGCAAAGTTTTGAGGTGGTCAAGTAAGAAACCGAGCACGATAGTCGCATAGGTCTGCGGCACCGGTGTTACCACCGCATAGAATTAGGACTAGCTTAGTGTGTGACGGCATCGTTTCGACCAGAGTCTTTGCGGCAGCCAAAGTGCACGAAGCGGCCGGCTCCGTGATCACTTTCAGTCGCTCGAGAATAAAGACAATTTCTTCCGCAGCTTCCTTGTCCTCGACGACCGTCACACTTTCGAGATTCTGTCTCGCAAGTTCCAGCGTGGCATCGGAAACGTACGGCGCACCGAGGGTCTTCGCGATCGAGGTTATAGCTGGCAGCTCGACAGGTTTCCCGGCAGCCAAGGCCTGAGACATCGCGTCCGCACCGTAAGTCTCAACGCCCCAAAGCTTTATTTCAGGATTCAGGGCCTTCAATGCTGAAGAAACTCCACCTGCAAAGCCGCCCCCGCCGATACTGAGTATCACGTCGGTCACGACCGGCAGATCTTCGAAGATCTCGAGCCCGACAGTGCCCGCTCCCGCCATTATTTCGGGATCGTCGAACGGATGAACGAAAACACGGCCTTCCGCAACATAGTCATCCACTCGTCGAAACGCCTCCGCGATCGTCGGCAACAGTTCGACCTCGGCGCCGTAGCCGCGCGTTGCTTCGACGTAAGCGGCGGGCGTGTTCTCGGCCATCAGAATAACGGCATTCACTCCGAGGATCGATCCTGAGTAAGCGACTGCCTGGGCGTAATTTCCGCCGCTGACCGCGACTACACCCTTCGCCCGTTCGTCGTCTGACATTGCGAGCAGCTTGTTGAACGCACCACGAGCTTTGAAGGAACCTGTCTTTTGAAAAAGTTCGTATTTAACATAGGTTTCGACGCCTAACCGTCGGGAAAGGGTCTCGCTGTACTCGAGAGGGGTTCGCTTTACGAATGGAGCGATCCGTGCGGCCGCGGCTTTGATCGAAGAAATATCCATCGACGCATTATAGCCCGTCTTCGATTCGGTTTAGTGTGCGAAAAAGCTAAAATCTTGCTGAATGAGTGAACCGGAACTAATGAGCGAGGTCGACATCCATGCCTTTGGGGTCGAGATCGTTAGCAAAAAGCTGATAGAGGGCGGATGGACGGTGGTGTCGACGGATGCCCTCGCAGACCGAGAGACAAGCCCGCAGATCACGGGACAGATGGATGGAGAATCCGCATTCTTCGTCGTCAGAACAGACGTCTACCCAAAGCGTGGGCGGATCGAGGGCGAGGACGTCTTTCAGAACTTGGTACGTCATGCGAACCAGCACGGAGCCTCGTGCTATTTCGCGAGCGTCAGCATAGCGAACTCTGAAGGCAAAACAGAAGAAGAAATGGCCGTTCCCGTGAAGGGCGTCGCCTATCATGTCGCATTTGACGGCTTGGTACGCATGGCACTGCCGCCCGATGCCGAAAATGCCGGCTAGGGCCCCGTATTGGCGGGGAGCAGCCGTATGTAGAGGAACTCCGCTGTAACTTCGCGGGCAGTATTTGCCGCAACGAGACCGGCCAGGACAGTTTCGGGAAAGTCGGAGACGTATTCGCCGGCTTCTCGCCAGGGTGACTCTTCGTTATCTCGCCAGTACGCCGTTATAAGTTTGCCCGCTCTTACCAGCCGAAGTTCGACGTCGACCGCCTCGGTGGGAATATCATCCGGCGTCGTGATCGCCTTGTAGTCATCGCCCGAACGTACATCGAGTCTAATGCCCTCGGCTCCGCCGCCCACACCGCCGTAAGCCCTTTCGAAGCGAAGGTATCGCTTTTCGTCGACATAGACCAAAAGGCCCGCTCCCTGATAGTTCTCTTTCGGGGAAAAATAGACCCTGGTCTCGATCTGGAAGTCGCCGGTGATCGGCTTAACATACCGCGGGGCTGACCGGTTATTATCGAAAAGGTCTTTGCCGGTTGGTATCTTTACACGGAGCACGCCTTTGTTGACATCTTTCGGCGTAGGGTTATCCCGCTCATCGGGATCGATCCACTGCCAGCCGACCGGCCAGTCAGTCGAATAGGTCGAAAAACTCACATTAACAGGCTTATCGACCCTGACAGCCTCAGGCGGCAATGGTGCCGGTGTAGAGGCTGCAATGGGTTTCTTTGGCGCTTCCGCGGCGCATGCCATCGAAAAGCAGATGAGCACAGCGACGATGCCCAAGGAAAGAATGTGTCTTAAGCCTGTCGTATCCATTTCAACACCTCGGGAATAGTCGCCCTTTTTCCGTACATCAGCATTCCTACGCGATAAACTCGCCCGGCCAGCCAAACGAGCAATGCTATCGCGGCCCCATTTACAAGGAACGATAGCGCGATCTGCCAGAACGGCGGCATTTCTGCAAGGATCCGGATCGGCATTGTCAGCGGAGCGAAGAATGGCGAGATCGAAACAGCGACCGCAAGCGTCGAGTTCGGATCGCGGACGACCGCGAAGCCGAAGTAGAACCCGACGAGCATGATCATTATCGGCGGGAATGCGAACTGCCCGCCTTCCTGTACGCTGGTGACCATCGATCCGACGAGCGCGAAGATCGCGGCATACGTAAAATACCCGAACAGAAAATAGGCGACGAAGTAAACGATCATGAGCGGCGTTATATTCGGTATTCCGCTCAGAAACGGAGCTACATCCGATTGCGTCGAAAGGAAGACAAGCAATCCTGCGAGTGAAGCGATCCAGATGCTCATCTGGGTAAGGCCGGCGAGTGCGACCCCGACGAGCTTACCGAACATCAGCTCAAACGGCCGTGCAGAGGAAAACAGGATCTCGGCTATGCGAGTTTCCTTTTCCTCGACGACCGCTCCCATGATCACCTGGCCATAGATCGCGAGACTGATGTAGATCATCATCCCGATGACCAGAGAGGCAATGAAAAGCGAGTCGCCGTCCTTCTCTTCGCCTTTCTCACTGATCGATTTCGATTCGAAGTCGATCGGCCGGCTGATCTCGTTCAGGATCGATTCACTGATGTTGGCATCGGCAAGGCGTTGAGATCGAACTGCGTCGTTCAGTGCGTCCTTGATCGTATCGTTGGCAACAAAATCCCCGGCCTTACGCGAGCGGAACTCGAATTTGGCCGACGTCACGGAAATGTCCGCCGGAACGATCAGATATGCGTCGATCTGGTCTGACGCGGCCATCAGGTTTAGCTCGTCGCGTATTTGAGAAGGTGTCCGGCCGGTCGCATCAAAGTCTACGAAGAGAAAGCCTGACGCAAGCTGGCTCGCACTGTTTCTCAGCTTTTCCTCCTGAGATGCGTTCAATTCCTTGACGGCCGCGGCGGCAGCTTTTTCGGCCTTTTCAGCGATCCGCTCGGCACTGAGATTTTTTTTAAGTCTGGGCTCGACCTTTCCCGTCGGGTCGATGACGACTAGTCTCGTGGCTTCGCCCTTTAGACTGAAGATGATCGCCGGAACGATCGCGAACCCGATGCCAAGTATCGGAAAGAGCAGCGTTCCGATCAAAAACGCCCACTTGAGAACGATCTTCTTATATTCGTGCTTTACTACCGCTAGAAATTTTCTCATTAGCGATCAATTTGGTTCTTCGCCGATCTCATCGGAAGCCGCTCGACGTCCGACCTTCTCGATAAATATGTCGTTGAGACTTGGCTCGATCCGTTCAAACTTTGTTACTACCGCGCCGCCCGCGACGAGAGCCTTGAGCAGGGCTTGGGGGTCGGTCCCTTCCACTAGTCTAACGTGCATCTCGTCCGAGTGCTCGGTCACGCTCGATACGATCGATCTGTCGGTGAGGATCTTCTCTCCGCCGGTAACCCTCAGTGCTATAAGGTCTTTGCCGTGGGTTTCTTTAACTTCTCGAAGGCTGCCGCCGATGACGAGGCGTGAACGGTCTATAAGAATGATGTCGTGACAGAGCCGCTCAGCCGTCTCCATAAGATGGGTCGAAAAGATGATGGTTTTATTCTGCGAACGAAACTCGCTCAACACGCCGATCATGAACTCGACATTAACCGGATCAAGTCCGGAAAACGGTTCATCAAGGATGAGGAGGTCAGGGTCGTGCAGCACCGTCGAGATAAACTGGATCTTTTGCTGCATACCCTTGGAAAGATCGGTCGTTTTTCGATCCTTCCATTCTGAGAGTCCGAGCCGGCCAAGCCATGTATCGATCCGCGAATCAGCGATCGACGACGGCACGTTCTTCAACGCCGCAAAATATCGCAACTGCTCTGAAACCTTGAGTTTTTTGTAGAGTCCTCGCTCCTCTGGCAGATAGCCGATTCGGTCCTGCAGGCCGTTTGACATCGGCTGACCAAATAGGCGTATCGATCCTTCATCGGGCGCCGTTATCCCAACGATCATGCGGATCGTGGTCGTCTTACCGGCCCCATTTGGCCCGAGGAAACCGAACACTCGGCCAGACTTGACGCCAAAACTCAGGTCCTGAACGGCCGTAAAATCGCCAAATCTTTTGGTCACCCCTTCGACGCTAAGCGTGGTCTGTGGTTCGGACATCGTTGATAAAGATTACCACGCTGTCAGGAAGCAAAAAAGAACGGGGCGTTAAGACTCCGCCCCGTCCAAGTATCGGGTGATTCGAATCCCGATCACCCGCGCTATATGACAGTACGACAGTAGCAATCTCGTCTTGCCAGCCAACACGGGCAGGTTAAATTCTATTATTTCGCGTCTTCAGACTTTGTAACCAAGCACACACTTGGGCAAATTTCCCGCAATTTGCTCTGAGAAGGGACCAATGGCAAAATTATCGCCGTCCGCATCAAGATCATGGAAATTCTCGTTTACCGAAAAGGTTCGCCACGCGTCGAGGAAGGCTTTACCCGCGACGACTTGCCGGAACTGCTAGCGGACCGGTCGAACCTTGTCTGGGTGGATCTTCAAGGCGAAACGGAGGCCCACATTGCTGAGACACGCGATGTCCTCGAGACCATCTTCAAATTTCATCATCTCTCGATCGAGGATTGTTTAGAGACTCGGAACCAGCCGAAAGTCGAGGCCTTTGATGGCTATTTATTCTTTATTGTGCATGGGGTCAAGCCCGAGGAGACTAACCCCACAAATTTTGAAACAAAAGAACTTGATGGTTTTCTCGGCAATAACTTCGTCGTCACATTCCATGTTCAGCGTTTTCGAAGTATCAAAAACGTAAAGCAGCAGATACGAAGTTCGACCTTCGCGTGTCAGCGTGGGGCGGCTTTTTTACTACTTCGCGTACTCGACGAACTCGTGGACCTATACATGCCGGTCGTGGACGATTTTGACGAAGCGATCAACGCTCTGGAAGACCGTGTATTCGAAACAAAGCGGAGCGACAACGCGATTCTCGCCGAGGTCATGGACGTTCGACGCAGCGTCGCTCGTCTCAAACGCATTTCCGCCCGTCAGCTCGATGTTCTATATCGGATGTCTCATGGTGAATTCGAGCAAATCCCTGAGCCAATAATTCCTTTTTATCGCGATGTTCACGATCACCTATTACGTATTACCGACCTTGCCGAGAGCTATCGCGACCTCGTCGCCGGCCTTTTCGATATTCACTTTGCGGTGATCGGGAATCGGACGAACGACGTGATGAAAACGCTCGCGGTCGTTTCCGCCACGATCCTCCCGTTGAGCCTTATCGCTGGTATCTATGGCATGAACTTCGAATACATGCCCGAGTTGCGGTCTCGTTTTGGCTATTTCGCGGTTCTCGCCATTATGGCGATCGTCGCTTTGCTCTTGCTGATATTTTTTTGGAGGCGAGGGTGGATATTCCAGAGTCGAACAAGCGTCGGCCCGACAAAATCGAAGGATCCTGCCGGATGATCGTGCTAGGACGGTCTGAGTGAGTCCCAGAGGGCCTTCACCTGAAGGTCTCCGTAACCGAAAACACCCGCACGGCTTACGAACTCTGGAAAAACCTTGTCGAATTCACCGACCCCGTCCGCTCGGATCTGCTTCAAAACGTCGATCGGCAGTGCCGGATCAGCCGCGGCTGCCGTAACCTCGCGAAGATACGGAAATACGGCATTCTGAATGGATCCAAGCTCTTGCAGCCGTGTGTGATCTTCGGAACGAAAGGCCCTCCAAAGGTCGCGGCCTAGTCGAATATCCTCATCCTTAAGCTGAATTCGTCCTTCGAAACATCTCCTGAGATCGTCCGCTTCCAATCGGCCAAAGCCCGACCAACGATCGGCTTCGCTTAGTACGGCGGGATGTACCCGAAATACCTGAGTCCCACTCCCGGCCAAGCGATCGAGGCAGAACCACAGATTCACGCTGCAAAATAGCTCGTACTCGAACCAGAGGTTAATTTCATCGCCTTCGTCGAGATCGCTCAAACGCTCCAATTCGGACGCGACCTTTTCGTGATACTCGATCTCGTCCTCGCCGTATTCGGTCAGGATGAAATGGGCGCGTTCGTTCCAGAACTGTTCAGGATCTTCAGCTTCGACGGGACCGGCGACAAGTGCCTCGCGGAATACGATCATTTCGCCGTCGATCCCTGTTTTACGGAAAACTTCGACCTGGGCATCGCCCGGCAGCACGTGATAGATCATATGGCCAGACTAATCGCGTACAGGATCGAAAGGCAAACACCCGCGTAAACCCCAGCGAGAATATCGTCAGCGCAGACGCCGATCCCGCCTGGCAGGTTTTGCAAGTAATCGATAGGATATGGCTTCCAAATATCAAAGATACGGAAAAGAAGGAAGCCCGCAGCGATAAGCCACCAGGATGTCGTGAACGGTATGAAGAGAAATACGATCAACTGGCCGATGATCTCGTCAATTACGGCCGCCGACGGATCGCTATCCCCGAGCAATTCTGTCGCACGGCCCGCAGCCCATACCCCTAAGAGTGTGAAGAGAAGGAATGCTATCAGGATGACCGCATGTATAACGGCGACCGTCGCCTCAGGCTCCGAAAAGCTCGCAGTGTAACGAAACGATCCGAACAGCCACGCCAAAAGCGCGTAGAATCCGACCGCCACCATCGATCCCCAGGTTCCCGGTGCGATCGGCAAATAACCAACGCCAAACGTGGTAATGGCCAGTGAGAGGTAGTCGAGCGGTCCTTTAGGTTTTCGTTTATCGACCAGGGATTTCATCGGTTAATTGCTATCAGCAGGGGCAGTTCGCAACTAGGTCGGATGTTCAGCTCGATCAAAACTCAATACCTTGCTGAGCGAAGATACCGGCGTGGAACGGATGCTTGATCTCGCGCATTTCGGTAACGAGGTCAGCGTCGTCGATGACCTTTTCGAGCGCATTATCGACGTTCCGGCCGGTTAAGATCAGGTGGAGATGAGGATCTTTCGACCGGATCTCGCGGATCGTCTCTAGAACGCGATCCACATCGAGTAATCCATAGCTCAGGACGTATAGAAGTTCATCAAAAACAAGAAGATCGTACTCGCCGCTCTTCATCTTTTCGACACAAAGCGACCATGTCTCTTCACTTGTCTTGATATCTTGCGACTTATCGTTGGTATCCCAAGTGAACCCGTCGCCCATTGTATGGACCTCGATGCCCAGTTCTTCGAGTGACTCGTGCTCGCCATACCGGTCGGTCTTCGACTTCATGAACTGGATCATGCAGCAGCGTAGTCCTCGCCCCGCCGCGCGTACCATCGTACCGATCGCGGCTGTCGTCTTACCCTTGCCGTCGCCGGTGTTGAGGATCAACAGCCCTTTCGTGTTCTCGCGGTAATCGTCGCGACGCCATTTGTAACGCTTTTCGGGCATTTAAGTTCGGGGGATGCGAGTGCGAGCGGCTCACGCGTCCGCGGCTCTTACTGCAAGTTCGAGTGCCGCGACGATCTCGGCTTCTTTCTCATCCCAATCGCCTTCGACGCTTAGGCCGGAAGCGTTCTTGTGACCGCCGCCGCCGAAACCTTCGGCTACGCGGGCGACATTGATGTTGCCTTTAGAACGCAGGCTCGCTCTGTACTTCTCCGGGCCGACCTCACGCATGTAGACGACAGCCCTGACATCTTTTGCCGCCAATGGAATATTTACGAATCCATTATTATCACCATCGATAGCACCCGATTCCTGCTGCATCTCAAGTGTCTGACGCATCGCGGCGACATTCCCGGAGCCATTTCGCTTAACAGTAGCGAGAACTCGCCTCATCAATTCGATCCTGGACCACGGATAGTTGTTGTAGACTGCCTCGCCTACCTTTTCGGGCCTAGCACCGGCTTTTATCAGCTCAGATGCGACCTTCAGAGTTCGATCGGATGTATTTGAGAAATGGAAGGATCCGGTGTCGGTGACGAGAGCGAGGTAGACACATTCGGCGATCTCCTTCGTGATCCGCCCGCCGATCGCCTTACACAGGTTGTAGATCATCTCGCCGACGGCCGAAGCCGTCGAATCGATCCAGTTGATCGACCCAAAGTGCTCGCTGGTCGCGTGATGGTCGATATTAACGGTGAACTGATCTTCGAGGCCTTTGATCCCCGGTCGGTCGAGGTCGCTGCATTCGATGATGAAGATCGCGTCGTATGCACCGTCGACGGCCCTCACATCCCGGATCTCGTCGGCTCCCGGAAGGCTTTGATATGCGAGCGGAACCTGTCCATTCACGATCACCTCTGCTTGCTTACCAAGCGAACGGAGAAGCCAGAAAAGACCGAGCGACGACCCTACGCCGTCACCGTCGGGTTTGATGTGCGTCGTTATCGCAAAGACGGTCTTATTTTCAATTAGTTCTACTACTTGGCTCAGCACTGCAACTTCTGTTTCCGTGGGATCTAGATTCCATTAGGCCGGATCTTCTTCCGGGTCACTATCCTGGATCTCAAGTCCACTAAGCAATTCATTAACTCTTCCCGCGTTCTCTTCGGCCGTATCGCGGGCAAAGTGGATATGGGGCGCAAATCGTATGTCCAATTTGATCGAGACCTGCTGGCGGACGAATGCGGCTGCATTCTTCAGCGAGCGAATGGCCGTTTCGACCTCATCCTCGCTTCCGCTTATCAAAACGTAGACCTTGGCGTCCCTTAGATCGGCCGAAACGTCGACATCCGTGACCGTCACGGCTTCCAGTCGAGGGTCGTCAAGCTCGAAGCCGACGATCTCGGCGATCTCTTCTTTCAAACTCTCGGCTAAACGCTCGGGCCGGCGCATTCTTACAGTTCGGTTGCCGCGATCTTCTCGATCACGTAAGCTTCGATCTCGTCCTCAAGTTTGATGTCGTTATAGTTGACGAGGCTGATACCGCATTCGAAGCCGGTTTTTACCTCGTTAACGTCATCCTTAAATCGCTTGAGTGTTGCGATATCGCCATCCCAGATGACCACGCCGTCACGGATCAATCGGGCCTTCGCCTGACGGCGGATCACGCCGTCTGTAACGCGACAGCCGGCGATAGTGCCGATACGCGAGACCTTGAACGTCTCCTGGACGAGAGCCTTGCCGAGGATCGATTCTTTCTCGATCGCATCGAGCATTCCGATCATTGCGGCCTTGATCTCTTCTTCGACCTTGTAAATGATCGAGTGAAGACGAATATCGACCTCTTCCTGCTTTGCGATATCGGCGGCGCGAGCCTCCGGCCGCACGTTGAAACCGATGATCACTACGGCCGTTCCGGTCTCTTCGGTTTGCGTTGCAGAGGCGAGCAGAACGTCCGACTCGGCGATGGCTCCGACACCGGCACGGATAACCCTGACCTTGACCTTCTCGGTCGAAAGCTTCTCAAGGGTGGCACGCAATACTTCGACCGATCCCTGAACGTCCGCCTTGAGAATGACGAGCAGTTCTTTGACCTCAGCCTGACCGAGCGATTCGATGCCGCGTTTGGTCGTCTTGAGCATCGCCGCCTGACGGGCTTGCATTTGTCGCTGCTGAGCTATCTCTTGTGCGCGATCGACGTGAGCAACCACCTGGAAAGTATCGCCGGCTTGCGGCACGCCCTGTAGGCCGAGGATCTCGACCGGCGTCGCCGGTTCGGCCTCGCCCACGGATTCTCCTCGATCGGAGAACATCGCCCGGATCTTGCCCGAGAATTGACCGACAATGAACGGATCGCCAACCTTCAGCGTTCCCTGCTGGACGAGGGCCGTAGCAACGGCGCCACGGCCTTTGTCCAGTTTAGCTTCGAGGACAACGCCGGACGCACGCCGTGTCGGGCTAGCCTTGAGATCGAGGATATCCGCCTGAAGGAGTACCGTTTCGAGAAGCGTGTCCAAATTCTGTTTTTGTTTTGCCGAGACCGGAACCATTTCCGTGTCGCCGCCCCAATCCGTCGGCTGCAGCCCGAGACCGGCCAGTCCCTGCTTAACTTTATCGGGATTGGCATCAGGCCTGTCGATCTTATTGATCGCAACGATGATCGGCACACCGGCGGCCTTCGAGTGTTCGACGGCTTCGATCGTCTGCGGCATGAC
>JBGTSR010000020.1:0-48333 GCA_041940165.1 Acidobacteriota bacterium
TCGATACGCTCGCGATTCGCCTCGATGCCCTCGACGCAGTTGTCGGTGAAGCTGCGGCAACCGTCGGCGAGCAGTCGGATCGACTGCAGGGCGCTAGCGATCATCACCGGCTTGAAGACGTTGAGCTCGAAGTGACCGGTGGCGCCCGCCGTCGTCACGGTCACGTGGTTGCCCATGACCTGGGCGCAGACCATGGTCAGGGCCTCGCACTGGGTGGGGTTGACCTTGCCCGGCATGATCGACGAGCCCGGCTCGTTTTGCGGGATGTCGATCTCCCCGATGCCGCAGCGCGGGCCGGAGGCCAGCCAGCGGATGTCGTTGGCGATCTTGTGTAGCGCGCCGGCCAGCATCCGAAAGGCGCCGTGCAGCAGCACCAGCCCGTCATGGGCGGCCAGCGCGGCGAACTTGTTGGGGGCGGTGACGAACGGCAGCTCGGTCAGCTCGGCGATGCGCTTCGCGCTGCGCACCGCGTACTCGGGGTGGGTGTTGAGGCCCGTGCCCACCGCCGTGCCGCCCAGCGCCAGCTCGTAGACCTGCGGCAGCGCGGCCTCGATGGCCGCGCGCGCGTGGTCGAGCTGAGACACGTGCCCGGACAGCTCCTGGCCCAGGGTCACCGGGGTGGCGTCCTGCAGGTGCGTGCGGCCGATCTTGACCACGCCTTCGAACTCCTTGGCTTTTGCCTTGATGGCGTCGCTCACGCTCTGAACTTCCGGAATGAGTGCATTGAGTCGCTCGGCTGCGGCGATATACATCGCTGTGGGAAACGTGTCGTTTGATGACTGCGACTTGTTCACGTCATCGTTCGGATGGATCGGCGATTTCGAGCCCATCTCGCCGCCCGCGATCTCGATCGCACGATTCGAGATCACCTCGTTGGCGTTCATATTGGTCTGGGTGCCCGAGCCCGTCTGCCATACCCGCAGCGGAAAATGTGCGTCGAGGTTGCCCTCGATCACTTCGTCGGCCGCCTGCGATATGAGCCCCATCTTATCGTCAGGCAACTTCCCGAGGTCGCAATTGACCATCGCGGCCGCTTTTTTGAGAATGCCAAGCGCACGGATGACCTCGCGCGGCATCACATCAAAACCAATGTTGAAATGCTTAAGCGAACGCTGTGTCTGAGCTCCCCAATATACGTTGCTCGCGACCTCGATCTCGCCCATCGAATCCGTTTCGATGCGAAATTCGCCCGTCTTTGCTGTTGCTTCTGCCATAACTAGATTTTATCCAATCCAAGCCCGTGGGTAAACGGCGTCTCCTTATACTTGTTTGCCGTTTTGGATATTCCGTGCATAATGATGCTGTTTCAAACCAGAATAAGGAGAACCCCCTCAATGCTAAGATCCATCCTCGGCGGTATCGCCGGGTACATCGTAATGGTCGTTGCTGTTTTTGTGCTCTTCACAGTCTTGTGGATGGCCCTGGGTGCGGACGGAGCGTTTCAGCCGGGAAGTTATCAGGTCTCGATGACGTGGATCGCTGGTACGTTCGTACTGGCATTCATTGCAGCGGTCGCCGGAGGTTATTCCGCGGCCCTCGTCGGAAAGGGAATGACCGCGGTCAAGATAACATGCGGTATCGTACTTGTACTCGGCGTTCTGACGATCATCGCGACCGCTGTGACACCCGCCGCGACCGAGGCGCGTGCAGCAGGTGTTCCTATGATGGAAGCGATCGGTAAAGCGCAAACGCCGCTTTGGGTAGCGATCATCAATCCTGTGATCGGGATCGTCGGGGCTCTCATTGGCGGGCGACTGCGTAAAGCGTAGGGTCAGCCCGACAAAACGATCACAGGCCTCGGAGTCTAGTTCGTCCGGCCGCGTCTCGCGCCGCCACAGCGACTGAACGCAGGCAGATGCTTCTCTTTCGATGGGGCCTGCATTACGTCGAATGCCGCTCGGATATCTGCCTCTTTAACGAAGTTCAAGAACTCGTCATACAGCGCGATATTCTCCTCTTCACCCTTGACGGCTGCCGCACAGGCTTCGGCGAGTGTGGCCGGCGCGTCGACCTTTGCCGGATCGTATTCGTTAGCGGGTACGGTCACACCGTACTTCGCAAATAGCGGAAGCAGGTGCGTCTCGTGCCTTTTTTCGGCTCGCACAATGTTTGAGAAAGGCCGGGCGTCCGCGAACTTTGCGAGCACGGCCTGATAGGTTGCGTATGCTCGACGCTCGTCGTTGAGAGCTGAGACGAGAGCTTTCTGTGTTTTTTCATCGAGTTTGCCAGACCCGGCTAATGCCTTTCCTGTCGACATCGGTAATCCCGCGGCCTTCCACGCCTCAGTACCGCCGGTGATAACGATGGCTTGCTTAAATCCTGCATCGACCAAAACACTCGCCGCCTGCCGCGAACGGTTGTCCGTTCTGCAGATAATGTATACGGGCTCGTTCTTCTCGAGCTTGTCGAGATTTGCCGAGAGCGTGTCGAGCGGGATGTTCCGCGCCCGAGCCGCATGGCCAGCGGCGTATTCCTCAGCGGTCCTAACGTCGATGAATTGCGAATAGGCCGCCTGAACAGCCGGAAGAGCCTCTTTCGGCGATACCTCGCTCACGCCCGTCTTCGTGACCACAGCCGGCGAGTCGGTATTTCGGGCAGGACGAGATTCGCAGCCCGAGATCACAGATGTCAAAACTACTAGCGATGAAATTATGGTTGTGAAAAATTGCGTTCTCATATGATCTCCTTACGCTAGGACGGTCTCCCTCACGATCATGTAGATCCCCATCGCCAGGACGAACCAGCCGAATCCCTGCTTGAGCCTTTCGCCGTGGATGAATCTATGCATCCAAATCCCGATGAAGATGCCCGAGATCGAAAAGCCCGTAAATATTAGGAGGAAAGGCCAGTCGATGGGCATTCCGGATTGAATATCACCGGTGAAGCCGATCAGCGACTTCATCGCTATAATGAACAATGACGTTCCCACTGCGAGTTTCATTTCCAATCCGGTCAGAAGCACCAACGCCGGAATGATCAAAAAACCGCCGCCCGCTCCCACCAGTCCGGTCAGGATGCCTACGCCGATGCCTTCGAGCAGGACCAGCCCGTAATGATGTTCCTTGGCTTCGGACGCTGTGTCGTCGGTTTTCTTATCGCGCCCGTTTCCACGAATCATCGAGATCGACGTCGCGACCATCAGCATCGCAAAAAGTACAAGCAGGCCGACGCCTTTGGATACCGAAAACACGCCATCGATTCCGAACACATCGGGTATCCACGGCATAACGACGGCGCGAGTGAAATAAACTGAAATGATCGACGGAATGCCGAAAAGGATCGCTGTCTTGAAGTCGACGAGACGTTTGAACGCATTCCTGATCCCACCAACAAGGGCCGTCGAACCGACGACAAATAGCGAATATGCGGTCGCCAGGACCGGCTCGACGTGCGCCAGATACACCAGGACCGGCACGGTCAGTATGCTGCCGCCGGCGCCGATCAGCCCGAGTGACAGGCCGATGAGCATTGCGGCAATGTACGCTGCGTATTCCATTACTGTAGATCCCCGGCCGCTATCACTTTGACATCGCGCATGCCGTTGCTGACACCTCCGTGTCTAATCCACCGTCGATCCAGGCTTTTGTGCCGCCCAGGACGTTGTAGATGTCGGTAAATCCGGCGTTCTCCAGGATGCTGGTACCGAGGCTCGATCGATAGCCGCCCTGACAAATAACGTAGGTCGGCTTCGCCGGGTCGAGGCGGTCGAGTTCCCTCGAAAGCTTGTCGAGAGGCAGATTGATCGTGCCGATCGCATGGCCGCCCGCGTGTTCCTGAACCCTTCGCACGTCCACGAACTGCACGCCGTCTGCCGAAGTTGCATCGCGAGCCTCATCGACGCTCACCTGCGTGACCTTTTTCAATTCGCCCGAATACTCGCCGATCAGGGCATAACCCTTCACCGACTCGATCCCGACGCGAGCCAGTCGCATGAATGCTTCGTCGACCTGTTCTTTAGTATCTGCGACGATCGCCACCGGCGTTCCTATCGTGATCAGAGTTCCGGCCCACGACGCGAACTGCCCGCCGAGACCGATATTTATCGAATTCGGAATGTGTCCGGAGCCGTATTCAACATTCGGGCGAACATCGACGACCACGCCGTCAAAAGCAGTGATCCCTTCTGTCGAGAGTTTTTCCGGTTCCGGCAGATCGTCGAGTGACGAAGAGCCTTTCAGATTCTGCGATGCACTGAGCGGAAAATACGCCGGCACTTCGGGCTGATCAGCGGCAACGATCTTGACGAACTCCTCCCGCGACATCGGCTGAAGGGCGTAGTTGAATTTCTTCTGCTCGCCTAGCGTCGACCACGTTTCTTTCGAGAGCGACTTTCCGCATAGCGATCCAGCCCCATGCGCCGGGTAGACCTCGGTCTCGTCGGGAAGCGGAACGATCTTTTCGTTCAGCGAATCGTAAAGCATCGACGCCATCTGCTCGGCCGTAAATCCCTTTGAACCGATCAGGTCCGGACGCCCGACATCGCCAATGAATAAGGTATCGCCCGTGAACATCTTCAACGGCTCGTCCGGCGCCTCGGTATTCTTTGCGAGGATCGTAATACCCTCGGGAGTATGTCCCGGCGTTTCCATGAACGTCAGCTTGATCGTACCGAGGTTCAAAGTATCGCCGTCCTTTACCTTGTGTGCCGGAAACTCCGTTTTGGCTCGCTGGCCAAAAACGATCGGTGCTCCCGTCTTTTCCGACAACTCCAAATGTCCCGAGACAAAGTCTGCATGCGAATGCGTCTCGATCACGTATTTGATCTGGTCGCCATTTGCTGCGGCCTCATCGAGATATTGCTGCACATCACGCTGCGGATCGATGATCGCTGCTTCACCGTCTGACGATATGTAGTAAGACGCATGCGCCAGACACCCTAAATAGAATTGCTTGAATTTCATTTTCGTCTCCTTTCCGCCTCTTACTTGCTACAGGCGGCTTGTGATCCCGCGACTCCTTTCGGCTGCTGATTCCACGGCATTCGCGCGAGCAACATTCCCATGCCGCACCAGTCCGTCGCGCCCGCAAACGTCAACCCTGCACCCACAAATCCGCTGAGAAGAAACAGATACGGCGATACAAGAAAACCTAGAACAACTCCCGTCAATACCATCAGTCCAGCCACGAAACGCACCTGACGCTCGAGCGACCACACTTTTGATTCACCCTTTACGACTGGCAGCTTCGCTCCTGACCACGCCGTCATTCCTCCCTCGATCACGTGTATATCCGAAAAACCCTTTGCGGCCAGCTTCTCAGCGGCCTGACGAGCGCGATTGCCCGACCGGCACATCAGATAGACCGGTTTCGAATGATCGATCTCCGCCGCGTGCTTCTCAAAATTTGAAAGCGGCATAAATTGCGCGTCCGCGATGCGCTCGCTGTTGAATTCTGAAAACTCACGAACGTCGATCACCTGGCACTCGCCGCCGCCATCGAGCATCGTGTTGATCTCATGAACTGTTGCTTGTTTTATCATCTCTCTTGATTCCCTCTCTTGAATTGAATATACTCAACCTGACTATAAGCATATTCCTATATGGTTATATTGTCAAGTATATAATGATCGATCATTCCGAAATGTCACCCGAGGCCCTTGAGCTGGTCGCAGCACGCTTCAAAGTCCTTTCCGAACCGCTTCGCCTGCAGATACTGCAGTATCTCGAAGACGGAGAAGCGAGCGTTTCCGCTATCACGACCGCAGTCGGCGCAACACAGCCCAATGTCAGCAAACATCTAAAGATACTCCAGGATGAGAATCTTGTCGCACGCCGACAAGACGGCAATTCCGTTTTCTATCGGATCGCAGACGAATCCGTTTTCCGGCTCTGCGAGCTGGTGTGCGGCAGTCTGAGGCAAAAGTTTACGGAACGCAGCGCTCTATTCAATTGAAAAAAACCCGATCCTGCGTTAGAGCAAGATCGGGCCTTTTCAACGACCTCGTAGAGGACACGAGGTGAGTTTTCTTCGATCAGGGAACGGGCATCATGCACGCTGTGTCGTCGCCCAGGATCGATTCGGCGATACTGTCGCCGACAAGCACCCCGTCACCGACAAGGACACCGTCGCCGACAAGCACCCCATCGCTTACAAGCACACCTTGGCTGTTGATAAAAGGCGTCGGACTGCCGCCCATCGCATTGGTAGTCATGAACAGGATCCCGTCACTCACGAGAACGCCGTTATTGGTGATCGCACCCTGGAACAGGCCGAGTGTCCCGGACGTCATCGACGTCGAACGCGTTATCGAACTGCCTGAGAACGGGGTCGAATCCGACACCAAAACACCGTTGGCGTACATTCCCTGCCACTTGTTCATCAGGTCGTCACCCGAGAGGAATCCGAAGTTTGTGATGACGCCCTTGCCCCAGAGAACGGTCTCGCCGGCAATAACGCTGGTCTTAGACGCGGGCAGCGAGCCCGTCAGCAAAGCAGCTCCATTCGTCGTCGGCATGGTAGTTTTCACGAGTTTCGACAGACGTACAGCACCGTCAACGTTTAGCAATCCTGCACCTTGTTCGAAAGTGTTGAACCCGGCGAGCGGCTGAGCGGAATACGTCAGGATCGCCTTGACCAGATTCGGCGTCAGGGCCGGGTTGGCCTGGATCATGAGTGCCGCGGCTCCCGCAACTACCGGAGCTGCGACGGACGTCCCGCTCATGTACATGATCTCGTCATCCGCTCCCCAGCCATTGTCAATAAAGAGAGCTGGAAATCGAGCCGTCAAGGAATTTACCGGGTCTTCGGCCGACGTGTGTGCCGAGATGATCTTGTTTCCGGGAGCGACCAGATCGGGTTTGATCAGGTTGTCGTATTTGCGGGCACCGTTCGAAAGCGTTCTATAGCCACGGGTCGGGCCCTTCGAGCTGTAGGTCGCGACCCTGTCATCTGAACGGCCGTCGGTACCGAAGGTATTGGCCGCTCCGACGGTAATAACCGATGGTTCGATACCAGGCGAACCTATGGTCCCGTATAGTTTATTGCCGTTACCGTCTTTGCCGTTATTGCCGGCTGAAGTAACGACTACAATTCCGACGTTGAATGCACGGCGAGCGGCTAAACACAGCGGGTCGACCGTGTAGCTATCGCGGCCGGGTGTGCCGAGGCTCATATTGATCACGCGGATGTTGTATGTAGCCTTATTCGCGATCGCCCAGTCGATGGCAGCTATGACGTTACTCGAATTTCCCGTACCGGAATTATTGAGAGCTCGAAGATTTATCGTGTTAGCCATCGGGGCCATGCCGTAATACGCACCGTCCTTAAAGCGGGCCTGTGACTTTGCCCAGCCAGTGGCGATGCCCGCAACGTGAGTTCCGTGACCGTAAGGATCATCAGACACGTTGGCACCGGTAAAGTCCTTGGTATACACGACACCGCGATGATAAGAATCATTAGTACTGTGAAGGTGATGAGTCTTGTCGATACCGCTGTCAATGATCGCGATGCCGACCCCGCTGCCGTCAAGCGTCAGGCCGCTGAACAGGGTTTTAACCTGTTCAGCACCGCTAGTCGTTCGCACGTGGCCATTCGCTGTGGCAACGCGGTCAGGGGATATATAGGCGACCTCGTCTTTTTCCGACAAGGCCCTTATCTCGGACATTTTCACCTCGGCCACGATGATGCCGACATTGTTCAATATCTTTCTGACCTTGCCGCCGTTGAGCTTGATATCGGCGATGAGAATTCCACCTCTGAGGACGTTATTTTCATACTCGCGCTGAAGTAGCTCTTCTCCATCATTCGCTGCGAAATCACGCGTTAGATCGTCGATCTCGGTCTCGGGCTTTATACGGATGATCACACGTTCGGTGTGGTCCGGCCGGCTTCTGTTGAATACTGCATCTACGCTGGGTTCAAGGTCAGGGGCGATCTTTGAAAGCAACTCGTCCGAATTACCCTGCGGCATTTCTTTCACGATGTTTGCGGCACCCGCTCGGCCGCCTTGAGCAAATATGTGAACGTTTACTACGTTCATCAGGATCAAAGAAAAGAGCATCACTTTAGCGGCAATTTTCTTCGTTGATGGATTTCCTGTGGGGAAGTTCATTTCTTTAGCCTCTCAATAAGTCGTTACACTTTCGACGCACTTGCGTCACGGCGTCTTTATTACAATGCCCGTGCCAAAGCAGCTAACTGTTGTTATCAGTGGCGTTAGAAGGGGGGGGCTTGATCGTCACCATGAACACCGACAGTCAATTTGATAGGGTTGGTCTGTCAATCTGACCGAGATCTGCTCGAAGCGATCTGAAAGAAACTTGTTGCGTGCAAAAGAAGTTTTAACAGATAATAACTGTGGCGCGTTGTGCTCCTCCATCCGAATCCCCGCCGATACGGTTGTTCCACGAGCCGTCGATCTCGCTGAAGAATGAACACCAACGAAGAACGTCGAAACCCGACGCTGACAATGCTGTACAGCTGGGTGGTGATAATAGCCGGCCTGGCTCTCGTCGTGTCGGCAGTAGTTAGAACCGACTTTGCTTCACTTGGTGTGAGCTACATCGTATTCAGTCTGGTAACGCTTTTATTTGCGTCCCGCATCGTCGTTCCCATCCCGAGGGTTAAGGGACACATCTCGGTTTCCGATACGCTCATCTTTCTCTCGATATTGCTCTTTGGTGGTGAAGCGGGAATTCTTCTCTCCACCGCAGACGCAATACCTGCTTCGCGAAGACACACGAAAAAGCTCTCGACCCTTCTCTTTAACGTCGCTGTCTTCGCGGTCTCTACGTCTGTGAACGTTTGGTTGCTTCGGTTGATCTTTGGTACCATTCCGGCTCTCGCGCATAAGGAATTTACCGGGGAATATGTCGCGGCGATATGCCTGATGGGATCGTTCCAGTACATCGCGAATTCTTCACTTGTCGCGATCGCTGTTGCACTACGGGCCGGCAAGCCCGTCTGGCGAATGTGGAAGGAGAACTTCCTTTGGACATCCGTGACTTATTTTGCGGGTGCTTCTGCGGCGGGGATCATTGCAAAAGTGGTTTTGCTGGTCGGGGTCTATGCCTTTCTGGCCGCGATCCCGATCGTGGCGGTCGTCTACTTTACGTACACAACGTATCTGAAAAACGTCGAGTCCGCGGCCGAAAAGGCCGATCTTGCTCAGCAGCATGTACAAGAACTGTCACGCCACATCGCAGAACAGGAACGCATCGCGCAGGCACTCAAGGAAAGTGAGCAATATTTCCGAAACGCGTTTGACCACGCAGCGGGTATGGCCGTAGTCGCACCTGATGGCAGATGGCTCCAGGTAAACGATTCGCTCTGCACTATGCTGGGCTACTCCGAAGGTGAACTGCTCCAGGACGTATTTCAGAATATTACCGATCCTGAAGACCTTGGAACGGACCTAGAACATCTCAAGAAGCTGCTCGAAGATAAGATCTCTAGCTATCAGCTCGAAAAGCGCTATCGTCATAAGTCCGGCCAACCCGTTTGGGTGCTCCAAAGTGCGTCCTTGATCCGTGATGTTGAGGGGATGCCGAGGCATGTGATCCTCCAGATCCAGAATATCTCAGATCGGAAAGATGCCGAGGAACTGATCCGTCACGCTGCTTTCCATGATGCCCTGACCGGTCTCCCAAATCGCGTGCTTTTCACCGACCGGCTGAGCATGGCGATCGAACGTGCGAAGCGCACGACTGACTATAAGTTCGCAGTCATTTTCCTTGATCTTGACCGATTCAAGATTGTAAACGATAGTCTCGGACATGGAAGCGGAGATTTGCTATTGATCGAACTCGCCGCCCGTCTGGAGGACGCCGTCCGCAGTGTCGATTCAGTAGCGCGTCTGGGTGGCGACGAATTCGTCATTCTATTGGACGGAATAACAACGCATTTAGAGGCAAACATTGTTGCCGAGCGGATCCAGAATGCCTTGAAAAAACCGTTCGATCTCGATGGACAGGAATTCTTTACGTCGGCGTCAATGGGTATCGCTACCTCGAGCCATAACTACGACCGGCCTGAGGATATTCTTCGCGACGCCGATACGGCGATGTATAAGGCGAAAGCGGGTGGAAAAGCTCGACACGAGATGTTCGATGCGAACATGCATACGCGTGCCGTTCAGGCCTTGACGGTTGAGAATGAACTACGCCGTGCCTTGGATAATGGTGACATTCAGCCTCACTATCAGGCAATAGTTTCACTCGATTCGGGCCGTATCGTGGGATTTGAAGCTTTAGCGCGTTGGATCCACATTGAGCGTGGAATGATCAGCCCGTCGGATTTTGTTCCCCTTGCAGAAGAGTGCGGCCTGATAGTGCCGATCGGCAAAGCAATGCTCGTGCAGGCGTGTCAGCAGGCAGTTGAGTGGCAGCGTGCACACGACAGTCCAGCTCTTTCGATGAGCGTGAATCTTTCCGGGAAGCAGTTCAAGCAGCCAAATCTCATATCCGAGATAAGGCAGATCCTGCGAAAGACCGGCCTCGATCCTGGCTGCCTGAAGCTGGAGATCACCGAGACAATGGTCATTGAGGACGTCATCGCTGCCGCCGAACTTCTTCGTCAGCTAAAGAAGATCGGAGTGCAGATCTCGATAGATGATTTCGGCACCGGCTACTCAAGTCTGAGCTATCTTCACCGGTTCCCGTTTGACACCCTGAAGATCGACCGGGCGTTTGTAAATCGCATGACCAAAGATCGCGAGAGTCTCGGGATCGTCAAGACAATATCAATGCTCGCCTTCGAGCTCGAAAAGGTCGTCGTGGCCGAGGGTGTCGAGACAAAGCAGCAATGGAAGCTCCTGAACGACTTCGGGTGCAAGTATGGTCAGGGATTTCTTTTCTCTAAACCGACCGACGCGATCGCTGCCGGCGAACTTCTTAAAACCCCTCCACCGTGGCTTCGAACGGGTAGCAGCCCTATACCCTACATTGACGGGGAGACGGTACAGGCAGAGACCAGCCTTGCGTCGTGATCTTTGGCACGGGTTTATGCGGGCCATCAAACAAAAAGGGAGAGGCGATCATCAGCCTCTCCCTTAGTTTATGACAATGCGTATGCCGTATCAGATATTAAGAATGTCGACGAGTTCCTGTACGGCGCCGGCGCTCTTTTGGAGGGCGGTGCGTTCGTCGTTTGTCAGATTTATTTCGATGATCTGTTCGACACCGTTCTTGCCAAGTTTGACCGGAACGCCGACGAAGAGGTTCGAGACGCCATATTCACCTTCGAGGAAGACGGCGCACGGCAAGATCTTTTTCTTGTCTTTTAGGATCGCTTCGGCCATTTCGACCGCTCCCAGTGACGGCGCATAGTAGGCCGAACCGGTTTTGAGCAAGCCGACGATCTCCGCACCGCCGTTTGCGGTACGAGTGACGATAGCGTCGATCTGGTCTTTTGGAAGCAGTTCAGTGATCGGGATGCCAGCACAGGTCGAATAACGCGGCAACGGCACCATCGTATCGCCGTGTCCGCCGAGCACGAACGCAGTCACATTCTCGACCGAAACATTCAGTGCCTCGGCGAGGAAGCATCGCATACGAGCCGCATCGAGCACGCCGGCCATGCCCATGACTCGGTTCTTCGGAAAGCCCGAACGGCGAAACGCGACCTGAGTCATCGCATCGAGCGGATTTGAGACAACGATAATAAAAGCGTTCGGCGAGTATTTTGCGACCTGATCGGTAACCGCACCGACGATATCAGAATTGGTTTTTAAGAGATCGTCGCGGCTCATTCCGGGTTTGCGGGGCAAGCCGGCGGTGATGATGACGACGTCAGAATTCGCCGTTTCTTCGTAGCTATTCGCGCCGACGAGTTTTACGTCAAAGCCATCGATCGGAGCAGCCTGAGCCAGATCGAGCGATTTGCCCTGCGGCGTGCCTTCAACGATGTCGACCAAAACGACGTCCGCGAGTTCTTTCGCGGCGATCCAATGAGCGGCGGTCGCACCGACATTTCCGGCGCCGACGACCGTAACCTTATTTCTTCCTACAGCCATTGTTTAACCTTCCTTTGAGATAGTTGTGTAAAATAAACTAATATTTTGGCACAGTAGCGATAAATCGGCAAAAACCTTATGGTAACGGCTTTTCGGACCGTCTGCCTACTGTTTCGCTAGACTCACAACACCTTATGTACCTCATACGAATTGCGGTCGCGATCACGGTCGCGGCGTCTGTTTGCTTCGCTCAGGCGAATCCTGCTTCTTTCTCCGGCAGGGCCGTAAAACGCATCGTCATTCGCAACGCGATGATGGTCGACGGCAGCGGCAAGCCAGCGGCGGGGCCGTTCGACATCGTGACGGAGAACGACTTGATCAAAGAGATCGTGTCGATCGACCCTGTCGCCGCGAACGAAGGCCGTGCACGGCGTCCAGCGGCCGGCGAACTCGAGATAGATGCGGCGGGCAAATACGTGCTGCCCGGCCTGATCAATCTGCACGGCCACACTCAGGACGAACGCGGCGGCAAGCCGATGCCTGTCGAATACGTGACCAAGCTCTGGCTTGCGTGCGGCATCACGACGGTGCGTGATGCGTGGGCCTCGACCAAGACGCTGGAATACCGCGATAAGGTCGCCGCCGGAACGCTCGTCGGCCCGCGGATCATCGCCTACGGCGGTTACCCCGCACCGAATCAGCACACGCCCGAACTCGCCCGCCAGCGCGTTCGCCAGCTCAAATCGCAGGGCTTCGAGGGCATCAAGCTCTACACCATCGACCGCGATCTGATGGCGGCGATGATGGACGAGGCTAAAAAGCAGGGCATGCGCGTTATGCACCACGTCGGCGTCGAAGAGACCAACGCTTGGGACGATGCCAAATTCGGCACGACGTCGATCGAGCATTGGTACGGCATCCCGGACGCTGCTATCGAATCGGGCAGGCAGAATTTCCCGTCCGACTACAACTACAACGACGAGGTCGACCGTTTTCGCTACGCCGGGCGGCTGTGGCGTGAGGCCGATCCCGAACGACTCGGCAAAGTCTTGCAGGCGATGGCAGACGCCGGCGTCGCGTGGGATCCGACGCTGGTCATCTACGAAGCCTCTCGCGACCTACAGCGGGCTCAGACCAACCCGGCGTTTGCCGAGTATCTTCATCCCGTGCTCGAAGAGTACTTCCGCCCGAATCCGGCCAATCACGGATCGTACTTTATCGGCTGGTCGTCGACCGACGAGACCTACTGGAAGGAGAATTACCGCATCTGGATGAAGGCCCTGTACGATTTTGAACGCCGCGGCGGTGTGATCGGCACGGGCGAGGACGCCGGGTTCATCTATCAGATGTACGGCTTTGGCCTGATTCGCGAGCTGGAACTCCACCAGGAAGCCGGTTTTCACCCGCTCAAGGTCATCCAGCACGCGACATCGAACGGTGCCAGGATCCTCGGCAAGGAAGACTCGCTCGGCCGAATTCGCATCGGCTACAAGGCCGATCTGATCGTCGTCAATGGCAATCCGCTCGAGAATTTCAAGGTCCTCTCGCCGCTCGGCGTCGAAGAGATCCGCGACGGCAAAGCGGTCAAGACCGGCGGCATAGAATGGACGATCCGCGACGGCGTGCCGTTTCACGCCCCGACGCTTGCCAAAGAGGTCCGCGATCTCGTCACGGCAGCCAGGAAAACGTCGCCTGCGAGGTAACTAAACGCCATTTTCGTTCGCCAAAGGCGGCCTTTTCGTGTCCGGAAAGGCCGTTTTCGACGTGTTTCTTAGAACGTCCTGCCGGACGGCGATCTATGCCTGCACTCAACAAAAGCCAGTAAATACCGGCGTTTGACGACAATTGTGATCGGTTTCACACCGCTGTCCGCTCCGTGTCCGCGCCCTTGTCCGCGCTGGGAGCGGACATGCAAATGCTTGATAACGCGAGAGTTATCAGTTTTGTCCGCTCGAAAACGTCAAAAACTCGAAAAAGTTTTCGCGTCTCGTCGGCCGATCCCGGCACGTAGAACGGGAAGGCTGTATTACAACTGTAATACACCCGAAATGTTCGTAAATCGCTGATAAGACACGCGTTAGCTACGTCTGGGACGTAAATTAAGGTGTCTCATTTGGACGGCTCGCCGGGCGCTTTCCCGTCGAGGTTTTTTGACCTACTTTACAGAAAGGCCACGCATGTACTAGCAGATTAGACAAAAAAGAAAGAAAAATGGACATAACCCGAGAAAATAGGCACATTCGATCGGACCAAAGTGTTGGCCACTCAAGATCACTTTTCGCACTATCGCTGGCAGCGGTAGCAGTCGTTATCGTCGTATCCTTGCACGCAATTCATACTACTAACGCGGCAAGTCAGCCCCGCAACGAGCCGCCGGTTAACACCGCCGGTGGGACTGGCGGATCCGCACAAGAGGAGCCGATCGGCACACCACCGCTGGAGCAGCTTCTAGCCAGCGACGGGACTTCAGGGGCGTTCTATGGAGTTTTTGTGGCAATGTCCGGCGACACGGCGATCGTCGGCGCATATACCGCTCGGGTCGGGGTTACAAATAATCAGGGAGCGGCGTATGTCTTCGTTTTGAGCGGCGGTAACTGGGTCCAGCAGCAAAAGCTGGCAGCCAGCGACGGGGCCGCCGGGTCTGGATTCGGTCAATCGGTCTCTATCTCGGGTGATACTGCGATCATCGGGGCTCCGGGCGCGAATGCGGCTTACGTTTTTCAGCGAAACGGCGGGGTGTGGGTACAGCAGCAGCGGCTTACGGCCGGCGTCGCCGGCGATTCATTTGGCGAGAATGTTGCGATATCAGGCGACAATGCGGTTGTCGGCGCGCCTCTCGACGATGTCGGCTCAAGCGTCAATCAGGGCTCGTCGTATTTTTTCAGGCGAAACGGAGGCGTTTGGAGCGAGGTGCAGTCGGTTACCTCGGGCGCAGCAAATTTGCGATTCGGCGAGAGCAGCACGATTTCGGGCGATACTGCCGTTATAGGGCACCCCGGTGATACGATCGGAGGTAACGCGAATCAGGGCTCCGCCTATGTCTACACATTCAACGGCGCCGGTTGGGCCTTGCAACAGAAGTTGACCGCGTTCGATGGCGGCCTGCGACACCAGTTCGGAGTTTCGGCGTCTATCTCGGGTGACACAATGGTCGTTGGCTCGTGGGGAGCCTTGTTCGCAAGCCCGAATCCGGGCGCGGCGTACGTGTTTGTGCGGAACGGGGCCGCGTGGGCACTCCAGCAAAAGCTGACCGCCCCGGACGGTGTCATCAACCCCGACGGGGCGGGAGACCAATTCGGCCTTAGCGTATCGCTGGCCGGCGATTCCATCGTTGTCGGGGCCGTTAATGATACGGTCGGTGGAAACATCGCTCAAGGATCAGCTTACACCTTTAGCCGTTCTGGCAATACCTGGACATTTCGCGACAAGCTCGTCGCACCGGACGGGTCGGCCAATGACATCTTTGGACAGAGCGTCGGGATCTCGGATAGCGGGATCATCGTCGGCGTGCCGCAGGATGATGTCGGCGCTAATTCGAATCAAGGCTCGGTCTATGTGATAGACCGGTGTGAATACGCTCTGCGAGACTCGGGTGAGGGATCACAATGCGAGTCGGAGATAATCGTCAACACGACCGGTGACGAGCCGGATGCCGATCTTGAAGATGATGACTGTGATGTTGACGAGAACCAGTCAGGCAACCAGTGCACGCTGCGGGCTGCGATCCAAACAGCGAATGACCTGCCCGGCCCCGACACGATCACCTTCAACATCCCCGGCGGCGGCGTTCGCACGATCTCGCCCGCTTCCGCCCTACCGGATATTACTTCGAAGGTGACTATCGATGGAACAACGCAGCCGGGTTATGTGGACAAGCCGATGATCGAGGTGAGTGGCGCCGGCTCGATAGGCGACTACGGGCTGCTCTTTGCTTCGGGAAGTAATACTTCTGAAGTGCGAGGCTTAACCGTAAACCGATTCTCATCGGCTGCGATCAAATTGGATAGTAACGGCAATATTGTCAGAGACTGTTTCATCGGATTGCTTGCAGACGGGAACAGCGTCGATCTAACGCGGCGCCAGAACACCGGTATCGAGATCACGGGCTCAGGCAATCGCATCGGCTCTGACAGAACGCAGACGCGGGCGAGCAACATTATAACGGGGAGTGAGTTTGATCAAGTGCTGATCAGAACGGCCACCGCGGTCAACAACGTAATCGCCGGAAACAACATCGGGCTGTTTCTGAATGACGAGCCACAAACGATGACGACCTTCAACGGCGTAACGATCGAGGATGGTGCGTCAAACAACACTGTCGGAGGCCCAAGACCGGAGGACGGCAATGATATTGGGTATTTTTTCTCGTACGGAGTCTTCCTCGGAACAGATGCGACATCCAATACAGTCCGAACGAACCTGATCTCGGGCAATTCCGTGGGCGTTGGCATTGTCAAAGCTTCAAACAATACAATTGGCGGAGAAATAGGCGATCTATCAAATCTGACACGGAATGCGATCGGTGTGAACGATGTTGGCATATTCGTTGGGGATAATCCGAACGACGAGGAGAGGGGCACTGCTCCGACAGAGATTTCTCTAGAAACAAAGAGACAACGGCTTAAGTGGCATCCCTCCCGCACGGGTGTGGCCCGATCTCATGGCAGCATCCTCACTCAAAACAACAAGATCCAGGGGAACATCATCGGATTGACACGCAGCCTGGCTGATTTTGGCAATGAGATCGGTATCGATATCCGGATGGCGCAGAATACTGAGGTAGGAACAGGGGTTTCCGGCTTTCACAACTTCATCGGCGGAAACATTTTCGAAGGCGTACTCATCGAAAAACAAGCAGCTGGAACGAAAGTTCGTGGGAATTTTATCGGTGTGGATCAGACCGGAACGACCATAAAAGCGAATCGCGATGGGATAATTAATGCCGCAAATGCGACCGAGATCACCAACAACGTTGTTTCTGGAAACAATGAGTACGGGATCGCGGTCACCCGAAATCTAGACACCGACCCAGTGCCGACCGGCAATCTGATCGACAACAATCGGATCGGCATAAAAGGCGACGGCACCATCGCCATCCCAAACGACGAGTCCGGCATCTTGATCGAGGGCACAGCCACTATCATCAGCAACAATGTCATATCCGGCAATACGCGATACGCGATCGACATACGCCGAAATGGCAACACACTGCGCGACAACAGGATCGGCACTAACAATGCGGGAGAAGCCGCTCTCCCAAACGGAGAGGGCGGCATCTTTATCAGCAGTTCGAATAACACGATCCACGGAAATACTATCTCGGGCAACACCGGTGCGGGCTTAACGATCTCCCGCGACGCGACCGTATCGACGACGCCTCCCGCAAACAACATCGTCGTCGGCAATTTCATCGGCACGAATATTTCCGGCACCGCCGCTTTGCCGAATACTCTGGTCGGGATCGTCCTGGTCGATGGCTCGAACAACAACACGATCGGCGGCACTGAAGCGAACACCCGTAACGTCATCTCCGGCAACGGTTTTGACGGTATTAACATTCAGGTCGGTGTCGCCAGCGGAGCCATCGCTCCTAGCAATAACAAGATCCAAGGCAACTACATCGGGACGAACGCCGACGGAAGCGCAGCTATTCCAAACGGCCGTGACGGGATAGCCCTTCAAGGTGCATTGACCACCTTGATCGGCGGAATTACCACTGCAATTCCCGCTGGCCGCAATGTTGTCTCCGGAAACACGAGGAACGGGATTGCTCTATCCAACGGAGCGGCTCAAAATCGCATTTCAGGGAACTACGTTGGCGTTGGAGCCAACGGGATCACAGCTTTGGGCAATGCCGGTACCGGTATTCGGGTCGGAAACTCTTGTTCGAACACAACGATCGGCGGGCCTGAGGAGAACTCGGGCAATACCATCGGCTACAACGGCGGAAACGGCATCAGCCTGACAAGCGACGCCGGAAACAACAATATAATTGATCCGAACAGTATCTTTGGTAACGGACTTGCGGGCATCGACATCGGTGAGAATGGGTTTACGCCAAATGACCCGGCGGATGCGGATGTCGGGCCGAATAAGCTGCAGAATTATCCGACGTTTACGCTGTCGATCGTTGGGGGCGATCTGATAATGAGCTATCAGGTCGACTCGGCGCTACAGCATTCGAATTATGGCACGAACGGCATTTACGTGGAATTCTTTGAGGCGGATGCGACCGGTGCTGGACGAGATTTTCTAGGGTCCGATCACTATCCGCTCAGCGATTACCAGAGCGGAACGCCCGGGACGCGGCTGAAGAATCTCGGGAACGCCGCCGCACTCGGCATCGTTTCGGGCGACCGGATAACGGCTACGGCGACCGACGCCGAAGGGAATTCATCTGAGTTCACTCCGGCTGTGGTTCTTGCTGGACCGCCTGTTACGATCAGCGGACGCGTGACCACACCGACAGGCCTCGGGCTGCGAAATGCGCTCGTGAGCCTGATCGGGCCGGACGGTTCTCGCCGCATCGCGACGACGAGTTCGTTCGGAATATATTCGTTCGGTGACGTCCCGTCGGGAGTAAATTACACGATAAGCGTCAGTTCGAAACGCTACCGCTTCAGCCCACGGGTGCAGGTGATCAACGAAAGCCTCAGCAATCTCGACTTCGTCGGGTTGGAGTAGTTTTCGGTCGATTAGTACTTGACGTCTTTCTTCGCGTCTTTGACGTTGGTCGGTTTTGTCCAGACGCTGTCGGGGATCGTGCGATTGTATTCGATCGATTCGAAATTGATACGCGACGAGGCTTTGCCGTTGGTGAAGCGGTCGATGATGAACGGAGCTTTGATCCCGCTGACCTCGATGAACTGTGCGTAGCGGTCTTCTTCCCGAAACTCGTCGCCGTCCTTGTCGCGGCGGGAATACAAAGCCTTTTGCGGCATTCCGTCATCGTCAAATTCGAATTCGACGATAAAGCCATCTTCATACGTCAACCGCACGACGTCGTTGCGTTTGCCAAGGCTCGCCTGGCGGCGTCCGGCGTAGGCGATCTCGGCGTTGCCTTTCCAATAACCCCGAAGCAGGCTGTCGAGGCTGCTGCGGATCGAGCGTTTGAAATTGGCTACCTGTGCGGCGTCCTGGTCCTTGATGATCTCGGTGTCGCCGTCGAAGACCCAGCCGGTCTCGCCCGTATTCACCTGTGTGAATCTCGAGCCGTTGCCTTTGAACTCGGTCCGCTCGCGGTCGGGGAAAACGATGATGTCGAGAAAGCTCTGAAACGACGCGACCATGCCCATCTGGATCGTACTGAACTTTCCTTTGCCGACCTGTGAACGCACATTCAGATAACGATCGCCGCCGAGCAGCGATACGGCTTTGGCGACGATCGCCTCGGCCTTTTCCGGTTCGCCCGCCGGCTTTGCCGCAAAAGGCTTTTCGGTAACGATCCGCCATCCGCCATTCCAACTGTAAGCGTATTCGAGAGTTCGCTCGACGGTGACGGCCTTTCCTTCGCTCTTCTCAGGTTCAAACTTGATCTTTCGTACGGCTTCGATCGCCCGCTGTGTCAGGCCGGCGGGAAGCTGTTTGATGACGGTCACTTCGCCCACTTCGCCGAATTCCAGGAACTGCACTTTGAGGATAACGCTGCCCTGAACGTCGAGCGTGCCGTGATGCGTCGGCAACTCCGGACGCGGCTGTTCGAGGATCTTGAGCCGCACATCCTGTCCGAGAGCGGCGATGCCGCAAAGCAAAACTACGAGTACTGAGGGAAGTATTCTGGCCATCATATCTAAATTGAAAAGCTTCGGTGAGATGATATCACCGAAGCTTTTGATGCTTAAGAAGCCGTTCTTGTTTTAGTTGAGGCTAAAAACGTCGGTCGGCTTGACGCTGATCTCGCCATCGACCGCGTCTACAACGAATTTACTCGCGGCCTTCCATTCGTTGGTGATCGGAAGTTTTACCTTCTGATCGATATGCCGTTTCAGGAACCTTGCTCCGTAAGCCGGATTGTAGCCGTTCTCGGTCAGCAGATCGAGGGCGTTCTGCGTCACTTCGACCACCTTGCCCTGGCGTTCCATATGGCGGCGGATCTTGGCGATATAGAGATTGGCGATCTCACGGACTTCGTCCATCGTCAGCGGCGAAAAGATCACGATCTCGTCGATACGATTGCGAAATTCCGGCGTAAACCGTGTCTCGGCCGCCTTCATCACGTCTTGGCGAATATTGCGCATATCGCCGACGGATTTGTCGCCAAAGCCGAGCGGTCTTTCGTACTTCTTGAAATTCTCCGAGCCGAGATTCGAGGTCATGATCACGATCGCGTCCGATAGATAGACCTTCTTGCCGCGGCCGTCGGTGATCCAACCTTCATCAAAGGCCTGCAGGAACAGATTCATCAGGTACGGCGAAGCCTTTTCGACCTCGTCCAGCAGCAGCACCGTGTACGGATTATCGCGAAGCTGTTCCGTGAGAATACCGCCGCGTTCGCTGCCGACGATGCCGCGCGGCATGCCGATCAGCTTTTCGACGCCCACCGTTCCGTCGCCGTATTCGGACATGTCGATGCGGACCATTTTCGATTCGTCACCGAACATGAATTCCGCAACGGCCTTTGCGAGTTCCGTCTTTCCGACGCCCGTCGGCCCTAGGAAAAGCAGCACGCCGTCCGGAGCGTAATGATTCTCCTTGAGCGGGCCTTTGTTGAGCCTGAGGCGTTCGGCGACGGCGCGAACCGCGTCTTTCTGGCCGATAACGCGATGTCCGAGGTCGGTTTCCATCGCCGCGAAACGATCGGTCGTATCGCGATAGATCATGTCCTTCGGGATACGCGATTCCTGCGAGATGACGTCGATGATGTGCTCGGGTTTTACGATCATATCGATCGGTTCGTTGATCTCGACCTTGACCGAAGCAGTATCGAGCCAGCCGATAGCTTTGTCAGGCAGATGCAGGCTGCGGATGTATTTCGGCGACATTTCGAGGGCCGTATTGATCGCCTCGTCAGAGATCGTGACCGAATAGTTCTTCTCGAGCCGCGGACGAAGGCCGAGCAGGATCTGCTTCGTTTCGTCGATGGTAGGTTCGTCCACCTTTACAAGTCGGAAGCGGCGGGCCAGGGCCTCGTCGTCGCTGATATACTCCTTGAATTCCGAGATCGTCGTCGCTCCGATGATGCGAAGTTCGCCGCGGGCCAGAGCCGATTTGAACATGTTTGCCGCATCCGACGTAGTTCCCATCGCCGCACCGGCACCGATGATCGTGTGAGCCTCGTCGATGAAGAGAATTATATTGTCCTTCTCTTTTACCTCGTCGATGATGCCTTTGATCCGCTCTTCGAACATTCCGCGGAGCATCGTGCCCGCGACCAATCCGCCCATCTGAAGCTGAACGATATGCGAATCGCGCAGGCGAGCCGGTACCTTTTCGGGTTCGAGTTCGATCAATCGGGCGAGTCCTTCGACGACGGCGGTCTTGCCGACGCCGGGTTCGCCGACGAGCATCGGCGAATTTGAACGCTCGCGGTGCGAAAGGATCTCGATCATCTGGCGGATCTCGCGTTCGCGGCCGATCGTTGGCGGGATCTTGTCCTGGCGGGCAAGTTTGTTCATCGAAACGCCGAAATGGCGGAGGAACGACGGCAATTCATACTTCTGCCGGACACGCTCTTCCTCTTTTTCACGCTTTCGAATGCGCGTGCGAGCGGTCGTCGCCACTTCGTCTGACGGAACGCCGAGATTCTGCAAGACCTCGTTCAGGACGCTCCGCTCATCGTTTGAAAGTACGTAAAAAATGTCGCTGCCGTCGATGGTCCGACGCCCTTGCGAACGTGCACGGTCCATCGCACGCTTAAATAGCTCAGTAGTCTCGGGTGCGATGCGAAATCCTTTGCCGGTGTGCTGACGGCTTTCTTCTAAACGCTTTTCGATCAGGAGCTTTACAGACCGCGGATCGACCGAAAGATCGCGCATCGTTGCCGAGAAAAGATCGTCTTCTTCGAACGCGATCGCATGCAGGATATGCTCGATCGAGACGTAATGCTGATCTCGTTTTCTCGATTCACTCAGGGCCGCTTCAAGCACGCGCTGCCCGCTCTCGCTAAATTTATCCTTGTATGCGTCGATGTCTGCCATAAGCCTTGTGTGGCAAATGACTCCTCCCGGCGGAGTCCTGCACGCTCCATTGTACCATTTCGAATCTAGCCGAATCTAGATTCATTCGTGACCGCGCACGAGACGCAGACGAAATTGCCCTAAAAAGTTGATCTTCGCAAACTATGGGAACGCAGACCGCTAGCGTGAGCGATCAGTTAGCGGCTTATTTGGAATACACGTTTCCCCATGGGTCGAGCGCAGTTCCATTCGATTGAAGGCAAAGGCGAAACGCAACGGCGACAACACAGCCCGAAGTATCCGCGGCCGCCCAACGGCCGTCCGAAATGTTTCGCTCATATCCGGGCCGGATATCATTGTAAGTTCCGGTACCATCGGGCCGAAGCACGATCGTTATTCCGCTCGCAACCTTGGTTCCGCGCCATGTGCCCCAAAAAGCTCGATACCTGTCATAGGGGTTTGGGGCCTTATCCGGTTTATCGCCGTCTGACGCCGCCTGGACCGCGAGCTCCATTGTCTCAAAATCTCTTCCGCCCAGGGCAGCACCCCAGTTCGGCGGCTTTATAGCCCGAAAGCCTCGTCGGTTAGTGTATTCGTAAATGTATACCTCGCCGCGGCCAGGACAATCGAGTATGTGGATCGTTGCCGCCTCGGTTCTTATACGGCCGAAACCATCCCGCGTTTCGGTTTGGTTCGTCCGGCCTTTCGAGCTACAGACGCCAAAGCGCGGATCTCTCCCACCGAGGCTCGGCGCTACCAACCGGTCCGGGTCGACCTCAATGTTGGTTCCAGCCCAAAATAGGCCCGAAGACGTCCAACGTGCCATCGGCAGTCCGGGCAACGACGAGATCGTTGTGGTACGACAGTCATTCGTGGCTGCTGTCGACCCGGGCGTAGGAAACGCCAGTTCAAAAGCGTCTTCACAGCACATCCACGCCTTTACCAGCAGTCGGCTTGGCACTGCCTCTCTCGAGACCGAGAATTGGTTAGTGTCCGGGTTTCGGTAGACGCTGTAACTCTTGTCGCAAACTGACTTGAAACGGTAGCCGAGACGATAGGAATCTGCAAAAGCAACAGCTTGAGCGAAGGTCCTTGGGGCCAGTGGGACCATTCTCCACCCCTCGGTTGCATCGAGTGGCCGACCGACCATTACATAATCCATTCGGCTAACGGGCGGCGGGAGAAATCTTTCGTAGACCTGCCAGTCATTGACGGTTTGAGCGAGGCCGTGAGGCAGACAGAAAAATAAGGAAAGACTGCCGACGAGGACCGCAGTCCGGATCGCAAATTTAGAGAACATACTGAGCTTCCTCCTTAGTGAATAATGGCTTCCAGATTTAGAGGCCAAGGATAAAGCTCAGGGATGAAAAAGTGCGCTTTATGCTAATGCAGTTGTTGAAAAAAGTCTATTCACTCGCGGCGGTCGCGTCATATCGACCAACCTGAACGCGAGCCGGACGAAGCAACCTGTCGCCAAACTTGTAACCCCGTGAATATTCCTTGAGGATCTTGCCGTCTTCACTGGCTGGCGCCATGTCGACGGCTTCGTGCAATTCGGGGTCAAACTTTTCACCGACACTTGCGACCGGTTCGACGCCAACGTCGATCAGGGCCCTTTCAAAGCTCCTCGCCGTGCCGATGACGCCGCTGCGAAGATTTTCGAGCGAAGCGTCGGTCTCACTCGCCGAAACTGCAAGGTTCAGATTGTCGAGAACCGGCAAAAGAGTTGTCAGGAAATTGAACTGGCTCTGTTTTGCGCGGTCTTCGAGAGTTTTCTTTAGACGTTCGCGCATTTCGGACGTTTCGCGTTCGAGGCCGGATTTGGCTTCCTCGAATTTTGCCTGCACGCCGACGAGCTTGGCTTCTGCGGCTTCGCGACGCTCTCGCTCAACCTTCAGGGCCGCTTCGAGTTCGATCTCGTTGCGTGACTTTACCGGTTCTTTCGGAGCGGGGTCGTCAGCGACACGCTCGCCCTCGCCGTTAAAGCGGCGCTTGTCAAAAACGGGGATCTTCCCGTCGGTCTCGTCAAATTCCTCGATATCAACTTCCTTTTCGTTCATCTTCTTTCTTCCGAACATTACTTCGATTGTACGGCTTTTCGCCGGTCGAGTCAGTAGCGGGCTAAGCGTTTGCCTCCGCGGCCTCGCCGGTCGGCGTGAAAGTCATCTTGCCGTCTGCGGCGGAAACCCTGACCGTGGTGCCGCTTCCGATCTCGCCCTGCAGCAAACTGACCGCGAGCGGATTCTGGATCAGCGACTGGATCGCCCGCTTGAGCGGCCGCGCACCGTAAACCGGGTCGTAGCCTTCCTCGATGATCAGCTCGCGGGCCGATTCGTCGAGTTCGAGCGTGATGCCGCGTTCGTCGAGATTCTTTCTAAGTTTCTCAAGCTGGACATCGATGATCGCAGCGATCTGTTCACGTGTAAGCTGGCTGAACACAACGATGTCGTCGATGCGGTTCAGGAACTCCGGCTTGAAATGATCGCGGAGAACTTTCAACACGTCGTTTCTGATATCACGATCGGCAAGCGGATTTTCCGTCGCAGCCTGGATCTCACGCGAACCGAGGTTCGACGTCATGATGAGCACGGTGTTCTTGAAGTCGACCACTCGGCCTTTGCTGTCCGTGAGACGGCCGTCGTCGAGGATCTGCAAGAGTACGTTAAAAACATCAGGATGAGCCTTTTCTATCTCGTCAAAAAGGATCACGGAATACGGGCGTCTCCGCACGGCTTCCGTTAGCTGGCCGCCTTCGTCATAGCCGACATAGCCCGGAGGAGCTCCGATCATACGGGCAACGGCGTGTTTCTCCATATATTCCGACATATCGAGCCGAACCATCGCACGCTCGTCGTCGAACATGAACTCCGCAAGGGCCCTAGCCGTTTCCGTCTTACCGACGCCGGTCGGCCCGAGAAAGATGAACGATCCAACGGGACGATTCGGGTCCTGCAAACCGGCGCGAGCACGGCGAACGGCGTTAGCGACCGCTTCGAGAGCTTCGTCCTGGCCGATCACGCGTTTGGCGAGATTCGTTTCCATGTTGACGAGCTTTTGCATCTCGCCCTCAAGCATCTTCGCGACCGGAACACCGGTCCAACGCGCAACGATCTCCGCAACGTCTTCTTCGTCGACCTCTTCTTTTAGGAAAACGCCGTCCGATTGAAGCTCGGCCAGACGCAACTGTTCCTTTTCGAGCGTTTTCTCAAGCTCCGGAATGCGTCCGTATTGGATCTCGGCGGCCTTGTTCAGGTCGCCGCCCTGACGAGCCTGTTCGAGTTCAAGCTTGGCCTGCTCGAGTTCGCTCTTGGCCTCGCGCATCTTCTCGATCTCTTCTTTCTCAGACTGCCATTTGGCCTTCATTGCCGAAGAGCGTTCTTGGAGATCGGCGATGCGTTTCTCGATGTCATCCAGGCGCTCCTTACTTTTTTCGTCCGTTTCGTGCGAAAGTGCCTGGCGTTCGATCTCGAGCTGGAGAATTTCGCGTTCCAGAACATCGATCTCCTGCGGCAGGGAATCGATCTCGATCCTGATCCGGGACGCGGCCTCGTCGATGAGGTCGATGGCCTTGTCAGGCAAGAATCGGTCGGTGATGTATCGATTGGAAAGAGTGGCCGCAGCGACGATAGCCGCGTCCTTGATACGAACACCGTGGTGAACCTCGTAACGTTCCTTCAATCCGCGGAGTATCGCGATCGTGTCTTCGACGTTCGGTTCGCCGATATAGACCTGTTGGAAACGTCGTTCGAGGGCCTTATCTTTCTCGATGTACTTCTGATATTCCGAAAGTGTGGTCGCGCCGATCGAACGCAGAGTTCCGCGTGCCAGGGCGGGCTTGAGCATGTTCGAAGCATCGATCGCGCCTTCGCTCGCTCCTGCACCCACGAGAGTGTGGAGCTCGTCGATGAAGAGAATTATCTGTCCCTCGGCTTTTTCGATCTCATTCAGTACCGCTTTCAAGCGGTCTTCGAACTCGCCGCGGTATTTCGCTCCGGCGAGCATAGCTCCGAGATCGAGCGAGACGAGGCGCTTGTTCTTCAAGCCTTCGGGAACATCGCCCGAGACGATGCGCTGAGCCAAACCTTCGACGATCGCCGTTTTACCAACGCCGGGTTCGCCGAGAAGGACAGGATTGTTTTTTGTCCGCCGCGACAAGATCTGTATCGTTCGGCGGATCTCGTCATCGCGGCCTATCACCGGGTCAAGCTTTCCTTTGCGCGCCCGTTCGGTCAGGTCCTGAGCGTATTTGTCGAGAGCCTGAAAATTCTCTTCGGCATTCTGATCAGTGATCCGCGAACCGCCGCGCATGTCGGTGATGACCTTTTCGAGATCGTCACGCGTGATGCCGTTGGAGCGCAGAATGCGGCCGGCATCGCCTTCTTTTTCGTCAGCGATCGAAAGTAGAAGATGCTCGGTCGAGACATACTCGTCCTGCATCTTCTCCGCCTCTTTCTGCGCATTCTGAAAGAGGGTGTTCGTGCGCGAGCTGAAATATTGCTGACCGCCACTCACCTTTGGAAACTTGGCGATAGCCGCGTCGATCTCCCCGGCGACCGCCTGTGCGTTTGCACCGATCTTGCCAAGGATCGGTTTTACGACGCCTTCCTGCTGGACGATCATCGAGGCGAGGATGTGCTCGGGCTCCACCTGCTGGTTCTGGCCCTTTTCAGCGATCGAGATCGCTTCCTGCACGGCCTCTTGGCCGCGGATCGTGAATCTGTCGAATCTCATAGTCTTATTTTACCGCAGAGACGCTGAGACGCAGAGAATATTAGAAGATATCCCCTGCGTCTCGAGTCTTTGGGATTGGCGAAAGGCCTTATTAGGCATTCGCCGTCTTTGCCGCTTCGATCGTCTTCCCACCACCACCGGTGATCTCGATCTTGCGGGCCTTTGTCTCTTCGCGTTTCGGCAGGCTTACCGTAAGCATGCCATTCTCGAACTCAGCCTGCGCGCCCTCGGCCGTAACGGTCTGAGGCAGCGTGAACGACCGTGTGAACGAGCCATATCCGCGTTCGATGCGGTGATAGTTGTCGCCGTCGGTCTTCTTCTCGAACTTACGTTCGCCACGAAGTGAGAGAACGTTGTTCTCGAACGAGATCTCAAAATCTTCGCGGTTCAGCCCCGGCAGTTCAGCCTGGAGAACGAGAGCATCCTTGTTCTCAAAGATATCAACACGCGGGTTCCAACCCGCATTCAGCATTTCCTCACGGCCAAAGTTCGCGGGAGCTACGCCGGTAAAGAGCCTGGTCATTTCGTCCTGCAGATTGCGAAGTTCGCGAAACGGGTCATATTTAATTACGTTCATGATCATTTCCTCCAAAATCTGGTTAATGACTAATAAATTAGTCTAGGTGGATAATAAAATATGAGTGCATCCATGTCAAGTCTTTTGAAGAAAATTTGTCACATGTCGAAATACGAGAATTGCCAAGCTTTTCCGAGCACGCCGCGGGATGACACATCGCACACTGTCGGGTATAGTGTTTTTCGCACCAACTCAATAGCCGGAGGCCTTTCGAGAGGAACAGCTTGCATGCGGCACGTCCGCTTCCGTGTTCTCAAGACATAAGGATGAACATTTTCCGCGAAGTTTTGTGGCCGCTTGCTGCCGTTCTGGCTGCGTTCGTCGTGGGCGGCCTGATCGTGCTGGCTATTGGCGATAACCCATTTCTCACCTTTTACGAACTGGTCGGCAATTCGTTCGGTTCGCTGAATGACCTAGGCTACACGCTCTTTATTGCGACGCCGCTGATATTTACGGGACTCGCGGTCGCGGTCGCCTTCCGCTGCGGATTGCTGAACATCGGAGCCGAGGGCCAGTTGTATGTGGCCGCGTTTGCGACCGCTTGGGTCGGGATCAAGTTCGGTGGCGTGATCGGCAAGGTGATCAATGCGGAGGGCAAGATCGTCGATCAGGACTGGTCGTGGATGAGCCTGCCCGCGTGGATCCTGATCCCGATGTGTATCGTGGCGGCGATCGGCGCGGGTGCGATCTGGGGTGCGATCCCGGGAATTCTAAAGGCGAGATTCGGCTCGCACGAGGTGATCAACACGATCATGCTCAATTTTATCGGCATCGCCCTCGTCAGCTATTTTGTCCAGTACGATTACAAACTGCCTGCGCAGCCGATCATGGAAACGGCCGAGATAAGCCCCGCTGCCGGGATCCCGCGAATCGCCGAGTATATACCCGGAATGCCCGATTTTGTGCCGCTGAGCGTCGCATTCCTCCTGGCGATATTGATGTGCGTGCTCGTCTATATCTTCCTGTGGAAGACTAAATGGGGCTACGAACTTCGGGCCGTCGGCGAAAATCCCTCGGCCGCTGAATACGGCGGCATCTCGCCGAAAAAGCAGATCATTTTGGCGATGACCATCTCGGGCGGGCTGGCCGGCATGGTCGCGATCGGCGAGGTGCTCGGTTACCGATATCGGTACTATGACGGCTTTTCGGACGGCTGGGGCTTTCTGGGTATTGCCGTCGCACTGCTCGGGCGCAATCATCCGCTCGGCATCTTTATCGCGGCGATATTCTTTGCTGTACTTAAACGTGGTGAGATATTCGTCGACATCGAGACGAAGTACGTTTCAAAGGATCTCGTCGAAGTGCTGCAGGCAATAATCATCATTTTTGTTGCGTCATTGCAGAGGTTTACGCGGAGGTAAGATGGATCCATTTACTTTTACGATCATTCTCATCTTCTCCACGATAAGGCTGGCTACGCCGTTGATCTTCGCTGCACTCGGCGGAATGTTCTCGGAACGTGCCGGTGTGATCAACATCGCTCTCGAAGGCCTGATGCTCGCCGGCGCATTTACGGCGGCGGTCGTTACCTACGAATTGAACAACCCGTACATCGGATTTCTCGCCGGAATGGCGGTCGGGGCGATCGTCGCGTTCGTATTTGCGATCGCAGTGATCAAATTCGAAGCCGACCAAGTTGTTACGGGATTCGCGATCAGTTTGCTAATGCTCGGACTGCCTGCGGTGATCAGTTCGCGTATCTATGATTCGGCGGGCTCAACACAGCAGATCGCGAAGGAATTTCTGCTTCCCGATTTCTTTAACCGCATCTCGCTGGCATCGCTACTCGCTTTCGCACTTATCCCGATTTGCTGGTACGTGCTGTATAAAACGCCCTTCGGGCTCCGAATACGTGCGGTCGGCGAGAATCCGGAGGCCGCCGACGCTGCCGGCGTTAATGTGATCAAACTGCGATATACGGCGGTGATCATCTCCGGCATTCTAGCCGCAGCCGGCGGAGCCTATCTCTCGATCGGTCAATCCTCGCTATTTACGCGCGGAATGACGGCTGGCCGCGGTTACATAGCACTTGCCGCACTGATCCTGGCGAAATGGAAACCGGTCCCGGTGCTTTTCGCCTGCCTGTTCTTCGGATTCACCGAGGCACTTTCGATCCAGGTCCAGGGAATGATCGAGGACGTACCGGTCCAGTTCATCCAGATGATCCCGTATGTTCTGACGATCATCGTCCTGGCGGGTTTCATCGGGCTCTCACGTGCTCCAAAAGCACTTGGCACTCCTTACCGTAAGGGCAATTAGGTCGCTCGCTCCATGAATCGGGTTTCGCCGAGTTACGCTCGGGGCTCACGGATATTCGCGCCGATTCGAACCTGAGACCAGAAACCTCGAACCACAAACTCAGGCTCGAGCCGGCAATGTGTTAACCTGATTGTCCTTGTTATTTATGTCCTTCGAGAAAGCACAAGAAGCTGCTGATTTCATCAAGAGCAAGGCGTCCGGTGATCTATCGGTCGCTCTTGTGCTCGGCAGCGGTTTGGGGGCCTTTGCCGACACGGTCGAGAATGCGGTGCGGATCCCGTTTGAAGAGATCCCCGGATTTTCCTGTTCAACCGTCGAAGGACATGCCGGTCAGCTCGTTTTGGGCAATATCGGCAATGTCGGCGTTGTAGTGCAGCAGGGCCGATTCCATTTTTACGAAGGCTACGATATGGAGCAGGTGATGCTGCCGGTCCGGGCCTTCGGGCTGATGGGCGTCAAGCATCTGATCCTGACCAACGCGGCCGGCAGCCTCGATCCCGACATGACTCCTGGAAGTCTAATGATCCTCTCGGATCACATGAACTGCATGGGCGTGAACCCGCTGCGAGGACCGAATGACAAACGCTTTGGCGCTCGTTTTCCGGACATGACCGAGGTGTACGATCGCGAACTTCAGGCGATCGCGCACGAAGAAGCGGAGGCGATCGGCCGAAAGCTCCTCTACGACGGCGTTGATCCTGAGGTCGCTGATTTTATTCACCGTGGCGTCTACTGTGCGCTTTCTGGCCCGACGTACGAGACCCCGAGCGAGGTGCGAATGTATCGCACACTCGGCGCCGATGCGGTCGGGATGTCGACCGTGCCTGAGGCGATCGCGGCGAGGCACATCGGAATCCGGACGCTCGGCATCTCCTGCATAACGAACTTCGCCGCCGGAATGGTTGAAGGTGAGATCGACCACTCAGAAGTGATGGAAACGGGCGATCGAGTGGCGAAGATATTCGGAGAACTGTTGCGACGCATCGTTGCAAAGATTAGTTGAACCGCGGAGGCACAGAGACGCAGAGAAGAAATAAGAATCTTCTTGTGCTTCTCAAAGTTTCGGCGGCTAGAGTTTCCTTATGATCATCGGTATCTGCGGCGGGACTGGTTCGGGGAAAACGACCATCGCCCGTTCGATAGTTAAAGCGGTCGGGGCCGAGCGAGTCGTGCTCGTCGAGCAGGATTCGTATTACCGAAATCTCGCCGACATGCCGCTTGATGAGCGTCATCAAGCGAATTTCGACCATCCGGACTCGATCGACAGCGAAATGCTCGTCAATCACCTGCTCAGGCTCAAACAGGGCTTGAAGGTCGAGATGCCGCTATATGATTTTAAGACACATACGCGCAGCAGCAATATCGAGATCATCGAGCCGAAGATCGTCGTGATCGTCGAGGGCATCCTGATATTTGCTGAGCCGCGCGTTCTCGATCTGCTCGACGTACGCGTATTTGTTGACACGCCGGACGATATTCGCTTCATTCGCCGCCTGCAGCGTGATATCGCCGAACGCGGCCGCACGACGGAATCCGTGATCGGACAATATTATCGCTCGGTGAGGCCGATGCACATGGAGTTCGTCGAGCCGTCGAAACGGCACGCAGATATCATCATTCCGGAAGGCGGCCAGCAGGAGATCGGCATCGAATTCCTGTGTTCGATGGTCCGCGAGAAACTGGCCGAAGAGCTTCAGGCCGCAAAGCAGTAATTCATGGCAGAGAACGATAAAAAGCTGATCGAAGCAGCCACGCTGGCGCGCGAGCGTGCCTACGCTCCATACTCCGAGTTTCAAGTCGGCGCCGCCGTCGAGGCCGAAAGCGGCGATATCTACATCGGCTGCAACGTCGAATCGGCCAGCTACGGCCTGACCGTCTGCGCCGAACGTGTCGCCATTTGGAAAGGCATCTCGTGCGGTGAAAAGCGGTTCAAAAAGATCGCCGTCGTCGTCGATACCGAAGAACTCACCCCGCCCTGCGGCGTTTGCCGCCAGATCATCTGGGAATTCTGCGGCGATGTGCCCGTCGTGCTTTCTAACCTCCACGGCAAGACTGAAACGGTGCAAATGAGTGAGTTGCTGCCGAGGGCGTTCGACTCGAAATTTCTCAAGTAAGTGGACTTTCTATGCAAACGCTGAGATCCATCCTTTCTTTCTTCATTGCCATTCTTCTCTTAATTGGGGCTAGTGGTGCGTCGGCTCGCGCAAATAGATTTGCTGTAAACGTCGATCTCCTCATCGTCGGCGGAACGATCGTGACGATGAATGCCGAGCGGCAGATTATCGAGAACGGGGCGATCGCGATAACTGACGGCAAGATCGATCTGATTGGCACGCGGCGTATCGTCGAACGCAATTCGCGGCCTAAGCGGGTTATCAACGCGACGGGCCGGATGATCATTCCGGGCCTTATCAACACGCACACGCACGTGCCGATGGTGCTGTTTCGCGGCATCTCGGACGATCTCGACCTCAACGACTGGCTTACCAAATTCATCTTTCCGGCCGAGGCCAAGAACGTTACCGAAGAGTTCGTACGGGCCGGTACACGGCTCGGGCTGGCTGAGATGATCCGCGGCGGTACGACGACGTACTGCGATATGTACTACTTCGAGGACGCGATCGCCGAAGAGACCAAAAAGGCGGGAGTTCGAGGCGTTCTGGGCGAAACGATCATCCAGTTTCCAGTCGCCGACAACAAAACGCCCGGCGAAGCGATCGAATATACCGAGCGATTTCTCAAACGCTGGAAGAACGATCCGCTGATCGTCGCCGCTGCGGCTCCGCACGCTCCGTATACGGTGTCGACGGACGACCTGAAAAAGATCCGGGCACAGTCTGACCGCCACAACTCGCCGGTGGTTATCCACGTCGCGGAAACGAAAAAGGAACGTGACGACATACTTGGCCAGTACGGCAAGACTCCAGTCGCGTACCTCGATAGCATCGGATTTCTTTCGGAACGCACAATCGCTGCCCATAGCGTTTGGCTGACGCTCGAGGAGATCGACATCTATAAGGCTCGCGGTGTCGGTTCCGCACATTGCCCGCAGTCGAACATGAAGCTCGCGTCGGGAGTTGCTCCCGTCCCGGCGATGCTTGCCAAAGACGTCGCGGTCGGGATCGGTACGGACGGAGCCGCCTCGAACAACGACCTCAATATGTGGGAAGAGATGGATACGGCCGCCAAGCTCCACAAACTCATCTCGAACGACCCTAAGACGCTTCCCGCCGAGCAGGCATTTGAAATGGCAACGATCCGCGGGGCACGGGCACTTAAGCTCGACAAGATCACGGGTTCGCTCGAACCGGGCAAACGGGCCGACCTCGCGATCGTCGATATGGATAGTCTGCATCAGATGCCTTCATTCAACGTTTATTCCTCGCTCGTTTACTCGACAAAAGCCAGTGATGTACGCACCGTCGTCATCAATGGGCGCATCGTCATGCTCGAGCGTCGTTTGCTCACCCTCAATGAAAGTGCTATAAAAAGAGACGCAAACGCATACCGCCGAAAAATCATCGATAGTTTAGCTAGATGACGCTCGGGCTCGATGAAAGCCCATCGATGAGGCATCGGTATTGCGTCGGTTTTTTGTTTACGGGTCGTCATAGTGAGCCTTCTTTCGGGTGAGTTCGCTTGGCCTTTACGGAAAATTTAAGTCGGGCAATGGAGGACTATAAATGCCGTTAAATGTCAGGAGGTATTGCACTTCCGTTATTGGGGTTTTACTTTTTTCAGTGCTGGTGCACGCTCAGGCCCCAACTCAAACTTCTCAAGTATCTTCAACTCCCAACACACAGATGGGGCCGCCGACGTCGGGCGACGTCATGCGTGACCGTATATCCAAGTCGAAGGCGTTCATCGCCGTTCGCAATTACAACGCTGCTGTTTACGAGCTCGAGAACATCCGTCGCGAATCAGCCGATCCCGCCGTTCAGAGCGTTGTTGACGTGCTTCTGATGAACAGCTTTCTCGAGCAGGGCGATTTCAAACGTGCTCAGGAGCTGCTCGTTCAGTCGCACTCAAACCACAAGAATTCCAAGCCAAATGCGGCTACGACATACGCCGCGGTAGCCGGCCAGGTGATCAAGGGTGCCCGCAGTCGTGCCGAACGTTACAAAGCTCTCGGGCTCAGCGTTTCGGACCGTCTGCTGCCGCTCGAGGCTCTCAATGACCTCGATAAGATGCGCGAGCTGCTCGAGGTCGTGATACAGCAGGCGACAGAAGCCGGAGCCGACAAAGAGCGTTCGAAAGAAGCGATGGCAATGCTCGAAGAAGCCACCAACTCACGCAGCATGATCGCCCGCGACTCGTACGATTCCAGGCGATGGACAGACGAACTCGCTGACACGCGGGCCAAGATCGCCGATTCTCACAGCGTAGTCCGCAGCAGCGTTGTCGATCCGAATGCAGCCGTTGCGGTAAAGACCATTGCGGAGCAGCCTGAGGTGTCGGCGCCGTCGACGCCCGTTCAGCCTGCGAATACGAACACGCAGCCGGCCGAGCAAACGACTCCGCCGGTCACGCAGCCCGTTTCGCAGCCGGTGACCGAGACGGCCGTAAAGACGCCGGAAACCGTCGCGACCAAGCCGGTAACGGAACAGCAGCCGCCGCCGCCAACGACCCGCGAGCGCGAGGTCAAGATCATCCCGAGTGCACCGCCGGGGCCGGTCTCGGCTCCGTCAAATCCGGTCTACGTGCCGACAGCCGCGAAGAACGACACCGAAAACGCATCGCAGCCGCAGACCGCCAAGGAAACGGCAAAAACCGAAACGAACCCCTCAGAGACTGAGTCCGAGAAAGCGACCGGACCGATGGCTATCGGTGCCCTTATTCAGTACGCGACCTCGCAGGCGAGGCCCGTGTATCCGCCGGCGGCCAAGATGTCACGCACATCGGGCATCGTGACCGTCGAGATCACCGTAGACGAGGACGGCCGGGTCGCCGAGGTCCAAAAGACATCGGGCCCGATGATGCTGCAGACAGCCGCCAAGGACGCCGTGATGAAATGGAAGTTCAAACCCTTCGTGCGTGACGGCCAGCCGGTCAAAGCGACAGGCTTTATCAATTTCAACTTCACGCTCTAGACGCGTCGATCGTATCTAGCCAAACCGAGGCCTTGCAACGGCATCTGCCGTGCAGGGCCTCGACATTTTTGGAAGTAACTGCGTGAGACCCGAGATCGCGGCTGTCCGCTTGTCCCGCATTTGTCCCACGGCTGTCCCACGGCTCAGTGGGACAGGCAAACTATTGATCATAAACACTTTACGGCGTTTTCTGACGCTGTCCCGCGAAAATTTGGAAAGAAATTTTCGTTTCAGGACCTTCCGGCCCTAAAACACCTAAGCCGTTGTATTGCAATCGCTTAGGCTCACGACCATTACGACCCTGTGCGCCATATGTGTGGCGTACTGCGCTTCGTGCGGCGAGTCTGTGGCTGACCGAGCGTTTGATCTAAGTTGTCAAATATCCTACGCCCGCAACATTGTATCAGGAACACGACAGGGTTTGCAATGTTTTTGTTGGGCTATGATCTGTGGTCGCCGTCGGTGTCAGTAGCCCGCATGTGAGAAGGCCCGCGGAGCGATCCCGGCGCACGGCGAAGATCGGTCGTGTTGCCCTTACTGACGTGCGGGCTACCGACACATTCGCCCGACCGACATGACCGCGGGTTTCAACAGCGGTGAAATGGCGTCAATGAGAAAGCCGACATGGAGCCGGTGCCATCGCCTCGGACAAAATTGGTGTTAGATGCCCGGAAAAAACTTTGACATTGGGCCTATTACGTCTATAATCCGTCTAATTCAAATAGTTTAGGAGAATCAGGTCACCGCGGGCTGTTTGCGCGAACCCTTCCTCGCCAGACGTTCCGGGACCCCTCTGATATGTTCCCTCCGGACGCTTCGGTCGGCCTGAGCCAGGCCCATTTATGCTCAGTTCCCCCCGTACGCAGCGTCTGCTGATCGTTGTCCTTGTTGCGCTCATCCTCACCGCCATCACGCTCGGCGCCCAACGCGCGAGAGCTACGATTTTTCCTGCGGCATTGAAGGAGCAGGTGTCTCGCCTATACTACGCCACCTTTGCGGACGAGGTCGAAGCGGCGGCCGAACCATCTCGCGATCGAAATGCTCCGACTGCCATTGACGCTGGCGATATCGCGATAATCGCAATTAATACGGACGATGACGATCAGTTCTCATTTGTTGCGCTTGATACGATCCCGGCGAACACATACATAACCTTCACCGACAATCCGTGGACAACGGAAACGGGGCCGTTTGGGGGATCTGAAGGTTATTGTACTTGGACTCATACTTCGGCTCTCTCGCCTGGGACCGTGGTCACGATCACGGGAGTTGGCGTAAACTGGAACACTTCGATAACCGCGAGTCTTGGGAGTATTTTCGCGAAAGCCGGTAGTCCAGCTCTATCAACCTCCGGTGACCAGCTGATCGCGTTCGCTGATACTTGGGCTAATCGTCCCACGGACGCAACGGACTCCAGATTCTTGTATGCTCTGTCAACGACTGGCTTCGTCACTACAGGCGCGACAACTGCGAATACGTCCTATCTTCCATCGTCTCTTTCTTTGGCGAGCACACAGTTTTCACCCGAACGGGACAACCAATATTTTGCAAATGGAACCACGTCGACTGCGTCAGTTTCGGTCTCGGGAACAAAGGCGCAGCTTCTAGCACTGTTTGCTGACGGTGGAAATAGGTGGTATCGGGACGATAATCGCGTCACCTTTCCCACCTTTTCCGTGACGGTGACCCAGACATACACCGTGACCTACGACGGAAACGCCAGCACGGGCGGGACTGTGCCAGTCGATGGCAGCAGCCCTTACGCTGCCGGTTCGACGGTGACGGTGCTTGGTAACACCGGAAGCCTGGTCAGGACCGGATTCACCTTCGCAGACTGGAACACCGCGGCAAACGGCAGCGGAACTGCATACTCGCCGGGTAATACGTTCACGATAAACGCGAACACGACACTCTATGCGCAGTGGACGGCGTCACCCGATTACAGCGTTACGACGACGGGCAATACGATCGTTGTTACCGATCTAAAGAACAGTGGCGACACCGTGGCGATCAGCCAACCTGCTGCAGGTCAGATCAGATTTGCCGCAACGGGCAAGAACTTTCAGATCGACGGCGGCGCCATTGTCTTGGGCAGCTCGGGCGATCTGGCGCTTGCGGGCGTGACCGCGATCACATTTAACGGCGAGGGCGGAGCCGATACGATCGATGTCGGCGGCTTCGCGGGCAATATGCCGAGCCTGACGATCAACGGTGGTGCGGGCAATGACACGATAAATCTGAATTCGGATATAACTTTCGCGAGCGGCTTTGGGCTTGATGTCGATCTGCAGAACGACGCGACAGCAGGCGATGTCGATCAGATCAACGTGGGAACATCGGCGAACCTGTTAATGTCAGGTTCCGGCGCCGCGACCCTGACAGCAAGTCGCAATATCGCGATGGCGGCCGGTTCGAGCCTCGAGACCGTAGACGGCGGCATAACGCTGAGCGCCAATCAGCAAGCGACCCCGACGAGCGGTGGTTTTGTAGGGGTACGCCTGACGGGAGCCGCACTATTATCGACTGGAGCAGGAAGTATCTCAATCAACGGTCGCGGAGGTGATGGCACTGGAGGCGGTCAGACTGGGGTGGAAATCCGAGGCAGTTCGGACATTCTTACAATGGCAAGTGGCCAGGTGGCGATAGTTGGAGTTGCGGGAGCATCATCCGGCAACGCTAGCCAAGGCGTCTTTCTGGCAGATGCAGGCACCACAGTTTTTGGAGGGACCTTAACGATAGAGGGTACCGGGACTGCATTGGGTAGCGGATTCGGAAACGACGGAATTCGCTTACAAGATGGGGGGTTGGGAGGTCCGGTCGTGGCGAGCAACAGCGCAGCGGGACAGACCACGCTCACAGGTGTTGCAGGTGGTTCGGGAGTTGGACCAAATTGTGGTGTGACAATGCAAGGTTTCGGAACCCGCGTAAGTTCAGGTGGAGGTCCCATAACGATCACCGGGCAGGGAAGCAGTTCACCGGGCTACGGTTTGGAGATACTGAATCAGTCTGTCATTGACACTCCTGCCGGCGGAAATATCAGTCTTATCGGCGATAGTATGAGGATTGGCGGCACCGGTACGTCGATTCTGGCAACCACCGGCTTCTCGGTAACCCTGAAGCAGCAGACGAATGGAGTTGCTATAAATCTTGGCTCAACCGACGATCCGGTCGGCGGGCCACTAAATCTCACGGATTCTGAGCTCGATTTTATTAATGCTCCAACTTTATTCATCGGTGATTCAAATAGTGGAGCCGTTACAGTAACAGCGCATTTGGACCTTACGGATACGCCTACGATAAGTTCGCTTAACATTGGTACCGGCGCCAATGTTGGGCGCGCGAGTAATGGCCAATGGGCTATTAACGTGGGTGAACTCAAAGTCATCGCTCCAAGTGGGATAGGATCAATAGGAGTTCCACTAGTTTTTGATGCCGTTTCTATATCGACCGACAGCAGCGGTTTGAACGGTATTCAGTATCTTTCGGAAGCAAATCAGGTTTCCATCGGTGAGGACGATCTCAAGGCGGGATCTCAAGCCATTTGGATATCGGCGGGCCGGTTCCTGACTACAACCGGGGGATCGATTCTAAGTGATATAAACCTTGACGGGTCATCGGCCATTCTAGGGGGAACGGGAATCGTTTCGTTGGCGAAGGCAGTCACAATTCCAAGTGGCCAAGGAACAATCGCGCCTGGCAATAGTCCCGGGATCCTTACGTCCGGCTCGGTATTTTTCACCCCTGGATCAGTTTTTGCCGTCGAAATAGGTGGCAATACTGCCGGAGACGGTGCAGGCTTCTACGACCAGCTTAGTGCGACCGGGGTTGTCGACCTTAACGGTGCTGTGCTTAACCTCTCTTCGTCTGGAGGCTTCGTGCCGGCTGGTGGTCAGACCTTCACGATCATCAATAACAACGGTAGTGGGGTTCCAACTCAGGATACGATCAATCAGTTTGCCGGCCTCGCAGAAGGCGCGGTGATTTCGAATTTCCTGGGTTCCGGACTCAACGCAACGATCACCTATCAGGGCGGGACCAACAGCAATGATGTGGTTATCACCGTTGCTGCACCAACTTACTCCGTCACCTACAACGGCAACATGAATTCGGGCGGGAACGTACCTGTGGATAGCAGCAGCCCTTACGCTGCCGGCTCGACGGTGACCGTGCTTGGTAACACCGGAAGCCTGGTCAGGACGGGTTTCACCTTTGCTGACTGGAACACCGCGGCGAACGGCAGCGGAACGGCCTATTCGCCAGGTAATACGTTCGCGATAAATGCGAATACAACGCTCTATGCTCAGTGGACCGGGCCGCTCGTTCTTGTCGTCGACAACACGACCGACAATGTAGCCTTGTCCGCTTGCACGGCAGCGGCGAATGATTGCTCGTTGCGTGGCGCTATCGGTCGGGCCAATGCCATGTCAACTGACGACACGATCAATTTCGATCCGGGCGTCTTCAACGTCGCACGAACGATCGTCGTCTCGAACGGCGAACTTGCCGTAACCAATAACGGCGGTCTTACGATCAATGGCACGGGTGCGAATATCCTCAATATGTCGGGCGGCGGCGGACCAAACCGCGTGTTCAATTTCAGCACGACTTCGGCGGTTTTTCTGAATAACGTCACTGTGTCCGGCGGCAATGCGGTTGATGGCGGCGGGATTCTCAATGGTTCGACACCGCTCACGATCAATAACTGCAATATCAGCGGAAACGGTGCGACAGGTTCCGGCGGCGGTATCAACAATGCCAGCGGTACTTTGAACATCAATAGCACGACGGTTGCCGGAAATACCGCCGGCACCGGCGGCGGCGGTATTGCGAGCACTGGTGCTTTGACAGTGACAAATTCGACCATTTCGGGAAACACGGCGAACGGCACCGGGGCTTCGGATGGCGGAGGGGGACTGTGGCACGTCCTCGGTACGCTGACGGTCACCAACTCGACCTTTTCGGGCAATATGACCGCCGGCCTCGGTGGGGGCATCGCGGTTGGCACCTCATTGGCGAATACGATCTCTAATTCGACCCTCACGGCAAATTCGGCCACGTTGGGCGGCGGCGGTCTGGCCTTTCTTGGCGGCATTCCGCCAACCCTCCGCAGTTCGATATTCGCTCTTAATACGTCACCCACTTCCGCCAAAGATGTTTCCGGTACGATCATCACGGGCGGATACAACCTCGTCGGCAACGGTACAGGTTCGAGCGGATTTAATGGGACGGGCGATCAGGTCCCCATGGGCGGCTTACCTATCGACCCGAGGATCGGCCCGCTCGCCGATAACGGCGGCCCGACCATGACGCACTCGCTGCTTGCCAGCTCGCCCGCGATCGACAAAGGCAAGGCATTCGGCCCCACCACCGACCAACGCGGAGCAGGCTTTGCCCGAACCTTCGACGACCCGGCTATCGCCCCTGCATCCGGCGGCGACAACACCGACATCGGCGCATTTGAGGCACAGGCCGCCATTCCACCGCCCGTGTTGATCGTTGACCGGAACGACGACGTTGGCGGTTTGTCTTGTACTGCGGCGGCGAATGACTGCACCCTGCGCAGTGCGGTAGAGCTTGCGAATTCCGTCCCCGGTCCCGACGTTGTCAGTTTTGATCCGGCTTTGAACGGCCAGACGATCATGCTGACCGCAAATATCGTGGCGAACCAAACCGTAGAGATCCAGGGACCAGGGGCCGATCAACTGACGGTCAACGGCGGCGGCGGGCAGATCTTTAATTTCCAAGGAGTCGGAGGGGCTAAGACCTTTTCGGTGAGAGCTCTGACACTCACCAATGCCGTCAATGCGATAGATCTGCAGGGCGCCTTGGATGATGTCTTGAACCTCGACCGTGTCACTGTGGGCGGGAATACCGGCGACACCGGCGTGATCGCGTCGTTCACAAACATGAACATCGACTCCTGCGCCTTTGTGAATAACAACTTCGCTAAGGTAGTGACCTTCTATATAACGAACGGGAGCATCACAAATTCGACCTTCAGCAACAACACTGGCGTCGCGATAGAGATCGTTCCGGATGGCGGAGTGACCAATGTTGATATGACGAGCCTTACCATCGCCAACAACGGCGGCCGCGGACTTCAAGTGCGAAGGGTACCCGCGGGACAAACGCTCAACGTCAACTACCGCAACAACATCTTTGCTGATAACACCGGCGGCAGCTTTGGTACGGCTGTCGCTCCGCTCGGGACGCTGAACTTCAACTCGCTCGGCTATAACCTGCTTAGCGACGCTACCGGCGATGCGACGCCCGCCGCGACCGACCAGTTGAACACCGCTCCGCTGCTTGCCGCTCTGGCCCATAACGGTGGGACCACACCGACGCGCGCGCTTACTTTTGGATCGCCGGCAATAGACAAGGGCAATGCATTTGGCTTGACAACTGACCAGCGAGGAACGGGCTTTAGCCGCACATTCAACGATGGTTCGATCGCCCCGGCATCCGGTGGCGACGACACGGACATCGGAGCATTTGAGGCGCAGGCCCCGGTCCCGCCGCCACCTCCCTCTCTGGCCATCGCAGCCACCGACGCCACCAAGTTGGAAGGCAACGCTGGTAACACCCCCTTCACTTTTACCGCCACGCGCAGCGGCGACGCCAGCGGCACGACGACGGTCGATTACGCGGTCACCGGCAGCGGTGCGAACCCGGCTACCGCGACGGACTTCGGTGGCTCGCTGCCCACCGGCACGGTGACGTTCACCAGCGGCCAGACCAGCAAGACAATCACGATCAACGTCAGCGGCGACACGATCATCGAGCCAGACGAAGGCTTCACCGTCACGCTCAGCAACGCGTCGGCTCCGGCCACGATAACCACCGGCACGGCAACCGGAACGATCGAGAACGACGACATCAATTGCTATAGCACACCTACGATCAACGGGGTGATTTCTCCGAACGAGTACGGAGTTCACACGGACGGCCAGAATCAGCAGTCGACCGCGAGCGGGCAGGCCTGGTATATGTCATGGGACGATACCAACCTATATGTTGCGGTAACCAACGCAAATTTGGTAGAGGGCGCGGTCATCGCGATCGACTATAATCCGGTCTCTCCCCCAAATGGCGGAACGGACGCGAACGGAACCTTGAACGCACTGAATTACGACGGCACTGCGATCGGCACATTGCCGTTCAGGGCCGATTTTCGTGCTTATTTTAAGGATGGATACCGGGACTACCAGACGGCAAATGGAGCAAATGGCTGGAATTTTGGTTCGTCAAGTTTCGGGGCGTATGCCTCAGGGGCGGGGAATGTACGCGAACTATCGATTCCTTGGTCGGTGATCACAGGCGGCGGGCGTCCCTCATCATTCTTGTTCCTAAGCTATTTGAGCACCGGGGTAGGCTCCATCTACGGCCAGTTACCGTCAGGGAACGCGGGCGGGAACACACCCGGGAATTACAGGTTCTATTATTGGGTCTTTGATACCGATAACTGTACATCGGCGCCGCCATTCGGGTATTCGGACGCTGACGACGATGGGGTACTAGATCAGAATGACAACTGTCCATTGACGCCGAACCCTTCGCAGGAAGACACGGACATGGACGGCATTGGCGATGCGTGCGACATCTGTCCAACTGACGCGACGAACACCTGCAGGACAATTGACATTTCGCTCTCAAAAACTGTGAGCAACTCGTCGCCGGTAGTCGGGGCAGACGTGGTTTTCACTCTTACCGTGGATAATTCAGCCGCATTTGCGGATGCGACCGGCGTTGCGGTGCAGGACCTGTTGCCATCGGGTTACACGTACGTCTCAGACAACGGTAGCGGCGCATATAACTCGGGCACTGGTATCTGGACGATCGGTAATATGGCCTCGGGCGCCTCTGCTTCCCTGCAGATCACGGCAACGGTCAATCCCGCTGGAAATTACACAAATGCCGCCGAAGTCCTGGCCGCCAACGAGACCGATATTGATTCGACCCCGAATGACGGTATGGGAGACGACTATGATTCCGTGACAGTGAGCCCAATACAACCCGTTGCAGAACTTGATCAGTGTGCCAACGGCCCCGTTGCCAGCCCGGCACAATGTACGGGCGCACGGTGGATCAACGGCAACGCAAACGCAGGTACGGCCCATTGGCAGGAGGGCCAGTCGGTCCCGTATCGCCAAAAGCTCACAAACTTCACGGTCGGCTCGACCGCGAATACCGTCACGATCGGATACGACACTACGAAGGCCGGTAAACACGCGATAGACTATCTCACCAGCTTTGATCGGACCGAGACGCAGGCGATGGGCAATGATCCCTGCTCGGGCGTAGTCGGCTGCAGTCTGGGGACGTTCTCGACCTTCCCTATCCCAGTGGATCCAAATGTTTCGGGGGGCGGTGTAACTCAGGTGCCGGGTGTCTTTACCCTTTTCGGCGGGACGATCACGAGCGTCTCGAGCTATTCCCTTGCGGGAACTTACGCCGGCGATAGTCATACCTCCATCACGATCACGTTCACCGCGAATTCCGCAAATATGGTCCTCGCTTGGGGCGGTCATATTGGGACAAGAGCAGATTGGGGAGCAAATAACACAGCAGTGTTCCTGAGCGGTTCGCCGTACCATGTGAGTCAGGATGCGTGTTCATTTGGCTGCACCTCTCAGGATCGTTCGCTAGCCAGCACCGCGGTATTGGCTCCGGCATCGATAACGATAATTAAGGACACCCAGCCAGATTCGGCTCAGGCATTTAATTTCACCACGACGGGAACGGGCCTCGCTAGTTTCTCGCTGACGGACAATGGAGTCGTTGGCCCTGATCGAACTACTTTCAACGGCCTTTCCTTCGGAGCCTTTTCGGTGACCGAAAGCTCCGGTAACCTCCAGGGGATAAGCTGTACATCAGATCCAAACGGTGGTGGCGGGATCGATAACAATTCAGTAAATCTTGCTACACGCACTGCGTCCATAACCCTTGAAGTTGGCGAAAATGTTACTTGCACATTTGTAAACAACGCCTGCATTACAGATCCGGTTGTTATTAATTCTGATGATAGCGGCGCGGGCAGCCTGCGTCAGGCGATCCTCGACGCGTGTCCGGGATCGACGATAACTTTTGGCGACGGTTCGGCTAGCGGTGGAACGAACTTCACCGATGCGACGCCGGATACGATCGGGCTCACGTCCGGCGAGCTCGTGATCGATAAGGATCTGACCATCACCGGGACAGGGTCCGCGATGCTCACGGTCGACGCCAATTACACAAGCCGCATCTTCATCGTCCGAGCGAATACGACGGCAGCTATCTCCGGTTTGACGATTTTCAGGGGCATCCAGATTAGTGTTGCCGATGTCGGATCAGGTCTTGTAAATTCGGGTGACGTCACGATCACCGACGTCCACTTCAAAGATAATTCACGCGGCACTCAGGTGGGCGCTGTAAGAAACATGGACGGGGCGACTTTACATATTGCAGACTCGGTTTTCAGTGGCAATGAAGCGGGTAATGGCGGGGCTATCTACAATAGCGGGGAGTTGAGTATCGCGAGGTCCAGGTTCTACAGCAATGCGTCCGCAAATTGGGGAGGCGCGATCCTGAACATCGGTGGCTCACTGACAATCACTGACTCTGCGTTCAATGGCAACCGTGCGGATTTCGACGGTTCTCCCGGAGGAGGGGCCCTAAACAACCACTCCGGTACAGCGGTGGTGGTGAATACGACGTTCAGCGACAATTCGACTCCTGCGAGCGCTGGCGCCGCCATTTACAACAGTGACGTGATGTCGGTCGTAAATTGCACCATCACCGGGAATAGAGCCGCACCCTTCGACGCGGGGCTAGGTAGAGGCGGTGGCGTCTACAACCAGGGAAACCTTTACATTCGGAACAGTATCGTCGCCGGCAATACGGCTAACTACTCGGGGGACGATGTTTCCGGGGGCTTTCTCTCGCTCGGCAACAACCTGATCGGAAAGACAGACGGAAGTTCAGGCTGGCTAGCAAGCGACCTGACCGGAACGAATTCATCCCCGCTCGATCCGATGCTCGGGCCACTGGCACCCAACGGCGGGCCGACGCTGACTCATGCTCTGCTGCCTGGGTCACCTGCGATCAACGCGGGCAATGACTGCGTGCTGACGGCGAACGGCTGTGGAGTAAATGATCCGATCGTCGGCCTTACTAATGATCAGCGCGGAACCGGTTTCCCGAGGAAAGTGGGAGCTTCGGTCGACATCGGAGCATTTGAGGTGCAGAACGAGCCGCCGGTGGTCACGGCACCGGCGAATCAGGGGGCGAATGAGGGGGCATTGACCGAGTTCAATCTGGGATCTTTCGCAGATTCGACGCTTGGACCGTGGAGTGTGGATGTCGACTGGGGCGACGGGAGCCCGCATTATACGGCAAGTGGGATCGCTGCAGCGGGCTCGCTGGGAACCCAGAACCACACATATTCGGACGGTCCGGGGACGTTTACGGTGGCGGTGACTGTCACGGATTCAGGATCTCTGAGCGATACGAAGACGTTCCAGGTTACAGTGGCGAATGTGGCCCCGACGGCAACCTTCTCGAACGGAGGAGCCGTAACATATGGGTCGGCCGGAAGCGTCTCGTTCTCTGCACAGTCGGATCCGTCCGTGCCGGATACTTCAGCGGGATTCCGTTACGCCTATGACTTCAATAATGACGGGACATTCGATTCGGGCAACGGAACGTATGCAGGATCAACGACGAACGCAACCGCAACGGTCGCGACCAGCTTTCTCGCGAGTGCCGGGCCGCACACCGTCAGGGGAAGGATCATAGACAAGGACGGTGGATCCACAGACTACACAACGATCATCACCGTCAACAAGGCAACTCTGAATATAAACGCCGTTGCGAATACAAAGGTCTACGGCGATGCGGATCCTTCGTTCACCTGGACCTATTCGGGATTCCAGTTCTCGGACAACGCGAACAACTCGGGCATCACCGGAGCGGCAAGCTGTGCACGGTCTGTAGGAGAGACCGTCGCCGGCAGTCCGTACACGATAACCTGTATGGGCGGCACTCTTTCGGCACCGAACTATACATTCGCAACCGGAACGGCAGCGAACTTTACGATCACTCGGCGTCCGATCACGGTCACGGCTGATGCCAAGACCAAGGTGTACGGCGATGCCGATCCGCCGCTGACATTCACGACGAGCAGCCTCGGAACAGGTATCCCCGTGGCGGGTGCACTGACAAGAGCCCCCGGCGAGACCGTAGCCGGATCGCCATACGCTATTGAGCAGGGCACGGTGACAAACGCTAACAACCCGAACTACACGATCACGTACGTCGGTGCGAATCTCACCATCACGTCCCGTCCGATCACGGTTACGGCTGATGCAAAGACAAAGGCCTACGGCGATGCCGATCCATCCCTGACGTTCACGACGAGCAGCCTGGGAACAGGCGTAGCCGTGGCCGGTGCTCTGACAAGAGCCCCCGGCGAGACCGTAGCCGGATCGCCATATGCGATCCAGCAGGGCACGGTGACAAACGCCAACAACCCGAACTACACGATCACGTACGTCGGTGCGAATCTCACCATCACGCCTCGGCCGGTGACGGTCACAGCGGATGCGAAGACAAAGGCCTACGGCGATGCCGATCCTCCGCTGACGTTCACGACGAGCAGCCTGGGAACAGGCGTAGCCGTGGCCGGTGCTCTGACAAGAGTTCCGGGCGAGACGGTCGCCGGATCGCCTTATGCGATACAGCAGGGCACGGTTACGAACGCCAACAATCCGAACTATGCGATCACGTACGTCGGTGCAAACCTAACGATCACTCCCCGGCCTGTGACGGTGACGGCGGATGCGAAGACGAAGGTGTACGGTACTGTGGATCCGCCGCTGACGTTCACGACGACGAGCTTAGGGACGGGAGTGCCGATCGCGGGTGCTCTGACAAGAGTTCCGGGCGAGACCGTAGCCGGATCGCCGTATGCGATACAGCAGGGCACGGTAACGAACGCCAACAACCCGAACTACTCGATCACGTATGTCGGGGCGAACCTTACGATCACAAAGGCGTCGCTCAATGTGAACGCAGTGGCCGCTTCGAAGATATTTGGGGCAGCCGATCCGGCGTTCACGTTCACGCTGAGCGGGTTCGCAGGAACGGACACTGCGGCTAACTCAGGGATAACCGGAACGGCAAGCTGCACGAGGACGGCGGGCGAGACCGTCGCGGGTTCGCCGTACACGATCACGTGTGCCCCGGGAACTCTTCTCTCGCCGAACTATGACTTCCAGACCGGCACGACGGCGAACTTTACGATCACGAAGGCCTCGACGACGACGGTCATCTCGTTCGCTACGTCGAGACTCGAGGCACCGGAAGCGATACAGCCGATCAGAGAGCCTGCAAGGGTGAACTGGGTGGTCTCAGCAGTAGCTCCCGGGGCCGGCGTACCGACAGGAACGGTGACCGTCAGCGACGGTGTCGACAGCTGTTCGGCAGCGGTCGCCGCGGGCGGATGCGATCTCGTGATGACAACGGCCGGCGAAAGGACGGTCACAGCGACATATTCGGGCGATGCGAACTTCACAGGAAGCACGTCGAACAGCTTGTCCGTGACGGTGGCGATCATCGTCTCGGGCAACATCAAGCAGTACGTACAGGGCGGGCCGAACACAAACCTTGCGGGAGTGACGGTGACGCTCTCGGGCGGGGCGACGGGACAGCTCACGACGGATGCGTCGGGCAACTACTCGTTCGGGCTGGTCGTGGCGGGGCTCAATATCGTTCTCACACCGTCAGGGCTCGGCCGAACGTACGAGCCGATAACGAGGACGTACAACAACGTGACGGACAGCATCCCGAACGCGGACTTCTTAGCCTACGACCAGACGGGCCCGGGTGCTAACCCGAGAGAAGTGCTCGTGGTGAACACTGTGGCGACGCCGGGCAGCCCTGTCGCTGTGCCGATAGATACATCTGTTCTGGGCAATGAGCGGCGGTTCGAGTTCAGTGTGGCGTTCGATCAGGCACTGCTGGGAATACCGACCGTGTCGTGCGGTGCGGGAGTAGCAGGCTGTACGGCGACGATCGATACGAGCATACCGGGACGTGCGGGTGTGACGATCTCGAACTTCGGGGCGATAACGTTCGGAGCGAGAGAGATCGCCGTGCTCAACTTCCCGACATCTATGACGACGGCCGCAAACACGCCGATCAGCTTTACGGACGTGCCGACGGCGAGGGCCATCAGGAATGCACAGGGCGATCCGCTGCCTTCGGCGTACAGGACGGGCTTTGTCTCGTTCCTGTCCGATCTCGAGGGAGATGTGGTCGGGCCTGCAGGGACACCGCCGGGAGGCGACGGAGTGCTGGCCAACGACATGACGGTGGTGAGGCTGATGGCCCTCGGAAGCCTGACCCCGACGGCGGCACAGTACCGCAATGCCGACGCGGCCCCGAGGTCGACACTCGGTGACGGGTGCCCGATAAACGCGACGGATGTGACACAGGTCGGGAGATACAACCTCGGGCTCGATCCGCCGACACAGGCCGGCGGCCCGACCGCCCCGAACCCGGGACTGTGCTCGCCTCCGACCTTTGCCGATGAAGGGGAGGCGGATGAAGGCGGGACGAACGGCAGCCTGAGAAAGGCAGACGGCAAACCGTCGAACACGATCCGAGCCATTAGCACACGTCCAACGGAGAACG
>JBGTSR010000021.1:0-40226 GCA_041940165.1 Acidobacteriota bacterium
ATACGCCGATACAACCTCGGCGAACTCGCCCTCAAGCCGGTCTGCGGGCCGACCGGCCCAGTCACGGCTTCGCGTCGTTACCGGTTCACCACAGAAAGCATTGCCGCCCCGCCGGACGTCAATGCACTGGAATAGCACGCTTTAAGGCGGCCCGTGAAATTCGGGCCGCCTATTTCGGAGAACAAAGAAAAGGGCCCGCTCTCGCTCGAACGGGCCCTGAGTTGGCCGGGAAGACGATTCCTGGACCAGCAACTGAATTCTCTAATTACGGCAGCGGATTACCCCGCATCTGAACCCCCATCAGGCGGCCCGGGAACGTACCGAAGTCCTCGACCTCGATGTCATTTCCACCGCGGAATCGCAGTCTCGCGGCCGGAATGAAAGTTCCCTCGCCCGTGCGTTCGTTCCGGTCGAACATTATCTCGACATAACTGAAGGGATAATCTACAGAACGACGTCCATACCTAAGTTCCCCGAATCCGATCCAACGCGGAAAGACCGCCGTGAGCTTCGTTCCGTTCTCGGTCTGCTCGGTCCAGACGGCCGTCACCGGCAGGCCAACCGTACCCGTAAACGCAAACCGACCGAGTTCGGGAGCCTCGTTCAGCGCATCGAAAAGAGCGGTCTGTCCGCCGCGATCGTAGATCTGTTCGAGACGCTGTACCTGCGAGTCCGGCGATGTGCCCTTAATATTGAGTGTAAACGTGCGCGAGATTGTCCGTGTGTTAAAGCCCGAACCGTAGATCACAGCCGTGCCTGTAAATGTCGTTCCCTGAGCACTTACCGAAACGGTCGAGGCGATCAGGGCAATTGCCATTCCAACTATGCTGATGCTTAACCTGTTCATAACTAATAGGTTAACGCCCTTTTCTCGATCAGTCTGTCAGGAAGCTAACCAAGTTGGCTAATTTCGTGAACGGCCGACATCAACTATAGTGAGACCTTCTTATTCTCGCCCCAATCGGCCTCTTCGCCGGTCGCGATCGCTTTCAAGAATCCAAAGAGCTGAACGAGTTTTCCTGATGATGAATCCCAGTATTCAGCTTGTTCGGCCGAAACCTTGAGCAGACACAGGTGCGGATCATCGAGCCCATCGGGAAACCACGCCTTAAGGATCGGATCCCAGAGTTCCTCCATCTTGGCACGGTCTTTTACGATCTCAGCCCGGCCAGATACTGAAACGTATGTGTCGCTGCTCGGCTTCGCATACGAAGCACAAACGCGATCGTCCTTGGCGATCTCGTCGATCTTGTGAGTGTCATCACTCGTAAAGAACCAAAGGTCGCCGTCAAATCCCGCCTGCTGTGTGGACATCGGCCGGCTCCGCAGATGTCCTGCGTCGATCGTCGTCAGCATGCAGAAATCGATGTCCTGGGTGAGTTCGCGGATCTTTTGTATCGAATTTTCTCGTGAGTCTTCCATGAGACTATTTTCATTTGCAGATCGGGTTGGGTATGTCGGGTCTAATACAAAGTCGATAGTCATTCCAGCGATCGTAAGTTCGAGATCAAATTCGCAAAAAGCCTCGCCGATCGCTCGACGAGGCTATCAACTATCCATCTAGGTTTCGACTACTTCTTGATCGCATCAGCGACACCTTCGACGGCGTCACCCACGCCTCGTTTAACCTTGCCCCAGGCTTCCTGCGTCTTGCCGGCCGCGCGTTGGGTTTCCCCCTCGGTCTCAAGGCGCTTGTTGCCGGTCGCCTCGCCTGCCTTATCCTTCACCCAGCCCTTTGTCTGCTCCCATTTACCTTTAACTTCGTCTTTATTTGGTGTTGACATCTCTTAATTGCCTCCTGATGAGCATAATATCTGCCTGAGCAGACGATGTTTGTTCACCAAAATACAAAAGTGGCTCATGGGGTCACGCTGAATGCAAACTCGTCGACCGTCTCAGCGATCGAACCGCGCGTCCCCTTGAGCGTGACGATATAGTCACCGCGTCGCAATCGCGTTGCGGGAACGTTCGCCGAAATGCCCCTTCGGCCGGCCCGAACTCGGCCGTTCCAGATCGGCTCACCCGACACGGTCTCGACGACGACAACGAAGCCCGAAAACTCGCTCTGTTCCGCATGAGGCCTTAGTTGCAGCCGAATGATCCCGCTCTTTTGCTCCTTGATCGAGGGATGCGAATCGCCGCCGGAACGTGTAACGCCGGTTGAAAGTATGAGAGTCGAGACGACCGGGGCGGATGTTCGCTCGATCTTTGGGACGCGCGGCTCAGGCGGCGCAGACTCGGATCTAACTGCTCCATTTGTAGCACCAGTATTGAGTGGCAGCTGCGGCGTCTCGCCCGCTCGTATCGCATGGTCTTCATTGCTTGGCGGGGCCTCGGACGCGATCTCGACATTTTCGCCACGCGACATCCACAAGACGGCACCGACCGCGATCACAATTGCCGCGGCGGCTAGGGCAATTGCGGGACGGAACGACGCGGCGCTAAACCATCTACGCCATCCGCTTGACGCGGTCGATGCCGGCGGAATGCCGACGTTTGCAGAATATGACGCAAGTGCACGCGAAAAAGCGACCTTTTCTCGCTGACGCGGATTGGCTCGCAATGCGTCCTCGAATCTCGTACGATCTTCGGGCCGAAGCCGACCCGCAACGAAGTCGTCGATCAGTTCGGTTTCGGCAAGCAGCAGTTGATCGAACGCATGCCGGTCGGTGACAAACCGTTCCTCAAAATCGCCGCGTTCATCCTCAGAGAGTTTCCCGAGAAGGAAATCTTCCGCAAGCTTGTCATTTTTTCTGTCCATTTCGGCCATCACTTCTAGTGGCGCAACAATGCGAAACATTTCACGCTTCGTCTACAAGGCAGCGCGTCACGCAATCTTCCAGCTTGCTCCGCACCCGCAATGCCTTGATCCGCAACGCATTTGCGGTTAGACCAAGGCTTTGGGCGAGTCTTCTGCGTTCGTCCATCTTCGCCTGTTTATCAAAACTGTAGTAGCGCAGGATCAGCTTGCGACTTTCGGCTGAGATCTTCGTCAGACAATTTTCCAGACAGGAGAGGCGTCGATCCTCGGAATACTCGGGCTCATTTTTCGGCAGATCGAGAACGATCGGTTCCTCGCGAAAACGCATTTTCAAGTTTTCCAGCAGAACGAGCTTTGAAACGCCAAATGTATAGTTCGCGATGCTGCCGACCTCGACTCCTTCCGCGAGCTTTCGCATGACACGGTCCAGTACTTGGTCCGCAAGGCCCTCGGCGTCGCCGCACGAGCGCCACTCGAAAAACCTGACTAGACGGATCCTGAGCGCTTCATACTCGCGGCCCGCCCTTTCACGATCGTGGTCGAGAAGCGATAGGAATCGTTCGAAAGATTCCTGAGAGATCGTCCATCGCTTTGCCGGAACGATGTGCATAGCTCATTTCCACTCGCCCTGCAGCACAAAGGGAGCCCAGTAGTATGGCGAACGCCAGCGAGGCTGTTTCATCATCTCGTTCTGCGCGGCCCGCAACGCCGCAGCCGGACGCATGTATTCGGCGAGCATTTTCTTGTAGAAGATAGACATGAAGTGCGCCGTCGCTACATCGTCGACCTTCCAAAGAGTAGCGACGACTCGCGGCGAACCCGCGTACATAAAGCCACGCGTCAGGCCGACGATCCCTTCGCCACGGACCTCTTTTCCCAAAGCAGTGTTGCAGGCACTGAGCACGACAAGATCCGCATTCAGTTTCAGATTGTAAATGTCCTGCAGCCTGAGAAATCCGTCTATGTCGTTTCCCTTCTGATCTACGAGCGAAAGAACAAGTCCTGAGAGAGCAGGATTGCGATCGTCAACCAAGCCATGCGTGGCAAAGTGAATGATCCGATGATCGTCGAGCGGTTGCTCCAGCACCGCAGCCCTGCTGGCGTTGAAATCGAGATTGATACTGCTTAGCCGCCCGCTCAGTGATCTGATCGTCGCGGCTTCCCTTTGCGAGAAGCTAAGCCGCGGCAGCACGCCCTTATTTCCAGTATCGAGGCCGTTTAAAACTAGATCGAGGTCTCGCCGAACGTTATTCGCGGGCGCATCGGCTTTCGGACTTTTCCGCCTCGACGACGCAAGTCGCGGATCGCGGCTGCTGAATACCGGATCAGCAAATACGTTTACGAGCTGCGTCGCCGGCGATCGCTTCGCGGCTTCCTTTCGCAGGACCGCGAGTACCGAGGCACTTGGCAGCACGACGATCTCATGGCCCTGGACCAGTTCGGACCTCGCGGGGCCGGGATACGGGATCGTTGCCCAAGGAACATAATGGAGGGTGCCGTCGGGAACGATCACGAGCCGTTTGCCGCGTATCTCGTCGCCCACCGCACCGAACAGCTTTTCGCCCAGAACGCCGCTCGCCGCACGGAACTCGCGATCGTCTTGTTGTCGGGCTCCCGACGCCGCTCTCCGGTTTGCGACGGCTTCGTACATCGCAGCCACCATACGCTCGAGGTCTCGGCGCGGCGGCAGTTCGGCTGAGGTCACCTTGTCGGGCGTGATCACCCAGAGATAGCTCTTGTCATAGCCAAGCGAGTATTCGATGAGCACAGTTCCCGGTTCGATAAGCTTCTGTATGTCTGGGATCGAGAGAGAACTGGCGGGAGTGATGGAGGCGTAGTGGGGACTGCGCCCACGTATCTCCGTCTCAAGAACTTGCTGCTCACGGGCTAACGCGGCCAATTCACGGCGAAGTTCCTCAGCTCGTCCGGGCGGAGTTGCGGTTTCCGACGTACGCAGTTGCTTCATGTGGACGGCCGCGATCCTTTCACGGACGGCTCGTTCGGCGTCGAGATACTTCGCGTCGACACCCCGGCGAACGTCCACCCCCGCCCGATTCAGCATGTCGAGGAGCGTTCGCGATCGACTCCGTTCACTCGCTTCAAGAGCGACAAGATCGAGGCGGCGCTCGGGCTGGGCCTTGTGCATCTGCATCAGGAGATCGATGCAAAAATCGTAGAAACGTTTTGTCGCGGCGAAATAGGTCGATCTCATCTCATCGTCCATGATGCGGTCGCGGAGCGATTCCGAGATCTGGATCGCGCTCAGGATCCGGTCGCGGGCATTGCTGAAATTGCCGAGTGCCCGTTCGGCTCGAGCCAGAGCCCCATAGTACCGGGCCATCGCCGTCACCGAGCCCCGTTTCTCAGCACTACTCAGCTCGACGGAATTTATCTCTATGGCGGTCGCTGGATCGCCCAGTTCGATGAACAGGTCGGCGAGGCGTTCGAGCGAAGCGTTGGAGCGGCGGATGATCGGAAGAGCCTGAAGAAGCAATTCACGAGCATTCTGTTTCTCGCCCCTAAGTATGTGCAGCTTCGCTATGTCCAATTGGATCAGCGCCTTGGTTATTTCTACCCTCGAATAGTTGGCAAGTGATCGTTGCAGCAGATCGATAGCTGTCGAATGATCGCCCAGATCGCGGCTTAGCGCTCCGATCTGCCAAACGAAGTAGTTCTTAAAACCGGTCGGCCTAGGTTGACGCGCATCGAGGTCGAGTCCTTCTTGGTAGAACGTGATCGCCTCACGCAGATCGGCTTCCGTTCGCGGCGGGTAGTATTCAATAGGAGCGACAAGCCGTATGATGCCCTGCTTCATATTTCCCAGATCTTTGAACAATTGGACTCGCTCGAACGAATATGGATTCGCTTCCGTCTGAATTGCATTCCACAGATCGAGCGACTCGAGAAAATATTCGCGGGCTCGAACGTCGTCCGCGAGCATGTGGTACGCAAGACCAAGTAAGCGAAGGTAGCGCCCTTCCGCCTGTCGATCGCCTACCCTTCGGCTAAGGCTAACGTTGTCATGGGCGCAGTGGATCCATTTTTGGATCTCGCCCATCTCTTCATACAGGGGGCACGGATCGAGCCCGATAGCCTCTGATCTGCGGTCGGCCTCAAGGAGTACGGCCCGAGCCTCAAGCGTCGAGGCTATCGCCGACCTGCGATCGCCGGTCGCCTCTTGGCGAGAGCCGAGCAGCTTCAACGCAAGCCCACGCCCCACCCGATCACCCGCGTCACGAAACAGATCGACGCGTCGCCGTGCGATCTCGACTGACTCAGCGCGATCCAGCCGGTCACGGTGTACCGGCATTAAGCGATACATCAGTTTCGCGGCTTGCATCAGCTTTTGGTCAGGCTCGGCGAATGGCCGCGGGCTGCTCACGAATACGGAATAATCCGCAGGGCCTGCGGGGATCAGTCGCAGCCGGAACTTGCCGCCTGTAGACGTTCCGATCGAGATCAGTTCTGATACCCGGAATGGCTGGAGCACTCGGACCGCATAAATGCCGTCGTGCGAAATAGGCAAGTCTGTAGGTTTTGACCGCGAAAGTTCTAGGCTATCCGGCCCGAATATATAAGCCTCAAATGACAAGACCCCGACCGGGCCGATCTTGATATCTACTGCGGTGCCGGCTTCTAGATCGAATTCGTACATTCTCTCCGGCCCCGAGACATCGACTCTCTCTCCAAGCGGAAAGCGTAAGATGCCCGAACCATCGGGCTGGCCGACTGTCGTTAGAATACAAAAAAGCGCCAGGCAAATGCCCGACGCGGCAAGACCACTTCGAAGAAGAATAGTTCGAACCAAAGGAGGAACTAGCGAGTCGAGCATCTATGCTGAGGAATTAGATCGGGATGAGCATACTTCTCACCCCGACCTGCTGTCCAGTTTGGAAATTCATCGTACAGTAACGACCAGCGTAAACGGCATATTGTACTGTCCGCCAAAGGTGGTGTTGTTCTTGTTCTCGACCTGCATTCCGGCTAGATAGATACCGCTGAACGGGCTGGTCTCTTTTGGCGTCACGGTCCAGGTCTGGCCGGTGGCGTCACGTTTGTAGTTGATATTCACGTGTGAAGTCGGCTCTACCCAATTTATGTATTGGAGGACCGAATCGGGATTCCACTGAAAACGATATCTGATCTTTCCGATATAGAATCCGCCGTTCATGGCGCTCTCCATATTCTCTTCGCAGAAGGCGGACGTCGCACACGAACCAAATGTTTTTAGGACATTTGCGTCGTGAATAACGAACTGGACCTTGAAATTCTGCGGCGTCGAGGTCCACGTCGGCTGGGGATTCCCCATATGGACCATTCCCCTCAGATCGTAAACCACCGATCGAGTCGAGTTTTCGAGATAGATAACGATATCGCCCGTCGAACTGGTCGCATTCGCGATCGAAACCCCTTGCGAACTGTTTACATAAGGAGTGTCGACGTCCTGACGTGCGCGGTTTGCCGTCTGGCAAGCGACGTCGCCTGGCGCGCAGTAGTTGAACTTCGCAGAGATCACGGGAGCTGGCGTCGGAGTCGGGGTCGGAGTCCTCGGCGGTCTATTCCCGTTCCCATTCCCGTTCCCCTGGGCAAATGCGGCCGCGGCCAACGTCAGCACCAAAAAAGTAAGTGTAATGAGGCGATACGCTTTCATAGTTTTCTCCAATATTTTTCAGGCCCTTCGGACCATCGAAGTAGTGTCTTTACTCACAGTGGAGAAAATTCGCAAAACATTTCACTAAAAATAAAAAGATTTCTTTGGTATGCGAACGGACAAAGTTCCAGAAACGACACTGCTACTATTCCCTTGTCTTTATGACTATAAATTTAGGAGGATTTTCTAATGAGTAGAGTCGTAGTAGAAAGAGAAGTGCCCGTTGCGGTCGAACGCGAAAGCACCGGCAGCAACGCCATTTGGGCGATCGCAATGATAATTATCGTCGGCATCATCGCGGGTGCGTTGTATTACAGCGGAGCCTTGCGGCGGATCACCAATCCGCAGCCGTCCAAGGTCAATGTTGAAGTCACCGCTCCGGCGGCACCGGCTCCGGCAGCTCCCGCGAACCGCTAAAACGCAGTAAACGTTCATACTTAAATAGCCTCGTCGATGCATTCGGCGGGGCTTTTTCGTGCAACCTGCGTCTCACACATAACACACTTGCCTACCTCTGCAATCTTTGTTACAGTTTTACAACGTATGGGCGACCGAGCTTTATGGAATGCGAATCTGAAACGGGCCGACGCGATGATCAAGCTTCGCGAAAAGGCCCGTCTCGAGCTCGCGGCCCTGCCCTCGCCCGGCGAATCGATGCTCGAGGTGCGTCCGGCGTCGCGTTGGATAATCAGGCCGAGCGAGCAAAAGCCCCGCCCCGAACTCTACGGCCCGATGTGGTTCGAAGGCGACGTCAGCCTGCTCTTCGGAGCCAAAGGCGTGGGCAAAAGCCTCTTCGCGGTCCAGCTTGCCGAAGACATCGCCACCGGCTCGCGATCGCTGACCTCGCTCGACTCTTCCCTCGCCCCTCGCCGCTCGTCCCTTCGCCCAAACGTTCTCCTCATCGACTTCGAACACACGACCGACCAGTTCACCGAACGCTACACCTATCCGTCGCCGGTCCCGGGCAAACTGCCCTGCCGCACGCGATTTCATTTTCAGCGGGCGTCGTTCGGCGAATTCGGCGATATCCCAAAGTGCTTCCGCGGCCGCATTCACGACTATCTCCAATACTCGATCGGGGCCGCGATCTACGAATCCCAAGCCCGCGTCGTCATCCTCGACAGCATCAACTACCTCTTCCGCGGCCCGGTCACGGCCGCCTCGATGACGAACGTCCTAAAAACCCTGAAACTCGCCGCCCAGATGCACAAAGTCTCGATCCTCGCGACCGTGCAAACGCCGTCGCCATCCTCCGCACGCTCGCGATCCAAACGCCAACCTCAAACTTCAAACCCTCAAACTTCAAACTCCCTTTCCCGTTACGCCCACGAACTCCAGCTCGCATCGCTCGCCGACAGTGCGATCATCCTCGCCCCGAGCACCTACGGCCCGCAGTATCGCTACACCAAACTCCTCTCGACCCGCAGCCAGGTCCCCGACGACCTCGCCCCAACCTCCGGCGAAGTCCTCACGTATCAACTAAACCCAGGCTCCCCTCCTTACGCGGTTGGCGGGCCTACCTCCAACACTGGCAAGTTTTATTTGCCAGAACGAGGGGTGGCCGCCGCTTTGGGCGGACGGGGTGGTTCTCTAATCACGTACTTAGGTCCATCGAATGAAATGGATCATCTCCGCGACTACGCCGCCGAGGCCGAAGCCGCCCAGTTCGCCCAGGAAAAAGCGATCCGCCGCCTCGCCCGCCGCAGCTCAAAACAAGCCGTCGTAGACGGCGTCCTCGACGGCTCGTTCCGCAGATATCTGCTCGGCGAATGAGTTATTTAAGATTCGTTATTCACTGTTCGTTGTTCACTGCTCCGATGGAATTCTGGACGGAAGTTATCGGAGATATTTGAACGGCGAGTAAGCCAGAAATGCTTGCGTGAACGGACGGCAAAAACTAAAACAAAATATGAACCTTCTGACTAAAGCCCGCCGCTGCCCCATTTTCGGGTTATGTAATGAACTGATCACGGCACCCCGCGAGATTATGAAAGCTCGGAAACTTCCTTGTAGGTTCGTCCGTTGGAATCTAACCACTCGATCGGCCCAGCCGACTGTCTGCCCAGAACGATATTGGATGCGGCACTCGGACTCGTGAAAGCTGTGTCCCAGACGAACGTGTAATAAGCCCCATCGTCTCTGAGAAGTCCCCCGTGAATGAACTGTTCACGGAGCCGTTTGTAAGTTTCCCCTAGAGACGCCGTCACTTCTTTATTTGCTTGCGATCCTGATTGAACTACATAACCCTCTTCGGACTCAAACATCGTGGCTTGAAACAATGGTGATTTGATACTAAAAACCGTGCGCGGCTTCGGACCCGCTGTCGTGGGCGGCATCGAATTACGGACGGCGGTCGGTAACAAGAACTTAAACCCCATCAAGGGCAGGATTATTTTCACTTGCTCTCGAAAATATTCCATATCCGAGATGTCCGCTTCGTGCAGCGTCGGCAGACTTGGTACATTGCCATTCTCAATCTCCGCCGATTTGGCGTCATGTGCTAGCTTGACAAATTGGGCTTCCAAAAACTTGATCTGCGTTTTGGTTAAAAGGTCGTCTTTGCTAATGAAAAACACGAGTTCCTCAAAATCCTTTGACGAGTCGTTGATGTGCTGTCGAAGCCGTGTACCTATATTTTCAGCTTCACCAATGTAGACTCGCTCTGAATAGGAATTAGACTTGGGCGGCGACTTCAGGAAGTAAATCCCTGGATTGTTAACCTCGGGCCGAGTTAGAATGCTCGAAATCGCAACACGCGGCGCATAGACGCATTTTCCGACCCAATTACCAATTTCGACAATTCGTGGACCAAACTCATTTCCGTCAAGCATGAAAACCGTGAGCTTTTTTCCCATCTATTATTGTATTAACTATTTGATTATCGCTTTTAGCTCTTCAATGGCCAAAACCGGCCTACGACGATGTAGCATTTTGTGACAATTTGCGCAAACTGGTCTTAAATCCTTGATAGGGTTTATCTTGTGCTCGCGCTTAATGTCTGCAATCGGCTTTAAGTGGTGAACCTCAATGTAATTATGGCCGAGACGACCGTATGTCGATTCGAAATCGAATCCACAAACATCACATTTGTAACCGAAATGGTTGATGCAGTCGTATCGAGCGTTCGAACTTCGGTCGTAAGTCCACGTTGTCGTTTGTTTAGGTTTGCCCTCGGCGTATTCGAGCACGTCTTCATAGCCCATCGTCGCGAACGCGAAACGCTGATCGTACTGAAAAATGTCGAAAAGGTCATCGGCAATCGCATCGGGGAGCGATACGCCACTCGCTTGGGATGTCCAATGGTAGTTCGGATAGTGGGCAGTCAAATACCCCATTGGAATGATAGGATTCGCGGAGAGAGACATGAAAAGAAGGTCGGTTCGCGGAGCCATTACACCTTTCGCAGCTTTTTCACCATTCCAGTGCGGCATTGGATATGGCAGCGATGAGACGTATCCGCAACCCAGAATTCCCTTCGGTTCTTTTCCTAGCCGAATTAGAAGGAATCGATCCCCAATCTTAACTGCCCTTTTGCTTATGCAACTCCAGAAGATGTCATATCTTTCGCCGCTGACGACACAATCCTCTGCGTAACCGAGGTCATCCCAATCCCAATTCTTTGGATTCCAGACGTAAAGGAAACTCGCCATATTATCAGGTCGTAAATCCGTTGTAATCCCGCTTATGATAAATCCAACACCGCAAATTAGGAAGCTATTGACCCAGGCGACGTCTCGAAAGGGTTAGTTTCGGCTGAATTATTTTGGGTTACGCCAACTCCCGAAACTTCTCTCGTGGAGTTTTCTCGAAGCACTTTAATATGAAAAGCCTCGCCGATCGCGAAGGAATTTGGAATAGCTAATTAAGACATCGTTTTCCGAGGAAAAACGGCGAACCATTCGCCCCCTTCTTTCTTCAACTTTGCTTCAGTAAGATCGTTCAAGATTGCTCCAATCTTCCGCGCCCCTTTTTCATATTCCAGCTCCGAATCAGGATCTGCGATCATTGTATAAACATTAAGCGAATATCCCTCCTCCTCGACGAGTCTAAGATTCTCCCGGGATTCCGGCCAAGAAGCACGCTTCTTCCCATATTTTGTTTTCCAACTTTCACTAAAAATTAGAGCGCGGTCCTCTACGCAAAAGTCCTGCCAGGCTCCATAAAAGACTTTCTTTTCGTCGTGGTTTACAAAAGACCAGCTCCAATTCCAGTTTGAGCAGACTCCCCCCAGACTCTCGATGAACTTCTTTCTGCTAAAACTTTTCCCGTCGTTGAAATAGCGCGGGCCACTGAATCGTCGTCGCTTGGCACGTTGTGTCCTGAATTTAGAATCCAGCTTCGCACTTTCGGCCTTTGCCCCTGCGACCGGTATCAATTTAATGATGTCCGTGCGTATCTTTTTTTCTCCCACGAACTCGAAAAACACGGTTGTCGAGGTCTGTTCTAGGGCAACCACCTGTCCTATGCCCCACTCATTCATTTTTGGATGTTTGACACGACTGCCAACTGAAAGACTGTCTTCCATATATGATCGATTATCTAATAAACGTTGATAAAAATACATTAATAGAAGCCTCACCGATCGCTCGGCGAGGCTTTCTGTTTGTCGGGTTCGGCGGCATGACCGATAGGACTGATACAGCGGATGCGACGGGTGGTTTGCGGGAGGGCTGATAAGCTTTGATCGGACGGTATACTTTGTCGTGCGAAAGACGGGTTTATTCCGCCGCATGGCGGATACGAGAACTTATTGTCGTTTCAGAAGGCTGGGACCGGCAGCGGTCAAATGGACAGGATCCGCTCACGGATCCATGCGGCGAGTTCGTCTTCGCTAAGTGAGCCCTCGGCGAGGCTGAGGATGGTCGTGTATTTGTCGGGCGGCGTTGCGTGGAGCTCGAAGCCGTTCTTGATCAGGAACGTCTCCATGACCACATAACCGGTTCTCTTGTTGCCGTCGATGAACGGATGATTTTTGACGATGCCGAATGCGTAGGACGCGGCCAAGCGAGCGATATCTGAGCCCGGCTCATATGCGGCGATATTTAGCGGCCGCGCCAATGCTGACTCAAGCAGGCCGAGATCGCGCACGCCTGCATCACCGCCGTGTTCGGCGATCTGTCGACTATGGATCGCAAGTACGCGGTCGATCGCAAGCCAGCGCGTCATTCTGCCAGCTTCCGAAGAAGATCTCGGTTTTCGCGCATCACGCGTTCGGCGATGGCCATGTCTTCGGCGAATTCCTCGTCAAACGCCCGAAGCTCGATGCCGTCGGGAGTCTCGGTCACGTAGAGCGTGTCGCCCTTCTCGACCCGGAGCTTTGCGAGGATCTCCTTTGGAAGCACGACCCCCACCGAGCTTCCGACAGTTGTGATCTTAAGCTTTGCCGTCATGGTCAGTGATTATAACGAATATTATAATGACCTTTCAATAAGAAAAAAGCCTCGCCGATCGCTCGACGAGGCTTTTTGAATTCAAGGCAGGCAGGATGCCTGGGCTCCAGTCTTATTCAGCGACCGCGAGTTCTTTTTCAGGATTCTTTTCCCTTTTGATCCCGCCGATCTGGACTAGTTTTTCGCCCTGGATGCCGTTTTTCTGCATGACCATCTCGTTGTAGAGCTTACGCATCATCTGCATTTCTTCGGCGGCCGTTTTCGGGCCTTCCATTTCGGGCTTGTTAGGACGCGTCAGGTCGACCTCGTTGAGGATGAGGTTGTGCTCGTTCGAGCTCATTTCGACGTGTTTGCCGCGTGCGAAGACCTCGTGGCGGCCCTGCTCTTTGTACCACTGAGCGACGGTCGCGTTCTGGTGCATGTGTTCGATGATGTTACGCCAGCCGATGCCGGTGTTGTATGCACAGAACGAGATCTCGCCTTCCTGTGTGCCGTACGGGATGATGCACATCTCGGTGCGGCGGAAGTCGTAGTTGAACAGATCCTGGAACCACATTCCCGCGATGAACAGGAAGTTCCACGGGTCCTGACGACGCTTTTCAATGTCCTCTTTCGTACGCGTGCCATCGACCTTGCCGTAATCCTTGCCCGTAAGGCCGAACGACTTGTCAAACTTCTTGAACATCGCGATCAGGTCGAAACTCGCCGGAGCACCGTACGGATTGTAGTTCTTAAGGAGAGCAAGGCCCATCATGAAATTCGAAAACCACTTGCCGCGGTTAGTATCCGTGATGTGCTGCATGTCGGTGACGAGGCCTTTGATATTAAGGAACTCGGGCACCGGCGACATTTCTTTGGTCTCTTTGTTGATCATCACGGCCGTGCCGACGCCGCAGTTCGGGTGGCAGCCGCAGCTTACCTGTCCCCAATCGGCCTCGGGGCCGTGGACAACGTCAGCGAAATCCGCGAAAGCTCCCATCAGCGATAGCGGGAACCAGTCACGCGTCGGTTCGGTGATGCCGACCTGGCCTTTGACATCGTGAGCGAGGTGAGCGAGCGTGTAACGCTGCTGCAGGCGACGCTGTTCCGTGATCAGCTCGTCGCGGCCCGTGAACGACACCGGCTGAAACGCGATGAACGAGATCTTCTTCGGATTGTCGAGGGCGAAGCGGATGATCGATCCGACCTGGTCATTATTGATACCGTTGACCAGCGTCGTGACGAGAATGATGTCGACGCCGGCTTCGTGAAGGTTGTTGATCGCACGAAGCTTTACGTCAAAAAGGTTGCCGATCTGGCGGTGCGAGTTTGCATCGTTGCCAATACCGTCGAACTGCAGATAGACGAAGCGAAGACCCGCTTCCGCGGCTTCTTTACAAAATTCTTTCGATTTGGCGAACTCGATGCCGTTCGTCGCGGCCTGGACCGAGTTGTAACCGACCTTGCGGGCGTACTTGATAGCGTCGATGAAGTACGGCGACAGCGTCGGCTCACCGCCCGAATACTGCACCGACATCTGGCGACGCGGTTTGATCTGGATCGCGTTGTCGAGGATCTCTTTGACGTCCTCCATCGACAGCTCGTGAACAAAACCGACCTGGTTCGCATCCATAAAGCACGGATCGCACATCATGTTGCAGCGGTTCGTCAGGTCGACCGTGAGCACCGCTCCGCGGCCGTACTTCACCGACGAACTGCCGTGATTGTGCAGCTTCTCGTCGTTGTGCGCGTCGATGTCGCGTCCCGGGAAGAGGCCTTCGATGTGCGTCAGGAACTCGCTGTCCACCGCCATCATGTCTTCAAAATGGCCGTGCTTCGGGCAATCCTTGATCATCCACACCTGACCATCACGTTCGATGATCTGGGCCTTGATCTCGCCGACCTTCTCGTTCACCAACAGCGAAACGTCCTTCTCACCCGACAGGATCGATTCGCGTGCCTCGATCACACAGTTCGGGCAAAGCGAATCCGTCTGCCGCGGGAAACCGAGTGTGGGCTTGGATTTCTGCCACGATTTGAGCAGCGGCTTGTCGCTCCACTTCGGCGTAAAACTCGGATTCGGCTTAAACTTGTTCACCGAACGTATCCCGTTAAAAGCTGCAGAAGCTACATAAGTCAGCCCCTTCTCAAAATGCTTAATAGGTCTCATCAGAAAAATATCACTCCAACTGGTTAAAGGTGCCAAAAGTGTAAATCGATACATCGACACTAATCTGCACGTTCAGACTGCAAGCGTCGTGCCACTGAAGCACTAATCGCTCTGACCAGAAGAATAGGCCGCAATCCCTACTATTACTGGGTCGCAATTTCTTGCGCCGCTCGACCTCATCAATTCCGGCTGCGCCGATATGACACATAGGAACAACCTTTGACAGCACAGAGGATAAAGAGACACACCCAGCCGGTTACCAAGAACCGCTATGACGATTCTTAAGTACTGTGTATATGTTTTGTTCATGTCTTAAGCTAGTTGAGCGCTAATCACATTAAATTCAATGTCGTAACACATTGATAGAGTATTGTTTAAGCTCTCTTTAGCAAATGCTTTACAGGCGCTTATTTGTATGCTACCTTACTTCTACTTCACGTATTCGAGTCGAAGACGGTTTTCCTGAAAAGTAACGTTTTGCTGATATGCCCATAAGATTTGGCACGTCCGGGTGGCGGGCAATTATCGCCCAAGAGTTCACGAGCGAGAACGTAACAACCGTCATTAATTCGATCGTTAGCTATTTGAAAAAAGAAGATCACGATGCTCGCTCGATAGTCATCGGACACGATTCTCGATTTATGGGCGAGTGGTTCGCAGCGATGGCCGCTGAGATTGCGTCGAGGAAAGGATTTCATGTTCTCCTATGCCAGGGGCCGACGCCAACGCCCGCGATCTCGCACACGATCCGAGATAATTATGCGGCGGGTGGGATCAATTTCACCGCTTCGCATAACCCGCCGGAGTATCAGGGAATTAAGTTTTCGACTGCGGACGGTGCTCCAGCCCTTCCTGAAATAACTCGCGAGGTCGAAGCCGGCATTGTCGCCAAAACCGAAGTGGATGATGTCGCTGGCGGTCGAGTCGAGGAGTTCGATGCCGCCCCATCGTACCTTGCTGATCTTGAGCGAAAGATCCGCTTCGATGTTCTTGAGAAAGCAGGCGGCCGCTATGGTTACGACGCACTATGGGGCACTGGACGAGGATATCTTGACAAGATTCTTCGGGATCACGGGCTCCAGGTCGAAACGCTGAACGACTGGCGGGACGTAACCTTTGGCGGTCGATCTCCGGAACCCGGCAAAGACCATCTCGATGAACTCCGATCGACTGTGCTTGAAACGGGGCTAACTCTCGGCATCGCGACGGACGGTGACGGCGATCGGTTCGGCATTATCGATTCGAACGGAGAGTTCATCGAACCGAATCAGCTCGTTGCCCTGCTAACTGATTATCTCTGTGAGAGCCGCGGCTGGACGAATGGGGTCGCCCGGAGCGTTGCTACCTCGCATCTAGTCGACCGAGTTGCAAACGCCCGTGGAATAAAGCTTTTTGAAACGCCGGTCGGATTCAAATATATCGGCGAATTGATAAATAAAGACAAGATAGTGCTTGGCGGCGAAGAATCCGCCGGCCTTTCGATCCGGGGGCATTACCCCGAAAAGGACGGACTTCTCGCGTGCCTTTTGGCCGCTGAAGCGGTCGCGAGCCGCGGAGCAAGCCTGACTGAACAGCTCGACGCCCTGTACGCAAAAGTAGGAAGACTCGAATCAGGTCGTATCGGGCTAAAGTTGACACCCGAAGTTGCCGATAAGCTTAAGGAAAAGCTTGCAGAGGAGCCCGCCGAGATCGACGGGCGAAAAGTCGAAAGAATTGACAGGACTGACGGCGTGAAATTCCTTTTTGGAAATGACGCTTGGATGCTATTAAGGCCCTCGGGCACTGAGCCGCTGGTGCGGATCTATGCCGAGAGCGAAACCAAGGAAGATCTGGAGAAATTACTTGAGCAAGGCCGCAAATATCTATTGGGATAGACCGCAGCGACGACAAGGAAATGTTCGTCGCAACGGGGAAAGAGGCAGCAATACCTCTTCGGTCGAGCGGAGCACCGCTCCCTGGTGGCTCTCATTCCTTATCGTTACTTCGATCTTTGTCATGCTCTGCGTATCGATCAACTTCCGGGCATTTACAGCCGTAAGAGAAGAAGTACAGCAGAACGATCAACTGAATTACCAAATCCAGAACCTGATGGACGAGAATCTGGCGCTGCAGGAAGAGATCCATTCCCTGAAGACCGATCCACGAGTGATCGGTCGCGAGGCAAAGCGGATCGGACTTGCAGTAGATCTTGAAAAAGTTTCCGTACCGGCGAATTAGCTCACGCGGAGGAGCAATTCTCACGGTACACACCCTGCCCTTTGAAAATCTGCCTTTTGCCTACAGCTCCGCGAGGCCTACAGTAAATGCCTATCCGTAATTAGCGGCTTGAGTTTCCCGAAACCAAGCCGCACTTCACTTTTAAAGGCTTTCGAAGCCTCCGTGGTATAATTCCCGAACGCAGTTCAGGCAGTATCAGGGTTGCGACTGCCCTACGAATGCACGGGTTTATGAGTCTTTTTGCACGCATTTTTTTTCTCAGTGTGACGCTTTGGATAGCCGCGGGCCTGGCGGCGTGCTCTCAGGAGCCAACCTCAAATTCCACATCGAAGTCTAAATCGGATTCGCCGAAAGGTGTAGACCTAGCGTCAGGTCTTGCGAACGCCGACTTTGAACTTCTGGACGGAACAAAGTTTAAGATCCACGACAAAAAAGGCAAGGTATTGCTACTCAATATCTGGGGGACTTGGTGTGGCCCGTGTCGGCAGGAAATACCCCATCTGGTAGAGATTCAAGCGAAGTATCCGGATACTGTCGAGGTCGTGGGCCTAAACATCGGTGACGGCAGCGGCACGGCCGAACCCAACGAGTTGATCAACAGCTTTGCGGCTTCGATGCGAATAAACTACACGATGGCGAGAAGTCCCAATGCGTCGACCGTTCAGTTCTATCAGGTCACAAAACAGCAAGTCGTACCGCAAACGCTTCTAGTCGATAGCGAAGGCAGACTTCGCGGGGTTTTCATTGGGGGAGGCGACCGCGTCATTAAGTCAATGAAATCGACACTTGAAAAGACCCTCAACGAAGGCTAGTCGTCGAACCTTTTCACCGTTGTCGGTACGCCGGGCTCGACGAGGATCGTCTTATGGGTAGAGAGACTGACGAGTCCCGGGGCCGAACGGCGAGGCTTGTTCACGAACTTTCTGAGCGTATGCTTAACGCCCGCTTTCCCTTGTCCCCGTGCGTCACTATAGAACGCCGCTATCGAGGCCGCCTCGATCAGCGTATTTTGGGGAATGAGCTTTCGATAAGGATTACGAATTATGACGTGCGACCCCGGATAGTCTGCTGCATGCAGCCATGTATCAAGGGACTTTGAGATCCTGAACGTCAGGTTGTCATTGTCAACTGCTTTCTTACCAACGAGTATCTCGAAACCGTCACTTGAAAGAAACCGCCTGACTCCCTTTATTTTTGCGGTGGTACTTGCCCTTTTTTCATTCTGACGATCGCGACGTAGGGGCTCCGGGTCTGTAATAGCTTGCAGCCCTTCGACGTCTCCAGATCGTGCAAGCCGCTCGACGTGGGCGAGCCTTTCCGAAAGTTGAGCGATCTCCTTGTCGACAATTGCGCTGCGTTCCGCTATTGCCTTGACCGCGTTGCGAGCTTTTGCGTAACGCTTGTAATAGTTCTCGGCGTTCTCGCTCGGACTCAAGTCTTTGTCCACCGCGATCTGAATTGTCGGCTCCTCGGGCTCGAAGACATCCTTTACATCGATCACGTCTCTCGACCAATCAGCGTCGTAAAGATTCGCAAGGATCAGATCCGCATATCTCTTCCATTTTCCCGGGTCGCCGTGACGTTCCAGATCGCTCGCGAGGTTTGATCTCAACCTCCGTCGCTTTTCGATATCTTTCTTTATCGAGGCGCTGATCTGCGAGACGAGGGCCTTGAATTCACGTTCCCGCTCGAGTTCCTGCCTGATGGCATCCAGCTTCTGGGAAATCGCGGCGTCGCCGCGACTTGTAACGCTTGTGAACGTCATTTTGCGTCGATCCAGATACACCCCGGTCTCGGCGAGGATCGCTCCGTCCGCCGTTTGAACCATCGCACCGGGTCGCGGCTTGAGTTGGAGCACGAGACTCACTGAGGTGCCCTCGGTACTCGTGAGTTCGAGTTCCAGAGCATCGCTGTTCGCTCGCACCGACCCGAGCTTTGCACCCGCGAGAGCTTTTGACACCGCGATCATGAACGGAGCCGGGTGTACCGAGCGTTTTTCAAGGAATCTTAACTTACGGGCGATCAGATAGACGGCTTGAGTTCCCCGCGTCAGGTCGACGAGCAGGTAAACGCCTGCGTGTGGATGAAAGTCGAGTGCAAACGCATTTTTGGAGAGTGGGAAAAGCCGTCCCACGTGGCGGCCGCACAAAGCTCCTTTGATCTCGCCGGCGACCTCGGTCAGATGATATTCTCCGGCACTGCTCATGGGTTCGATGTTGCAAAAAAGAAAGCCCGGAACGCAAGGCCCCGGGCTCCGGTTCTATAATAGCTGCGTCTAAAACTCCCGGACGAGTATAGTACCTGACGCGAGATCGTGCGCCGCTCGCTTTTCCGAATTGAAGATCATCGTCGCGAAGCCCGCACCGCCCGCGACGAGCGAAAGCAGAAAGACCGACGAACTGACCGCAGCTTGATGCAGCGTCGGATATTCGTTCTCCACCGCATCGACGAGTTCAAGTGAGAAAAGTCGCATTCCGAATGTCTTGCCATAAAGGCCGAGACAGAACGTCATGTAGAAAAACGTGATGATCGCGAAAACACCGGCAAAGGTAAGCATCCCGTAGGTCGTAAACCAATCACCACGCGATAAAGCGAACGGTGAAAGCACGAGTAGGCTGGCAAAGCCCGTTATGATCAGGTCAAACAACCCCGAACCGAACCGCGACGACAACTGAGCAAGGTCCTCGATGTCGTCATGTTCGTTTGTAGTTTCGAGAATCTCTTGCTCCGCGACCTCTGCCTTGATCCGGATGCGGTTGACCTCGCGAAACTCCTGTGGACTCGTCGTGTGGATCGTCGCTTCGGCGATGGCTTCGTCCACCGTGGGCCTGTCGATCGTTGTCGAACGAACTGTGATCGGCGGAAGTTTATTCGTATCTCTCTTTACTACTGGCGGCGGAGCAACGACCTTAAGCGCCGGAGTCGCAACCTTTTGCGATGGCTCCGGGATGTCCATCCTGACCGCCGGCGCAGGCTTTGCGACCGCATTCTCGCGAGGAGTCGGAACGACATCAAATTTGAATGGTTTGGCAGGCGGCGGCGTCGGTCGAGCTAGATTCGGCTTAGGCTTAGCCGCGAAGGCTACACGCGACGCGTCGATCCGCTGCATTGCTTTCTCTACCCGAGGGTCTCTCGCGGCAACAGCGGCACCTGCGAATTGGGTCGGACTCGGCCTTCTTGCCGCAGCTGCAGCGACTGCAGGTACTGCGACCGGCGTAGCAACGGCCATCTCTGGCGCGCCCGCATCCGCGTTCGTCCCGCGTCTCTGCTTAACCGCATTCTGAAGTTGGATGCGCCAGTCGGGAAGTGTCGGATTCTTCGATTCGAATCCGAGCAGCGTCGGGCTGGTCTTGGGAGCGACAAGATCGGCAGTCTCAAGGCGCTTTTCCGGCCGCGGAGAAGTTGGAACGGTCGCCGAAGAAGCTGTTCGGGCCGAAATAACCGGGGCTGCGGTCAAGGATGGCACCACGGGCATGCTCGGCGTAACCGCCTCGATCGCGGCGGACACCTTTGGCATGACATCGGGTTGAGGTTGCGGCTTTAAGCGCCCGGACGTTATTTTGGTCTGGAGTTCCTCCCGGACCGAGTCAAACATCATCGCTCCACAGCTCGGACAGATCGATAAAGTTGGGGCTAGGCTCCGATCACAAACCGGGCAATTCATAGGCGTTTCTTGGTCCTTGACTTGGAATATCTGGGCTTAAGTTCCGAAAAACGACGTAAGGATATCAAGAAGAACTTTAAGTCGTCAATAGCTAAAGCGCACAAATGCTTAAAAAATTTAAGTTTTTACAGGATTGTTACGATATTTGTGGAAAATGTGTGGAAAAAACTGGGCCTACAGTCTCGTTCGGCCGGCAAATCCAGCGTCCGTCTCATGCCACCAACCGATCTCATCGCCGTCTCCGATCTGCCAGCAAAGATAGACAACGCGGTCGCCGCGCATTGACGGGAAATCGATCAGTCCGCGCCTCGGATCTTTGACCTCGATCCCGAGTTCGGCGATCTCGCTGCTTAATTTCCCGGCGTGAAACAGAATGTCGAGGTAAGTTGTCCCGCCCGGCATGCCACCGCCCTGATCAGCGACGGCCGCCGCGGCTCTCGCTTGCGAGCGAAAACCCTCTAACCTCTCGTAGAGCTCCTGTATCTCTTCGAGTATCGGCCGAGCCTTCGTGAGCACGTCATTCGCCTCGGCGAGCGTGAAGATCTTCATCTTTCTTCGCCGGCATTTCGCCCGCCATGAAAACCCGTATCAAAACCCGACTGTCGTCCCTGGCGTCGAGCCTCGGACGCGTTAGGAGCCTCAGAAGCCTCGCCGGGCGGGACAAATGAGGGTATCTCGAACTCGCCGGACTGGCCTACGTCCTTACGGATCAGGTGAGCGATATCTCCGAGGTCGATAAAAAAGTCACCAACGTCGATCAACCTCGGAGCAGTGTTCGACCGGAAGCCGGCAACCTCGACGCGGCACCCCTTATAGGCCACGGCGTTTATGGCATAAACGAAATCCTCGTCGCCGGACACAAGTACCGCAGTGTCATACCGGCCTGCAAGACTGAGCATGTCAACGGCGATCTCTACGTCCAGATTGGCCTTTCGAGTGCCGTCGTAAAAGGTCTTTAATTCCTTCTGTACCACGCGGAAACCATTTCGGCGCATCCACAGAAGAAACCCTTGCTGCCGCTCAGCCCCGGCATCTACGCCTGTGTAGAAAAACGCACGAAGCAAACGTCCATCGCCGAGAAGGACGCGGAGCAGCTTGTTGTAATCGATGTCTATGTTATGAAACCTTGCCGCGTGAAAAAGATTGTTGCCATCGATAAAGACAGCCACGCGGCCACGATGCCCAAACTGCCAAGAAGAGCTGGTAGTCGTGTCGAACTGCATTTTCTCACCTCAAATTTCGAGATCTTGAGGCTTCATTTTCGTGACGATCCGAGGCTTGCTTATCTGACGTGAAGGCTTACTAAAGTCGAAAAATCTTTGATCTCGTTAACTTAATCGAATAATGGATATCTTTTCCGAAAATGATCGGAATCCGTTTTGGTCTAATATTCTGCTCGAATACGTCCGTCAAGAAAGCTTAACTCTTAGTTTGCCTTCTTAACCTTTTGGGGTCAAGTAATTCTTTATTAAGGACTTTGCCGAAAGCCCGCGGCGAGTGTTGTAAACTTGTTCTTTTACCAAATGGAGCACGAACGGCAAAAACGCGAGGTGATCGTCTGTAGTAAATGCAGCCGTCCGAACGGCAGCGATCGAGCAGCGTGTTTTTACTGTGGCGAGACCTTACCGGATAGGCCGCGTACGGCTGAGACCCCGACATTCCTCGCTGCCGAGGACTGGCAGCCGGGATTCAACGTTATTCTTCGCGAGCCTCTGAACGAACTGTCATTGGAGTTTGTCGCTCGGGTATGCAAACGCGAGATGTCGAGCTTGGCGTCGCACGTTGGCGTTGGCGATCTTTTCCCTCTCGCACGAGTGGCCGAGTCCGCCGAAGCCTCTCGGATGAAGCAGCTTTTTGAAGCATCGGATCTCGAAGTTGCGGTCGTGTCAGACAAAGATCTTATGATCCCCAAACCGAACCGCAGGGTCCGCACGATCAAGATCGACGGCGACTTCGTTAGCTTCATCGATTTCAATGGGAACTCAGTAACGTCATATCGATCAGACGAGATATCACTGCTCGTGTTTGGCAAACTGGCGGAAACCGAAACTAGCGAGATGCGAAAAACCGCTCGGCAAGATAGCCGAAAACAGGTTTCCGAGGAACGCTTCGACCGCGATGAGCCAGTTATCGACGTTTATACATCCGGCTCGAAGACCGGGTACAGGCTGCAGCCGACTGGATTCGATTTTTCGTGTCTCGGCAGTGCGATGAGGCCGCTGGCGATCGAGAATTGGACCGGTTTGGCGAGAATGCTCGCCGAGCGACTGCCAAACGTAAGGATCGACGAGAATTACTCGCGACTCCGCAACGCGCTCGACGAGGTGTGGTCCTGCGAGATAAGGAACGCAAGCAGAGGATTGACGGTCACAGGCCTCGGAAAACGTTCGTTTGCAGGTTCGAGCATCATCAGCAACGCGGGTCAGTTCCTGCGGTATTCTAGGATGTGTCAACACCTTTTATGAAGCGAAACAGGCCAGATCGACGAGAGAAAAGACCGGACCAGCGAGAACCGCGGCGCGATGCCGACCGGTCGACTTCGGTGATCTACGGGGTTTCGCCCGTGATCGAAGCTCTCAAGGCAAAGCAGCGCGTAGTCGAACGAGTGATCTTCGCGGAGGGTTCGCGCGAGGGCCGGCTTAGCGAGATCATATCGCTTTGCCGAGAAGGATCGATCGCCTATGACCGCGCGCCGCGTGAGCAGTTTGCTAAGCTCGTCGGTGCCGCATCCAACCATCAGGGGGTTCTCGCGATCACGGCAGCGGCCAGCTACGTCTCCACGGACGAGATCCTCGACGATCTTTCCGAAACGCCCCTTTTACTCGTGCTCGATGGTGTCGAAGACCCTCGGAATCTCGGAGCTATCCTCCGCGTTGCCGAATGTGCCGGAGTCGATGGGATCGTCATTCCCGAAAGACGGGCCGTTGGCCTCAACGATACGGTCGCGAAATCGTCCGCAGGTGCCGTCGAACACGTGCGAGTGGCCAAAACTCCCAATCTAAACCGGTTTATCGAAGAATTGAAGGAACGCGGATTCTGGGTGATCGGAACGAGCGTTGACGCAGAGACGATACATACTGAGTGGGATTGGGATCGGCCGACAGCATTGGTGCTAGGCGGTGAAGGGAGTGGCCTTCATAGGCTGGTCGCCGAAAACTGCGATGTGTTGGTAAAAATACCGATGTATGGAAAAATAGACTCGCTTAACGTCTCTGTCGCGGCGGGAGTGTTATTGTTCGAAGCTCGCCGCCGGCGGACAAGTCGAGAATAGGAAGTAAGCGTATGTTCTGTCCGAAATGCGGTGTTCAAAATCCTGAGAACGGCAAATTCTGTCGAAGCTGCGGCACCGACCTTGGCGGCGTGTCGCGAGCGTTGACCGGATCGGGAGCCCCGCAGCCGCCGATGAGTAAGAACGGCCGTCCGATCACGATCGAAAGCGCGATAACGAAATTCGCGACCGGCCTGGCCTTTCTCGCGATCTCGGTCGTTTTGGCGGTGACGAACATGGCCGGTGGACGCGTTTGGTGGTACTGGATGCTAATTCCGGCGTTCATTATGATCGGCGGAGCGATCGGGCAATACCTTCGGATCCGACAGCAGAACGAGAGCGGAACGGCACTAAGGTCAAATGCGAATCGGCCGGCCGAGTTTTCACCACATTCTCAGAGGGACCTCCCTCCGCAGCAAACCCCGCCCGCGAATGTTGGTGAGCGCTACAGGACGGGTGACCTTGTCCCTCACAGCGTGACTGACTCAACAACCAAACACCTAGAGATGAATTCCGAAGGCGAGACGATGACGCTTCCCAAGCGGTAGCTATTACGCGCGTTGACCTCCAAAAATTTGTTGGCAGGCATTAATATGCTGTGTTAGACTTTGTTTTGCGGCTTGTCCGGGACCTTCCGGCCGCAGTGCCAGGGAAAATCTACCTTATTCAACTTCTTGTCGCGGCGAGATTCCGCTCACCGAACTACCCGTAATGGCAGATACGCCTTTTATCTTACAAGAACACCAGTTTCAACGGCTGAAGTCCGTCCTGGAGCGGCTGAGGGTGGAGTGCGCGGCACGCGTCGTTTTCCTGATCGACCGCGACGGACAGCCGATCGCCTTTAATGGCGAGATCGGTGCGATGGATACGACGAGTTTCGCATCGCTCGCCGCCGGCAACGTCGCAGCGACAAGCTCGATGGCGAAACTTATAGGCGAAGATACTTTTCCCAGTGTGTTTCACGAGGGCGAAAGAGAGTCGATCTTCATCTCGATCATCGGGCGAGCGTTGCTTGTAGTAGTGTTTGACGAGCGTTCGACGCTCAGCCTGGTCAAGATACGTACAAAACGCGGCAGCTTTGAGGTAGCCGGAATACTCGACGAAGCGACCGCCGAATCGGCAACTTTTAGAGCAGCTCAGAACAACTTTTTCTCAGAGATCACGGACGAGGACATCGACAGCTTATTTAGCTAGCTTCGTTTCCGGAGAGTAGCATCCGGACAGCGTCGCGAAACAACTGACCTATGACCTTCATTAACTACGCATCCCGGGAGATCAACTGCAAGATCGTCTATTACGGCCCCGGCCTTTGCGGTAAAACGACGAATCTTCAGTACATCTATGATTCGACGGCGCCGCAGGCAAAGGGCAAGCTGATCTCGCTCGCTACCGAGACCGACCGTACGCTCTTCTTCGACTTTATGCCGCTGGAACTCGGCACAGTTCGCGGCTTTAAGACGCGGTTTCACCTATACACCGTTCCGGGTCAGGTGTATTACGATGCGTCGCGAAAGCTCATCCTGAAGGGCGTCGATGGCGTCGTCTTTGTCGCCGACAGCCAGGAAGAGCGAATGGATGCGAATATCGAATCGCTCTACAATCTGGAAGAAAACCTCGCGACTCAGGGCTACGACCTTACCAAGCTTCCCTACGTCCTGCAGCTCAACAAACGCGACTTGCCAAACGTGATCTCGGCCGATGAACTCACCCACGAATTACAGAAAAAGGGCGAGCCTGTCTACGAGGCCGTCGCGACCAACGGCTCAGGCGTTTTTGACACCCTAAAGGCCGTCGCGAAACAGGTTCTGACCGAATTGAGAAAGGGATAAGCCGACTAAAACACTAGCAAAAAAGGGGTAGAGCCTTCCGCTCTACCCTTTGCGATTACGCCGATCGGGCTGATCGCCCCCAACCTTGCATTATTCAAGGCCACGAAAATCTACATTGGCCAAGCTTTCGCTGATATGCAGTATTTTTGGCTCGAAGCGGTATCTTCTAGAGGATACTGTGATAATGTACGTCTCACCCGGCGAAACATTATCAAAACTGTACAGGCCGAATGAGCTCGATGTAGCTCTCCTCCGCACACCCGCGGGATCGATAAGGGTTACCACTACGTTTCGCAGACCCTGATCAAATGGCGTAGTCACCCTTCCCGAGACGGATATCGCAGGTTGAGTGATCGCCGGATCACCCGTCCAGAAGCCGCTTGAAACCTTCACGGTTGAACTTGAAGCACCGTTTTGAGCAACGGCCTGGCCGATCGTTCCGTCGACGCTGTAAACGCCGCCCGAAAGATCCGAACTCCCTCCTCCCGCGACAACAGATTTAGTTACCACAAAGTTTCCGCCGGAAGCGATCTGGGCTGAAACTCCTACGGCAGTCGTTGCGAAGATAACTACGACGCTGCCCGTTAGTCTGATCTTTCTCATTTCCTTCCTCCTTTACGGACTGCCGGGCGGCCCTTTTTCGAAATGACCAGCCTTTTCAAGTGGGCAATGTTCTCGTGCAACTCAGCGATCTGTGTCGTGAAATTCCTTATGATCGCGTCCTGCTCCTTGAGCGCGTTGACGAACGCAACCGCAAGTCGGTCGTATTTAACGCCCTCGACCTCGCCTTTTTCATTGAATACTGCAAACCGAGGGTCGATGTTAGCGATGTCTTCAGCGCCGAAACCGACATCCTTTAGCCCGCCGTCTTTCCAATCGAAAGCGATCGGCCGGAGCTTTTCTACGAAGGACATCCCCTGGGAGAAGGCAGAGATGTTCGTCTTATAACGAAGCGACGAAGAACATGTTGAGATCTGGTTTGACGCGTTGCGGCAAAGTTGAGTACTACCGGCCGAGCCGAGACCGTAGACGACTACTCTGTCCGAACCATTCGCTCGTCCGAGTGCGATGGTGTTATTGCTTGAAACAACGGAATCCGCGCCTATTGCTGTCGCGTAAGTTAGGCCGTTGCTCGCAACGTCGGCATTAGAGCCGACCACAGTATTAAAACTACCAAGCTGATTTGTCGCCCCTGCACGTCGACCAACGTAGGTGTTTTCGGTCCCGGTCGTGTTCCCTTGTCCGGAGCTATTGCCAAGAAAGGTATTATTGCTCGCGGTGTTCTGAATACCGGCGTTACCGCCGAGGAACGTGTTGCTGATAGCGGTAGTACTAGCTTCGCCAGCCCCTTTACCTACAAAGGTGTTCCCGCTTCCCGAAGTGTTCGCGAATCCGGCTTGATAGCCGACGAAGACATTACTGTCACCGGCCTGATTGAAACGTCCTGCACCTAACCCGAAGAACGAGTTGCTCGAGCCGGTAGTATTCGCACTTCCACTCAATCCACCAAAAAAAGCGTTGTAACGGCCCGTTTGATTGGCTACGCCTGATTCAACGCCAAAGAATGAATTCTGCTCCCCGGTCGTATTACCTAAGCCGGCATTTTTTCCAAAGAAGGAGTTGCCGAAGCCCGTAGTATTGCTACTGCCCGACTCGCGTCCGACAAACGTGTTAGAGCTGCCGGTCGTATTATCCGTCCCGGCCGACGTACCGACGAATGTGTTATTGCTTCCGGTGTTTTGTGTACCTGCACGAATGCCAACAAACAAATTGTTGTTGCCTACGGTTCCCAAAACTCGAGAAACGCCGATGTTATATTGCGAGTCCGCGGAGAACGTATATGCTCTTCCCTCGCCCGAAATATTAAAGTTCGCGCCGTTTTGAAGGAAGGTTTGATTGAGGATCCCGCTGGCGGCGCTTGAGGCTGTCGTCTGGACGGTCCCGTCTGGGAACTTGAGCCCGCCAGATGTAGTCTCGATGAGTCCTGCGACGGTCAACTTAGACGCCGGCGTGCTCGTGCCGATTCCGACGTTAGCATTGTTTCCTAATACTAGTGCGTTGCTCTGGGAGACGATCGCTCCGGCGCCGATCGCTGTTGCGTTGGTTAGGCCATCCCCTCCGGTATTGGCGTTCGCACCGACGATCGTATTGTTTCCTCCAGTAGTATTGGCCATTCCCGCGAAAAGTCCGACAAATACGTTACTTCCGCCGGACGTTGTCGAGCGTCCCGCTCCCGCGCCGAAAGCCGAGTTACCGTTAGCATCGAGGTTATGCCGTCCGGCGTCGATCCCGAAGAATGCGTTGCCGGTACCAGTCGTATTTTCGAGACCAGAAAAGGTGCCGAAGAACGAGTTATTGTTCCCCGTGGTATTCACCAGACCCGCCTGTCCGCCATAGAACGCATTCCACTGCCCCGTTGTATTGAGCGTCCCCGCCTCATTACCAAAAAACGAATTTGCGGCCCCGGTGGTCGTCGAAGCTCCGCTACGATGTCCGAAAAACGAGTTCGAAGATGCGGTCGTATTTGCGAACCCAGCCTCCTTTCCGAAAAACGAATTCCCTGAGCCTTCTGTGTTCAATACGCCGGCACTTCGGCCCACGAACGTATTCTGTCCACCTGTGGTATTCGCAGCCCCGGCCCCGCGTCCGAAAAATGAATTTTCGCTGCCGGTCGTGTTGTCGCGACCTGCTGCCGCTCCAGCAAAGGTATTGAATGCGCCGGTGTTGCTTGCAGCAGTGTCGCTCCCGATGAAGAGGTTTGAATTTCCGCCGATGCTCAAGACTCGGCTGGTACCAATATCGTATTGCGTCGCCGCGCTAAAGCGATTTGCACTCCCAATACCGCTAATATTGAAATCTGCGTTTGACTGCGCCGATATTCCGTTCTGAATATAGCTGGAGCTTCCGGCGGTTGGACTTCGCGAGTCCGTCAGCCGCGGGTCGTTTGTCTTTACGTACTGGTCCGCGGCGATACCACCCAGCTGGGTCGAATTCGTCGCCGTCGTTGCATTTGCGACTGAGCCGGTCACCTTAGCTCCATTGACGGCGGCGATCTTGGCATCGGTGACACCGCCATCAGCCAATTGCATGGTGTTGATTCCGCTGTTTGCTACGCCGATCGTTACCGCTCCCGTCGACCCTCCTCCGGCCAGGCCGGTTCCGGCGGAAATAGCCGTGATGGATCCAGAACCGCTGCCGCCTGAGGCTGCGATCGTTAGGGTATTGCCACTTGGAGTGATCGTCACGTTCGCCCCCGCAGCGAGCGTCACTGGTCCACTAAGGTTATTTAGACTTTTAACGACCTGACCCGTCACGTACTGGTTTGCGTCGATGCCGCCTAATTTCACAGAATCTTCGGCCAAGGCTGTCGTAGCAGATCGTATTGCATACGGTGCGCTGGAAATGGCCTGACGCGGTGACAGCGTCACGTACGATTCGGTCGCGTTTCGTCGAACAGCGACCTCGAGCTGACGGGGAGCTCCTGAAAATGCGTTCCCGCCGAAATCTAGTTCCACGGTAAAAATTCCGTCCGAGACAGTTGCGCTCATGTCGCTGATCGTCGCTCCCACCTGGGTGTTGGCGTCATCGAAAAGTTTGAACTGAAACAAGTAAGTTCCATTAGCCGGCAAGCTTGATTCGCTCAGCTTGCCCTGGTAAGTGAAGCCGGATGTCTGTGCATGCACCGGCAAGTTTCCGCCCATTAAGATAATGGCGGCGATGAAGATAATTAAAAGATTAGCTTTGCCTTTCATTGTTTTCTCCTTGTAATTTATTAGTGATATTTAGGGCTGCTCCTTCACCCGGGAGCGAGTCGGGATCCTTGTCAATGAGGTGAGGGTCCGTTGCTTGCGGGTCGGCTTGTCCGCACACGGGACAGCGAGAACCTGCAAAGATGGAGGTCTTTCGAAGCACGGTAATTTCGTTGTGCTCGATCGTTAATTTTGTTCTCCGAATTGGCGACATATATTCCTTCGCTTGACACGGCGAGAGTGCTTTTTTCCCGCATCGTCGAACGACAGTGTCCGTTTCGGAGGCCTTTAGAGTCCTGTATCTCGCTCTGAATTGTTCTGTATTGTTCTGAATCGAGTTGTGTCGAATGAAATTGGACAGTAAAAAGCTGACCTTTTCCGAATTTGAGGTCGACGTCGACCGACGAAGGCTTTTTCGCGCCGGAGCCCAGATATCGCTCAACGCCAAGACGTTCGACCTGCTTGTTGCTCTTCTGAGCAAGCCTGGTGAGGTTATCGAAAAAGATGAATTGCTAAACCTTGTATGGGACGGACAATTTGTCGAAGAGGGTAATCTAGCGGTTCATGTGTCGAGGCTGCGAAAAATACTTGGCGAGTCGAAAAATGAAAATGAGTTCATCGCAACCATTCCTGGTCGCGGCTATAGCTTTGTGGCGGATGTCGCACACGCAGCGGAAACCCAGTCTGTCATCCACAACCGCTCCTTTACTCAGGTCGTCGTGGAGGAGGAGATCCTCGAAGACGACCGAGGTTTGCTTATCGGTGAGGATGGTCCAGACGCCACGAAACGAGTTCGGGCGAAGTCTCGGTCGCGACTATTTATCGCAGGCCTTACGATCTCGATCGCAACCCTGTGTGTCGCCGGATACTTCCTGTTATCGGGCTTGCGTGCCAGCTCCGAGAAATTCACGTTCCGCCAGATCGAGATCAAGCAGCTGACTTCAAGCGGGAATATTGCGAATGCCGCGATCTCAAGAGAAGGAAATCTAATTGTCTACTCCGAATCTATCGGTGAGGAAGAAAGCCTTTGGCTCGCTCATTCCAACGGCGGCGAGAAAGTGCTTATCAGGCCGGCCGCTGCCGTCATCTACCAGAATTTACAATTCTCGCCGGATGGAAATTTGATTTATTACACGGCCGGTTCCAACTTCTCGAATGCGAGTCTATACAAAGTGTCTACTTTTGGAGGATCTCCACCCCTAAAGATCCGCGATAACGTCCGGAGGTTTTCCTTATCTCCGGATGGCAAACATGTCGTTATTGTTGACAGAGGGGCCGACGGAGCTTCCGTCTTGATCAGCATAACTACCGACGGCGTACAGGAATCGATCGTTGCAACGTTGTCAGATACGGTCGCTCAGGGATGGACATCTCCAGCATGGTCGCCCGATGGACGAAAGGTCGCTGTGGCGGGGGGCACCGGCCCGGGCGAGATGGGCTTATTCATCGTGGGTTTGGAAAATGGTGCTATCGAACGTCTAGGAAATTTTTCGTGGCAAGCCGTGCGAGGGTTAAGTTGGCTAAATGACGGCGGAAGTATTGTCGCCGTTGGTGTTGCGCCCAAAACGCTGCTTGCACAGGTCTGGCAAACCGCCTACCCCGATGGCGAGACTCGCCGCGTAACATCGGACTTGGTCGATTACGTATTCGCTACTTCCGTGACGGACGATAATTCGATCGCGGCAGTTGCGGAGGTGAGCCAGTCTAATGTGTGGGTTGCGCCGGCGGACGACCTGAAAGACGCAAAGCAGGTGACGTTCAGTTCTGCGGGAGCCCGGATCGGATGGCTCGGATTGTCATGGGCTCCCGACGGTAGAATTCTGTATTCGAGCGACGCGAATGACGGAACGACGATCTGGTCGATGAACGCTGACGGTTCGCAGAAGAAACAGATCATCGCAAATGGCGGCGTGAACAGCTCTCCGACGATCGGGGCCGATGGCAAGTTTGTGGTCGTCCAATCAAATAGAAATGGGCATTATGCGATCTGGAGGACCGATGCCAACGGTGAAAACATGGTCCAATTGAGTGGAGATCGCATTGCAGCTCAGCCTTTTGTGTCGCCCGACGGGAAGTGGGTAATCTACAATTCCAACGAAAGCGGTTTAGGAGAGCTCTTTCGGATCTCGATCGAAGGCGGCCCGCCCATTCGGCTAACGAATTTGCAGGTTGGCTGGGCACAGGTCTCACCGGATAGCCGATCTGTCGCCGGCTCGGCGTTGATAGACGGAATCCACAAGCTGGTCGTGTTTCCGATCGAGGGTGGCGATACCTTTAAGGTATTCGATTTACCACGCCTTTATAATGTTCGCGGCGGCATTCGTTGGACTCCCGACGGGCGATCACTTGTATACCGCGACTGGAAAAACGGCCTTTGGCGGCAGAGCCTCGATGGAGGAAGTCCGACCCTAATCCCAGGACTGCCAGAAGAAAAGCTCGGCAACTTCGGCTGGTCTTTTGACGGTAAATATTTCGCCTACACTAGAATCGCCACGAGTCGTGACGTCGTCCTTATCGCCTCGGCAAGATAATCATCGCTTCATTTACCCCGAAAGAAAGCACCAACCCGAGCGAGTTGATGCTTTCTTGTTGAGGCCGACAGACAGCTCCTTAGCAAAAGTTCGGAGCGACGTCCTCGATCCGTTTTCGCTGTTCGGGGCTGAGGCCGCCGAGCGTGTATAGGAATTTCGGGTGCGTCATTCCGGTCCCGATGTACGTCCAGCGGTTTGCCTGGACCTGAATGTCGATAAACTCTTCGCGTTCGTCGTCATTCAAGATACGGCCCGTTGCAAGTTCAAACGCTTCGAGGTCAAAAAGCGTCTGCTGCCTTGCTCCGCCGTCGAGAATTCCACCGATCGAGAGGTAGTCGTCGACACCGCGTTCGATCACGTCCGGCTCGAGGCCGTCGGCAAGTGATTCGACCATACGAGTGTCGAGTTTCGCATGCTGAGCTTCCTCGAGCCAGTGATTCTTGAGCAGCGATTTGAACTGCGGATCCAGAAGCTGGTCGTCGCGGATGCTCTCGATGTAATGCCGCTGCGTCATCCATTCGATATGAAGGATGGCGAGTGCAATTCCCAACGGGCCGTGGCTCAGAACAGCCTTCGCGACCTCGGCTGGCGGGCCGATGACCTTGCATTCGGTGCCGAAATTCTGACGGAACTCTTCGCTGAATATCTTAAAGAGTTGGATGTGCTTCGCCTCTTCGCCAGCGAATTGCAGGAATGCTCGGACGCGATAGTCGTCATCATCGAGCGTCGGCCGCACGTGATCGATCACGAATGGCAAAATGAACTCTTCGGCCAGGCCGAATATTGCGAGATACGCGTGCCCGCGGATCTGATTCAGAACGACCTTTTCGTCGTCCGTTAGAAAGCTCAGTCCGTTGACCCGGGCGAGCGACTCCGGCATGAACGGCTTTGAAAAATCGAGCTTCTTGTCGCCGCCGATGATGTCCTCTATCCTCCAATTTACCTTTTGCGATGCGACGATCGTGTCGTAGTAATCGTATTCGACTCGTCGCGTATTCGATTCATTTATTACAGTTGCTCCTAACATCGTTATTATTCCTCCTATGGTATTTAAGCCGTTGTATGAATGCGGGTCAGGCCATTTCGGGCGTGCCCAATGAGAACCAGCCGCGAGCGGTTCGCAGCATGGGAAATATCGGCGGTGAATCACCGACCTGTATCTGGCCAATTACCTCAAAGCCAAATCTTGCGTATAAAGAGATATTCCGTGGATTGGTCGATTCGAGGTATGCGGGCAGCCCCTCGATATCGCACCGCTCGAGGGCGTGGGCCATCAACCGCGTACCGATGCCGCTTCCCTGCTTTAGCGACTCGACGCCGATCAGCGGCAGGTACCAGTGCGGTTCGCTCGGATGGAACTGCCCCATCGCCTCGAAAGCCCTCATCAGATCGTCGCGGCGTGACCCGTCGGTAGAGCGCTCTACGAGTTCAACGAGAGCCTCTTCGTCGGGCCCAACGCCGGGCGGAAGCCACAGGGCCGCTCCGGCGATGCCCTCGATGCTATACGCAGAACGAGTTTCGAATGCCCTGCCGCCGAAAACGCGAACGAACCGCGGAAACCACTCGAGAAAGGTGCTAGCCGACGGCCACGCCCATCGGGTTACCGGATCGCTGCTGAACGCGACCGTCAACGCCGCCGCGATGGCCCCGGCGTCGGATGGAGTTGCAGCGAATACGCCTGAGACGCCCTTGTGCTGCAGAGTCGGGTGTTCATTTATGGTAAGTTGATCGAACATATTAATTATTAGTGCCTCCTACACACGAAGACGAAATCCCCGCGGAAATGCGGACACAGTCCTTCGCCCGTGATCGCAAAAAACTTCGTGTGCTAAAATTGCGTAGTTTCCTTTATAAGATCCCGTAATGGAACGCGATCCGTCTGAGATCACTCTGCTTCTTAAGAACTGGAGAAAGGGCGAGCCGGGGGCCCTCGACCAGTTGATCCCACGCGTCGAGTCAGAACTCCATCGCATCGCACGAAACTTCGTAAGACGACAGGCCGGGAACTCGCTTCAGGCAACTGAACTCGTCAATGAGGCGTTCCTCAAGCTGATCGATGTCGATCAGGTAAATTGGCAGGATCGCGACCATTTCTTTGCCGTTTCGGCTCGGCTGATGCGACGCATCCTGGTCGATCTCGCGCGGCGTCGGAATACCGGCAAACGGGGCGGTGACCGCGTTCAGGTGACGCTATCGGATGAGCTTCGTCCGCAGAACTCTTCGGAGATCGACGTCGTATCGTTAAACGAGGCGCTCGAACGGCTTGCCGAATTCAGTCCGCGACAGGCCCAGATCGTCGAGTTGCGATATTTTGGCGGCTTGACCGAGACGCAAGTGGCTGAAACGCTCGGGATATCGGACCGGACCGTCCGGCGTGATTGGAATCTCGCCCGTGCGTGGCTCTTTCGCGAACTTAGCACCTAGATACCGTGAAGCAGGAAGACTGGGAAAGGATCAGCGAGGTTTTTCACGCCGCGTCGGAACTCGACATTTCGCAGCGCGCCGCGTTTCTCGATCGCGAGTGCCGCAGCGATGAGGTCCTGCGGCGTGAGGTGGAATCGCTCCTTGCCGCTGAGGCCGACGCCGGGGACTTCATCACCGAGCCGGCGGTCGGAAGCTTTCTAAGCGACGAGCCCGATGCGAGGGCAATGCCGGGCGAGATGATCGGCCGGTTTCGCATTGTCAAACGCATCGGCTCGGGCGGAATGGGCGAGGTCTATCACGCCGTCGACACAAGCCTCGATCGCGATGTTGCTCTCAAGACGTTGCCGGTCAGCTTTGAGAGTGACCCGGCCTTTAAGAAGCGATTCGAGACCGAAGCGAAGGCGGCCGCTACACTTCATCATCCTAATGTCGCGACGGTCTTCTCGATCGAAGAGATCGGGAGCAAGCAGTACATCGCGATGGAACTCGTCATCGGTCGTACCCTCGACACGGCGACCGCGTCGGGTCCGCTCAGCCTCAACACGTTCCTCGACTGGTTTCTCCCTATAACATCGGCACTTGAGCTCGCTCATTCGAAGGGAGTTATCCATCGCGACGTCAAACCCGGCAACATCATGATCGGCGAAGACGACGTTCCGAAAGTGCTCGATTTCGGGTTAGCGCGGATCGAGCCGCCGCCGGGGTCGAGCTCCGCTTCGCTTCACGTCACAAACCCGGGCCAACTCATTGGAACGCCGTCGTATATGTCGCCCGAACAGGCTGAAGGAAAAAGCGTTGACACTAGGAGCGACATATTCAGCCTGGGCGTTGTGATGTACGAGGCCCTTTCGGGACAAAAGCCGTTTGCCGGCGATAGCTACCTGGATATTATCCGGAATATTACAACGGCTTCCCCGACGCCGATCTCGACACTCCGGCCGGATCTTCCGCAGCCACTTGTGGCGCTCGTTGAGAAGTGTCTTGCAAAGAAGCCCTCGGCACGGTTCAGGTCGATGACCGAGGTGCGCTCCGTTCTCGAAGCGGTCCGTTCGGGCGCCTTTCCGCCGCCTTCCGTCGACAGTTTCGTTCGCAGATTCTACAGCGAGGCCCGCGGACCGTCGTGGCTTTGGCTTGCCGGGGCGGCCGCGATCGTTCTCATCGCGTCTGTTGGCGCGTGGTATCTCGTTTCGCGAGGATCAACTTCATCCAAATACAGCGTTGACAGGATGTCGATGCGCAAGCTCTCGCAGTCGAACGACGTTGCTTTGTCGGTGATATCGCCTGACGGACGATCGATCGCGTATGTGACGTATGAATCGGACGATAGTAGAGCTCTCTGGTTCAGACGTGTTAGCGAATCAACCTCCGTAAATATCCTTCCTTCTCAGGAAGTTCACTTCTGGGACATTGGATTTAGCGGCGACGGCGAGAGTGTCTATTACATCACTGCACCGCGATACGGAACACACGGAAACCTCTTTCGAATTCCGGCACTTGGCGGCCAGCCCCGCAAGATAGCAGAAAAGGTCAACCACCTCGGCAACCTCTCGCCTGACGGCAAACGCATTCTCTTTGTACGGTATGGCGATCCGGCTCCGGCATCGTCAGTTAACGTGACCGATTCAAAACTGATCGCTGCGAATGCTGAAGACGGCAGCGAAGAACAAGTGATCCGGGTGCACACGGGTGAGACGGTTATTCGCAAGCCTCGCTATTCATCCGACGGTCGCTCGGTTTACTACATTCGACGCTCGTTCGACGGAACCGAGTCGTGGGCCATAGTTGCTCTGGATACGGCGTCGGGCAACGAGCGCGAGATCGTCGAAGGCTCCGACAGGATCGAAAATTTCGCCGTACTTGCTAAAGGAGAAGGTCTGCTCGTCAACTCCGAAGACGCAAATTCACGCCGGAGACAATTGTTTTACGTCGCGATCAATGGTGGTGAGTTGACACGTGTCACAAACGATCTGAACAGCTATTCCGGAGTTAGCGTCGACAGCGAAGGCCGTAACATCGTTTCGGTTCAGCGAATACATGAATCGCGGCTCTGGGTCGGCGATTCATCCGATCCGCGATCGATGAAACCTCTTTCTCGAGAGCCGTTCGGACACCAGAGTGTTGATTGGACGATAGACGGCAAGCTCGTGTTCGACGTCATCGAGAATAATCGGCTTTCGATATGGACCTCGGACACTGACGGAAGTAACCCGACGCAGCTGACCCCTCAGGATTCTGATAATTCTTCGCCGCGGGTCTCCGGCGACGGCCAATATATAGTTTTCACCTCGAAACGTTCCGGCGCCAATCAGATCTGGAGGATGAAGATCGACGGTAGCGAGCCGAGGCTGCTGGCCGATGTACGCGGTATCACGCAATCGCCTGTTTTTGCTGCGGACGGTCGTACGGTCGTTTTTCGTTGGTATAACGAGGGATCTCCGCCGATGGGACAGGTTTCGATCGATGGCGGAGCCGTGACCGGGCTAGATTATCTGCCCAAGGCATTTACTTACTACTGGGCCATGTCACCGGATGGAAAATACGTGGCCTATACATCTGGCGGCGAGGCCGACGACCCTATGAAGATCGTTGTCAGGCCCGCGGATCTTTCGCCACCAATACACGAATTCGCCGTTCGTCCGACGTGGATAATGAAGTGGAGTCCTGACAGCCGCTCGCTGATCTACCAGGACGCGCAGGTGCCTGAGATGCCGTCCAGCAAAGTGTTTAAGATCGACCTGTCAGCGGCAAAGCCAAGTTTGTTCCTCACCTCTGGATCCGACAGTGTTATCGATCTGGCTTATTCGACCGATGCCTCGCGAATCGCCGCAGTTCGGCTCACCGTTGTCACGGATTCGGTAATGCTGTCATTGAATGAATCGTCGAAAGTCCGTTGACCAAAAGCAAAAGGCCGCTCATAAAGCGACCTTTTCTGCTACTTAAGTGGCGGGGCCGACGGGGCTCGAACCCGCGACCTCCAACGTGACAGGCTGGCGTTCTAACCAACTGAACTACGACCCCGCGATTGGATTGGTGGGCACGAAGGGACTCGAACCCCTAACTTCCTCCTTGTAAGGGAGGCTGTCTACCAATTGACGTACATGCCCGAAAAACCTCGGCTATGTGCCCTGTAAATTCTCAAAAAAACGCGCTCCGTCAAAAGAGCGAACCTTGATAGTAAGAAATGGCAGTAACCATGTCAAGGGCGATAAGCCGCGAATATTAGCTGCGGCGTTTTAGATCGGGCCTGTTCATATCTGCGGGTTTTTCGCCGGGCTTGGCGCTCGCCAGCAGCGTACCGCCATAGCCGATCGCCCATACATGTCCGGCCGCGAAAATGACCTTCTCCAGGCGATGGGTCGTGTTTGAATTCAAAACTGTCCATGTCTCGCCCGCATTACGCGTTTCGACTATGATGCCGTGTTCGCCGACGGCCCAGCCGTTGGTGGCGCTCGTGAAATAAACGTCGGTAAGGTTCGCCGTTACACCGGAGTTCTGTTGTCTCCACAAACGACCGCCGCCGTTCGTGCGAAAGATCCTGCCCTGCGTGCCGACGGCCCAGCCTCCACGCCCGCCAGCGAAGAACACGCCGTTGAACTTAGCGCTCGAATCTCCGATCAGCGAGGCCTTTTCCCAAGTAAAGCCCGAATCCTCGGTAAACATGATCGTGCCGCCCGCACCGACGATCGCTCCGACCCTGTCGTCGGCAAAACCGCCGTCCATCATCAGATAGTGCATAGCGGTCTTGGAGCGTTTCCAGGTGACCTGATCTTCCTGAAGCTGATAGATGTAGCCGCCTTCGCCAAACGCGATGGCTTTTCCCTCTGGCGTAAAAAGCAGCTTCGTTACGCGCTCACGGCCGCTGCCTTCGAATTCGATCTTTTCCCAGGTCCGTCCGCCGTCCGTCGTTTTTCTGACGTACGAGGTCGGGTCGTTCTTCCGCTGGAGGATGTTGCGTTCGCAGAGCATCCAGCCCGTGTCCTCATTCACAAAATGCACTTGCAGAAGTGCGTCGGCGGTGAATTTCTTACCGACCGTCCACGTCTGTCCGCCGTTCTCGGTCGAAAGGATAATACCGTCGGTCCCGACGATCCATCCGCGCTCGGCGTCGACAAATTGGATGTCGCGAAACCACGCGAAGCTGTTCGTCTGCCGCTTGATAAAGTCGGCATTCGCCGGTGCGAATGCGGCGACGACGACGAATGCGATGGCTAATGATCGAATTACCTTCATCTCGCTCCTTTGTCTAGAATGGGCTGCCGAAGAGCAGACGTGCCGCGCTCGCCTTGCCTAACGTGTCGAAGAACTTCTCGATAGTAAACCCTTTACCGCCAACAAATACCTGATCGCCGGGATTGAGATAGACCATCTCGGCCTTGCCGCTTTCCATTTTCGCAAGACTGAACTGCTTGCGCTCTAGCCGTCCTTCTTTTCCAAAGCTGACAACGTAAACTTTGTCCTTGTTGGCATTTTTAGTAACGCCGCCTGACTCGATGATCGCTTCGTAGACGCTGACCTTGCGATCCATTACGCGAACGCCCGGAGCCGCGACGTTGCCCATTACGCTGTACCTCGTCGACATCGCCTTTTCGAGGGTCACGGTGACCTTTGGATCGATGATGAACTCATCGAGCTTCTGCGTGATCTCGTCGGCGACCTGTTCGACGGTCTTGCCGGCGACGAGCAAAGACTCGCGGATCAGCGGGTACGAGATGCGTGCATTGGGCGGGATCGTTTTGCCGATGATGCAGTAATCAGGGCACTGTCCGAAGACCTCGACCGAAATGACATCGCTCGGTCCGAGCCGATACTCCTTCAGGTAATTGTTGTAATAGGGCGTAACGCTCTGTTCCGTTTCATCGCCTTCGTCCTGATCCTGGTCGTTCTCAGACGTCGGTGCGGGCAGCGGAACCGTCGGAGCCGGTTTCGCTTTCGCGTCGCCGTTCTTCGGCGTGGCCGACTTATCGTTCTGCGCGATAGCCGACAACGCCATCGCGAGTGCGATCGCCGTTATCGACAAGAACCTTCCGAGTGACATTATTTCTTTCATAACCATAATTCCTTGCTGTGGAAAAACTCGTATTTACCGCCTAAATCCAGTTTTGCTCTTACCTTCCGCGGCCGAAAAGCACGGTCTTGATCGTGTCGAGCACGATCACAATATCGAGCGCCAGACTCTGATTCTTTATGTAATAGAGGTCGTACTGCAGCTTTTGAATGGCGTCGGCGACCGATGCTCCGTACGGATACTTGATCTGCGCCCAGCCGGTCAGTCCGGGAGCTACAAGATGCCTGTGTTCGTAATACGGGATCTCGCTGGCGAGCTGTTTGACGAAATGCGGACGTTCCGGCCGCGGGCCGACGAAGCTCATGTCCCCCAGGAAGATGTTGAGGAGTTGCGGGAGCTCGTCCATTGCCGTCGCCCGCAGCCATCGCCGCTGCCTCCCCAGGCGCATAAGCCCCCATGAAGGCGTGCGTGATGCTGGCGAATTCCCGTTCCTCCACATCAAGGCGGATCGGGATATCGAGGATCGCAAAATGCACGCTGTCGCCTCGGCCCGGGTCCGCTGCGCTGCCGTGGGCAAGCAGGGCCATT
>JBGTSR010000022.1:0-38473 GCA_041940165.1 Acidobacteriota bacterium
TCGCGAGACAGTTCGGTCCCTATCTGGTGTGGGCGCAGCAATATTGAAGGAATCTGACCTTAGTACGAGAGGACCGGGTTGGGTCGACCTCTAGTGTACGTGTTATGGCGCCAGCCGTATCGCACGGTAGCTATGTCGAGCATGGATAAACGCTGAATGCATCTAAGCGTGAAGCCAGTCCTAAGATTAATATTGCCAGTGAGACTCGTGGAAGACCACCACGTAATAGGCTGGAGATGTAAGTGCAGTAATGTATTTAGTTGACCAGTACTAATTGTCCCAAGGCTTGACCATAAAATTTGTTGACTAGCAAATTTTTGCCAAGCTTGTAGGTGACAGCAATGTGTTCAGTTATTAAAGATCAAGACATTTGAAAATCTCGAGCTTCATTTCGCTCGAACCAGTTTTCCGGTGATTCTGTCGGTAGGGTCACACCCGTTCCCATCCCGAACACGGAAGTTAAGCCTACTGGAGCCAATGATACTGCATCTTTCAGGTGTGGGAAAGTAGGAAGTCGCCGGATTCATATCGCAAAAAGCCCGCTCATCTTGAGCGGGCTTTTTGTTTGTTTAGGAGACTGCAGTCCCGAGCTTAAAGTTGCCTCGTAGTATGCTCAGTGATGCTTGCCGGCTCCTTGTCACGTGACTTTCGGGGGAATGGAATTGCGAACTTTTCTTCATCGGCGTTAGGGAGTGATCGAAGCGGGGCTGTCGCAAGTTTGTCCGCTGACGTCACTTCTACCTCCGTTTGCGTACCCCGTCTCTTCTTGAATCTTTTTGAGGGAAATACAAATGCGAGTCCGAGGGTTAGCATGCCGGCCATGATGAAGAGCATGAATACCGTCTTGCCGTAGATCTGCGGATACAGGTCGAGATCGCGAAGGATCGCATGGCCGAGACCGAGGACCGTTCCGAGTATGAAGATCGCGATTCCTGTTGTGATGAACTTGGGGTTGGGCCGGAAGGCGGTTTCAGGGGCATTCTCGACGTTGCCACTTACTATCTGCGCGACCTCGGCAAGCTCCAGGCCACACGTTCGGCAAAAGCTTTCGCCGGAACGTGCGGCTTTACCGCATCTCGGACAATAGATCTTTTCTGCCATCATTAATAACTAACGCTGATTTGACGACAAATGTTCAGGAAACCGCCCGATGGTTAGCCTGCGATGTCGCGGAGCTGCTCGACGAGGCGATCGACTTCGTCAACCGTCGTATAACAGGCAAAACCAATGCGAACGAGTCCTTCGACGCCGAGCTTTTCGACTACAGTTTGCGCGTAGAAGTCACCGTCTGAGGCGAAAATGGCTTTTTCGGCTAAATTTGAAGCGACTTCGGTCGAGGTCATTCCGTTTACCGTAAATGAGACGGTCGAGGTTCGCGGGAAGTCGGGGGAAGGGCCGTATAGGCGGACTTTTGGGATCGAGGCGAGGCCGTTCCAGAGCATATGGGTAAGTTCGTGCTGACGGAGGTGGAACTCCGTGAAAACGGTTTCTAGCCTTTCGCGACGAGTACCTTCCGTTCCTGCGAGCGAGGCGAGGAAATCGACGGTCGCACCGGCTCCGGCGATGCCTTCGTGATTGTTCGTGCCCGTCTCCATTCGCTCGGGTGCATAGTCGGGAGCGGGTTTGAGTTTGTGAAAATCAGCCTTTTCAAGCAATTCGCGGCGGCCGTATAGAACGCCGATGTGCGGGCCGTAGAATTTGTACGCCGAACACGCCAGGAAATCGCAGTCGATCTTCTTGACGTCGATCAGCTCGTGGGCTGCGTAATGAACCGCGTCGACGAAAGTCAGAACGCCGGCCGACCTTGCCAGTGCGACGGCTTCTTCGAATTCGTTTATCGTACCGAGGGCGTTCGAAGCGGCTCCGATCGCGAGCAGTCGCGTTCGATCGTTCAGAAGATCGGACAGAATATCCAGTTCGAGCTGACCGGTTTCGATATTCATCGGCACTGTTCTTATAACAACGCCACGATCTTTTTCGAGCGAACGCCATGTGTCGACGTTCGCGTGGTGGTCGAGTTCGGTGACGATGATCTCGTCGCCGGCGTTCATCTCGCGGCCAAGAGCACGAGCGAGGTGAAAAGTAAGCGTAGTCATATTCTGGCCGTAAACTACTTCGTCCGGGCCGCAATTCAGGAAGTCGGCCATCGCTTGCCGCGATCTCTCGATGATCTCGTCCGTCTCATTGCTCGTCGGATAGGCCCAATGGGTATTTGCATTGTGGTTGTAGAGGTAATCATTCATCGCCTCGACGACCGCACGGGGGACCTGAGTGCCGCCCGGGCCGTCGAAATACGCTACCGGCACGCCATCCATAGTGCGTACGAGGGCGGGGAAGTGTGCCCTGATCTCTTCAACGGAAGGGACGGGAAATTTACTCTGTGACATAGGAATTCCATTGATTATACCTGTCGAAAGACTAGAGTCACTATTACGTCAGGCAAATCTCTGCAACCTTTCGGAGTCAAAGCGATATAATTCGAAAAGCGGTATGCGTTTAGAGAGATTTTTCCGCATCGTTTCGTACGCCACAGTTTTCTGCGGGTTTCTCTCTCTGTGGGTGTCGGGCAGCTTTGGGCCGTTGGCGACGGGACTATTCCTTGCGGTGTTCGTCGGGGCAGCGCTGCTCGAAGACACGCGTTTTCAGATCGGTGAAAAGTTGGGAACCGCATTGATCGTGCTTGCTCTGCCGGTCTTTTACGGACTTTGGGCGTCGGACATGGTCGGGCCGACGGGTAACGGCCCCTGGATCGCCGGCTTGCTGGCACGAATGATCCTCGCCCTTACGGCGATCAAACTGCTGCAGCGAAAGAGCGATCGCGACTGGATATTTCTCTATCTGATGGCCTTCTTCGAGGTGCTGCTGGCGGCGGGTTTGAGCATCAGCATTCTCTATCTTTTCTCGTTTATCACGTATTTGATCCTGATGACGTGCGCTATCGTCGCGTTCGAGGTCAGGAAGACCGCGCGGAACGTTAAGCACAGCATCGAAGGCTCTACCGCAAACAAACGTACCGAGATCTCCGACTCGGATATCACGATGCGTCCGCGGCGGATTCCGTCGGTCGCTATCTCGCTGATCCTTTTTATAGTGCTGCTCGCGGTGCCTTTGTTTTTCGTTTTGCCGCGTGCGGGCGGAGCGTCATTTGCCGGTGACCAGCGTGGACTAACCACCTCTGGATTTTCCGATCGCGTGACACTTGGCAATTTTGGCCGGATCACCGAAGACGACAGCGTCGTGATGCGCGTAAAACTCGACGGGCTGCCGGCTATCACGAGCGATCTATATTTTCGCGGCGTTGCGCTCGACACATTCGACAACCGTGCCTGGAGCCGTTCGAAACCCGCGAGCGGAATGCAAATGGTTCGTGCTCCGAGCAGCTCGACGGTCCGCGTCGGGCTTCCGTCCGAGAGGCCGCGGCTCGTGGATCAGCTCGTCTATCTCGAACCACTCGACACGCCCGTACTTTTCGCGGTGCCGAGGGCGATCGCGGCGCAGGGAACGTTCGAATCACTGAGTCTCGATAGTTATGGGGCTCTAAGCCATTCTCGCGGCGGCGAACGCCTTAGCTATCGCGTCACTTCGGACCTCGCAGTGCCTCTTTCGTCGGACCTGAGAGCAGACGATAGGCCTTACGGAGCTGAGTTCTCGAACTATCTCGCCCTTCCGCCTTCGACCGATCCGCGGATCTCGGAACTTGCGAAACAAGTCACTGATCGCCTCCAGACGCGTTACGACAAAGCCCTCGCTGTCGAATCTCATCTGCAAACGAGCTACGGCTACACGCTCGAGCTAAAAGCGTCGGGGCAGCAGCCGCTTGCGGACTTTTTGTTCAACGTACGCGAAGGCCATTGCGAGTATTTCGCGTCGGCAATGGCGGTGATGCTTCGAACCCAAGGTATCGCGACGCGGATCGTCAACGGGTTTCACGGCGGCGAATACAACGAGACCGTGGGGATGACCGTCGTTCGCCAGAGCCACGCACACGCCTGGGTCGAAGTGTATTTTCCGGGCCTCGATGCGTGGATAAAATTTGACCCGACACCGCCGGGCGGCCAGCCGGGCGGAGCTGGGGGAACCGGTTTCACCGCTACGATGCGAAAGTACGTCGAGGCGATCGAGACCGTATGGATCCAGTATTTCGTCTCGTACGACGATCGTGAGCAAAAAACGCTTGGCAGAAGCTTTCGCACGGAATTTCTAAACTATCAGTCAAAACTTTCGAGCTATCTCGGCATCACAACCAATATGGCCGCCGAATGGTTTGCCGAGGTGCGGGGCGAAAAGGGCCTCGGGGCGAGCATCAAGGCGGTCTTGTGGGCGGCCGGTGCTCTGCTCGGCGGCGTGCTTGTTATCGCGGGTTTGATCTGGCTTTCGCGGAAATTGATCGCCTCCGGAATCTGGAGAAGATGGATTAGACGTCGTTCGGATGGGCCGGGAAGATCGCGGATCGAGTTTTACGAGAATATGCTCGAGATCGTCGGCAGACAGGGCTTTCGGCGCGAGACATGGCAGACGCCGCTCGAGTTCGCCTACGCCGTCGGGACGCCCGAGGTGCTGGCCGTCACCGAGAGCTATCAGCAGGTGCGATTTGGCCGGCACGAAATGACGCAGGAAGAGAATGCTCACATCAACGATCTGCTGACCGCGATCGAAACGAAAAAAGGGGGAAAGATCGATGAACAAAAAAACTAGGTCACTGCTATCGGCGGCGACGGTCGGGGCATATTCGCTCGTATTGTTTACAGCCGCGGGCTTCTTTTTTGCCAGCTATCGCGAGGTGATCGCGACCTGCAGCCGGTTCTCCGTGGCCGATTGCCAGGCCAATGACGCGATCATCGTCAGCGCGATCAGCCTCAAGATAGGCACAGTAGTCTTCTTTCTGATGGGGACGTTCGCGTGGGCGATGGCTTGCTATATCGTCGTACGAACGCTAGGCAATCTAGGCGTCGTGAGACTTCCGTAGGTTCCAGGCCCTTTACCTCGATCAGAAAACTATAGGTGCTTGAGCTTGTCTGTGCTATAGTTGCAACTGCGTTGCAAGCCTCGTGAGTCAGCGTCAGTTGGATCTTTGAAAAGATAGCGATGGCAAGTTCTTGGCTACAGGCGAAAAAAAATTTTTTCGAAATTTCGCGGGACAAGCGGAAAAATCTCCGTAACCTGTGTATTTACAATGAGATGCCTGTCCCACGGTGGCGTGGGACAAGCGTGGGACAAAAGCGGGACAATTCCCATTTGCGATTTGCGAATGCGGAAGACGTAACTTTGCGTCTTTCCCTCTCCGCGACTTTGCGTTGAAAGATCTAGTTTTCAGACCGCGAACACTGGCTTCGAGCAAAAGTGCGCGCGTCGAAGTGGTCCGAAATGGGACAGCTTGATATGGGATTTGCGGTCTCAGATTTGCGATCTGGACGATGTGGATCGCGCTAGACGGGCACCCTCCCTACCGGTCGGGTTTCCGCCTTTCTGATCCGTTACTGTAAGAGTTATAGGTGTTGCTCCGTGTACCACCTTCTACCGAGCCGTCAACCACCCGCTATCGCAGGTGGTTCGGACTAAGACTCGAGGTCGAAACGGTGTCTTACTTGACGGTGAGCGTTCCGGTTTTCTGGTCGATCTGCTTGCCGTCGGCGTCTGTCATTGTGGCTTCGACCTTGTACTGGCCGGGAAGGGGTGTCGAGAATGACTGCCAGAGCTGTTTTGAGCCTTCGAAATCGACCGTGTTAGTTCCGACCTCAGAGCCCGGATCCTTACCGGGAACGTTGTCGTAGGTGATACGCCATTTGAGTTTGTACGGCTTATCGGGTGCGTTACCAACGATCGCGAGCGCGTAGATGTCTTCGCCGGTGCTGAAATCGGTCGTAGCGGGCTCGGCCTTGTTATTCTTACCGAACTTGAGTTCCTTGATGTTGGCGGTGGTAAAGCTCATGTTGTTGCACGCGAGCGTGAACGCGATGAGTGTACAGATAGCAAGGGCAGCTGTCAGATGGTTTTTCATTTGGTCTCCCGGAATGTTTTTGAGTCCTAGAGTAAGCCGTTTCGCCGCCGAGGGCAACTTCGAGGGCGAACGGCCCAAGATATGCTAATCTGTATGTTTGCCTCTGGGCTCAGGCTCGAAGCATTGTGATAGCGAATGAAAAAGGTTGGTTTTGTCAGTCTCGGATGCCCCAAGAACCTCGTCGACAGCGAGGTGATGATGGGTACGCTCGCCGAGGCGGGCTATGAGATCACAAATAATGCCGCGGATGCCGATACGGTCGTTGTGAACACCTGCGGGTTTATTGAGTCTGCTAAACAAGAATCGATCGACGCGATACTCGAGGCGGCTCAGTGGAAATCTGACCGTGGTGCCTCGCGACTGATCGTCGCAGGTTGCCTCGTTGAACGGTACCGCGATGAACTGGTCAACGAACTGCCCGAGGTCGATGCCTTTATTGGTACGTCCCAGATCGGCGACATCCTCAAAGCGGCCGACGAAGAATTCGACGCCAAAAAGCTCACGATAACGCCGATCGGCAACAAGACCGCGACGTACCTATACGATCAGAATACGCCGCGACTGAGGGCGACGGACTCGCACACGGCATTCATCAAGATCGCCGAGGGCTGCGACAGGCCTTGCACGTTCTGCTCTATACCTGGAATGCGTGGATCGTTCCGGTCGCGTCGGTTCGGTTCGATCGTCGAAGAGGCGAGAATGCTCGCGAAGCAAGGCGTGAAGGAAGTCGTTCTGATCGCCCAGGACTCTTCGCGTTATGGCGAAGATCTCGGTGAGGTCGATGCGCTCGCGGCCTTGATCAGGGCACTTGGTGAGATCGAGGAGCTCGAATGGGTCCGCGTGATGTATGCCTATCCGACGCACATTTCCGATGCTTTTCTCGCCGCGATCGCTGAAACGCCCAAAGCGGTCAAATACCTCGATATGCCGCTCCAGCACGCTTCCCGAAGCGTCCTAAAGGCAATGAAACGCGGCGGCACGCGGGAATCGCTCGAACGCCTGATCGAGCGTGTTCGCGAGCGAGTGCCGGGGATTACGATCCGGACTACTTTCATCACGGGATTTCCGGGCGAAACAGACGCAGACTTTGAAGAACTGATGACCTTCGTCCGTAATTGCCGATTTGACAACGTCGGCGTGTTCACCTACTCCGACGAAGAGGGAACTGGAGCATTCGATCTGGCCGATAAGGTCGATTCGAAAACGGCGGAATCGCGCCGTAGTCGCCTTATGAAGGAGCAGGCAAAGATCAGCCGCGAACTGAATAAGGAAAAGCTCGGCAGGACGTTCAACGTGATGTTCGAGGGCCTCTCGCAGGAATCGGACCTGCTGTTCCAGGGCAGGCTCGAGGGCCAGGCCCAGGAGATCGACGGTCACATTCTGATCAACGACATGCCGGAAGGTTTTTCCCCCGTGCCTGGCTCGGTTTATCAAGTGAAGGTCAATGAGGCCTACGATTACGATCTGGTCGGCGAGATCGTCGGGTGATATCGGATCTTGGCTTCTTTTATTGGTAGGTTTTCGGTAGAATACGGACAGCCCAATTTCAATTAAACTACGGAAGGTAAGTGTTATGTTTAAGCCCCGTTTTCTTGCACTGGTCGCGAGTCTGCTGCTACTTTCGTGTGCCGTCTCGGCCCAAAAGATACTCGAAAGGCCGTTTGAAAAATGGTCGAAAGATGAGTCGCTCGAGTTGCTCAACAATTCGCCTTGGGCTCAGACATATCAATCGGTGTCTGGTGCTGCAGCTGCCGCGGCCAATGACGCGCTACGAGCCCAATCGGACAATCGACTGGTCGGGGCGGAGCGAGGGCGTTCCGAGAGGTCCGGTGGGCCACCTCCGGTGATCGTCAGGCTGCATTCTTCGCTTGCGATCCGCGCCGCTTTGACCCGTTTGAATCAAATAGGTGCCAATTACGACAAGCTCGACGATAAGGGAAAAGCTAAGTTCAATGAATCTGCCCGTGGGATGCTCGAATGCAGTCAGTGTAAAAACTATTATGTGGTGACCCTGACCCAAGCGACGAACGCGACTGGTCAAGGGGTCGAAGAGGCGATCTTTCAGGGGCTGACGAATGAGCAAATGAAGGGTAATGTGACGCTTAAGAATGAGAAAGGCGAGACGCGTGAACTCGCTCACTTTCTGCCGCCGCAGAAACGCGGTGATTCGGCAGTCTTTTTCTTTGCTCGAAACGACGCAGATGGCAAAACTCTGATCGACAAGTCGAATTCCGAAGTGATAATCGCCTTCGATAATGCCTTCTTTTCCCAGGGAAATAGGTATTCTCACCTTATCCCGCGTAGTTTTACGTTCAAAGTGTCAAAGATGATATTTGCGGATCAAGTCGTGTTTTGACGTTGTATTTATTGCTGCCTCGTGAATCGAAGGCCTCAGCAGTAGCTGGGGCCTTCCTCGATAAATGGTACAAAAATGTAGGAAATGTGACGAATCTCCTGGCTCGACCCGGCACGGCTTTCAGCGCCGTTTTCGCTGCGATAGACTTTCACCTTTGAGCAAGACCGCTCGGCGGGTCGTTGGTTCAAAATACGAGATCAGGAGAAATGATGAACGCAAAAAATGTACTAACGTATGCGGCTGATCAGGAAGCGAGGTTCGTTTCCGTAAGGTTCACCGACCTTATCGGCGCATGGCACCACCTGACGTTTCCTATCGAGATGCTGAGCGAAGACAGCTTCGAGGACGGCTTCGGATTTGACGCGTCGAGCCTTAGGGGTTGGGCGGCGATCCACGAGTCGGACATGCTTCTAGTTCCAGACGCATCCCGATTCTGGATCGATCCTTTTACCGAAGATACAACCTTGTGTTTGATCGCAAACGCCGTCGATCCGATAACTAAAGAAGGTTACTGGCTCGATCCACGTTCGGTCGCGATGCGAGCGGAGAGCTATCTGAAATTCACCGGTATCGCCGACACGATCAATGTCGGGCCCGAGGCTGAATTCTTCGTCTTTGACGAGGCCCATTATCACAACAGCCAGCATTCGGCCGGCTATTTCGTGAACTCAGAGGAAGGCCATTGGAATACGGGCCGCGTCGGAACGGTCGATAATCCGAACAGTGGTTACCACATTCGTCCGAAAGAAGGGTATGTGCCGGTCGCTCCGCAGGACACGCTCATCGACCTGCGTAACACGATCTCGACCCTGCTCGGAGACGTCGGTATCCACGTTGAGTGTCATCACCACGAAGTCGCCACGTCGGGGCAGTGCGAGATCGATTTCAAATATTCCAACCTGCTTCACACGGCCGACAACCTGATGCTCTTCAAGTACATTGTGAAGAACACCGCCGCTGCCGCGGGCAAGTCTGCTACCTTCATGCCGAAGCCGATCTACGGCGACAACGGTTCGGGAATGCACTGCCATCAGTCGCTTTGGAAGGACGGCAATCCTCTCTTCGGCGGCGATCAGTACGCCGGCCTCTCGGAAACAGCTAAGTTCTATATAGGGGGCCTGCTCAAGCACGCACCTGCGATCGTGGGATTTGCCGCTCCGACCACGAACAGCTACAAACGACTCGTTCCCGGATTCGAAGCTCCAGTGAATCTCGCTTACTCGGCCCGAAATCGCTCGGCCGCGGTGCGTATTCCGATGTTCTCGTCTTCGCCGAAAGCGAAGCGACTTGAGTTCCGTCCGCCGGATCCGTCGTGCAATCCGTATCTGACCTTCGCTGCTCTGCTGATGGCCGGCCTCGACGGTATCCAGAATCGTATCGATCCGGGCGAGCCGCTCGATAAGGACATCTACGATCTTCCCCCCGAGGAACTAGCAAACGTGCCATCGCTGCCCGGAAGTCTCGAAGAATCGCTTAATGCGCTGGAAGCGGATCACGAGTTTCTCCTTAAGGGAGACGTATTTACGACGTCTCTCATTGAACGCTGGATCAGGTACAAGCGTGAGAACGAGATCGCAACTCTCCGAGTTCGGCCGCATCCGCTGGAATTCAGCATGTACTATGACATATAGGCTTGCAGCCTATCTTTATGGCTCAGGGCAGGTCGAAGGATCTGCCCTGTTTTGCTATTCTGCCAAGTGGATGAAGATTGAATCCGTAGTTTTACAAGGGGATCTCGTCAGACTCGAGCCGCTGCGGTTCGACCACCTTCCAGCGTTGTGCAAGGTCGCCCTCGATCCATCTATTTGGGAATTCTCTCCGGAACCGATCGCTGGGGAATCCGATGTCGAGAATTATGTCCGAGCGGCGATGGCTGAGGAAAAACTCGGTACGACTTTACCCTTCGTAACGATCTCAAAGGAAGATGGCCGTGTCGTTGGTTCGACCCGTTTCGGCAATATCGATATTGCAAATCGTCGTGTCGAGATCGGCTGGACCTGGCTCAATCCGCAGTGGCAGCGAACTGGTATCAACACCGAGGCGAAGCTGTTGATGTTTACGCACGCGTTCGAGCACTGGAAATGTATTCGCGTCGAACTGAAGACGGACGTGCTCAATAAACGCTCGCGTCGTGCTATCAAACGGCTTGGCTGCCGCGAAGAAGGAGTTCTGAGAAGTCATATGATCACGCGGTCAGGCAGGGTTCGGGATTCGATCTACTTCAGCGTGATCGAAGGCGAATGGCCGATCATCAAGGACAAACTGATCGCAAGGCTGGCGGTACGGGTAGGATGAAGATTCTTTTGATCGTTTTCATTGTTGTTGTCGGCCTAAGCGTGGCGTGCGGCTCGGCTGAGAGGCCATCCACGGCCTCGAGGAAAGACGGGATCGCCGAGCCGGGAGTGACGCAGCCGTCCCCGCCCGAACCGGGTTCTGTCGTCGCAAATAATCCCCGCGACCCAAAAAACAAGAAGCCTCGCGAGGTCAACGAACTTTCGGTACCTCCCGTTCCTACTGAGCCGCGTCCCGCACCGGAAAACTCCGAAGCCTCGGTGCAAATGAACGAAGATGGATCGATCACGGAGTTTCGTGTTTTCCATGATCACCCGACGATCGTTCGTGCTGAAGCGAACTGGATGGATCCGAGAACGAAATCACTCAAAGTCGTGCTTCGAAACGGCAAGACCCTTACCGCGACAACGACCGAGATCCCGTATCTAAACGATGCGCCGTCCGACCAATTGCTGCGTATCGTCGGGGCGAGCGCTCGAACTGGCGACCGACCGCGTATCGTGAAAGAATGAACTCGGCTTTGTTAAGATGTTGTATAATCTGGAGTTGCCATGGCGAAATACTCCGTCATATGTCCGTGCTGTGAAGCAACGCTAACGATCGACGCGGAGACCGGGGCGTTACTTGCGCATGAGGAGAAAAAGAAGGTGCTTGGTTCTTTTGAGGACCTTCGAAATGACCTCGACCGACAGCGAGAGCTTCGGGAGAACATATTTGCCCAGGAGATGTCGTCTATGAAGGACCGCGAACGGCTTCTCGAAGAAAAATTTAAGGAGGCCCTAAAACGCGCCGACGGCGATACAGCCACGCCATTCAGAAATCCCCTCGATCTAGACTGAGAATGTCCAAAACTACTGAAGCCGCCCACCCGGAGCTTGATCCTAGAGAAAGGATACTGATCGCTCTCGACGTAGAAACTGCGTCGAATGCTATCGGTCTGGTCGATCGCTTAAAAGGGCAAGTTGGCGGGTTCAAAGTTGGCCTGCAGCTATTTTCTGCCGCTGGTCCGACATTCGTCCGGGAACTGACGGACAGCGGTCTGCGGATATTTCTTGATCTAAAGTTTCATGATATTCCCAACACTGTGGCCAATGCGTGCATCGAAGCAGCGAGGCTTGGGGTCTGGATGATGAATGTTCACGCCTCAGGGGGCCGCGAGATGATGATCCGGGCTGTGAACGACACGCGGGAGTTCTGTGAGCGTCAGGCGATCGAACGGCCATTGATGATCGGTGTAACCGTTTTGACCAGTTCGGACTCTTTATCCCTAGAACAGACCGGCGTTGTCTCTTCGGTTGACGATCAAGTACTGAGGCTTGCACGGCTTACAGCGGAGAGCGGACTTGATGGAGTTGTCGCATCGCCGAGAGAGGTTTCGGCGATCAAGGCCACGATCCGGAGAGAAGGTTTTATGGCGGTCACGCCGGGCATTCGGCCGAAAACTGCAACTCGCGACGACCAGCGGCGTGTAACAACGTTTGGGGAGGCCGTGCGCAATGGTTCTGATTACGTAGTGATCGGCCGGCCGGTCACTCAAGCAGACAACCCTGTCGAAGCCGTAAAAAAGATTCTTAGTGAAGTTTTATAACAAAAAAACTAAAACGGGCCGATCGCTTTTCGATCGACGCCTCGCGGCGCTGGCTGCAACGTTTTTACTGGCGTTAGCGTACGGCGTCTTGATGGCCGGTGGACAGGAACGGATCAAGGCTTTGCCGGTAGAAACCAACAGTGCGTTTCGTATTGGTGAGAAACTCAGCTACACGATCACCTACGGTCGGTTTTCGGATGCTGGCCATGCCGAGACGCACGTAGTTTCGAGGGGTAAGATAAATGGAAAGGACGCGGTCGAATTGCGTGGCCGGATCAAGACTGTGGATCTGGTCTCAGCGGCGTTCTTCCTTCTGGATGAATCTCGAACGACGTTTGCCACGCCCGACACCGCCCTACCGATGTATCTGACCAATACGAGTCGTGGTGCGATAATGCCGAAAGAGGTTATCAGGAACTACCTGCAGCAACCTACGACAAATTTTGATCTCTTGACCGTTTTATTCAAAGCTCGCGAGATGAGCGGTATTGGATCGTTTGCTGTATCCGAAGGCGAGCAAATGCACATGGTGACCTTCCAGAGTGTTGGGCAGGAGCGGACCCGCACCCTGGCCGGCGAATTCGACACGACCGTGTCGGCGATCCAAAGCGAAATGCTTACAACGGCCGGTATTCGCGATCTAAAGGTCAATTTCTCGAACGATGAGTTCAGGGTTCCTGTACTCGCGCGAATGAAGTTGGGTAAGACCGAGTTGCGCATTTCACTGACCGCGATCTCGCTCCCCGAACCTGAACCAACCCCGACGCCGTCGCCAGTAGTTGCTGCTCCAAGTCCTTCGCCGTCAGCCAAGCCGACCCCGGTCGTACCTCAGTACGTAGAGAACGCACCACTTTCCCCAGAACTCGGATTTGCGCTCGGTGAGGTACTTGACTACCGAGTCTCGAGCGCCGGAAAGGACCTCGGCGTACTTACGTTCAACGCTCGCGAACGAAAACTCTTTGAGAAGAATGACAGTCTGCTTTTGACGGCCACGATCACATCGGTCGAGGCTGGTAATAACGTACTGAATCTTGGCGATTCGGCGGCTGTTCAGGTGGATCCCGATACGCTCTCGCCAGTGCGTTTGGAGTCCAAATTTGCCTCGCCATTTACCGGTCTGAAGCAGACGGTCGTATTCGACAAGCGGACCGGTGCCATAAATTACGGTGAAAAGGCATCTATTGACTCACCGGTCGGTACCCAGAGCTTCCTGTCGCTCATCTATGCAATGCGGTCCTTCAACTTGAGGCCGAGCCGGGATTCGAGTAATCCGGTTAACGATACCCGAGTGGCGGTCTTTTGGGAGAATCGCTCTCTGGTCGTTACGCTTAGGCCGGCGGCACCGGCAGATATCACCCTAGACGGGGAGAAGGTTTCGGCCCAACTCATTTCGGTCTCTACAGGGATCCGTGAGCTTGACGCACTCGGTATTAAGGTCTGGCTCCGGACGGACGACCGCGTTCCCCTTCGCTTTGCCGCCGGGGCCTACGTAGCGGAACTCATCTCTATCTCAAACAATTTGCGTTGATCGAGCGTATCACCTCCTCTACACGTTTTCGATTTTGGCTATGCCGAAATTGAAAACGATTTTCACTTAGCATAAAATCCATAGGAGGAATGATATGAGGTTATTTTCCTTAGCTTTGATCTTGATCGCATCGGCGGTCTCTCTCTTCGGACAGAGCGACGCGGACCGCGAGGCGATCAAGCGCGCGGCATTGAATTACGCAGAAGGCTGGTACGAAGGCAATGCGGACAAAATGGAAAGTTCGCTAAGCCCCGACCTCGCAAAACGGATCGCCCGGACAAATGCTCAAGGGCAGAGCAGCCTGAACCAAATGACTGCACTCACGCTGGTACAGGCGACGCGTGGTGGTTCGGGAAAGAATACGCCCAAGGATGAGCAGAAGAAGGAAGTCACGATCCTCGACGTTTTCGGCGGGGCGGCAACCGTCAAGTTGGAAATGCGAGACTGGATCGATTACATGCACATTGGCAAGCTGAACGGAAAGTGGGTAATTGTAAATGTGCTTTGGGAGAATAAACCTCCCCGCAATTGAGTCTAATGACGATCAACGACCTAAGATCAGGAGCCAAGGCCAAAGTCGTATCGGTCGATAGTGCGGCGCGTTCATCGCGCCGCCTAATGGAACTAGGCGTTGTTCCAGGGGTTTCGGTCGAATTCGTAAAAGCGGCGCCATTTGGCGATCCCATCGAAGTCAGGATCCGTGGTTACAGCTTAGCTCTGCGACGAAATGAGGCGGACGCGATCAAGGTCGAGACCGAGGAGCAGCGAACCGACTCGTAATGGAAGGCCCGGTTGCGCTCGCCCAAATTACGATCGCATTTGCCGGCAATCCGAATGCCGGCAAGACCACTTTTTTCAATGCGTTAACCGGCTTACGCCAAAAGGTCGCCAATTATCCCGGCGTTACCGTTGAGCGGAAGGAAGGACCTTGGAAGATCTCCGAGCGATCGATAAACGTCATCGATCTACCGGGGCTTTACAGTCTTGACGCCACTTCGCTCGACGAACAGATAGCGAGCGAAATAATTAGGGGTGTTAACGACGGTGCCGCTCGACCAGACGCGGTGGTCGCCATCGTAGACGCTACCAACCTTGAGCGGAACCTCTTTCTAGTCACCCAATTACTCGAACTTGATATCCCGGTCGTTGTCGCTTTGACGATGATGGATGTTTTCGAGAGCCAACAGCACTCCATCGACCTCCTTAAGTTGGGCAGAATGTTGGGAACTCCGGTCGTCGCGGTCCATGCAAAGACGGGCCGAGGTGTAGAAGAGTTGGCTACTGCCGTTGAGACGGCTCTTTCGACAAAGCGCGAGCCGCTTTTGCTCCCTTTTCCCGAGGGTGATGTAACGAGTTCCGCAATCTTTGCCCGATACGCCTTTATCTCGGACGTTGTACAGGAAACCGTGGTGCACGGCGATATGCCGAGACACCGGCTTTCTGAGCGGATCGATAGCGTGCTCACAAATCGGTTTTTTGGACTGGTAATATTAGTTGCGATCCTGCTACTCGTTTTCCAGACGATCTTTACCTGGTCGAGCCTCCCGATGGATCTTCTGGAGCAGGGCTTCGGATCCGCCGCCGAGGTAGTTCGTACACAATTGCCTCCCGGGATCCTGGCCGATCTCATCGCAGATGGCATAATCGCCGGCGTCGGCGGCGTTGTCGTTTTTCTCCCGCAGATCTTGCTGCTCTTTTTCTTCATTTCGATCCTTGAAGACAGCGGGTATATGGCCCGGGCGGCCTTTCTTCTGGATAAGCTGATGAGCCGGGTCGGTCTCCATGGCAAGGCGTTCCTCCCCTTATTCAGCAGCTTTGCATGCGCAATTCCTGGGATAATGGCGACTCGGACGATCGAGGATCGCCGGGACCGGTTCGCGACGATCATGATCGCTCCGTTCATGTCGTGTTCGGCCAGGCTGCCGGTCTACACGTTGATGATCGCTACGTTCTTCGCCGGCCAGTCGGCACTTGGGTTTATTTCGGTAGGGGCTCTTTTGATGCTCGCGATGTATGCCCTGGGTATTCTAGTCGCGATAGCTGCTGCGTTCATCCTGAAGCGAACGCTGCTAAAAGCGCCGCCGCCGCCATTCTTGATGGAGCTACCGCCCTATAGACTCCCGAACCTGCGCAATGTCGTGCAGAACATGATCACCCGAGCCTGGCTCTTCCTGAAGCGGGCAGGAACGGTGATCCTCGCGATCTCGATCATCCTTTGGGCTCTGACATATTTCCCGCGGGCGGGCGTGACCGAGGTTACCATTGATCCTGCAGCGACGGTCGAAGTATCTGCCGCTCCGGAGGGCGAGCAACTGCGCCAGAGCTTTGCCGGAAGGCTGGGACACCTGATCGAGCCGATCATAGAACCGCTCGGTTTTGACTGGAAGATCGGTGTCGCCTTGATCGCGAGCTTCGCAGCGCGAGAAGTGCTCGTCTCAACTTTGAGCATCATCTATAACGTGGGCAAGGAAGACGAGGAGTCGCAGTCGCTGATCGAGGCCGTTCGCAGTGCTAAACGCGACGACGGGAGCCCGACGTGGACGCCTTTGACTGCGCTAACCCTGATGGTCTTCTTTGTTCTGGCGATGCAGTGTATGTCGACACTTGCGGTGGTTCGCCGTGAGACAAATTCGTGGCGCTGGCCGGTATTTATGATGGCCTATATGACAGCGCTCGCTTACTTCGCGGCATTACTAACCTATCAGGGGGGAAGGCTTCTAGGGTTTAGTTGATGACGGTATTCGAACCCGAACTGTTGGTCGCAATGGTAGTCGTACTCGCGGCTGCGCTCTTCATGGCGATCAAGTTTCTCAGGATCATCCGTTCTTTTCGCCGGTCTTCGCAGTGTAGCAGCGACTGCGGTTGCAACGCCGAGAAGAAGTAATTAAATTCATAGTTTGGATTCCAAACAGCCATTCCTGACTGTGGGCGTGCGGGCGATGCTAATATCGACGCTCGCCTTTTTTGCTGCCAATGTGTGCGTCAAACAGGTCGCCCATATCCCGCCGATGGAAACTGTGTTCTTTCGGTGTTCGGTTGCGGCCGTTTTTTGTATTTACGGCCTGCGGCGGGCGAAGGCCAGCCTGATCGGCGACAATCACCTCTATTTGTTCTTACGCGGACTTTTTGGCACGATCGCCTTGTTCTTCTTCTTCACAACGCTGCAGAACATGCCTCTTGCTTCCGCGCAGACGATCCAATATGTGTCACCGATATTCACGGCGGTCATCGCGATATTTGTATTGAAGGAAGGCGTGCTTCCGGCCCAGTGGCTGTTCTACGCGATCGCATTTTCGGGAGTTATCCTGATCGAAAGGTTCGATACCAGAATATCGCCTTTCTATCTAACGCTCGGTCTTATTTCGGCGTTCTGTTCGGGCGTCGCGTACAATCTTGTTCGAAGCCTCCGCGGCAAGGAGCATCCCTTGACCGTGGTCTTCCATTTCCAGCTAGTTGGAGCGATTCTGGGAGCAGTTAGCCTATTATTCGATTGGAAAACGCCGACGGGTTGGGATTGGCTCTATCTGTTTCTTATCGGAGTATTTTCGCAGTTGGGGCAGGTCTTTTTGACCAGAGCGTTGCAAAGTGAAAGGATAGCGAGCGTAGCGATCATCAACTACTCCGGCCTCATTTATGCGATCACGGTCGGCTGGATAGTATTTGGCGAGACGCAGGACACACTCGCCTTGCTCGGAATGTCCCTTGTTGTCGCTGGTGTCTTCTTAAGTGTCCTTTACGGTCGCCGCAGGCAGAAACTAGAGGCTGTCGACGTGACCGCCGCCTAATCAAAATGTCGATCGCCATCAAAGCCGCAGTCGTTACCGTCAGCGATACACGCACTCTCGAGACCGATACTTCTGGCAATAGGCTAGTCGAATTGCTTGAGCAATTTGGCGGCACAGTCGTCGAACGGAGGATCGAGACCGATGATCTTGAGCGACTTCAGAAAAGTCTTGCCGAACTCACTGATCGTTCGGAGATAAATTTGATCTTGACAACTGGGGGCACCGGACTGGGCCCCCGCGACAACACGCCGGAAGCGACAAAGGCGGTCATCGACCGCGAGGCACCCGGGATCCCTGAAGCGATGCGGCGCGAGTCTTCGGCAAAGACGCCGATGGCAATGCTTTCGCGTGCGGTCGCCGGAACCAGTGGAAATTGCTTGATAATCAACCTACCAGGCTCGCCAAAGGGCGTCGAAGAGTGTTTCGAGGTTATTCGCCCGGCGCTTCGACACGCGGTCGACCTTGTCGCGGGAAGGACCGAGCACGAACGAGACCTATTCAAGTCCGACAAAATCGATTCCCGTTAAATTCCCCGTGATCTGCACGTTTCTTGCTGAGAACCGATACCTTTTTGATGCGACGGTCATGGTATACGCACCGCCTGTCGGAACATTATCGAACGAGTAAAGTCCGAACGAACTGGTTGTCGCAGTTCGTCTGGCGTTACTTGAATCGATAAGGGTCACGACCGCATTACGAAGATTCTGGCCGCTCGGCGTCGTGACGCGTCCCGAAATCGTTGCCACCGGAACAGCCACGACGAATGGCGTTTCAAACGTGTTGCCGCTGAAAACGGCTCGGAGCTTCCAATTGCCAGCAGGAGCATTGGTTGGGAGCGTCCACGACCACCACCACCATGATGCACTGTAGTTTTGTTGACTGGTCTGATTCCAGGCTACGTGATTCGTGCCGTCCGGCCGGACAAGGGAAAACTGTGTGGTCGCCCCGATAAGCTGGTCGCGATAGTAAGCGGTTGTGAAGATCTGTTCGCCGGGGGCGAATGTGGTCTTTAGGTTCGGGATCTCTGGAAGAGGGCACGCAGGAAATACTGGAGCGGCACCTCCGGTCGTTAGACCATTCAGTCGTGGTACTCGATACGGCTCCTGCGTCACCCACCACGAGTTCGCATTCATTTGGTTACAGGCTCCTTGAAAAGGGTCCTGAAGTTGGTTGTTCGCGTTATAAAGTTCGAAGTGCAGATGCGGTCCACTCGAGTTTCCCGAGCTTCCAACGACGCCAAGTTTTTCGCCTTGAGCGACGGTATCGCCGACGGATTTCGATGTGGTCGATCCCGTTTTCATGTGCCCGTACCAAGCGACCGAATTGTCCGCATGCCGGACATAGACGGCGTTCCATTGGCCGCTACCCATTGCGCAGCTGCGGTCTGGGAAGCCGTCCACCTTACTGACGATGACGCCGGGGGCCGCCGCGACGATCTCAGCGCCGTTTTGATCCATGGTGTACCAACTGTACGGCCATAGAAAAATGTCTATACCGGCATGATTGTAGCCGCCAGCCAAGTCGTAGGTCCGGTTGCCACAGTTCCAGTCGCGGAGCTGGTTTGGGAAGGCGGCGTTATGATCGACATAGTTTGATATCGCGTCAATGTTGAAGGCCGCAAAGCCGGCGGCTTTTTGCACCGGCCAAATGAGAGGAATAGCTTCCATCTCGGCCGGCCCAAGCTTTCCTTCGGCTTCGAGACGAGCGATGTTGAGATCGATCTCTAACTTTATTTGCTCTCGCTGAACGTCGGTAACTTCGTCAACAGGGGCGACGAACTCGCCTCCACCGCCTGGTGGGACCTCGTCTTGCGTGAAGACAGTGGAAGAAGCCGCCGTACGTTCGGTTGTCCGCCCGCCAAAAAAAGTGGTGGCAAAAACGACGGCCGAAAGGCAAAACGCGACTGATATAGCTGATCTCATCTTACTTTCCCCTTTTGTATCGACACCTACGAGCGAAGAACTCCGAAATTCGCGATCGATCAAATTATAGATCGATTTTCAGGAAGTCGAAAATGATTTTATGCAAGCTGAGCTGAACTGCTGCGTTCCTAAGGTGTTATGCAAGGTCAACCGTGAGTACTGGCCGTTCGAAGAAATCGGAGTTAAGTATACATGTCATCAAGATCAATTGTTTTCGCATTGGCATTCGTGATCGCCACATTCTTTCTACCCGCTACGCTGCGCGCCCAGGGAGTGATCGTACCGATCGTTTGCGATATTCGGCCTTGCCGGCCGATACCGCGGCCGATCCCGAGACCGCTCCCTAATGCATTGCCCGTGAAGTCGATCAAGCTCGATACAAAGATCAACGGCCAGGTCGCCACGACGCACGTCGAGCAGGTTTTTAGGAACGACACTCCGTACACGCTCGAGGGAACCTACTTTTTTCCGATCCCGGAAACCGCGTCGATCGTTGAATTCGCCATCTGGGAGAATGGCAAACGGCTGGTCGGCGAGGTCAGGACTCGCGAAGAGGCCCGACGTATCTACGATGAGATCGTACGCCGCCAGCGAGATCCCGGTTTGCTCGAGTACGCGGGGAAGGACCTCTTTCAGGCATCGATCTTCCCGATACCGCCAAACTCAGACAAGAAACTGGAACTAAAGTACACCGAGGTATTGAAGGCTACCTCTGGCACCGTGGCGTATCGTTATCCGCTCGGAACAGGAAGAAATGTCTGGGCTCGCGGAACGGATTTGCGTCCGGCGTCCGGGCCGGGACCGAAGCAGGAATTCGGCACGGTTTCGGGTACGATCGAGATCACGGCGAGCGAGCCATTAAGGAATATCTATTCTCCCAGCCACCAGATCGACGTGAAACGAAAGAACGGTTCATCCGCGAACGTCACTTTCGAAACCACTAACAACGATACCGACCTTCAACTCTACTATGGGCTTTCGACGTCGGATATCGGCCTTTCGCTTGTCACTTACAGGGAGCCCGGAAAGGACGGCTACTTCCTGATGATGCTCTCGCCCAAGGACAGCGTGACCGAAAAGGAACTCGTCGCGAAGGATATAGTATTCGTCCTCGACACCTCCGGCTCGATGGCGGACGAAGGCAAGATGGATAAGGCGAGAAAGGCTCTCCTCTTCGGAATTCGAACGCTGAGAGATAGTGACCGATTCAACGTGATCAGCTTTGCCGGTGAGGAGCGGCTTATGGAATCGGGACTGATCTCGGCGAATGCGGACGGCAAAAAACGAGGCGAAGAATTCGTAAATAAGCTGCAGCCTACCGGCGGAACGAACATAAACGATTCGCTGATCGCTGCGATGCGGCAATTCGACCGGAGCGAACGGCCAAAGATGATGGTATTCATGACTGACGGTCTCCCAACCGTCGGCGAGACGAACGTTGAACGCATTATCAAGAATTCTCGAGAGAATAGCATCGAAGGCCTCCGACTTTTTACGTTCGGTGTCGGATATGACGTGAACACGCGATTGCTCGACAAGCTTGCAGCGGAAAATGCTGGTGATGCCGATTATGTCGAGCCCAAAGAAGATCTCGAGATCAAAGTATCAAACTTCTTTTCAAAGGTCAGCTCACCGGTTTTGAGCAATATTGAACTCGATTGGGGTTCTGTGCAGACCGATCTCGTTTATCCACGCAAATTCTCCGATATCTTTCGAGGCTCGCCGGTTACGCTGATCGGACGATACAAGAACGAGGCAGACTTACAGAAGACTGTCGTTCGCATGCGTGGTCGGGCAGGGAGGGAAGAGCGAACTTTCGAATACAAGGACCTAGAATTTCCCCTTCGGAATGAGAACGACGACTTTCTCCCGCGGCTGTGGGCGACCCGTAGGGTCGGATGGCTGGTCGAGCAGATCCGGACGAATGGCGAAAATAAGGAACTCCGAGACGAGGTCGTCCAACTCGGTACTCGATATGGCATCGTGACGCCGTACACGTCGTATCTCGCAACAGATGGAAGCGAACGGTCGATCTCCAATCTCCCGCTGCTGCGCCGCGATAGTTCGGCTATGCGAGCGACGATTTCCGCGGATGCGATCGCTCCCAGCGGGGCCGGGGCTGTGACAGCCAGCAAGAAGGCCCGCGAACAGCAGAGGACGTTTTCAGTCGCCGATGAAGAGGCTAAGGAAGTGCTTCGCCAGAGCAATGTCCTTACCGTCGGTTCAAAGACGTTCTATCTGGAGAACGGTGTCTGGGTCGACTCGGAGTATCGCGAGGCAGCTAAATTACCGGAAACCAGGCTGGTCTTCGGGACGGACGCGTATTTCGATTTCGCACTTAAAGAGAAGGCCGTAAGCCAGTACCTCGCGATGGGAGATCAATTGATCCTCGTATGGAATGGCCGTGTGATCAGGGTAACTAAATAACCCTTTATCGCGAACCCTGGTCGAGAACCGAACATCGAAGAGGTGATTTTTGCGGACAGGAGAATTATCCTAGAAGCATCGATCACCTTTTCTATTTGTCTCGCTCGTCAGAGTTGGTTCAATTTTGGCGTTTATCAAGGGTAAGAACCCGGGAGGAGTATTTCTTTGAAGAGTCTTGGTATTTTAGTCATTCTGTTTCTCGGGGCGGCTTTCCAACTGCATGCGCAGTCGGGTTGGACGCTTAGCAATGTGAAGACCGAAGTAGATCTTGTCACTGTGTTCTTTACCTCGTCCGATCGCGGATGGGTGGCAGGGGACGATGGTTTTCTTGCTTCTACGACCGACGGAGGGAAGACATGGAACAAGATCTCGCTCGGGATCGATGACACTATTAACGAGATCTACTTCAGAAATGACGATAACGGCTACCTCGTGGCTGGACGACGGATGTTCATTACCCGCGACAAGGGGCGCAGCTGGCAGGACCTGCGGATATATCGGCCGGGCGAGTTCGGTGCCGGAAGGCCGGAGTTCCTGAGTATCAGGTTTTCGGACAAAAACAAAGGCTACGTGATAGGGGCCGTCCTACGCCAAAGTGGAGGCGATGAGGTCGTGACCGATTCGCTTCTCATGCGGACTGATGACGGCGGCGAGACCTGGCGACGTATTTCGGTTCCGACCAAGACTGAGCTTTTCCATCTCGACTTCAGCGGAAACTCACATGGATGGATCGTTGGCGACGGCGGCGTCGTGCTTCATACGACCGACGAAGGGCTCACGTGGACCCGTCAATCGGCTGGCGTGACGAGCGCGCTTTTCCACGTCGATTTTCGTGATGACGACGAAGGCTATATTGTCGGAAAGGGCGGAACGATCCTTCGAACTGAGAACGGTGGTAAGACCTGGGCAAGCATTTCGACGGGAATTAAGGATACCCTGATGCGAGTCGACTTTGCCGATGATAAGAATGGCTGGGTCGTCGGTCACGGCGGACACATTTTGCGGTCCGCTGACAAAGGAAAGACCTGGAACCGTGACGACAGCAAGACCAGTAGTCGCATATACGGTCTCTTCGTAGAGAAAAAATACGGTTGGGCCGTCGGCGAAAAAGGGCTGTTACTGCACTTCAAGCGTTAGTTCTAAAACAATTTTGCTCCCGCGATCCGATCCGCTTTTCCTCCCGTCATTTCTGTGCTATATTGCATAACGATTTCCAACGGGTTTCTAAGAATACATCACGATCCCTAATGTTAATAGGGGTTGAACTCTAAGTTTTTGGGAGGAAAAGAAATGAGTCGGCGGTTCATTCGGGCTTTAGCGCCCGCAGCGTTACTTCTGCTGCTTTCAGCAACGTTTTTTGGTCAGGGAACAACGACCCGAATTACGGGCGTTGTGACGGATTCCTCTGGAGCGGTTGTCTCCGGTGCGACCGTGCGAATCCAGCGTGAGGGCAGCGAAGCTTCCCTGAATACGGAAACAAGCGATACAGGATTTTATGTGTTCGATCTTGTTCAGCCCGGCACCTACACGGTGACGGTCGAAAAGGCGGGCTTTAAAAGGTTCGTTTCAAGTCGAAACACTGTGCTGATCAATCAACCGGCGACGATCAATGCGGCCCTGGAGGTAGGCGATGTTTCCGCCGTCGTTTCAGTGGAAGGTTCGGCCGAGCAAGTGCAGACGAGCAGTTCGGGCAACTTTGGCGGCACCGTTGAGCAGCGAACGATCGAATCGCTCCCGATCGTCGGTACCCGCGGCCGTAACCCGCTCGATATCCTCAATTTCCAGCCGGGAGTTACCAATGGTGCTAACACCGGCGGCGGCGTACATGTTAATGGCTCGCGTGACCGTGCCTTTAACTTCACGCTCGATGGAATAGACATTAACGAATCTACCGCTGGAGGTTCTAACTTTACGCCGCTGCGTCCGAACCCGGATTCGATCCAGGAGTTTCAGATCGTAACAAGCGGATTCACGGCCGAGCTAGGCCGAAGTAGCGGTGCTCAGGTTACCTTCGTTACGCGCTCTGGTACGAACGCTTTCCGAGGCAACGTGTTTGAATACTATCAGACGCCACGATTCCTGGCTCGCAGTTATGCGGCAAACGTTAACCAGACCGATAAAGAACAGTTCGTTCAACACATCTTCGGCGGGTCCTTCGGTGGGCCGATCGTCAAAAACAAGGCGTTCTTTTTTACGAACCTGCAGATGTTGCGGGCCTACGACAGCGTTCTTCAGACTAGGACGGTATACACGGCTTCCGCTCGCCAGGGTATTTTCCGCTGGGTACAGGGTGGCGTTAACGGAACGGGCGCAGTGGACGCATCCGGAGCTCCCGTGAATCCCGCCTGTAGTGCAACCGTGACGACAAGTTGCGTAAATTCTTACAATATCGCGTCCGGATCCGGCATTCCGCTTGATTCCGTATTGATGGCCTACATCAATGCAATGCCGCTGCCGAACAGCTTTAGCGCCACTGGTGACGGACTCAACATCGCGGGTTTTCTTTTCAACTCGCCGCAGAATGAGAAGCAGTGGGATTTTGTAACGAAGTTCGATTTCAAACTCAATGATGAAAACAATTTCTATGTTCGTTGGGCTCAGGGGGAACAGAACACGATCGGCGATTCAGCGAATGGCGGACGTCGTCGTTTTCCGGATGCTCCGAACTTTGTAAACACATACCGTACGCCAAAGAATCTCGCGATCAACTGGCGCTGGGCCCCGACAGCTCGGTTCGTGAACGAATTTGTTTTTGGTCGAAGCCAGTTCGGCTTCAGCTTCGAAACACCGGAGCCCGATCCGAACTACGCTTTTGTTTTCAACCTACCGACCGATATCAATACTAACTTCTCGTACAACGCCCGCAGCTTTAGGACGTGGCAGATAGTCGACAACATGACCTTTGACTTCTCGCCGCACGTGATCAAGGCGGGAATGAACCTGCGGCTCGGGCGTAGCTTTGATGACCGTGCGAGCGTAGCGGGCGGCGGTATCGAGGGCGCCTATAATTTCAGCCGAACCGTAAACAGCAACTTTGCATTCCCGACTCCGTTGCCGACCGGGGCTGCCGTTATCAACTCGGCTGATCGTACACGTCTTGAGAATATGATCAACGACGTACTCGGGCGTGTCGGAACGATCACCCAGGCATTCGTGAATGATCCGAGCAATCCGAGTGCATTTGCGCCGGCCGGCACGCGTTGGGAGTTCTATGCGAATCACCCCGAACTGGATTTTTATCTGCAAGATACCTGGAAAGTGCGTCCTAATTTGACGCTCGATCTCGGTGCGAGATACGAGGTGAGGATCGCTCCGTCAGCGGCGGGCGATCGTCCGATCCTGGTGCCCGATAAATCGATCACGCTTGGTTCGGCGCCGGCCAATAATATCAAGTGGGTCGAGGGCGACCTGTTCGATAACGAATATGGCCTTTTTATGCCATCGCTCGGGTTTGCTTGGGATCCATTCGGTTCTGGCAAGACCTCGATCCGCGGCAACTATCGTATGGCATCTGATCGTTTCGGAACTTTCCTGTTCAGCTCCTCGATCTTTCAAAGCACGCCAGGCAACACGGCTCTTGGGTCGAACACGGCGTTTGGACAGGGCGGCGGTCTCCGCAGGAACGGACTTCCTTCGGTCGCACCAACCAGTTCACCTGCCGTTCTCAGTACCCCGCCGGCGTTCAGTACGAGCGCGATAAATGTGATCGATCCTGACATCAAATTCCCGCGGATACACAACTGGACGCTCGGCGTTCAGCGCGAGGCGCTTGGCGGAGTCGTCGAGGTCAACTACATTGGGAAGAAAGCGACAAACCTTTTCGGTGGCTACAATGTGAATCAGGTCGCCCTGAACGGTTCCCTTTCGGGAGCAGGTTCGTCGACCTTTCTTCAGGAGTTTAATGCGATCAGAGGAAGTACGACGTACAATAGCCCTCTGATCAATCTGCTTTTCACGGGAAGCACGGCGAACAACGCCGGTACCGCGTTGTTCAGGACTCTCAACGCAACCGCAATCACGCAGGGAAGTGCTGCAACGCTTGCTCTAGCGATGTCGCAGCGGCTTTGCGGTTCTGCGGACGTCACCGCTGGTCGTTGTGCGTCGGCCAACCTCAATCAGCAGTTGATCGGCGTACACGGTTTCAGCTCATTCTTCCAGCCGTTCTCGCAGTATACGGGAGGCTTAAACGTGATCGACAGCAACGATTTCTCTTTCTACAACGGAGTTGAGGTTTCGTTTAAGCGTCGGATGCGTCAGGGACTAAGCTATCAACTCGGCTACACATGGGCCTTGTCGAAGGACACTCGCTCGTTTGACCCCGTGTTTACGACGGTTTCGACGGGAACCGCCCAGTCTGCGGGCAACACGCCGCAGAATAATTTTGATCGGGCCGCTAACTATGCCTGGTCTGATTTTGATCGCCGCCATTCGCTTCTCGGAACCTACGTTTACGAATTGCCGTTTGGCAAAGGCAAGAAGTGGGGAGCTGATACGAACTCTGTGCTCAGCTATATCATCAGCGGCTGGCAAGTGGCGGGAACCCTTCGTGTAACTTCAGGTAGGCCATTCACGGTCTATTCGGGGCTCAACACGGTTAGTCAGACCTCGGGAACGTTCGCGAACTGCAACGGCTGCGATCGTAATATGGGCAATATCGTCCAGGGGAACTTTGAGAATACGGCAAATCCGCTACTTAGGAATTGGTGGTGGACCCCGGAACAGAGAAACCTATTCTCGCAACCGGGCCCTGGCCAATTCGGGAACACAGGCCGAAACTACTTTATTGGCCCGATGTACCGTGAAACTGACGTGTCGCTTTCGCGTAAATTCGGATTTAGCGAAACGATGAGCCTAGACCTTAGGGTCGACGTCCGAAACCTGACCAATACGCCGAACTTTGCGGCCCCGTCGGCCGTTCTTCCTGCCGGCTACTCGCAATCAGGATTTGGAACGAGCATCTTCGGCCGTATCAATGCCGACGTTACTAACGGCAACCGTAGAATTCAGGTCTCTGGCAAGTTCAACTTCTAGTTAGCGATCTGAAACAAAAATAGGCCCTGTCGCAGAAAACGCGGCAGGGCTTTTTTTCTTAGTCAGTCAATTCTATTTTTTCTTTCGAGCCATAGCGGCCGATTGCGCCAAACGAGCAGAATTCGGGATCGTCTCGACGGCTTTGGCGACCTGCGGGTCGTCTTCGACGAGTACCTGATCGGCCGTCACGGCACCGTGTGTAGCGATGGCGAGGTCGTAGCGAAGACGTACTTTCAGGAATGCCTCATTTGAACGCAAAGCCTGCTGCGAGACACTGCCGTTGATGGGCCTAGCCGCAAAATCGTTGAAGGCAGAAATGATATTCGGCGTTACACTCAGCCCGCCGGGTAAAATGCGTCTGGTTGCGGCTGAGCTAAGGGGAATCGGTGCGAAGCCGCTCACCTTGCCGTTTACAAGGTCTCGAACAAAAAAGAACACCGGATCGAGCAGAGCGATCTGTTCGGGCGTCAGGTCTTCGGTCGAGATCGACTCATCGGGAAGTATGCCGTCGCCCCCGACGACACGGCGATCGGTGATGGTCCGCGCTTCGAAAAACGCTTTGCCGATCTCGGCCGTCGGCGTTTTGTGATTGTAGTAGTCGTACCTGGTGATCTGCGTATAGTCACGCTGGATCGAACGTCCCGAAGGCGTCAGATAACGGGCGGTCGTGAGCGCAAGGCCAGTACGGCCCGGCAGATCGATCACGCTCTGCACAAGCCCTTTGCCAAAGGTCTTCTCGCCGACGATCAACGCACGGTCATGATCTTGAAACGCCCCGGCGACGATCTCTGACGCCGAAGCCGTGTCTTCGTCTACCAGAACGACGACCGGCATCTGTTCCGGCGCCATATTGGACGAGCGCCATGTCCGGTTGTCGATCCGCGAGCGGCCTCGCTGCGTCAAGATGAGCGTTCCGGCCGGCAAGAATCGCTCAGCTACCTTTACGGCCTGGTCGACCAGCCCGCCGCCATTGCCACGCAGATCGAGAACGAGCGAGGTCATGCCGGCCCGTTTTAGCTCACGCATCGCACGGTCGAATTCTTCGGCGGTCGTGTAGTTAAAACCTTCCGTGAGGGCGATGTAGCCAACGCCCGGACGTAGGATATATGAGTCCGGGATCGAGGGTTGCGAGACCCTGCCGCGGCGAATATCTATTGTCTCGACGCGGCCTGAAGCTGACCGCTCGATGGTTAACTGAAACGCCGATCCATTCGCTCCACGTATCCGATCCCGCACGTCGTCAGGGTCGCGTTCGGACATCTTTTCGCCATTGATCGCAACGATCCGGTCGCCGAACTTCAATCCGGCACGAGCCGCCGGCGATCCGGCAAACGTCGACAGCACATACGTGTCGCGACTTCCGCCTCGGCTAAAGCTGCCGATCGTCGCCCCGATACCCGTGTAGCCGCTGTCCTGCTCATCCATCAGCTCACGCCACTCGGTAGCGTCGTAGAAATTCGAGTGCGGATCGAGGGCCTTGAGCATTCCGTCGAGAGCATTCTTGACGAGGTCGGGCTGTCGCGTCCCCGTGATGTGCTGGGTGGCGATCAGCTGCTGAGCCTCACGAAGCTCGGCGGCGATCCGCGACGGCTTGTTGAGGTACGCCGGACGGGTCGGGTCGCTGCCCGAAGCAGAAAACGACGTTCCGTTGGAAATCAAGAACGGGTCCGGCGGTTCGAGCTTAGTTGACGGTTGTGCGTTTGCGGCCGACGCGGCAGATAGTATAAGCAACAGGAATAGCAGGCGGCCGGAGTACGACATAGATCTCAAGACGAACGAACACTACGATCGTTAGGTATGCGGGTCTTACGACCTGTTGCAGCTAACGAAAAAAGACCGGCGGCTAAGGCGGCACCCAAAGCCACCGGTTTACAGTTTTGTTTGCTGATTTATACATCGAAACCACTGATATTTCCAGAGAAAAACGACGATCGACGCCGGTACCGTCTACGTTGCAATTTGATACCCAAAATGTTCTGATAAAAATATTGGGCGAAGCACTCAGACCCCGGGATCGCGACGCCGTTTGCTATAAAACGCCTTATGTCTGACAGGTTTACTCTACCTCCACTTGAGATCGAAGAATTTAAGCTCGAAAACGGACTGCGAGTCGTACTTAATCCGGACAATGCCATACCGGTCGTGTCGATCGCTGTGTATTACGACGTCGGATCGCGCAACGAACGCGATGACCGTACGGGCTTTGCCCACCTATTCGAGCACATGATGTTCCAGGGTTCGGAAAACGTGCCCAAAGCCGGACATTTCCAGTACATCATGAAAGCCGGCGGTACGATGAACGGCACGACGTCGAGCGAACGTACCAACTATTACGAGACGTTGCCAGCAAGCCAACTGCCGCTCGGACTGTGGCTTGAGTCCGACCGGATGCGGTCACTCGCGGTGACGCAGGAGAATCTCGATAATCAGCGCGAGGCCGTCAAGGAAGAAAAACGGCTCCGGTACGACAATCAGCCTTACGGCCAGATATTCGACCTGATCAACGAGATGATCTATCGCAATTTTGCGAACTCGCACTCGACGATCGGTTCGATGGACCATCTCGATGCGGCGACGGTCGAGGATGTTACCGAATTTTTCCGCATTTATTACGCGCCGAATAACGCCGTGCTTGTACTTTCGGGGTCATTCGACGTTCCGACCGCCAAAGAGCTTGTCGAGACGTATTTTGGCGATATTCCGTCGCAGCCTTTGCCGCCGGAACTCGACGTGGCCGAACCGGTCGAGGTCGCCGCAAATTACCGCGAGTGGGAAGATAAACTCGCTCCGTTCCCGGCATTCCTGATCGGCTGGAAGATACCGCCGCGGCGATCGCCCGAGTTTAACGCTCTGTACCTTGCCGGAAAAGTGCTTTACGACGGCGACAGTTCGAGGCTTTATCAAAAGCTGGTCAAGGGTGAGGAATCTGTCATTCAGCTCTTCGGATTTACCGACGAACGCCGTGGGCCGTCGAGCATCTTTATCGGAGCGATCCCAAAGCCGGAAAAGGACCTGAGCAAGATCCGCGAGACGATCATGCAGGAGATCCATGACCTTTCGGCACACGGCCCAACAGCCGAAGAGATGGAAAAGATCGAGAATCAGCTGATCAACGACTTTGTCCGTATGCGGCAGTCGTCGATGTCGCGAGCCCAGCAGATCGCCGAATTTGCCCTGTATGACGGCGATCCGAGGCTGATCAATTCCGAGCTGGAAGCTTTGCTCTCGGTCACGGGTGAACAGATCCGTCATGCGGTCGGCACATTTTTGAATACGAACAATCGCTCGCTGCTCGACATCGTTCCGGCAGGGAAGGGTTAGTAAATTATGAAGCCAGAGATGAGAAGAACGCCTCCTGAGCCGCTTGAGCCGGCTGCGTTCGACATTCAGAAACCGTTCGAGACGACTCTCGAAAACGGCCTCAAGATCGTGGTCGTCGAGAATGAGCGACTTCCCCTGGTCAGCTATCGGCTGGCGTTCTTGTCCGGCGATATCCACGATCCGGACGGTTGGACCGGCCTGTCGTCGGCGATGGGAGCGATGCTGACCGAAGGTACCGAGAACTACACGAGCCGCCAATTGGCCGAAAAGATCGAACGGCTTGGTGCGAGCGTTTCGGCAAGCGTGTCTGACGATTTTACGGTCGTTGCGGCTTCGGCCTTGTCGCTCTACAACTCCGAAATACTGCATCTGCTCGCCGAGGTCGTTCTGCGGCCCGAATTCCCCGAGAACGAACTCGATCTCTACCGGCGGAATACTGTCGAACATCTCAAATTCCAACGTTCGCAGCCGGGATTTCTTGCCAACGAACAGGCCGCTCGGCTGATCTACGGATCGCATCCTTACGGCGTCGTATCTCCAAAAGCTGCCGATATCGAAAAGATCGACCGCGATACGCTCAGGAAATTCCACGCGGCCACGCTGGTGCCGAATAACGCTTTGCTGATCGCAGTTGGTGACGTCGAGTCCGCTAAATTTGTCGAGCAGGTGAAGGAACTCTTTGGCGATTGGGAGCCTCGCGAGAGACGAGACCACCACTTTGCCGAGATCCCAAAGCGTTCTTCCCGCTCGATCACGATCGTTGACAGGCCCGGTTCCGCTCAGTCGAACATCATCCTGAGCAATCTGGCGATCAAACGTACCGACCCCGATTTCTTTCCGGTGCTTGTGATGAATCAGGTGCTTGGTGCCGGGGCGTCGTCGCGTGTCTTTATGAACCTTCGCGAGGAAAAGGGCTACACGTACGGAGCCTACACGCGTGTCGAAGCCAAACGCCTGGCCGGCGATATCGAAGCGACCGCAGAGGTCAGGACAGCCGTCACGGGCGACTCGCTCAAGGAATTCTTCTACGAACTCGGCCGCATACGCGAAGAACTGGTCGGCGAAGACGAACTGCGAGACGCAAAGAACTTCCTAACCGGAGTTTTTCCGATCAGGGCCGAGACGCAGGAAGGGCTCACGAATCTGATCGTAAATCAGCAGCTCTACGGCCTGCCTGACGACTACCTGCAAACGTATCGGCAGCACGTCGAGGCAGTTACCGCAGAAGAGGTCCTTCGTGTCGCAAAGCAGCACATCCGGCCCGCCGAGATGGCGATAGCCATCGTTGGCGATGCCGAAGAGGTCGTTCCGCAGGCCCGCGAATACGCCGATTCGATCGAGATATTCGATACTGACGGCGCTCCGCTCGATGTCGAGAAATATCTCACACCGCGATCGGAAGAACTGGCGAACGTTGCCGGCAAATGGAGCCTGACCATCGACCTGATGGGCCAGCAAGTGCCCGTAAAGCTCGAACTCGAGCAGGATGGAACCTCGGTGACCGGCGGCATCGAAACGATGATGGGCAACGGCAAGATCTCGGACGGCACCGTCAGCGGAAGCAAAATAAATGCTGTCGCCGTAGCCGAGATGCAGGGCCAGCCGATCGAATTGACCATCGCCGGCAAGGCCGATGGCGACTCGATGAGCGGAACCATCACAGCCCCGATCGTGCCAGACGCGCTACCGTTCTCGGGAACGAGAGCCTGACGCGGAGAATTAATAGTTCAAATCGAGAAAGTTTGTTCCCACCCACACATGGCTGAACTTAGCCGTTGTGTCCTCACTTTCAAAGATCCAAAATATCTGCCCGCGAAACACGCGAAAATTCGCGAAAGCTAGCCGATCTCTTATTCGTGCTCATTCGTGCTTATTCGTGGCAGAGATCTCTTTCTCTTCCCACGAATGCACGAATACAGATTTTGGTTCTCACATTATCCACCGGTTAGAAGTACAGCTGTCAGCTGTCAACGATTAGCTATCAGGTAGAAGTACAGCTATTAGCTGTTAGCAAATTAGCTTTCAGCCTGAGTTTCCCACTTACGCACCAGTCGAGTTTCCCACTTCCGGGTCAGAACCACCTGCGGTAGCGGGTGGTTGAAATCTCGCCATCACGCCATTGAGGTTTCTCACTCAACGCTGCCCCGCTTGTTTCCCACTTCTGAGGCGTGTCTTTTAGTTGTCAAAGATCAACGTGGGAGACGTTTCTCACTCCAGCCGAAAACATTTCTCCGATCACCCGGTCGCTACCGCTCCCGGTTCTGACTCGTTAGCGTCGTTTTCTCACTCGTCGCAAGTACCAGTTCGAAATTCGAAACTAGCTCTACTCCGGCGCGACGAACTGAATGATCGCAAAGTTGGCTCCACTCGGGTCGGCGACCATTGCCATGCGGCCTACGCCCGGAGCGTCGAACGGCGGCACTTGGACCGAGCCTCCGTTGTCGGTGATCTTCTGCGCTGTCTCGTCGGCATTTGCGACGGCGATGTAGTTTGCCCAGTGCGAGGGCACTTCGCCCCAATTCTCGTCCATCGGCATTATTCCGCCCTGGGCGCTGGTGCCGAGAACGATCTCCTGGTACGGCATGTCCGTGACCTTGGATTGCTCGAGGTGCCAGCCAAAAAGCTGCGAATAAAAGTTTCCCACTTGCATATCGGTCGTACGAAGCTCGCGCCAGCAGACCTCGCCCGGATTCGGTATCTCAAATTCAGCCATGATCTTCTCCTATTCCTGCATTTTGAAGGTCGCGAACATCGCTCCCGTCGGATCTGCGATGACGGCCATTCGGCCCGTGTTCGGAATGTCCGTCGGCGGACGAACGATCTTGCCGCCGAGAGCCTCGGCCTGTTTGGCATTCTCGTCAACGTCGTCGACACCTATATACGTCATAAAATGCGGCGGCGGCAGGCTCTCGCCTTCGGCGCACATTTCCGGCGTCATTTCATAGAGTCCGCCGGCCGGATAATCTCCGCCGGTCGAGAATTCGTGATAGGCGAAAGCTCCGTCGGTCGCGTCGCTGACCTTGAACTCCCAGCCGAACACATTCTTATAGAACTCCATACATTTTGCGGCGTCGGTACTTGCGATCTCGGTCCAGCAAAAACTGCCGTGTTCGGGACCGGCCTGGGCCGCCATTTCACTCGCTTCCTGTGACATGTGTAATTCCTCCTGTCAGGGTATTTTCGGGACAGCTTATTCTGTCCGAACCCGCCGCGTGAATGCAAACTCGACGGCGAAAATTGAAAGCGTGGGAGAGATCGGACCGACATCCTCGTATTTGCGCTTCATGGAGAAAAGCATGGATGGCGGACGGCGGCCCGAACTTTTTACGATCAGCTAGCACGCCGCATCGCCGCGGCATTGTCCCGCTGCAGCTGCTGAAGGTGATCGATGAATTCCGACGCGGCGCGTTTTGAAAGCTCGGTGACGCCGCATTTCATGACGTTCGCACACTCGCGGGCGACGTCGAGTTCGACATCGCGGGCGATCGAACGTATCATGCCGAGCTGTTTCGCGGTAAGCATCTCGCCGCGGCTCATAGCGATCGAATCTTCGAAGCGTCTCTCGGGCCGGCTCGTGTTCTCACTCGGCTGATCTTCCGGTTCCGGTTCGTCCGCTGTGTTCTCACGCTTGTAGAGTTCGCGGGCGATGCCGAATTTAACGGCCGCGCGTTTGAGCGCGTCGTGCTCTGCTTTCTTGATTCCCGTCTCGCTCGAGGCACGGCCGGTGCCGATGCCTTCGCGAGTGACGCCGTTGATCGTGATCGCAACGGTTACGGTGACGATATCGCCGATCGGACGGATGTCTTTGATCGAATGCCCCCAATCGGCCGCGTGTTCGTCGAGGATGTCGGCGACGGTGTGCCACTCAACATATTCGACCTTGTGCGGCTGGCCGTTGCGGTCGATGCGAGCCGACTTTTGCTTGATAAGGTTTGAGTCGACCGTCTTGCTGAGCTCTTTCAGCGTCGATGAAAAATTGAGCACGTTGCCAGCTGCTTCGTTGATCTCAAAAAGGGTTGCCGTCTCAGGCGTTTTCGTTTCTTTTAGATCGCTGCGTTTCATTTCGTTTATCTCCTCGTTTGGCCAAGCCAGTTTCCGATTTCGATCAATTTGAGATGCGGGCAGCATTTGCATCTATGTCGAACTCTCGTTTTCTGGCCCCTGTTCGCCAGTCCGTGCTGCCCGGACCGACTCAGAAATCCGCGTCTTTCGGATGCAGTGATGTCACTGCACGTTGCATCCATGAAACACTGTACCTGAAAAATAAAAATGTTGCAAGCGTGAAATTGGGTGTTGCAATTAAAAATTTCGTGTGATATGTTTTATCCGTGAAATGCCAGGTGCATTTATGGCACTCGCAAAACTCATGGAGGAGACTAGAAAGATCTTATGGGATTCAATAACGACAGTTTGATCAACACCGCAGAGCTCGGCCGCGCGATCAAGCGACGCCGGGAAGAGCTCAAGCTTAGCCTGAGGGACGTCGCAGATGTGACCGCCGTATCGGCATCGACGCTTTCGCGTATAGAGAATGGAACGGGACGGCCCGACGCAGACAATATCGCCCGGCTGACGCAGTGGCTCGATATGCCGGTCGATCGCCTGATGACCAAGCATACCGACGACAACGTCGAGCCGGTCATTTATTATCCGCACGAACCGACCGCTGACATTGTAGAAGCTCACCTGCGAGCTGACAAGAACCTGACGCCGGAGACGGCAAATGCTCTATCGGAGCTTTTCCGCGTAGCGTATCAGCAGTTCAGCGGCACTCAGAAGAAGAAATAGAGGACAGAGGGGAAAATGCATCAACAGGTGAGAAGACAAAACACTGTTTCCGAATTTGGCGGCATGATCAGCGTCGACACGACGTTCGTGCTCTTTTTTCTGGCTCTAGAATATGGGCGTGCAGTGCAGTTTTTCTCGCTCGATGGTGCTCTGATGGGCACGACGATGCTCATGGTACTCGTCCTGCCGTATTTTCTTCCGGCCAGATATACGAAACCGACTTTCTCGAACTGGATCGCAGGCCGTACGGCGATAGCTCTGCTCGGAATGATCCTCGGATCTGTTTTGAGCCTGAGCGCCGGAACGCTGCTGCCTGCTTCCGTGAAGTACGTTCCGATGGCCGGCCTCGTCATAACATCGCTGTTGAGCTGCTACATACAGTTCTACAGCCTCATCAGGCTCCGCCCGGCAAAATAGGCAAAAGGCCCGGGAAGGAGTTAACAAAAAGATCCGCGTTCGTTTCGGGAAACGTCGCGGATCTTTTTCTGTTTGTAAGTCTATTTATTCGGCGAGTTTGCGAAAGGTCTTTTCGTGGGTGTGAATGACGTCTCGGGTAAGCGAACGAACGTGTTCAAGTCGCTCGCTGGCGGCAGCGACACTCTTTAGCGATGAAGGCTTTTGCATCAGACTAAATAACGTTGAGAGCTGTCCAGCTAAATCACGATACTGTTCCGGTGTCATTGCCTGAGCTCCGTCACAGAGGGCTTCTTCGGGACGTGGATGGACCTCGATGATCAGGCCGTCGGCACCGACGGCGACGCCTGCACGGGCGAGCGGGGCGACCATGAAGTTATGTCCCGTACCATGTGAAGGATCGACGATCACAGGCAAGTGGCTGAGGCGTTTGATCGCCGGCACGATCGAAAGGTCGAGCGTATTCCGCGCGTGATCGGCGAAGGTGCGGATGCCGCGTTCGCACAAGATCACGTCGTAATTGCCCTCGGCCATAATGTACTCAGCCGCGAGAAGGAGTTCGTCGAGCGTTGCGGAAAGGCCGCGTTTTAGCAAGACGGGCTTGCGAGTCTTGCCTACGTAGCGGAGGAGCGAGAAATTCTGCATGTTCCGCGCTCCGATCTGGATACAGTCGCCGTATTTTTCGACCGCGTCGACGCCGTGTTCGTCCATCGCTTCGGTGACGATGTTGAGGCCGAAGGTATCGCGGACCTCGGCGAGCATTTTAAGGCCTTCAACACCAAGACCCTGGAATGCGTAAGGCGAGGTTCGGGGCTTATAGGCGCCGCCGCGGAAGAATTTTGCCCCGCTTTCGGCGACCGTTTCGGCCGCGGTAAAAAGAAGTTCGCGATTTTCGACAGCGCAAGGGCCCGCGATCATTGCGAGTTCGTCTCCGCCGATCGTCGCATTTCCGACCTTGATCACCGAGCGTTCGGGTTTGAGATCGTTCGAGATCAACTTGTAGGGCTTTGTAACGCGGATCGCGTCGGCAACACCGGGCAAATTCTCAAAATGCGCCGGATCGATCGACCCGCGGTTGCCGGTGATGCCGATGGCGGTACGGTTTTCGCCAGGCATCGAGTGTCCGCGGAAACCGAGTTTCTCGATGATCTCAAGAACGCGTTCGAGGTCCGACGCCGAGGCGTCCGGTTTCATTACGATAAGCATAGAAAATACAGTTCCTTACAACTCAAACTTAAAACGATATGCTCCGCGCGGAGCGATTGCAACTATGGCAGCAGCTGCCCGACAAACCGATCGACCGCCGCGACCGCATCTAAGGGATGCCTTTCGATCTCGGCTACTATCGCCGATCCGACCACCGCAGCGTCAGCGTATCGCCATACCTCGCTGATCTGCTCATCCGTTGAGATGCCGAATCCAACGGCAACCGGAAGGTCGGTAAAACGCCTCGTTCGGGCTACCAGTTGCTCGGCTGTCGAACTGACATCGCTTCTTGCTCCCGTCACACCTGCCCGCGAGATCGCATAGATAAATCCGCGAGCGTGATCGCAAATTTTCGCAAGCCGTTCGTCGGTCGTCGTCGGAGCAACGAGTGATATCAGATCGATACCGTGACCGGCGAGACGGCTCGATAGCTCTGCGGCCTCGTTTTCGATCACGTCGGTGAGCAGCAAGCCGTCAATTCCGCTATTTGCTGCCGCCGCACAAAATTCGTCGATCCCAAATCGCATCACAGGGTTGAAATAGCTGAAAAGAACGATCGGTACATCCGATCGAGTCCGAAATTCCCCGGCGAGGTCGATGACATGGGTCAGCGAAACGTTTTGCTTTAGTGCCCGTTCTGACGAACGCTGGATCGTCGGCCCGTCGGCCATCGGATCAGAGAACGGCACGCCGAGTTCGATGACGTCCGCACCGAGTTCGGCAAGTTTGAGGCAGATCGCGAGTGATGCTTCGAGATCGGGATCGCCAGCGGTAACAAACGGAACGAAACCCTTGCGGCCCACGGAGCGAAGCGTTTCGAATTTTTCTGTGATCCTGCTCATTATTAACTTAGATCCGAAGAAATCTAGCCATTAGCCAATAGCTGATTAGCTCTTAGGTCTTTGCTCGTCCAAACATATTTCGATCACTGTATTCAGGTCTTTGTCGCCGCGGCCCGATAGATTGACGATCATGATCTCGTCCCGTTTCATCTCGGACGCGAGCTTGATAGCGTGAGCGACAGCGTGCGCTGATTCGAGGGCAGGAATGATGCCTTCGGTCTCGGAAAGCCGCTTGAACGCTGCGAGGGCTTCTTCATCGCTTGCCGAGACGTATTCGACACGGTTGTGGTCGTGAAGAAATGCGTGTTCGGGGCCGATCGAGGCGTAGTCGAGCCCGGCGGAGACCGAATGCGTCGCGGCGATCTGGCCATTCGTATCTTGAAGCAAATAGCTTTTGGTGCCCTGCAGCACGCCGACGTCGCCGCCGGACATAAATCTTGCGGCGTGTTCGCCGAGATCGCTGCCGCGTCCGCCCGCTTCGACGCCGATCATTCGCACGTCGTCATTCAGAAAAGGGTGAAACAGCCCGATCGCGTTCGACCCGCCACCAACGCAGGCAACGAGAACATCCGGTAAACGACCTTCGAGTTCGAGGATCTGCTCACGAGCCTCGCGGCCGATCACCGATTGAAAATCACGCACCATCAGCGGATATGGATGCGGCCCGAGCGCCGAGCCGAGCAGATAATAGGTCGTGTCAACATTGGTGACCCAGTCGCGAAGAGCCTCGTTGATCGCATCTTTGAGCGTACATGAACCGGACTCGACCCCGCGAACTTCGGCTCCGAGCAGCCGCATTCGAAAGACGTTAGGCTCTTGACGCCGCATATCTTCCGTGCCCATATAAACCACGCATTCGAGCCCGAAAAGAGCGCAGACCGTGGCCGTCGCGACGCCGTGTTGACCGGCTCCGGTCTCCGCGATGATCCGCTTTTTGCCCATTCGGCGTGCAAGCAAGATCTGGCCGATGCAGTT
>JBGTSR010000023.1:0-35033 GCA_041940165.1 Acidobacteriota bacterium
ATCGGCCGCACGCACCTGCAGGATGCGACGCCGGTCACCGTCACGCAGGAATTCAATGGTTGGGCAAACCTGATCGACCGCGATATTGATCGCCTAAAAATGGTGCTTCCGGGATTGATGGATCTCGCTATCGGCGGCACGGCTGTCGGTACGGGCCTCAACTCGCATCCCGAATTCGCCGACCGAGCTGCCGCCAAGATCGCCGAGCTAACTGGGCTGCCTTTCAAGGCTCATCCCGATAAATTCGCTGCGCTGTCTGCTCACGACGAGGTCGTTTTCGCCTCAGGAGCTTTGAAAACACTCGCCGCGAGCCTGATGAAGATCGCGAACGACATCCGCTGGCTCGCGTCCGGCCCGCGTTGCGGCATCGGTGAAATATCGCTGCCCGAGAACGAGCCCGGCTCGTCGATCATGCCCGGAAAGGTAAACCCGACGCAGTCCGAAGCGATGACGATGGTCGCAGTTCAGGTGATGGGAAATGACGCGGCGATCGGTTTTGCGGGCTCGCAGGGGAATTTTGAGCTAAACGTCTTCAAGCCCGTGATGATACATAACTTCCTCCATTCGGTCCGGCTGATCCACGATGCCTGTCACGGCTTTGTCGATTACTGCATCGCTGGCATCGAACTCAATCGTGAACAGATCGACGAATATCTCAACGATTCGCTTATGCTGGTCACTGCGCTTAATCAGCACATCGGTTATGACAACGCAGCAAAGATCGCCAAGCACGCTCACAAAAAAGGCATTTCGCTTAAAGAGTCAGCCGTGGAATTGGAACTCCTGACCGCTGAGAAATTTGACGAACTAGTTGTTGCTGAAGATATGACGCATCCGTAGCCGAGCCCCGAAGGTCCCGATTACATCTTTCGTAGCTTTAGACGACGCTAAAAAGTGTGATCCGAGGGTCGGTAGAAGAACCCCAGGTAGACAAGAGCGATCAGCAGAGCGATGACCGAAAGAGCTATAGTACCAACGATCATCAAGATCGTTTGAGCGCAGCCGCCGGCCTGTTTTTGCGGTTCGGTTGCGGAATAAGTGCCGGGAGGCTGCTCTTCGTATACTTGAGGCGGGACCGCAGCGGATGCATCTGGCGGTTCGGCGGAATCGACCTGATCGTCATCGAATGCGTTCGGCGACTCTGTTTCTATCTCTTCGGGCGAGCCATCATCGACAAGAAACTCATCGGTATCGGCTTCAGCGGGATTCGGTGCGGCGGTATCTATCTCGTCGGCTTCGCCGTGTAGAGCGGACTTAGGCGTGCGGCCTTCCGAGCTTCGGAAGATCGGTTCAGGCATCTGCCAATCACCGTTTTTCGTTTTCGGTTCGTCGCTCATCGCTTAGTACGAAAGTACAAACCCCTTACCGCTGAATGTCTAGTACATCTGTTCGCGTAATTATACCAGTAATTCTCTTGAAATCTTCGAGCAAAACAGCGTGGCTCTTCTGAAGCTTCGACTTAATGTCGACGAGGCTGGCGTCAGCGTCGAGTACCGGAAAGCTCTTCTCCATCACGTCGCTCACTTTGGCGTCTATCAGGTCGCGGTCACCGAGCAGTTTGCCAAGGACGCCACTTTCGCGCAGGCTTCCGACTGAGACATTATCTTCGAGAACCGGAAGCTGCGTGATGCTGTTTTGGTTCATCAACTCTAGTGCGCGGCCAACGGTTTCATCCGGCGAAACGAAAATAAGTTCGCCGGGCGCATCGCCGGTCTTGGTCTCGGCGATCAGTGAGCCGGTGATGCGCTGCGGCTCGAGCAGAAGCTTCTCCTTCATCCATTCGTCCGAGTGGAACTTGGTCAGATAGTGCTCGCCGGTATCGCAGACGATAAAGACGACACAGGCGCTTTCGTCGAGTTCTTTAGCAACACGCAAAGCTCCGGCAAATATCGTCCCGGTCGAGCCTCCGCAGAATATTCCCTCTCGGCGTGAAAGTTGCCGGGCCATTTCGAATGATTCTCGGTCGGTGATATTGATGATCTCGTCAACGAGCTTGAGATCGGCGTTGCCGGTCGGCAGAGCTTGGCCAATGCCTTCGACCAAGTACGGCGTCGGTTCGGGAACGTGTCCCGAATCCTTGTATGTCTTAAATATCGAGCCGTACGGATCGGCCCCAATGACCTTGATCGCCGGATTCATTTCTTTCAGATACCTCGACGTTCCGCTGATCGTGCCGCCCGTGCCGATGCTCGACACGAAGTGCGTGATCTTTCCCTCGGTATCACGCCAGATCTCGGGCCCGGTGGTAGCGTAGTGGGCCGCCGGATTTGCCGGATGATTGTACTGGTCCGGGTAGAACGAATTTGGCGTCTGCGTCGAGATCCTCTTGGCCGTCGCGACGTAGTGGTCTGGAGTTCCCGGCTTGGCGGCTGCAGGACAAACAACGATGTCTGCTCCGAGAGCTTTGAGGTAGCGATTTTTCTCAATCGACACCTTGTCAGTGAGCACAAAAATGCATTTGTAACCGCGCGCCGCGGCGACAAGGGCGAGGCCGATGCCGGTATTTCCCGAAGTGGCCTCGATGATCGTGCCGCCTTTTTTCAAGACGCCTTCTTTCTCGGCCCAATTGATCATCGAGATCCCGATGCGATCCTTGACCGAATAGCCGGGGTTGAGGCTTTCCATCTTGGCGTAGATCGGGGCCTTGATCTTTAACTGCTTTGTTATGTTATTGATGCGGACGAGAGGCGTATTGCCGATTAGCCCGAGGATGTCGTCGTAGAATTTCATTTTTAGACAAAAGCGAAGGTTATGCGTGCATAAACGAGTTTATGCCGAAAGAAAGCTCGAGGCAAGGAACGCGGAAAAGGCCCGCCCGATTCCAGCGAGCCTAAAAAGTTTTCGATCTTCCGTTCCGGCTAGGGTCCCTTCGTGCGCATGCCGCAGGTATCGCCTTCGGGGATGCAAACGTCTCCGCAAGGCTTCATGCCCGGGCCGCAGCCAACTTCGGGTTGAGGTCGGAGTGGGCTGTTTGCGGGCGGCGGCGTCTCCTCCAATCGATTCACGTTGATAGCGGCGACGCACGGAACCTTTGCGACGAGGTCGAAAAGCCGGTCATAGTCCTTCTTGCTATCGGTCCAGCCCTGAAGCTTTACAAATCGGTTGACCGAGCCGACAACGATATGAGCACTCTGTTTCGATAGAACGCTGTCTTCCTTGATCTTATCGAGTATAGTGTTTACAAGTTGTTCGTCAGTGGTAGTCGTGCAATCCTGCGCCGATGCCTCGACCGCAGCCAAGCCGAGAAGCAGTGATATCGTCGCAATAAAGACTACTTGATTGAGCAACTTTGTCGATTGAGATTTCTGCATTAGGTTTCTCCTTTACGGCTTCGGCGTGGGCGTCGATGCTACCTTACGATTCGTTTGACATGTGCCGGCTAGAACGCAGATCTGCCCACAAAGCTCATAACCATCCGGACAAAGTCCTTCAGGGTCTGGTAGACGAGGATATTTCGCGCGTTCCAGATACAGTCCGGAGATATCTACGGCGGTGACGCCCTCCTGTTTCGCGGCTAGGTTGTAGAGCTTCTTAAAATGCTCGAGGTCAGCAACGTATCCCGAAAGGACGACCTTGCAGTCCTTTGAATAGTAGTTAAAGGTCTCCCTCTGCACTTTCAGATCCGTGTCGCCCGTCGCAGGGTCGACCGCGCCTGCATAAAGCCCGGCGTGTATCTTGTCATCCTGACCGGCGTCACAAGATGGAGGCCTAAGCCCAGGCGCCTGGGTCGCCTTATTTGCCGCTGTATTCGCGTTATTCGCGTGGGGCGGGCCGCAGGAAGTCGTAGTTATAACTACGATGGTGAGAAAGGAAACAAGGATCGGAAAGAATGAGAGTTTTGTTTTCCGTGCCATAAGTCCTCCTACTTAGGGGTCAAAGTTGGTAGCAAGTGACAGTACGCTAAACCGGGTCTGTTTTCCGAATGCGATCGAGTCGCCGTTTGGAAACCAAGCCATTCGCGAGATAAGCAGGCCTGAGTCTTTGGTCGAGGTCAATCGACGCGGCGTTCCACCCGACACCGGCACCAGCCATATATCGTCGAGTTCGTTCTCGCGCGCCGCGAAAGCTACTTGTCTCCGGTCCTTCGACAGGAAGATATTGAAAAAGTAAGCAGATTTCAAGTTCGCGATCGTCGTTTCGCTTTTATCCTTTCGTCCAATGCGGAACAACCGTGTCTCCGGCGGCAATGCAATATGCTCTCTACTAGTCTCTACGGCGACCAATCCTGTGTCGCTCGTGTCCCAGCCTATCAAACGGATCGCCCGGTAGCCCTTATAAACTTCCTCGACAGATCCTGTCGCCACATCGACTACGCGGAAGCCGACAAAAAAATTGCCCTCCGCATCGCGGACACGGTATGAGAACGCGATGAACTTGCCGTCTGAGGACCACGTTGGGCACTGAAACTGCTCGTTGGTCGCGTTAGATGTGATCTGGGTAAGCGACCCATCACCCAGGGAGTACGACCATACGTTAGCGACCTTATCCTTTTCGATGATCATCGCGATACGCGAGCCATCAGGAGACCAGTCATATGCGCCCGTTTGCGTTGCGTTATACGGCGTGAAGGAGAATCCGAGCGCTGAAGTGCCGAGTGGAATAGCGGGCCGTTCTCCGCCACCGCTCGAGTTAAGAACAACAAGCTCGGATCTCAGGGCGCTTCCTCTTAGAAACGCTATAGATCGGCCGTCGGGCGACCAGGTTGGCAAGTAGCCGTCTTTTGAAATGACTGTCGGAACTTCCTGCATCGATGACCTGACGACAGGCAGCGTAGCCAGATCAGCCTTCATCAGCCGATCGCCCTCAACAAGGTTCTTGATCGATTGAAAAACGATCTCCGAGCCGCTAGGCGAGATCGACGGCCAAATTTTCGCATTCAGGTCGCGTATGATGAGGTCTTCAGACCCGCTTGCAACGTCGACTCGCCAGAGGTTCGATTCTTCCTTCGCAGAAGTAAGGATCAGCGAGCTTCCGTCAGCAGCCGCGTCCGAAACGTAGCTTCGAGATTCGGGTGCGACGACCCGCTGGTTCACAAATGAACGAGCAACGGTCCTGTATGTCGCCCAGGAGCCGGCCGCTTCACTCGAGAAGAAAAAGGTTTTCCGATCTGGAAGCCACGCGATCGTCGAGGCTATCTGACCTTTTCCGCTTGCAGCCTCGACGGGCGAGCCCCCATTCTCGGACGTTAATATTCGCCAAGAGCCATCTTCTCTGACGGCGTATGCGATCGTCTTTTCATCGGGCGAGGTATCGATCCAGATCGGCTTCACATCGGTGAGGTCGACAACCTTTTCCGAGCGGCCAGTCGCAGAATCTATGTAATGCAGTTCGCTTCCTGCTTGGTAGAAGATCTTGCCAGAGGCTGTCCAACGTCTGAGAAAGACGCCGCCCATCTGTACCCTTGCTATCGAGCGGGATTGGCCGCCGAGCGCCGAAACTCGCCAAAGTCCGTGTTCGTTCTTTCCGTCTGGAGAGGTTCGCAACGATAAAAACGCTATCTCTTCTCCTTTTGGCGACCATATCGGATTTCGATTTTCGCCGCCATCATTTGTGACCTTGATCGCTTCGCTCGAGTTCGTTTGCGACACCCATATCGCTTTATTGCCCGAGCGTGTCGACGAAAATGCGATCAGATTTGCGTTCGGCGAAAAACTGGCTTCGACAAAGAGTTCGTTCGGAGCGCTATTCCACGATGCAAATTCATTTACCTTGACGTTGGCGGAAACAGTGTCCGGATCCGGGGAGGGCCGGAAATAGATGACGCCACCGATCACAGCCGAGGCAAGTGCCGCAAAAATTATGGCGTGCAGCAGCGTAAAGCGACGAGTTTTCGATAGGCCCGTTGTAAAGGCTGACCGTAGAGCGCTGGGTTCCGTTCGCTGTACAGGACGTTCGACCGTGTGTTCTTTCTTTCGCGGCCGTTTCGACCCGGACTTTACTTCCTCGGCGAGGTCTTCGAGATCGATGTGCAGATCCTTGACGTTTTGATAGCGATGTTCGAGATCTTTTCGAAGAGCTTTCGTGACGATACGTTCGAGATCTCGCGGCAGATCGGGCGATATTTCACGGAGCACCGGCGGTTCGTCCTTTAGTATCGAACTGACTACGTCGAGCTGATTCTCGCCGCGAAAAGGCCTGGCGCCCGCAAATAGCTCGAACATCACGATGCCGAGACTGAATATATCGCTTCGTTGATCGACCGCGCGCCCACGGGCCTGTTCCGGCGACATATAGGCGATCGTGCCGACGATGACTCCCGGCTCTGTTGTGATGTGCCGCAGCGTCGTCTGGATACTTGCGGCGGAAAGAGGCGAAAGTTTCGCGAGTCCAAAATCAAGAACTTTAACGACACCGTCTTCGCGGATCATTATGTTCTCGGGTTTGATGTCACGGTGAATGATCCCGACTGAATGAGCCGCGCTCAGAGCAGCGGTGATCTGCAGAAGTATTCGCAACGATTCGTCGACCGGAACCGGCCCACGGCGCATTCGCTCGCCGAGCGTTTCGCCGCTGATGAACTCAGTCGAAAGATATTGTGAATCGCCAAATTCGCCAATCTCAAATACTGTCAGGATGTTAGGGTGATTGAGCGCAGACGCTGCACGGGCTTCGCGAACGAAACGGTCGATCCGTCCGCCATCTTTCGTCATCTCGGGGAGCATTACCTTAAGCGCGACATTTCGGCCAAGCTTTGTGTCTTCGGCAAGGTACACTTCACCCATTCCGCCGGCTCCTAGGCGGGAAATGATCTTGTAGTGGGAAACGGTGTCACCGCTGGTCAGCACGTCGATACTTCCGGTCGAGAATAAAATATTTACCTAGACAGTATAGACGTAACAGGCGTTCTAGGCATCAAAAAGTATTCTGCCCGTGAAACCGGAAGTGAGTTTCGCTCGTATCTTTTAGGTAAAGCGGTTTTCTTTGCGATCAAGCGATTGCTATAATTGTCGAATACAAAACACTATTCTCGGAGGACGATTTCTATGAAAAAGGTTCTATTCATGTTTACGCTTCTCGTAGCGTTGGCTGTAACGGCTAGCGCCCGGGGGGGAATTGAGATCGGCGCGACGATGGACGACTTTTCGCTGCCGGGCATCGATGGCAAGACGCACAGCCTGAACAGCCTCAAGGGCAAGAACGGCGCCGTTGTGGTTTTCCTTTCGGCTCAGTGTCCCGTGGTCAAAGCCTATATCGAGCGTATCAACGCCGTGGCCGCAGATTATCAGGCAAAGGGCATCACGTTCATCGGCATCAACTCGAATTCGACCGAAGACCTCGCATGGGTCAAGTCGGACGCCGAGCAGAATTTCCCAAAGTTCCCGATGCTGATCGATAAGGGCAATGTTCTCGCCGACAAACTCGGTGCCACGGTCACTCCTGAGGTTTACTTTGTCGACGGAAAGAACGTGCTGCAATATCACGGTGCTATCGACAACGACCGCTCTGGCAAAGCGATCACCGATATGTACCTCCGCACGGCGTTTGACGCATTCCTCACTGGCAAGAAGATCGAGCGTACGCGTGCGAATGCTTTTGGCTGCACGATCAAGAGGGCAAAGGCTGAATAAGGTCAGCCGCCTGAGGTAGTAACGATGCTTATTAAGTATCTGGCGAAAGCGGCGGTCTGCGCCGTTTTCGCCATTATTTTCAGTGGTTTCGCGGGGGCTCAACCGAAAACGGCGGGCAAATCTCCCGCTGCGGAAACTACCGCCGGCCCGAAGATCACTCAGATCGACATCGACGGCCTGAAAGGCTTGCTCGTGCCCAAAGGCCGCCCGTTGCTGATCAACTTCTGGGCGACCTGGTGTGATCCGTGTCGTGAAGAGTTTCCAGATCTCGTCAAGATCGACGCGACCTATAAGGGCAAGCTCGACGTGATCACCGTCTCGCTCGACGATGTCGAGGACATCGACACTCTCGTGCCGAAGTTCCTGAAGAGCGTCAACGCGACCATGCCTGCGTACCTCCTTCGCACGACCGACGAAAGCGCAGCCATCGCCCTCGTCAACAAAGACTGGAGCGGCAGCCTGCCGATGACCGTTATCTACGGCAGCGACGGCAAGCTCTCCTATCAGAAGTCCGGCAAGTTCAAGACGGACCTCCTGATCCAGGAGATAGACAAGTCTCTTAAGTCTCCGACCGCTGATATTCGCGTTGTCATGGATTTCGTCAAGGTTAAGAATGGTCGCCGTGACGAGGCGATGTATTATTACGAGAATAACTGGAAGGTGTATCGCGAAGCGGCTCTGAAAGATGGCTTGATTCACTCTTTCGAGATCGTCGAGGCGAGTTCTGACAAGGATAAGGCCTTCGATATCATCCTGATCACGCGGTTTGCGGACGAGGCGCAACTCAAAGCTGTTGAGAAGAATTTCGAACCGATCCTGAGCCGCCTCAGGCCCAACGGCCCAATGCTCAAGAACGAGATCAAGCCGGCCGATTTTCGCGAGAACGTCTTTGTTTATACGGGCGTCGCCCCATTTTCATCGTTTGATCGGACAACATCAACTGCAGGTAAGACAGAATAATGTTTCGAAAACTTGAAGATTTCCGCACCGTTTGGGATTACGAGGCCGAGATGACGGGCAAGGTGCTGCTCAACCTCACCGACGCCTCTCTAGGCCAAAAGGTAACCGAAGACGGCCGCACGCTGGGCTTTTTGGGCTGGCATCTGGCGGTAACGCTTCACGAAATGCTCGGACTCGTTGGGCTTACGATCGACGCCCCTGCACCCGATTCGCCGTGTCCGGACTCGGCCGCCGAGATCGCCCGTATCTACGGTATTGGCGGCAGATCGGTCGGCGAAGAGGTCTTGAAGAACTGGACTGACGAAACTCTCCTCATCGAGGACGACATGTACGGCGAGACCTGGTCTCGCGGCATGACGCTCTTCTATCTCATCGCTCATCAGGCACATCATCGCGGTCAAATGACCGTCCTCATGCGCCAGGCCGGCCTTCGCGTACCTGGCATCTATGGCCCCGCGAAAGAAGAATGGGCGGCCTTTGGTCAAGAGCCTCTTCCGTAAAGACCCAAAGAGATCTTTTAGGTTTCCTTCTCTCGATTCGTCTACGTTAAGACGAGCTATTCGTTATAGCTATCGTCTGGTTTTGTGCTGCGTGGGTTGCCGGGATGCTGGTAGTTGGTGAGGAATTCCTTTACGGCATCATTCGTGCCGACAAAGACGAGTTTTGCACCGCGATAGACGCGGACGACGGGTTCGTGGCCGGGAACGGGAGCCGTTTCGACAGTCAGGCCATAGGATTCGGCAAGGGCGTTGGTGCGGTCGCTTTTAGTCACTTGAATGAGCGAAGTATACACGAGAAACCGCTTAACCCCAAGAGAAATGCCCCTTTCATTTAATCTTCATGCAACATTGGGCAAGCGTCTATGCAGCGGGTTCGGCGGGTTTATCCTCGTCGTCTTCACGCATCAAGCGAGCGACGTGGAAGATATAGTGAGTGCCAGAGACGACGGCGAAGATGGCAATTATCGCGTAAGTCGTCGGCAGGAAAAGGCCGTTATTCATCGGAAAGACAAGTGCCACCATGATGACGATCACGCCGATGACCTGGACGAACGTACTGGCTTTGCCCCACCACGACGGCTTGAATCCGCTGAAACCCGTCATCACGTTTATTGCACCCGCAATGGTCACGATGGCGATGTCGCGGCCGATGACGCACGCCGTCACCCAAAATGGAACTGGAAGATGCGGCTTGCCTGTACCGATCACGCCGGGCAGCGTCAGCATGACAAACGCCGTCGTCATCAGCAGTTTGTCGGCGATCGGATCGATCACCTGGCCGAGTTCGCTTTCCTGACCGAGTCGTCGTGCAAGAAAGCCGTCGACTCCGTCCGAGACGCCGGCGATCGTAAATACTGCGAGAGCGAGCCCTTCGCGATCGTACACAAGGAGCGTCGCGAACACGGGTATCAAACCGATTCTTAGGAACGTGAGAATGTTTGCGAGGGTCAGGACCTTGGTCGAAACTTTTGTCATTGGGATCGCGAGTCGCCGAAAACTCGCGGCGGGCTCATCAAGTCTTCTTCTTCAACTCCAGCATCGTGATCTCGGGCGGGCACTGATATCTAATGGGAACGACGACGGTGCCGATGCCTCGTGTGATGTAGATCTGCGAATCACGGCGAGCGTGGAGCCCAGCTTTGAGACGACGTCTGCCAAGCAGGCGTTTCTCTTCAGGCCGAAGCTTTACCTGGCCTCCGTGAGTATGTCCGCTCAGCGTCAGATCGACTCCGGCACGCACAGCATCACGAAAGATCACTGGATTATGAGCGAGCAGCACCTTCATCTCGTCCGGGAAGGAGCCGTGAAGCGATGCCGGAACATCCGTCTTCCCTACCATGTAATCGTCGACGCCAGCGAGCCAGAACGAAGCTCCTTCAGCCTCGAATCGGAGGCCTTCGTTGACAAGCATCTTTATGCCCTCGCCGCGGAACAGGTGCGTGACGACCTCGGCATCGGTCCAGTGATCGTGATTGCCGAGACACGCGTATGTGCCGTATTTTGACCTCAGGCGTCCGAGCACAGACGCGACCGGCTCAATGTATTCCGTCTCGTGAGAAACATAATCGCCAGTGAGAAATACGACGTCGGGTTTGAGCCGATTGGTGATCTTGACCACGCGTTCGATCAGGCGAAGGCCGGTGAACGGACTGTGATGCGTATCGGAAAGATGAATGATGCGAAACCCGTCGAGCTTAGGCGGCAGACGCTTGAGCGATACCTCGACACGTTCAAGCGAAAGGCTGTTCGCCTCGTCGAGAGCAAGCCGAGCACGCCGCGACCACGATTCGGCCAGCGAGCGAATGGGCTTCTCCTGCGCAACAAAGGCGTTGATGCGTTCAGCGAGTCTTCCGCGTCGTGTTGCTGTCTCTTCCATCAGGGTGTGTCGGATTATATAGCGCCAAATGCGCAATTACAATGTTCCGCTAGCCACAGAGACCACTGAGAACACGGAGAGCCGAAAGAAAAACGGCGGCGAACTCAGTGTTCGGATATCGCCTTATTCAGGTAACAGCCGTAAAAATTTGCGCTTGCCGACCTGAATCAGCAGACCGTCCGCCGGTATCTCAAGCTCGGCATTCGCCGCCGTAGCTTTTTCGCCGTTGATACGCACGCCTCCCTGATCGATCAGCCGGCGGGCCTCACCTTTCGATGCGGCGAGTCCGGTATCAGCGAGGAGTTGGGCCAGATTGTGCGGCCCGGCCGCAATAGTCTGCTCTTCGACCTCATCTGGAACTTCCTTTTGAACGAAGCGTCGGTTGAATTCGTCCTCGGCTTGTTGGGCCTCCGTCGCGGAATGAAAATCCTGGATGATCAGCTTTGCAAGAGCGACTTTGGCGTTTCGCGGATTGACCTCGCCCGAATCGCATTGAGCGCGCCGTTGGACCAACTCGGCTGGCGTTAGATCGGTCAGCAGCTCATAATAACGCCACATCAGCTCGTCCGAGATCGACATCACTTTGCCAAACATCTCGTTCGCAGGCTCGTCGATGCCGATATAGTTGTTCAGCGATTTCGACATCTTGTTGACGCCGTCTAGGCCTTCGAGCAGCGGCGTTGTGATGATGACCTGCGGTTCCTGATCGTATTCACGCTGCAGGTTGCGGCCCATCAGAAGGTTGAATTTCTGATCGGTGCCGCCGAGTTCGACATCGGCGTTCAGAGCTACCGAGTCATAGCCCTGAACTAGCGGATAAAGAAGCTCGTGAAGCGAGATCGGCTTTTCTTCGTTGAGCCGCTTTGTAAAATCGTCGCGTTCGAGGATCTGCTTGACGGTGGTCTTCGCACAGAGCTTAATAAAATCAGCAGCCCCGAATTTGTCCATCCATTCGCCGTTGAACCGAAGCTCGGTCTTATCCGGATCGAGCAGTTTGAACATCTGCCGCTTGTAAGTTTCGGCATTAGCGTTGACTTCCTCTCGGGATAGGGGCGGACGCGTGACGTTCTTACCCGACGGGTCGCCGATCATTCCCGTAAAATCGCCGATCAGGAAGATCACCGTATGCCCAAGGTCCTGAAACGCCTTTAGCTTTCTAATAACGACGGTGTGCCCGACGTGGATATCCGGAGCCGTCGGGTCGAGCCCGAGCTTGATTCGCAACGGCTTGCCGGTCTTGGCACTTCGCGCGAGCTTAGCCTTAAGATCTTCGCCGCGGATCACATCGACTGTGCCTTTGCTCAGGAATTGGAGTTGTTCTTCAATCGTCATGATAAAAACCGTAATTATAACTTACGGTACATGATAAGTGCGTTGGTCAGCCCGGTCTTGCTGTGATACATAGCATCGGGGATCTCGCCGATGATCTCGAAACCGATATCCTTCCAGAGCTTTACCGCGGTTGTGTTCGACTTGACAACAAAGTTGAACTGCATTGCTTCGAAGCCAAGCCGTTTTGCCTCGTCGATTGACCACAGGCCGATCTTTTTGCCGACGCCGTGGCCTCGCGCTTCGGGCGAGACCATGTAGGCGGCGTTGCCGACGTGTTTGCCGAGGCCGGGCTGATTTGCCTTGAGCCAAAATGTCGCAACGATCTTGCCGTCGAGTTCGGCGACATAGTTGTATTTCTCGGGCGAGAACCAGTACGGCAGCATCTCTTCCTCAGACGCATCAGGTGCAAAAACGTACGTATCGCCGCCTGCGATCACCGTCTTGATTATCTGCCAAACGGTGGCGTGGTCACTCTCAGTCGCTTCTCGGATCGTTAACATCTTGCCTCAAAATCGTTCTAAAATAAGCTGAGGACAATTATGGCAAATGATCTGAAAGATATGCATCTGGCCTTTATCGGAACGGGCGTGATGGGCGAAGCGATGATCGCCGGGCTGCTCCGCAAAAAGCTGGTCCACCCCGACAATATCTCGGCGAGCCATCCGCGACAGAACCGCCGAACTGAGCTTGCCGACAAGTACGAGATCGCCACCTATCTCGATAACCAGGCTGCCGCCGAAGAGGTGCAGGGCCGCGAGAATTCAGCCGTCGTGCTTTGTGTAAAGCCTCAGAGGCTCGAACAGGTCCTGAACGATCTATCGGGCGTGCTTCATCCTGATCAACTGGTGATATCGGTCGTCGCGGGAGCCACCATCGAGTATCTGGCCGAGCGGCTCGGCACGGCGAAGATAGTTCGCGCAATGCCGAATACTCCATCGCAGATCGGCTCCGGGATCACCGCGTGGACGTGCACCGTCGCGGTGACAAATGAAGAGAAAGAACGCATCCGGGCCATGTTGTCTGCACTCGGCAAAGAGCTTTTCGTCGAGACCGAGAACATGATCGATATGGCGACCTCGCTCTCAGCCACAGGCCCGACCTACATCTTCATGGTGATGGAAGCTCTCACCGACGCTGGCGTGCACATGGGATTCTCGCGTGACATGGCCAAGGAACTGGTTCAGGAAACGATACTCGGTTCGGTCAAATTTGCGATGGAATCGCACCTTCATCCCGCCGAACTCCGCAACATGGTCACTTCCCCCGGCGGAACCTCTGCCGAAGCCATCTACCAGATGGAGAAAGGCTCGCTGCGAACCGTGCTGTCCAAAGCAGTTTACGCGGCATACAAACGAGCATCCGACCTTGGCCAAAAGAAATGAACGGCCGGGCCGAGGAGCGCGGCAGCAAAAGAATTGTTTTTACGACCTGGGGCTCGTATGGCGACGTTCACCCGCACATGGCACTTGCGCTCGAGTCGAAACAGCGAGGGCATAAGCCTGTCATTGCGACCTCCGAGATATACCGCGAAAAGATCGAAGCCGAAGGACTGGACTTCTACCCGGTACGCCCCGACCTGCCGGATCCGACGTCCGATGAAGCACAACGGATGATCCGCGAACTGTCGGACTCGCTGTTTGGGCCGATCTACATCTTTCGTGAGCTTCTGATGCCGCATATGTGGGCGACCTATGAGGATACGCTCGCAGCCGTCACGGCCGATGGCGGAGCCGATCTACTTGTTTCACACCAAGTACCGCTGGCAGCCCCGATCGTCGCCGAAAAGACAGGCGTGAAGTGGATCTCGTCCGTGCTCTTCCCGATCGCATTTGCGTCGATCTATGATCCGCCGACAGCACCGCAGTTCCCGGTAATGCGCGAGATCGTAAAGCTGCATCCCGTCATTGGGAAGGCCTTGACGGACATCGGAAAGTGGTCGATGACGTGGTTCACCGAACCCGTGCAGACTCTGCGCGAAGAGGTCGGCCTAGACCGCGGAGCAAATCCCATTTTTGACGCACAACATTCGCCCACGCTTGTTCTTGCGCTTTTCTCCGAGGTTTTTGCGTCACACCAACCGGACTTTCCGCCTCAGACCGTCATTACGGGGTTTCCATTCTACGATCGGAACGACGCCGGACAGGAGCTGCCGGCGGGGCTTGAAGAATTTCTCGCCACGGGCGATCCACCGATACTTTTCACGCTCGGGTCGTCACTAATTTGGCTTGAGAGTGATTTTTACAAGATCGCGATCGAGGCAGCGGTGCGTCTCGGCAAACGAGCAATACTGTTAACAGGCGACAGCCGAAACCTGCCCGAAAGCCTGCCTGACGGTATCGCAGCGTTCGACTACGCACCGCACGCCGCCGTGATGCCGCGTTCGTCGGTCGTCGTTCATCAGGGCGGTATCGGCACGACCGCTCAGGCCCTGAGATCGGGACGTCCGACGCTCGTCGTTCCCCACGGCCAAGACCAACCTGACAACGCTCGCCGCTGCGTAGAACTCGGTGTGACACGTTCGTTCCCCGTCCCGCAGCTTTCAGTGCAACGCCTTGTTGAAGAGATCCGTCCCTTGCTCGAAGTGCCGGAATATGGCGAGAAAGCAACGGAAGTAGGCGAGCGCATCAGCGGTGAGAACGGCGTCACCACGGCCTGCGACCTCATCGAGAAACACCTAGTATCGTAGGCGTTCCCGCCCGCTAATCACCTCTTGTTCCCGCCCGATGCACCGTCTTTTTGTGCTCCCACTCACATTGGCTTATTATTAATGCTTATGAGATACATTACACTTTCGATCTTTGCGGTAATGCTGTGCGCCTTCGCGGCGTTTGGACAAGGGGATGCGCCGATCAAGGTAACCACTCTCACACTGCCGGCGAATAGTAATGTCGGGCAGGTCACCGGGAGCATTGCCGGCGGGCACAAGATACCGCTTCGGTGGGCAGAGAGCAGTCAGGTCGCGTGCTTTCCTGGCACCCGATTCGAGATGTTTAATGGCAATCACGTGCTCTATCGGGTGACGATGCCGGCCGCGACTTCGATGAAGATCGAGCTAAAACCAAAGGACGGTGCCGCGCTTAGCCTGTACGCACTGCGTCAAGGCGCTCGGCCGCAGGACCAAGCTATTCCGCCTAATGTGCAGCGCGCTATTTCGTGCGAAGCCAGCTATCCGATCTACGCCAATCTAGGGGGCGGCCGTACCGTAAGCAACAAGGACGACGGCAATCGCAAGGTCGAATTTATCTCGGTCGGTTCGCCGTACAGTATCCTGATCGGCGTCGCCGGGGCCAAAGGTGCGACCGCGGGCGACTATGATCTGGTCGTCACAATGGCGCCGAGATAACGTTTGTTCATTCCTGCTCGGCGGGACCGAAACGATAGACGAGAAATCCCGTTGCCCGGACGGGCTGTCCGTTTAGCATCGGGCGGTTGAATTTTGAAGCGAGAGCGGCCCGTTCGGCCTCGGGCCAGAGTTCTTTATTTCCGGTACGGGCTTTTGCCGTGAGCACCGAGCCGTCGGTCGAGACGAGTACCTCGACCTGCACCAGGCCTTTCGCTCCGCTCGCCTTAGCGGCACGCGTGTAATAGGGCTTTTCGGCCGACGCGACTTCGTAGTTCAGGAAAGTGTATTTGTCGCCGAGGACAGGGCCGTTATATCTCGGTGGAGCTTTAGGCGGAGGAGGCGGTGCCGGCGATAATGTCTTTCGCTTGCTAGACGCTGACGGTTTCTTCGTATTGCCGCCCGACTTTGGCTTGACGTTCTTTGACGAATAGGCTTGCTGTCCCGCACCGGCTGCCGCACCGCCGCGAGCTTCGGCTGCCGCTTCGGGCTCGTCAACTGCGGCGATCGCAGCTTGTTGAGAATGAGCGTTCTCGGCAAATACAAAGATCGCAAAGGCCGCAAAGCAAACTGAAGTTACCCTTAAGAATCTAGTCATAAACTCATGAAACCAAGACAGCCTAGTTTTCACGCTGCAGCGTGAATTTCCACACCATTCTATCTGCACTCTCGTCAAAAATATAATTCCCTTCGACGACCGACCAGTAACCGAGGAATTCCCAGCGATTAACTCCAAGCTTGTTGAAGAGCGGTACGGCGATGCCTCCGCCGATCGCATCGTGCAGAGCCTGATTCGCCGCGTCGAGCTTCTGGTTCCCTCGACGGCCTGAGCCGGTGTAGTGGATCACGTCGCGGCTCGTGCCGTGAAAGTCCGGGTAGCACGGATTGATGCGTCCGAAATCCGTCAACAGCGACACGAGCCGCCCCCCGATCTGACAAATTCCATTTCGCGTGCGATGAACCGCAGAAACCTCCGTCCAAGTGTATATCTGGCCCGGCACAAACGCCGTTCCGGATGCCCGTTGACCATCTTTCGCGATCTCGATGTTGCTACTCACTTTTCCACTATATATTGTGCCGAAACGAGTTAAACACACGTCCTGATACGGCCTGATAAAAAAGTTTAAAAATATTTTCAAAACGCCGCTTTTTGTCTCAAATTCTCTTTGACAAAAGCGCGTCTGGTGCTATCCTCTTCGCAGTCAAAACCCCGTTGATGGAAAACCCAGGCCCGCTGTACCTCTTGTGTGGGCCGATCTTGAAATAGATCAGGCAGTAGCCCCGTCGCAACCCTCCGGGACGGCCCGTCTGCCAACCGCTTAGGCGGATCATTTTCATTTTAGAGGAGACAAGTTCAGTGAAGAAACTCTTTGTATTACTGGCTCTGGCAGTAGTGGGCGCAGCTTTGTTCGGCGCTTTCACGGATCGTACGGAAGCGCAGCGTGCGGTCTTTGGTTCTGGTTCGCAGGACGAACTCGAACTCGCAAAGCAGATCAGCCTCGGTGTCCTTCGCGACCGTGCGGCAACACGCGCGATCGGCATCGTTGACGAATATGAAGTAAAACGCGTCGAAATAGATGAGCTAAAAATGGCTCACACTCGCGTTCAGCAAAAGGTTGGCGGCATCCCCGTCTGGGAAGGCGAGGCTATCGTTCACCTGAAGGCGGACGGTTCGCTCGCCGACGTGACCGACGCCCTCAAAGATGGCATCTCGGTCAGAACGAGTCCCGATATGGACGAGGCCCGTGCCGTTCGAGCCGCAAACGCGGCTTACGATGGAGAGGCCAAACAGACCGACGAGGCGATGGTCGCCATGTACATCTTCCGCGGAAAGGAACGCGATCACCTGACGTATCGTGTCGAAACACCGCGGCTCGATGGTACGGAACACACTTCCGCGCCCGTTTATTTCATCGACGCACATACGGGCGAGGTCGTCGAGCACTACGACAATCTGCAGACGGGCACTGGTTCGTCGCTCTACAGCGGCACGGTGACCATCAGCACTAGTCAGTCGGGTTCGACATATTACATGGAAGACCTGACCCGCCGTATGGGAACGTTCAATATGAACAACACCGGTAACACATCGACCGGAACCGGCGGCACTCAATCACGCTTTACCGACGCCGACGACAACTGGACCGCAACAAATGCTCGTGCCGGTGTCGATGCTCATTACGGTGCTGCGAAGACATTCGATTATTACCAGAGCGTTCACGGCCGCAACGGGATCGATGGTAACTACGGTCCTGGAACAACGACTTCCGCGACCGGGGGCGTGAGCCTTGTTACGTCCCGTGTACACTTTGGTTCTAACTACAACAACGCGTTTTGGTATCAGAATCGAATGTCCTACGGCGACGGCAACGGTACGACGTTCTCGCCGCTGACGACGATCGACATCTGCGGCCACGAGATGACGCACGGCGTGATCGAGCGCACCGCGAATATGACTTATTCGCGTGAATCCGGTGCATTGAATGAATCATGGGCCGATATATTCGGAGCGATGGTCGAATTGTACGCAGACGGCGGTGCACCGACGACCAATACGTGGCTCATCGGTGAGGATGCATACACGCCGTCGATCTCGGGTGACGCGCTCCGCCGAATGGATAATCCGAACGCCTATGGCGATCCGGACCACTATTCGGTCCGCCTGTATCCGGGAAGCTGCACGCCGTCGAGCTCGAATGACTATTGCGGTGTACACACGAATTCGAGCATTTCGAATCACGCCTATTACCTGATCGCCAACGGCGGTACGAACCGCGTCAGCGGCATTTCGGTGACCGGCATCGGAACGACGAACGCAGCCCGCATCTTTTACCGCGCGCTTGCGGTCTATATGACCTCGAGCACCAATTTCGCCGGGGCACGCACGGCTACGCTGAATGCCGCGACCGATCTTTTCGGTTCCGGAAGCGCTGAGTATAACGGCGTTGCTCAAGGCTGGTGTGCGATCGGCGTTGGAACGTGCCCCGGCGGCACGCCGACTCCGAGCCCAACGCCTACCGTAGCTCCGAGCCCCACTCCGACTGTTGTTCCGAGCCCGACGCCGACACCGAGCGGCAATCTGCTCGTCAACGGCGGATTTGAGGGCAGTGCAAGCCCGTGGGTCGGATCCGGAACCGGTTATTTCTACACAAATAACGGCAACTATCCGCACGGTGGCACCGGCTATATCTACTTCGGCGTGAATAACAGCGTCAGCGGCCAGGCGTATCAAACCGTGACGATACCGTCGAACGCATCCGGGTCATTGACCTTCTGGCTCAATGTGACGTCGAGCGAAACGACCACGACGACGCAGTACGATAGGTTGTTTGTCGAGGTGCGCAATACGTCGGGCACTCTGCTCGCTACGCTCGGCACATACAGCAACCTGAACAAGACGACCGCCGGCAACTACACGCTGCGCACGCTGAGCGCCGCCGCGTACAAGGGCCAGACGGTTCGGATCCAGTTCCGGTCGACGATGGATAGTTCGATCACAACGACATTCCGGGTCGACGACGTGACACTGCAATAGCGTTGTTGCAAACGCCTGCAAATTTCCGGGGAACGGCTTCGGCTGTTCCCTTTTTCGTGTTTCGCGTAAACTCATCTGAATGATCTACACGCTCGCCGGAAAGCTCTGGAAAGTGATGCCACGAGACGCTCGTATCTTCGTCTCGCGAAGCGTGCAAACCAAATTCACCGTCTCGGCGGCGGGCGTGATCACCAACGACGCCGGTGAAGTGCTGCTGCTCGAACACCTGTTGCGGCCAGTTTCGGGCTGGGGCGTGCCGGGCGGCTTTCTCGAACGCGGCGAGCAGCCGGAGGCGGCATTTCGTCGTGAGATCCGCGAAGAGACCGGCCTCGAGCTGCGCGACATCACCATCTATCGAGCGCGAACGCTTAGGCGGCACATCGAGATCATCTTCACGGCGAAAAGCGTCGGAGAGCCCAAGATCGCGAGCAAGGAGATACTGAGTTTCGGCTGGTTTACCGCGGAGACGATCCCCGCTGAAATGAGCCTCGATCAGCAGTTTCTTGTTCGAAGGGCCCTTGGCTGGGATGAGAACGAATAGATTGGCGCGGCGATGCGCCCCAATGTATAATTTCGCTTTATGTTAACTGGAGCAACTTCTATGGTCGACCTCGTTCCACCGCCCGAAGCGGTGATGGAAATACTCACAAAGACCGGCGCTTACCGCAAAGGCCATTTCATCTATCCAAATGGCAAGCACGCGTCGCATTACTTTCAGATGCCTCTGGCCTTCAGGTTTTATGACAACGCGCGGATCCTCTCGGTCGGACTCAGCCGCCTTTTCCGAAAGGAACGCTCGATCGCCAGCCGCCTCCCGCGTATCTCGATCATCAGCCCGAGTCCTGGAGGAATTCCGGTCGCTTTTGGTGTTCGTGAAGCTCTAAGCGCCGATCAGATCTACTGGGCTGAGAAGGAGGACGGAAAGCGACAGTTTCGCCAGTACATGTCGGATTACGAAGTGTATCCGGCGATCATCGTCGATGACATCAACCGTTCGGGAAATGCCATTCGCGAGACGATCGAACTCGTCAGAGAGGTTGGCACGGAGGTGATCGGCGTCGGCACGATCGCAAAATTCGAGGATGCTCCGAACGATTTTGACGGTATTCCGGCAAGGTCGCTTTTAAGCTTTGACGTGAATTTTTACGATACCGAGGACGAGTGGCGCGTCTCGCGAAGCGCTTCGGATGTCGAAGAGCAGACTGTCAGATTCTAAAGCTAAATTTCGTTTCTTTGAGAGGTCCAAAGTCGTAAGGCTTTGGGCCTTTACTTATATTGCGTGACGATTGGCGAGGGCTCGGTCCATCGTCACCTCGTCGACGAATTCCAGATCAGAGCCGACGGGCATTCCCATCGCAATTCGAGTGACCATGACCCCGAGCGGTTTTAGCAGGCGCGCAATGTAGTTGGCTGTGGCTTCGCCCTCGGTGGTTGGATTCGTAGCTACGATTATCTCGCGGATCTCGATGCCTTCGTTGTTCTCCGGCCTCAGGCGTGGGAAAAGATTGGAGAGCATCAACTCATCAGGCCCGATCCCCCGGATCGGTGACAGGGTGCCGTGGAGGACGTGATACAAACCCTTGAACGAACGCGTTTTTTCGACGGCGACGAGGTTGTACGGTTCCTCAATGATGCAGATGATCGAGCGGTCGCGTTTCGGGTTACCGCAATATAGGCACGGATCGACGTCCGTAAGGTTGTTGCAGGACGAGCAGAATACGATCTTCTGCTTCACCTCGAGCAGCGACTGTGCAAAACCGTCGACCTCAGCCTGCGGACGCCGAAGAATATAAAACGCGAGCCGCTGAGCCGATTTGTGGCCGATGCCCGGCAACCGCTTGAATTCGTCGATGAGCTTGGCGACCGGCTCTGAGTAGTCCAACATATCCAGTTAAAGTTAGAAGCTAAAAGTTAAAAGTGTTGCGATCCTGCATCTTTAGTTTTTAGCTTTCAACTCTTCACTACATCAATCCCGGAGGCAGCATTCCGCCGAGTTTGCCTTTTAGCGATTCCTCGACCTTGCGGCGGGCTTCGTTTAGGGCAGCGACGGTCAGGTCCTGGATCATTTCGACATCGCCGTCCTTGATCAGATCGGGCGAGATCGTGAGTTCGAGCACCTCAAAGTCGCCTCGCATCTTGACGGTAACAGCGCCGCCTCCAGCCCCGGCCTCGACGACCATTTCCTTCATCTGACGGCCCATTTGTTCCTGCATCTGCTGGGCCTGCTGCATCATAGACTGCAGATCAAATCCACCCGGTAATTTCATAGTATTCCTCGCTTTCACGATGATAGCACTCGATCGTGAAAAGGTCATTCGCGATAAATATGAGGGTCGCCTCGGAATGGAAAAACTATTCTTATCGGCATCCAGCGTTAAAACTTTAACAAACTTGTTGACATTTCTTCCTTCTTTTCATAAGATTACGCTAGTGCCAGCTTTTTGAGCACTATACCTGCCCACGCGTATCCCCAAGAAGACCGCCTCTGTTTTGCATTTTTTAGCGGAAGAAGTCTTTGGACTGAAGGCCCGTCGGTTTTGAGCTCAATAACTTCCCTCCAGGGCGATCGCCCCCAAGTTTGAGGGATATACGTGACTTTCAGCACATCACCTTATAGGAGTTCAATTTTAGACCATGTTCAAGACCCTCAAAGTGACCATCAAAGCGGTCGTTTTCTCGGCGCTGATCGTAGCCGGAGCGAATGCTCAGACGACGACCGGCACTGTAAATCTGAGTGGTACCGTTTCTAAATTCGTCGAGATCAATTCTGGCGGAGCTGTCACGCTAAGCGGCAATTCCGGCGGAGGCGTCACGACCGACGGTACCGTTAATACCCCACTCGCAGTCGTTGTCAATCTCGGTGAACTCGGCCCCAGCAATACGTCGAGCTTCGTTACGGCTTCCGTGCCGCTCAAGCTTCGCAGCAACTCCGCATATGTAATGTCACTCGCTGCAACTGTAACAAGCTCGGGTACGACCGCGAACCGCATCACCGCCAGCGACGTAGGCTTCGGCCTCGGAGCGGTCAGCCGGAGCGGCGTCGGCGTCAACACGACCGGCACCGACACCAACGCGACCTCGGGCGATCCGACACTTGCCGCAAATGGCGGCGTCAACGCAACGAGCGGACGCTACGAATTCACTGCCACCCGATCGAATCTGGGTGCATTCTCATCCGCGACAACGGCACTGAACGGTTCGTTCATTCTTAACGCTGTTCCCCGCAGCAACACGAACGGCTTGACGGTGCCCGCCGTTTTTGCGGTCAAGCCGCAGTTCTATGAGGTAGGCTCGACCACGGTCACGGCTACCTTCACGGTCACTGCACCGTAAACCTTTGGGCCTTCTGGCCTTTTTCGGCACGTGTCGCCGTTCGATCCCCCCCAGAACGGGCGGCGGCACACCTTTGAGTTGGAGAGAAAATGAAAGAGATCGACAAGACCTTTTCGCTGCTCATCACAGCGATAGCGATACTCGTAGCGCTCGCATCCACAGCCCTCGCACAATCGACGACCGGCACGGCCAGTATGAGTGCGACGGTGTCGAAATTCGTCGAGATCAATTCCGGAGGCGGCGTAACGCTCGCCGGCAATTCCGGAGGCGGCATCACAACCAACGGTATCGCCAATAATCCTCTCGCCGTAGTCGTAAACCTCGGCGAACTCGGCCCATCGAATACCAACAGTTTTGTAACGGCAAGCGTTCCGCTAAAGGTTCGCAGCAATGCCGCGTACGTACTCTCGCTCGCCGCAACGGTGACGAGCACGGGCACGACCGCAAACAGGATCACGGCGAGTGACGTCGGCTTCGGGCTCGGGGCCACCTCACGCACTGGCGTGGGCGTGAATACATCCGGGACGGATACGAACGCAACATCGGGCGACCCGACGCTTGCCGCGAACGGCAGTGTAAACGCAACGACCGGCCGCTTTCAGTTCACGGCAACGCGTTCACACCTGGGAGCGTTCTCTACGTCAACTACTGCACTCAGCGGTGCATTCATCATGAACGCCGTCCCGCGGGCCAATAGCAACGGCCTGACCGTGCCGGCGATCTTTGCGGTTAAGCCTCAGTTCTTTGAAACGGGCACGACGACCATCGTCGCGACCTTCACGGTTACCGCTCCGTAAACGATGAGATCACTGGCTTTGAAAAGTCTTGGAGTTGCGGTTCTCGTGTTCGCGAGCTTTGGCAATTCACCCGGTCAGACCTTCGATATTTCTTCGGGCGGCACGCCGACGATCACGGGAGCTCTGAGCGGCTCGGTGTCGGGCAGTTCTAGCACGACATCGGACCTCAGCGTGACGATAAATTTTGGCGAGGTCTCGCCCGTAAACACGAACAACATCGTCAGGGTCGTCGTTCCAATCGCCATTCGAAGCCTCGCTCCATATCGAGTCACGGCGACCGTAACCGGCACAACGAACGCGAACCTGCAAGCGGTTCAACGCTCAGACATCGGTTTTGGGGCTGAGGACCTGCGAAGGTCCGGATTTCTCGCCCGAAGCTGCTCTTCAGATCACATTTTCTATAACCCGTTCACCGTCGACCCCGCAACAAACGTTACGTACAATGCGGGCGGACGGGCGACGTATCCCGGCGATCTCAGCGATGTCGCTAGCTCGACGACGATCCTCAGCGGACCGACTCTGTCGTGGCTCACCGCCGCACGGTTCTCGTCGAACGCCCACATTTTTGACGCGATCTTCGTCATAACGCCCCAGTTCTACGCCCCGGGAACGACATCGGTCAACATCACGTTTTCAATATCCGCCGGCCCCTCGGTGCCCTGTTAACACCATCAACATGAAGACCCTATTTGCTCTTTCGCTCTGTTTGATCACGACAGCGCTCACTGCTAACGCTCAGTCGTTTGACCCACAGCCACAAGGCGGCAGTATGTCGCTCGCACCGGCCCGCTTCGAACTTGAAATGAAGCCTGGAACCGAGACGACGGTCGTCGTAAACCTCGACTTCAAAGCTGGGACCGGAAGCAAAGAGCCAGTTCGCATCGTAGCTTCACTCAACGACTGGACGCTGACCCGCGACGGACGCGTCGAGTATTTTAGGGCAAACTCACAGCCGCGGTCAGCAAGCCCATGGATGATATATTCGCCGGGCGAAGCGTCAGTAACACCTGGTACCGTCCATCAGATCCGCGTGACTATCGCGGTGCCCGAAAATGCCACCCCGGGCGATCATCTCGCTGCACTGATAGTCGAACAGCGTCCCGACCAGCTTAAGTTCGAGACGAACACGCGACAGATGATCGTACGATATCGCATGGCTTCGGTCTTCTATATCAAGGTGCCCGGCCTGACACGAAAAGGCAGCATCGAAGACCTGCATGCGGCCTCGACGCCCGATGGCATAGTTGTCACGCCGACATTGAAGAACGATGGCAATAGCGTCATTCGCCCCGTTGCCGAGGTAAAGGTCCTCGACGCCGACGGTAAGCTCGTCGCCGACCTGCCCGAATCCGAGGTTCTCCCAGTCCTCGCTGCGTCGACGATCGATCAGCCGCTCGTGCTAGCACGTTCACTTTCGCCTGGAAGCTACACGGTCAAGTACCGCGTCGATTTCAAGGACGGAAGCCGCTCTACCGAGGGTGTGACCGAACTTGTCGTTCGAACGCCTGCCCAGATCGCCTCGGACGGCAAAAGTGTAAAGCGTCCGTAGCCTCCTGATCTCCTGACCCCAAGGATCAGTGTTAAAAACTATCTGCACATTACTGCTCGCGACCGTCCTGGCTGCTTCGCCGACGCTGGCGATCGGCGACGACGAAGAGACCGGTCCTAACCAGATCGGCTTTGCCGCCGTCGTCTTGAATGGCCGAACACTCACCGGGCCGAATACTTCCGCACAGCGACGCAATGGCCGGATCCTTGTGCCCGTATCCGCGGTTGCCCGCGCGTTGGGTGATGTCCTCGTTGTCGACGTCGGAGCCAAAACGGTCTCGGTCAGGCGCCGCGACGGCATCGAGGCTGTATTCGAATCAACCCCAGGAATCGTCCGCGAAGCCGCACGGCCGGTGCTCACCATCAGCGGCCAAAGCGAGATCGTTTTCACCGCAAACGCCGACGAATTGCTGCTGCCGGCCGAAGTATTCGCCGCTCTTTTTGCGGTATCCGTACGTCTCGACACGGTGAAGAACGTGGTCGTGATCTCGAGCGGTGTGATCGGAAGTTCTGTCGAACAGAACGCGATCGAACGCGGCGCCGTCGAGCTTTATTCGATCGACTACGAATTCGGCCTCAACCGTTTCTCATCGTCCACTTCTCACAGTCTTGTGATGAATGGTGTCGGACGACTTGGCGACGGACGCTTCCACTTCAGTTCCGCAACCGCGAGATCGCATCGCGGCCTGGATCTGCAGAATCTTTCGTTCATGCTCGAACGGCCCAACGGGCAGCAGTTCGCGGCGGGCGATGTCGGCACAGGCACCGATCTGCCGTTTATGGCTGGAACGGTGCGCGGCGGGCTCGTTTCGCTTCCGGCCTTTGGAATGCGGCTCAACGCATTCGGGGGCAAGACGTTCTCGGGCTCGGTGGCGCCGCCGGAAGATCTGTTTACTTTTCGGCCGAGATCCAAGTACGACACAACGATACTTGGCACGTCGATCGCGACCGAGCGAAAGGGCGGATTCAATTATGCGTTCGGCGGGCTCACGTTCTCATCCGATAGTCGAAGCGGTTCGTTCGGTACTGCGGGCGTACGATACGCTGGCCACAAGCTCAGGCTGGACGGCGATGCCGCGTTCGGTAAGTTTGACGGCCGCGACAGCCGAGGGGAAACGGTTTCGGGTACTGCGGCTGCGTTCGATGTCGCAGCGAACCTGCAGTTAGCCGACAGTCTCGGCGTGCAAGGTCGCGTTTCGCGGTCGGGGAAAGAGTTTCTGTTTCCGCAGGCCGGCTATCGTGAACCGCTCGATCTTGTCTCCGCCGGGGTGAATTGGTCGCCCGCGAGGTGGCTTTCGACAGCCGTCACGATGGTCCGTTCAAAACGGCCGGGATCGGACGAGGCAGGAGAACGCTTCGGAACGGGATCATTTGCGATCACTCCGCGAGGCCAGGCTCCGCGAATCTACCTTTCGCATTCGCAGGGCTCGACCAGCGTGCTAAGACGCTCTGAATTCTCAACCCTCTCGGCGACTAAGGAGTTTTCGCGGCTCCGGCTCCACTTGAACGCAACACGCACGCGGAATATCGGCCCGGCTACCGTCAACGTGCAGGCAGGAGCAAGTTACCTGATCAGCGACCATCACGCGATCGAAGGCGGCCAGGGATTTGGCTCGCGAGGCTCCCGTAACGGCCATTTCGATTGGCGTGCATCCGGTATCGCGAAAGGCCGCGTGTCGTTCACGGCCGGCGTTGGATACAACTATTTGCCTGCATCAGGCACTACCGCTTTTCAACGCGTAGCCGCTTCCGTCAGTCTTCCTCGCAATACCTCCCTGCAGTTCAATCTTTACAACACACCGCAGGGTCAGGCGGTAACACTCAGCATTCGAGGTTCGCTCTTCCGTCGGAAGGGTGTCGACCGCTACCTCGGCTCTGTTCCGTCCGAGATGAACTCATACGGCCGGATCCGCGGCCGCGTTTACCAAGACGTAAATCTGAACGGTACATTTGACGAGGGCGTCGACAAGCCGCAAGCAAACGCAAAGGTAATGGTCGACGGCAGCCGATACGTCGAGTCTGATGATCAGGGCTACTACAGCTTTGACGCGATCGACGCCGGCGAACGTCGCGTTCATATCGATCTGCTTTCGGTGCGAGCCGACCTGACGCTGCTCGACGACGCGTCGGCCAAGACTCGATTGCTCGCCGGCAACGAAGCCGCACGCGATTTTCGTCTGGTAAAGACCGCGCGCGTTACAGGCCGCGTCTGGCACGATGCGAACGGCAACGGCCTTTTTGACGAAGGCGAAACACCGCTTTCCGACGTGCGGATCGTGACCGCTTCGGGCCGAGACACGCTGACCGATATGGATGGCTGCTTCGTCATCGCGGATCTGCCGCCAGGCGAGCATGTATTTGCGATCGACGAAAAGACACTTCCAGACGGCAAGACGGCCGCGACTAAGCCGGTCGCTGTGCAGGCATTTGCCGGCCGCGAAACCTCTGACGTATTCTTCGTCATCATCGACACGCCGGCCGAGATCAAGCGTTTCCCGAGCCGCCAGAATTAGCCAAAAAGAAAAACCGCCGATCGATCTGATCAGCGGTTTTCTCCAATGGTTCTCGTGTTTGGGTCTAGGCGACCTTCATCACATTCTCGGCTTGCGGGCCTTTTGGTCCGGTCGTTACTTCGAACTCGACCTCCTGGCCCTGAATGAGCGTCTTATAGCCGTCGCCTGAGATCGCGCTGTAGTGTACGAAAATATCCTGTTCGCCGGGCTGCTCGATAAATCCGTACCCTTTCGCGTTGTTGAACCACTTAACTTTGCCGATAGTTTTAGACATCACTTCTGTAAATCCTCCTAATACTTCAATCCTCAAAATTCTCCTGCGAAAAATTAGCAAGGAGAAAAACCCTCTCCAGAGCTTCGTCCGTGCCCACGGCGATGCCCTAGTTTGGTAAAAGATCTATTTTGCACTGCCTCATCTACCAATAGATCGGGACCTAAACTGCGAGGCCCAAGCTGATTAAATTGTGGTTGTGTTAATAGACGTGTAGAAAATTAAACAAATCCGGTTGCCGTGTCAAGAGGCATTTTCCTACGAACCGCCTCAAAACGCAGTCTTTTGACATAAATGTGTGCATACAGCAAGATAAAGCCAGTAATTACGCCCGAAAATACACCTATCGATGCCTTCAGAGTATGGAAAGAACCCGCGGCTCTCGTACAACAAATACCTGCGGGTGCCCGAGCTTTTAGAGCTTCAGACGACGCTCTCGGAGCCGACCAGCCACGACGAACAGCTTTTCATAATCATCCACCAGACGTACGAACTCTGGTTCAAGCAGGTGCTTCACGAGGTCGACGCCTCGATCGGCTGGCTTCGCGAAGGACGAGCTTTTCGCGTTAACCACAGCCTGCGGGCGGTTACGGCCATCGAGAAGATCATCGTCTCGCAGATCCACATTCTGGAATCGATGGCCCAGATCGGCTTTCTCGAGTTTCGCGACAAACTCAATCCTGCGAGTGGTTTCCAGTCGATGCAGTTTCGCGAACTTGAATTCGTCTCGGGGCAAAAGGACGAGAAGATACTCGAATTCTTCAAGTTTGACGATTTTGCGTACGAGCGTCTGAAGGCTCGATTTGACGAGCCAAGCCTCGGCGATGAATTCTGGGCATTGCTCGGCCGGCAAGGGTTTACCGTTGCCGAACACGCCGACCGCGTACAGGCTATCGTCGAGATCTTGACTCATCCCGAGAAATACGCCGATCTCTTCATAATGCAAGACCTTCTGATCGAGCACGACGAATACATCGGCCTCTGGCGTTATCATCACGTACTGATGGTCGAGCGAATGCTGGGCATGAAACGCGGCACCGGCGGCAGCGAAGGCGTCGGTTACCTGATGACGACGCTGACCAAGCGATTCTTTCCCGAACTCTGGGAAGCCCGGACACATCTGACCGTTCAGCCGTTGGAAGAAAAGAATGATCAGCCTTAAGTTTGCGTTTTTCCTCGCCGTATTTCTCGCGCTGACTGTTGCCGTTACGGGTCAGACGATCCGCGTGACGTTCCTGCATGCGAACGACATCTATCAGTTCACGCCGGTGGACGGCGGAAAGCGCGGCGGCCTGGCGCGGCTGCTTACGATCCGCAACGACGCTCTCGCCGAGAACCCGAATACGATCTTCACTCTTGGCGGCGATACGCTTTCGCCGTCGGTCGAGACCCGCACTTACAAAGGTGCACAGATGATCGACGCTTGGAACGCCGTCGGGCTCGATTACTCTGTGCTCGGCAATCACGAATTCGATATCAAGACCAACGAGATCCTGGACCGTATCAAGGAATCCAAATTTACCTGGCTCGGGGCCAATGTCGTCGAGAAGAAGACCGGCAAGATCTTCGCCGGGCTTCCGCCGTATGTCATTCGCGAATTCGACGGCGTAAAGGTCGGCATCATTGGGCTCTTGCTGCCTGAAACGAAGGAAACCTCGTCAATGGACGACAGCCTGACGGTCACCGATTACTGCGCGACCGCCCGACGGCTCGTCCGCGAGATGCGCCTTCGCAAAAAGGTAAATGCCGTCGTTGGCGTAACGCATCTTTTTATGGCCCAGGACAAGAAGCTCGCGGGCTGTGCCGATTTTGATCTGATCCTCGGCGGTCACGAACATACACTGCTCCAGTCGTCGGCGCACGGAACGCCGATATTTAAAATGACATCGGACGCCCGTGAGGTCGGCAAGTTCAACCTGAGTTTCGACGCCAAAACGAAACGCCTCGTTAGCATGGATTGGGAGATAATTCCCGTCACGGACAAGATCGCCGATGCTCCGGAATTCGCGCCCGTTTTTGAGAAGTATCGACCTCTGCTGGAACAGCTCGCCGTCGGCGTCGGTGCGACTTCGGTCGAGCTTGACGCCCTCTCGCACACTAACCGCCAGCACGAGACGAACATCGGCAACTTCATCGCCGACTCGTATCGCGAGGCTGTCAACGCCGACATCGGGTTTGTCAACGGCGGTTCGATCCGCGCGGACCTGACGTATTACCCCGGCCCGCTGACCAAACGCGATGTGCTGTCGATGCTGCCCTTTAACAACCCGATCGTTAAGGTCGAGGTCACCGGTAAACTGCTTCGCCAGATCGTCGAACACGGCGTCGCACGAAGCGGCCCCGGCGAAGATAACGAGCCCGGCAGATTCCCTCAGATCTCGGGAATGAGATTCGTTTGGGATCCATCGAAACCGGCCGGCAGCCGAGTCGTTTCGATCGAGGTCGGCGGAAAACCTGTAAGCGATACTGCCACGTACACGCTCGCGACGTCGGACTTTATCGTTTCGCGCGGCGGCGACGGGTACACGATGTTTGCACAAGCCAGGAAGCTTACCGACGCCGCTTCGGCTCCTAAGGACTCCGATGTTTTCGAGGCTGCGATCAAAGCCGCTCCAAACGCCACGATCTCGCCCGTTGTGGACGGAAGGATCAAACGAATTAATTAGCCGAAGCCTGGAAGTCACGCTCTTACAGTGATTTTCCACTTACATGAATTGCAACTAGCTTTAGCTAGTGGGTGAAAGGCGGCTAAAGCCGGAGGAGTTGTTGACTTATGTCCACTAGCTAAAGCTAGTGGCAATTCATCTAGACGCTCTGCGAGGTCCGCGGGACATCGCCGGCAGGACCGCGGTCAACGGCTCTCGTTGCCCAGTCTATCGACACTCTTCACTATTACCGTCGATATCTTTCTATCGGCCGACAGGCCGATCGAACGCTCGCTCGCCGGTAGTATCGAATGGCTCCAACCGTCTTTGTCCTTCGCATAGACGACGAACCAGAACGCCTTCTGCTTCCCCCGTTCGGCCCACGATGCTCTGACGTACTCCTTGTCACGCCTAATCGTTACGTCGGGTGAACGAATAGCGGCGGTTTTGATCCAGGGGAAACGCGGGGTGACGGCATCGCGGACGTAGGGTTCGTTTCGAAGCTTCTGCTGAATGCCTCCCAGATCGTTCCGCAGAGACTTTTGACTGAAGTAGATCGCACCGCGTGTCAGGTCCGACTGGCGGGTACGGGCTATCTGTGAAGCGATCTCGTCGGAGTTAAACGTGGCCGTAGAACCGATGCGGTACGCGGCGATGCCCGGCCAGATGTGACGCCCTTTTGTATTCTGTGACTTCCACCAGTCGAGCAGCACCGGGAAGCTCTGGCCCTGTCTAGCCGTCTCCCAATAGAGCTGCGGTGCGAGGTAATCGACCGTTCCGTCCTGGAGCCATTTCTTAGCGTCGGCGTACAGTTCGGCATACGCATTGAATCCGGTAATTCCCTTTTCCGGCATCGGCTGCCATATGCCGAATGGCGAAATGCCGTAGACGATGTGCGGTTTGACCTTCTTGATCTCGCGCCCGACGGTCGTGATGAAGTCGTCGACGTGCGAGCGTCGCCAGTCGGCGCGGCTTAGCGGAATGCGGCCGCTTGCGTTACGCAGGTAGGCGTCGTAGTTGGCCTGATCGGGAAAGTCGAGCTTGTTTCCGGCCGAATCGTTTTCGGCATACGGATAGAAGTAGTCGTCGAAATGAACCCCGTCGATGTCGTAACGGCGGACCACATCCTTGATCACATCGACCGAATGTTTTTTTGCCGCGGCGTCGGTCGGGTCAAGCCACATGTAGCGGCCGTACTGGCGAACGATCGACGGCCGCGTTTTCGAAACGTGAGAGTTCGACATCGTCTTTGCGGCCGGATGGTATGAGCGATATGGATTGAACCACGCATGGACGAGGATCCCGCGCTTGTGCTCCTCGTCAACGAGGAACGCCAGCGGATCGAACGCCTGCCCTTTTCCCATTTCGCCCGTCAGGAATTCGGACCACGGTTCGAGCTTTGACGCATACACGGCATCCGTCATCGGACGCACCTGAAAGACGACCGCGTTTAGCCGGAGGCTCTTGCAAAGATCGAGGATCGCGATCAGTTCACGTTTCTGCTCATCAGCCGACAAGCCCTTTTTCGTCGGGAAGTCGATGTTGTCCACAGTCGCGACCCAGACCGCCCTGAACTCGCGCTCGACCGGCGGTTGGGCGGGAGCGAATGTGCTGAAAAAAGCCGTGATCAGGACGGTGGCAATTAGTGTGGTCGTCTTCATATCCAAGGTGATGCGTGGGACAGCGAAAAAGTGGTGATAACCGTAACTGATGCGATCTCAATCATTTAGGGAGAGATCGAAACCTTCTTGTCCCGCTTGTCCCAATGCTGTCCCACGGCATCAGTGGGACAAACAAGCTCCTTATTTGCAACAGTTACGGTCGATTTTGACCCTTGTCCCGCACTTTTTAAAAAAAATCTGCCACACGTGTGGCGCGTGCTTGCACACATGCAACATTATATCACAGAATCGAAGGGCCAAACATAGTTTCTTTCGCTCTAGACGAAGACGGCGAAGACCTCGTTTGAGAAGAGCTTGCCTTTTCGGGTTAGCTTGAGCCGGCCGTTGGCTATGGTTATCAGGCCGGTGTCTTCGATCCGGTTCAGGTCGTTGCCGTACTTCACTAACAGATCGAATCCAAAACGTTCTTGATACGCGGCCAGATCGATGCCGTCTTCGAGCCTCAATCCAAGGAATGCGCACTCCGACGCAAGGTCGATCGCCTCACGCGTGACCTCGGCCGAGCCTGTTGTTTCGAGCATCTGAACGTACTTTGCCGTGTCGCGTTCGTTCGCGTAACGCTCTCGCCCGTCGAACGAGTGTGCCGAAACGCCAAAGCCGAAAACGGGGTCGAGCCGCCAGTATTTCGTGTTGTGCCGCGACTCGAAGCCGGGCCGTGCGAAATTTGAGATCTCGTACTGCTCGTAGCCCGCGGCGGCAAGCCGGTCGAGCATTACCTCGTACATCTCGGCGGCCAGGTCGTCGTCGATCGGCGTTCGGCGGCCGGAGCGGACCTGTTCGGCGAGCGGCGTTCCCGTGTGAATTTCGAGCAGGTAGAGCGAGATGTGTTCGGGCGAGAGGGCGATCGCTTCGTCGAGGTTGTGGCTCCAGTCATCCATCGTCTGCCCGGGCAAACCGGCGATCAGATCGAAGCTGACGTTGTCGAAACCGGCTTCGCGAAGCATTCGGAACGTCTCACGAGCGTCATTGGCATCGTGCCCGCGGGCGAGGAGCTTGAGATCGCGGTCATTGAACGTCTGCACGCCAAAACTCGCACGATTGACGCCGAGCCCGCGATACGCGGCGAGCGTTTGGGGCGTAACCGTCGCCGGATTCATCTCCATCGTGATCTCGGGGTTGTTCACCACAGAGAACACAGAGAGCACTGAGTCAAGGATCCGCTGGACCTGATCGGGTTCGAGGAGTGAAGGAGTTCCGCCGCCGAAGTAGATCGTATCGATGTCGGAACCGCCAGCGTCAGCGGGCGGCCAGTTCGGTACGATATCGAGATCTTGCACGCGGGCAGCTTGGCCTAACGCACTGGAAACTGGCCGCCCACTCACGCAGGCGGTTCTGACTTCGCGGCACAGAGCATCCACGTACCGCTCGACCGCACCGCTATCGCGATATACGTCGGTCGCAAAATCGCAGTACGAGCATCGCGACTTACAGAATGGAATGTGGATGTAGACGCCGGCAGGCATTGCTACGATGGTAGCAGACGATATCGAGGATCGGGGTTGCTTCGGTCTATCAGTTTTCGAGCTTCGACGCGAGCGAGTCCTTCCACGCGGATTGCAGTTCGGCAACGGACGCCGAAACTTGCTTCTCACCGTTTAGAGCGAGGTCGAGTGCATCGCCGCCGACGCGGCCGATCTCGGCAAATGCTTGTTCGCCGACGATCTGTTTTACGCGGTCGGCATTTTCGCTCCGATAGCTGATAACGACTCGCGACGGCGTTTCGCCGAAGAGCAGAGCCGCGGCCGACAGTTCATCGTTATTCAATTCGATGCTGGCACCGATAGCCTCGCGACCGAGTGACGAGAAGCAGCTTTCGGCGATCGCGACGGCGAGGCCGCCGTCGGAACAATCGTGGGCGGAGTTGATAAGATCGGCCTCGATCAGTTTTAGGAGAGTTTCCTGGACGCGTTTTTCCTGTTCGAGATCGATCTGCGGAACGATGCCGTTCGCGATGATCTCGTCCGTCGTGAGGCCGCGCACGGTCTGGGCATATTCGCTGGCGGCGAGGTCGTCGCGGGTCTCGCCGAGCACGGCGATGATGTCGCCCTCGTTCTTGAAGCCCTGAGTGACGATCTTTCGCGAGTCTTCGATCAGGCCGACCATACCGATCACCGGTGTCGGCAGAATGCCGCGTCCGTCGGTCTCGTTATAGAACGAAACATTGCCCGAAACGACCGGCGTCTCGAACGCCTCGCAAGCCTCGGCCATGCCGTCGATAACTTCGCTGAACGACCACATCACCTCGGGCCGTTCGGGCGAAGCGAAGTTGAGGCAGTTGGTGACGGCGATCGGCTTTGCACCGACGCAGGCGACGTTGCGGGCGGCTTCGGCGACGACGAGTTTCGCCCCCATCCGCGGATCGACGCCGACGAATTTGCCGTTGCCGTCGTGACACATCGCGATCGCACGACGAGTTTCCTTGATGCGGATCACCGCGGCATCGGCGCCGGGGAGAACAGCCGTGTTAGTTCGGACCATCGTGTCGTACTGTTCGTAAACCCAATGTTTGGAACAGATGTTCGGACTTGAAAGCAGAGCTTTTAAGGCCAGTCCACAGTCCGTAGTGCCGGGTCCAAAGTCCTTATCCGTGAACGGAGACTTTGGACTTTCGACTTTGGACTTTGGACTCATAGGCCGTTCATATTTCGGCGCCTCATCCGTCAGAGCAAGCACGGGGAGATCAGCTTCGACGACGCCGTTGTGGAAGATCTTTAGCCGGTCGCCTTCGACGACCTTGCCGATGACGACGCAGTCGAGGTCCCATTTGTTAAATATCTCGACGACCTCTTTCTCGCGGCCGGTGCGGGCGACGATCAGCATTCGCTCCTGCGATTCCGAGAGCATCATCTCGTACGCGGTCATTCCCGTTTCACGCTGCGGGACGAGCGTCAGATCGATCTCGAGTCCCGTCCCGGCACGGGCGGCCATCTCGACCGACGAACTCGTGAGGCCCGCGGCGCCCATGTCCTGAATGCCTTCGATCGCACCGGAGCGCATCGCTTCGAGACAGGCCTCGAGCAGGAGCTTTTCGAGAAAAGGATCGCCGACCTGGACCGTCGGGCGTTTCTCGAGTGCCTCTTCGTCAAACTCGGCCGAAGCCATCGTCGCGCCGTGAATGCCGTCGCGGCCGGTC
>JBGTSR010000024.1:0-30662 GCA_041940165.1 Acidobacteriota bacterium
GGCGTCGGTCGGGTCAAGCCACATGTAGCGGCCGTACTGGCGAACGATCGACGGCCGCGTTTTCGAAACGTGAGAGTTCGACATCGTCTTGGCCGCCGGGTGATATGAGCGATACGGATTGAACCACGCGTGGACGAGGATCCCGCGTCTGTGAGCCTCGTCAACGAGGAACGCCAGCGGGTCGAACGCCTGTCCTTTTCCCATCTCGCCGGTCAGGAACTCGGACCACGGTTCGAGCTTTGACGCATACACCGCATCCGTCATCGGACGCACCTGAAAGACGACCGCGTTGAGCCGAAGGCTTTTGCATAGATCGAGGATAGCGATCAGTTCACGTTTCTGCTCGTCAGCCGATAAGCCCTTTTTCGTCGGGAAGTCGATGTTGTCCACCGTCGCGACCCAGACGGCCCTAAACTCGCGCTCGACGGGCGGCTGGGCATAGCTGAAAAAGGCGGTTAGCAAGAGGGTGGCGAGTAGTATGGTTGTCTTCATAAACGTTGCAGCCCGTGGGACAGCGAAATGGTGGCGATAACCGTAGCTACGGCGATCTCAATCATTTAGGGAGAGATCGAAACGTTCTTGTCCCGCTTGTCCCAATGCTGTCCCACGGCATCAGTGGGACAAATAAGCCCCTTATTTTCAACAGTTACGGTCGATTTTGACCCTTGTCCCGCACTTTTTTAAAAAAATTCGCCACACGTGTGGCGCGTGCTTGCACACACGCAACATTGTATCACAGAATCGAAGGGCCGGACATGGATTTTTTCGCTAGACGAAAACCGCGAAGACCTCGTTTGAGAAGAGCTTGCCTTTTCGGGTTAACTTGAGCCGGTCGTTGGCTATGGTTATCAGGCCGGTGTCTTCGATCCGGTTCAGCTCATAATCGTACGTCTCCAATAGATCGGATCCAAAACGATCTCGATATGCCGACAGATCGAGGCCGTCCTCGAGCCTAAGGCCTAGAAATGCATACTCCGAGGCGAGGTCGATAGCCTCGCGCATAACCTCGGCGGAGCCGGCTTTTTCGAGCCTCTGGACGTACTTTGCCGTGTCCCGTTCGTTCGCGTAACGCTCGCGGCCGTCGAATGAGTGGGCCGAGACGCCAAAGCCGAAAACGGGTTCGAGCCGCCAGTATTTCGTGTTATGCCGCGACTCGAAACCGGGCCGTGCGAAATTTGAGATCTCGTATTGTTCGTAGCCTGCGGCCTTGAGCCGGTCGAGCATTACCTCGTACATTTCGGCGGCCAGATCGTCGTCGATCGGAGTTCGGCGGCCTGAGCGGACCTGTTCGGCGAGCGGCGTTCCCGTGTGGATCTCGAGTAGGTAGAGCGAAATGTGTTCGGGCGAGAGGGCGATCGCCTCGTCGAGGTTGCGGTTCCAGTCGTCCATCGTCTGTCCGGGCAAACCGGCGATCAGGTCAAAGCTGACGTTGTCGAATCCGGCTTCGCGAAGCATCCGGAACGTCTCGCGAGCGTCATTGGCGTCGTGCCCGCGTGCGAGCAGTTTGAGGTCGTGGTCGTTGAACGTCTGCACGCCAAAACTTGCACGGTTGACGCCAAGCCCGCGATACGCAGCGAGCGTCTCCGGCGTGACGGTCGCCGGATTCATCTCCATCGTGATCTCGGGGTTGTTCACCACAGAGAACACAGAGGACACGGAGTCAAGGATGCGCCGGACCCGGTCGGGATCGAGGAGTGAAGGAGTTCCGCCGCCGAAATAGATCGTGTCTATGTCGGAACCGCCTGCGTCAGCGGGCGGCCAGTTCGGTACGTTATCGAGATCTTGCACGCGGGCATCTTGGCCTTCCCCGCTCGAAACTGGCCGCCCGCTCACGCAGGCGGTTCTGACTTCGCGGCACAGTGCATCCACGTATCGCCCGACCGCACCGCTGTCGCGATAGACATCGGTCGCGAAATCGCAGTACGAACAACGCGACTTGCAGAATGGAATGTGGATGTAGACGCCGGAAGGCATTGCTACGATGGTAGCAGACGATATCGAGGATCGGGTTGCTTCGGTCTATCAGTTTTCGAGCTTCGACGCGAGCGAGTCCTTCCACGCGGATTGCAGTTCGGCGACGGACGCCGAAACTTGCTTCTCACCGTTTAGAGCGAGGTCGAGTGCATCGCCGCCGACGCGGCCGATCTCGGCAAATGCTTGTTCGCCGACGATCTGTTTTACGCGGTCGGCATTTTCGCTCCGATAGCTGATAACGACGCGTGAAGGCGTTTCGCCGAAGAGCAGAGCCGCGGCCGACAGTTCGTCATTTTTCAATTCGATATTGGCACCGATCGCTTCGCGTCCGAGCGAGGAGAAGCAGCTTTCGGCGATCGCGACGGCGAGGCCTCCGTCGGAGCAGTCGTGGGCGGAGCTGAGAAGATCGGCTTCGATCAGTTTGAGGAGCGTTTGCTGGACGCGTTTTTCCTGTTCGAGATCGATCTGCGGGACGATACCGTTCGCGATGATCTCGTCGGTGGTGAGGCCGAGCACGCTCTGGGCGTATTCGCTGGCCGCGAGGTCGTCCCGGGTCTCGCCGAGCACGGCGATGATGTCGCCCTCGTTCTTGAAGCCTTGAGTGACGATCTTTCGCGAATCCTCGATCAGGCCGACCATGCCGATCACAGGCGTCGGCAAAATGCCGCGGCCGTCGGTCTCGTTGTAGAACGAAACGTTCCCCGAGACGACCGGCGTCTCAAACGCCTCGCACGCCTCGGCCATGCCGTCGATCACTTCGCTGAACGACCACATGACTTCCGGCCGCTCAGGCGAAGCGAAGTTTAGACAATTGGTCACGGCGATCGGTTTCGCACCGACACAGGCGACATTGCGGGCGGCTTCGGCGACGACGAGTTTTGCTCCCATTCGCGGATCGACGCCCACGAATTTGCCGTTGCCGTCGTGACACATCGCGATCGCACGGCGAGTTTCCTTGATGCGTATCACCGCCGCATCTGCACCGGGCAAAACCGCCGTATTCGTACGGACCATCGTGTCGTACTGCTCGTAAACCCAGTGTTTGGAACAGATATTTGGGCTCGAAAGCAAAGCTTTCAGGGCCTGTCCAGAGTCCAACGTCCCGGGTCCAAGGTCCTTATCCTCGAACGAAGACTTTGGACTTTGGACTTTGGACCTTGGACTCATGGGCCGTTCATATTTCGGTGCCTCGTCCGTCAGAGCGAGCACTGGCAGGTCGGCTTCGACCACGCCGTTGTGGACGATCTTGAGGCGGTCGCCTTCGACGACCTTGCCGATGACGACGCAGTCGAGGTCCCACTTGTTAAATATCTCGACGACCTCTTTTTCGCGGCCGGTGCGGGCGACGATCAGCATTCGCTCCTGCGATTCCGAGAGCATCATCTCGTACGCTGTCATTCCCGTTTCACGATGCGGAACGAGCGTCAGATCGATCTCGAGTCCCGTCCCGGCACGGGCGGCCATCTCGACCGACGAACTCGTGAGGCCCGCGGCGCCCATGTCCTGAATGCCCTCGATGGCACCGGAGCGCATCGCTTCGAGACAGGCTTCGAGCAGGAGCTTTTCGAGGAAAGGATCCCCAACCTGGACGGTCGGGCGTTTTTCGAGTGCCTCTTCGTCAAACTCGGCCGAAGCCATCGTCGCGCCGTGAATACCGTCGCGGCCGGTCTTTGCACCTGCGTACAGCACCGGATTTCCGATGCCCGATGCCTTGCCAAAAAAGATCTGATCCTTTCGAACGAGCCCGAGGGCGAAAGCGTTGACAAGCGGATTGAGACTGTAGGATTCGTCAAACACGACCTCGCCGCCGATCGTCGGCACGCCAAAGCAGTTGCCGTAATGGCCGATGCCGGAGACGCAGCCTTTGAGGATCGAGCGGTTGCGGGTGATCGTTAGGGGCGAGGGGCGAGGGCTAAGGGGCGCGGTGTTGTCGCCCTCGCCCCTTTCCCCTTGTCCCTCTTCCCTAGAAATTGGTCCGAAGCGCAACGAATTCATCGCAGCCACTGGCCGGGCGCCCATTGTGAAGACGTCACGCAGGATCCCGCCGACGCCGGTCGCGGCGCCCTGGAACGGCTCGATAAATGACGGGTGATTGTGCGACTCGACCTTAAAAGCCACGCACCAGTCGTCGCCGATGTCGACGACGCCGGCATTCTCGCCCGGCGGCACGATCACACGCTCGCCGCGAGTCGGAAGACGTTTGAGATGAACGCGGGACGATTTGTAAGAACAGTGCTCCGACCACATCACGCTGAAGATGCCGAGTTCGGTCAGATTCGGCTCGCGGCCGAGTATTTCCTTCATCCGGGAGTATTCGTCGGCAGTGAGATTGTGCTGGTCGACGACTTCGGGCGTGATAGTGGTCATTGTTTACGTTAGAGCAAAAATTGCCGCCTAAAATAAACAAAGGAGTTTATGCGCTTCGCGGTTGTTTATCAAATCGTTGAGTGATCGCCGCAACCCGACGACTAGAGTCCCATATAACCGAGCGCTTTAAGAACGCCGAAATTCTCGCTGCAAACCCAAAAACTAAGCCATGCGAAATAAACTTGACAACAACACACTCAACCTTTATCATCTCCTTATGCTCAAACATCAGGGTAGTGTCTGAGCAAACGCTATAATAGTCTTTGGAGAATCATTTTTATGAGCAAAATCATTGGAATCGATCTGGGAACGACCAACTCGGTCGTTGCCGTCATGGAGGGAGGCGAGCCCGTTGTCATTACGAACAGTGAGGGCGGACGCACGACTCCGTCGGTCGTAGCATTTACAAAGGACGGCAACCGCCTGGTCGGCCAGGTCGCTAAGCGCCAGGCCGTCACAAATCCTGAGAACACGCTGTATTCGATCAAGCGGTTCATGGGCCGCAAATTTGACGAGGTCGGCGGCGAGATCAAGCAGGTGCCGTACAAGGTCGAAAAGGCCGGAAACGGCGATGTGCAGATCGCGGCTGAGGGCAAGACATTTTCGCCGCCTGAGATCGCTGCGATGGTGCTGCAAAAGCTCAAGCAGGCAGCCGAAGATTACCTCGGCTCAAAGGTCGACAAGGCCGTGATCACTGTTCCCGCTTACTTTAACGACGCTCAGCGTCAGGCCACCAAGGACGCAGGCAAGATCGCCGGACTCGACGTTCAGCGCATCGTCAACGAGCCGACGGCGGCCGCTCTGGCATACGGCCTGGACAAAAAGAAAGACGAAGTTATCGCTGTGTTCGACTTCGGCGGCGGTACTTTTGATATCTCGATCCTCGAGGTCGGAGAAGGCGTCGTCGAGGTCAAATCGACCAACGGTGACACGCATCTCGGCGGTGACGACGTCGACGAAGTGCTCGTCGGCTGGATCATCGACGAATTCAAGAAGGATCAGGGGATTGACCTTCACAACGACAAAATGGCCCTTCAGAGGCTGAAAGAAGCCGGTGAAAAGGCCAAGGTCGAGCTTTCGACAGCGATGGAGACCGAGATCAACCTGCCGTTCATCACGGCTGACGCTTCGGGGCCGAAACACCTGGTGATGAAGCTCACGCGGGCCAAATTCGAGCAGCTTGTCGAGCCAGTGCTCAAGCGTTTGATGCCGCCTGTCGAACAGGCCATCAAAGACGCCGGCCTGACGGCGAAAGATATCGAAGAGATCGTGCTCGTCGGCGGTTCGACGCGTATTCCCAAGGTCCAGGAGATGGTCAAGGAATACTTTGGCAAAGAACCGAACAAATCGGTGAACCCGGACGAAGTTGTGGCTCTCGGAGCCGCTGTTCAAGCTGGCGTTCTGGGCGGTGAGAAGACCGACATACTGCTTCTCGACGTGACTCCGCTGACGCTCGGAATCGAGACGTTTGGCGGCGTCGCAACGCCGATGATCCAAAAGAACACGACAATCCCGACCCGCAAATCGGAGATATTCTCAACCGCTTCGGACAATCAGACGAGCGTTGAGGTCCACGTGCTGCAGGGCGAACGCCCAATGGCCGGCGATAACAAGACGCTGGGTAAATTCCACCTCGTCGGCATTCCGCCGGCACCGCGTGGCGTACCGCAGGTCGAAGTGACGTTCGATATCGACGCCAACGGCATCGTCAACGTTTCGGCCAAGGACGTCGGCACGGGCCGCGAGCAAAAGATCACCATCACCGCTTCGTCGGGCCTCTCGAAAGACGAGATCGACCGGATGATGAAGGATGCCGAATCGCACTCGGCCGAAGATCAGAAGAAGAAGGAGGCCATCGAGGCTCGAAACCGTCTGGATGGTTTGGTTTACAGCGTCGAAAAGACATTGTCCGAGAACAAAGACAAGCTCGATTCGGCCGCTGCAGGCGAGATCGAAACGGCTATTTCGGAATCGAAGACAGCTCTCGGCGGAGAGGATGTGGATGCGATGAACAACGCGTTCGAGCGTCTGCAGACCGCTTCGCACAAGCTCGCCGAGGTGCTCTACAGCCAGACGGCGGCTTCCGGCGGCGAAACGCAGGACGAACAGGCTTCGTCGGCATCAGCAGGCGGTGACGGCGGTTCGACTACATCGGCCGCAGACGACGGCGATGTCATCGACGCCGAATACGTCGACGTCGAAGAAGAAGAGAAGAAGTAGGAATAGTAAACAAGTGGCGAGGGGCGAGAGACAGACTCAATTCAGTTTTGCCTCTCGTCCCTCGCCCCTTTACACTCATCTCTGACTTGAATGGCGAAAAAGGATTACTACAACATACTCGGCGTCAAGAAGGATGCTAAAGCGGACGACATTAAGAAGTCCTATCGGCGGCTAGCGCGCAAGTATCATCCGGACGTAAATCCGGGCGACAAGGCGGCCGAGGACAAGTTCAAAGAGGTCCAGGAAGCGTACGACGTGCTTTCGGACGACAAGAAGCGAAAGGTCTTTGACCGGTTCGGGTATTATGCCGAGAATCTCGATGCGGACTCGCCCTTCGGCGGTGCTGCGGCGGGCGGCGGGCCGGCGGGCGGCTTCGATTTTTCGGGTTTTGATTTCTCTAATTCGCAGTCATCAGGGTCGAGCTTTCGGGATATATTCTCTGACCTTTTTGGCGGCAGCGGTCGTGCCGCGGAGCCTGAGCCTCCGAGGCCGATGCCGCGACGAGGCCGTGATATCGAGATCCCGCTCGCGCTCAGTTTCGAAGAGGCATTTACCGGTCTTACTACCAACATCACGGTCAATCGCAGCGAACAGTGTTCGCGTTGTCAGGGCGCCGGCGACACGGGCGGGCCGGTGGTTCAGTGCCCGACGTGCAAAGGCACCGGTCAGGTGATGAAAACGGGCGGGCGACTCCAATTTTCACAGCCGTGCGGCGACTGCGAAGGCACAGGCCGCAGGCGTCAGCCTTGTTCGCTCTGCAACGGCAAAGGCACGACGCCCAAGTCCGAACAGGTAAAGATAAAGATCCCGGCGGGCGTGGATACAGGTTCTCGAGTTCGCGTACCGAAGAAAGGCCACGGCGGACGACTAGGCGGCGCGCCGGGCGATCTTTTTATTTTAACCAACGTGGGCAAGCATCCGTACTTGACCCGCAAGGGCGACAATGTCTATGTAACGCTGCCGATCACCGTCTCCGAGGCAGCTCTCGGAGCAAAGATCGAAGCCCCGACCGTCGAAGGAAAAGCTCAGCTCAAGATCCCGGCCGGGACCGAATCAGGACAGAAGTTCCGTTTGCGGGAACGCGGGTTCCCCTCGCTCAGAAATCCGGCGTTGCGAGGCGATGAGTTCGTCGAGGTCAAGATAACGCTGCCGCGGGTGCTCTCCGAAGAGACAAAGGAATTGCTGAGACAATTTGAGAAGCTCAATCCGGAAAGCCCGCGGAAGGTGATGGGGCTGGAGTAGTGTTGCAGAGTTACGGAGTTTCGGGGTTGCGGAGGTCCTGTGGCGAAGTTTGAGGCGTTTGAAGAGATCGAGGCGTGGAAAAAGGCGTATGGATTAACTCTCGATGTCTATCGCCTGACGAATGAGGGAGAGTTTAGCCGCGACTTCGGATTGCGTGATCAAATCAGACGCTCAAGCGTGTCTATCATGGCTAATATTGCGGAAGGCCACGGCAGAAAGAGCAATACCGAATTTGCGAACTTCTTGAACGTTGCACGCGGCTCGGCTCAGGAAACACAGAGTCATTTATATCTTGCAAAAGGCCTTGCGTATATCGGGGAAGGTGATTTTGAACGTTTGTATAGTGAGCTGACCCAGATCTCAAAGATGACTCTATCGTTGGCTCGATATTTAAGGAACTCGACAGTTGGGGAACGGAAACTCTGAAACCCCGTAACTCTCCAACTCCGAAACTATGAAGAAACGTGTAAAAACATACACGATCAGTGCGGTCGCCGAGTTATTCGACGTACACCCGCAGACGCTGCGGCTCTATGAACGCGAAGGGCTGTTAAAGCCGTCGCGTTCGGGCGGCAACACACGCACATACGATGATACCGACCTAGAACGTCTCGAGGTGATCCTCTCGCTCACGCGCGAACTCGGTGTCAATCTTGCCGGTGTCGAGATCATTCTAAATATGCGCGAGAAGATGGATCAGATGCAGCGTGAGTTTGAGCAGTTTTTCGAATACCTCAAGGCACACGCCAGCGAATTCTCCCGTCAGAGCGGTGCTTTCGCCTCAAAAGAAGCTCTCATTCCCGTTTCGCGGCTCCGCAGTGTGCATTCGGTATCTGTCACTATCGATACAGAAGGCGCAGACGACACCCGTCCGTCCGATTAACGCCCGGTTAACCACAGCCGGCGACAGCGTTGATTTACTCCTTGGTTTGGGATAGGATTTTTAGATTCTGAGAACGTATCCTGAGGAGTTGTAATGCTTTTTAAAAATCCTTTTCGTGTGCCTGCCGTTTTGCTGGCGTTAGCACTTTTTTCGCTCATTTCGTTTGGTCAGGATCTCGATGATGTGGTCATCTCGGGCCGTGTCGTCGACCCTAACGGTCTAGCTGTAGTCGGTGCTACGGTCACCGCGACTATGGTCGAGATGAACGATTCGCGGACCGTGACGACCGACGATGATGGCCGTTATCGCATATTAAAGCTGCGTCCGGGCACATATAAGATCAAGGTCGTCGCCTCGGGCTTTGGCGCCCAGGAGACGCCTGAGATCATGACGATCTCGGCTCAGAACCTGCAAAAGGATTTCTCGCTCGCACCGGCGGGCGTAACGGCCGAACAAACGATCACGGTCACCGGCGACGACACGCCGCTCGTTGACACGACCAGGACTATCGTCGGCGGAACTCTGACCGAACGCGAGATCGAAGAGTTGCCGAACGATTCGCGGAATCCGCTCGATCTTGTCCTAACTCTCGGCGGAACTGCCGAAGAGCAGCTTTCGACTCGCGACCTGGCCGACGACCGCGGCCTCAGAAACATCTCGGCTCCGGGCCAGACTCCAGAAGAAGCCGGTATTTTTGGTCTTTCGGGCGGTGCTGCGTACTCCAACAACATCACGATCGACGGGCTCGATAATAACGATGACCGCTCGGCCTCGTTCCGTTTTCAGCCTTCGATCGAGGGTATTAGCGAAGTTCAGGTGATCACCAATCAGTTTTCGGCTGAGTACGGACGCGCCTCGGGTGGACGCGTCAATCTAAGAACGCGTGGCGGTTCGAACCGTTATCGCGGCCGGGCGTTTTACTTCTATCGCGATGATGCACTAAACGCCAACACCTGGAACAACAACCGCCGCGGTATTGAGATCCCGCCGTTGACCAACCACAATCCTGGATTCACCTTTGGCGGTCCGTTAGTTAAGAGCAAGCTCTTTTTCTTCACATCGTACGAATACGACAACTACGCGGACACGACGGTTCTCGATGCGTGGGTGCCGCTCAATTTCTCGAATCCTAACTTTGCTCTCCCGCAGCCGACCGATCCTAACAGCACGTTCAACGTTTCTTCGGGCGGCACTACCGTGACCGTTGCCAGATACATCGTGCCGACGGATACACCGGCGATCAAACATATCTTTACTGGACGTGCGGATTGGACGATCAATGATGCCCAGAGCCTGACGGCGAGCTATCAGCTGGGCCGCTCGAACGACCTGCGTTCGTTCAGCGGCACGAACCGCATCGCAGATTCGCTGATCGGCCGCATTCGCAATACCGACGCGATCAACTTGACGCACAACTACGTGCTCTCGTCGAAGGCGGTCAATCAGGCAAGATTCCAGTACTCGACTCTGCGTCCGAGTTCGGCACAGGATGCCGGAGCCCTGTCGCCGGCCGTTCTGGTAACGTTTACCGGGCCGACGGGCGAGGGCGGAACTCAGGTTTTCGGCTCGACCAGTAACTCGAGCGACCGTACCGAGGATCGATGGCAGTTCACGGACACGTTCAACTATCTCGCCGGCAATCACACGATCCGCTTTGGCGGCGATGTGCAGCGTGTCGACACGGTCTATACCGACCGGTTCGATGTGACGGGCACCTATACGTTCAGCAATTTCGTGTTCTTTAGCCAGAATTCGGTATCGCGAGTTCAGCAGAACTTTAACAACACGTCCGAGATCCAGAACACGTACATGGGCTTCTTTGTTCAGGACGACTGGCGTTTGAGGCCTAATTTTACGCTGAGCTACGGCGTCCGGTACGAGCGCGAGACGGTCCTCGATGACAATAATAATTTCGGCCCTCGCGTCGCGTTTGCCTGGAATCCATTCCCCAAGAGCGACAAGACCGTGATCCGGTTTGGCGCCGGAATGTTCTACAATCGCGTACTTCTCCGCACGGTCGATGATTACAGGGGCGACAGCGGAACGCTGCGGTTCGATTCGAATACCTTCAACCTGCCGGCAGGCGTTTCGCCCGATTCCAATTTCTGGCGGCCGTTCTTCAACAGCCGCTTCCCGAACGGACTGACGCTCGATACCGTGATCCCGATCAACGCTACGAACAGCTTCACCGTCGAGCAGCTTTCGCGGCCGAGCAATGTTTTCCGCAGCCTCTCGCCCGATCTCGTGATACCCGAGAGCTATCAGTTCAACGTCGGATTCGAACGCGAGTTGTCGCGTGCGTTCGCCTTCGAGGTAAACGTCACGTACAACAAAACGACGCATCTGTGGAGGGAATCCAATCCGAATGCTCCGTTCGTGCCGGCAGGAACGCCCGACCGCAACAACGACGGACAGGTTACGCTGACCGACTATCTCCTAGGAATTACGACCGGCACGCACCGGTTCGAAAACGGCCCGGCGACGGATACCGTAGGCCTTCGTCCGGTTAGCGGCGTTGGAACGTGCAGCAGCTCAAGCATCGAGTGCATCATCAACGTAAACACGACCAACAGCAATAGCAGCACTAATTGTTCGACCACGACCATAACGAATACGCCCGTGTGTCGGGCGTTTGCCGTGCTGAACAATCTTAGGCCGCGGTTCGCTCAGGTCGGTGCCGTCCAGCTTGAGGAAGTAAATTCGATCGGCAACAGCGAATACCTCGGGGCGGTTTTCGAACTCAGATCTCGCTATCGCCGTTTGAAGAACGGATTTGGCGGTTCGATGCGGCTCGTCTACACGCTCTCAAAATTGATGGACGACGGTATCGTGAATACTTCGGACCCGACGCTGCCGTTCGATTTTGCCCGCGAATGGTCGCGAAGCCTTGCTGACAGACGGCACAGGATCGCACTTTCGGGTACATTCGACCTTCCGACGTGGCTCGGCAAATTGCGTCTTTCGCCGCTTCTAAGGATCGGTTCGAGCGCACCGTTCAACCTTTCGGCCGGTGGTATCGACCGCAGCCTCGACGATGTCAGTAACGACCGCCCAAGCTTTAACGGGGATCCGAGCGACATCAACTGGCGGGTGTTCGGCTCGCAGCCTTTCCCGCAGGACATCGCGAACAGGCTTTCGCTTGCACCGATCGGCTCACCGGGCAATCTGCCCCGCAATGCCGGAAACGGCCCGCGGCAGTTCCTTTTCAACATGAGCTTTACGCGTGAATTCAGAATGGGTGAGCGGTTCAGGCTGCGTCCGGTTGCTGAGTTTACCAATATCCTCAACGCGACCGCTTACAGCTTCGGCTCGAATTTCATCAACTTTGGGAGCCTCGTGTCTGGGGAACAGCAGGATGGATTTCTTGCCCCGACGCGTTCGTATGCCCCGCGTCGCGTGCGTCTGGGCGTCAGGTTCGACTTCTAGCAAGTCGTGTAGAGTCAGAACGATATGGGCCGGCTTTTCGCCGGCCCTTTTTCGTCCTCTAAACATCGAAAAAACGTGTACTTACCGCCTGCTGATATGCTAATCTGATGTTGAACATTTTTGTTCAACCCTGCAAATATGAGCCTCACCGTCGCCGAACCCCAACTTCCCGTAACTGAAACTACGATCGAGTCGGTCCTGCTCGACGCCGATCTGTTTGTTAAGTACAGCTCGCCCGAAAAGGCTTTTGAGCTGCTCCGCACAGCGCTGGAACGCTCGCCGCGGTCGATCAGCCTGCGGGAAAAGATGCGCGACATCTGCGTCAGGCAAAAGAATCTCAACGAGGCGGCGAAGCAATGTTTGGCCTTAGTTAGTCTCTATATCGCCCGCGAAGATTTTGACCTCGCTTACGATCGCCTACAGGAAGCAAAGCTGCTCGACCCGCGCATCTCCGTCGCTCCAGGCCTCGAAGCGATCCGCCGTGCACGCCGTCCTGAATTTGCCGTGGACCGCGACCGTTCGCCGCAACAAGTGCGAACCGACGTCACATTTGCCGGAAGCCTCGCTTACGTGAGCATTTTCGACGCCGTCCAGGTGATCGAAAGTGCCAAGATGACTGGCCTGCTGGTGATCAAATCGGACCTCCACATGGGCAGCGTCTCGTTCAACGAGGGCAAGATCGTCGACGCCGAGTGCAACGGCACCAACGGTCACATGGCGTTTCGCGAAATAATCGAGATAAATTCGGGGACGTTTGAATTTTCGGTCTCGGAGAAGGAATTTCCGATCGTCATCGCCGTTACGAGCAATACAAATTTCCTGCTCGATGTACTTACGGAACTCGATAACGAAAGGGCCGAGAAACAGGGCCTCAGAACGATCGGGGATGAGATGTAAAGGTCAAAGGCTCAACAAGATACGAAGAACGCCGGTCTAAGAAAGGCCGGCGTTTTTTCGTTACTGGGCTTCATTACGGCTCGCTCGCCAGGCTTCCATCGCTTCGGCGGCACCGGCGTGCATTATTTCGGGTTTGTGATATTTCCAGTAATGCTCAAACTCTTCGTCTGACATTTGCGTATTTTCAGTGCGTGCCTTTTCCTTGAGATAATTCTCAGCCCAGGCACGAATATCCATATCTCTGTTCAACGCGGTGCGGGCACCGTGCATCAAATTGTCACGTTCCATTGATAACCCCTCGCTGTGTTACATTTTTCAAAGGATAAACTGGTTTTGGAGCAATTTGTGAGATCTTATTTCGCCCCATTTTTACTGATTTTAGCACTCTTTTCGGCGTCGGTGCCCGCTCAGGTCGACTTTATCGGCCCAAAGCTCCAGGCACCGAAGCAGAATGGCCCGGCATACGAGATACCGATCGTTACGAAAACCCTCGGCAACGGTATGGAGATCATCGTGCTGCAGGACCGTTCGGTGCCGCTCGTGACGGTCGAATTCGCCGTTAGAAACGGCTCTTTTACCGAACCGCCCGAGCTTAACGGCCTTTCGCACCTGTACGAGCACATGTTCTTCAAGACGAACAAGGCCGCGGCTATCTTCCGGTGCGAGTATCTGCAGTTTCGTAATGTGATGGCGTTTCGGCAGTTCAACTGCGAGAACGATCTGAAGCTGCGCTCCGAGGTAAAGGACTGGCGCTACATGGGCCAGATCGATCAACTCGGCATCGTCAATAACGGCACCACACGCGAAGAGGTCGTGCAGTACTACTTCACGACAACGAGCCCGAATATCGTGCCGGCGATGCGATTTATCAAGGATGCGGCGCGCTTTCCAGTGTTTGACGAAGCTGAATTCGAAGGCGAAAAGCAGAACGTGCTGGCCGAACTCGAACGCAATCTCTCGCAGCCAGGCTATTATTTGAATCAGGAATCGCTCGACCGTCTTTTCTTCAAATATCCAACTCGCAAGAGCCCGGGCGGAACCAAGGCGACCGTTGCGGCCGCGACGACCGAGCAGATGCGGCTGATCCAGTCGCGCTACTACGTGCCGAACAATTCGGCGCTCGTCGTGACCGGCGATGTCGATCCGGAGAGAATTTTCAGCCTTGCCGAAGAGATGTTCGGTGATTGGAAGAAGGCCGAAGATCCGTTTATCAAGTTTCCGCTGGTCGAGCACCCGCCGCTGCCCAAAAGCGAGGGCGTGATCGTCAATCAGCCCGTCCAGAGCGTACTTGCACAGGTCAGCTGGCAGGGCCCGTCGATCGGAAAGGACGATGCGGCGACTTATGCTGCCGACGTGTTTTCGTTCATTATTCGTCAGCCGAATTCCAAGTTTCAGCAGGCACTTGTCGACTCACAATTAACCACCGGTGCAAATCTCGGTTACTACACACAGCGAAACGTCGGACCGATCCAGGCGATCGTTTCCACGAGTCCCGAAAAAGCAAAGGCCGCGATGAAGGCACTATACGCCGAGATCGCTCAGTTTGATAAGCCGAATTACTTCACCGACGAAGAGCTCGAAAGTGCCAAGACGCTGCTCGAAGCGGACGATCTTTACAGCCGTGAAAAACTAACGGAATACGGCCGAACGCTGAGCTTCTGGTGGTCGACGACGGGTATAGATTATTTCCGCGGCTATCACCGCAACCTCAGGGCTACGACCCGCGCCGATATCGTCAAATACGTGAGAACATATATCCAAAACAAGCCGCACGTGGCGGTCGCTCTGATCTCGAACGAACAGCAGCAAATCGCGAAACTCACCGCCGCTGACCTGATCGGAGGTGCGAAATGATGAGCAACCACGTCAGACGCATCGCTCTGTTTGTAATTGTCTTTTCGCTTTCTGCGACTGCCGTTTTTGCCCAGGCCTCGGCACCGGCAGTACCGGTCTCGGAGTTCGACGTTAACGGCCTCAAGGTGATCGTGAAGCGTCGTCCCGGTGCTCCGACGGTCGCGGCCGGATTGTATTTCCGCGGCGGTGTTCGAAACATCAAGCCCGAGAATGCAGGCATCGAGGCATTTACCCTGAACGCCGCGATCGAAGGCAGCAAAGGTTATCCACGTGCAAAGCTGCGTAAGGAAACGGCCGCTGTTGGCACCGTCATATCGGCGGGTTCTAACTATGATTTCAGTGCGATGGTGCTCGGCAGCACGCGGCAGCATTTCGAAAGCTCGTGGAAGATCTTTGCCGATCTCGCGATGAATCCGACGTTCCTGCCCGACGATGTCGAACGCGTCCGCGGCGTGTTTATGACGGGACTTCGTTCGCAGGGCGATTCGCCCGAGGGAGCGCTCGAACTCGCCAGCACAAACGTGATCTACGCCGCTCATCCGTATGCGATCGAGCCGCAGGGCACGGTGACGACGATCCCGAAGTTCAAAGCGGCTGATCTAGCCGCATATCATCGCTCGATGCTCCAGACTTCGCGAATGCTTCTTGTCGTCGTCGGCGATATCGATCCCGCGTTCCTGAAAACTCAGGTCGAGAGCAGCCTCGGAAAGCTGCCTCGCGGCGATTACAAGGCCGATCCGCTGCCGGCACTCGATTTTGGCCGGCCGACGCTCGAAGTCGTTTCAAAGAGTCTCGAGACCAATTACGTAAAAGGATTTTTCGCCGCCCCGTCGCTGCGTGATCCTGATTACTACGCGATGCGAACGGCGATCACGGTGCTGCAGTCGAACGTCTTTCAAGAGGTCCGCGTCAAACGAAATCTTTCGTACGCACCCGACGCCGAACTCGACGATCATGCCGCGAACACGGCTTCGATCTCGGTGTCGACGACCAAGCCGAACGATGCGATCGCCGTCATGCTCGATGAGATACAAAAGATCAAACTCGGCTCGGTCGAGGCGGACGAACTCGGCCGCATGGCCGCATATTTCCTGACCACGTATTACATCAAGCAGGAGACAAATGCGGCGCAGGTCTCAGAACTAGCGCAGTACGAGATGCTCGGCGGCGGCTGGAGAAACTCGCTCGATTTTCTCGAAAAGATGCGAAAGGTACAGCCTGCTGACGTCAAAGCCGCGGCCAACAAGTATATGAAGAACATCCGGTTCGTGGTCGTCGGAGACAAAGATTCGGTTGACCGCGCCACGTTCCTGCAGGGTCAAGCAAAATATGAATAAGTCATTATCTCGTTTACTTTTACTGCTCCTTACGCTAGGGCTCGCGGTAGGTGCTTACGGCCAAAAGGCCGCTTCGGGCAGTTCCGATCCGTCGAAGGCGGTCCGTGACACTTTCGACCGGCTCGTCGAAGGCATCAAACAGGTCGATGCCGAAAAGGTGATGTCCACCTACGAAAAGAGCGATCGTCTGCTCATTTTCAACAACAACGGAACAGCCACGATCGGCTGGGAAACGGTCAAGTCCAACGTCGAATCTTCGTACGCCAAGGTCTCTAACGTCACGCTCGAGATCACCGGGCTTCGCGTTGAGATGCTCGGAACTAACGCCGCCTACGTCAGCTGCAAATGGAAACAGACTCAGGAGAACGACGGAAATGTCGAGAGTTCCGCGGGACGCATGACGCTGATCGCGAAACGCATCGGCAAGGAGTGGAAGTTCACTCATCGCCACACGTCGCCTGATCGGCCAGAGCCGACGCGCCCGGTCTTTCCCTCGGAACGCATCAACTGATCGATCACTTAAAACACTTCGGCCCCGTCGGACTAGATGATCCAGCGGGGCCGAAATGCGTTTAGTTCAATTGTTAAACGGCCGAGCCGGGATAGGCGTTGCCGAGCTTGTCGGCGTTGCCCTCGGCAAGCGAGTTGACCAATTCGTAGTGGAAATAGTCGAACTTGGCCGCGACCGGCGGCTGAACGCGTTTGTCGTACATCTCGCGAGAGCGATCGATGGCCTCGCGAAGCCGATCATATAGATCGCTGGCGTCGCGGCCCTCGGTCACCTTTTTCTCGTTATAGAGCTTGATCTCGGAAACGAGCAGTCGTGCAAAGCGACGTGCGTCGTTATGGATACGGCGTTCGTCCTCGGGCACTTCGATCGGAAGATCGACGTTGCGCTCGCTGAGCCTTGAAGTCGGAGCCGTCGCGATCGGAGCTTCGATGACCGGAGTTTCGGCCTGGGGAACGTATCCGCCCGTAGTTGCAACTGCCGGTTCGTATTCCTCACGAGGCTGTTCGAACGGTGAAGTTTGCACGGGAGCCTCTTCAAACGGCGAGGCTTCTACAGGCGTCTCCTCAAAAGCAGGCTTTTCTTCGAAGACCATATCGCCCGACCGGTCGTCGGCCTCGGCGACCGGGGCCGAATCAAACGTCTCGGCGGGCGGTGCAAAAGCATCGACCGGCTGCTCGTACCGCTCAAACGGCGAATCTACCGGAGCCGGCTCGAACGGCGAAGCTTCGATTGCTGGTTCTTCGTACGTCGCGGGTTCGCTCGGCTGTTCGGCAAATGTCTGGTATGGCGACTCCTGCTCGACCGGTGCTGGAGTTTCGACCGGCTCGTAGGCCGACCGCTCGGCATCGAACGGATTGACCACGACGTCCGGCGTCTCGACCGGTTGGAACGAACCTTCCTCCGATACGAACGGCGAAGCGACCGCAGGAGTTTCTTCAGCCTGTGTAAACGGTTCGCTCGAATAGCTCGGCTCGGGCTGCGGTTCGGCTTGGGCTTCAGGCTGAGTAAACGCTTCGCTGGAATAACTGTGTTCCGGCTGCGGCTCAGGTTCGGGCGATGCGAACTGCTCTTGGGCAAACGTTTCGGCGGCCGGCTCGTACGCGGGCGGTGCGTCATAGGCGGGCTGTTCGTCGGCGGCGGGCGACGCGGTATCGAGGTCAGCGGCCTGGGCCGCGAGATGTTCGGGTTTGGCCGCTTGATTCGCCGCGAGCAGCTCGACGGTCAATCCGGCGACTCTCACCAGCGTTTCGAGAGCATCGCGATCGAGTTTTCCATCACTGTCGCCGCTGCCTTCGGCGTACAGGACGGCGACACCGCGGCCGCGGGCGATGAGCGGAACGGCAATACGTTCCGGCGAATCGCCAAAACTCAACGGCGAAAGGAATCTTTCGTCTTCCGACTGCGCGGCATCCGACGAGCGGCGATCAGCGATCGCCGAGCTAAGCATCGAATCCGTTGCGACCGGGAAATGAATATCGCGAACGCTGCGTTCGGCGGCCTCATCTCCTCCAAAAACTTTCCATCCGGCAAAGTGGTCGGACTTGATGATGAAGAACGCACCGCGCGGAGCGAAATTCTCAGCGTGCTGAACGAGCGATTTGAGTATCGAGCTCTGCGAATCCTTCGACGAGATATCATCGACGGCGTCGCGGATCGCATCGTGCTTTGCAGCCGCGGCTGGCATGGTTTCGACCGCCGAAAGGGGCGACTGACCGAGATTTTCGGCCTCGACCATTGCGCTCGCGGCCACACGGGCGCCTTCGTCGCGTGCGAGCCTTAGATGTTCGGCGACCGAGCCCAGAAAGGCCGGATCGAACGAAACCTCGGAGTCGAATCGTGAGGTGAATACCCGGAACTCCTCATTCATCTGCGACTTCTGTTTTTCAAACTCGGCCTCGATGCGGCCCTGAAAATCGGCGGTCTCCTGCCGAAATGCGGCAAGCACCGATCTGAGATGGTTCTCAAATTCGGACCTAAGACTCTGTTCGAGTTCTTCGCTGTTCACTACGTGTCTCCTCCATCAGTCAAAAAAAGGTTGCGTTGGTCAAAGGATGGTGTCGGTGGAATCGGGCGGAATACCCCGGAAAAAGGCGGAACGCGGCGTTTTTCAACAAACCACCGTCCTGACGATTATCTACAATCGGTCAAGCTAAAGTCAAGAAATTATTGAGACGCAAGGTTGTAAGAGCTAGGTCGCGACGACCGTGATCTCGGGATCGATCTCGTCGCGGATCATATTCTCGATCGCCATTAGCGTGCCTGTGAGCGAACTCGGGCAGCTGCCGCAGGCTCCTTCGTAACGGATCTTGAGCGTGTTTCCCTCGAGTTCGAGAACTTCGAGCCAGCCGCCGTCGCCTGCGAGATACGGTCGAATGCGGTCGTCGAGCAGTTCGTTGATAGCGGCGATCTTTGGGTCGTCGCTCGCGGCTGCGGCGATCGCACCGCCGACGGCGCGTGCCGAGCCATTTGTGGAAGCCACGGCCTCGGCCGCCCGGATCGGAACGGCGAGATCGGGCAGGATCTCGTCCCACTCGGCATCGTCGGTCTTCTCGACGGTGACCATCTTGTCCATGTAAAAGACCGAAACTACCTCTCCCACCTCAAATATCGAACGGGCAAACTTATCGTCGGCCGCATCCTCCGCGGTTTTGAATGAGTGCGAGGTGCCGTACGAAACCGGTTCTTTGAGAATGAACTTTACGGCGTTCGGGTTTGGCGTCTCCTGGATGTCGGCAATCTTTGGCATTACAAAAGCTGAACAAAAATGAATCATTACATTTTTGTCAACTTTCTACTATCTCATAGATCGGATCGTGGTTTCAAGGTTTGGGCGGGAAGCTCGAAAGAATTATCGGAGCAGAAATGCAATGGAGAGAGCCGAGGCGGGCCACGAAAGTAGCCCGGCCCGGCGATCTAGACAGCCAATGCAATAAATATCAAGGACCTATTCGGTAATATGAATATCTTCCTTCTTCGCCATCCGTCCGGCCAGGAACATTCCTCCCAGTCCGATCGTGGCCAGCGCGGATATCAGGCATAGGGCCAAATACACCTTGTTGTCGGCGCTGCTGGTGTATTGATAGAAAAAGAAAGCCGCTGCGATAGCTGCGACGAGCGCCAAAACGGCATAGAGCATATGAACACCTCCGTGAGCAGTCGATACTGCTGAAAATTGGAAAGCGGGGCCGGACGATCGACCGGAATGACCGCTGTGGTCTTACCGCTGGTTTTCAAACTCCTCAAAAACTCTTTGAATGCCCCAATGTTACTCCCATTTTGGTCCCAAATGCAAGAAAGTTTGTGCAGGACGGTGTTTCCAAACCGCAGATTCTATTGAAATTTCGCTTTGTAGCGGGTTTAGGCTTGAAGCGTTGCGACGACCGTGCGGCGAATTCCACGCAGGTCCTCGATAAACCGCACCGAACTCCAGATCGACTCGTCAAAAAGTGCAGAAACCGCGTCCGCTTGGCCATCGCCGATCTCCATTATCAGCGTGCCCGCGGCGACTAAATGGTCAGGAGCCTGCTCGACGATACGTCTAACCGCGTCGAGGCCGTCCGGACCGGAAAAAAGGGCGGAATGCGGCTCGAATTCGACGACCTCTCTTTGCATCCCGTCGGCATCGACCGCTGGCACGTATGGTGGATTTGTGACGATCAGATCGAACTTTTGGGAGATATTTTCGAACAGGTCAGAGGTTGTCAGGGTGAGTCTTTTTTCGACGCCATGACGCACGGCGTTCTCGGCAGCAACTTCCAAAGCGACTGGCGAAATATCTACGGCAGTCCCTGTCGCCTGCGGCAATGACGTTAGCAGAGAGATCGCGATACAGCCGGAACCCGCTCCGATGTCGAGGAATGTGCTTTCGGGCGCGTCGCGAAGCCGTTTTATACCTTCTTCGACAACGATCTCGGTCTCAGGCCGAGGGATCAGAATTCCCGGCCGCACCGCGAACACCAGACCGAAGAACTCCTTTTCGCCGGTGATGTAATGAAACGGCTCGCGTCTCGCACGCCTGTCGACGAGTTCCAGAACCGCCGTGTATTCGGTTTCGGCCAGCTCCTGCTCCGGATGAGCATAGAGAAACACCGTTTCCCGCCCGAGCCCGTGCGCAGTAAGCAGCATGGCCTCACGTAGCGGCTCCTCGATCCCGGCTGAGGCTAGCGTTTCGGTGGCAGCTTTGAGTAATTCGGCGACGTTTCGCACGTCGTGATTATCGCCCGCCAGTGGGAGTGTGCAAAACGCATGTACTTCCAACGGGATTTAGCGGTGCGGATTCCGGCCGATTTTGCCCTTTGGCAGGAAAAGCGGGATAATCGAGGGAAAGTTTGCGGCGAAAACAGAATGAAGTTCTTTTCTGATATAAGGCTTTTGCTTTTGGCACTTTGGCTCGGTGCGTCGATCTATTTCATCGGCGTGGCGATGTCGGCGTTTGCAATACTGCCCGAGCAGCGCGAACTGGCCGGGGCGATCGTTAATCGGAATCTGACGGTGCTCAATTTTTCCGGGATGAGCATCGGCGTGATCCTAATACTCACATCGTTCCTCGGCACCGCAAACGTCGGCCGCATCGGACTGTGGATCGAGCGAATTCTGCTCGCTCTCATCACGGCCGCGTGTGCGATAGGGCAATTCGTTATCGGGCTGTGGCTGGCGTCAGTGCGGGCTCAGATGGGCCGGCCGATCGACGAAGTCGCGGCGGATGATCCGCTGAGGATGCAGTTCAATATGCTGCACACGTATTCCGAGTGGCTGCTTTTCGCCGGCATGGCCGCGGCGCTGATCGCGTTCTTCATTATCGCCAACCGCAAGTTCGCAAAGCCGGTCAAAGAGACCGCGGATGTTTATGATTTCTCTAAGGAGTTTAAGACTTAGAACCGTATGGAACTGATCGAAGACCGTGCAGTCTTTTCCCGTCGCTTTGGACGCTGGAGCCCGAACGACGATCTCGGCGGATATCCGTGGGTGCAGAATGTACACGCTCCGTTCACGCCGGTGCGGCGGGCCCTGCCGATGCTAAATCTCGCGCTGATCTCGTCGGCCGGTGCGTATATCGACGGAATGGAGCCTTTCGATCTGGAAGCTCGCGACGGAGATCTGCGTTACATCGAGGTCCCGGTCGAGGTCGAGGCCGCTGACCTGCGATATTCGGCAAAAGGCTACGATCCGAAAGCGGTAGTTGAGGATAGGAATGCTCAGGTCCCGGTCGATCGCCTGCTCGGATACGAAGCAAACTCGGTGATCGGGGCTTTGAATAACGTCTGGTGGAGCGTGAGCAGCTACATTCCGAACGCCGCACGCGTCGCCGACGAACTTGCGCCGCAAATTGCCCAGCGTCTGCATCGATACGAAGTTCAGGCCGCGCTGATCATTCCGGCTTCCAGGCTGTGCCATCAGACTCTCGGCATCGTCGCCCGTGCTGTAGAGGAGTCGGGAATTCCCACGATGATGATCTCGGTCGATCCGAAGCTGACTGACATGATCAGACCGCCGCGAACCGCCTATTACAACGGTGAGATCGGCTCCGTGGCCGGTAAACCGAGTTTTAAGGAATATCAGCTCAGGATCCTCGACGAGGCTCTTCGGTGGACGGAAACGTTCGACCAGCCTGGTTCGAGAAAACTTGCGGTCGATCTGGAAACCTCGGTCGAGGCCGCGCGTGGCGAGAGATAGCTATTTGCCCATCTGCCACATCTTCAGGGCGTCGATCGGGTAGATCAGCATTATAAGATTGACGATCAGGCTGTCGCGGATGGTCAGCAGCAGGATCACCTCGGTCAATACGAACAGCCCGAGCGACCACCAGAAACGGATCGCTCTTGCGATCACGAAGCCGACGCCACACGCGATGATATCCGCGACGGAATTGATGATCGAATCACCAAAATAGTCGAGCGATATCGTCTCTTCGCGATATCGGTTGATGATAATGCTCGAATTCTCGAGCACTTCCCACGAGCTTTCGATAAAGATCGCGATCACGAACCGCCAAGCCATCGGAAGCTTGCTAAACACCAGACCGATCAACCAAAACTCGAGGATCCCGTGCAGCACGTGCGTAAAGAGGTACGGGTCGATGATGTGCTGCGAGTTGTGGCGGCTCCAGATATCCCACGCCCAGGGCGACCAGTCGCCCGCCTGACACCAGACGACACGGCCCTGCAGCTTTAGCATGACGATCGACGTGACCAGTATCGCGATCAGGGCGATCGCGGTCCGACCGGTGATCAGGGGATGGGATCTGTCTGAGCTGGGATGCACGATTCGACTTTACGCATTTCGATGTGATTTGCCAAGCACTTTTGTTTGCTGTAATTATCGACCACGGGAGATGAATAGAGGAGAGTCTCTAAAACGCACTACCGAACGGATAAAGCCGTGGGATGTCGTCGTGATCGGCGGCGGAGCGACCGGCGTCGGTTGTGCTCTTGACGCCGCGAACCGGGGTCTCGAGATCCTACTGGTAGAACAAGATGACTTTGGCTCGGGCACATCGAGTCGCTCGACAAAGCTCGTGCACGGCGGCGTCAGGTATTTGGCCCAAGGTGATATCTCGCTCGTCCGCGAGGCGCTGAGGGAACGCGGAATCCTACTCCGCAACGCCCCGCACGTGGCTCACAAACATGAGTTCGTAGTGCCATGCCGCAGCTTGTGGGAAAAGCTCTATTACGGAGTCGGACTCAAGATCTATGACCTGCTCGCCGGAAAACTGAGCTTTGGGCGGTCACGGATGCTTTCGAAAAAAGAGGCTCTTGAACGGCTTCCGGGCGTCGATCCCGATCGTGTCGCCGGCGGAGTTTCATATTTTGACGGCCAGTTCGACGACTCGCGTCTGCTCATCGACATGGCCGTGACGGCTGACAAGAACGGCGCCTGCCTAGCGAATTACGTCCGGGTCGTTGGTTTGTCGAAGGAAGCCAGCGGCTCCCACGGAATTAAGTTGTATGACGTTCTCGCGGGCGAGTTTTTTGAGATAGAGGCACGTACCGTGATCAACGCGACCGGTGCTTTCGTCGATCCGATCCGGCAAATGTCGGAGCCGCATGCGAAACCGGTCGTGACCTTCGCTCGCGGATCGCACATCGTCCTCCCTCGCCGCTTTCTGCCGTCCGATGCGGCGTTGATGATCCCGAAAACGAGCGACGGCCGTGTCCTTTTCTGCATTCCGTGGCACGAACACGTGCTCGTCGGAACTACAGACGTCAAATGTGAAACGACGGAAGCCGGGATGATGGTGACGGACGACGAGGTCGATTTTCTGCTCGAAACCGCAGGCGCATATCTGGCCGAGAAGCCGCATCGACAAGACATCCTGAGCAAATTCGCAGGCGTTCGCCCGCTGGTCAGTCGCGGCAGTAAAACAAATACGGCAAAGATATCGCGTAGCCACGAACTGCTGATCGACGGGAACGGCTTGATCACGATCACTGGTGGAAAGTGGACGACGTACCGACAAATGGCCGAGGAATCGGTCGACGCCGCGATCGAAGTCGGCGGTCTGCACGCGGGCAAATGTGTTACTGCATCGCTTCCGATCGAAGCTCCGCCATTGGTGACAAGCGAACGCATTCATCCTGACTTGCCGTATGCTCGTGAAGATCTGGAAAGGGCTGTTCGTGACGAGATGGCACAAACGATCGAAGACGTACTCGCCCGGCGCACGCGGGCCCTGTTTCTGAACGCCGGAGCAGCTATGGAACTCAGCGTTATGACCGCCGAGATCATCGAGAGTGAAAACCGTAGGAACTCCGCACAGATCTCTGAGGATCTGATCAAGTTTCAGATCGAAGCCCGGCGTTTCGGAGCTTAGAAAGTGAGTTTCATCACGAACGCTTCCCAACGCTTCTGAAAGGCAGCCATATCCCGTTCGCCGAGTACCTTTTGCAGAGTCTTGTAACCGGTCGGATCGGTACGGACATTCGCGACAAAGTCCTTGTAATACTTCGTTAGCAGGCCCTTTTCCTGCAGGTAGTACATCAGATATCGGGCTTGGGCGTAGTTGGTCCCGGTGTCTTCGCGATAGAACTCGCGGTCGGTCATGTCGGTGAGAGTCTTGAACGTCGGCACGACCTTGCGACTGATGCCGTTCTGAAGGCCTCGCAATCGCCAGTTGGTAAAGCCGTAGATGCGGCCGTTGACCGTGCCGGACTGTTCGTAGAGCGAGCCCAGACCTTCGTTGAACCACGCCGGGCAGTCGGGAAAATTCGCCTCGACGAACGGGTGAACGATCTCGTGCACAAGCGTGCCGCCGCCGGTAGCGATGTTCATGATCAAGGCCTTTTTCGACGGAGAATAGTAGCCGTAGGGCGTGCCGGGCTCGTCGTTGAAAAACTCTTTTGCGTGTTTGCGATACGAGGCCTCGTCCTTTAGCAGCCAGATCTCGAGAACGTTTGCCGGGTCTTTCCAAAAATACTCTTTCTTCAAACGCTCGACCTTGCCGCGAACGACTCCGTTCGCCCACTGGCGGACAGCTTCCGGATCGTCATCGCCGATGACGACGAACGGGCGTTCGACGATGACAGTGAACCCCCGTCCGTTAAGCTGTTTAGTGCGTTCAGTAGCCCTAAGGTCGAACTTGTCGACCGCAAGAGCGACCGACGCTAGGGACAGGAGAGCGGCCAGAATAGCGATCGAAGGAATATGTTGTCGTGCGAGATACCTCATCACCTCAAGAACGTTGGTGGAGACAAATGCTTGCAGGTTTAGTTATTCCGTCGAAACTGCATCATCACCCTGCAGGGCCGCGTGCAGCGTGTGCCAGCTGAGCGAAGCGCATTTGACGCGTGCGGGGAACTCGAGCACACCGGAGAATATTCGCAGCTTGCCGAGGTCGTTGTCATCGGTCTCGATATCGAGTTCGCCCGTGACCATGCGGTGAAACTCACCAAAGGTATGCTCGGCGTCTTCGCGGGTCTTGCCTTTCACGGCTTCGGTCATCATCGACGCGGATGCCTTTGAGATCGCGCAGCCCGAACCCTTAAACGCGACATCGCTGACGGTATCGCCGTCGAATTTGATATAAACCTGCAAAGCATCACCGCAAAGGGGATTGTTGCCTAGGGCTTTCTTATCAGCATCCTCGATCTCGCGGAAGTTGCGCGGATTCTTGTTATGTTCGAGGATCGTTTCCTGGTAAAGGTCGTTTATTTCTGACATTTGAGATTTCAAATTCGAGATCTGAGATTTACGCAAACACCTCGATCACCTTCTGCACCGCATCAGCCAGCTTATCGACCTCTTCACGCGTGTTATAGAACGCAAAGCTCGCTCGCGCAGTCGCGGGAACGTCGAAGTATTGCATCACGGGCTGGGCGCAGTGGTGTCCGGCCCGGATAGCGATGCCCTGCTGATCGAGGATCGTGCCGATATCGTGCGGGTGAATGTCCTCGATCGTAAATGAAAGGACCGAGGCCTTTTTGTCCGCCGTGCCGATGACCGTCACGCCAGGAATATCGCTGAGGCGCGCGGTCGCGTATTCGAGCAGATCGTGTTCATGCTGAAAGGCGGCGTCGAAGTCGATGGAATTCAAATAGTCGATCGCTGCTCCGAGTCCGATGCCGGCGGCGATAGCCGGAGTTCCCGCTTCGAACTTTTCGGGGATCGGTGCGAAGGTCGTTCCTTCGAACGAGACAGTTCGGATCATTCCTCCGCCGGTCTGGTACGGAGGCAGCGCGTCGAGCCATTTTCGTTTGCCGTAAACCACACCGCTTCCGGTCGGGGCGAACATCTTGTGACTCGAGAATACAAAGAAATCTGCATCGAGATCCTGAACATCAACCGCAAAATGCGGCACGCTCTGCGCCGCGTCGATCAGCACCGGCACTCCGAATTTGTGCGCCGTCGCGATCATTTCCTTGACGGGATTGACCGTGCCAAGACTGTTCGATACGTGCGAGACGGCGACGATCTTTGTCCGCTCGTTGAGCAGACGCTCGTATTCCTCGACGATCAGCTCACCCTTTTCGTTGATCGGGATGACGCGGATCACTGCACCGCGTTCCTCGGCGATCATCTGCCAGGGGATGATGTTCGAATGGTGCTCCATTTGCGAGACGAGTATCTCGTCGCCCTCGCCGATGAACTTTCGTCCGTAAGACTGAGCGACCAGATTGATGCCCTCGGTCGTGCCGCGGACGAAGATGCATTCCTTCGCATCCGGAGCGTTGATGAATCGCTTGACCTTCTCACGGGCCGCTTCGTACGCCGTTGTCGCATGCTGTGACAGGTAATGCACGCCGCGGTGAATATTCGAATGTTCCTCGCGAAGATACTTCGACGTCCGGTCGATCACCGACTGCGGCACTTGCGACGACGCACCGTTGTCCAAATACACGAGCGGCTTGCCGTTCACTGTCTGTGACAGGACAGGGAAGTCGTTTCGGATCTTTTCTACATCAAAGGCCATTTCTCGTTCGGGTTTCATATCTGTGCGTTCAGGCGATTCAGCACCATCGCGTCCAGCTCCTGTTTGATAGAAGCTATGCCTATCTTATTTATGACTTCCTCGGCAAAGCCGTATGTCAGCAAATTCCTCGCGAGCGTTTCCGGGAGACCGCGTGTCAGCAGATAGAAAAGCTCTTCATCCTCTAGCTGACCGACCGTCGCACCGTGCGAGCATTTGACGTCGTCGTTGAATATCTCGAGCTGCGGCTTGGTATCGACGCGGGCTTCGTTCGATAGCAAAAGGTTCTTGTTCGACTGCTGAGCGTCCGTGCCGTGGGCATTTTCGCGAACGAAGACCTTTCCATTAAATACGCCTCGCGAGCTTTCATTGAGCACGCCCTTGTAAGTTTGATGCGAAAGACAGTTCGGAACGGTGTGATCGATTATCGAATGCGTGTCGTGATGCTGCGTGCCATTGAGCATGTAGAGCCCGTCGACCCACGCCTCGCCGCCTTCCGCGGTGAACTTTACTTCGATGTCGTGGCGTGAGATCGCGCCGCCAAGGTTGATGCTTGTCAGATCATAGCGACTGCCGCGGCCGAGTTCGGCTTCCGTAACGCCATAACTAAAGGCTTCGGCAGCATCCTTCTGCACGCGATAATGCGTCAAGTTCGCATCATGCGCAACGAAGACCTGAACCGCCGAATTCACGAACGAACGCTCGGTCGAAGTGTAAGTCTCGACGACCGTCGCTTTGCTGCCGGCCCCGGCGATGACGATCAAATGCGGGAACACGGCGTCGCCTTCGCGGCCTGAGAAATTCAATTCGATCGGCTGTTCGACGCTCGTGTCTGCCGGTATCTCGATAAAGTGAACGTCGGCGAACGCGGCGTTGAGGGCGGTAAATCCATTGCGGCCGTACGCAAAGCGTTCGAACTGCAGACTCGCCTCTTCGTTCAACGCTGCAGAGTCGGGCGTCAACGGCCGCCAATCCGCCTTCTCGATCGGAGCAACGTTGGTGTATTTCCAATCCTCGGTCTTTACGGTCGGGAATCCTGTTCTTAAGAACTCGGCAAACGCCGCTTCGCGAAACGGGCGCAGACGAGCGCGGTCGCGTTCCTCGATGAACTGGCCAAACGAACTCTGAAAACTAGTTGTAATTGCTGTCGATACCATTCTAATAGATCTTTACTAAGCTAAACTTCTCGTCCGACATGACCGTTCGCTGCGGATCGCGTACGAGTTCGCGCACCATCTGAATGCGGGTCTGGCTCTCGGCCGCCTTTCGGTCGTCGATGAGCGTCGACTTCTGCGGATCGAGCAAAAAATCATCACGCGTCAATATATATTGGATGCCGAGCGAGGCGGCCATCGCTTTTAATTCCGGTGCGTTTCGTGCACTCCACGCCATATCTCGGAGCGTCCAGTCTTCGAACAAATAATCTGATACCACCGGGCGATCGATGTGATATGTATCGCGCCGCATGTTGATCAGCCACACTTTTGCGTCGGGCGGAGCTTCGGTATTCAAATGCTTGTAGTAGCGGTAATAATCGAGATTTCGCGTCAGGTATTCATCGCGAGTTTCTCCGCCGAGCACGACTCGAAGCGGGGCCTTCTGGCAAAACCATGCAAATCCGGTGAGCATCGCTGCCGCCGATGCTCCGACGAGGGAATACTTCCAGGCATTCCCCACGGTCTCGTCAGTTAACGAATCGATCGCCGCTGCGATTCCGACGGCGAGCAGAGGAACGATCGGCAGCAAATAACGCAGCTGCGGGCTAGAAAACAGCCAGAACAAACTAACGATCCCCGCAACTCCGGCGGCGATGGTGATCTCGATGCCAACGTTTCGTCGCCAGATCGCCCATAGAAGGAGCGGCAGGCCGACGAGGAAGGCGGCACCAAGCACGCCGTCATACAGCCCGGGATTCTCGGGTTGCGCCGCGAGCGACACTCGCAGCGGAGCCATTAGATAATTCGTCTTATCGATTTCCGCGCCGCCGTACTGCGAGTTCATCATCTGGAACAGATTCGAACGTTCGACATCCCAGCCGGCCGCCTTGCCTTCCCAAATGCTCATGTAGAAAGGAAAAACAGGCGATCCCGTCGCGACCCAATTTCGCAGATACCACGGCGACGCAATAATGCCCGCGAGCAAGAGTGCTCCAAGCCCGGATAGAACTAGCGTGCCCACTGCGTCGGACCGCAGGCTGCCAGCCTGCGTATCGGGCCTTTGCACATTTCCTTCGTGTCCTCCGCTTTCATCACCTCGCAGGCTGGCAGCCTGCGATCCGGCACGGCCGCGAAGAAAGATTATCAATGCGAATGCAGCCATCACGAAAACCGTCGTTAGCTTTATGCTCAGTGCCGCGCCGAGAAAGACGCCGATAAGTATCACCGATCCGGTCGAAGGCTCGTGCCACCAACGCCCGAGTGCGGCTACAGCTAAAACGACGTAGACCGCCAATGCAATGTCGATGTATCCGCTCGACGCAACATGAAACGCGGTCGGTATCGCGGCGACCGTGAGAGCCGCAACGATCGAAGTCGTCCGGGAGATTCCGAGGCCGGTTGCCCATCCATAGATACCGCGCAGGAGCACCGGAAAGAACATAAAAACCGTCGCACCGGCCGCGGCCTCTCCCGCCGGCGGGCTAAACAGGCCTCCGAGCAGCATTGCCCAGACGACGTGCATCTCGGTGCCGAGAGCCAGATAGCTCGCGATATTCCCGTCGATAAACGCATTGCTGCCTTGCGCGATAAACGCCTTCGGAACCGAGAAATGATAGAGCAGCGTGTCCTTTGCGATCGGCGGAGCAAGTGACGCGATAAACGTCGTCAAAAGGACGACCGCGATCATCACGAATGCGATATTGCCGATCAAGCCTCGATCACCGCTTTCGCGCTTCACATTTCGCAAGCCCATCGCACCGTAAACGCCCGATGCGATACCTATCAACGCGGCGACCACGGCAACCGCCGGTTTGTACAAATTGAACAGTCCAAGGAAAATGAAAACGAGCGACCAGACCGCGGCTCCGACCGCGATCGACTCGGCCATCACAAAGCTGAGCGGTTTTTGACCACCGGGCTCATTTATAGCCCGAAGCACCAAGCTCCCGACCCCAAACCACGAAAAAGCGATCAATAGCGCACAAACCGTACCGATAACGCTCGCGACGATCTCGCTTCCGACAAGCGGCCCGCCGCCGAGATTGCCAAGCAGAGATGGCAGTTTCAGCAGATCGCTGCTGCGAAACGCAACGAATACAGTAATAAGTGCCGCCGCCCAGATGGCGACGATCACCGCATTGCCTGCTTTTCGTGGCGTTTCGTTCGTCAACTAGTTTCCGGCGGCTTTGACCCAGTCGTAGCCTTTTTCTTCGAGTTCGATGGCGAGTTCCTTGCCGCCTTCCTTGACGATGCGTCCGCCTGCGAGCACATGGACCTGATCGGGTTCGATGTAGTTGAGTAAACGCTGGTAATGGGTGACGAGGATGATCGCATTCTCGCTCGAACGCAGCTTGTTGACGCCCTCGGCGACGATGCGCAGCGCGTCGATGTC
>JBGTSR010000025.1:0-29900 GCA_041940165.1 Acidobacteriota bacterium
TTTTGGCGATCGAGACGACGAGACGGAGGTTGGCTTCGACCAACTCGCGTTTCGCCTTATTCGTGTCAAACTCGCCCGTGCTGATCGTCTGGAACGATCGCTTAATATCGACAGCGGGCATGTGATAGCGCTTCTCGATATCCTCGATAACCGCTTTCGCCTCGGCGATCTTTGCGTTCAGTTCTTTCTTTTCGGATGCGGGCGGCTTGGTATCGAGCCGGTCTTTCGCCTTGTTGATCGCGCGTTCCTGTTTGCGCAGGTCGTCAACGACCTTGCGGATCGCGGCGATCAGGATCTGACGCGAACGTTCGGTCAGATTGAGCTGCTTGATCTCGGTCGCGATATCTACACGACGTCGAGCGGTCTCACGTTTTAAGCGCAGAAGCTTCTTGGTCTTCTTACCGGCGGCCTTTTCCTGCTCGGCGAGCAAAGCGTTCCACGATTTAACGACGGGCTGAAAATGCTGCTTGATGCTCTCGATTCCTTCGAGCGTCCAACGCAGATATTCCTCGGCCTTGTCTTCCTCGATCGAGATCTCAGCCTGTTCCGAAAATACGACCGCTTCGCGAATTCCCATTCGGCCGGCAGTCAGGTCTTCGCCGAGTTTTATCAGGCGTTCCACCGCGATCGGCGAGCGAGAGATCGCTTTATGGGTCTTGATCTGTCCGCGCTCGATGCGCTTTGCGATGCTGACCTCGCCTTCGCGATTGAGCAGCGGCACGACGCCCATTTCACGCAGGTAAAGGCGAACGGGGTCGTTCGATTTGTCCAGAACGCCCGCTGAAAGGTCTAGGTCGAGATCGTCGTCGTCGCTGTCGTCGCTGCTGTCGTCCTCTTCTTCATCGTCCAGCGCCATGTTTGAGGCACGCTCGAGCAGTTGTGCGTCGGTCTCGGCGACGGAGATATTGGCGCCCTCGAGGCGCTCCAAAACATCCTCGATGTCATCCGCCGACATCATGTTTTCCGGGAGTTCCCGGTGGAGCCGGTCGAGCGTCAGCCCCTTTTTTCGCCTGCCCAGAGCCACCAGGCGATCCATTAAGTCTTCTTTCTCGTCGTAATCAGCCATATGAAAAAATAAAAATCTTTGATTAAACCGTTGCCTAAAGCGTTGTTCACAATTGAGTTACTAACGTTTGGCGAGCCTGATCTGTTTCAGTCAGGACCGACGGATTTAAACCAAAAAGTATATCACAAATGTGCGACCTGTCGCTGCAATTCACGACGTATTTTCTCTAGTTCGAGCTGTTCGTAGGTTAGTTCGCGAAATAGGTCGACGTCGCCGGACTGCTCGGCGGCGGCGGCCTCGCGGCTGATCTCGAGAATGCGGTTTGAAATGGCCATATTTCGCAGCGTAAAGACGCAATTTTCGGCCTCGTGCAGCGTCTGATCGATCGGCTCTTCGAGCGGCCGCGGGCGTACGTTCGAGAATACGCTGCGGGCGAGTTCGAGCGTGTCTTCGTCGTCGCCGATGTATCCGAAAAGCTGTTCGGCGTCCACATCTTCGCCCGAAGTGTGAAGATCGATCATCGCCGAGAAGATCTCGGCGGTCGCCAGGTCATGAAAATCGCTCGGCTCGATCTGCGGCAGGACGATCTCACGAAGCTCGCGATCCCCGGCGAGAAGTTCGAGCAAGCGGCGTTCGGCGAGCGTCACCTTGGCACGCGCGGCACGCGAGAGGCGGCGGGTAATCGTCTCAGCCGCCACTGGAGCCGGGGCTTTGAGGTTATTCCATAGTTCACGGCGAAGACCTAGGTCCTCGACATGAAAGTACGTCATAGCCTGGTCAAAACTCTCGCGACGCTGAATATTGTTGCGGATGGCCGAGATGACGGGCAGGAAGTCCTCGATCGCTTCGGCTTTCTGCTTAGCGTTATTGAGGTTACGGCCGGCGACCGACGCGTCGAGTGCGAAACGGAGGAACGGTGTCGCACGTCCGCGGCGTTCATTGTAGGCTTCTTTTCCGTTCTCGCGGATAAAGTCGTCTGGGTCTTTGCCGTCGGGCAGAACGAGCACTTTGATATCGAACTCCTGCGGCAGAAGATGCTCGATCGCACGCCGCGCGGCCTTTATTCCGGCCGTGTCGCCGTCGTAATTGATGACGACGGCCTTTGCGAATCGCCCAAGCAGCTTCGCCTGCTGATCGGTAAACGCCGTACCGAGGCTTGCCGCGACATTCTTGACCCCGAACTGAGCGAGGGCGATGAGGTCGAGATAGCCTTCGACGAGTATCGCGAACCGCTTTTTGCGGATCTCATCCTTGCCTTGGAACAGCCCATAAAGATGTTCGCTCTTAACATAGGCCGCGGTCTCGGGCGAGTTGAGGTATTTTGGCTGGTCGTCGGGCTTTAAGGCACGGGCGCCGAAGGCGACCGGTTTGCCGTTAACGTCTAGTACAGGGAACATTATCCGTCCGCGAAAACGATCGAAAACCCTTTCTTTTTCTTCATTTACAGAGACAAGCCCACTCTGTTCAATGAGCTTGTCGTCGATCTTCTTGTCGCGAAGCACATTGAGCAGGCCATCCCATTTGTCGGGCGAATAGCCGATGCGAAATTGCTTCTGGACCTCGTCGGAGATTCCACGTTTTTCGAGATAATCTCTCGCTTCTTTCGCCTGTTTATTAGTTCCTTTCAGCTCGGCTTCCCAAAATTCGACTGCGATCTGATTTAGCTCGATGATCTGGTCGGCGAGCTTTTTCGTCTCTTCGCGTTTTTTCTTGTTTCGCTCGTAGCTCGCATCATCGACGGGCTCGGGCAGCATCACTCCGCTGATCTCGGCGACGCGTTTGACGGCCTCCGGGAAGTTGAGCCCTTCCATCTCCATTATAAAGTTGAACGCCGTGCCGCCCTTGCCGCAGCCGAAGCATTTATAGAAGCCTTTATCAGGGCTGACCGAGAACGACGGAGTTTTCTCCTGATGAAACGGGCAGCACGCACTCCAACGCGCCCCGCGCTTCTTCAGATCGGGCGCGTACGGCTGGATGATCCGCACCAGATCGGCCCGGTTTTTGAGATCATCGATGAAATACTGGGGATAAAGCATTTAGAGCTTCAACTCCGCGATCGTGGCGCCGTGGCCGCCTTGGTTATCGGGGGCGAATTCGAACTTTGCGATCAGGTCGCTGCGTTTTAGGAAATGGTGGACGTAGTTTTTTAGGGCACCGGTGCCGTAGCCGTGGATGATGCGGACGCGGGGCAGTCGGGCCATGTAGGCTTCGTCGATGAAGCGGTCGAGTTCGTATTCGGCGTCGGCGGTGGTCTTGCCGATCAGGTTGAGTTCGGGGTCGGCGACTCGGGACTCGTCACCAAGGTCAGACTCGATGCGTTGGGTGCGCACCCTCCCTACCGGTCGGGTTTCCGCCTTCTGGGCGTCGGGCTCATCGGATATCCGGAGATCCGTGAGCTTTTCGCGAAGTCGCATGCCGCCGACAAGGACCTCGGCGACCTCTTTGTCCATGCGTTCGATCGTGCCGATGTTGCCGAAGCTGGTGATGACTTTGGAGCCGACGGAGAGAACCACCCCGTCAGCCGAAGCGGCTGCCACCCCTCCTTCGTAAGGAGGGGAGCCGGAAGCCGAACCAGACGCCGCGGCTTTCCATGCTCCGCGTCTCTGCGTCTCTGCGGTGGAGACAACCGCTCGGTTTAGCTCGGCTTTGCGGGCGAGGCGTTCTTTTTCAAGGCGATTTTTTAGGGCTTTGTCTTCTAGCGTTTTGATGAACGCCTTGGATTGGCGTTCGAAATCCTCGATCGTCTCTGCGAGCTTGCCTTCGAATTCCTTCTGGCGGGCCTTTTCCTTTTTGACGGCCTCGACCTCGAGCGCGGCGTATTTCATTGCTACGGCCTCGCGTTCTTCTTCGAGAGCAATGCGAAGATCGGTGGCGATGGTCGTTTCGGTCTGAAGCTTTCTCAGATAAGATTCGGCTTCCTGGGCCGAAATGTCGAGGTTTTCGCGGGCGGCGGCAATGACCTCTTCGTCGATGCCAAAGCGTCGGGCGATCTCGATACCCGACGAAGCTCCCGCGAGCCCGATCAGGAGTTTGTACGTCGGCTGCAGCGTTCGTTCGTCGAATTCGACCGAGGCGTTTATGACGCTTTCGTCATTGGCGGCGTAAATTTTCAGTCCGCGATAGTGGGTCGAAGCGATGACGTGAGCGTTGCAATGCCGCCGAAAATGGTCAACGATAGCGACGCCGAGGGCCGAGCCTTCTTCGGGGTCGGTGCCAGTGCCGGCTTCGTCGAGGAGAACGAGCGAAGGAGCCTCACACTCGCGGATCATCGAAGCGATGTTCGACATATGCGACGAAAATGTCGAGAGATTCGCGCTCAGGCTCTGATGATCGCCGATGTCGGCGAGGACCGAGCGGTAGAAAGGGACTTTGGCCGATTTCGCAGGCACGGGCAGGCCCGAGATCGCCATCAGGCTGAGCAGACCGGCGGTCTTGAGCACGACGGTCTTACCGCCGGCGTTGGCACCGGAAATGATCATGACGGAGCGGTCAGAGGCGAGGCCGAACGTGCTGGGTACGATCTCGGCGTTAGTTGAATTCGCCGTTGCGGAGAGAACCACCCCGTCAGCCGAAGCGGCTGCCACCCCTCCTTCGTAAGGAGGGGAGCTTTTTTCTCCCGCCTTTGCGTCTTTGCGTCTCTGCGTTGATGAATTTTTTAGGTTTTCCTCGAGGATCGGATGCCGCGCATCCACGAGGTCGAGCGTGTCTTTCGTTATCTCAGGCACGACGGCGCGGACGCTGCGGGCAAATTCGACCTTTGCTTTTACCGCGTCGAGTTCCGTGACGGCGATGACGGCGGCTTCGACGGCGGGAAGCTGTTCGCGGAGCTGTTCCGTCAGGGTGAACAGTATCCGGGCGACCTCGCGTTCTTCTTTGCCCTTAAGATTTTGGAGTTCGTTGTTGGCCTCGATCGCATCGAGCGGTTCGACGTAGACAGTCTGGCCGCTGGACGAGAAGCCGTGAGCAACGCCGGTTACTTTGCCGCGAAAATCGGCCTTTACCGGGATCACGAAACGGTCGTTGCGGACGGTGACGATCTCGTCCTGGATCGCCGTGCCGGCGGCACGCATCGCGGATTCGAGCGATTTGGTTAGCCTCGCACGTTGGGCGTTGATCTCGCGGCGGAGTTTGGCGAGTTCGGGCGAGGCGGAGTCGTCGATCTCGCCGCCCGGCAGTAGCTTTTTGTTTATCTGTTCGATCGCGCCGAGCAGCGTCGGCGGCAGGTCTTCGACAAATCGCCAGATCGTCGGGGCCGAATCTTTTTCCGGCTGGATCGACGAACGTGCAAACAGCGCCTGTGTGCAAAGAGCGGCTATCTCGAGCAGCAGCGTTGGTTCGAGCGTCGCGTTCCTGATCCTGATGATCGCAACGGCGTCAGACGGGTCTTCGAGGCTGAACGACCACGTGATCTGGCGTTCGTCCTTCAGTACGATCGTCTCGGCGATTGCCGCAAGGGCGTCGTCGAGTTCTGCACGGATCGTGTACGGACGCAATTCCGCGATCCGCTCGGCACCCATTGGCGTCTGGGCGTTGCGGGCGACCAGCTCAAGGAGCCGCGAGAATTCGAGTGTTTCGAGGGAAAAAATCATTATTTCGATGCGTAAATTCTTCGTATTGTCTGGTCACTCAAAACTCCTTTTCGTAAAACATTTTCTAGACGGTTCGGAATCAAAGATTTCATATATCGAACGACATTTCTAAAGTTCACGTCGTTCATATGCAACGCGAAATAATGAAGAATCTGGTAAAAAGTCTCATTGTCTGATTCATATAGAAAGTCGTCCAAGTGACTTTGATTTTGAAGTATGTAAAATGCATATTCCTCCACACTGACTTTTCCATTCAATCTTAGTCTTGACTGAATATCTTCTGTCAGTAACTCAATCTCGTGAAAGTCTAATTCTGCTTCGCCTGATTCAAATTTTTGTTTCGTTGAATCAAGAAATTCTGGATCGCTTCTTCGTCTTGATTTTTCAGTCTTGTCAATCAGGCGAACTGATAACATCGCTACCCAAGGCAAAGAGCAAAGAGCCAATATGCTGCCAAGAAGTAATTTCTTCTCCAATGAAAGTGTTATGCTGTAGGCCTCAGGACTGTTACCGCCGGGATGAAAGCCAAAAAACAAAATAGCGCACACAGGCAAACCAATCGTTATTGTCAACTTCAATAAGAATGGAAACGCAAAAGGTATTATGAGAATGTATTCTGCGATTTTCCGAATCCAGACCACCATAGCTTTCTTAATAAGGAATGGTAGAAATAGTGTTCTTCAATTAAGATTTTTCACACTACAAATACCAACCTAACAACGGATTTACACGGATTCGCCAGATTTTCGGAAAACGACGTGATCCCGCTTAGCGATCCGTGGAAATCTGCGTCAATCCGTTGTTACGTTAACGCCCTTCCAAAACGCCACACGGCCTTCGATATTCTTTGCGTCCGCTTTTGTTTCCGGGTAGAACCACGCGGCGTCCTTGTTGGTCTCGCCGTCGACGACGATGTCGTAGTAGCTCGCGGTGCCTTTCCAGCCGCAGACGGTGTGCGTTTCCGAAGGCGAGAAGTACTCGTTCTTGATCGCGTCGGCGGGGAAGTAGTGATTTCCTTCAACGACTACGGTGTCGTCGCTCTCGGCGATAACGGTGTTGTTCCAAATTGCTTTCATGAGTTTTCAGTGTCTTCGGCCGGAGTTTCATCGCCGGCGAGTTCGCCGAGGAATCGTTCGCGTATCTCGGGCGTCGGGATCATGCAGACGTCTTTCTTTCCAAACATCTTGTAGCGGTACTTCGCAAATAGCTCGTACGCTCCGTCGCGGATGAAATCCGGTACAACGACGAGCCCGTACGCGAGCGACCACGGCGAACCGAGCCCTCGCGAGATCTGGATCGCAGCGTCCGAGTGCGTGTAGGCCTCGTCGCCCTCGATCAGCACGACCGAATCGATGTCGTCGCCGATGTCGTAGCTCTCGCGAAGGGCCTTGCCCATTTCCGACTGCAGCGGGGCAAAGCGAAAGAGCTTTGCCTTATCGCGGGCAATTATGAAATTGACCGATCCGTTGCAGAAATTGCAGACGCCGTCGAATAAAACGATCCTTTCCACAAAAAAATTCTACCGCAAATATCGGATAGATATTAATTCGGAGGCGTCCTAGAATCGTGAGCATGGAAAGCGAGGTCTTTTGGCAGGCAGTTTCAGGCAAGGACGCGAGGTTTGACGGGGCGTTCGTATTCGGCGTGAAAACGACAGGGATCTTCTGCCGTCCGTCGTGTTCGGCCAAGCGTCCAAAACGCGAGAATGTCCAATTTTTCGCGGAAATGAGCGAGGCTGAAGCATGCGGGTTCAGAGCGTGTTTAAGATGCAAGCCTAAGCTTGCTGCCGAAGCTGATCCCGAAGTTAAGCAGATAGTTGCGGCGTGCCGAGAGATCGAAGAATTTCCTGAGGCAACGCTCGACGAGTTGGCTGATTCGGCGGGACTGAGTTCTTATCACTTTCAACGCAAATTCAAACAGATCATAGGCATTAGTCCAAAAAAATACGCGGAGGCGACTAAAATGGAGAGATTTAAGGAAGAGGTCAGGTCGGGCAGCGATGTGACGACGGCGATGTACGAAGCTGGATTCGGTTCGAGCCGCGGGCTTTATGAGAAGGCATCGGAAGGACTCGGTATGACACCGGCGACCTACAAACGCGGAGGTGCGGGAATGAAGATCAACTTCACCGTGACGCAGTGCGAACTTGGTACGCTGCTGGTCGCACGGACAAAACGCGGCATTTGCAGCGTGACGTTCGGCGATGATGCGGCCGGTCTTCGATCGGTATTAGAGAAGGAATTTCCGAACGCTGAGATCGCCGAGGATGCAGACGGCCTGAAAACCGCCGTTGACGCGATCCTTAAATACCTCGCGGGCAAGAATCGTCGGCTCGTGCTGCCGCTCGATCTGCAGGCGACGGCGTTTCAGCTTCAGGTCTGGGATTTCTTGAGAAAGATACCTTACGGCGAAACGCGTTCATACACAGAGGTCGCCGAGGCTATCGGCGATAAGAAAAAGGTGCGGGCCGTCGCACAAGCTTGCGCGAAGAATCGCGTCGCGGTCGTCATACCGTGCCATCGAGTCGTCGCGAGCGACGGAAGTTTGAGCGGATATCGATGGGGCGTTGAGAGGAAACAAACTCTGCTCGAGAAAGAGGGCAGGAACAGGAGATAAATATGGCGTTCAAGGTATTAAGGATGGATGACGCTATCGTTGAAGAGGTCCGGACGAGCATGGTCTCACCTCAGTACAAGGCGTTTCCGGCCTTTCGAGCAGTCGCCACCGGCTACGGACCGTGCCGCAGTTGTCTCGACACATTCAAAGAAGGTGACGAAGATCGGACCTCATTTACCTATAACCCGTTCGCGTCACCGCGGCTGCCGCTGCCGGGGCCGGTATTCGTACACTCCGAGCAGTGCGAACCGTTCTGCGGCGACGGTTTTCCGAGCGGGATCCGCCATCTGCCGATGATCCTCGACGCGTACTCGGCCGAACAGATCGTGCTTTCACGAACCAAGGTCGATCCGGAGACAGTCGAAGAGCAGATCGAACAGATATTTCGGGACGAGCGTGTCGAGATGATCTATCTACGCAATTTTGAGGTGGGATGCTTCATCGCGATGATCGAGCGGGCGTGACACAGGATCGCGCCCTGCGAATGTAAGATTTTGTAAAGACGCCGTTAACTCCCAAGACTCCGCTTTGCCATCCGCGAGTTTTTCGCTATCCTCTGCGTATAAGCAAATTCAAAGCAAATACAATTTGAGCTTCAAAGTTATGAGATCAAAGCTTCTACTGCTTTCCTGTGCAGCGGTTTGTCTTTTTTTCAGCACATCCGTTTCGGGGCAAAGCTACGCGATAACTAATGCGCGGATCGTTACGGTTTCGGGCGATACGATCGAAAGAGGAACCGTCGTGGTACGAAACGGCCTGATCGACGCTGTCGGCGCGAACGTGACCGTACCGCCGGATGCGACCGTTTTCAATGCATCAGGCTCGACCGTTTACCCGGGATTTATTGACGCACTATCAAATCTAGGCGTTCCACAACGGCAGACGACCGGTCAGGGCGGTGCCGGCGGCGGTGGAGGCGGTGGCGGTGCTGCGGCAGCCGCAGCAGCCGCGGCGGCAGCGAACCCGTCGAATTCGAACTATCCGGCCGGACTCAGGCCGGAAGAGCGGATCGTCGAAGAGCTCCGTGCCGGGGACGCACAGTTCGATGCGAACCGGGCGGCAGGATTTACGACGGCTCTTACGACGGGACGCACCGGTATATTTCCGGGCCAGTCGGCGGTGATCAACCTTGCGGGCGATTCGGTCTCGGCGATGGTGATCAAGGCTCCGTTCGGGCATCATGTCTCGTTCGTGACGATACCGGGCCAATATCCGGGCTCGCTGCTGGGAACGTTCTCTGCGTTGCGGCAGATGTTCAACGACGCCAAGCGACAGCAAGAACTGCAGCGGGCATACGCGTCCGATCCGAAAGGAATGCAGCGGCCCGAGGCTGACCGCTCGCTCGAAGCTTTGTATCCGGCGATCAATCGACAGGTCCCGGTGATCTTTAACGCGAACCGCGAGAACGAGATCGTAAGGGCTCTGAACGTGATCAAGGAACACAACTTGATCGGTATCATCGCCGGTGGGCAGGAGTCGTGGAAGGTCGCTGACAGACTCAAGAGAGAGAATGTCGCGGTCATCCTTTCGCTAAACTTTCCTAAGCGGACGGCGGCAGCTTCGCCGGATGCCGATCCGGAACCGCTCGACACGCTTAGATTCCGGGCGGAAACCCCCAAAGGCCCCGGCAAACTCGCCGCAGCCGGCGTGAAGTTCGCATTCACCAGCGGCGGTGCAACGGCACTCGGCGATTACTTTACCAATGCCGGAAAAGCGGTCGAAGGCGGCCTTTCTCGTGATGCGGCGATCCGTGCGATGACGCTCGGAGCCGCAGAATTGCTCGGCGTCAGCGACCGTATCGGTTCGATCGAAAAAGGCAAGATCGCGAATCTCGTCGTGGTTCGCGGCGACGTTCTTGGACGGGATAAGTTTGCTTCCCACGTCTTTGTCGACGGTAAATACTTTGAGCAGAAAGAGCAGGCGAGACCGGGGCCGGGCGGACGGCCGGGCGGCGGTCAAGGGCCCGGCGGTGCAGCCGCGGCGGCACCGAACTTTGCCGGTTCGTACTCGATCACTATCGATGTTCCGGGCCAGGCGCTTCCAGCAACGCTTAACGTGCAGCAACAGGGAACTGCCATCACCGGGACCATGGTCTCGCAACTCGGTACTGTCCCGATGAACAATGGACGTGCTTCGGCGAACGGCTTCAGCTTTTCGACCACGGTCCAGTTCGGCGGCACACCGATAAATATCACGGTCCAGGCGATCATCGCGGGCGGCAACATCTCTGGCACGGTCGAATCGCCGCAGGGAACGATACCGTTTACAGGTACAAGGAATCCATAACCAGTAAAAAACAATGCGAAAGACAACAGTTTTTCTGATCATCGTTTCATTTCTAGCTGTCTCGCCGGCCCTGGTAGCAGGCCAGTCGCGGAGTGACGATGTTCTGATCAAGAACGCTACGGTAATGACCGCCACGCGCGGCACGCTCGACGCGACCGATATTCTCGTCGAGAACGGAAAGATCACGCGTATTGGTAAGGGTTTGACGGCCGGTTCCGGCGTCAGAACGATCGACGCGACCGGCAAATACGTCACTCCGGGCATCATCGATGCTCACTCGCACGCGATGCTATCGGCGATCAACGAAGGCTCAATAGCGGTCTCGTCGATGACGCGGACCGACGACATGCTCGTGCCGGATGATCGGGCGATATATCGAGCTCTCGCGGGTGGCGTCACGGGAGCATTGCTGCTCCACGGCTCGGCAAATCCCATTGGCGGACAGAGCACGACGGTCAAGTTCAAGTTTGGTCATCCGGTCGAGGACTTTCCTGTTCCGGGTGCACCTCCGGGGATCAAATTCGCGCTTGGTGAGAACGTGAAGCGTTCGAGTTCGAGCGTACAGCCCGGCCAGACACCGCGATATCCGCGTACCCGCATGGGAACGATGGAAGTTATCCGCGATGCCTTCATCCGAGCCCGCGAATACAAGCAGTCGATGGATGATTTTCGTGCGAAGAAAACGCGCACGCAGCCGAGGATCGATGAGGAACTGATCCCGCTCGTCGAAGTACTCGAGGGCAAGCGAAAGGTCCACTGTCACGGATACCGTTCTGACGAGCACCTGAACATACTGCGGATCGCTGAGGAATTCGGATTTACCATTGGCACGCTGCAGCATGGCCTCGAGGCGTTCAAGATCGCACCTGAGATCGCAAAACATGGTGCCGGCGTTTCGATCTTCGCCGATAGCTGGAGCTACAAGCTCGAGGCGTACGATTCGATCCCGTATACGGGCTACATTCTGTGGAAGAACGGCGTCGTTGTTTCGATCAACTCGGACTCGGCCGAGCGTATCCGCAGGCTGAATCTCGACGCCGCCAAGATGATGAAGTACGGAGGCGTTCCCGAGCAGGATTCGCTCAAGATGATCACACTGAATCCGGCCATTCAACTCGGCATCGACAAACGTACCGGCTCGATCGATATCGGTAAAGACGGCGATCTGGCGATCTGGTCGGGCCATCCGTTCAGCCCGTATTCGCTCGTCGAATACACGCTGATCGAGGGTGGCGTTTATTTCGATCGTGCCGCTGACAAAGCCGGCCGGGCAGCACTGCTCAAAGAACGCGAGGAACTCGAAAAGCTTGATATCAACCGGGCGCCTGGCTCGGGCGGCACTCCGCCGCGTGTTCCGACCGAACGCGATCGCGGTGAGTACGATCATGACCACATCGATGGAGGTAACCACCGATGAGAAAGTCGATCTTTAGCAATATGAAGAAGTTTGTTTTTTCGCTGCTGGCTCTAGTTGTAGCTGCATCGTTCGCGAATGCTCAGAGCGACGGTTCGCAGCAGAACAAGACGGGCCGAGCCGGAACCTTTGCGATCGTGAACGCCCGGATCGTCACCGTTTCGGGCGCGACGATCGAGAACGGGACGGTCGTCATTCAGAACGGCAAGATCACTGCGGTCGGTGCCGGTGCAGCGGTCCCTTCGGGAGCCGAACGCATCGATGGCCGCGGGCTGACGGTCTTTCCGGGAATGATCGATGCTTCCACGAACATGGGTCTCGCCGAGATCCCGCAGGGTGCGAACGCGACGATGGACGTGCAGGAAGTCGGTACGAATAACGCGAACGCGAAAGCGATCCTCGGCGTCAATCCGCATTCCTCGCACATCAACGTCACTCGCGTCAACGGCATCACGACCGTGATCGCACAGCCGAGCGGCGGTATCGTTTCGGGACAAAGTGCTCTGATCAATCTTAACGGCTCGACGCAGGCTGATATGGCTGTCGTTCCAACGCTTGGCCTCGTTATCAACTTTCCCCGCGTTACCGGCGGTGGCGGATTTGGTGGCGGAGGCTTTGGCGGATTTGGTGGCGGTGGCGGGCAGGATTTTAACGAACTGATCCGTCGTCGCGATACGGCCGTCGAAGAACTTAAGAAGACATTCCGTGAGGTCGAAGCTTACGCAAAGCTCGTCGAAGCTTATGCGAAAGATAAGTCCGTGCCGACTCCGACAACTTCGCTGCGTATGGAGGCGATGATCCCGTACGTTCGCGGTCAGAAGCCGATCCACTTTACGGTCGAACGTGAACGCGATATCAAAGCCGTTGCGAAATTCGTTGCCGATACAAAGGTCAAAGGCATCATTGTGGGTGGCCAAGATGCTTGGAAGGTCGCCGATGACTTGAAAAAGAACAACATCGCGGTCATCTACACGAATATCTACGGCCTTCCGGTCCAGCAGGACGATCCGTACGATTATCTGTTCGAGGCCCCGTCGCTGATGCAGAAAGCGGGCATTAAGTTTGCGATCTCGACCGGCGATCCCGGAGCCGAGACGCGCGATCTTCCGTATCACGCGGGCTTGGCAGGTGCATTTGGCCTTGGCAAGGAAGAGGCACTCAAAGCCGTGACGCTTTATCCCGCTCAGATCCTTGGTGTTGATAATATGCTCGGCTCGATCGAGGTCGGAAAAATGGCAAATATCGTCGTCGCCGACGGCGACATGCTCGACCCGCGGACTAACATCAAGCATGTATTCATCAACGGGCGGCAGATCCCGCTGACCAGCCGGCATACGGAGTTGTTCGACAGCTTTAAAGATCGAAAGATCCAGTAGCTAATTCGCGGCTTGTTTTTATAGGACTCATAGGACAAATCAGTCCGGTGAGTCCTATTTCTTTTGCGGAATAGCCTCGCCGTCTTCAAAGAACTCGAGCGATGCGGAGTTGAGGCAATAACGCATTCCTGTGGGCGGCGGGCCGTCTGGGAAAACGTGGCCTTGATGACCGCCGCAGCGGGCACAGCGGATCTCGATGCGACGCATTCCGTAGCTATTGTCTTCGATATTCGTTAGATGATCCTTGTCGAAGGGCCGGTAGAATGAAGGCCAGCCCGTTCCTGAATTGAACTTGTGGCTTGAGCTAAACAGCGGCAGCCCGCACAAGCGGCACGCGTAGGTGCCGTCGAGTTTGTTGTCGAGCAAAGTGCCGCAAAACGGGGCCTCCGTTCCGTGGTCGAGAAGGACGCGATACGCCTCGGCGTCGAGGTCGTCGGCAAGATGCTCGATCGTTGCCTTGTCAAGCGGAGTGATGTCGTAACCTGATTCTGAAGTTGCCATATCTACTCTATATTCCCTGACCCGAAGACTTTATTCTCCAGTTTCCTCAGTCGTTGAGCTATCTCGCCCAAACGGCGAAATGCCGCGGTCGAACGAAGCCAGTCGCGATTGTCGAATCCCGGAATTCCCGAAATAACCTTTCCGGGCTCAATGTTGTGCGAAGTCGCTGATTTGGCGGTTAGTACCGCATCGTCCCCGACTTTTAGATGTCCGGCTATTCCAACTTGCCCGGCAAGTATCACACGTTTACCGATCACCGAACTGCCCGCGAGCCCGGTTTGCGAGCAGATCAGGGCATCTTCATCGACCGTACATGAATGTCCGATCTGGACGAGATTATCGATCTTTGCACCACGTTTGATTCGAGTTTCGCCGACCGATGCGCAGTCGATCGCGGTATTCGCTCCGATCTCGACGTCGTCTTCGAGTACGACGCGGCCCGTCTGCGGTATTTTCAGCCAGCGTTTGTCTTCGTCCTTCGCGTAGCCAAAACCGTCCGAGCCGATCGTCGTATTGTTGTGAATAATGCAGTTACGTCCGACCTCACAATTCTCGCGGACCGAAACACCGGAATGGATCACACTGTTTTCGCCGATCGAGACGCCTTCGTAGATGGTGACGTTCGGCATCAGCCGAACGCCCGAGGCGATCATTGAGTTTGGGCCGATCACCACGTTCGCGTGAATTTCGACGAAATCCGCAACCTGAGCGGAATTGTCGATAACGGCCGTCGGATGAATGAAAGCCTTCAAGGCAGGTTCGGGAAAGAAGATCCTCATCGCCCGCGTATAGGCTACATACGGATCTTTTGCACGCAGAACGGCGATGTCATCTCGATCGATATCGGCTGATTCGCTCAAGAAGATCGCAGAAGCGCGGGTCGCAGCAACCTGCGGCGTATACTTCGGATTCGCGAGAAACGTCACGTCACCTTCGCCCGCAATATCGAGCCCCGCAGTCGACGTTATTTCTACGTCTGGCGAGCCTGCGGCAAGAGCGGATCCTGTAAGTTCGGCTAGTTCGGCTAATTTCATAAATTTGCCTTGAAAGAATGTTCAACGATGTGCCAAACTATTTTTGCAAACATAGTTTACCTACGCAAAGCCCTCAGTTGTCGAGACCCCCCCTTTCTGTTCGTTTTGCGCAATCTTTACAAGGAGCAGTACCCGCACATGAACCAGCCCTCGATCGAGCAGTCGAATTCAGTTTCCAGATCAGTTAAAGGTTTTGACGCCCAGTCCGCATTGAAGTCGGAGATAATAAGCGGCCGTTCGACGCCGCGACCCGCTTCCAGCCGCTGGCGCAATATGATCGCGTCAAATTTTGTCGTTTCGCTTGGTTCTCGGATTCAGAGAAGCAAGTACGAAGTCTACGTAAATGACATGCGCGTGCGATTTGGCAGCAATTCGATATGCGTGCCGTCGGTTGTCGTTGTGTCGGGCGAACCGGAGTTTGCCGATGACAAAGGTGATCTGCTGCTGAATCCCACCGCGTTGATCGAGGTCTTTTCGGCAGGGACCCGGGCGATGGATTTCACTCAGAAGCTCGAGGGCTTCCTCGCCATACCGAAACTAAAAGAATGCCTGCTCGTTAGCGAGCACGAAATGCGGATCGAGCATTATTCGCGTCAAAACCCCAAGCAGTGGATCTATCGCATCTACAACGAACGCGAAGACAAGGTCGATCTTGAGTCGATCGGCTGTAAATTAGCTCTTTCGGAGATCTATTCGCAGGTAAAGCTGGTCGGTTCGACGATTAACTCGCAGGCGGTCAACTAACTACAGGGAACGTCTTCCGCTGGAGACATTATCGGAACGGCCGTGATCGAAGGATTATCGGCGGCCCCGGATATTCGGGCCTTGTATGTGCCGATCTGGAGGAGCGGGTTGGGGATATCGTTGCGAGTCTCGACACCGACACGAGCCCAATGAAAGCCTTCGCACTGGAAGAATTTGACGGTCGTCACCGTGCGTTTTTCTTTCGTCAAGAAATGATCGCGCAACTTGAGCTCGGTCTCGGCCGGCAAATTTACCTCTGATCCAACGCCGGGACGATTGAAGAGCCATAATCCGGCCAGTCCACCGGCGATCAGGATGCCGATGACGACCAAGACTGAAAGGTATTTCCGCGAACTGCCTTTTGATTCTTCGACGGTCTGGAATAGGCGGTCTTTCTCGACAAAGACCGGTTCGTCAGAGCGGGGTTTGGGAGCTGCTTTGGGAACGGCGGGTACTGAGGCCTTCTGCTTTTCCTCAGGAACTTCGTCCGTTAGTAATCCTTTCGCAAACTTCATCTTACCTGCCAGCTACACAAGTCGCTGCGTCAATCGGTGTCGCCTTCCACTCGTGCGAATAGGTCGCGCACCGGCCCATTATACATCCGGTTCCGTCGACGAGCATCGTTCCGTCGTCGCGTATCTCGTAAGGCCCTGATCCTTTAGCATTGAACGCGCCCGAATACTCATATGTTCCTTTGGTCGGCGTTTCCGGCGTGAACTTGAACTTAAGCGTACCGGGCACGGTAAATTCTACGCTCGTATCGCAAACGTTACCTTCCTGTCGAGCGTCGTCGATATTACCTGAGATACGATAGGCACGTCTTTTGTTGCCCTGTCCGCCCTGAATATCACCGATCGGGGTTGGCGTCGGCGTGGACGAGCCGGCCGTCGAGCGCGAATTTCCAGGATCGCTCTCATTGCCTCCTAACCCGCATCCTCCGACAAGCAGGAGGATAGATACGATAGAAAAAAGAGAGAGATATGGCGCGGTACGCAGCCGCGCCTTCGCCAGCTGTCGAGAGTTGCGATTTTTCATTTACCTCGTTCTTAGACTATTATTCCTGAAAACAATCACGCAGGAGAAAATTGGAATGAAAAAGATCAAGCACCATGTCGTGCGGGCTACTGATACGTTCGCCGAGATACTTGGCTATTATGCCCTTATTATCCTCGTGGTATCGACCCTATTCTCGTATTTCGAGGACAAACCGTTCTTCGATTCTTTCTGGTGGGCATGCGTTACAGCGATGACGATCGGCTATGGGGACATAACGCCCGTAACCGTCGGGGGCAGGCTGTCCGCGATCGTTTTAATGCATGCTGTGCCGCTTGTGATCGTGCCAATGATCGTCGCTCGTCTCTTAAGTCAACTTATCATCAATGAACACGAGTTCGAACACGAGGAACAGGAGGCGATAAAGAACGACCTTCGAGAAATAAAGAAAGCACTCGGCCTAGACACTACGGATGATCAGAGCGAGAGGTGACCGCCGAGCGGTCACCCCCTTTGGGTCACTATTTCAAACCGTGAAGCGTCACCTGAGAACGCCGTCCGCGACCGACGGTCTGCGCCTCATACCACACATCGACTTTGCTGATGTAACGGTCCTTTCCGTCGAGATCTAGCGAGCGTGTCTGGCCGCCGGCACGGATAACGTTTCTAATTTCAAACTCCTGTTTCTCGCCGTTCCCGTACGTGATCTGCAGCCTGTAGAACCTGACGGGCCGATGCTGTACCGAGATGCGAAGAGCCCGGAACTCACCTTTTGACGCACCCAGGTGCCATGTGTCTTGTTCGCTTCGGTCCTTGACCTCTTTCGAACCGAGATCGACCCAATTCTGGGCCGATGCCGTCGATGCAGTAACGACGAACACTAGCATTCCTAAGAAAAATACGATCAACGATCTTTTCATTGAGACCCTCCTAATGGGGATGAAGTTTGGATAAAGCGCGCGAGAATTCTAGTACCAAACCTGCCCGATGTAAAGTCCTATTTACAAAGGAGGTTCGCCGGAAAAAAATGCGAACGACACAGGAGAAACGTGCTAGAATCGGCTCAAAAATATCGTATGTTGTTTCGCGGCTTATATTGCATTTTAGCTCTCCTTTGTGTGATAGGTTCGGCGTTTGCCCAGGCGGCTCCCCGCGTGGGCGATGAGGTTCGCTACCAGTGCTTCTGCTTTGGGCAAGAGTGGGTACGCGCAACGGTCGAGGCGGTCGGCAGCGGAAATGTTCGTATTCGTTTCGGGAATATGGATAACCAGGTCGTCACGCTGCCGGTAACTTCACCCAAGCTCCGGATCTCAGGCGGCGGAAGTTCGGCTCCGGCCGAATGGCAGGCAGATAGCACACAGCAGGCCTTCGCGAGCGAAGCCGCTCCGCGATTTCGCAAAGTTGTCGAGCAGTTCGCTCATTTTTACGACCGCCAATACAATTACGCCGGTGGCCCGGTACGGCCCGCAGAGTGGCAGACCGCGATGGGGCAACTCGCCGAGCTGGATTCGCTCTGCCGAAGCCGCTTCAGGGGAGTGATGGATTTCCAGGGCATCACCTATATCAAGCCCGGCAGCGTGGACTACCGCTTCGCTACATGGTGCGATATCGCGGCGAAGCGATCGCAGCTCGAGCCGATCGTACGAGCCGGTATTGTTCGCACTCTTGTGAATCTTGGCTACACCGATGAAAACCTAAATTTCGGCTTCAGCCAGCCCGACAATCCGGTTCGAATGGAAACGCAGGAGCTCATTTGGGAACGTGCCAAATGGCGCCGCGAAAAGATCGCTTGGCTCACGCCCAAGTATGCAGAATACGGTGTGGCTGTGCCGTCGGACGCAACGGCTGCTGGGGAGAAGCGTGCGGACGAACTAAAGGAGATCGTTCTTCGCGATGCTCCGAACCGTGCGTACAAGCTGCCGCCAAATCGTGACGCCGCCGTCGAGGCGTTCATGCGATCGCAGTTCGCTCGCGAGTATCCTGGAGCCCAGGTCCTCAAGATCGGGCTCGAATACAACACCTGGGTCCAGCGCAAAAGTCTTTCCTATGTTGGGAGTGACGAATTCTTTCGCTACTACAAGGTCGACTACAACTCGTACAAGCGCGGCTCGGTCCTACTTAAGCTGCCGAATCGCCCTTTCTGCCAAATGCAGGATTGGGTCGTCGGACGCAATAGCAAAGGATTGGTGGCGGTTGCTGTTGGAGGGAGCGGAACTTTTATGCGCTGTGAATGAACTCAGAGAGTATTGGATTTTTTCGCAAATATCGGATAATTTAGAATGAATCCAAATATCACTAATATGAAAAATTTTAAGTACGCATTCTTCGTTGTGATCATGGCCGCCGCAGCTATCAGTATCTCGGCACAGAGTTCTATCGCAGGTGAGTGGGACGGTGCCTTTGAAACGCCGGGAGGAGCCCGGCCGTTCAAGGTCGTTCTTAATGTCGAGGGGGACAAGATAACCGGAACTGCTAAACGTTCAAGCGGTGACGTTCCGGTACAGGGCAAGGTCAACGGTAAGGACTTCACTTTCAGCTACACGATCAGCTACAACGGGAATGCGATAACGATGTCGTTCTCGGGTAAGTTCGAAGCCGACGCAATGACAGGTGTGGTCTCGTTTGGAGGGCAGGCCGAAGAGACCTTCTCGGCCAAGAGAGCAAAAGCTGCCGAAAAACCAAAAAGCAACTGACCACCATCGCGAGCATGACCGCCGCAGAATTTCGACGAATTGCTCTCGAATTTCCCGGTGTAGAAACTACGCCACATTTCGAGCGGACGGGCTTTCGCGTGACCGGTCGGCGGATGTTCGCGACGCTGCTCGATCGCGATGGTATGGCGAACATCTTTCTTGACCCCGCCGAACAGGCAGCATTCTGCAAAATGGGCGGAGTAGGAGTCTTTCCGGTACCCAATAAGTGGGGCGAGAAAGGAGCCACGACCTTCAAGCTCGAGACCGTTGACGAGGCGATCGTCTGCGAGGCATTGTTCTCCGCCCACTCCGCGACGCTCGTAAACAAAAAATAGCGTCTTCTGGGTAGATTCACAGGGAGAATGGGCGCATTATTGACGTTTGAGTTTGGCAATGACCTCAAGTATTCTCATGAAAAGGAGAAATTAAATGCAAAGAAAGACGGCAGATCAATACCCGCAGGAGTTGTTGGACCTTTTCCACGAGTGGCAGCACGGCAATATCGACCGAAGGGCATTTTTTGCCGGAGCGGGGAAGTTTGCCGTTGGCGGCCTGACGGTTGCTGCGATATTCGAGAGCCTAAAGCCGAATTATGCTTGGGCGCAGACGGTCAAGCCCGATGACAAGGACATTAAGGTCGGGTACGAAACCGTTTCTTCGCCCGAAGGCAACGGGTCGATCAAGGGATATTTTGCAACGCCGACAAAAGGGAAAAAATGGCCTGCCGTTCTTGTGATCCATGAAAATCGCGGTCTGAACCCATATATCGAAGATGTCGCGCGTCGTCTCGCAAAGGCAGGTTACATGGCTTTCGCCCCGGACGGACTGACCTCTGTAGGCGGCTATCCTGGCGATGAGCAGAAAGGTGCCGCTGCGTTTCGAACGGTAGACGGCAAGAAGATGACGGCCGATTTTGTCGCGGCGGCTGGATGGCTCAAGAAACACCCGGGAAGTACTGGGAAGCTCGGTGCCGTAGGTTTTTGTTTTGGAGGCGGCATGGTCAATCAGCTTGCTGTCCTGCTCGGCAAAGACTTGAATGCCGGGGTCGCTTTCTATGGCCGTCAGGCGGGTGTTGCCGATGTTCCCAAGATCCACGCTCCCTTGATGTTTCAGTACGCCGGGGCCGACACCAGGATCAACGAAGGCGCGACCGCCTACGAAGCTGCTCTGAAAGAGAACAACAAAAAGTTCGAGACCTTCATGTACGAGGGCAAGCAGCACGGTTTTCACAACGATACAACTCCGCGTTACGACGAAGGAGCTGCTAAATTGGCCTGGGAGCGTACGCTTGGATTCTTCAAAAAATACTTGAGCTGATCTTGCAGAAACTCCTTTTTATGGGAGTCCAAATATTGGCTGAAAAAGACCTGTTACAGGGTCAATATCAAGATCAACCTTTCTAAGATTTACTTATGGCAAATTCTGGAATGTCTAAACTAGCGGGAACGATCGGTTCTTTGCTCGCTGGTATCGGAACAATTGCGTTCTTTGTAGGCCTATTCGGAGGGCCTCGAACGCTCGTATTGGTCGGTGCCGCTATGGGAGCCGCTGCACTTGTTGCGTTTTTCGTAGAAGAGTCGGGAAACCGTCGAGAGGCCCGGTAAATAGGAACGCCAGGACGATCATAAGCCGTCCTGGCGTACTTCGACTCGTGTCATAGCGAGATCTGCTTGCCTCGCCCATGCGCAAGGCTAAACCGGACGTCGTCCCGTGATCAGCTGAACCACAAGAACCACAAGCGCCACGACAAGTAGCACGTGGATCAGATTCCCGACGGCTGCTCCAGCAAATCCAAAGCCGAGAGCCCACAATATCAGCAGAATTAAGATAACGGTCCAAAGCATAATTAGTTCTCTCCTTTTCTAGCGGCCCGCTCAGCCAACGCGAATTAGGGCCAAATTTCTTAATGCCCCTCAATTAAACTCTGGTTTTCATTCTGCTTCCGTTCGGTGGATTACAAACGGAATTTAAATTGATTGTCTGTCGTTCTACCTTGCGAACTCAACGCTTCGAATCTCGATCCACTCTCGAAAAGGACTTTTACGTTCGGACGTGGAACCTTTAGCGCTAATGGTGCCGGTGGGTGGCGAAGTAGAGTAAAAGGAGAGCTTTTTAGTTCTTCCCGCTTCGATCTTCTGTTGGCTCGAAAGAGAAAGCCTGGCGAGTTCCTTAGCGGTTCCCGGATCGGCGAAAACATACGCCATGCTCAGGGCGACGATCGGCCGCAGGCCCGTATTCTTTAAGGTCACCTCGTAAACGTAATGAGCGGTTACCGCTTGACCATCGGCCTTGTAACTAACGTCGGACACATTTGCGGGGCGGTCGAGATCGGTGTTCCTGATCGCAGCTGATCTAAACTGACCTCTCTCTCCTTGGGCGGTCGCAGATCCGAGCGGGTCTTCGTCGAGAGCGGGGTTTCGGACGACGAAACGCCACTGCTGTTTCACTACGACGACGGGTTTGGAAGAGTCCTCGGACTCAGACTGCGCGGTGGCATTCACGCCGAAGAGCGCGACCAGAACGAGGGGTACGAATTTTCGCATACGCGTTTGTAGCACATATCAACCTAATTTGCGATACGAAAATTTGCCTCATCATAGCCTAAACTAACGAGGCCCCGGCGTTTTGCCGAGGCCCCGCCTCCAAACGATTCGGCTCAGATCAAAAATAGACTTCGCGACCGCGATATTTGTTGGCCCACTCGTCCTGAAGATACTCGGCATCCTCGGTCGTGCGAGGCTTAACGCCGATCACTGTTCCGCCGCCCTTGATGCCTTCCGCGTAGATCTTGGCACGATCTTCCGGAATTCCCCAGCCGACCAGAGCCCCCACGAGTCCACCGACCGCACCGCCGGCGCCGGCGCCGGCCAGCGCGCCTGCGATCGGCCCCCAAACTATCAGTCCGAGCCCCGGAAGAAATAGATTTGTGCCTACAGCGGCGAGTCCGCCAACGACCGCCCCCAAGGCTCCACCAAGGACGCCGCCGACCGCAGTACCTTCCGCGGCTTTCGTGCCGAGCGGATGCGTCCTGAAATACTTGTCACGTGTTGCGTCTGACATGATAACGTTGATCTCATCGTCAGTATATCCACGCGAGCGGAGTGAGTTGTAAACGCTCTCTGCGCTCTCCTTGTCCTCGAACAGGCCCGTTATCATACCTGTGTCTCGTTTCGTTTCTGCATGAGTTGCCATTATGAAAGCCTCCTTGAAATTTCTAAGATAGGCCACAGACGGTTATCGACGCGGCCAATTCCAGAATTCCTCGATTCGCCAAACTTTTCTGTAAGGTCAGTGACAAAATAGATCGCAAGAGGCCGTCGAAAGCCCGGCCTATTTGCAACCAATACGTATTTGGTGCATCCTAATACAGTTAGTTCCTTCTCTTGGGCGTCCCCGTTGGACGTGCCGCTTGTCAAAGACGGTTTAGATCGGATCGGTACAGAGAGCAGGTTTATTTCAGAACAAACAGAGTGGCTCTTGCAGTATTTGAGCATCCGAGACCGAAAACTTCGTAAAGCACCGTTCTTCTCGCGAAGCAAACTTCGATTCCGAAACTCTTCACAAGCCCTGCACAGGCAGGGAAAGGTAGAAAATTTTAATGTCAACGAAACTTTACGTAGGAAATCTTTCATTTAATACAACTTCACAGGATCTCGAAACATTGTTTGCGGGCGCCGGCAGCGTCCAGTCAGCGAGCGTTATCGAAGATCGCGAGACCGGCCGTTCGCGCGGCTTTGGATTTGTCGAAATGTCGACCGCTGAAGAAGCTCAGGCAGCTATTGCCTCATTTGACGGCAAAGATGTCGACGGTCGTAACCTTAAGGTTAACGAAGCACGAGCCCGTGACAACAATGGCGGCGGCGGCGGTGGACGCGGCGGACGAGGCGGCGGCTACGGTGGCAACCGCGGCGGTGGCGGCGGTTACGGTGGAAACCGAGGCGGCGGCTACGGCGGTTCGAGCTGGTAGTTATTGATCGAGAGGCCTGGGCCGTCGCGTCCGGGCTTCTCACAAATTGCCTCCACCTGCTTTAATTGGCCGCGGAGGCGATCTATTCTAGAAGCAGAATTTATGAAAGAAGAACTCATTGAGCTAGGCGGCGTCGTCATCGACAAACAGCCGAACGCTTATTTCAAAGTCCAGGTTAACGATTCGGACCACGTGGTGCTCGCCACCATCTCGGGCCGTATGCGTCGCAACCGAATTCGCATTCTGATGGGCGACCGTGTCGACGTCGAACTCTCGCCCTACGACCTTACCAAAGGCCGCATTACGTACAGGCACAAGTAAAGCCTGCATCGAGCGAAATTTGACCTGCAGCGGGCCGTTCGGAACGGACGGGATCGCGGCGGGCTTTTTTGCGCTCTCGCCCCGCTTTTTCAGGGCCAGAATGCTCCGGTGGTATTCGCTATCATAATATGCTATAATGTTATAAATAAGTATTGATTATGAAAGAAGAACTTATCGAAGCAGCGGGCGTCATTATTGAAAAGCAACGGAACGCCCGGTTTAAGGTCCGCATGGACAATTCCGATCACGAAATACTTGCCACGATCTCGGGCCGCATGCGTCGCCATCGCATTCGCGTGCTGATGGGCGATCACGTCGACGTCGAACTCTCGCCCTACGACCTGACCAAAGGCCGCATCACATACCGGCACAAGAAAACTCCCCGCCTGCGTTACGCTCAACGAGCCAACTAACGCCGAGCTTTCCATCAGATTGCTTTCGGCGTCAGCCGAGTGTTTTAAGCCTCGATCGCTGTTTGTCTTGACTTTCGTTGAGGGTTTCATCTTTGACTCTAGACTGCTAAACGTTCATAATTAAAGGTGAATCGAGCCTCGCTAACTCCATTTTCAGCCTTTTCCGAATCCGTCGGTCGACTCTGAATACTAAACAGCCATTAATGACCGATCGCCGTCAGTAACGCGATCCAGCGATCTCGTGCGAGATTTTCGCCGGTGTCGGGGTCATACAGGAGAAAAAATGTCAGACAAACTAAATTTAATGGACACACTCGAGCAGATCGATATGTTTTCAGCTTTCACAAGGATGATGAAAACCTCAGCGGCTACGGAGCTTCTTTCTGAGACCGGCCAGTTCACGATCTTCGCGCCGACGAACGACGCGTTCGGCAAGATCCCTGATCACATAATTAATGGGATGATCAGCGAAGCGGGCCAGCCGCGGCTAAAGCAGCTGCTTTCTTATCACATTGTGCCCGGCAAGCTCTTTTCCGCTCATCTGGCCGGCCGCAGCCCGATCAAGTCTGTTACGGGCGAAGCGATCGCGGTTACCGATAATAACGGGATCCAGGTAAATTCATCGGGCCTTCAGGCACGCAACATCGAAGCGACGAACGGTGTCCTTCACGGAATCGATACGGTTCTGACACGGCCACCGAGCGGCGAGCCGAAAAGCTCGAGGGCGGCACTTCACGTTCCGGCACCGAGCAGAAACCTTCCTTAATGCCATCTGTGCCGGTCGGTCGGTTCCCCACGGCCGTCCGGCTCAAATTTTCAGATTCCGAACCGACTGGACCGCAAGCGTCCCGCTTGCCAAGGCCGCCTGCGGCGTGACGACGCTGCAGCCTCAGACCGCCCCCGGAGCCCATCCTAACTTCGTGTAATTTCGTGTCATTTACTGGTTACGGATCTAAGAAAGCAACCACGAAAGTCACGAAAAAAGCACGAATGGGCCTCCGAACCGTGTTCGGCGTAGGGATCGTGTCCCCAACGGGGACAAATATCAAAGCCTGGGGTGCAGCGAGTCTTCGAGCGAGACTCCAGGTTGGTTGGCGGATCTGGTCGCGTCCCTGCGGTTGCGGGCCTACCTCAACACTTGCAAGTCTTTTTTGCCAGAACGGGACGAAAAATGGCGGCGCGGCGCTGAGGTTGCTCGCCTAGTGCGAGCGAAACGTGGCGTGGCGTCTAACCTAGCGTTCCGCCAAAAAACGGCTTCACCCCAGGCTTTAATGTTCGTCGCCGTTGGCGACCATCCAAGACCAAAGACCAAAGACCAAAGACAAATGACCAAGGACGAATGACTGCTGGCAAGTATCTTGGAATCGAAACGCGTTTGGCCATAAGCCCGTGCAACGGGCGACAGAGAATCGCAAGATCGCATGACTGACCCCGATTTTTCCGGACCCCGATTTTTCCCGATTTTTCCGAGCCTCTCAATTAACAACAACTAAAATTGTCGTTACCCGCAAGGTGCGTTCGCCTTGTCCAATGCTAGTTGTCTTCGTCGCTGCATGAGTCCGCCCCACATTCGGGAGCACCAGGCGCAGGATCGTTCTTGCAACCAACTTCGCCACAAGGATCGCAGTCTGCGTTTTGAGCCGCGCGATAATCGGGCCACGCGCGCGAGTCCGGGTTCTCTCCGAACGTATCAAGGTATTTGTCCATTGTGCGAAAGAAACTGTTGGGACTGTTATCTTTCGACTTGCCGACATTTGGTACGTGATGGATGAAAAACCCCGCTACGCCTTTGCAAAATGATTGGTATTCCTTCGTAAACAAGAGGAAGGTATGCCAATAGTCATCGACGGGGCCGCGCATTCCCAAACCTTCACCTCGAAATTTTGAGCAAAGGAATAAATACCGCTTGCATTCTCGTTCGTGCAGCTCGGCAATTTCTTGTGAAACCCCAAACTTTTCCATGTAGCGAGAAGTGACATTGTGAATGTTAAAGTCGATCGCCCGCTGATAGTTTTTCGACCAGTCTACGGACGCAGAAATTCGGCGAGAGTGCATATGTCCTCCAAATGTTTAAAAGAGTTTAGGTTGTCAAAGTACTGTAAATGCAATTCGCCAGTCAAATTCTATCAGACAACTGTTATTGCAAATTGCGTGAGTAGGATCTACCACCCCGCAGAATCGAAGGCCAGGCCCCGATTTTTGGGGCAACAAAATCGGGGTCAGTCATGCGATCTTGGGGGCAACAAAATCGGGGTCAGTCATGCGATCTTGCGATTTTTGACACACTTAAATGACTGACCCCGAGTTTCGAACTCTAGTTTTTCGACTCCGGCAAGTCTTTTTTGCCAGAACGCTACGAACAATGCTTGCGCGGCGTTGAGGTTGCTCGCCTACAGCGAGCGAAACGTGGTGGGGCAACTGCCCCGGGTCAAAAATACTTCTTGAAATTCACCAGCACCGTCTGTCATGCTCGTAGAGAGTGTTCTCGCACGTTTCCTTCACTCACCAATCCTATGCGCAGTCAAGCTCTTGCCCTACTCTTGCTCGTTTCAATCGGGTCCCTAAGTTGTGCATCTGGCGAGAGCGTCGCTCCGACGGCTCATGCAATTCCTACTCCCATGCCGACGATGCTTCCGTCGCCGTCAACAGACAAACCGTTCACTCAGAAGGCTGAAATCACGACGAGAGTCGGACACCTTCGCGAAGACAAGAACTCGAAGTCTCGAATTTTGAAATCCTTGCCTGAATATACTTGGGTCGAGGTCATCGGCAGAGAAAGCGAATGGCTAAACGTAATGACATTACGAGGGGAAACTGGCTGGTTGCATCGTAGCTCGGCACGCCTACTTGCGCCCCTTCCGCCCGCGACCACCTACGGGACAGTCGATCGGTACAGTTCCGGATCATCCACTTTCGACGAGCGTTCGAACAGACTGAAGCGCGACCGAGAACTCTATGAAGAAATCGAAAGACGGAAACGAGAACATGGATTAACTACCAGGCAAGCCGTGCGAGAACTACTTCAAGACATGGGAGAAATTCGTTAATCGCCGTCGCCGTTTGGCCAGAATCCCGTGTAACGGGTGACAGAGAATTGCAGAATCGCAGCTTACGACCCCAAGTTTTCGTCCTTTGTGCCATCTATGCCCTCTGGAAACATCTGTTGGTCGCGGTTGCTCTCAATTGCTTCTTCAATGGTAATTACAGAACGACAAATATCATCTTTACCAAGGATGCTTTTGCCCAGAGCACTTAGTGCCTTCGCCGGATTAAAGCCGATGCCAAGCCACTTTTTGAGAGCCTCGCTCTCTCCTACGCAAATGCCTTCGTAGATTTCGATCAGTTCCTCTTTATTTTTTGCTGAATCCATTAGAATCGACGGTTTCATCAACTCAATTATGCGTTGTTGTTGGCCGATGGTTTGATTCTTTTCGTCGATGATCCGATCCTGGCTTTCGATTACCCGTTGAGAAAGCTTAAGCTCTCGACTAGCAAGTGTCTGAGAGTGACGCAGATTTTCTACCTGCTGTTGAAGCCGCATGGATGCGAAGCTTTCATCGAATTCGACATTCTGCTCAGGTAAGTTTAGATAGACCGCAAGGGCCTCTTTAATTCTCTGGAGAGCGTCAGGGCCATCGTTCGGAATCACCGAAAACAAAACGTGCCCAGCATTTTCGTCAATTTTCGACTCCGCTTGAATACCAACAAATTTGGGGTCAGTCATGCGATCTTGCGATTCTCCAAAAGAGTCAGGTCGAATAGGCTTTCCTTGATAAGTCAAGACTCAACTCTTTCTCGCTCATAAATTACAGTCGGGTAACGACTATGGCATGTGGATCGGGTTTGCTTTGCAACTCGATTCGACCGCGTACAAACCCAAGTTCTTCAAATATCTGGAGGCGCTGAAATAGAGGGGTTTTAGCAAAGTCTTCTTCAAGTGAGGGCGCATTTGATACAAATCCGTCATAAAAACTCTGTAGTTGTTTCAAGTACTCTTTTTCGCCAAATATTGAAATTACGCAAAGTTCCGAGAAGCCTCCGACAAAAAAGAGGATAGTCGAGAGATTTTGATCTAAGAACGCCTTATATCCACCGCCCCAAAGGCTCAAGAGATTGTCGATATCGAGATAATTTGCCCAAACCCGAAAATCGTGCAGGTAATCTAAAAGTGTGTAGTGGATCGGCTTTAATCTTTTGCGTGATCTCTTTCGGAACGAACCATAGATTTCCTCATACAAGCCGAGGGGTGTGTAATGTGGCGTCCTCGGATGAGCCGAATAGCCGTAACGGAGGTGCGGAATGGTGCTAACAGGAAGAAGGGATCGTCGGACACGTCGCCGTGGAAGGTAGTCAATGCTGAAAGGAAATCGCCACAGGACTCGGCTAAGAGGCGATAGAAGGTTATTCTTAAACGCTGCGATTGTTCCACCGTGTTCAGAAAAACGAAAATGGGCTTGCTTGGCTACGCAAAGAGATCGCAAGTAAAAGTACACCGAATAGTAAAAGGAAGTGATTCTCCATGATGGAAAAGTAAACCTATCGGCTGAGATTGGAATATTTGCCGAAATGTCCCCAAAGCTCAATCCTAGGGAACTTGTGCGAATAGGAAACGCAAACGAGCATTCGTTGTACCATCCGCGCTTGAGGTCGCTAATGATAAGCCCGCGATTTGAGAACGAATCTCCGAACACTCGTCGGAGCTTTTCATTTGACACATAATTAAGGCGAATATAGTTGGCGAACAAAGAGTCAAGTCTGAATTTCTTCCTCTTAATCTCTTCTGGCGTCGAATAACATACTTTTAAGAGCCAGCAAAACCCGTCCAATAGCTGGTGCCATTGATCGTAATCTACTAGTTCACTAGGCACCCAAGTCTGTGGCTCGCGATTCCAGCGAGCTCTTTCCTTTGCTAAAAAGAAGTCGATATTGGGATCGATTGGAATCGTCATTCCGGATGCGTCAGAACTAACAACGAGTTTCCCGTCGCGAATCCAACGGTAGACAGTCGAGACGCTTACTTGAAGGGATTCGGCAAGGGTTTGTGGGGACTCTAGATTAATATGGGGCATCGAAACGTAATTATCTAGTAAGAAAGGCTTCGCTCGAACGAGCGAAGCCCAATAAAGCCAAAGCTAAGCTCGGAAAATTACATTCCCATGCCCATGCCGCCCATGCCGCCGCCGGGCATGCCCATGTCGCCTTTTTCCTCGGGGATGTCGGCGATCATGGCTTCGGTCGTGAGCATCATGCCGGCGATCGAAGCTGCGTTCTGCAGGGCGGTGCGGGTGACCTTTGCGGGGTCGATGACACCGGCTGCGACGAGGTCTTCGTACGACTCGGTCGCGGCGTTGAAGCCGAAGCTGTCGTCGCCTTCGCGGACCTTGCCGACGACCACCGCGCCTTCCTGACCTGCATTGCCTGCGATCTGGCGAAGCGGCTCTTCGAGAGCGCGTCGGACGATGTTGACGCCGATCTGCTCATCTGCATCCTGCGAATCGGTGCTGAAGTTGTCGAGCACGCGTCCGGCACGCACCAGAGCGACGCCGCCGCCGGCAACGATGCCTTCTTCGACAGCGGCACGCGTGGCGTGCATCGCGTCTTCGACACGAGCTTTCTTTTCCTTCATCTCGGTCTCGGTGGCTGCACCGACCTTGATCACGGCAACGCCGCCGACCAATTTAGCAAGACGCTCCTGGAGCTTCTCACGGTCCCAGTCGGAATCGGTCTCGTCGATCTCGCGCTTGATCTGCGCGATGCGACCATCGACCTCCGAGGACTCGCCGGCACCCTCGATGATGGTGGTCTCGTCCTTGGTGACCACGACCTTGCGGGCCGAACCCATCATTTCGAGACTCACGCCGTCCAGCTTCAGGCCGACCTCCTCGGCGATGACCTGAGCGCCGGTGAGGATCGCCATGTCCTGGAGCATCGCCTTGCGGCGCTCGCC
>JBGTSR010000026.1:0-27242 GCA_041940165.1 Acidobacteriota bacterium
GCGACGATGGACATCATCAAACTCGCCGGCGGCGAACCTGCGAATTTCCTCGACGTCGGCGGCGGTGCCAGCCAGGAGCGCGTCGAACAGGCGTTCAAGATCCTGCTCGCCGACGAGAACGTGAAAGCCGTTCTTATCAACATCTTCGGCGGTATCGTCCGCTGCGATATGGTTGCCAACGGCGTCGTCGCGGCCGCCAAAAATCTCGGCGTTTCGATCCCGATCGTCGCCCGTCTAGAGGGCACGAATGTCGAGGAAGGCCGCCGTGTTCTCGAGTCCTCAGACATCGGTATCATCCCCGCGACCGGCATGAACGACGCCGCCCAAAAGGTCGTCGCCGCCGCCGGAGCTTAGAATTTCAATAAGTGGGACCGCAACCGCGGTCCCACGCCCGACCAGGGACGCGGCGAGCGTACCTGAGAATGCCCATAACGTACCCTGTGTACTACTATACTGACCATACCTCGTCCCTGTCGCCATCGATGACTATAGGCGGCAATTCGTTCACTTTTCCAAATTCTTACCGGCGATAATTTCTTCTCACAGGCAGTAAGTCCGTCACCGTAAGCGCGCGAATCAGCGTCGGCATCCGATGACGGATGACGGCGATCGGACGGCCATTCGCGCCCGAGCGAATTTTTTCCTTGACACGTATGAAACGAATGTGCTATCTATGCAACAACGTCGAGTTTTTGCAACTCGCGTTCCTACAAAACTATGATACTTGACAGAAAATGGGAAAAATTTCGCGGCGGGCCGACGCCCGCTCATTACGGACAGGTGCGCGTGACGATCGCTCGCGACGGCCATCTCTACCTAAACTCGGTCGCGCACAAGGCTTTTGGCTCGCAGAGCGCGGTCAACCTCTACTACAATCGCGACGACGATGCGATCGCGCTCGAACCGGCATCGCCCGAGGGCCCGGAAAGCTTCCGTCTAGTGAAACACCAGATGGGATGGATCATCCACGCTTCACCGTTTTGCCACCATAACCGCATTCGCATCGACCAGACCGAGCGATTCATCAAACCTGTGATCACCGACAATGGCTTGATGATCCTATCGCTTCGCGAGATGGTCTCGGTCGCACGCATCGATCGCGGGCCGCGGACTCGCGTGCAAAAGCGTGCGGCACCCGGTGCTCAGGGCACATGAGTTGGCAGATCGCACAAAACTCGAAGCCGGGCCGTTCGCGGCCCGTTCGGCTCTATGCTTCGCTCAATCGCCGCGGCGAGATCGTGCTCGGCCAGACGGCGTGGCGATGGCTGGGCGATCTGCCACGAGTGACGCTGCTGTACGACGCCGCTCAGCAGATGATCGGCGTCAAATCGCCCGTCGGCCTGGACCTGCACTTCTTCCCGCTATGCAAATATGGCCGCGGCAAGCGTCAGCGGATCGTCCGCGCACGAAAAATGATCCGCGATCTCGGGATCGAGGTCGATACAACGCTCGTTTTCCAGGGCGTCCAGCGAGCGACCTACGACGGTGAGAACATGCTCGTCCTCGACCTCAAGACCGCCACGTTCAGCCGCCGCTGATCCTGACTGGACCGACTTCCCTGAATGGACCGGCTTGTGACTGGACCGCAAGCGTCCCGCTTGCATACGCCGCTTGCGGCGTTATCGTCGTAGTGCCGTACGTCCGTCAGCGGTCTGACGACCGCTTGGCAAGCGGGACGCTTGCGGTCCAGTCGAGTTTGCGGTCCAGTCGGGCCCCAAAGCAACCAAATCCGAAAGCTCGTACATCCTTTACGGTGGTTTAGCAAATTCACTTCTTTAAGGGGCAAGGATCAGGCAATGAAGAAAGCGTTAGTTCTCCTGTTAGTATCGGTGTGTCATGTTGGCGGTTTATCGCAAACCGTTCGGAATAAACGAGTTACGTCGTCACAGCCATTTCAGGCAAAGCCGGCAAGCGAGCAGCTTCCGATAAAGCGGGTCATTCTGTATTCCAACGGAGTGGCCTACATCGAGCGTCGCGGATGGGTCACGGGCAATGCCCAGATCGACCTTTCGTTCAAACAATCGCAGGTCGACGACGTGCTCAAATCGATGGTCGTGCTCGACCTCGGCCAGGGCAAGATCGGCGCGGTGTCGTACAATTCGTCGGCCCCGATCTCGTCGCGAATGTCGGAAATTCCATTCTCGGTCAATCCCGTTTCGGGCGACGGCGGCGGCATTTCGTCGGTGCTGTCGCAGCTGCAGGGAGCAAAGGTCGTCGTTACTTCGGCAAAAGGAACGGCGACGGGCTCGATCCTCACGGTCGAGCGAAAACAGGTCAAGACCGAGAAAGAGACGCTGAATACGAGCGTGCTGGTCATCGCGTCTGAAAACGGCGAGATATCGAGCTTTGATCTGAACGACGTCCGCGGCGTCAAACTCATCGACGAAGGCACTCAAAAAGACATCAACGACTTTGCAAACGCGACGGCCTCGGCACGGCGGCTCGATGCCAAGACGATCTCGGTCACTTCGCAGGGCACAGGCCAGCGAGAAATGATCGTAAGTTATACGATCGCGGCACCGATCTGGAAAACGACCTATCGCGTCGTGCTCGACAAAGAGGGCAAGCCGTTCTTTCAGGGCTGGGCGATAGTCGACAACGTCAGCGACGAGAATTGGGACAACGTCCAGATGTCGCTCGTCTCGGGCTCGCCGATATCGTTCATCCAGAATCTGCAAAAGCCGTTCTATCGGTATCGGCCGGTCGTTCCGACACCGCAGGACTTGCAGATGGCTCCGCAGGTGCATGAGGATGGCGTAGGATATGGCAGTGGTAGCGGTCGCGGCGATGGAGGCGAGTCGGGTACCGCCGCCAGCACGAATGCCGCGTTAGGAAATACGATCATACAGAGACAGATCAGTGATCTTCCCACGACGTCGCGAAACGTTTTGGCCCTATCGGCCGCCCAAAACGCCGTTACGGTCGACGGCGTATCAGCTGAGGAGTTTAGATTGACTACCCCGACGGTTGGTGAAGCTATCATCTCGGGCGACTCTGGCGTTACTGCTGCAGCTACTGGCAACGAGATCGGCGATCTTTTCGAATACCGCATCGAGCAGCCGGTAACGGTCGAGAAGAATCGTTCGGCCCTGATACCGATCGTTCAGACCAAGATGGAAGGCGAGCGGATCGCGATCTATAACGAGGCGACTCGTACCGACCGTCCGCTGAGCGGCGTTCTGCTCAAGAACACGACCGACCTGACGCTCGAATCCGGCAGCCTCACGGTACTCGATTCGAACGCGTATGCCGGCGAAGCACTGATGGAGCGGCTCAAGCCGAAAGAGACTCGGCTGATATCCTTCGCTCTTGATCTGGGAACGCACGTCCGCGTCAGGAATGACGGCAACCGCGAGCCTTTTCGACTGATCAAGGCTGTGAACGGCGTCTTGCAGGTGCACTATTTTCGCAGCGAACAGAAGACCTATGAGCTGACGAATCAGACCGACCGGCCAAAGGTGATGTATATCGAGTTCCCTGTTCGGGACGGCTGGCAGCTCGCCGAGGACGCTCCTAAACCGGATTACGTCACGCAACGTTTCTATCGATTTCGTGTTGAACTCGGTCCCTTTGAGGAGAAGAAGTTTAACATCGCCGTGCGCCAGCCGCTGATGGACAACTACCAGCTCGCGAGCCTCAGCCGCACCGACCTCGATGTTTTCGTCGCTCGCGGCTACATCAACGCCGAAACACGTGCGAAGCTCGACAAGATCATCGACATTCGCGGCCAGATCGCCGGAACGGAAACACGCCTGCGGGCATTCAATGAAGAAGCACAGAAGATCTCGTCAGATCAGCGGCGATTTCGCGAGAATATCGAGGCACTTTCAAAAACGCCCGAGGCCAAGACACTGATCGCACGCTACATCGCGAAGGCCGGCGAACAGGAAACGCGGCTCGAGGAAATGGAAAAGGAGAAGAAGAATATCGAATCAGAACGCACGCGGCTAATGCAGGAACAATCGAGTGCGATACGGGGTTTTGAGATCAGGTGAGAACGACTGGACCGCAAGCGTCTCGGTTGCACACGCCGCTTGCGGCGTTGTCGACGTAATGTCGCACGACCGTCAGCGGTCCATCGACCGCTTGGCAAGCGGGACGCTTGCGGTCCAGTCGAAGAAACAGCCGGTCCGGTCAGACTTTCATGTATATCCTGCGTCGATACAGCAGCCACATCAGGAAGAGCCAGAAGAGGATGAAGCTGATCGCGTACAGCAGCGAGGCGTCGACCGGTTGGGCGATGCTGAGGTAGATATTGTCAAAGATGGACTTTTGCAGCGAGACCGGCTTGCCGTCTTCGCCAACGACGCGATAGGCGCTGAGCATCCGGGCCATGATGCCCGAGAAGACGAAGAGCGGCAGGGCGTTGACCCCGAAGACGACGAATGCCCACGCCCAGCGTTTGTAGCCTTTGATATCGATCAGCCAGTAGCACGCCGCCAGGACAAGCAGGGCGATACCGCTCGTCACAAGCACGTACGAACTCGTCCACAAGGATTTATTCAACGGGAAATAGAACGACCAGATATAGCCGACGGCGAGGAGGATAAGGCCGAAGAAGAACATGCCGCTGACACGGTTGAGGGACGAGGGATGAGGGACGCTCGACAAGCTCCCCTCCTTACGAAGGAGGGGTGTCGGCGTTTCGCCGACGGGGAGGTTCTCTACCCTCCCACTACTGACCTCATCCGACACCAGAGAACCACCCCGTCCGCCCAAAGCGGCGGCCACCCCTCCTTCGTAAGGAGGGGAGCCAGAGCGAAGCCACGTCCCTGCCAAAACACCGCTGATCGTCGTTACGATCGCGGGGATCGTCGAGAGGATGCCTTCGGGGTCGAACACCTTGCCGGCGCGCCAGATGTGGTTCTCGGTCAGGATCGTTCGGTCGAGATACGCGGCGAGGTTGCAGGCTTTGTCATCGACCGTCGTGATCTCGCACCCGGGCACCGGAACGAGCGTCATCAGACCCCAATACAGGAGCAAAAGAACCGAGCCGATGCCGAGCTGCTCTCGCCAGGTCGTATGCAGAAATATAAGCGAAACAACGAGATAGCAGACCGCGATTCGCTGCAGTACGCCCGGGATCCGCATGGTCGCGAAGTTGTACGGCACGACGTTGTGGCCGGCGAGGTTCATCGCTATGACGCCTGCAATTCCGAGGCCGATGACGATCGCCGCGAGCCTGAATTCGCGCAAAAGCAGAAGGAAAAGCCCGGCCGTCATCACAAGCCATATCGCCATCTTGAGCCAATCTGGCGCGTCGGTAGCGGCGAATTGGAAGAATGGAATGGCGGACATGACTAGACCAAGGGCGAAGATGATCGCTGCACGCTTCAGTATCTTGAGGTAAACTCCGCTGCGCCGGGCACCCTCGCTACCGGTCGGGTCTCCGCCTCGATATCGCTCCAACGCGATCGGGATCGCGACGCCGACGATGAAGAGAAAGAACGGGAATATCCAGTCGGTCGGGGTCAGGCCGTGCCAGGCGGCGTGTTCGAGCGGGTCGTAGATGTTGGCCCACGTGCCGGGATTGTTGACGAGCACCATTCCCGCGATGGTCATTCCGCGGAAGACGTCGAGCGAGATCAGACGTTCTGTATTTTCGGCCATTCAGAGTGTTTTAACACAAAAAGAGAGATCAACCACAGATGGACACAGATAAACACCGATAAGAATCAGAATTTATTGATCTCATCAGTGTCCATCTGTGTTTATCGGTGGTCAATTTTCTTACCAGCCTTCGCGATCGCGGAGCCGCGTGATGTGTGCGGTGTGATGCAGCGAATGCCACGCGTACAGGCCGAGTGCTGCATCGATCGTCCATGGGCCCGTTTCGGGATGGAGGAATGTGCGTGCGTATTGTTCTTCGCTGAGCGAACGCAGCATCGCGACCCAACGCTCGTGCATCGTGTCGATCAGCTTGAGCGATACGTCGACCGGGAGTTTGCAGTCGCCGAGTTCGGCCCAACGGTCTTCGTGATACGGCTTGATCGTCGGCGGCTCGTCTTCGGTCAGGGCGAGGCGAAAGCGGATCTGCGAATTCATGTGACTATCGGCCACGTGATGAACCGTTTGCCGAACCGTCCATCCGCCCGGACGATACGGCGTGTCGATCTGGGCTTCGTTCAGGCCGTCGACAGCCGCCCGGAGTTTTGCCGGAAGGTCAGCGATGGTCTGAATGTTGGTCTCGCGGTCAGCAAACGCCGCCGCTTCGTATTTTCCGATGGGGTAACTTAGGTCGTTCATATGGGTACTCGTGACTGGACCGCAACCGTCTCGGTTGCAAAGCCGCGAACGCGGCTGACGTTCTCTCGATCCTACGGACGTCGCGAAGATCGATCGCCAACGCCGGAGGACCGGCGTATGCAAGCGGGACGCTTGCGGTCCAGTCGAAGGTCCACGCCGTAGGAACCGGCGTTTGCGAGCGGGACGCTTGCGGTCCAGTCTAAGCTATCCCGCGTAGTAATTCTCAAACCGCGTGAACTCCTTGAGGAACGCAAGTTTGACCGTGCCGGTCGGGCCGTTACGCTGTTTAGCGATGATCAGCTCGGCAAGTCCTTTGTTTTCTTCGGTTTCCTTGTAGTAATCCTCGCGATAGATAAAGCCGACGACGTCGGCGTCCTGTTCGATCGAGCCCGATTCGCGAAGGTCGGACATCAACGGTTTTGGCGGATTTCGGGCCTCGGGGGCACGCGAAAGCTGCGACAGAGCCACGACCGGCACGTCCATTTCCTTTGCGAGTGCTTTGAGTTCACGCGATATCTGCGAGACTTCCTGCTGACGCGATTCGGTGCGTTTGCCGCCGCCCATGAGCTGGAGATAATCGACGACCACAAGGTCAAGACGTTTCTGTTCCGCAGCCAAACGGCGGCATTTTGCGCGCATTTCGAGCGTCGAAATGCCCGGAGTGTCGTCGATGAACATACGCGTTTCCGACAGCGTGCCGATCGCCTGGGCGAGGCGTTCCCACTCGTTGCCCATCAGGTGGCCGGTGCGAAAACGGTGTGCGTTGATGTGAGCCTCGGACGATAGCATACGCGTAACGAGCTGTTCCTTCGACATTTCGAGCGAGAAAACAGCGACTACGGCGTTGGAAAACAGAGCGGCATTTTGCGCTAGTGTCAGGCAGAACGCGGTCTTTCCCATCGAAGGCCGTCCGGCGATGATGACCAGATCAGTGCGCTGCAGGCCCGATGTCATCTCGTCCAATTCACGAAAACCTGTAGAAAGACCCGTCAGACCGGCAGCACCGAGTTCCTTGTATTCCTTAGCACGAGCGATCACGCGGTCGGCAATGGGGGCGATCGGCGAGAGGGCTTGATTCGTTCGGGCTTCGGCGAGGGCAAAGATCGACTGCTCGGCTCGGTCGAGGATCACTTCCGCATCGTCTTCCTCGGAGAGAGCCTCGCTCGTGATCGAATTGCACGTGCGGATCAGGTTGCGAATGACCGATTTGTCGCGAACGACGCGGACGTATTCGTCGATGTTCGAGAAATGCGGCAGTCCGAACGTCAGATTTGTGATCGTCGAAGTGCCGCCGATCGCGTCGAGCGAACCCTCTTTCTTGAGCTCTTCGCCGATCAGGATCGGGTCGATCTGCTTGTTCTTGTTGTAGAGCGCGATCATCGCCGCGAAGACACGGCGGTTAAGCGGCGAATAGAAATCCTCAGGCTGGAGTTCGACCGCCTTAGACATGAGGTCGTTGTCGAGCAGAACGGCGCCGATGATCACGCGTTCGCTGTCGTCACTGCTCGGAAGCGGCTTTTCGAGATACTGCTCTCGTCGATTGTCCGGAAAAACACTGGCCATTTATGTCTGCTGGACTGAACGCCGAAGATACCACAATGATGCGTCCAATAGCCTAAATCATATCGCCTCGGCGATGCGTCATAAAGAGCCGAGAACGGAATTGCGATGTGGTCAGAAATTGCCGCTAAATTGCTCAGTTCACGGCAGATAAGCTGCCGACGGTCGACCAAATAAATGGGCTTTTCGCCTTATCCTCAGCTTTTTCCACAGAAAAATCGTGTCAGACCTCTGTAATATCGAAATCCATCGTTTCCATGTCGACGTCGGCCCGTGTCGGCCGGCCAAATAACTTGAGGAAACCAAATCCGATCGTTCCCGCGACGAGCGATGCGAGCAGGATCGCGAGCTTAGAGCCGTTGATCTCGGTCGCATTGCCGGTGAACGCGAGATTGGTGATAAATATCGACATCGTAAACCCGATCCCGCCGAGAATTCCGGCTCCGAAAACATGCCTCCAGGCCAGATCGAGCGGCAGTTTGCATATGCCGATGGCCACTACGATGAACGAGAGAAGGAAGATCCCGACCGGTTTGCCGACGACGAGGCCGAGCATAATGCCGACCTCGTTCGCTTTCAACAGCGTTGCAGTTGCCGACGGATCGATCAGAATTCCCGTATTTGCGAGGGCAAATATCGGAAGAATGATAAACCCGACGGGTTTGTGGAGGAGATGTTCAAGCTTATGTGCAGGCGAGGTCTCGTCGTCCTCTTTTGCGGAGAACGGTATCGTAAACGCCAGCAGTACACCGGCGATCGTCGCGTGCACGCCCGATTTGAGCATAAAGAACCAAAGAAGCGCACCGCCGAGCAGGTACGGAACGATCCAGACCACGCGAAAGTACTTGTTGAGAACAAGCAGGATCGCCCATACGAGCAAAGCCGCCCCGAGATACACCGGGGCCAGGCCCGTCGTGTAGAAGACTGCGATCACAATGATCGCACCGAGGTCGTCGATAACGGCAAGCGCAGCGAGAAATACTTTCAATGAGGCAGGTACGCGACTGCCCAACAAGGCCAGAACTCCGAGCGCGAAGGCGATATCGGTCGCCATCGGAATGCCGACACCGGCCTGCGTATCCGTTCCGTTATTGAGCGAGAAATGGATAGCAGCTGGCACGATTATGCCGCCGATCGCTGCGAATATCGGCAAGAGAGCGTTCTTGAAGTTGGAAAGCTCGCCGTTGTAGATCTCGCGCTGAAGCTCGAGGCCGATGAGCAGGAAAAAGATCGCCATCAGCAGATCGTTGATCCAGTGCTCGACGCTCAGCGGGCCCAGATACCCTTGCCAGAACGAAATGTATGTAGAACCTAAGGCTGAATTTGCAATGAGGAGCGAGATGATCGTGCAGAAGATGAGAATGATCCCTGTCGACTTCTCGGACTCGAAAAATTCAATAAAGGTCTTTGAAAGCCTTCTCTGAACAACATTCATATGGTTTGAAATGAGTATTTTACCATCCCGACCGGCGGACTAAGAAATTTACCACGGAGAACACAGAGGACACAGAGAGAACCCGAAAAACGAGACGGTTAGCATACGCCGTGTCGCCGAATGCACCGACCGGCGATCTTCTGTCTCTTTTCTCTGTGCTCTCTGTGTCCTCTGTGGTAAACCCCTTCCAAGACGCAGAAAGACCGCGCGGGGTCGCACGGCCTTTCGTGTTCGATGAATTGAGTTCGCGGGCCTATTCGGCTGCGGTCTCTTCTTCTGTTTCGGTAGCGGCTTCGTCTGCCGTCTCGGCTTCTGCCGCGGGCTCGGCTTCGGCTTTTGCCTCAGCCTTCTTTGCCGGAGCGGGCTCAGCCTTTTTCGGCTCTTCCTTGACGATGATGTTGCCTTCTTCGTCGGTAACGGTGACGGGAACGGTCAGCACTACCTCGCGGTGCAGCTTGACGTTCACCTTGTATTCGCCCGTTTCCTTGATCGCTTCCTTGAGATTGATCTTGCGGCGATCGATCTCGTAGCCCTTTTCCTTGAGTGCGTCGGCGATGTCCATCGAGGTCACCGACCCAAAGAGGTGTCCGTGCTCACCGGCTTTGCGAGCGAAGGTGAGATTGATGCTCGACATCTGCTCGGCCTGGGCCTCGGCGGTGGCTTTCTCGATAGCTGCTTTCTTGAGCAGTGCGGCGCGCTCCTGTTCGATCTGCTTAACGTTGCCTTTCGTCGCGAGCGTCGCAAAACCCTGCGGCAGCAGATAGTTGCGAGCGTAGCCCGCCTTTACCTTGACGATCTCGCCCCGGCCGCCAACGTTCTCGAGGTCTTCGCGCAATAAAACTGTTGTGTTTGCCATATATTTAGTTCCTGGTTTCAGGTTCAGGTTTCAAGTTGTTCGACCGGCCCAGCCCCAAAAACTTGGAACTTGAAACCAGGAACAAGAAACCAACCGCCTTAGTCTGCTACAAACGGCAGCATTGCCATCGAACGCGCACGCTTGATGGCCTTTGCCAGCCGACGCTGGTCTTTTGCCGAGATACCCGAGATCCGGCGGGGCATGATCTTGCCGCGTTCCGGAATGAACTGCCTGAGCAGGTCGACGTCTTTCCAGTCGAGATAATCGGGCACGACCTGACGCGGCCGTCTGCGCTGATAGCGACGCGGGCGATCGCCGATGACATCTTCACCGACGCCGAGGTCGCGATCATTCATTATTTCCAAATCGTTGTCTGCCATAAATACTCCGTATTTCAGTGAAAAGTTAATAACTAATAGTTAAAAGTCAAAGATCGTTTACCAGGCTTTTTTCACGCCACAGAAGCATCATCTTCTTAACTTTTAGTTTTTCACTGTTAACTATTAACTCCCCTTACGCCGCCGGTGCTTCGGCCTCCTCGGTCTTGCGGAACGACGCTCGCTTCGTAGCGCGTGCTTCCCTCTTCGCCCTGATCTTTTCGGCCTTCTTGCGGTCTTCGTCGACGCGCACCGTGATGTAGCGCAATATCATGTCGTTGACGCGCATGCGGCGTTCGAGCTCGGCGATCTCCTGGCCGGTGCCTTCGATCTCAAATAGAACGTAGTGTCCCATTTCTTTCTTCTGGATCGGATAGGCGAGTTGACGCTGGCCGATATCATCCATGCGAACTACCGAACCGCCTTCTTTCTCGATCAGCTTGCCAACAGCTTCGTTGAGCTTGCCGATACGATCGAGATCGGTGTCCGGATCGATGATGTACATTACTTCGTATGTTCTTGCCATTTCTTTCTCTATTCTCCTTTTGGCTAACCAACCTCAACGCTTCTCGTTGAAGTAAGGATCCTTCTAATTAAACTTTGCCATTGCGGCGTCGACTCCGTCGCGAATTATCGCGTCTACGGCGTCGGACGCACGTTCGAGCACGTCGTCGAGTGCTTTCGCTTCGCTCGAACTGAAATTCTCGAGTACGAAGCGGCTGGCATCGCCGACCGGATGATCGGGCATGATGCCGATCCTGAGCCGTATGAACTCATCGGTACGCAGGCGGTCGATGATACTCCTCAGACCGTTCTGCCCGCCGTGACTTCCCTTTGGCCGGATCCTCAACGCCCCGAATGGAAGCGCGAGATCATCTGAAACGACGATCAGGCGTTCGCGGGAACGTGCATCTTTGGCTATCAAACAACTTACGGCCTCGCCGCTGAGGTTCATGAACGTCTGCGGCTTTGCCAATTCAACGACCGAGCCGGCCAATTCCGTCCGGCCTATCAATGTTCTGCACTCGCTGCGTTTGACCGCCGAGCCCATCCGGGCCGCGATGCGGTCGACGAGCATAAAGCCCGCGTTATGCCGCGTTTTGGCGTATTCGGGCCCGGGATTTCCAAGCCCGACTATCAGCCAATCGCTCATAACAGCCGACCGTTACTCTTCGGCAGCGGGTTCACCGTCGCCCGCGGGCTCTTCGCCTTCTTCGCCGACGATCTCAGGCTCAGCGCCTTCCTCGGTCTGCGGCTCGAGTTCTTCTTCGCTGATGGTCACGATCGACGCGATCACAGCTTCCGGATCGTCGTTGATCTCAGCTCCGGCCGGGACCTTGAGATCCGAAACGTGGATCGAGTGTCCGGCTTCGAGGTCGGTCACGTCCACCTCGAACGAATCGGGCACATTCGCCGGTTCGCAGAGAAGTTTGACCTCGCGGATCGCCTGTGAAAGCACAGCGCCCTCTTCCTGAAGGCCCTTGGCCTCGCCGACGAGGTGGACCGGAACGGTCATTTCGATCTTTTCGCCCTTTGAAAAGCGGCGAAGATCGGCGTGGATCAGACGTCCCGTGACCGGATGGATCTGACGATCCTGAAAGATCACGTCGTTGGCTCCAACGCCCGGAATATCGAGCGAGAACACCGAGTTGGAACCGGCATCGGTGCGAAGCACTGCCGCGAGGTCCTTCAATTCAGCCGTTGCCGCGAGCGTATCCGAACCGCCGCCGTACACGACCACCGGGATCTTGCCCGCAGCACGCATCCGACGGGCTTCGTTCTTGCCCCGCGAATCTCTCTTTTCAGCTTTAACTACAATTTTATCAGCCATAACTTTTCGTGGTTCGAGGTTTGCAGTTCGATGTTTGAAGTTATCGATCAAAACTTCGAACCCCAAACTTCAAACGTCAAACTATATAAAGAGTGACGAAACACTCGTCTCGTCGTGTATCGACCTGATCGCCGATGCCAACAGGGCGGCGACGCTCAGGACCTCGATCTGTCCGCTTTCGACAAGCCTCTGAGCCTCAGGGCTGGTCGGGATCGTGTTCGTCACGATCACTTTTTTCAAATACGAACTCGAAATATTGTTAACTGCGCCGCCGCTCAGCACGCCGTGCGTGAAACACGCAGAGATCTCTTTGGCACCGGCCTTGTGCAAAGCCTCGGCGACCTTGCAGATCGTGCCGCCGGTATCACACATGTCGTCGATGATCAGGCAGTTCTTGCCTTCGACGTCGCCGACGATGTTCATAACGTCTGCTTCGTTGGCACGCTCGCGACGTTTGTCGCACAGGGCGAGGCCGGCATCAAGGCGTTTTGCGTAAGCACGAGCACGTTCTGCACCGCCGGTATCGGGCGCGACCACGATCAGATTCTCGATCGGGTTGCGCCGAAAATAATCAACCACGACCGGAGCCGCATAAAGGTGATCTACCGGAATATCAAAGAACCCTTGGATCTGCGAAGCGTGCAGATCGACCGTCAAAACGCGATGCGCACCGGCTTTGGTGATGATGTTTGACACCATCTTTGCCGCGATCGGGACACGCGGACGGTCTTTCTTGTCCGAACGTGCAAAACCGAAATACGGAATTACCGCCGTCACGCGTTCGGCCGAAGCCCGGATGAACGCATCGAGCATGATAAGCAGCTCGACCAGGTGGCGGTCGCTCGGCGGGCATGTGGGTTGGACGATAAATACGTCATGGCCGCGTACGTTCTCGCCGATCTGGAAGTTGAACTCGTCGTCGGAGAATCGCGCCGTCGATGCCTTGCCCAGCTCAATACCGAGATGGCCGCATATCTCGGCCGCGAGGTCGGGATGCGCATTGCCTGCGAAGACTTTAATTTTTCCGTTGACACTCATGCCGATTTCGGATCTCGGATTTCGGATTTCAGATTTGCGATCGCAGAACAAAATTCCTAAATCCCAAATCGGCGATCCCAAATCAAAAAAAGAACGGACCACCTCTAACCAGAGACAGTCCGTTCTTAACAATTTTCGAAATTGGCTGGGGCGGGAGGATTCGAACCTACGAATGCCGGATCCAAAGACCGGTGCCTTACCACTTGGCTACGCCCCAATTCGGAATTTCACTTGTCAGACGCGGAAGCGACCTAGAGCCCTAAGGCCTCGCGGTATTCACTCCGCGAAACGGTCGCTACGGCAAACTTTCGCCAAGTCGATTCGTGATCGAGGGCTTTCATAGCAGTCTGCCGTGTCTCTGTATTTTCAAAACCTGCGAAGACCGATGCCCCGCTGCCGCTCATCGCGGCGAAACTCGCTCCGAGTTCGAGTAGCTTGAGTTTCACCCTCTCGATCTCGGGATGAGCCGCAAAAACCGGCGGCTCGAGGTCATTTTTCAACGCCGAACTGTGTGGATCGAACGAATTCGCTTCCAGACGGCAAACAGGAAGAATATTATCCCGTTGCTCTTTTGTCAAGGCTTTGGCGTTGAGTTTGGCGAATGCTGGGCCGGTCGGAACGCTAACATTCGGCGTAACGATCAGCATATTGTGCTCAGTGATATCACCGACCGGCTCGATCACCTCGCCGCGTCCCGTGCCGATCGCCGTTCCGCCGTATAAGAAGAACGGCACGTCGGAACCGAGTTCGGCCGCGATCTCGTGAAGTTCGTGGCCCGACAAACCCAGCCGCCACAATCGGTTAAGAGCGATCAGCGTCACCGCCGCATTCGACGAACCGCCGCCGAGCCCGCCGGGAGACGGTATTCTCTTTTCGAGAAACATCCTCGCACCGCCGTCGAAACCCGTCTTGTGTTTCAGCAGATACGCCGTCTTAACGACCAGATTTGTCTCGTCATCGGGCACGTGCGCCGCGTCGCACTCGAACCGAATGCTCGCATCATCCTCAAAATGCAGCGTGTCGCTCAGCGAGATCGTCTGAAAAATGGTAAAAAGCTCGTGAAACCCATCGTCACGCTTACCCAATACGTGAAGCGTCCAGTTGATCTTGGCGAATGATCGCAGCGAAAACTTCCCCACGCTCGCGAAGGTAGCATAGGGAATGAAAAGCTGAAACCACGAAATTACACAAAAAATAGAGGCCGTTCGTCCAAAGGACCTCGTTTCGTGCTAATTCGCGTCTTTCGTGGTTGCTCTCTTACCTGCGGACTAGAAATACCTGTGTAAAGTAAACCGAACCATCTGCGGCTTTGGCGACGCCGATGGCGGATTCTTTCCAGTTGGGATCGAGAAGGTTGCGGCGGTGTGTGGGCGAATCGAGCCAGAGTTCGACTGCTTTGACGGCCGGATCGCCGTAGCCTCGGTTAAAGGCGATATTCTCCCCGATCGCACGCCAGCGGCCCACCTTGAACTGATCGGCCCGGTCGCTGACGAGTTTGTTGTCGAGCCCGCGGTGCGAAAAGAACTTGAACTCGGCCATGTTCTGCGAATGAATGCGGGCGACTGACGCGAGTTGATCGCTCCAGACGAGCGGTTCGAGCCCGGCGTCGGCTCGGGCCTGATTGATCAGGTCAAACGCCGACATCTCTGCCGAGGCCATATTTACGACGACCGAAGCCTTTACACCAGCGGCCTTTTTCTTCTTGTCGTCGTCGTCCTCGTCAGTTTCGAGCAGGCCGAAAGGGTCATTGTCGGCGCCAAAAGTCAGCTTTTGCGCGACTTGCGTCGGTACAGGAGTTTCTTGGGCAAATGAGTTGAATGCCAGGACGGCAAGAATGCTTAGCAGCAGGAAGAGTTTCGTTCGCATTGATCCTCACTTCGGCAGCCGGACGAGCCGTTTTATCGGCTTCCAGGCTTTGCGCGTGCCACACGGACACTTGCCTTTTCGGTTAAGGTCGGGAAAACCGTGCAGGTTTTACCCAGTTAAACGATATTGGTAATATTCGCGGGTTTCCAGAGAATTCCGTTGAGTCGGCTATAATTTTCTTTGCAGGAGGAACCGATCGTGATCACCGCAAGCGTTCTGGCAAAAAGGGCCGATGTTCCACTGTTTACGGTTCGTTATTACACTCGGATCGGCTTGCTAAAGCCGTCACGCGACCTGCGAAACGGCTACAAGATGTATCGCACGTCCGACCGCGACCGGCTCAAGTTTATCTCGGCGGCCAAGGAACTAGGATTCACGCTCGCCGAGATCGAGGAGATCCTCGACCACGCGGGTCATGGTGATTCGCCGTGTCCGATGGTACGTGACGTCGTTGAGAAACGGATCGAAGAGAATAAGGAAAAGATCCGTGAAATGAAACGGCTGCAAAAACGCCTTGAAACAGCCGCGGAAATGTGGAAAGGAATGAAGAATTCCCAGCCCGACGGGCATTCCGTTTGCCGTCTGATCGAATCTTTTGCCGGAACTGAAAAATAGCGCTTGACCTGACACTTACTCACGGGTTGTAGACTTGGTTCGGAGGATCAAAACACGATGAAAAACAACGAACCAGCACCTATCCAGCTTGGCCGAAAAGCCGCGTCCCTGCCCGAAATGCACACCGATCCGGTCTGCAAAATGATCGTTACGCCCGAGTCCGCTGCTGCGAGCTACGAATACGCGGGTACAACCTACTATTTCTGCATGCCTGGCTGCCGTGATCGATTCGCCGCAGATCCCGAGAAATACCTAACCGCGGAGTCGCAGAGTCGCGGAGAAGAGAATGGAGAGAAAACTTCGCGTCCCGGCGTCTCTGCGGTTGAACATTACGAGATCGAATACACCTGCCCGATGCACCCAGAGGTCGTTCAGATCGGCCCCGGAAGCTGCCCAAAATGCGGGATGGCGCTGGAACCCAAAGAGATCTCGCTCGACGACAAGCCGGACCCGGAATTCGTCGACATGAAGCGGCGTTTCTGGATATCGGCGGTGTTGACGTTGCCGGTTTTCGTGCTCGCGATGGGCGAGATGTTCGCACCGGCGTCGATATTGCACGCCTGGGGCAAGTATTCGATCTGGGTGCAATTTGCGTTAGCTACGCCGGTCGTTCTGTGGGGCGGATTGCCTTTTTTTGTCCGGGCCGTGCAGTCGATCAAAAATCTGAGCCCGAATATGTTCACGCTGATCGCGATGGGCACCGGAGCTGCTTATCTACTGAGTATCGCTGCGATATTTGTTCCCGGATGGTTCCCCGTCGAGATGCTCGACGCCCACACCGGACTCATTCCGGGATATTTCGAATCCGCCGCCGTGATCACGACGCTTGTGCTGCTTGGCCAGGTTTTAGAACTCCGTGCCCGTTCACAGACGTCCTCAGCGATCAAGGAATTGCTGCGGCTCGCTCCGGAAACAGCAACCGTGATCAAAGAAACCGGGGCGGAAGAGGTCGTTGACCTGCGACATGTCGAGGCCGGCCAAACTCTCCGCGTAAAAGCAAACGAAAAGGTGCCGACCGACGGCGAGATCGTCGACGGCGACACGGCGATCGACGAATCGATGGTCACGGGCGAATCAATGCCGGTCGAAAAACAGGCCGGCGACAAGGTCATCGGCGGCACGATCAACGGCAATCGGAGTTTCACGATGCGTGCCGAAAAGGTAGGCAGCGAAACGCTGCTCGCGCAGATCGTGAAGATGGTCGGCGAGGCCCAACGCAGCCGGGCTCCGATACAGCGTTTAGCTGATTCCGTGTCAGCGTATTTCGTTCCGGCAGTGATAATTGTTGCCGTAATTGCGTTTATCGTCTGGCTGGTCCTCGGCAGTTTTGCTTCGGCGGTCGTCGCGGCAGTCTCCGTGCTTATCATCGCCTGCCCATGTGCCCTCGGGCTTGCCACGCCGATGTCGATCGTCGTCGACAAGACGGGAACGCTGACGGAAGGCAAACCCGCGATCACCGATATCAAGCTCACCGGAAAGGTCGTGCGTGGCGAGAATGGAGATAACGACCTGACGGTCGAACGAGTTTTGCAACTCGCCGGATCTGTCGAAAAACACAGCGAACACCCGCTCGCACACTCGATCGTCACCGCCGCGGAAGGACGCGGCTTGAAAACGCTCGAGGTCAAGGACTTCGAATCCGAAACCGGCATCGGCGTTTCCGGCATAGTCGATGGACGCAAGGTTTTCGTCGGGCGATCTTCCGTTTCTGCCATTTCGTCGCTTCCGGCTGGACGATCAAATCTCGAGGTAAGGATCGACGGACTGCCTGCGGCCTCGATCCATGTTTCGGACCCGATCAAGCCCTCAGCCGAGCGTGCCGTCAAAGCTCTCAAAAACGCCGGGATCAAGATCGTGATGATGACCGGCGATGCGAAAAGCACTGCCGAAGCGGTCGCTCGCGAGCTTGGGATAAGCGAGATATTTGCCGAGGTAATGCCTGAAGATAAAGCTGCGAAAGTGAAGAGTCTACAGGCAGATAACAGACGTGTTGCAATGGCCGGTGACGGCGTGAATGACGCACCGGCTCTGGCTCAAGCCGATGTCGGGATCGCCTTCGCCTCGGGCACTGATGTCGCGATCGAATCTGCCAACATTACACTTCTGAAGCCCGACCTCGACGGCATTCTAAAGGCCCGAAACCTGAGCCGAGCGACGATGAAAAATATTCGCCAGAATCTCTTCTTCGCGTTCATCTATAACATCGTCGGCGTCCCGATCGCAGCGGGCGTGCTGTTCCCGGTTTTCGGTCTGCTACTGTCGCCGATGATAGCCAGCGCCGCGATGACGTTCAGCTCGGTCTCGGTGATCCTGAATGCCCTCAGGCTCAGGAACCGGAAGATCTGAGCCACGGAGTGCCCCGAGAACGCTGAGGTTCGATAGCCGGCTCTCAGTGCTCTCGGTGTTCTCTGTGGTAGGCTTATCGTATGGCGAAATTAGCTTTGGCGATTCACGGCGGAGCGGGAACGATCCTGCGTTCGCAGATGACGCCCGACCTGGAACGGGAATACAAAAATGGGCTTCAAACGGCCCTCGAACTCGGCTGGGAGGTGCTCGAACGCGGAGGCACGTCGCTCGATGCGGTCGAGGCGGCGGTCGTTTCGCTCGAGGATTTTCCTCTTTTCAATGCAGGCCGCGGCTCCGTATTCACCCACGAAGGCGAACAGGAAATGGATGCGTCGATCATGGACGGGTCTAGCCTGCGTGCCGGTGCAGTTGCGTTCGTCAAGAATATTCGCAACCCGATCACCCTCGCCCGGCTCGTGATGGAACGCACCGAACACGTCCTTCTCGCCGGTGAAGGCGCCGAGCAATTTGCCGAACAAATGCAGGTCGCGACCGCTCCTGATGAGTATTTCTTTACGGAACACCGCTGGCTGCAGCTGCAGGAAGCCCTTGCCGCGGGGCGTGTGCAGCTGGACCATTTCACCGCAGAGACGCAGAGACGCGGAGATGTGTCAGAACCGGGAGCGATAGCGACTGGGCTCCTGGACGATCGCAAATCGCAAATCGCAAATCGCAAATCGCTCGGTACCGTCGGGGCCGTTGCATGCGACAAAGACGGTTTTCTCGCCGCGGCAACTTCGACGGGCGGAATGACCAACAAGAAATACGGCCGTGTCGGCGACACACCGTTGATCGGGGCCGGCAGCTATGCCGACGACACCTGCGCGGTCTCTTGCACCGGCCACGGCGAATACTTCATGCGCGGCGTCACCGCCTACGACGTCGCCGCCAGGATGAAGTACAAAGGCCTTTCGCTGGAAGACGCTGCCCGCGAAACGATCGCCTGGCTGGGCGAGATCCAGGGCGAAGGCGGCCTGATAGCAGTCGATTCCCACGGCAACGTTACTATGCCATTCAATAGTGATGGAATGTATCGAGGCAGTGTGGAATTTACAGGGACACGAACTATAGAGATCTACCGCCCCAATCAACCGCCTCGGCAATAGAGAATCCTTCGGTTTTAAGCTCACGCCCCCTGAGAGCTTTCCCGGTTACCCACATTTGTGGGCCCGACAGTTTTTCAAGCTCCGAAATGTCACTTAACCGGTTACACTCAAATGCGAAGACCAGTCCCAGTTTCTTGAGGTGATCACACTTTGGAAATCGGTCCACCTTGGCCAAGTACAACAGTTCTATTCGCTCAAGGTTAGTCAATTCCTCTAAAAAATCGAGATTTTCGATTTTAGGATTCGTTTTGATCCACAGGTGTCGGAGCATTTTCAATTTTCGTAAGGAGTCAAAGCTTTGCACTCGCCCACCGTAATTCCCGAAAATTTCGATAGGAAGCCCGTCTAGAAAATCGAATCCGTCAAGTTTAGTCGAAACAAACCAAATCGCTTCCAACCTCCCTAGATTAGGAACAGTAGTCAAAATGTCGCGAAAATCACCTGCAAGACTAAGACTTTCTAACGACGGGGCGAAATCCTCCACAAACCCGATACTGACTTTAGGCTTCGGTTGCGTGAACCCTAGCCCAACGTGGACAAGCTTTTTCAGCCTATACAATGGCGCCAACGAGCCGAAGACATCTACATCCCAGTCAAACCTTTCGACCTCAGGAAGATCATTCAAAATGTTGATATTGGCCCACCTATCATCATGTCCGAACACTCTTAGGGTAACGTCTTTGCGATTCGCAAACAGAACCTCATTCAAAATCGTCAATGTGCGTACATCAGGCTTAATATCAGCGAACTGAAACACCTTCAGAGATGGAAGGTTCGCCAGCACTTCAACGACCGATCGAGTTAGCGGGGTTCGACATTGAAATCGGCCCGAGTCGAGCAGGCCTGAGTCGACTAAGAGCCGAGCAGAACGCTCGCCGATCTTCTGACCCAGGAACTTAACAACAAAATCCGACACGGTGATATCTCACGGTGATATCTATTGCAGCTTGTCGCGAAACTCCTGCACAATCGCGATATCGTCCGGCACCCGGTCGGCTAGCGTGACGACGAGTTCGCCTTTGCGGGCGTTTTTGATCGCGTGGTGAATGGCGTCGCGGCTTTCGGGGATGATGCGAACGGCCGGATCTTTCTTGCTTTTTGCGATTCCCTTCTGCAGCAGCTTGTACGTCTCCTGCTCGTCGCGGCCGCGAAGGTAATGTCCGCGGCGAATGACGATGCGGTCGAAATGCTCGCCCGCGACCTGGCCGAGTTCGATAATATCCTGGTCGCGGCGGTCGCCGGTTCCGTTGAGAACGCAGGTGTGATATTTGTAATGAAGTTTCGAGATAAAGCTAGTTAACCCTCTGAGTCCAGCAGGGTTATGAGCATAATCCATAAGCACGGTAACGTCGCCGATCTCGACAAAGTTGAGCCGTCCCGGGGTCTGAGCAGTGCCCGCATTGAACGTAGTTAAGCCAACTCTTAAATCCTCAAGCGAGACTCCGTGCACAAAACACGCAAGCGTGGCCGCGAGCACATTCTGGATCATGAACTCGGCCCGGCCGCCGTACGTGATCGGGATATTTGAGACCTTTTCGACTCGAACCTTCCACTTGCCCTTCAGGATCGTGACGTAGCCGTTTTCGTAGACGCACGATACGCGGCCGCGTTCGGCCCGGCGTTTGATGTTCGGATGATTCTCGTCCATCGAGAAGCAAACGACCGTGCCGTCGGTCAGATCACGCATCTTGTAGACGAGTTCGTCCTCGGCGTTCAGAACGGCGAAGCCCTTTTTCCCAACGGCCCGCGGAACGACGGATTTCACACGGGCAAGGTCTTCGAGCGTGTTCACATCCTTGAGGCCGAGGTGATCAGCCGCAATGTTTAGAACAACACCGACGTCGCTATAATCGAAACCTAGACCTGAGCGGATGATGCCGCCGCGTGCCGTTTCGAGCACTGCAACTTCGACAGTTGGATCTTTGAGCACAAGCTGAGCCGAGACCGGACCGGTATTGTCGCCGGCAACGATCTGCTGATTGCCAATGTATGTGCCGTCAGTCGTTGTAAATCCAACGGTTCGGCCGCTGTTTTTGAGGATATGGGCGATCAGCCGCGTTGTTGTCGTTTTACCGTTGGTTCCGGTGATAGAAAAGATCGGAATCCGAGCCTGCGTGCCCGGCGGGAAGAGCATATCGATGACGTGTTCAGCCACGTTTCGGCCGATCCCTTCGCTCGGTGCAAGGTGCATGCGAAAGCCGGGAGCTGCATTGACCTCGATTATACCTCCACCGTTCTGATGCAGCGGCTCGGTCACATTCGGAGCGATAACATCAATGCCTGCAACATCTAGCCCGATTATCTTAGCAATTCGCTCGAACAAAAATACGTTCTCGGGATGAACGACGTCGGTACAATCGATCGCCGTTCCGCCTGTGGAAATGTTCGCGGTCGTCTTCAGATGCAGGACTTCACCTTTTTTGAGTTTTGAGTCGAGCGTGTAACCGGCCTGAGAGATGCATCGCTGCGTTTGACCATCGACGGTTATCTGCGTAAGAACGTTCTCGTGACCGTAACCGCGACGCGGATCAGCGTTCGTCTCGTCGATAAGCTGTTGGATCGTGCTTTTTCCGTCACCTTTGACGTGAGCCGGAACGCGTTCGGCAACCGCGATCAGGCGATTGTTTACGACGAGGGCCCGGAAATCGGAGCCGATCAGCTGCTTTTCTACGATCACCCAACGCGAGTATTCCTTGGCCTTCTCCCATGCGACCAGGGCCTCTTCCATATTCTTGATACCGACCGTCGCACCTTTGCCGTGATTGCCGTCAAGTGGTTTGATCACAACAGGATAGCCGACACGATCTATAGTATCTTCGAGGTCTTCGACCTCGCGTATCCGGTAACCCTTTGGAACCGGAACGCCCATATCGCCGAGCAGCTTTTTCGTCGCTGACTTATCGCCGGCGATGTCGACCGAGATCATGTTGGTGTTGACGGTGGTCGTCGCCTGGATGCGTTTCTGATTAACGCCGTAGCCGAGTTGAACGAGCGATTGGTCATTTAAGCGGATGTATGGAATGTCCCGATTCTCGGCTTCCTCAACGAGCGAGCCGGTCGACGGCCCGAAACGGACCTCTTCGCGTATCTCGCGCATCTCCTGGATCTCATTAGCGAGTTCGCCTTTGATCTCAGCGAGATCTCGGCCTTCGGCGATATCTAGCCAAAGCCGCACCGCAGCCCTGCCAGCGTAGCGTCCGACCTCTTCCTCGAGATAGCTGAAAACGACGTTGTAGGTGCCCTTCTCGCTCGTCTCACGCGTTCGCCCGTAGCCGGTGTCCATCCCGGCAAGCGTTTGAAGCTCAAGCGCGAAATGTTCGATGACATGGCCTGCCCACGTGCCTTCTTTGACCCGCTTTAGAAAGCCGCCTTCTTCACCATAGCTACAGCCGTGCGATTTGAGCGAAGGCATGACCTCGACCATCCGCTTGTAAAAGTTTTTGATCTTATTCGTCGGAAGCTCTTCGTATTCCCCGATGTCGAGGCGCATGATGATGAGCTTTTTCCAATAGCCGCTCCAGTAGTTCGGCCCGCGAAGTGTGCGTATCTCTAGTATGTTCACGATTCTTGACGTAGACTATTTGAATTTTTCACCAATATTACACTAGGATCGCCCGCAACGATATTGTCCCAACGGCAAAAACGACCATGGTCGGCGACAGATCGAATCCGCCGATATTTCAGAACTGTATCAGCCTTGAAATCTGACCGATATGCTGGAGCAGATGTTCATCCTGACCATCATCCCAGATCTGGCAGCAGGAATTCGTTCGGAGGCTGGAGGGGATGACGATCCAGATAATCGTAAACCAGCCCATCACGCAGGACATGAAACTGCACCCCACATACGCTAAATGATTCGTGGTCAGCAACTTCCGCGATCTCATTGAAAGTGATCTGTGAACCATCGACGATGGTCGCCGTCCCTGCTCCATAGACCTCAAGCTTTCCCTTTCCATCCAGAATTATCGCCGTGTTTTCGTCGATACCGACACCCAGATTGTATGGATTGTACGAAACCGCGGTGATCAGGCGGCTGATGCGCCCACGTTCGGTAAAGTGCTGGTCGATGATGATGTTCTTGAGAAAGCCGAGCCCGGGCGAAAGCCGGACGGCGTTCTTCTGCGGATGCGAAGTCGGTTCCCCGCGGACGATCATCGAGGCACTCATCGCCGCAGCCCCCGCACTCGTTCCGGCAAGCACCATATCAGACTCCCGCACCTGCCGCCGCAGTATCTCGGCGAGTTTCGTCCCGCCGAGCACCGAGACGAGCCGCATCTGATCGCCGCCGGTCATCATTACGCCTGTGACGCCATCCATCAGCTGCTCGACGTCGGCGTTTACGACGTCCTGACGCGAAGTCGCCCGCAAAACGCGAGGTTCGGCCACGCCAAGCCTGCGAAACGCCTGCGTGTAGACGTCAGCCGCGAACTCGGGAAAATCCGAGGCGACCGGGATTATAAGCACTTGTGCAGAGGCACCGCCCGCGAGTTCGACGAATTTCCTAAGAATTCGGCGCTCGTTGTATCTGTCTTCCGCTCCGCCAATGACGAGCAAATGCCCGCCAATGATCTCGCGGTGATGCGAATCGACCATCTCAATAATGTTAAATCCTTGTGAAACTTAAGACGTTTCTAAGTTAGAGGATAGCGGTTGAGGCGTCAAACATCGCGAAACGATGGGCTCGCTCATCCGATGGTTCCGGCAGTATCTGCAGCGCTATGGATCTCCTGCAGGCTTCGAACGGTGACGTTCTCTTGGACTTTTTTTGTCGCGATGGCTTCGACGAGTGCGTCGGCACCGGTCATGGTCGTGACGCAGGGCACGTTGAATTCGAGGGCGGCTTTACGGATCGCCTGCTCGTCGTAGAAAGAGGTTTTGCCGAGCGGAGTGTTGATCACGAGGGCGATCTCGCTCTGCTTGATCAGATCAGCAATGTTTGGACGGCCCTCGTTCACCTTAAAAACGGTCTCGCATTCAAGTCCGACCTCAGCCAGGCGTTTGGCGGTACCGTAGGTCGCGACAAGGCTAAATCCAAGATTCTTAAGGCGCCGAGCCAGCACGACGGCCTGCCCTTTATCGGTGTTATTGACTGAGATAAACGCCTTGCCTGTTAGCGGCAGTTCGAGGCCGGCGGCTTCCATTGCTTTGCCATACGCTTCGCCGAAAGTCGCTCCGACGCCCATCACTTCACCGGTCGAGTGCATTTCCGGCCCAAGGATCGGGTCGACACCGGCAAATTTCTTGAACGGAAACACGGGCGACTTTACAAAGATCTTTGGCACCGCAAGGATCGACGGCAAGTTAAACTCGGCGAGTTTCCGCTCACCGGACATCACAAGCGACGCGATCTTGGCGATCGGAACGCCCGTGGCTTTCGCGACAAATGGCACTGTTCGCGACGCGCGCGGATTTACCTCGAGCACGAAAACGCGGTCGTCCTGGATCGCGAACTGGACGTTCATCAGGCCTTTAACCTTAAGCCCTTGAGCAAGCAGCCGCGTGTAGTGCTCGATCGTTTCGAGATGCTCTGTGGCGATCTTTTGGGCGGGCAGCACGCTCGACGAATCCCCCGAGTGAATTCCTGCTTCCTCGATGTGTCCCTGAATGCCCGCGATCACGACCGTGTCTTCATCAGCCAAGGCATCTACATCAAATTCGGACGCTCGCTCGAGGAATTTGTCGATCAGGATCGGTTTTTCCGGCGACGCATCGACCGCCGAACGCATATATTCGTCGAGCGACTTTTCGTCATAAACGATTGCCATCGCACGTCCGCCTAGCACAAAACTCGGACGAACAACGATCGGATAACCTATTTCATTTGCAACAACTTTCGCCTCTTCAGCTGAGGTGACAGATGAGTTGGCCGGACACGGAATTTTCAGTTCGTCGAGCAATGAACCGAAGCGTTTTCGATCCTCAGCGAGGTCGATCGAGTCGGGTGCGGTTCCAATGATCGGAACGCCGGCCTCGTCCAAACGTCCTGCGAGGTTAAGCGGTGTCTGACCGCCGAACTGGACGATGACGCCTTCCGGTTTTTCGACCTCGACGACATTCATTACGTCCTCGAACGTCAACGGCTCGAAGTACAGACGATCGGAAGTGTCGTAATCGGTCGAGACGGTCTCAGGGTTGCAGTTGACCATGATCGTCTCAAATCCGGCGTCGCGAAGTGCAAACGACGCGTGACAGCAGCAATAGTCGAACTCAATTCCCTGCCCAATGCGGTTCGGTCCACTGCCGAGGATCATTATCTTGCGGCGATCGGTCGGCTCGGCCTCGCATTCGTCCTCATATGTCGAGTAAAGATAGGGCGTGAACGATTCGAACTCAGCGCCGCACGTGTCGACGCGTTTGTATACCGGGCGAATGCCGAGTTCGGCCAGTCGGGCACGTACTTCGAGTTCTGGTGATTCCGTTAGAAAGAAGAGTCTGCGATCCGAAAGCCCGAATTCCTTTGCGGTTCGGAGCGTTTCGGCGTCGATATCGTCGAGCGGCCGAGACTCCAGCGTCGCCTGCAGTTCCATCACCTGTGCGAGCTGATCGAGGAACCAAGGGTCGATCGAGGTCAACCGATGGATCTCGGCTATCGAGTATCCGTTGCGAAGCGCGTACGTGATGTACGAAAAGCGTTGCGAGTTCGGACGGGCGAGCTTTCGCTGTAGCTCTGAATCCGGAACATTCACTAAACGCAATGGTTTAACCGCTTCGAGCGAACGTAGTCCCTTAAACAAAGATTCCTTAAAAGTACGCCCGATCGCCATCACTTCGCCCACCGATCGCATCTGAGTTCCGAGCACATCTTCGGCTCCGGGAAACTTTTCAAACGCCCATTTTGGTATTTTAGTGACGACGTAATCAATCGTCGGCTCAAATGACGCAGGCGTCTTTTTGGTGATGTCGTTCGGTATCTCGTCGAGCGTGTAGCCGACGGCTAATTTGGCCGCGATCTTCGCGATCGGAAAGCCCGTAGCCTTGGACGCGAGAGCCGACGAACGCGATACACGCGGGTTCATCTCGATGATCCGAACGTCGCCGTTGGCGGGATTAACGGCGAACTGGATGTTCGAACCGCCCGTTTCTACGCCCACCTTGCGAATACAGGCCTTCGACATATCGCGAAGCCGCTGATATTCGACATCCGTCAGCGTTTGTGCCGGTGCGACCGTTATCGAATCACCCGTGTGCACGCCCATCGGGTCAAAATTCTCGATGGAGCAGATGATGACGACATTGTCATTGAGGTCGCGCATCACCTCGAGTTCGTATTCTTTCCAGCCGAGGATCGATTCCTCGATCAGGATCTGGGAAACGGGCGATGCCGCGAGGCCGCTCTTGGCGATAGTCTCAAATTCGTCTGGGTTGAAGGCAGTTCCGCCGCCTGTACCGCCGAGCGTGAATGCCGGACGAATGATCGCGGGATAGCCGATGTCTTCTACGATCTTTTGGGCCTCTTCCCAGGTGTGTGCAAATCCTCCACGCGGGCTCTGAATGCCGATCTCGTCCATGGCGGCCTTAAAGAGCTCGCGGTCCTCGCCGACCTTGATCGCGTCGATATTTGCCCCGATCAGCTTTACACCGTATTTGTCGAGAATTCCCTGCTCATAGAGAGCGACGGAGAGATTTAAGCCAGTCTGCCCACCCACAGTTGGCAGCAGTGCGTCCGGGCGTTCTTTTTCGATGATCGCCGTGGCAGTTTCGACAGTGAGTGGTTCGATATAGGTACGATCAGCGATCTCGGGATCGGTCATGATCGTCGCTGGATTGGAATTGACCAGAACGACCTCAAATCCCTCTTGCTTCAGCGCCCGGCACGCCTGAGTGCCGGAATAGTCGAATTCGCACGCCTGACCAATCACGATAGGTCCCGAGCCTATAATTAAAATCTTTTCAATGTCTTCTCTTTTCGGCATACCGTACCTGAGGAATGTGAGCTTATTTCATTAATCCGTCGTGGAATCAA
>JBGTSR010000027.1:0-20570 GCA_041940165.1 Acidobacteriota bacterium
CATCGTCCATCGCCAGAAAGACATCCTCGACGCTTTCGTGGCGATAGAGCGCGGCGCGCAGCCGGCAATTGCGTTCGGCATGTTCGGCGTATCTGGCGTGTTCGGCCAGAACCTCGCCATCCGCCAAAACGGTGGCGGCGATGCCGAGACCGTTCAGTGTCGAAATCATCTTCGATTTCATCGAATCGGCGGTCAGCACGACGACGCGATCGGCGGCGTAGTGGCGTTGAAAACTTACGATCGAGCGCGCGATCCGGTCCGGTCTCGCCGAGATGTAGACAAGCTGGAGCGAGTCTTTCGGCGGATGCGCGGTCATCAAGCCCTGCCGTGCGATTGCCGATCAAGCGAGAACGATCCGCATCCCCGTGCATATGATCGAAACGATCAACAAACTGATCCGCACTTCGCGTCTACTTGTACAGGAACTCGGCCGCGAACCTACGTCGGAAGAGATCGCAAAGCGGATGGACATTCCGGTCTCAAAGGTCCGCAAGGTCTTGAAGATCGCTCAGGAGCCTATCTCGCTCGAAACGCCGATCGGCGAAGAGGAGGACTCGCATCTCGGGGATTTTATCGAAGATAAGTCGATACTAAACCCTGCAGAATCAGTCACTTTCTCTAACTTACGTGAGATAACGGATGAGGTTCTTGCAACGCTCACTCCGCGCGAAGAAAAGGTGATCAAGATGCGTTTCGGGCTCGGCAATACGGGCTCGGAGCACACGCTCGAAGAGGTTGGACAGCATTTCGCCGTCACCCGCGAGCGTATCCGCCAGATCGAGGCTAAGGCCCTAAGAAAACTGCGTCATCCGTCGCGTTCGCGCCGCTTGAAGGCGTTTCTCGAAGGAAAGTAGCCGGCTTGACGATTTGATTATATGAGTTACGAACCGCCTGCGATCCGCCGGCGGTTCTGACATTATGACCCTCGAAGAACCGCAAAACCGAAACCTATTGTTATTCGGTCTTGCGGCTTTTACTTTGGCGCCGTCGTTCGATACCGCTCTTAAGTATCTTGGGCCCGCGGGCGTCGCTGCGTTCTTCGTCGTTGGAATGGTCGCGATATTTGCCGCAGACCGGTTCGTTCTTCCCTTATACGAAAAACAAGTTTCAGAACGTACGGCGACGGTCATGGCCGCCGCATTATTTGCTCTGCTAGCGATCGGCGCCTTTCTGATCTATCCGATCGCAAACAGCGGCCGGATCGGCGGCGGCACAGATGCTGACGACGCCTTGATAGTAGCCGCGACCCGCCTGGTAAGTGGCCTTTATCCCTACGCCGAAACCACGTATCTCGGCAATCTGATCTCGCCGATGCCGGGCACGGTGTTGCTTTCCGTGCCCTTTGTATTGACGGGATCGATATGGCTGCAGAATATCTTCTGGCTTGCGCTTCTATTCGTCGTGTTTCGCCGATTCGAAGGCGGTTCAAAGGGCGCTTTGCCGCTGATCGCGATCATGCTCGTATTCAGTGCGACGCTTTTGCAAAACATCGCGACCGGAGCCGATTACGCGTCAAATTCGATCTATATTCTGGTGGCGATGTGGCTCATGCTGCGGTTCGTTCCCGATGAAAATGGCTCGCTTTGGGCAAAGCTGCTTTCGGCTATATTGCTCGGCACCGGGCTGTCGTCGCGATCGACGTTTATGCTCATAATGCCGGTCTTTTTATCGGCACTCGTCCAAAATTCGGGCTGGGCAAAAGCAATTAAATACCTCGCCGTTTCCGGGATCACATTTCTTGCGGTCACGCTTCCCTTTTGGATCGCCGATCCGGCAGGTTTTGCTCCGCTCGCAGTACAATCTGACAAACTTAAAGCTGTCGAGCACATTCTGCCTTTTGCGAGCATTGTGATCCCGGGCTCGGCTGGCGTGCTAGCGATCGCACTTTCGTTTCAGAACATGCATGCGAATACAGCTCGTTTCTTCCGGAATTGCGCCTTCGTGCAGATATTTGTGCTGTTTTTCACATCGATCGTCTATTCGATAAAGCTCGGACATCTAGATCTGTTTCTGCAGCAATCAGGCTACGGGATGTTCGCGATGATCTTTGGGTCGACGGCGTACTGGATGTATCTTAATAACGGACCAAACGTCGCCCAAAATTAGCTTGCTCGATCACTTCAAATCGCTACGCCCGCACCAATGGATAAAGAATCTCTTTGTCCTTGTGCCCGCATTCTTTGCGGGCAAGATCGCATTGTTTGCGGCCGAACCAAAGCTCGCTCTGACTTTCGTCTCGTTTTGCTTGATGGCGAGTGCGACGTATTTGCTCAACGATATCGTCGACCGCGAAAAGGACCAGCACCATGAAGTAAAACGCAATAGACCGATCGCCTCCGGTAAGGTGAAACCCCTGACGGCGTCCGCAATGATCTTCATTCTGTTTTCCGCGGCGGTCGGTCTTGCATTTCTCGCCGACGTACGGATCCTTAATGTTATCGCTGGTTATTTCCTGCTCAACGTCCTCTACAGCACGGTTCTCAAACACATTGCCCTTATAGATATTTCCGTCATTGCATTCGGATTTATCCTGCGCATCCTAGCCGGCGGCCTGGCGGCGGAAGTTCCGATTTCGAAGTGGCTGATACTAATGACGTTTCTGCTTGCGTGCTGCCTGGCACTTGGCAAACGTCGTGACGATCTCTTGCTCGATATAGACGACAACGCCCATCGCCCTGCTCTCCGCGGGTACACCATCTCCTTCATCGATACCGCTTTGGTGGTGCTCGCGGGCACTACCATCGTCTGCTATATCATGTACACGGTCTCAGAAGACGTCGTCCAGCGGCTCCATTCGGACCGTATCTATCTGACGTCCGTCTTCGTTATTATCGGCGTTCTGCGTTTCCTTCAGATCGCCATCGTTGAGCAAAAGAGCGGCTCGCCGACGCTGATCCTGCTCAAAGACACTATGATGCAGGTGATGATCGGCCTGTGGCTCCTGTCTTTCCTGTTCATTCTCTATGCCTCGTAAGACGGTGACAAACTGGGGAAACTACCCAAGCGCCGAGGCCATGGTAAACGAGCCTACGGGGGCTCGGGAGGCCGCGTTCGCAATAAGTCGTACCGATGAGGTGACCGTCCGCGGCAACGGGCGCTCTTACGGCGATGCTTCGCTTGGTGAAAACATCCTGTCTACGCTAAGGCTGAACAAATTCATCGACATCGACATCGAGAAAGGCGAGATCGAATGCGAGAGCGGCGTTCTGCTGTCGGAAATTCTCGAGGTTATCGTGCCAAAAGGCTACTTCCTGCCTGTCACGCCCGGTACGAAGTTCATCTCCGTGGGCGGAGCGATCGCGGCCGACGTTCACGGCAAGAATCACCATAAGGAAGGAAGTTTTGCATCGCACGTTGTTCAGTTCGACCTGCTCGATGAAAACGGAAACATTTCACGTTGTTCGCCGAGCCAAAACGCAGACATTTTCTGGCGGACATGCGGAGCAATGGGGCTGACAGGCCTGATCCTGCGGGCAAGATTTCGACTGACGCAAATCGAGACGTCGTATATCGATCAGATATCTATAAAGAACCGCGATCTGGACGCGGCGATGAAGGCATTCGATGAACACGCGGAGTCGACATATTCAGTCGCGTGGTTGGATTGTGCGGCAGGCGGGAAAAAACTTGGCCGTTCGATCCTGCAAGTCGGCGAACACGCGCGGCTCGATCAGCTTTCTAAGGACGTCGCCGGAGATCCGCTCAAGCTATGGCCGGAGAACGGCCCGTCGGTGCCGTTCTTCGCGCCGTCGTTCGCACTAAACTCGTTTACCGTAAAGTCTTTTAACACAGCCTATTACAACCGCCAGCAAGTCGCTTCGAAAGGCTCGACCGTCCATTTCGACCCGTTCTTCTACCCGCTCGATGGCATTCGGGACTGGAATCGTCTTTACGGGAAAGGTGGTTTTGTCCAATACCAGTTCGTTCTACCCCTCGATAAAAGCTACGACGGCATCGTCGAGATCCTTGAAAAAGTCGCCCGATCCGGTGAAGGCTCACCACTCGCCGTACTGAAGCTCTTCGGCAAGCCACAGCCGGACGCCGTAATGAGCTTCCCTATCGAGGGCTACACGCTCGCACTCGATTTCAAAGCGACCGACAAGGTCTTTCGCCTACTCGACGAGCTCGACGAACTCGTCGTAAAACACAGCGGCCGCATCTATCTTGCGAAAGACGCCCGAATGAAGCCGCAGGTCTTTCGCGGCACTTATGATCACATTGTCGAGGCCGGCCACTTTACCTCAGCCCAGGCAAAACGGCTCCGATCCTAACTATCCACTTCGCACTACTCACTAACCACTGGATCACCCGATTTGCTTCAGTGGATAGTGGCTAGTTTATAGTGGATAGTGAGTTTATGGCGAAGACCTTACTTCTTCTCGGCGGGCGTTCGGACATCGGAATTGCTTGTGCACATGAGTTTGCTGGGAATGGCTTTGACGTGATCCTCGCGGCTCGAGGATTCGATGACGGCGAGGCCGCGGCCAAAGATCTCGAGATCCGGCACGGCGTAAAGGCGTACGCAGTCGAATTCGACGCGGCCGATACTGAATCCCATGCCGAATTCTACTCAAGCCTGCCTGTCGAGCCCGATGTCGTTCTCTATTCTATCGGCAACTTAGGCGACCAAAAGGTCTCCGAGAAAGAGTGGTCAGAGGCCGAAAAAGTGATCTCGTCGAACTACACGGGAGCTGTTTCCATCCTCTCGATCGTAGCGAACGAGATGGAAAGTCGCGGCCGCGGCACGATCGTCGGGATATCTTCGGTAGCGGGCGAACGCGGCCGTCAGAGCAATTACATCTACGGATCGGCGAAGGCGGGATTTACGGCATTTCTCGCGGGCTTGCGGCATCGACTTGCCGCAACAAAGGTCAAGGTGATCACGGTCAAGCCGGGGTTCGTCGCGACAAAAATGACCGCCGAAATGGACCTTCCAAAGCCTCTCACCGCATCGCCCGAACGAGTCGCAAAATCGGTCTATAGAGCCTACGTCTCGGGAAAACGAACCGTCTATACGCTCGGCATCTGGCGTCCGATCATGTTCGCGGTTCGAGCCGTTCCCGAGGCGATCTTTAACAAAACCAAGCTGTAAAAAATAGCTAGTAGCTGACAGCTAACAGCTATTAGCTCTTATTCACTTCACGTCCGCTTTTCGCTAGATCAGCATTTTTCTTGCCTCAGCGATGGCCTGCTCAAGATCGATCACAAGCCCATCGAGCTGTTTCTCATAAACCGCATCGAGGATCTTCTTGAACTCAGGTCCGGGCGACAAACCGAGCTCGATCAAATGCCTGCCCATCAGGATCGGATCGGGAGCTTTTTTCTCGACCTGAAGTTCGCGGACCTTCTCGATAAATTTCTCCTGTGCTTCCGAGCCAAAGATCATCTTGCTTCTGTCGCCGTCCGGATATCGGCCGAGGCTGTCGGCTTTGGCTACGCGATAGAGCAGATCAGGCTCGACCTTGCGGGCAAGCCGGCGATACGCTCCGTCGCCGACAGAATTCTTCGAGTTGTAGTACTCTCCGGGCTTGAGGTGATAGCGGACAAGCTGAACCACCTGATCACGAACATCAAATCCATCGAGCGTGTAAACTCCGAGCCGGTCTAGGAATGAGATCGTAGGTTCGACGCCGGCCTCGTCGTGTCCACGGGAACGTATGCGGCCATCAACGAACTCGGTCGTTGGCGGCTTGCCGAGATCGTGACACACAGCACCGAGCATGACGGTCACCTTCCGCGGATAGTCGAGTTCGTCGATCAGCATGCGGGCTTCGTCGACGACCATCATCGTGTGAATATCTACGTCGCCCTCGGGGTGCCAGTCATATTCCTGTGGCACACCAACGAGCGACTGGAGTTCAGGAAAAAGCTGCTCGATCGCCCCCACTTCATACAGAAACTTCATCCCGATCGATGGTTCTTTTGCCCGAAGCAAGAGCTTTTCGATCTCGCCCCAGATGCGTTCGTTTGGCAGATCGGTGAGGTCGATCGTTTTGCAGAGTTCGAAAGTATCCGGATCGATGTCGAGTTCAAATCTCGCCAGAAAATGTGCGGCACGCAGCACCCGCAGACTGTCCTCGCCAAATGTATCGCGCGAGACCATACGGAGCACCTTCCGCTCAAGATCACCACGCCCGTCAAGCGGATCGATGATCTCACCCGTGATCGCGTCTTTTAGGATTGCGTTTATCGTGAAATCACGCCGAGAGCATGCCTCTTCGAAAGACATGTTCGGATCGCCTTCGATGACGAAACCACGATGCCCACGTCCGGCTTTTCTTTCGCGGCGGGGTATCGAAACGTCGAGGTGCTGCCCGAGCTTATAAACCGAGAATGATTCGCCGACGGCATCAAAACTCAGGTCGTGCTCCGTGGCAAAGTCGTCCAGCAGCGACCGCAGCCGTTCCGGCTCAACGCCGTAAACCTCGACATCCCAATCTTTAGGCTCGATCCCGAGCAGTTCGTCACGAACACAACCGCCATTGAGCATAGCCTGACCGCCGGCATCCGCGATCCGGTCAGCGAGTTCGGTGAGGTTGTGCGGCGTTCTCGACATCGCTATCAATTTTGCCGCACGATGCCTGCCCGAGACAAACGGATCAGATCTCGACCTGTTCGCCTAGTTCGACCACGCGATTCGGCGGGATGCCGAAATACGCGGTCGCGCTGCGGGCATTCTTGGTGAGTAATCCGAAGAGCCTTTCGCGCCAGCGTGCCATACCGGGATATTTTTTCGTTGGAATGATCGTTTCCCGGCCGAGGAAGTACGTGATATCGTCGCGTCTCAGGATCAACCCCGGACGGCTGAGGCGTTCGAGTTCCCTTGGGATATTTGGCTCCTCCATGTAGCCGTAGTAGATCTTCACTCGCCAGAAGCCGTTACCGAGCCGCTCGAGCCGCTCGCGCTCGTCCTCACGAACAAAAGGGATCGGCCGAGTCTTTACCGTTACAAAAAGTATCTGTTCGTGAAGAACCTTGTTGTGTTCCAGGTTATGAAGCATCGCCGGAGGTGTGCGCGAAGCGTTCCCGTTCATAAAGACCGCGAGGCCCGGAACACGCGTCGGGTTGTTTCGCTCGAGATCCGCCAGAAAGTCCTCGAGTGGAAGCGTCTCTTCCATAACCCTTCGCTGCAGAATGCTTCGGCCCTTCTTCCACGTGACCATTATCGTAAACAGCGATCCGGCGAGCGCCAGTGGGAACCAGCCTCCGTCGAGAACCTTGATAATATTTGCCCCGAAGAACGCAATATCGATAACCAGGAATGCGGCACAGAGGCTTCCAGCTCGTAAAACGCCCCAATTCCAGCGTTCGCGGGCAACAAAGAAGAACAGGATCGTCGTGATGACCATCGTTGAGGTGACGGCAATCCCATAGGCCGACGCCAGCCTGCTTGAGGAGCCGAAGAAAAGAACCGTAGCTATACAGCCGACCATGATCGCCCAATTTACGCCGGGGAGATAGATCTGGCCGAATTCGCGGGTCGAGGTGTGCAGTATCTTAAGCCGCGGCAGAAATCCGAGCTGCACGGCCTGCATCGTCAACGAGAATGCACCTGAGATTATTGCCTGAGACGCTATAACCGCCGCAGATGTCGCGAGAACGATCATCGGATATAGCGCCCATGCCGGTGCGAGGCGGTAGAACGGGTTCTCAGCCGTCGATGGATCTTCGAGAAGCAGCGCTCCTTGTCCGAAATAATTCAGCAAAAGGGCGGGCAGCACCACCACGAACCAAGCGATCCTGATCGGCCGCTTACCGAAATGGCCCATATCGGCATAAAGCGCTTCACCGCCGGTAACGACCAAAAAGACGGAACCGAGAATGATGAATCCAGCCCAACCGTTTGCCGCGAAGAATTCTACTGCGTATGACGGATCGACCGCCGCCAGAACCGACGGAGAGTTCACGATCTGAGCGGCGCCGAGAATAGCCAGAACCGAAAACCAAAGAAGCGTGACCGGCCCGAATATCTTACCAACACCCGCCGTTCCTCGGCTCTGAAACAAGAAGAGTCCTACGATGATGGCTATCGTTGTCGGCACAACGAAAGGCGTCAGCGATGGAGTTGCGACTGTGATACCTTCCATCGCACCGAGGATAGAGATCGCCGGCGTCAGAACCCCATCGCCGTATAGCAGCGATGCGCCGAACAGCCCCAGGGATATCAGCACCCATCGCTCCATTCGCCCTGATGGCTTGATCGGCGTAACTAACGCTGCGAGAGATAAAATGCCACCTTCGCCCTGATTGTCTGCCCGTAGAACAAAAACCAGATACTTGATCGAGATGACGATGATCAACGACCAAAAGATCAATGAAAGGACGCCAAGGACATTTCCTACGGTCGGCGCGATAGCATGCGGACCGTGAAAACATTCCCTGATCGCATAAAGCGGCGAAGTGCCTATATCGCCATAAACGACCCCGAGGGCCGCCAGCGACAGAAATGCGAGATAGCGGCCGTTTGGCTCTTCCCGTGGTGCATCAATGTCTGCGTAAGTCGAGTGGATGTCTTCTGCAAATTCGCTGGTTGTCATTTATTCCTGTGTCCCCGTGCCATTCTCTCTATCAAGCATCCGCGCTCGCCGTCTTTCGATGACGTCCATCAAATGTGACCCCAGCAGTAAGAACGGGATCGTGCTGACGCAAAGTATCGTTGCGGCCCGGCCAAGGGTTGGAACGCCGGGAATAGCCTCATTTACGATAGCCAGCACAAGGCCGGCGATCGGTGCGGCAATTCCAAGTCCGAGCGAAAGCACGGTCGCCGCGCCGATCAAACTGCCTGAGGTTGCTCCCCGGCTGCTTTCCCGTGCCCGACTGGTCTTTTGAGTGATGCGGACGGCCATACGAATTCAAGCGTACGCGTCCGCCCATAATTTGTGAGTAAGAGTTCTATAAAACTTTCGTAAGGATTATTTCGGACCCGGTGAGAAGCGGTAGCCGACCCAAGGTTCGGTGCGAATGTAGACGGGCTTTGAGGGTTCGGCCTCGATCTTCTTGCGAAGCTGGCCGATGAAGACGCGAAGGTATTCGGTCTGTTCGGTATTCTCACCGCCCCAGACCGCGCCGAGAAGAGTCCGATGACTGATCACCTTGCCGCGATTGCGAAATAGATAGACAAGCAGGTCAAACTCTTTGGGAGTAAGATGAACGGCCTGGCCTTTTACGAAGATCTCGCGTGTACCGAGATCGATGCGGAAATCGCCATCGGCGAGATCCGATTCTTGTTCGCGGGCCTCGTCGGGGGTTCGTCTGAGCGCGGCGCGGACACGAGCGAGCAGTTCGTCGATGCCGAAGGGCTTTGTCACATAATCGTCGGCCCCGGCGTCGAGGGCCTCGACCTTGGTCCTTTCTTCGCCGCGAACCGAAAGCACGATGATCGGCAGGCTGGACGACTTTCTGATCTCGCGGCATACCTCGATGCCGTTCATCTCGGGCATTTGGAGGTCTGTTATGACAAGATCCGGATGCCAATCACGGAACGTTTCGATCCCCGAGATACCGTCGGCCGCCGTGCGAACGTCGTATCGATGCGCGGCGAGGCTATGCCGCAGCACCCGCGTTATTTGCGGTTCGTCGTCGATCACCAATACTTTTTTTGGTTCGCTCACTGTTTTGCGATTCGCAGCCTCGTAGTTACAGTCGTTCCATTGCCGTCAGCTCCCGGGCCGATCTCGATCGAACCGTTTTGTGATTCGACGATGCCTTTTGAAATAGCGAGCCCGAGGCCGAGCCCGTCGCGCTTGTCGTCGCTGCGATGAAATTTCTCAAAAACCCGTTCGCGAAGCGCCGGAGCGATGCCCTTGCCCTGGTCCGCGACCGAAACGGCGATACGACTCCCCTTTCGCTCTGCCGTGATCGTGATCGTCGTTTCGGCCGGGGAATACTTCGCCGCGTTGTCGACGAGATTATAGACCACTTCGGCGAGCGCCCGGGCGTCGCCGACGACCCGCGGCAGGGCCTTTTCCATGTTGACTACAAGGTGATGATCGACGATCGCAGGTTCGGCTCGTTCGAGCGCAAGCGTGATTATCTCTTCGACGCTGGCGGCCGTATCGCCTTGGCCCATCGCTCCGGCTTCGATACGGGCAAGCTGGACCATTCCCTCGATGAACCCATTCAAACGATCGGTCTCCTCGTTGATGATCTCCAGGAATTCGGCCTTTTCGAGTGTACTTAGCTCGATCGTTCGATGCCCGCCTTCGCTGTCCAGCAGCGTCGTAACGGCAGCCTTGATAGAGGTGAGTGGCGTACGAAGATCGTGCGTCACAGCGTCGAGAAGGGCAGATTTAAGCTTCTCGCTCTGACGCAGAGCCTCGGCCTCGGTCGCCTTGGCAAATGCGGTCTCAAGCTCTGAGTAGAGCCGTTCGGCCTCGACCGCCCGCCGCTGTGCGTAAGCCGAAAGCTCTCCTGCGATTATCGCCGTGATCGTAAACGCCGCCCAGGCGACCAGATTGTGAGGATCGGCAATATGCCACGTGCCGTAAGGCGGCAGGAAGAAGTAATTGAACACCAACATCGCCGCAAGCGATGCAACGAGAGCGGGATTCCTGCCAAAGAACGTCGCTGACGACAGGATAACGATAAGAAGGCAAAGAGCGACGGTGGTCGCGTTCACCCGATCGCCCAGTTGCGAGAGGCCAAGAGATACAGCGGCAACAGCGAATAGTGAAAGCCCGAAACGCCAAGGTGTGCTCGTTATCGGGTTAAACCTCATGGACTCCTATGCTACTAGGCCAATCGTTCAAGCAGGAACTGCCTTAGCTCATCGATCTTGACCCGCTCTTGCTCCCAAGTATCGCGGTCGCGCACGGTAACGGCATTATCCTCGAGCGATTCGTGATCGACGGTGACGCAGAACGGCGTGCCGATCTCGTCCTGGCGGGCGTAGAGCTTGCCGATGCCCCCGGTGTCGTCGTAAACGGTCCGCATCGATGGCTGAAGATCTCGTTTCAGCTTTTTGGCGAGTGAAACGATGGCTTCATTGTTCTTAGCAAGCGGCAGAACCGCGACCTTGATCGGAGCGAGTGAAGGCTTGAGTTTGAGGATCACGCGTACCTCGCCTTTGTCGTTGGTACGCTCTTCGTAAGCATCCATCATGACGGCGAGCAATGTACGATTTACGCCGATGGCCGGCTCGATGACGTACGGATAGAATCGCTCGTTCGTCGTCGGATCGAAATACGAAAGATCTTCGGTCGTATCGGGATTAATGCGTTTCCCTTCATCGTTCTCGGGCTTTTTCGAGTGAACGCGAAGGTCGTAATCGGTTCGATTGGCGATCCCCATCAATTCGTCCCACTGCTTCTCTTCGTCCTCGCGCTCGGGAAAGAAACGGTACATTATGTCGACGGTCCTGACGGCGTAATGAGCAAGTTCTTCCTTCGACTGCTCGTACAGCGACATATTTCCCGCCGAGATGCCAAGCAAACCGATCCATTCCTGAAATCCGTCGATCCATTCCTGATGGATGCGTTCGGCGTCTTCGGCCCGGCAGAAATACTCCATCTCCATCTGCTCGAACTCTCGCGTGCGAAAGATAAAATTCCCCGGCGTGATCTCGTTTCTAAACGCCTTTCCGATCTGTGCTATCCCAAAAGGCAGCTTGCGACGCGAAGTATCGAGAACGTTCTTAAAATTTATAAAGATCCCCTGCGCCGTCTCGGGCCGCAGGTACGCGAGTGCCGACTCATCCTCTTCGACTGATGCCGCACCGAGCGTCGTCCGTAGCATCATGTTGAACTGCCTAGCGTCCGTCAGGTCCTTTGACCCGCAATTCGAACACATAGACTTCCCGTCCCCGGCGTCAGTCTCGAGCTTATCGAGCCTGAGGCGCGATTTGCACTCACGACAGTCGACGAGCGGATCGCTGAACGTCTCTTCGTGGCCCGAATATTTCCAAACAAGCCTGTTCTGAATGATCGACGAATCGAGCCCCTCGATGTCGTCGCGCTCATAGACGAGCCAGTTCCACCAGCTTTTCTTGATATTGTTCGCCAACTCCACGCCCAGCGGCCCGTAATCCCACGACGAACCAAGCCCGCCGTAAATGTCCGACGCAGGAAAAACAAACCCGCGACGCTTCGCGAGTGATACGATAGTTTCGATATTAGGGGCTGACATAATTCAGGGTGAACTCAACGCAAATGGAGATTTTACAATGAACGGCTTGAAACGGCGAACTTTCGAAAATGTTTCGGACATTTCGATTCCTACCCGCGACGAAATCATAGGAATGGTCGCAAAGGAAATTTATGGCGGAGCAATCCTTAATAATTCGCACCGCGGTGATGTGGTCGAGATGATGGTGCTTCACGCCCTCGGACCGGACTGGAAACACGTTGGATTGGGATGGCACCCGTGGGATTTACAGCGTGGGAAAGGCCCCGAACGTGTGAGAATCCAAGTTCGGCAGACTGCGGCGGTTCAATTATGGGGAGACTCGAAAAGTCGGAGTCTGCAATTCAATTGGAAAAAGCAGGCCCCGGCCTATTTTGTACGCGACAATCCTGACGAGGAAATCGAGAACGAGGGATGGTTTTGCGATCTGTTTATTTTTTGCATTCACGATGTAATCGATCCTGTAGTTCGCGATCAAGCCGATCCATCCCAATGGGAGTTTATCGTGATTCCCGTTTGTGATTTATTCGCCGGCACGCGTGGAGTTGTTCTTTCGAAGGCAAAGAAAAAATGGCGTAGCGTCAAATGGAACGATTTACGGTCAGAAGTTGAGAATATTCTAGAGATGGACCAAAACCGACGCCTCCAGAGTTAATCTTAGATTCGAAAGTTTTGCAGCACTCTATGAAACGCACGTCGATATCTAACGGGAAGAACAAGTGCGGCGAATTGATAGCCGACGCAGCAGGTAAACCGCAACTAATGTCCAATAACGGAATAGAAACGGTGGTAGAGATTCCGTTCGAGGGGGACTGCCGCCTTGCCCACGATCGCGTTCCGCTAAGTGATTTTCTGAATAACTCTCCTCTTTGTGGTGCCGAGATCGATCTGACCCGTGACAAGAGTCCGCTTAGGGACGCGTTTGACCTTTCGAAGAAAGGCTAGTCGCCTAGACCTCGCCATCGTCACCCGCAACGAAAAAGACTTTCTGCCGGCTAATATCGATACGCTGAATATCTGGAAATAGATCGCCCTCAACCTTCCAAAACACGCGATCTGTGCATTCTGTGTCGTTTTACGCATTCTGTGCATTTTGTGTAAAAGTACGCAATCTGTGCATTCTGTGTCATTTTACGCAATCTGGCATATACGCCGCCGCCGACACGCGGTATTTTCGGCGTATGAGCAATTGCACAATATGTTCGCGACGCACGACACCCCACCTGAGGCTTCCCGCCTTTCCGCCTCACCCAAAGCTTGCGTTCGTCGAACGCTTTTTCGAGATACTCGCCGAGTCACGCAACCCTCTGCACACGTACGAGCGCATTCGCCAACGATCCGAGCCCGCGGAAGTCGACGCCGCGGCCGACCCGCTGGAGATGCGTGAGAACACGGCTGTTGGTTTGACACCTGAACGGCGCCAGAGACACCGGCGTCTCAGCATGCGAGCTGTGTGTCGTTTGGGGAGTGAGAAACTCAGATATCTGGGATCTCACATTTCGAATTTCAAATTTGGGATCCCCGATTCCCGCGGTTCACCGAGTGAGAAACACTTACGGAAGTCCAGGTCAGAACCACATGAAGGCCGGGTCAGAACCACCTGCGGTAGCGGGTGGTTAAACGGACGACAATTCGGCATTGTAGTTCTCCTGACGTGAGAGCCAACGAGAATCGCTTTAGCGATCGAGCACTTTGCAATCGACGACGAGCTTTGGGATAAGTCGGATGTCGAGTTTCAGTCTGAATACAGATCTCGGCTGAAGACATTCGCTGAAGTGAGAACCATACTCAGCTCTCCACCGATCGGAATTCGATCTTTGAAAATTCACGACGCGAGTCCCGAGGCAACTGCTTGTTCCTTCTCTTAAATGTGAGAAACCTCCGTATTGCCCGGATGTGAGAAACTCAGTGCCGTGAGAACATCCAGACAGTGAGAAACACAGACCGTGAGCCGTGAGAAACACTTCTGCAATTTTCTCGCCTCGCTCACTTGGCGTCAGTCTTGAGGCGGATCACTGGCGCTTCGACCAGTTCAAAGGTCGCAGATGCGAAGGCTGCTGCCCCGGCTGACTGGTCAAATTCCTGCACGATCCGTGTGAACAGCCTGTCCTTCGTCGCCCGCCGCAACTTGTAGTCAGTGACATAGCGGACGGTGTATTCCATCCAATTGTCGTTAGCGAGGAGGGTTACGAGCGAAGCCGTCGTGGCATCTTCGAGCAGGAATTGCTTTGAAAACGGATGCCATGCCTGCTGCGCGGCGACAGCGTAGTCGCCGACAACTTCTTCGGCAACGTTCTGGAGGATCGAACGTGTCAGTGCCTCGTTCGATCCATACTTCACGGGCACCTTGATCTCATCCCAGAGAAACGGGAAATCGCCAGAATAGTTGAAGACCGGGGCCTTGAAGACAAAGCTGTTCGCCACACGCACGACGCGTCCGGTGTATAGATCGCCATCGACCCATTCACCGCATTCCATAAGCGTCGTGCGCAGAAAGCTGATGTCGATAACGTCGCCCCTGATGCCGCCGACCTCGACACGGTCACCCGGCTTATAAAAGTGAGCAAAACTGATCGCAAACCAGCCCGCAAAACTGGCAATGACCTCTTGAAGAGCGAAAGCAACTCCCGCACCGGCAACGCCCAGCGCGACGGTCAACCCCCCGAGCCTGTCGCTGAAGATGATGCTAAGAGCCAGTATGACCGCGATATACGCGAGAAACGTGATGAATTTGCGAAGCCTGTATCGGGTGTCTTTCACTCCGACATATCGGGTCACCGAGCGTCTCGCGATCGACATTATAGAAAGGATGACGACCAATACGATCGCCGCCGTGATGAATTTCCAAACGGTCGGATCGGCTAGCCAGGCTCTTACAGTTTCCTCCATGTTCTCTACTCCTCACGCGCGCCCGCCTCGCCCCTCGTGATCGAGTTTGCGGGTCCGAAACGATCGTGAACTGCTTTACACCTGATTTTACCAGAAAGTCCATGATCGCCGGTGACCCAGCGCACAAAACAAAAAAAGGCCGCCTGAGGGGTCTCAAGCGGCCTTTTGGTTGTTCGTTCGGTCGGAGGGACGTTTATTGGACGACCGGTAGCGATGCTCCCGGCGGCACGATCCAGACGTCGTATGTCGTCTGCAGCCGTTCGCTGCCGCGTACGATCTGGATACGTCTCGGGTCAAACCCACGTGTCTGCACCATGTAGTCGAGTGCCCGTTTCGAGAGGCGATCGTAAGTATTACGCGTTCTCGAAACGCGGTCGGTACCAGGATAGATGATGATGTAGATCTGTGCGTCAGGCGTGTTCTGGGCCTGGATCACACAGTTGTCAAAGCGGGCCTTGTCATCATCCGGAGCCTTGGCAACAAACTCGTCACAGCGGAACGGCTTCGGCGGTTCCGGCGTCGGGATCGTCGTGATGTCCGTCGGGACCGAGATCACCTGACGGCATTTGCTGTCGTAAACATCGTCGTTGACATCGAGTTCCGCGTTGATCGATCGTCCGCCGAGCCCCGTCGTATCGACCGTGATCGATGGTGTGCCCAGCCCACTCATCACGCGGCCGTTCGACAGGCGCCAAGCGTACCTGATCGGTATCGGGGCGGTGCCCTGATTGATCGCGGCAAATGTGATGATGTCGCCCTCGGTCACGCGGCCCGGGCCGTCGAGTACAAAACGGTACGGACACGGTGTCGTGATCGTCTCGCGGACGATCTTAAGACAGATGCAGTGCTTACGGTCCTTAATGATCTCGACGCGGTCGGTCCAGACCTTGCCGTCCGGGCCGCCGACCTCGACGGTGTAGATGCCCGGAGCGAGATAGAAATCCGCACCGACGCCCACGCCGCTTTCGCCGATGTAACGGCCGTCGACCTTGACCGGGTACGACGTTTCGGTCGTCTTGACGTTGAGCGTGCCCATGCCTTTCGGCCGTTTTTTGTTGCTGTCGTCGGCGAACGCCGTTCCGATACCGAGCGTCAGCATCAGCCCGATAACGATAAAGATCTTATGTCTATTTACTCGCATCACTTGAAATTCCTCTGTCGGGGCAAATCGGATCGGCCCTCGCTGCGATACGAGCGTGGGTCGACCGGCCGGCCGCCCACGCCCATCATACTTTATTCTTCGTCGATCTGCTCGCCGTCTTTCGAACGCTTGCCAAACCGGCGGCGTGCGGCCAGTCCGATCGATGCCAGTCCGGTGCCGAACAGCAGGATCGTCATCGGTTCCGGGATCGGCTCCGGCGGAGTCGGTGACGGCGGCGGCGTCTTGGGCGGAGTCGGCGTCGGCGTCATCTTCGGCGTCGGGGTCACACCAGGTGTTGGCGTCGGGCTCGGCGTTTCCTTCGGCGTCGGGGTCGGCGTCACGCCCGGTGTAGGCGTCGGCGTCATACCCGGCGTCGGCGTCGGCGTCATTCCCGGCGTCGGCGTTGGCGTAATGCCCGGAGTCGGCGTCGTAGGCGGCGTCGGCGTCGGCGAATCGTCATCGTCACGCGTGATGATGTAGATTATCGGGATCGCTGCGAGGCCGAGCAGTATCCATTTTGGAAAACCACGGCGGGTCACGATCTCTTCTTCGCAGTCGCAGACGTCGTCCGTCACGATCTCGGTCTTTGTTTCCGTGATCACGCGGCCGTCCTGCGGCATGGCGACTTTCTTTTTGTCTTCGTCGCCACCGCGGCCGTCAATTAGGATCAGGTCATCGACCGTTCGAAGCGTCGCGAATGAACGCGAGCTAGCACCGCCCGGAGCCGGATCGACGATCTGAATGACCTGATCGAACCGCACCGGGGCAGCATCGATACGTGCAACGCACGACAATATCGACGCGATGCACATAGCCGAAAGCAACCCTCTGTATTTCGTTATATTCATGTTGTCACCTGACCAAACGAAAGTAGTAGGCGAAACGCGGGTTACGCGTTCACAGCTTTTTGGCACTCGCTGTCGAATTTGGGAGTTTGTTGGGGCGTTTTGTAGGAACTATAACACAAATTGATGTTCCTGCAATGATCTAGACCCACAAATTCGGCCTGACTATCGATTTTCAACGGGAAAATATCGCTAATCGACCGGTTTCTCCAGAAAAATGGCACTTTTTTCTAAAAATTCCGATCTGTGGCCAAAAAAATTGGCCGGATACCACACAAAAGTGGTAACCGGCCGTGTTTTCCGTAATTTACGGACTTTTCTGTTGTTATTCGCCCTCGGACGCTCCCTTGGCTTTCTCTTCGGCAAGTATCGCCTTGCGCGAGAGTTTTACCTTGTTGCCTTCCTTGCCGATGCACTTGACCAGGATCTGCTGGCCTTCTTTAAGTTCGTCCCGAACGTCCTTGACGCGGCGGTCAGAGATCTCAGAGATGTGCAGCAGACCATCGAGGCCCGGCAGGATCTCGACAAATGCCCCGAAGTCGACGATCCGCGATACGGTTCCGAGATAGGTCTCGCCGATCTCGGCCTCGGCAGTGATCGCCTTGATGCGGGCGATAGCGGCCTGTGCCGCGTCGCCATCGTTCGTCGCGATCGAAATAGTACCGTCGTCCTCGATATCGATCTTGGCACCGGTTTCCTCGGTGATCGACCGAATAACGCTGCCGCCCTTGCCGATGACGTCGCGGATCTTGTCCGGATGTATCTTGAGCGTGATAATACGCGGGGCGTACTGCGAAAGGTCTTCGCGCGGAGTCTCGATCGCCTTGGACATCACATCGAGGATGTGCAGACGGCCTTTCTTGGCCTGCTCGAGAGCTTCCTGCAGGATCATGGCGTTGATGCCGCCGACCTTGATATCCATCTGCAGTGCGGTGATGCCGTCAGCCGTGCCCGTGACCTTAAAGTCCATATCGCCGTAGTGGTCTTCGGCACCGGCGATGTCCGAAAGGATCGCGTAGCGATTGCCCTCCATTACGAGGCCCATAGCAACGCCGGCGACGGGCTTCTTGATCGGCACACCCGCATCCATCAGACTCAGAATGCCGCCGCAGACCGTGGCCATAGACGACGAGCCGTTCGACTCGGTAATGTCCGAGACGATGCGGAGAACGTAAGGAAATTCTGTCTCATCGGGCAATACAGCCTGGATGGCACGGCGTGCAAGATTGCCATGGCCCGTCTCGCGACGCGACGTCGAACCAAATCGGCCCGTTTCACCGACCGAGTACGGCGGGAAGTTGTAGTGCAGCATAAAGCGGCGTTTCACTTCACCCTTTTCGATGTCATCCATGAACTGCTCGTCCATCTTGGTGCCGAGCGTCGTCGTCACCATCGCCTGCGTTTCACCGCGAGTAAACAGGGCCGACCCGTGGACACGCGGCAGCCAGCCCACCTCGCAAGTGATCGGGCGGATCTCGGAGAATTTGCGGCCGTCGGGACGACGGCGATTTCCGAGCATGTCCTCGCGAAAGATCTTTTCCTTCAGGTGGCCATAGACCTTGCCGGCCATTGCCCGGACCTCAGGCTGATCTTCCGGATAGCTTTCGACGACCTCTTTCTTGAGAGCGTCGATGCCCGCGTAAACTTCGATCTTTTCGCGGCCGGTCGAGTCGAGAGCCTTGCGGAGTTTATCGCTCCATTTCTTCTCGATCTCAGCGACCAGTTTGTCATCGAGCGGTGCGGGGGCGTACTCGCGTTTCTTGATATCCAGAGCTTTGCCGAGTTCTTTCTGCCACAGACAGAGTCGCTTGATCTCGCGATGGGCAAGCATCAAGGCCTCGACCATGATCTTTTCTTCGACCTCGCTGGCCTCGCATTCGACCATGCAGATGGCTTCTTCGGTACCTGCAACGACAAGGTTCAGGTCCGATTCACGACGCTCGTCATAGGTCGGATTGATGACGTACTTGCCATCGATCAGACCGATGCGGATACCGGCGATCGGATTTTCGAAGGGAATGTCCGAAAGGTAGAGTGCACACGACGCGCCTGTTATAGCGATCACGTCTGGATCGTAATCGTCATCGGCCGATATCACGGACGCGACGATCTGCGTTTCGAATCGATATCCGTCCGCAAAAAGCGGCCGCACCGGGCGGTCGATCAAGCGGCAGGTAAGCACTTCCTTTTCAGAAGGCCTGCCTTCGCGGCGGAAGTAATTGCCCGGAATGCGTCCGGCGGCAAAATTGTTTTCACGGTATTCGACCGTGAGCGGAAAAAAATCGAGGCCTTCTCTGGCGGTACGCGCGCTCACTGCGGCGACCAGTACCATCGTTTCCCCGTACGTTACGACGACCGAACCATCGGCCTGTTTGGCAACTTTGCCAGTTTCGACGATAAGTTCCTGATTTCCGAACTTTATCGACTCTTTCAAATATTTCTTTGGCATTCTAAACCTCAAAAGATAAAGACGAAAGAGCATGCCGTGAAGCCCTTTCGTCCTTTATCAGCGACAAATTGTAAACCGACCCTCGTTCGCTCGGCGGCACTCTTGGCTGTCACGTTCAGCGGCCGACCGGCAAAATCTTCGTGAGGATCTTTTTAATAGGAGCGAAGAACCCCTTGGTAAGTGTGTATATACTAACGCCTCAAACCGAGTTTCTTGATGATCTCGTGATACTCTTCGATATTTCGACGTTTGAGGTAATCCAGAAGTTTTCTACGACGCGAGACCAACTGCAGCAAGCCGCGGCGGGAATTGTTGTCTTTCTTGTGGATCTTGAAGTGCTCCGTCAATTCGGTGATGCGCTGCGACAGCAGTGCGATCTGGACCTGCGACGAACCAGTGTCAGAGCCATGCGTTTTGTAATCCGAAACTATCTTTTCCTTTAATTCTTTAACTGTTGCCATTTTTTACTTGCTTTAATCAGCCTCTCCTTTTGCTCGCAGTAACTCCGCGTACTAGCGCGGTAACCGCGAAAAATATCAAACAATCATTTCTAATTGTCACCGTAAAACTAACATATTCAGCGGGTAAGAGCAATTTAATATCGGGCGTCGGGAACGAATTCTTTCGGCACCGAGTTGCCGTCTCAAAGCCCGGAATTAAACTCTTCCATAAACTTCGTAGAGAAGTTTCCTTTCCTGAAATTCTCGTCGGCCATGATCTTTTGGTGAAGTGGGATCGTCGTCTTAATGCCTTCGACGACCATCATGTCGAGAGCTCGCTGCATTCGCGTTATTGCAAGCTCGCGCGTCCGTGCGTGGACGATCAGTTTTGCGATCATCGAATCGTAATACGGCGGCACGAGATAGCCAGGATAAACAGCCGTGTCCACGCGAACTCCAGGACCACCCGGAATGTTGAATGCCGTAATTCTTCCCGGCGACGGCGTGAATTTCACGGGATCCTCGGCGTTGATGCGGCACTCGATCGAATGCCCGCGGATCTGAACATCATCCTGCGTAAATGCGAGATCTTCGCCAGCGGCGATCCTGCACCGGGGCCGTGGCCACGGTGCGGGTCGGCGAAGAGCCGGGCACGTTCGTGTGCACGGACGAGGAGCGGGTGGCGG
>JBGTSR010000028.1:0-17209 GCA_041940165.1 Acidobacteriota bacterium
GTGACCCGCGGCCTGGCCGAACCGGAGAAACCGGTGCCTCCCACCGATACGGCCGAGAAGCCCAGGAAGGCGCCGTCGCTTTCAGAGGCCCTCATTGAGGACCTTACCGCCCACAAGACCGCCGCGCTCCGCGAACTCGTTGCCGGCAGTCCGAAGGTAGCGTTGACGGCACTCCTTCACACACTGGTCAGTCGACTGTTCTTCGGTGTGCATGCGGACCTCTGCGTCGATATCCGACCGGTCGAGATTGATCTATCTCCTTCGTCGGAAACGGTGTCGGAGAGCCGTGCCGCCGAAGCTGTATCGGAGCGTCATCGGCATTGGAGCGAGCAATTGCCTGAGCGATCCGATCTGTTTCGGTGGATCTCGGGGCTCGAAGACAGCGAGCGTGGAAAGCTGCTGGCGTACTGCATCGCGGCCACGGTGAACGCGGTTGAACGACGTCGTCAGATTGGGAGAGACGATTCGCGTGCTCAGGCGGCAGAGATTGTCGAAGCCCTGTCGCTCGACATGGCGGATTGGTGGGCGCCAACGACCGAGAACTACTTCTCGCGCGTATCAAAGGCGTTCATCTTGAGGGCTGTATCCGAAGGAGCTTCGGCGCAGGCTGCGGAGAACATCACGAAACTCAAGAAGGACGAAATGATGGCTCGAGCAGAAAAGCTACTAGAAGACAGCAGGTGGATTCCGGACATATTCCGTGAATTCGGTTAAGAAAAACTCATACCTACAGGATCGTTTTTACGGTCCTGTCTTTTTATCCCGCCAATATATCAGAATATTGTTAGTATTTCATGTACTATTGTTTAGTATTTGAAAAACTGAAATTTCGACAATACTGAAATCGAGAGTTTCTTGGAGTTCGTCGTAGGATCTCCATTTTCCTGTGTTGCGATAGGGTGTGGTGATTGGCTGATTTTGGGCCGCTCTGACTGAAAGCGATATCGAAAAAAGGTCGCGGACATGCACCACAATGGAACCGCTGTTCGGTCGAACCCAAGAGCCTGCTTGCTCTGATTCCGAGTGACTGACTGACATGGTTTCGGTCAGAAAAGCGGCAAAAAATCAACCGGATTGATGCGACCAAGGCACGCCTTTACGACCTCCAGGTACGACTGTAAGAAGCCATCTATGAGTACTCACGAGGATTTTTCCAGAACCGACGACGTGGCAGGTGGCTCGGACAGGGCGTTCGGCCTGGTGTTCGCGGTCGTGTTTGCCGTGATTGCGCTCTATCCCCTGCTGGCCGGCAACCCGCCGCGTCTGTGGAGCCTCGTCATTGCCGCTGCCTTCGCGGCGGTGGCGCTGCTGCGGGCCGGCCTGCTGGCGCCGCTCAACCGGCTGTGGACCCGCTTCGGCCTGCTGCTGCACCGCATCGTCAGCCCGCTGGTGCTGGGTTTCATGTATTTCGCGGTACTTACGCCGACCGGCCTGCTGCTGCGGCTTTTCGGCAAGGACTTGCTGGCATTGAAGCACGATCCTGCGGCGCAGAGCTACTGGATCCTCCGCACCCCTCCCGGGCCCGCGCCCGATAGCCTGAAACAGCAGTTCTGAGCCGCGCCATGGGAGCCTTCATCGCCGAACTCTGGGCCTTCCTGCGAGCGCGCAAGAAGTTCTGGCTGCTGCCGATCCTGGTGGTCTTCCTGTTGTTCGGCGGGCTGTTGATCCTCGCCCAGGGCAGCGCCGTCGCCCCCTTCATTTACACCCTGTTCTGAAGGCGTGATGCGGGTTCTCGGCATCTCGGCCTACTACCACGACGCCGCCGCTGCGCTGGTCGCGGACGGGCGCATCCTCGCCGCGGCGCAGGAAGAGCGTTTCACCCGGCGCAAGCACGATCCCGGGTTTCCCCACAACGCCATCGCCTATTGCCTGGCCGAGGCTGGCCTTACGGCCGGCGAGATCGACCTCGTCGCCTTCTACGACAAGCCCTTCTTGAAGTTCGAACGGCTGCTGGAGACCTATCTCGCCTTCGCGCCACGCGGTTTCGCATCTTTCGCCATGGCGCTGCCGATCTGGCTGAAGGAGAAACTGTTCCAGAAGTCCCTGCTGGCGAAGGAATTGGTGAAACTCGACGGCGCGGTCGACTGGCTGGAGCGGCTGCGCTTTTCCGAACATCACCTTTCGCATGCCGCCAGCGCCTTCTTCCCCTCGCCGTTCGAACGCGCGGTGGTGCTGACCATGGACGGGGTCGGCGAATGGGCCACGACCTCGGCCGGCCTGGGCAACGGCAATGCCCTGGAGATAACCCGGGAGATTCACTTCCCGCATTCCCTGGGGCTGCTCTACTCCGCTTTCACCTATTACACCGGCTTCCGAGTGAATTCCGGCGAGTACAAGCTGATGGGTCTCGCCCCCTACGGCGAGCCGGTCTACGCCCAAACAATCCTTAACAACCTGATCGACCTGAAGGCGGACGGCTCGTTCCGGCTCGATCTCGACTATTTCGACTATTGCACCGGCCTGCGCATGACCAACGAGCGCTTTCACGCCCTGTTCGGCGGCCCGCCGCGGGCGCCGGAGGAATTGCTCACGCAGCACCACATGGACCTCGCCGCCTCGATCCAGGCGGTCACCGAGGAGGTCGTCCTGCGGCTGGCCCGCGGCCTTGCGGCCGAGACCGGCGAGCGCAACCTGTGCTTGGCCGGCGGCGTGGCGCTGAACTGCGTGGCCAATGGCAAGGTCGTGCGCGACGGCGCCTTCGAACGGTTGTGGGTGCAGCCGGCGGCGGGCGATGCGGGCGGGGCGCTGGGCGCGGCGCTCGCGATCACCCACCTGCATGCGGGCGAGGCCCGCACCGTGAACGGTCGGGACGCGATGCAGGGCGCCTATCTGGGCCCGGTCTTCGGGCAGGCCGAGATCGAGCGTCGCCTGGCAGCCGCCGGCGGGCGCTTCGAGGTGATGACGGACGACGACCTGATCGAGACCGCGGCTGCGGCGCTGGCCGAGGAGAAGGCGGTGGGCTGGTTCCAGGGCCGCATGGAATACGGTCCTCGAGCGCTGGGCGGCCGCTCGATCCTGGGCGATCCGCGCTCGCCGCGGATGCAATCGACGCTCAATCTCAAGGTGAAGTACCGGGAATCCTTCCGGCCCTTCGCCCCCAGCGTGCTGCGCGAGGACCTTGCGGACTGGTTCGAACTGGACACCGACAGCCCCTACATGCTGCTGGTCGCTGGCGTGCGGAAAGACCGCAGGCGGGTGATGAGCGCCGAGGAGGAGGCGCTGTTCGGCATCGAGAAGCTGAACGTGCCGCGCTCGGAGATCCCGGCGGTCACCCATGTGGATTATTCCGCCCGCGTCCAGACCGTGCATGCGGAGACCAACCCGCGCTATCACCGCCTGCTCGAGGCCTTCAGGGACCTCACCGGCTGCCCGGTACTGGTCAACACTTCCTTCAACGTGCGCGGAGAGCCGATCGTCTGTACACCAGAGGACGCCTTCCGTTGCCTGATGGGTACCGAGATCGACATGCTGGCAATCGGCAACTGCGTGCTGCGCAAGGAACACCAGGACCCGGCGCTGAAGTCCGACTACGCCGAGGACGTCGCACCGGACTGATGAATTTATTGGAGATCCGGATCGCGATGATCAAGGCGATGATTTTGGAAGGTATCCAGAAATGGAAACGGCTTCCATGCGATAGCAAGTATGTTTGCGTGATAATCGAACCGGTATCCAGATAGATGGAATAAACAGGAATGGTCGAGATCAAATTTACGAATCATGCTGGGTTTATTGTCCAGGACTCCAGAAAATCGATAGCGATTGACCCTTGGATTGAGGGAACTGCGTTTGATAATTCCTGGTCATTGTTATCGGAAACGCCCAGAGAAGTTATAAAAATGGTTCAGGATTCGAATTTTATTTGGTTTAGCCATGAACATCCTGACCATTTTAGTCCAGCAAATATAAAAAAATATTTTTCGGGCAACAGATTTGTATTTCAGAAAACGGCTGACAGGAGGGTCGCTAAATTCCTTGAATCAACCGTTGGCAAAAACAATGTAATTGAAGTCGGGTTTGGAGAAGAGTTCGATATAGATGAAGGTTTTTCGATCACTACTTATCCATATGGTTCTATGGATAGCTGGTGCATCATAAAAGTATCTGGGAACACAATATTGAATCTGAATGACTGCAATGTTTTGAAAGATGATGAAATTGAATTTATTAAAAATACATCACCACACATTGATGTTTTATTTATTCAATTTAGCTATGCGTCCGGTGAATCCAGTGAAAGTGAGATAGATTACAGAATTTTCCAAGCAAATGAAAAAATAGATAGTATTCGAAGAATTATTGGTGAAATTAGGCCAAAATTTGTAATTCCATTTGCTAGTTTTGTGTATTTTTCACATGAAGAGAATTTCTATGTCAACGATGAAATAAATAAAATCGATAAAGTTATGGAGCTCCTGAATTCAAGTGATACACCCTCTACTCCAGTTTGTTTGTATCCTGGTGATGTTTGGGATTTGGAGAAGGAATGGAATAATACGGAATCAGTGAATAAATATATGAATGACTATGAGAATATCAAAATACAAACACGTACTAAAACATACGGTGACGATAATATTTTCGAGTTGAACAAACTATTTGACGCAGGTCGACTTTTTTTGAAAAAAATTCACAAAAATAATCCTCTTTGGCGCTACTATTACCAAAAAAATAGAGAATTGTACGGGGTAAACTTCGATATCTACGATATTGGAGTGTTGGTGCATTTCGACTTTAAAGACGGGTTTACATATATTGAAAATGAGGGTGGTAATGACGATGTGAAAATCAGTGCTGAATCTATTTCTAATCTGTTTTCCCGACCGTGGGGATACGATAGTTTGCATGTTGGCGGGAGATACGAAGCAAGTCCGTCAGCTAGAAAAAAATTGGATACCATTTTTAATATTCCGACGCTTAACAATCAGGGTTTTTATTTCGATAAGTCATATTTGACCCGAGCGATTTTGCAAAAGTTCCGCAAGAATGTGAAGTATAATCCCTACAGGTAACGGGAGTGTGAGATGAAAAAACGGTCTGTTCTCAAGGCATTTCATGTTCTTGTAATATGTTTTATAGCATTTTTTATTGTATATTCCTTTCTGAATTTTGAATTTGATTCAACAATTCAGATTGTTTTTGTTTCTGTATTGGTAATTTTATTTCTCTTATCTGTTTTTACGATAGGATTTGGCGATGAATTTAGAAAGAAAGTAGTTTTGGTAGGATTGTCTACCATTTTTTCATTGCACCTGATCCAATTTCTTTCTGGAGTTTACAGCAACATCGAGTATCATGCGGCGCTTTCATTGCCGGCGACTGGGGATCAAAGAGAAAAATCGCAAGTAATTGACGACCTTCGACGTGAAGGCCATGACGCTTACCCGCTCGTACATCCGAGATTTTTTCTTTCTGAGGAAGGAAAGTTACAAGAGCCAATCAAAGTTGATGGTCGGAAGTTTTTTCCGATTTTCGCTTTGAAGCATACAAAACAGGTCGTATGCAACGAGCTGGGTTTTTGGCTCACAATCGATACTGATAGATATGGATTTCCAAATGCGGACATGGATTGGGATGTTGGCAGCGTCGATGTTGCATTCATTGGCGATTCCTTTACAGCTGGCTCTTGTGTGAAACCGGATCAGAAATTCTCATCACTGATTGCAAAACGGTTTGGTACATCTCTGAATTTTGGAATAGTTCATAATGGACCTTTGTTGGAACTCGCTATTCTCAAGGAATTTGCCGTACTTAGAAATCCGAAAATCGTTGTATGGAGTTATTTTGAAGGTAACGACCTTGAGGAATTATCCGTAGAGCGGAATCATAATATCTTGTCTCGCTATATGGAAGAGGATTTCAGTCAGGAGTTTGACGGATTACTTAATGAAATACATGATGCTATGAGGGAGAAGTACCTTCAAAGGGAAGAAGGATTGAGGGAAAAGGGTTTTTGTCACAAAAAATCGATTCTTCAACCATCATTTTGCCAAATAAATGTTGGATATATTGTAAAATTTGGATTATTTCGCGATTTTTTAAAAGAAAGAATTGGAGTTAATTTGGCTCTGAAAAGTGATAACCGCGATGAATTTGATGTAGAGTTAAATTTGTTTCAAAATGTGCTGAAAGAAGCAGAACGTACAGTACGATTGTGGGGAGGGCGTTTGGTGTTTGTTTATCTGCCGGGTTCCAAGTCTGTTCGGACTGGAAAAAAACATCCCTACCATGACCGTATTTTGGATCGGGTACGAGAACTTAACATTCTTACAGTAGATACCACACCGGCATTGAGGAAGAATTTAGAAACTGACGCGATGTTCGTTACTCATTTTACACCTGAGGGAAATGTCGTAGTGTCAGAAGAGATTACAAGATTCATTTGTGAAAATCAGATATCTGGGAATCTTCCGAAAACACGATACTCCAATTGTCATTGAGATCATGGTTAGCCCACAGTTTGAATGGGCCGTAGCGGCCACATTCACCTCCTGCAACAAACACTCCTAACTGCGATACGATAGTGTGGTCATCAAAGTGATGGCGCGATGAACACCTACTTATCCAAACAACTTTAATAGTTCGCGGACATACCCTGCCACAAAGGTTCGAAAACTGTCCCGTTCAAGGTCACTTGAGGTGAACCGAGGGCGATTTGCGAGCTCCAGATAGGGCGTTCGCAGCTCAATCTCTATCTTTTTTCCGGATACCGTCCGGTTCGAACTCGCCGTTTTCAGGAACTCGCGTTGCTCGTGCGGCACGGCCAGGACGTAGGTCGAATGTGCGGATCGTGCCTGTTCCAGGAACTCGGTTCCCGCCTGACGTAGACGGTCGGTATCGACGTTGGTCCGGCTCAGCTTCTGCTCAAACCCCGAGAGCTCGATGAGAAGGGTCTCCCGACGCTCCTTGAATATCTCCGCATCGAGCTGTCCGTCGACATACACATCGGTGAGGCGATCGAGCCGGTCCCGGCATCGGCGCACATTGAGCTCGAGCGCCTGCTCGGCGTCCTGGCGGATGGTGCCGTAGTCCAGGAGTTGGCGATCCAGTTCCGCGTTGAACTCGTTGAACTCCCAGTCGGCAAGCTGGACGGGCCGCAGGGTCTTGCCGATCGCGTTGTCCACCGCCTCACTTCGAACCGACGTGCGATGACCGTCCCGGTTGTGGCACCGGTAATAGACGTGACCTTTCTGGAGCTCGCCGATCAGGGGATTGCCGCATACGCCGCAGGTGAGTAGCCGGCGATAGAGAAAGTCGTGCACCCGGATCTTGTGCTTGGCCCTGGCGGCGAGAGTGACCTGGACTTCCTTGAACAGCACCGGCGGTACGATGGGCTCATGCACGCCCTGGAACGTCTCTCCGGTCGTGGCCAGGCGAATGATCCCGGCATAGAACGGGTTGCGCAGCATCTTCGAGAGCCCGTTGATGGTGACCGCACCGTTGTTGCGGTTTCTCAGGCCCCGACCGTAGAGGTCGGCCTGGAGTGCCTTCAGGGTGTACCGGCCGGTGGCGTAGAGCTCGAACGCCGAGCGAACGAGCGGCCCTTTCTGCAGATCGATGGTCTTCGGCTTTCCCTTGCCGTTGTCGACATACCCGATCGGCGCGCCCAGGGGGTAGAGGCCCTGTTTGAGACGACCGTAGAAGCCTTTGCGGGTCTCTTCGCGAAGGTTGCGGATGAAGTCCGCCGCGACCACGGCCTGGATGTCGGCGGAGAGCCGCCCGCCGCGGGTCGAGAGATCGAGCGCCTCGTGGCAGAAGTGCATCTCGATGCCGAGGTCGATGAGCTCGCCGACCTGGGCCCAATCCTTGAGATTGCGGGCGCTCCGGTCGATCTTGTGGACGACGACGCCGGCAGCCTTGCCGGCCCGCAGCTTCCGCAGCATCGCCGTGAATGCCGGCCGGCCGAGCTTCGCGGCCGTCACTGTCTCTTCGAACCATTCGCCGATGTGGAGCTGGTGTTCCAGGGCGTAGCGCTCGATCGCCGCCTTCTGCTCCTGCAGCGAAACACCCTCGCCCTGCTTCAGGGTGGAGACGCGTATGTATCCAAAATATTGTTTGGGTTGATCCTGCATAGTTAGGGGTGGGCACGAACCTGCACCACAAGAGGGATTCTATCATCCCGTCACGACCGTCAGTCCTCTGACTGTGTATCGTCGTGTTCCTCTCTGATCTGCCGCATGCGGATTGAGGCGCAGAGCTCGACATAGGCATGGAAGCGTCGGTCGGCCTGGCGCAGTTCCTCGTGATCGAGGTCGGGGCGCAATTTGCGGATGAAAGCGTATTCGGGAATGTGATCGGGTACGTGTTCGTGCATGGCGCCCATGGTACCTACGACCAGGGGGCTGCCGCAGGAAGGGAAGGCGGGCCGCACCGGTCCGAACCGCCCGCTACGAGGCTCCCGCCTTCAAGCCGTATCCTCATAGGACCGGCGCGAGCGCCGATCTCTCCCCCATGGATACGCCACCACCACAACCGAAGAAGAAGAGCAGACCGACGGTCTCGGCCGTTCTCGATGACGGCCGGATGGTCGAGCTCCTGTTCGATCCCCAAGGAAAGCGAACATCCTTCGCGGTCTGGGACGGCGCCAGGTGGACCAGGCAGACAGAGGTCAAAGCCGGCGCGACACCGCTTCGACCCTACACGGCGACCAACAACCTCATCGCCAATCGGGTGGTGCTCCTGCCCTCCGAACCCGCAGAGTTCGACACGAGCGAAGCCCTCTACACCGCTGTCCAGCAGCATATCCACCGGTATGTCGATGTCTCGCCGCGCTTCGAGCGCCTCTCCGCCCTCTATGTCCTTCTCTCCTGGGTGTACGACCGGTTCAACGAACTGCCGTACCTTCGGCTTCGCGGCGACTTCGGGAGCGGCAAGACCCGCTTCCTCCTCACCGTCGGCGCGCTCATGTACAAGCCGATCTTCGCGAGCGGCGCCTCGACCATCTCGCCGATCTTCCACACGCTCGATGCCTTCCGCGGCACGCTGATCCTCGATGAAGGCGACTTCCGCTTCAGCGACGAGAAGGCGGAGATCGTCAAGATCCTCAACAACGGCAATGTGATGGGAATGCCGGTCCTTCGCACCGAGGTGAACCGCCATGGAGAATTCAACCCGCGGGCGTTCCACGTCTTCGGTCCCAAGCTCATCGCGACGAGAGGCATGTACGAGGACCGGGCGCTCGAAAGCCGCTTTCTCACCGAGCCGATGCGCGGCGGATCGCTTCGCAGCGACATCCCGATCAGCCTTCCCGACAGCCATGAAGAGGAGGCGCGTGCGCTCAGGAACCAACTCCTGATGTACCGCTTCCGGATGCACGGCGCCTCCATTGAAACGCCGGCCCTGGACGATGCCGAGATCGAACCGCGTCTACGCCAGATCTTCGCGCCGATGATCGCGCTTGCGGACAGTCCCTCGCTCAAGGACGAGCTGCAATGGCTCGCGCGCGAGTGGAGTACCGAACTGGCCGCCGACCGGTCCATGGACATGGAGGCCGACGTCCTTGCGGTGATTTGCGATCTCATCGAGGACGGAAGCTCAAGCCTGCCAATCAAGCAGATCAGGACGTCCTTCCTCGAACGGCATGGCGGCGAATACGGCCCGATCACCAACAAGGCCATGGGCGTCCTCGTTCGCCACCGCCTAGGCCTCACCACCCGGAAAACCCAGGGCAACTACGCTATTCCGGTATCGGAGCACGCCAAGCTTGAGCGGCTCTGCGAACGGTTCGGCGTCTTCGACAAGGATGATCATGAGGAGGAATCTGGGGATCAGGATCCGCTCTTCTGAACCGGTGGACTTCGGGGACATTGGGGACATCGGGGACGTTGCCGCAATACCAGGGGGCGATGTTCCAGGATCGTGATGACGCCGCATCTACCCGACCGATACCTGTGAGAACGTCCCCAATGTCCCTGACGTCCACCGTTCCGAGCCGCTATCCACACCGCGCAACAACGGTCTTTGGCTGTCTAGACGGTACAATCGGGCCATACGTGCTCATTCTGGGTGTCTACGACCAGGGCGATGACGGGAGTATCCTGTGCATCGTCTCACGCTGACGGGGAATTAAGTCGGCACGGGACGTCAACGTCGTATGGCATCGAGACTCGAGAGTTATTTGCGCATGTACCGGCGCCGCGCCGGTCTTTCGCAGTCCGAGATCGCCCTGCTCATTGACGTCGACGATCGCCGAACGGTTTCTCGCCATGAACAGCGGGACCGTGATCCGGATCTCAGAACGCTTCTCGCCTATGAGGTCCTCTACGGGCATCCCGTCGCCGAGCTCTTCGCCGGCGTTCGAGACGAGGTCGAATTATCAGTTCTAACGCGGGCTCAGGCGCTTCACGAGCACCATCACGCGAGGGGCACGGCACTCGAAGAGACGCTTCGTTCCGCGCGCCTGGTGCAGGAGCTGAAGCGCCGTTGGTCCGCAACCATCATCAATGGCACAACATAGAAAACGCGTTCATCGCACCATCGCTCTCTTTCCAAACGTCTACGGCTTCGGCTTCGCGGTCTTCGAAGGACCGCTGCGCCTGGTCGAGTGGGGCACGAAGCATCTCAAGGGCGCGCCGGAGGACGTGATCCTCGACAAAATCGATGCTCTGTTCTCATGGTTCGAGCCGGATACCTGCGTCGTGGAGAACGTGGCCGGGCAGGGTCCGTGGAAGTCGGATCGGGTGAAGAAGCTGATCCGCAGAATCATCGCGCTGGCAGAGGGAAACGGCATCGACGCCCACAGCTACTCGCGCGCGCAGATCCGGCAGGCATTCGAAAAGGTCGGCGCCCGAACCAAGCAGGAGATCGCCGAGGTGATTGCCGGCGACTACGAGGAGCTCATGCCTATATTGCCGCAGCCCAAGAAGGTCTGGGAGAACGAGGTCACCAGCATGGGCATGTTCGATGCGGCGTCCCTGGCGCTGGCCCACTTCCACTTCCGTCATATCGAGACCAACGGAGGCTGATCGGGAACCTGGCGTCGTTCGAACGCAAGCTGCGTCCGAGCGGCCCTTCCGTCGGTATCACACCAACGTCTCGTCCTCGCCGTTCGGCGCCTCATTCAGGGGCGTCGATGGTGAGGAGGAGACGATGACCAATCAGGAAGCTCTTTCAAGGCTCGTCGAGGAAGAAGGCTTTGCCAGCCTCGACGATCTGCTGCAGGCGAGTGTGCTTGACAGCATAAGTCCGGCAATCTGTATCACCTGCGGCGCGACCGCGGAGATGGAACCGGACCAGGACCGCGGCTACTGCGAAAGCTGTGGCGGCAACGAGGTGAAGTCGGCTCTCATCCTTGCGGGGCTGATATGAACACCGAGCGAATCCGCGAACTCAACGATGCGTTCCGGACGACATTCATCGGTGGACGTATTTTCATGACCGCTGGCGTTTGCGAGTTGCCGTCGGATGTGCAAGCGAAGGTGTTGCGCATGGTCGCGACATTCGATGCCTTCGATGAGGGCAACGACCCTTACGGAGTGCACGATTTTGGTTCGTTCGAGGTCGCGGGCCAGACGTTCTTCTGGAAGATCGACTATTATGATCGAAAGATGACGAGTGGATCGGAGGACCCGTCGGATCCGGAGGCGACAACACGAGTGCTCACCGTTATGTTTGCAAAAGAGTATTGATCTTCAAATAAATTTCCTCAATTCATTTAGATTGAGGAAATTTTTTTAAATACATTGTCAATGTATCGTCCATATGTGACTTTTATTTTTATGAAAAATATTAATTAAAAATATTTGTTCCGCATCGTTTAACCGCGGTAGTGTTGTATGGGATCGCGACGTTATGAAGCGATACTGTAATCGAGTTATCGATTCAATGTAACTCTCCTAAAAATTCAGCTTTTCTTGATTATTTTTATTCTCTTGTTTGAATATTTCAGACCATTCCTCTAAATTTTTGAAATCTAAGGAGTTTGCGTGCATCTCTTTTTCAGATATTCGCGATAACGTTCTTAATATTTGTTGATTTTCCTGTACTCCATCACTATTATTTCTTATATTGGATTGCATTCTTGTATATAGTAAAATCATTCCAAGTGGAATATCCAAATATCTCGCCATTAACTCAAGATGCCAATATTGTATGTAAAGTTCATCACTATTTATTCTGCTTATCATTGTTGGCGTTAGTTTTTTATTTCTGTATATTGTTTCAGTATTTGTATTTAATTCCACAAATTTCTTTAATTCTCTTGCGGCATAATTCTTATTCCCAAAAAACCTATGTTCTATAATATCGAAAAATAGTTTTCTTATGCTTATAGGATTTCTTTTTTCCTTAGTTTTTACCTTGAAGGTGCAAGACATTTTCTTGATCATTGCGATCTCCCTCACCGGTAGGCCTAGCGTGGCTTGGGGCCTCCCATGCCGCATGCCATCACAAACATGCGAATTTGGATGATTGTATCCTCAAATCGTCGGAAAACGCACGATTGCATTGCATTTCAGGCAAAGGCGTGCGATGGTCGAGGGGTTGAAAAGTAATTTGCGGGGGAAAAATAGCCTGCCCACCTCAACCGTGAAGAACCACGATCAAGGCAAGCAGGCTATGCGGAGACCACTCATCGATGCTGCAACATCGTTGAGTGAAGACAAGGGGGGCTCAATGAAGGAGGCTTGCTATGCCTACCAATACCCCACGTGTCCTGGGTGGCTACCTCCACTCCACCCATATCCTCGGTGAGACTATCAGTCTGACTGCCGAATCTATTTTCGGCGTTGCGATTCCAGCGCCCGCCCACTGGGCGCTCAATGCAATCCTGATCATTCTTGCGATTTTCATCCTTGTCCGAGTCACGCGTTGTGTCGATCGATGCGTCAATCGAGCCAGACGCTGGGCAGGCCGTTGCATCAAATATGTCGCTGGCTGGTGTCTCGCAAGAATCTCGGACTGGTTGACGAGTTGGAAGGCGAGAATTCGCAATTGCGGGCTGTACAAGAGCTACCGTCGCATTTCGCGGCGGCGAACAGGCGGTACGGACTGACGGCGATCCCAACATCTAGTGCAAGGAACCTCTTGGATCTCTATATATTGTGCCTGAAGAAGTCGAATGACGCAAGCCTTATCATGCGCGTGCGCATAAGGCAACACACACTTTTCATGCAGTCAAATCGTTCTTCCATAGATTTTGTCGAATATCATGAACTACGCTCGCAGTTGTGGTTCGGCCGCTGTCGGCAGTAACTGTAGGATTCGTTCTTAGCAGGCCGCTGACCCCCTTGTGCATGTCGGTCCGACCCGCCGCCGGCCACGCCCGCGTTGCCCGTGTGAAGCGGAATCATTGCCGCTCCAGGACCGCGAGCACCCGGATCAGCACCGCGGCATTCACAATTGGGTACACCGTCACCTGCTGGCGACCTGACAACGCGATCTCCATCCGACCAGTCTCGACGATCTCCAGCCGCCCTGCAAAGCCACTCTTTCTACCCGTGCCCATAGAGACAGTTCACTAATTGCAGCCCTCCAGCATCAGGTGGCCGTCTTCGGACGTTTACAGCGATATAGATTGGGCGATCGATATCGTGACGGCCGCGCCACCTCCGTCTCGGTCACTCCAAAGGCAAGCGTCTCCAGGACGATCTCTTCCTTCTCCGATCGCGACCGTTTCGACCGCGATCGGCGCCGGCGTCAGTGAACAACGTCACCCAGGACTTCAAGACAATCGGCAGTCATGTGGTTGTCCCAGTTGCAAGCAACGTGGCCAACGCCACGCGCCACGATCATCCAGCCAACTACGGTCCCTGCAAGGCGCCCTTCACCGAGCGCATGCCGTCACCGGTCGGTAACCATCAAGCGGTGCGAGCGTCGAATAACTTGCACCGCACGCGTATATTGCCGACCAATGGGACCAAATTCCTTTGAAAAATTCACTTGAGGATAAAAACAGGTGCCAAGCCCGCAAGATACCATGAACCCAACGTGCGTTTGGGTATTGGATTAAGTGGCTTCAAACTGAACCCCGAGATCTCCAAGGTTCGAAAAAGCATGTAGCTGTTGGCTCCACAGGAAGCCTGAGCGGCGACCTCTTTGATCATCTGCTCCATCCGCATTCGGCTTGTCGCAACGGTCAGTGCCAGTGCCGACATCTGAGTCTTGAGTTCGCGTCGATAGGCACCGCTACCGATGAGCTTTCTATACTGCTGGATGGTTCGCGCGATGGTCTTTCTACCGCTCTGTGTTGAACGGATAGGCTCCGTCGCGCAATCCATTTCGAGGAAGCAGATGCGCGCCTTCCTTGTCTGGTTGTTTCTGAGAGCGAACACCCGGTCGGGAATGAGCTGTCGGCCAGCGACCTGAAACCGAAAGTCATGACCGAGGCGCTCAGCCAGCGCTCCATGAGCCATGAATGAGTATCGATCACTTTTCAAACATTCCAGCTCGAAACTCGCAGAGATGCAGTTCGTATAGAGGTCGTGCCACCAGTGAACCGTGCTCGTCGGTGCAGCCTTTCCCGTAGTGAGATCTCGTTCGCCGAGCGCCATCTGCGAGGCGGGTGTGAGATCGTAGACAGCCTCCTGGTACCGGGCGTCGATGGTGCGGGTCTGCTGCGGTGGCCGAGACAGGTACGGGCCGCCATGTGTTGTATCGGACTCATGGAAGAGGTTTGTGAGACGCCGCTTGGTGCAACTGCGATCCCGGTGCATGTGGGCCGTGAACGCATGGAGATACGAAGCGGGAAGGGCGCCGTGCCTATGGATCGCCGCGAACCAGGCGAGATCGCGTTCGGTCAGTCGGACGCGAGCGCCGGAGCTCGTTGGGGTGAGTCTGGATCTGTAGGTCATGTCGGAAGGCCAGCACAAATCCTGGTCCTCTGTACACGTGCGCTAGGAGCCTTCCTGAGTCCGAGAGTTCTCGTCCGAGACGCTATGGCGCTCGATCACATTTTCGCGTTCCGGTTCACCAGTCTCCACCTTCAGTGTCGATCATGTCGGGATCGTTCGTTTGGTTTGCCGCGATGGGTTCTGGACTGGCGGTGTGTGTACCGTCGCTCCGTGAACCCGCCACACGCCTACGGTTCCGCTCCAGGAATGCCGAGTAGCTTGCGTCGTTCATTTGCGCCTCGTCTTCGAGCAGGCCTGCTTCGACGGGAACCGTAATCGCGGACGGCGTGACGTTCCTGATGTGGCAGGCGAAGTGGAGCTTCCGCTGGTTGAGGACGAACTCCGGAGAGGTTCTGAGCTCCGGCGCCAGCGCCCGGGCGTCTCCGGTCGATACACCGCCTGCCAGCTTGATGCTGGTGTTGGCGGCGAGTGATGCCCTTAGTTCGCTGGAGCATTGGCCGAGAAACTGGTGGGCGAAGACGCACCCGCAGCGGTACTTCCGGGCCTCGGTGAGGAGATCGTCGATATTGCTGTCGAAAAATTCCCCGGCCTCATCGACAATGAGAAAAGTGGGATGGCGATCGTGTTCGGGGATCGCAGCGCGCTCCAGGATGGCCTGCAGGACGAGCGATATGAAGATGCGGCCGAAGTTGCCGGAGGCGCCCTTGAGGAAATCCTTGGCGGTGTCGATGAGGATGACCGATCCGCTGTTGAGATGCTCGAACAGGTCCACTTCGGTGTGCGTCGAAGTGAAGAGACGCTCGAGCGTCGGGTTCTCCAGGATAGCGTTGAGCCGGTAGCGGATCTGCTCCTTGGTTTGGGTGAAGGTCTTCTGGTTGAAGTCGTGCTCGAAGAAGCGCCGCTGGATCGGCGGCAGTCTCTCGATGGCCGGCAGGTACGGTGTCGGATCGTCCATGAGGTCGATCATGTCGAGGATGGTGGCGTTCCGACCAAACGTCTCGGGGATCGCCAGCATGAGCCGGGCGACAAAGCGAAAGAAGACACTCTGCTTGGCGGTGAGATCGGCGCCGAGGAGGCCGGCAAAGAGATAGTCGAAGGTCTGGATAACGCCGGCGGTCACCTGTTCGCGGGTGGCGTCGTCGTATCCGCGATGTCTGGTTCGTGCCACGTCGAAGATGTTGATTGAAGGCGGGTGTTGAATGTCCTTGGGCGTGATGAGGAGGAGCTTGTCGTGATGGCTGCCGCCATGGGGATCGAAGTGGTTCAGGTGGGCGAGCTTGTCGATCAGGTCGCCCTGGCTGTCGACGATGACGAGCGAAGGGCCTTCCTCGTGCTCGAGGTGATGGAGGACAAGTTGCTGCAACCATTGGGTCTTGCCGGCGCCCGACCCTCCGACGACATGCATGTGGGAGAAGTACGTTTCGTAGGGTACGTCGATCGGGATCGGGCTGGTGAGGAAGCGCTCGAAGGGCGTATCCCCGAGAAATCGCTCCACCGCTTCTGAGACCGGAAACCGGGTGTCCCGAGCAAACTTGAAGGGGCGAGAGGTCTCAACTTCAGGAGACACACCGTTCACCGCGCAGATGTTCGCGTACATCGACCCGAAGGTGCGAACGAAGAGGCCTTTCTCGACAAACCGGTCATTCGCGAGGAGCTGGATCGTGGCATCGATGTCGTCGTACGGCGCGCCGAGGAGGTCGTGGAGGGGAACCCGAAAGAGGCTCTCCGACACGTCGTCTTCGACACCCTCGATATCACCGATGAATCCCTCGGTTATGGTGACGAGAGCGTCGACCAGGGTATCGATGACCGCTTCCTCGTGATCGAGGAAATGCTCCCGCGCCCGGAGGAACTGTGCGAACTCGACCTGCTCCTTGAGCGACATCGTCATGTCGAGCGTGTCGGGAACCGGAGCGAACAGTTGGTCCTCGTTACGGAAGAGACCGACCATGAGGCCCAGGATCGGCTCGAAGAGCTGATCCGGTATCGATCCCACCTGGTCCATCAGACGTCTGAAGACGGCGTTTCGGCCCTCTGGTCCGCAGGCGGTCGATTGCTCCGATCTCTCCCGCACGCGCTTGTAGAGCGTTTTCAACTCGCTCCAGTCACGCGCGCGTTCGTCGGTAAAGCGCCTGAGAAGGGGTATGTACGTCGACGGCTTGAAGCTGTCGCTATGCGAACTCAATGACTTCCTCGGATCCGTCGAAACGCTTTGCGACAGCAAGGTACTGGGTCAGCATCTCGCAGGCATCGCGGATCGCCACCTCGGCGCCCAGGAGCTCGTCGAGATCCTTGCATTCGATGTGCTGTCCCTTGGTGAGACCGTCGACGGTGATGTTGAGCTCCATTTTCGCCAGGGCGAGGCTGGCGATGCCTTTTGCGAGACTGCCTGCTGTTCCGTCGCGAAGCCTCTCTTGAGC
>JBGTSR010000029.1:0-16770 GCA_041940165.1 Acidobacteriota bacterium
CTGGATGCGGGTGTTCATCTCCATGAAGTAGAAACGCCCGTCTTCGTCGAGCAGAAACTCGAACGTTCCCGCGCTCGAATATCCGATCTCCTGACACGCTTTGATCGCGACAGCTCCCATTTCGTTCCGAAGCTCTTCCGAGATCGCCGGCGATGGAGCCTCTTCGAGCAACTTTTGATGCCGACGTTGGATCGTACACTCGCGTTCACCCAAATGAATCACCTTGCCATGCTCATCGGCAAGTACCTGGATCTCAATATGCCGCGGCCGTTCGATATAACGCTCGATGTAGACGGCTCCGTTCTTGAATGCGTTGAGCGCCTCGGTCTGGGCGAGTTCGAGATTCGCCGCAAGGTCCTTTTCCTCGCGAACGATACGCATTCCGCGTCCGCCGCCGCCGGCAGCCGCTTTGATTATGAGCGGAAACCCGATCTCGAGGGCGAGCCGCTTGGCCTCTTCCGCCGATTCGATCGGATCCGGACTGCCCGGCAGGATCGGGACGCCCGCGGCGGTCATCGTCCGCCGGGCCTCGACCTTGTCGCCCATCATCGCAATGACTTTAGGACGCGGGCCGATGAACTTGATGTTGCAGTCCTCGCAGATCGTGGCAAAGATCGAAGATTCCGCCAAAAATCCGTAGCCCGGATGGATAGCATCGACGTTCGTGATCTCGGCCGCACTTATGATCGCGGGGATATTTAGGTAGCTCTCGGACGAAGGGGGAGGACCAATACAAACGGCTTCATCGGCGTAACGGACGTGCAGAGCCTCGCGATCGGCCTCGGAATGGACCGCGACCGTGCGAATGCCCATCTCTTTACACGTCCAGATGATGCGATTCGCGATCTCACCGCGATTGGCGATCAGGATCTTTTTGATCTCACGCATAAAATGTATAAACCGCAGAGACGCCGAGTCGCAGAGAAGGAAAAACAGAATTCAACCCTGATTTTCTCTGCGTCTCCGCGTCTCTGCGGTAAACAGCTATTTCTTTACACCAAAGAGCGGTTGTCCGTATTCGACCGGCTGGCCGTTCTCGACATAGATCTTAACGATCTCGCCGGAAACCTCCGCCTGGATCTCATTCATCAGCTTCATCGCCTCGACGATACAAACCGTTGTCTCGGGCGACACCGAACTTCCCTCAGAAACGTATGGAGCCTTGTCGGGGCCCGGCGAACGATAGAACGTCCCGACGATAGGCGAAGTGATCTTATAAAGGTCGTCGGCCTCGGTTACTTCACCGCTAGCCTCCGCCTGGACCGCCGGCGCAACCGCCGGAACTGCGGCGATCGGCTGGGCCTGCACCACTGCAGGAGCAGCAGCGACCGTGACCGCCTTGCTGAGCCGAACCCGGATATTCTCGTTCTCGAACTCGAAGTCCGTAAAGCCGTGTTCGTTTACCAACGCGGCGAGAGCCTGTAATTCTTCCATGTTGAAAGAAGGCTCATGGCCGTGTTTTTTATCGTGTTTTTTATCGTCCACGTGATATTCGCCTTTTGCTGCTGCCGATGCTTCTCCCATCCGATCGTAGCCTCCGCTTTAGGGTTAACCCTTGGCGGCGAGCTCACGCGGATTGTCGACCAATTCGATAACAGCCATCTCAGCGTTGTCACCCTGGCGACGGCCAAGCTTAATGATCCGCGTATATCCGCCGTTACGGTCTTTATAGCGCTCTCCAAGCTCATTGAAAAGCCGCTGGACCGCTTTTACACCGGCGGTGCGTTCGATCGTTTCCTTTTCTTCGCCCTTCTTTCCGCGAAATCTGCTCTGCTCTTTTTTGAAATTCGAGTTGCCGGCATGAAAGAACGCGGCGGCTTGACGGCGAAGGTGAACGCGCCTGACCGCCGCGTCATCGCCTTCGAGGACCGTTGCCTTGCGGGCGAGCGTGATCGCCTTTTCCACGAAAGGACGCAGTTCCTTGGCTTTAGGAACGGTGGTCACGATGTGTTCCTTTTCCGCATTGATCAACGAGGTCGCGAGATTCCTGAGCATCGACATACGGTGTTCTGTCGTGCGGCCAAGTTTACGGTGTGCTTTTTGATGTCTCATTTCTTTAAAGTCCAAAGTCTAAAGTCCAAAGTCCAAGGCCGACTTTGGACCTTGGACCTCGGACTCTGGACTAATCCAGATCTTTTCCGCCCGATCCCGGTATCGGATTTCCTTGTTCGTCGAAGTCCATTCCGAAATCGAGGCCCATTCCATGGAGCATATCTTTGATCTCGGTAAGCGACTTCTTGCCAAAATTCTTGGTGTGGAGCATTTCCTTTTCGCTCCGTTTGATCAGGTCGCGGATCGAACGAATGTCTGCGTTCTTGAGGCAGTTGTACGAACGGACCGAAAGCTCCAGCTCATCGACCGACTTGTCGAGCAGATCGTTGCGCATGAGCGGCGGACGTGCGATGTCCTCGTATTTGTATTCCTCTTCTTCCTCTTCGAAGTTCACGAAGATCGACATGTGGTCCTTGACCAGCTTCGCCGCAAGTCCGATCGAATCTTCCGGTTTTACCGAACCGTTCGTCCAGACCTCTAGCGTCAGCTTGTCGAACTCGGTGTTCGATCCCTGACGGGTCTGTTCCACGGTGTAGTTGACCTTCTTGATCGGCGTATGGACCGAATCGATCGGAATGTAGCCGACCGAAAGATCTTCGTCGTTGTTGAACTCAGCCGAAACGTAGCCGCGGCCGCGTTTGAGCCGCATTTCGATGTTGAGCGAACCGCCCTGGCTGATCGTAGCGATGTGAATATCGCTGTCGAGAACTTCGACGTCGCCGTCGGTCTCGATGTCGCCGCTGGTAACGGTTCCTGCACCCTTCTTGCTGATCGACAGTGTCTTGACGCCGCCGCCATGAAGCAGGAAAGGCACCTGTTTTAGATTAAGAATGACGTCCGTCGCATCTTCGACAACACCCTTGATCGACGAGAACTCGTGCTCGACGCCTTCGATCTTGATCGCGGTGATAGCCGCTCCTTCGATCGAGGACAACAGCGCACGGCGGATAGAATTGCCAACGGTCGTACCGAAGCCGCGTTCGAACGGCGCGGCAAAGAATTTGCCGTATCGCTCGGTGAGCGTATCGGAATCGACATTCAGCCGGCTCGGCATCTGGAAATCTGTCCAATGATTGCTCTGTGTCATATATTTAAAAAGTCTTATGTTCAGGGCTTCAGGCCAAACGTTCGTTAGCGGATCTAACGGAAACCTCGATCTGAAACCCTGAACTCAAAGGTTACTTGCTGTAGAGCTCGACGATCAGCTGCTCGTTGATGTTCGCGTCGATATCCTGGCGATTCGGCATTCCCGAAACGACGACGCTCATCTCTTTTCCATCGACGCTGAGCCACTGCGGACGGCCGCGGCCCCCCGACGTCTGCCATGCAGCATCGACGAAAGCGTTCTTCTGCGAATTCGACTTGATCGAAACGACGTCGCCCGCCTTCACCTGAAACGACGGAATATTTACCTTCTTGCCGTTGACGGTAACGTGCCCGTGATTCACGAGCTGACGCGACTGCCGACGCGAGGTAGAGAAGCCCGAGCGGAACACGACGTTGTCGAGACGACGCTCGAGCATGAACAAAAGGTTCTCACCCGTAACGCCTTTCTGACGGCGAGCTTTGTCGAAATAGGTTCGAAACTGTTTTTCGAGGATGAAGTATATGCGCTTGACCTTTTGTTTCTCACGCAGCTGCTCGCCATAACCGCCGAGCATCTTGCGGCGTGCGGCACCGTGCTGTCCCGGAGGGTTGGTACCACGCTTTTCGATCGCACAAGAGGGCTTGAAACAACGGTCGCCCTTCAGGAATAACTTTGCACCTTCGCGGCGGCAAAGCCTGCACACCGCATCTCTATATCTAGCCATTTATTGCCTCCGAGAGGCGATTTGCGATTTGCGATTTGCGATTTGCGATTGCAAATCGAGTCGCCAACAACAGATCGCTCTACTTTACTATTCGGAAAAGTTTACAAGTGTCGCCACGGCGAAACCCTTCATCCTTTCGATAAAATCTAAAACTCCACAGGAATTCCAATCGCAAATCGCAAATCGCAAATCGAAATTCGCAAATCCGTCAAACACGTCTACGCTTCGGCGGACGACATCCATTGTGCGGGATCGGCGTAGTATCGCGGATCGAGAGGACCCTGATACCTGCCTGGCTCACGGCACGGATAGCCGATTCACGGCCGCCGCCCGGGCCTTTCACCCTAACCTCGACCTCACGCATTCCTGCATCGAGTGCACGGCGAGCCGCTTCCGCAGCTGCCTGCTGGGCAGCGAACGGCGTGCCCTTTCTCGAGCCGCGGAATCCGCGTGCTCCCGACGAGCACTGGGCAACGAGATTGCCCTGAGTATCGGTGATCGAGATCAGCGTGTTGTTGAACGACGCCGAGATATGCACGATACCTACCGGGATATTCTTGCGTTCCTTCTTCTTAAAGGTCTTTTTCTTATTTGCTGCTGCTTTAGCCATCTTAATTAGTGCTCAGTGGCCAGTGGTCAGTGAGAAGTGATCATTCTGACCACACCGCACCGCACACCGACGACTATTTCTTACCTGGTGCCTTCTTCTTCGCAACGGCCGCTTTCCTGGGGCCTTTACGCGTACGGGCGTTGGTGCTCGTTCTCTGTCCGCGGACCGGCAGGCTGCGGCGATGACGCAGGCCGCGGTAGCAGCCGATGTCCATCAGGCGCTTGATATCCATCTGAACACGCTTACGCAGATCGCCCTCGACCTCACCTTCGGTATCGAGGATCGTGCGGATCTTGTTCAGTTCATCTTCACTCAGATCGCGGATCTTGGCATCGATGCTGATGCCGGCCTGCCCGAGGATCTCGGTCGCGCGGGATTTGCCCACACCATAGATGTAGGTCATCCCGATCTGTGCCCTTTTGTTGGGCGGTAAATCAACACCTGCTATACGAGCCATAAATTATCCCTGCCTCTGCTTGTGCTTCGGGTTTTCGCAGATAACGCGCACGATCCCCTTGCGGTGGATCACCTTGCACTTGTCACACATCTTTTTTACTGACGGCCTGACTTTCATTTCCAACCTTCCTAGTCTTATTCCCAGACTTTCCGACTTCCGGGACATTCCAGACTTTATTTGTAGCGATACGTAATTCGCCCACGCTTTAAGTCGTACGGCGAAAGCTCAACGAGGACCTTGTCACCCGGCAAAATGCGTATGAAATTCTTTCGCATTTTGCCCGAAATATGGGCTAAAACCTCGTGAGCGTTTTCGTCAACGGCGACCTTAAACATTGCGTTAGGCAAGGTTTCCAGCACTGTCGCCATGACCTCTATCGCTTCCTCTTTCGACATACTCAATGATCAACCGAGCTGATTAGTTGAGCAAACCCATAATTTTATACACTTCTGACCAGCTTTTCAAGTCGAATTCACCGACTTTGTCATACCGCAACAGCGGCGGCCGGAGCGGTTTCGATCCGAGCTTTCTTCTGTTCCTTGGTCAGCGTCAAGATCTCCGGCCCTTCCGGAGTGACTGCGATCGTGTGTTCAGCGTGCGCCGAAGCCTTCCCGTCGAGCGTAACAACGGTCCACTTATCGCTCAACGTCTTGGTCTCGTGAGTTCCGAGATTGAGCATCGGTTCGATCGCGAAGCAATATCCCGCACGGATCTTTTCACGCGTACCCGGACGGCCGTAATTAGCGATCTGCGGCGCCTCGTGCATCGAACGGCCGATCCCGTGGCCCGTGTAATCGCGCACGATGCCGTAGCCAAATTTTTCCGCGTGCTGCTGGATCGCAAAGCCGATATCGCCAACACGATTATTTACTCGCGATGCCTGAATTCCTAGGTGCAGGCACTCCTCCGTAACGCGGATCAACTGCTGTAATTCATCCGACACCTTGCCAACCGGAACAGTAATAGCCGTATCGCCGACAAATCCGTTCAGCGTACACGCCATATCGAGCGAGATGATATCGCCTTCCTGAAGCTGCCGGTCGTTCGAAAAGCCATGGACTATCTGTTCGTTTGGCGAAGAACAGATCGCAAACGGGAACGGGACCATTCCATGCGGCTTATAGCCGATGAACGTTGGGATCGCTCCACCGTCGCGCATCATTTTTTCCGCGGCTGCGTTCAGATCGAGCGTCGTCACTCCGGGTTTGACCATCGAACGCAAAGTCTCACGCACCGTGGCGATCAGTTCGCCGACGGCACGCATTTTATCGAGATCTTTTGCGGATTTCGCGATTATCATTCTTTTTCCCAGAAAGGCTTCGGACAAAAGCCCGAGAATCGATCGGAGCCCAGCCATCCGCTATAGCGAGGCCTCGAGTTCCTGATAGATCGACTCTATCTCGCCGCTTCCATCGACGGTCTTTAGTCGGCCGCTATTCCGATAATATTCGAGCAGCGGCTTGGTCAGTTCGTCGTAAGTTTCTAGCCTCACGCGGACCTTTTCCTCTGTATCGTCAGCCCTATGTGTGAGCTCAGCATCCGGATGCTCGTCACAGAAGCCATCCCTGGCCGGCGGCTTCGAATAGATATTGTAGATCTCGCCGCAAACCGGACAACTGCGACGGCCGGTCAATCTCTTCATGAGTTCGTTGCGTTCGACGTCGACCTCGATCGCAACGATCTCTTTTCCCTGCTCTTTCGCAAGCTCCTCGAGCTGCTCGGCCTGGACCGCCGTCCGCGGGTAACCGTCGAGAACGTAGGTACCCGCCGTGTCAGGCCTCGACGTACGATCGCGTACGATCTGATACGTTAATTCATCCGAGATCAGCTTTCCGGAAGCCATGATCTCCTGTACCTCACGGGCGAGCGGCGTGTCCTGGCTCTTCATCTCTCGAAACATATCGCCAGTGGAGATCTGCGGGACGCCGCGGCGTTCCTGCAAAAGCCTCGCCTGCGTGCCTTTCCCCGCTCCGGGTGCGCCGATGAGTACAATGATCTTATCCATTACATTAACCGCAGAGACGCTGAAACGCAGAGGGAAGAAAAATCAGTGTTTTGATCTTTCTCCGCGTCTCTGCGTCTCCGCGGTGATATTTGTCTAAGCCCTTCGCCCTCTAAGCCGCGAACCGGCTCCAAGGAAGCCTTCGTAGTTCTTCATCACGAGCTGAGCCTCGATCTGCGAGACGGTATCCATCGCCACACCGACGAGGATGAGCAAGCTCGTTCCGCCGAGGAAGAACTGGTACCCGAGTCCGGTCGGTATCCAGCTAAGTCCCGGCGTCGACATAAAGAAGTTATCGAGTGACGTTCCGACGAACGGCAGCCTGGCGACGCGAAATCCGTTGAGCAATAGCTGCGGTGCGAACGCGACGAACGCAAGGTACAGAGCGCCAACCGTTGTCAGCCGGGTAAGGATACCGTTTAGATACTCGGCCGTCGGAGCACCAGGCCGAATTCCGGCGATAAAACCACCGTGCTTACGCAGATTGTCCGCGACCTCGTCCGTGTTAAAGATGATCGTGATGTAAAAGAACGTGAAGATCACGATCAGCGACAGAAAGACGAGTTCGTAGTACGGGTCGCCACCATGGAACTGCTGAAAGAACGCCGAAACACGCGACCACGTCGAATTCGGATCGTTAGGATCGGGCGGAAACGCCGAGAACAGCGTCTGCGGCATCGCAAGCACCGACGAAGCGAAGATCACCGGGATAACGCCACCCATGTTGATCTTGAGCGGCAGGCTCGTTTCCTGTCCGCGAAATGTCTGCGAACCAACACGCCGACTGGCGTAGCTTATCGCGATGTTCCTTCTCGCGGATTCCACATAGACTATCAGCGCGATCAGTGCTATCAACGCAACGATCAGGAATACGACACCGAGCGTCTGCATCGGGTCACCAGCTCCGACACGGTCAGCGATCTGCTGAAGCCCGCTCGGAAGTCCGATCACGATACCCGCAAAGATGAGAAGCGAGATACCATTTCCAACGCCGCGTTCGGTGATCTGCTCACCGAGCCACATAACAAAGACGGTTCCCGTCGTAAGCGTGACAACGATCATCGCTGTCGCGGTCCACGTTTCCGGGATGATCTGGTTTCGCGACAACCACGTTGCCACAAAAAACGTCTGGATCGCGCAGAGAACAACGGTTCCGTAACGCGTCCACTGGTTCATCTTCTGACGGCCGACCTCACCCTCTTCCTGGATCTTTTTGACCGCAGGAGAGAGAACAGGCAACAGCTGCATGATGATCGACGCAGTGATGTACGGCGTCACGCCGAGAGCAAAGACAGAGATCGTCCGGAAGTTGCCGCCCGAAAACAGGTCAAGCACGCCCAAAAGCGTACCCGCGACTTCGCCCCAGACCCTCTCGAGCTGAGCACCGTTGATACCAGGAGCCTGAACGTGGGCACCAAAACGATACACGGCCAGCATTCCGAGCGTGAAGAGGATCCTCTTCCGAAGCTCGGGGACCTTGAACATGTTCTGAACCGCGTTAAAAAACTTCTCCATATATTTCCCTGCTCACCGGTCGCGTTTACCCGTGAGCGAACAAAGCGGAAGGTCCTTATTCTGCTGCGGCAGCGGCTTTCTCGATAACGGTGGCCGAACCACCGGCCTTTTCGATCTTTTCCTTAGCCGTCTTGGTAAAGCGATGAGCTGAGATGCTTAACGATTTGGTGACGTCTCCTGTTCCGAGGATAACGAGGTCGTGCTTGGCCTTTTTGATCAGGCCGCGCTCGTGCAGGATCTCGGGCGTCACAGTATCGCCGGCATTGAAGTTCTCTTCGATCTTTGCCAGGCTGATCTCGATCCACGCTTTCTTGAAAATGTTCGTAAAACCGCGCTTTGGCAGACGTCGCTGGAGAGGCATCTGACCGCCTTCGAAACCGGGGCGGCTCGAGTAACCCGAACGCGACTTCTGTCCCTTGTGTCCGCGGCCGGCCGTTTTGCCAAGGCCCGAACCCGGGCCGCGGCCAACGCGCTTCTTCTTGTGCGTCGAACCCGGTGCCGGATGTAAATTATTCAGTGATAAAGCCATTACTTTGTCCTTAGTCTTTTGTCATTCGTCCAAAGCCCGCTGTCACTGAAGACATTGGACCAAGGACAAAGGACTATTCAACGATCCTCAGCAAATGCGGCACCTTGGCGACCACGCCGCGCGTTGCGGGCGAATCAGGCCTCGTGACCGTCTGGTTCAGCTTGGTAATGCCAAGCGATCTGACGATGTCTTTCTGCTTCTGGGCGTAGCCGATCGAACTCCTGTAGTACTGGATCTTGATCTCGCCGCCTGCGTTTTTGTCTGCTTTCTTAGCCATCTCTTTAAAGTTTTCAGAGTTTCAGAGTTTCGGAGTGACAACTCTGCAACCCCGCAACGCCGGAACTATCTAAACCAACTCTTCCACCTGCTTCCCGCGCAGCCGAGCCACTTCGATCGGATCTTTCATCCGAAGCAGGCCATTGAACGTGGCGCGGATAACATTATGAGCGTTGGTCGAACCGAGGATCTTGGTACGCACGTTGTGAACGCCCAGAGACTGGAGTACCGCGCGGACCGCACCACCGGCGATTACCCCGGTACCTTCGGCAGCGGGCTTGAGCAAGACGCGTCCCGCTCCGTATTCGCCGATCATCTCATGCGGAAGTGTTCCGTCGATGAGCGGAACGCGGATCAGGTTATTCTTTGCTGCCTCGACCGCCTTCTTGATCGCATTCGGCACTTCTTTCGCTTTGCCGGTACCAAATCCGACGTGGCCCGCTTCATCGCCGACTACGACGAGCGCTGCGAACGACATGTTCTTACCGCCCTTAACGACCTTGGTAACGCGGTTGATCTGGATCAACTGATCTTTGAGCAGCAGGCCGCCCGGTGCAACTTTCTGTTTTGAATTGAACATAACAAACTTCGCAAGCCTTACCGGCCTGCCGTGCTAAATCTCGTTATTCAGCCGCCGGAGCCTCCTCGGTTTTTGCTTCGTGCGGATTCAGGCCCGCCTCACGCGTAGCGTCGATAAGAGCCTTGACCCGGCCGTGATAAACATAACCACCGCGATCGAAAACTACTGTCGAAACGCCCGCTTTCTGAGCACGCTCGGCGATCGTCTTACCGACGGTCTTGGCCGCTTCGACATTGCCGCCGGTCTTGAGGCCCAGGGCCTTTTCCGTGGTCGAGGCCGTGGCCAGCGTGCGTCCCGCACGATCGTCGATGACCTGTGCATAGATGTGGTTCAGGCTGCGGAATACCGCGAGCCTCGGGCGCTCAGCCGTGCCCTGCACTTTTTTGCGAATACGGCTGTGAACTCCCTGCCGAATAACTGCTCTGCTCTTGTGTGCCATAACTTTATTCTTGGGCGACGGCGGGCTTCCTTTATCCCTATGCCGCCGTCATCCTTACTTGCCTGTTTTGCCTGGCTTCAGCTTGTAGAACTTATCCGAGTAGCGGATTCCCTTGCCTTTATAAGCGTCGGGTTTCCTGAGCCGGTTAAGTTCCGCAGCGACTTGGCCGAGCTGCTGCTTGTCGATACCTGAGAGGGTGATCGTCGTCTGATACTGGTTGATCGATGTTTTCGTATTCACGCGTTCGGCTTTGGCCTCAATGCCATCCGGAAGCGGAAATTCGATCGGATGCGAGTAGCCGAGCGAGAACATGATCTTCTTGCCCTGCACATCAGCCTTGTAACCGACGCCGACTACGTCCATCTTCTTCTCAAAGCCCTCGGTCACTCCGACAACTGCATTGTTAGCGAGCGCTCGAGCCAGGCCATGAAATGCGGCCTTGTCGTCGTTCGCACGCTCCGCGACCAGCTGTCCGTCCTCATTCTTGAACGTAACTCCGGCCGGGATCGGGGTTTTGAGCGTGCCTTTCGGCCCCTTAACTTCCATTTCCGAGTCGCCGATGGTCACGGTCACGCCGGACGGGATCGCTATCGGTTTCTTTCCTACTCTTGACATAAAAATTCAGTGGCCAGTGGCCGGTGGTCAGTTCTCAGCGGGATGTGATCTATCTGATCACTGGCCACTGGAAACTCTCCACTGTCTAGTAAACCTGTGCCAGGATCTCGCCGCCGACCTTTTCGGCTTTGGCCTTCTTACCGCTCATCAGGCCCTTCGAGGTCGAGATAATATTCACACCGTATCCGCCGAGGACCTTCGGTATCTGGCCCGAACCTACGTAAACGCGGCGGCCAGGCGTCGAGACGCGCGAAAGGTGCGTGATCGACGAAGTGCCCTTTGCGTCGTAACGAAGGAACACGCGAATCACGTACTTCACGCCTTCGCCCTTGGTCGAATAATTATTGATGTAGCCTTCCTCTTTGAGGATGCGGGCAACTTCCAGCTTTAGCTTCGAGCCGGGTATATCGACGCGTGTGTGATTCGCTGCAATCGCATTGCGGATACGCGTAAGCATGTCGGCTATTGGATCTGTCATTCTCTTCTACTCCGTAAAGATCTTTCTACCAGCTCGATTTGACGACGCCAGGTATTTGCCCTTCGAGGGCGAGTTTCCTCAGTGCAACGCGCGAAATGCCGAATTTCCTGAGGTATCCACGCGGACGGCCGGTCTGCGAACAGCGGTTTCTCACGCGTGCCGGGCTTGCGTCTCGCGGCATTTTCTGCAGCTTGACCACCGCCGCATCGACCTCTTCGGGGGTTGATTTCGGATCGTTGATGATCTTCTTGGCCGCGGCGCGTCGTTCGGCATAAAGCTCGACCATTCGACGACGGTCCTGATTCTTAACAACTTTGCTGATCTTTGCCATATCTACTATTGCCTAAAGGGCATGCCGAGCGCTTTCAGGAGCGAACGGGCCTGTTCGTCATTCGGGGCCGTGGTTACGATCGAGATGTTCATTCCTCGCGTTTTGTCGACCTTGTTGAAATCGATCTCGGGGAAAATGAGCTGTTCACGAACGCCGAGCGTGTAGTTGCCTCGTCCGTCAAAAGCCTTGCCCGAAATTCCGCGAAAGTCGCGTACACGCGGCAGGGCCACAGCGATCAGGCGATCGAGGAATTCATACATACGATCGCCGCGAAGCGTGACCATCGTTCCGATCGCCATTCCCTGCCGCAGCTTAAAGGCTGCGATCGACTTCTTGGCCTTAGTGATCACCGGTTTCTGGCCGGTCACAGCCTTGAGTTCTTCGGCCGCGACGTCGAGGATCTTGGCGTTTGCACTTGCTTCGCCGAGGCCCATATTAACAACGACCTTTTCGACCTTCGGGATCGCCATCGGATTTTTGATATCGAATTCCTTGGCGAGAGCCGGAGCGATCTCTTTCTTATATTTTTCTTTTAATCGTGCCATTTCCCTGGCTTCTCCTTACTTGTCCGGGACTCGCCATGTTCGCGTTACCGGACTTGTTAAACCTTAGTTCTCTTCGGTCGTTTCTTCTTCCTGCTTCGGCTGACGTTTGTAATCGCCGCTTTCAGGAATGACCTTGCCGCTCTTGGCTACGCGGACCTTCTTACCGTCACGAGTTTCGTATTTTACCCGGGTCGGCTTACCGGTATCCGGATCGATCAGCGCGACGTTCGAGACGTTGACCCATGCTTCCTGCTCAAAGATCCCGCCTTCGCGGTTGAGCTGCGGGACCGGCTTGCGGTGACGCTTAACGAGCATCGCACCTTCGACCTTGACCTTGCCGTTGCGGGCATCGACCGCGACGACCTTGCCGCGAAGCGGCTGACGTTTGCCGTCAGTGTCAAAGCGGTTGTACTCCTTGCCCGCGATAAAGACGACCTGGTCACCCCGTTTGATCCTGCTCTTAACTGTTCCTGTCTTAGCTGCTGCTTTCATTTCTTTTCGATCGTTGACCGTCGTTCGTTGATCGTCGCTCTGGTACTAGCAACCAACCACGATCAACCATCCACCATCATCTAACTTAAATAACCTCAGGTGCGAGCGAAACGATCTTCATAAAGTTGCGCTCACGCAATTCCCTTGCGACCGGGCCGAAAACACGCGTTCCGATCGGCGTGCCGTCATCTTTGATTAGCACTGCGGCATTCTCGTCAAAGCGGATGTACGTGCCGTCTTTGCGGCGAACTTCTTTCCGCGTGCGAACGATGACCGCGTTGTAAACCTTTCCTTTCTTAGCCGTTCCGTCCGGAGCGGCCTCTTTCACGGTCACCTTGATCGTGTCGCCGAGGCGAGCGATCTTCGAGGTCGATCCGCCGACCGGCATGATCATCTCAACGCGCTTTGCCCCTGAATTGTCTGCAACCGCCAAAGAGGTCTGCATCTGGATCATAACTTTCTCACTCCGTTCGATTCAGTCTGGAAAGTCTGGCCAGTCTCGAAAGTCTTGGAAGGAAATCTTCTTCCTCGACTATCTAGACTTCCTAGACCTCCAAGACTCTATAATTCAGCTTTCTGCAGGATCTCGACCACACGCCAGCGTTTACGTGCTGAAAGCGGTCGCGTTTCAATGATCCTTACCTTGTCGCCGGTCTTGGCTCCGAGTTCGTCGTGTGCCATGAACTTCTTACGGCGCTTGATGTACTTGTGATACAGCGGATGCTTCACGAGGCGATCGACACGGACGGTAACGGTTTTCGTCATTTTGTCCGAAGAAACAATGCCGACGCGCTCAGCACGCTTGTGAACTCTTTCCTCAGGCTCAGCCGCTTTTTCAGCCTTCTTGGCAGCCTTCGAAGCCTTCGGTGCTTTCGGAGCAGCCTTTTTTGGCTTCTCTTCAGCGACCGGAGCAGCTTCAGCCGGAGCTTCCTCAGCCGGAGCGGCTTCGACCTCAGCAGCCGGAGCTTCTTCGGTCGCCGGTTCTTCGACGGCCGGTGCTTCGTCAGCTGCGGCTTCGACTGCGGTCTCTTCTGCCGCGGTCTCCGGGGTCTCCGGTGCCACTGTTTCTTCGTTCTCTTCGTTCTTCTTCTTTGCCATTTTACTAATCGCGGCCGGCTTTGACGCCGGCTATCACAGTTAGGCCGCCTTTGCTTCCTTCTTTTCGCTCAGGAGCGTGTAAACCCTCGCGAGCGTCTTCTTTTCGCGGCGAATGTCCTTGACAACCTCGCCCATTCCAAGCGTCTTGCGGAACTTCAAACGAAAAAGCGATTCCTTGAGCGCATCCGCCTGGTCCTTCAATTCGTCAACGCTCATGTCCTTGAGCTGGTCGATCTGTTCCTTCCTTTTCATGTCTAAACAACGCCTCCTTCGAGGTCGGCACGCGTCACGAACTTCACCTTGATCGGGAGTTTCTGTGCGGCAAGTGCCATTGCTTCCCGGGCGAGAGCTTCGTCGACACCCTGAATTTCATAGAGCACGCGGCCCGGCTTGACGACTGCGACCCAGTGATCCGGAGCACCTTTACCCGAACCCATACGCGTTTCAGCCGGTTTCTTGGTGATCGGCTTGTCCGGGAAAATTCGGATCCAGATCTTACCGCCACGTTTGACGTGACGCGTCATCGCGATACGAGCGGCTTCGATCTGACGATCGGTGATCCAGGCTGCTTCCAGGGTCTTGAGGCCGAAATCACCAAAGCTGAGCTTTTCGCCGCGGGTCGCGTTCCCACGCATGCGGCCTTTCATCACTCTGCGGCGTTTGACCTTTTTTGGCTGTAACATAACTTCTCCAGTTGTTGGTGGTCAGTGGCCAGCTGCCAGTCGTTCCACCCGATATTCAACTAAATTCCTTCTTTTCTGAACACTGGCCACCGGCCACTGTTCACTATCTACGGTCATCCCTCCGCGGGCCGCGATCATTACGTCGTGCACTGCGGTCGACCTTGACCTCATTCATCGGATCGGTCGTCGTACCGCGTGCCATCGAGGCGTTCGGATCTAGGATCTCACCGCGGTAGATCCAAACCTTGACGCCGATAATGCCGAATGTCGTCAATGCTTCAGCAAAGCCGAAATCGATGTCGGCACGAAGCGTGTGCAGCGGCAGACGGCCCTGCAGCGACCATTCTGTACGAGCGATCTCGGCACCGTTCAAACGCCCTGCGATCATGACCTTGATACCCTGTGCGCCGAAGCGAAGCGTCTCTTCGATCGTCTTCTTCATCGCACGGCGGAACATGATGCGCTTCTCGAGCTGCTGAGCGATCTTCTCGGCTTGCAACTGTGCATTGAGTTCCGGATGACGAATCTCCTGGATCGAAACCAGCACTTCCTTGCCCGTCTTTCGCGAGAGCTCCTCACGAAGAGCTTCGATCTCGGCACCTTTGCGGCCGATGATTATACCCGGACGCGAGGTGTAGATAATGATCTTCAGGCGAGTGGCCGCACGCTCGACGTCGATGTGCGAGACACCGCCGCCGGCGAACTTTCTCTTAAGCTCACGCTTGAGCTTGAGGTCCTCGGCGAGGAACTTTGCGAAATCCTGTTTCGCAAACCAGTGCGAGTGCCAATCTTTGTTGTATCCGACCCTAAAGCCGTATGGATGAACTTTCTGTCCCATATTTCTTGACTGGACCGCAAGCGTCTCGCTTGCACGTCTTTACTGCTTTTCCAGATCCTCGTTGATCTTTTCCTGAACCTCGTCCGCTGGCTTGGTCTCGTCCAAGGTGGCGGTCGTCTGCGTCTCGACATTTTTGGCGTCGGCCACATCGGCATCGCCTTTTGCTTCGACCTCGGCGACATCCGCTGTCGGCTCGTCCACCGCCGCGACAGGTTCTTCTACCGGAGCCGGAGTTTCTTCAGCCGCAGCCTCGACAGTTTCTTCAACCGCCGGTGCTTCCTCAGATACCGCCGTCTCGACCGTCTCAGCCGCCGTTTCCTCTACGGTCTCGACCGCAGGTTCCTCCACAGCCTCTTCGACCGGAGCCGCTTTCGGCTTCTCTTCGACCTTCTTGGCTTCTTTCTTAGGAGCCGCAGCCCGAGCAGCCTTACGTGCGGCGATCCGCTCGGCACGCGCCGCTTCCAGCTTCAGTTCTTCCTCGCTCTTCGCCTTCTCTTCGCTCGTCACCTCAATGGTGATGTGGCAATAATGACGCTGTTCGCGATAAGCCCTTCCCTGCGGTGCCGGACGCATCCTGCGGCGGCCTTTGGTCGGGCCCATGTCGACGTAGCAAGCCTTTACCCAAAGATCATCAGGATCGATGGCGATATTCTGCTGCTCGGCCTTGTAGGTCGCATTGGCGATCGCCGAATTAAGGCATTTTGCGATCGGGTCAGCGGCGCGCTTGTCCGTGAAACGCAGGATCGAGAGTGCCCGCGAAACATTGGCTCCGCGGATCATGTCGATCACGAGCCTGGCCTTGCGAGGGCTGCCTTTCAAATATTTTGTTTTAGCTACAGCTTCCATAACAGTTGGCAGTTGCGGTTGGCGGGCGGCACGAGACATTACTGCCTACTGCCGCTGCCAAGTGCTTACTTTCTCTTCGCCATCTTCTCCGCTTTCGTTCCCGGATGTCCTTTGAAGAGCCGCGTCGGCGAGAACTCTCCAAGCTTGTGGCCGACCATATTCTCGGTAACGAATACCGGGATGTGACGTTTGCCGTTGTGAACTCCGAACGTGAGTCCGACCATATCCGGCGTGATCGTCGAGCGACGCGACCAGGTCTTGATCGCCGGCGGCTTGGCCGCTCCGTCCATGATCCTTTTGAGAACTTTCTGGACGCTCAGATCGATAAAAGGTCCTTTTTTAAGTGAACGTGGCATAACTTATTCGGTCTTTGGCTTTCGGCCTTCGGTCTTCGCGGTCTTTTCAAAGACCTAAGACCAAAGCCCGAAGACCATCAATTATTTCCTTCTCCGATCCCTGACGATCATATTGCTCGTCCGTTTGTTCCTGCGGGTCTTGTAACCACGCGTCGGCTGGCCCCACGGGGTCACCGGATGGCGTCCGCCCGAGGTCTTACCTTCACCACCGCCGTGC
>JBGTSR010000030.1:0-13530 GCA_041940165.1 Acidobacteriota bacterium
AAGCGAAAGGGAGATAGGGACAAAAGGGCGATCGACGGAGATCATCGAGGTGACGTTCCGAATGAGAGAAGGAGCCCCGGAAGGCGAACACACGATCTCATTCGACAGCACACTGGCCGAGCAAAGCGTCTCCGACCGCAACGCCCGGCCGCTGCTCTTCCGCTTCACCGACGCCATCGTTACGGTCGATAGGCTGTTCTAAAGTCGTTGGTGCGCGGACCGAACGCACACCGACCCCTTCAACCGAAAGCGGCCCTTGCAAAGGGCCGCTTTTGGTTCTATGTCGAATTTTATTTTCCTGATCTCTTGAGGGTACGATCCAGGACGCGTTTAGCGTCCTTTACGGCGTCGATCTTTTCGTCGTCCGAAAAGCTTTCCCAGCCTTTGAAAAATGCGATGCCGAAGTCGGAGGGATATTCGCGGCCTTCGAACCTGAACCATTCTGACATAACGCTTTGCGGATCGCCGAGGCTTGATATCGCTTCTCCGATGTCGAAGTCCGCGGAATGAGATACGGATTTGACACCACGTTCGGCAAGGCGGCGATCGACCATCTCGATGATCTTTCGTTCGAGAAATCCGCCGATGCTGACGGCCGGTATCTCGCCGGAATACATTTCGCCGGTCCCGTCGAGGAGCCAGTTGAGCGAGATACGCGTTTCGCGAGCGATCTTTATCAGTACTTCAGGTGCCGGCATTCGGCCCTGATAGTAATTACGCACCGTCGCGTGCGGCACGCCGAGGCGCCGCGCGACATCGGCCATCGAAGCGTTTTCGAATGTCAGGTTCAGGCGATCGACAAAATCGTTGTTCATAGTGGGTTATGCAACATTAGTTTGAAGAGGTAACACAAGTTATCACATCCGCGGCGTCGAGCAAACCCTGCAAGCACATTATTGACAAATACTTCCGTGCGATAGTACGCTGTACTATCTATAATACACATGCAACTTCTCTCACAAAAGCTCACCGCTGCATTTCCTGAATGGAATGCGACTCCTGTGGATCTCGCAGCCGCCGAGTCGCTCTGCGAAACTCTCGGCATTATTGTCGAAGAGATGCCGCTCGAGGTCGATGGGATGTATTTTCAAGCCCTCGGGCGAAGCGTCATCGCGGTCAATAGCAGATTACCTGCGATGATGCGGCTTAAGATCCTGCTTCACGAGATCGGCCACTTGCTGCTTCACGCTCCGGCCTCGGGCGTTGGTGCGGCATTTCACGACGTAGGCATGCGGACCCGCCAAGAGTTCGAAGCCGATCTTTTTGCCGTCTGCGCCATCCTGCCGCGAACCGTTTTGCTTGACGCTACCCGCGATTCGCTACTCGAGGACGGCTTCCCTGCCGATCTGATCGACGAACGCGAAAATATCGCCCGCACGTACGGCATTTAAGCGGTTCGCCGGCCATTTTCTATGCTATAATTCGCGGCATTCCATTCCGGAGGGCTCCGTAAATGCTATTCAAGAGAACGACCGCTTTGCTGATGGTCATCGTCCTGCTCGCGGGCACGGGTTTTTCTCAAACTTCCGCTGATGCAGCGGCTGCTGCTGCCAAAAAGGCGAAGGAACGCGACGAAGCGATTGTGACTGCCCTCGACCGTGCGATCGCCGAGATCGGCGGACTCAAGCTGCCGCAGAATCGCGCCGTCGTTTACGCACTTTCCGGAGATCTGTATTGGAGATCCGATGCAGACCGTTCGCGAGAGCTGTTTCGCAACAGCGCCGGCGAATTGCTCAACTACAACGCCGATATGGAGCGAGAAAAGCTCGAGAACACCGGTGAGCGAATGCTTGAGGTTTATGATCCGAACGACCCGCGTTTTGGCGTTCTGAATCTGATCGGCGTTCGCGATCCGGAACTCGGGATCGAGTTGATGCACCAGACCCGCACGCCCGGTATTGCCGAGGCCATGGCCCAGATACAAGCCGCCGCGGCAACGATGACCGCGGGGACCGGCGTCGGCTCCGGATCGTTTGGGATCATGCCGGCGGTCAGGAATCCGGCCGCAAACGCAGTAGCCGCGATGGACCGTGCGCGGGCACAACAGGAGCTCGCACTCGAGCAGCAACTAACGAATCGCGCCGCTATGAGCGATCCCGAAAAGACGGTCAAGGCGATAAAGGATTCGCTGGCTAAAGGCGTTTCGGCAGGTGTTTACGGGCTTCTTGCTTCTCTCCATCAGAAAGACGAGAAGCGTGCGGCCGAGCTCGCCGGCGACGTCGTCGGCAAGATAAATTCGTCCGACCTCGCCGCTTCGGCAAATGATCTCAACGGCACTCTGAGCATTCTGCAGATAATGTCTCGTCCGCCGATGCAGTTGCCGCCGAACGTGAAAACGAAGCCCTTCGCGTTCTCGAGCGAGCAGGGACGCGACGTTGCGATCAAGGTCGCGAACACGATGCTTCAGACGTCGACTCCGCCGCATGTCAGCAGCGCGATCACGCGTGCATTGCCATCGATCGAGAAGCTCGCCCCCGAAAAGGCCATTCTGTTAAAGCAACGCGACGCTCAGAACAAGAAAACAGCCGTAGCGAACGCACCGAAACCGCCTGCCGGAGCGATGCAGCCGAAATGGAATCCGAACGATACGCCCGAAGCGATCATAGCCGCTGCCGGAAAGCTGACAAATCCCCGCGACAAGTCAATGGCCCTGCAATCGGCCGCCGGCAAGATCACGCAGATCGCTGATGAGGCACGAGCGAAAAAGATCATCGACTCGATCCCCGACGAGGGAATCCGATCGCAGGCACGAGATCGATACGAAGCCAACCGCATCAATCGAATGACCGCCGAGGGCAAGCTGGAAGAGGCAAAAGCCTCGATCGCTACGCTCTCGACCCGTCGAATGCAGCTCCAGCGGCTCGTACAGCTCGCGATGACGCACCAGCGAAAGCGAACCGAAAAAGACTCTGAAGTCGCGGCTGAATTGATGACCGAGGCACGCGCTCTCACTTCCCATTTTCCAGAGGACGAGGACGAACTCGCCGACTATATGGAGATCGTCCGCGGGTACGCGATCGTCGAACCTGACACGGCCTTCCGAATGATCGAACCTCTGATGGACCAGTTCAACGATCTGGTCCAGGCCGGTGCGGTGCTCAGCCGCTTTAACAAACGCGACCGCTCGTTCAAGAAGGGCGAGATGGTGATGACCGTGAACGGCGCGCCCGGGCTGATGCCGTTTCGATATGTGCAGCAATATCAAGCGCTCGCACGCGCCGACCTCGACCGCATGAATACGCTCGCCGACCGTTTTCAGCGGTCCGACGCACGAACTCTGCTCAAGCTCCTGATAATTCAGGGCTATCAGCGTTCCAACGGCCCGTTCTAAAGTTTATTCCCCGCTTTGTTTGAGAAGTTTTGCCACCAGGCCGGTCCAACCGGTCTGGTGCGAGGCTCCGAGTCCGACGCCATTGTCACCGTGAAAGAATTCGTAGAACAAGATGTGATCGCTGAAATGCGGATCGTTCTGAAAGCGTTCGTTGCCGCCGTAGACCGGCCGCTTTCCGCTGCTGTCTTTGAGAAAGATGTGAGACAGACGGCGTGATATCTCCTCGGCGACCTCCCACAAAGTCATCATCGTGCCCGAACCCGTCGGACATTCGACCTTGAAGTCATCGCCGTAATAGTGATGAAACTTCTGGAGCGACTCGATCAGCAGATAGTTTACCGGAAACCAGATCGGCCCTCGCCAGTTCGAGTTGCCGCCGAATAGGCCGCTCGACGATTCGGCGGGCTCGTAATCGACACGATATTCGCGGCCGCGAACTTCGAGAATGTATGGGCACACTGAGTGAAACTTCGACAACGCCCTGATGCCGTGCGGTGAAAGGAATTCCAGTTCGTCGAGCATGATGCCGAGCACTTTTTCGAGCCGATCTCGAAAGGCGACGGCAAGAAGAAGACGATCGCCTTCGCCGGGACGCCGGGCACAGTTGATGTTGGTCGTTAGCTCGGGGCGATTTTCAAGAAACCATTGCATCCGCCGTTGAAATTTCGGCAGTGCGCGAAGCACCGACGGCTCGATCGTTGCCACCGCAAATAGCGGGATCAGCCCGACCATCGAACGTACCTTGATCGGCACATTGTGCTGATCGGGCAGCTGCAGCACGTCGTAATAAAATCCGTCCGTCTCATCCCAGAGCGACATATGGTCGGTGCCGAGATTGTTCATCGCGTCGGCGATAAAGACGAAATGCTCCCAGAATTTACTCGCGACATCCTCGTACGATTCGTCCTCGATCGAGAGTTCGAGCGCGATGGCAAGCATGTTCAGGCAGTACATCGCCATCCAGCTCGTGCAGTCTGACTGGGTCAGAACGCCGCCCGTCGGCAGCGGCTGCGAACGGTCGAATACGCCGATGTTGTCGAGTCCTAAGAAGCCGCCCTCAAACACGTTGCGTCCGTCGGCGTCCTTGCGATTTACCCACCACGTGAAATTGAGCAGCAGTTTCTGAAAAATGCGAGCGAGGAATTTTCGGTCAGCTGTGCCGCGGGCCTTCTTTTCGATCTGATAGACGCGGAGCGCGGCCCATGCGTGGACAGGCGGATTTACGTCGCCGAACGCCCATTCGTAAGCCGGGATCTGGCCGTTCGGGTGCATGTACCATTCGCGAAGCATCAGGATGAGCTGGTGCTTTGCGAATGCCGGGTCGATCATCGCGAGCGGCAGGCAGTGGAACGCCAGATCCCACGCCGCATACCACGGATACTCCCATTTGTCGGGCATCGAAATGATGTCCGAATTGTAGAGATGCCGCCAATCTTTATTGCGGCCTTGAAGGCGTCGCTCAGTCGGTTTTGGCATTGCCGGATCGCCTTCGAGCCATTTGTCGATCACGTAATGGTAGAACTGTTTTGACCAGAGCATTCCGGCAAATGCCTGCCGCTGCACGTTCCGTGCGTCTTCCGACAAACCGTTTCCGAACTCCTCGTAAAACTGATCCGCCTCGCGCCGCCGCAGCTCGAACGCCTCATCAAACTCACGCTCTGATGCTTCGCGTTCGGCGTCGTCCTGATCGTCGACGAGCCGCGGCTCGTTTTCCGAGAGCCGCATTCGAATGCTCAATTCCTCGCCCGCCGGAATATTCAGCTTATACCAGGCCGCAGCCTTCGTGCCGCGAAGCATCGGATCGATAGCGTCATCGCGGCCGCCCACAACACGGTCGTTGATGCCATCCTTTACGTACTTCGTCGCGTTTGGTGAATTGAAAAGTCGCTCGGTATTGGTCTCGTTGTTCGTAAAAAGCAGCTTCGGCTCGCCTTCGAACCACATTACGCGTTGGCCTAAGGTGCCGAGAGCGATCCCGACGCTGTTCGCATCGAGAGCGTTCATTATCGCCTCGGGTTCGCCGCCCGACCAGACCCAAGTGTTGCGCATCCAGAGGGTTGGCAGCAGATGGAGTTCGGCTTCGTCGGGGCCGCGATTGGCGACGGTGATGCGGACGAGAATGTCGTCGATGTCGACCTTGGCATACACGACGAAAACGTCGAAATATCGATCTTCGTCAAAAACTCCGGTGTCGATCAGCTCGAACTCCGGATCGTTTCGCGTCCGGCGGCGGTTCTCTTCGACGAGTTGCCGGTAAGGAAATTCTGCCTGCGGGTACTTGTACAGGCATTTCATGTACGAGTGCGTCGGCGTAGAGTCGAGATAGTAGTAAAGCTCTTTGACGTCTTCGCCGTGGTTTCCCTCGTTGCCGGTCAGACCGAAAAGGCGTTCTTTCAGTATCGGATCGCGGCCGTTCCACAACGCGATCGCAAAACAAAGATTCTGATGGCGGTCGCAGATGCCGGCGATCCCGTCCTCATTCCAGCGATATGCTCGCGAACGCGCGTGATCGTGCGGGAAATATTCCCACGCCGACCCGTCGGCCGAATAGTCCTCGCGCACGGTGCCCCAGGCACGCTCACTCAGGTACGGGCCCCAACGTTTCCAGTTCCGTGTGCGGGCGTCCGCCTCGGCGAGCCGCTTCGCTTCCGCATTCATAGCTATAGCGGAAGTTTAGTTCAAATGTGTGATGGATAAAAACTTAGGCACTGCCGTAAGGACGCTCGGAGTTTTGCAATGCATCCTGACCGACAATTCTTAAGGCCGTTTTTGGCGAGACGCGGGTGAGCCATGTGATGGCTTTCATTTTAAGCGTAGGCTGGTGATGGCTCGCAACACGAAATGCAGAGAGAGCTTCTGAGTGATCGCCACTGCGCAAGAAGCTGCTTCCCTGTCGGATGGCGATCTCGGCCTCGACATCGGCAAGTCGTCGGCCGACGGCTGAGAGTTCCTTTGGATCAAGTTCGAGAGTGTCGCGAAGCCGTTCGAGGACTTCCCTTTCATTCTCGAGCAGAGTCATGCGGTCTGACGCTTCGCCGGGAAACACGCGCCGCTTGACCAACTGCTTCGGCTGAAAACCAAACTTTCCTCCGCATTTGGCGATACGAACCCAAAGGTGCAAGCCTGGCTTTGCGAGTCCGCCTGTCTCAAAGCTTCCCGCCTTGAGCAGCATCGAATGCCGAACAAGCGAACCCGAGATGAGTACATTGCTCCGTCGCTCGATCAGGCTGATGGAATCGGACTCGATAAGCGTCGGATGCCGGTCTGAGAAGTTGCGCCGGTACGGTGAATTATCTCCAAACAGCGCCGCATCGCAGCTCACCACGTCGTAACTGCCACGCTGCATAAGGACGTATTGCTTCGCGAGCAGTTCCGGATCCCAGAGGTCTCCAGCCTGAAGAAAAGCCATGATCTCACCGGTGGCGTTCTCAATTCCGGTATTGCGTGCGGCTCCCTCGCCCGCGTATCGCTGACGGATATACGTCACGTCCTCGATCCGCATGTTCATTTCGCGCTCGAGAACCTCGGTATCGTCAGAGCCGTCGTTCACGACGATGATCTCGTGCTCGCGAAACTTTTGTGCGATCACCGATTCGAGTGTTTCGCGAATGAACTCGCCGCGGTTATGGACGGTTATTACGACAGAGATACGGCGCCCGGTCGCGAGAACGTTCCGGCCGATCCGTTTTCGGATCTGTCTGCTTTTTTGACGTTGTACCTGCATTTTTGAAGCTAACGAGCTTCGCGGATGGGCTCCCAGCGAGCGTAAGTCTCGCCGCGGAGGAATTTATAGAATGCCACAACCGACGCGTAATTTGCGAGAACAAAATAAAGCGGCATCGCCAGCGGGCCGATGCGTCGGCCGATCCTTTCGAGCAGCAATCCGGCCAGTGCGGTCAAATAAAAGGCCGTTTGAAGAGCTAGAAGCAGTGTGTAAAACGGCGAAACCGCCGACAAGGCCGCGGTCGAGAAGAATGCTGCAATAAGAATGAACGGCACCGCGTAACGAAGCAGTTTGTGCGAGATGAGTTCGATGGCGAAAAAGCCGCTCTTGAACGGATTGAGCATATCGCGGTTTCGCCACAGGTCGGTCAGCGTTTGCGATATCACGCGAACGCGCATCTTTAGTTCGTGGCCAACGTCGCGATTGGTCTCCTCTGTACAAACCGCTTCTGGTGCAAAAACACTCCTTAGCCCGCTTCGAAAGACGGTCGTACAGATCAAGAAGTCCGAGCATGCTTCCGGATACATTGGTTCGTACGCCGAACGCCTCACTGCATACAAACACCCCGACGCGCCGATCAGCGAACACGCCCGGCTTTCGGCGATCTTAATAAATGTCTCGTATCCCCAATAGCTTTTGGCGGCCGTGCCGACATTCGTGCTCGCGTCGTCGACGTATATCAGTCGCCCGGCGACACAGCCGATACTGTCATCAGCGAAATACGGAACGATCGTTTTAATAACTTCCGGCCCGTAGACCGTTGTCGCGTCCGAAAAAAGAATGATCTCGCCCGAGGCCTTCTCGACGGCGTGATTCTGCGTCGCGGTCTTTCCGGCACGGCCTTCCTTGCGGACGAGCTTTACGCCGCGATCTTCAAACTCCGCGACGATCGCGTCCGTTCCGTCGGTCGAACCATCAGACGCCACGATGATCTCGAGCTTCTCCGCCGAGTAATCGATGGCGAGTGTGTTTTCGAGTTTTGCGCGGATAGCGTTCGCTTCGTTGTACGCGGTGATCAGCACGGTAACGGTCGGCTCGACCTCGCCCCGGCGAACCTCTCGCGGGAATAAGCGGCTAAACGCCCACACAAGCGCCGGGTAGCCTACGTACACGTAGCCCATCAGGGCGATGCACATCCAGAATACGATCTGCTCTGCAGAAAATATCATGTTTCCGAAACGGCCTGCCGATTCCACAATGGATCGGCCTTTACATCTGCATCGGTCAATCCGTGCTCGACCGCATAGATCCGTCTGAAAGCGACCGCATACGCTATCAGATAGTAAATAAACCAGTTATAGGCCACCGACGCAAAAAAGCTCGATACCATATAGCCAACGATGCTCGCCTGCAAGCCGATCGCCAAGTAATAGAACCAGTCGTATTTATCGGCTGCGTAGTTCGAGCGCTCGATCGCCCCCAGCTTGCGAAGAGGGCTGACAATGAAGATTAGATACGCAATAAGGCCTAGAATCCCGAGTTCCGACGAAACTTGCGTATAGGCATTGTGAGTCTGCAGATTATGCGCCCCGAACGTAGGTGAATTGCCGATGCCGATACCCCACGGATTGCGGATCGTAACGATGATCGACGTCAACAGGCCTTCGCGCCGCGCACCGGCCGAACCCACGGGATCGAGCGACGGAATAAAGATAGAAAGCAAACGAATTCCGTAATTTCCCGGCGCGAGGATCATGAAGACTATACCCACGACGATCGACGCGACCGAGACCTTGACACGCGACCTGCGCCCGAGCTTCCACGCAAGCGTCGCCCCGACGGCCATCAGCCCGAGAAATCCTCCGCGCGAGAATGTGAATAACGTCGCCGCCAGGAAGAGTCCGGTCATCGACCAGTAAACCAGCCGCATCGCAAAGCTTCGCGAGGCGATCCCGAGCGTGATGAGTATCGGCAGCATCACGACGAAATGGATCGCCATGTCGTTCGGATTGCCGAAGATGCCTTTTACGTGCGAGACGGCGACGCGATAGCCTTCGATCGCGAACTCGCCGGCCATGTACATCCTGATCGTCTCGGACGCGAGATAAACGCCGATGCCTAGAGAAAGCCAGATCAGACCCATCAGCCGTGCCCGCGTGCGGACTACGTTAACGAGCACGATGAATATGACGACCGCCTTAATGAACGGCTCGTCAAACGTCTTCCACGCCATCGCCGGATCGCGAGCGATCGGCATCGTCACGAGCGAAAGGGCGGTCAGTGCCAGCACGGCCTTGACCTCGGTCGAGAGCATTGTCAGATTGCCCTCGGTAGCGATCTGGCTGGGCACGTACAAGACGAGCGTCGCGATCGCAAAATAGATAGCCGTTGACGCCAGGAATTCCAGCCCAGGCACGATCTCGTAAGGCCGGAAGAACACCATGAAGGTGAAGAGATACAGTGCGATGTACGTCGCAAAATGCCCGCTTCGAACGAGCCAGCGGTCGTTCTTCAGCATCGTCGTGTCTTTCTTTTTCGATCGTCTGCGACGACGGATCACCGTTTCGCCGGACAGCGTCGGCTCGCTAACCGTATCAGGTATCGGAGCGGGTTCGGTCGAGGTAGGCTTGGGCTCTCCTTCCTGCTCGCGGCGTCGCGGAGGCTTTAGCGAAGACGGCTCTTCACCGGCCGCCTTGCGGCCGCTCAACGGGCTGTAATCAAAACTCTCCGATCGCGTCGCCATCGAGTCCTAGGCCGTTTCCTCCGTTCCCTTTTTCCTGAGCGTGACGATCAGGTTCGTTCTCAATCGCCGCAGGCTTTTCGCCATCAGCAGTCGGATCCAGACGAGTTCGGCGACGGCCAGCGGCGGCACGATCGCACAAACAGCGTCTGAACTCACGAATCTGATCTGCTCGACCTCGAAATTGGTTTCGTCCGCGATCCGCTCGATCTTTTCCTGGCTGTTGGCTTTGTAGTGCACCTCAAAAACGTCTTCGCCGCCGCGGCCATCGAGCATCGCAGCAGCTTTTTTCGCCAGTTTTCCGGGCAGCAAACGCCTTGCGACCGCGAAGTATCCACGCTCGTTCGGCGTATGAAACGTAAATCGCGCGCCCGGCTTGAGCACGCGGTTTATCTCGGCGAACTGCGTCCGCGGATCGTCGAGGTGTTCGACGACCATGTTCGCGGTCGCCGCGTCAAAGAATTCGTCCTCGAATGGCAGGTTGTCGGCAACGCCGCAGACTCGCTTGCTGATCGTCCGGTGTTTGATGAGCGACGGCAGATCGACGTCGAGCCCCACGAGCTTTTCGGCTCGGCCCGTTAATTCTCGTTCCTGCTCAAGCCGCCACGGCGGCAGCATGTGATGCCCGCATCCGACGTCAAGCCACACGGCCCGCTGCGGAATGACGGCATTGAGCACGTCTTCGTAAACCGTCTGCGAATATTTCAGCCCGGGAACGATCGCACGCTTGAGCAGCCCGTAAACATTTTGAAGTCGCTCTCTGCTTTTCATTTCGCCGAGCGGCCCCTCTGCGATGCCGCTGCTCAGATCACGAGTTCTTTCTCGACCGTGATCATCTTTTTGACCTGCATTCGCAGGGCCTTTTCGAACTGTCTCGCTTCGTTGACTCCGGTGAACGATAGCTGCTGTAGATTTGCCTCGATGCGTTTCCGGTAATCCGAAACCAGCGAATCCGATACCCCGAGCATCTCGGCGACCTCGAGCTGCGTACCCGAATCTGAGATCAGGTAGCAGTGCCACAGTACGTTGATCATCCGGTCGTACTGCTTTTGCTTACCGCGGACCGCCTTGCTCAACTGCTGAAGAAAATCATCGACGCAGTTAGCGGCGGCCATCTCGGCCTCGTTGCGGAGCAGCCCTTGCTCGGGCGTCTCACGCGTGTCCGTAAACTCGAACGGCATCCTGTCGTCGTCATCGCTGTCGGTGCCGCTGCCTACCGGAACGAGATGAATATCCATGATCGGCAGCCGCGACATTACAAATGAGCGCAGGCTACGCACGTCGACCGGCGAGTCTATAGCTTTAAAGACTCTAATGATGAGTTTTTCCAGTTCCGGATTGCTGATGACGATCTGTGCGTCGCCCGTACAGCCGACCATTCGCGTGTCGCGTCCGTAGAAGGCGACCGCCTTTACGCGTTCGTCCATTTCCTGAACGTCGCGATGGACCTTCTTGATCCCCCAGCTTGAGAGGCCATAGAGGCGGTCGGCGAGGCGGCGGTGAGCTTCCGGATTGTCGACGTTGTCAAAACGTTTGAATGAGTCGCTCGACTGGATCAACGTAGAGATTCGTCGTGCCAGACGATAGCTCTCGGGATACCGCTTTCGCAGCTCAGCCGTGAGCATGTTGGTCAGTTCGATCTGGCTGATCTCGGCCTCGATCTCGGCATCCGACATCGACGTATCGATGTAGTGTTGAAAGCGGTCCTTGCTCAGCAGCGCGACAAAAAGCTCCTGCGTCAGATCGGTGTAAGCGTTCTGCTTGCCTTCTTCGACGAGGAAGCCGGCTCGTTTCGAAGCTCTTACAAGTGGGTGTGAGGAAACGATCCTGTGCAGCTCTGTCCAGATCTGGTTTACGTCCGAGTTGGTTAGGCTTTCGTTCCATTTGCCCACCTTGATCTGCCGATGCCTTGTCATGACCGAGGTCTTCTTCTTGGTTGTCACTTCATTCATAAATCAGCCTATCCGATCGATATCGTTCGGATCGCTGCCGATAGCAAAGCCTAAAAAACCTTAATTCCCCTTTTCGAAAACTCGTTCGGTCGAACGAGTCCGGGCTTCGATGCGCGTTTGGCGCACCACGGTTGTGGTCTTTTTATCTGCAAGCGATTTTTCTAGGGTAGAAAGTGGCGGTCTCGGCTCCGAGCCTTTTCTTGCCGATCCGTAATTGGGGTCGTGAGAGATTGGGTTCCTCTCACTTCCTACAGTTAAGATAGTAACAATTCCCAGCCGTCTGTTCAACCATTTTTTGCACTCTTGTATATTTTTTATACACGCGAGCTAAGTGATTGAAAATATTATTGTTTTAACGCATGTCAAACACTCGCAAACCCTTTTATCGTCGGAATTTTGACGATTTCGCCTGGTGAGTTTTGGAAGGAATCGGCCATTATGGATTTGTATTTGATGTAGCACGAAGAGGGTCATCCGTCGAGGTTCGGGCGGAGTGTGTCCAACGGGATGCCAAGTTTTTTCCGTCCATCTATGCAAAAAGGAATGAGTGATTCTTTCTGTAAAAACGAGGGTTGCCCCACGTCGAACGAACTTCTCGACTTTCAGAACGGCGATCTTGTCCGCTCTCGGAGCCGTGAGATCTCAAAACACATGGCCGACTGTGAATTCTGTTCGGCGGAGGTCGAGTTCTACTCGCACTATCCGCAGGCCGAAGGCACGGTCGAGGCGGCCGAGATACCCGCACCGCTTTTTCAGCTTGCCGAGGCATTGCTCAAACGGCGTCACGCGGATTCGCATTCGCTCAATTCCCTTTTGACCGAGAACGAAGAACTCCTCGTCGGCTAGCTAGAACTCCTAAAAACGAAACGGCGGTCCGGTTTGGTCTCCGGCCCGCCGTTTTTCTATGGATAAAAGGCGGCCCGAATTACACGAGCCGCCTTAAAAGCATTCTATTCCAATGCATTGACGTCCGGCGGGGCGGCAATGCTTTCTGTGGTGAACCGGTAACGACGCGAAGCCGTGACTGGGCCGGTCGGCCCGCAGACCGGCTTGAGGGCGAGTTCGCCGAGGTTGTATCGGCGTATCACCGTCACGTCTCCGGCATCGAGCATTCCGTTGCCGCAGCCGTTGTTGGCGTCGAGGTTGACGTCAGCCGCCTGGAACTGTGCGGCGTTGGCGATCGACATCGTGCCGAGCAGTATCTGGCGAATGACGCTGACGTCGTTCGCTAGAACGGCACTGTCGCCATTCGGCCCGCCGCTGGCGTCTACGACATCGCCTTCGACACGGCCCGAGGGCGGAGTCGGCGTCGGTGTCGGCGAGCCCGAAGGATTCGGATCGTCGTTGAAGATCACACCGATGCCGTCGAATTTCGTGACGATGACGTTCGTGCCGCCGGTCACCGACAGGCCCGAAAGCTTGACCATGAACGATTCGTTCGGCTCGAAGACCGTATCGCCAACGACGTTGACCGTGATCCTCTGCAGAGGCTCGGTCGACTGCGAAAACGTCAGAGTGCCGTTCGCGGGCTGATAGTCGCTGCCGGCGGTCGCGGTGATGTTCTCGGTCGCGTAGTTGATCGAGACCGTCGTGCCCGCGGGAGGCCTCGACGACAGGATCACGTCGAACGAGAACGCCTTCAATCCCGCATCTCCTTCATTTCCAGTCACATCCGTAATGAACAGCGTCAACCCGCTCGGCGTCGGACTAGGCGAAGGACTCGGCGAAGCACTCGGACTCGGACTTGGAGACGGACTCGGACTTGGCGTCGGAGTCGGTGTCGGTGTCGGCGTCGGAGTAGGTGTTGCCACCGGCGACGGACTCGGACTTGGACTCGGCGTCG
>JBGTSR010000031.1:0-13123 GCA_041940165.1 Acidobacteriota bacterium
ACTCGGACTCGGTGATGGACTTGGACTCGGCGACGGGCTTGGGCTCTGTGTCGGCGTAGGTGTCGGCGTAGGTGTCGGCGTTGGCATCGGCGTCGGCGTCGGCGTTGGCGTCGGCGTCGGTGTTGGAGTCGGTGTCGGTGTCGGCGTCGGTGTCACCGTTGGAGACGGAGACGGACTCGGTGATGGACTCGGACTCGGTGACGGACTCGGACTCGGTGATGGACTTGGACTCGGCGACGGGCTTGGGCTCGGTGTCGGCGTAGGTGTCGGCGTAGGTGTCGGCGTTGGCATCGGCGTCGGCGTCGGCGTTGGCGTCGGCGTCGGTGTTGGAGTCGGTGTCGGCGTCGGCGTTGGTGTCGGCGTGGGAACCGCGCCGTTTGGTGTTATGCAAAAATCATCGATTCCTAGGCCATCATCAGCTCCGGTCGCGTTCAAGTCATTCCACCTGATCCAGAATGTGGCCCCGTTCGGGATATTCAGTCCTGCGATAGTATTCGAGACCGCGGTTCGATTTGCCGCTGCATTCCCGTCCAGCGCGCCGACCGTGCCCGTTGTGGTAGGGGCGACGAAATCCAGGTTATTCACGGCCGTCCAAGTGCCTGTCGTGAGACTCGTTGCGTCTGTACTTATCTCAAAATCAAGTTGATCAACCCGCCCGAGGGTGCCAATTCTCCACTGTTCGCCCGTGTACGATATTTGGAGTGAGTTTATCGTTTGGCCGGTATTATTAGTAAAAGCGGCTCCGATCGTCGGATTCAGCGATCCGCTTTGCAGGCCCCCGAAAGCTCGTTCAGAGCTTGCCGTGGCACCAAAACTAAATGTATCGCCGGTATTACTAGCACCGTTGTTTGCCGTGTAGAGCGTATTGGCATTTGCTAAGGTCTCGCTAAGGAACCAGCCGGCAGGTGTCGTGCTCGAGGTCCCGGTATTTGCAAGCGTGTCGAAATTCTGGCACACCTGCGAACCGAGAGCCGTCAGACTGACCGAGTTGGGAGTCGCTCCTCCACAGGCATCGAATTTGAAGCTCGAAATTCGCGTGCTCCAACTCGACGCGGTGTTGAACTGGCCAGTGAACCAGAAGGTGCAATCATCGCTTGGATCTACACTCATCGAAGAGTAGTCGCCGTACCGATTGCTACCGTTGTTTGCCGAACCCGCCCCTAGAACGGTTTCGGCCTGTGTCATCACCCCAAGGGTGTCTGTCGCGAGGCGGCCGGTGTAGCGGATCGACGGGAAGATCGTCTGACTCGAGACATTATAGGCAAGAGCGATGTTGCCAGCGCCATCCATCGCGATACCGCCCATCCATCTGTTGTCCGTTGTGGTCGGCGAATAGGTGCCGGTTTGGTGCAGAGCCCATGAACCCGCACCAACTCTCCTTAGCTCGAACCAACGAACGCCGCCGATGTCCGAACCAATGTCCGTCACAAAATTGCCTATCAAAGTCTCGTGGGTTCCAAAGTTACGATAGACCAGGCGGTGCATAATGACCTCGCGAAGCGGGTCAAGCGAATTGCCCGCCGCCTGAAGGACACCCGGCATACCCATGCACGAGAATGAGGACTGGCCGCAAAGCGTTGAGTCAAACTCCGGAAAAATGTCGGGAATATCGGGCCGCCATCGGGCAACATCAGGCTTGACGTCGACCCGAGCCGATTCTGGCGAATTGACCGTGGTTAGCAGAGCGAAAGTCGAGCTTGCCGGCGTGGTGAAATTAGGTGTGAATGCCCAGATCTGCAAACTATCACCGCCTGGCGTTCCCGGGGGACTGTGGATCTCGTCGTCCACATGCCGCATGAACAGCCCGGGGGCATTGGACGCGGGCCCGACCGCTCCGTCCACATCGGCGGGCGTCAGGGCCTGAAACCCGAAACCGCTGAGGGCCGGGGCGGTAAAGCGAATAAACGTGGCCGCCGCGCCCGTGAGCATGTTAGTTCGATTCAAGGCATAAACGGCAGGGCTGGTCTCGTTTGTCGAAACATAATAGGCGTTCGGCCAGACGCCATATTTGGGATAATCGGGAAAACCCGGAGCCGTAAACGCATAGGCAAAATATGTCCCGCTTGGATCCGCTGAGGTCGAGATGTAAACGCACAGGCGGTTGCCGCTAGACGAAAACTCACTCAGCAGCCAGCGATCGGCGGCTTGGTCATATAAAACTATCGGATCGCCCAACCCGCTGTTGCACGGAGCCGTAGTCGAAAGAGAGTCCATAAAGAAAGAACTGCCTATCGTAGCTCCAGTCGTCTTATTAAATATCTGAACAACAGCGCCACCTGATGCGTTGACCGACTGAACGTAATGATTCGGGCCAACATCGCCTACAGTGTCAGGCGGGTTTACGTTCGTAAAACCCAACCCGTTGAAATTCAGGATCGGAGTATTGAAGGCATTAAAGGCCGAGGGAACAGTAAGCGACTGCAAGATCGCGAGCCGATCGGGTTCGCCTATCTGTTCCGGACCGAACGTGTGTTCCTTGGTGCGTCTTCGCTTCTCCTCGGCATCGTGAGTAACGCGCGGGTTGACTTCCCTGATCACATCATCCGCGAGCCGGAAGGCCGGCAGTTCCGACGCGGGCTTCGATATCGTCGGGGTTACAGGGTCGCCAACGGTCATTCCCGACTGTGCTGTTTGTCCGCTGATGTTCGCGGCACATGCTAGAAATGCCGTGACAAGCAAAAGACCTATCGATGTCGATTCTTTTATCCCTCGGATCGCCATAATAATTTGCATACGAACCGCGCCTCGATCAGGGATCCTTCGGACCCGAGCCGATCGGCCGCAAACCGCTACTCCGTCAAAATGTGTAGGAAAAATATCTACCCAACACTACTACAATCCCGATTATGTGTAAACCTCTGTCCAGAAACGCGTTAACTCAGGCGTAATGCCAGGTAAAACGGGGCGGCCCGCGTAGAGCAAGCCGCCCGCAGTGTCGAATTGGAGCTTAGTGATCATTCCAATGCGACGAAGTCGATGTTGTCGACGCTGTCGGTGATCGACATCAGCCGAGGGGCGAAGCGGAACCGTTTCGACTGGACGCCGACGATGATCGCCGAACCGGCCTCGACGTCTTCGAATCGGTAGTGGCCGAACGAGCCTGTTGTGGCGTATCGCAGTGTTCCGGTCGAATCGGTCATCACAACCACAGCATTGCGGATACCACGGCCGTCAGGCGTGAGGACTCGGCCCGAGACCTCGACTCCTGCAGCGGTCGCCCCGACCTGGACAAAGCCCGCGACGTAGTTCGTCGGGAGTAATGCTCCGGCGGCGTTCGAAACGCTTTGGACGGTCGGCGTCGACGCGAAGGTTATCGCGTACAAGCCGAGCGGAGCGTTCGCCGGGATGTTGTAGGTGATCCTGACGATCTCCCGAGTGCCCGCGGCATAAGTATTCGTCGAATCGACGAGAATTCCCACGCTGCCCGGAGCCTGGTTGAGATTCGTGCCCAGATTCGAACCAGCCGGAACGCCGCTTCCGATCGTCACCACCGGATTCGTCAGCACGTCCATCGCGTCGGGGGCCATCACGGGCGTGTTCGCCCTGCCGACAGAGAAACTAGTCGAAGACTCATTCCCAAACGCGTCGATCACGATCGGCACAGTGACCGTCCCGCCCGGAATACCCGCGGCGTTGATCACACGAATGTTCCTGGTACCACTCGGAGTCGGAGTTGGACTCGGCACCACTGTCGGAGTCGGCGACGGAGCGACAGTTGGGGTTGGCGACGGAGCCACCGTAGGCGTCGGCGATGGTGCGACCGTTGGAGTCGGACTTGGCGCGACCGTCGGAGTTGGGCTAGGCGCGACCGTGGGTGTTGGACTAGGTGCGACCGTAGGCGTGGGACTCGGAGTTACGGTCGGCGTCGGGCTCGGCGACGGTGTTGGAGTCGGAGTCGGAGTTGGCGTTGGAGTTGGAGTTGGTGTTGGTGTTGGTGTTGGTGTTGGACTTGGTGTAGGCAGACAAATACCGGCGGCGCCGAGAATCTCTATTTCGGTAAGAGCGCGCGCATAGATCGCGGCCTCGTCGATGATCCCGTTGAATCGCCGTTGGGCAAATCCACCTCCCCATGAATATCCGATGTTCACGGGCCGGGTATTATTTACTGGAGCCGTCAATGGCTGAGTGCCTTGGAGTACGCCATCAACGTAAAGGCGAATGTTACTTCCATCCCAAGTCCCAGCGATGTGATGGAAGTTGCCGTCAAACGGATTTACCGACGAGCCGACGCCGACGAAGTTAGTTGAGCCGCCACCTCCGACCCCCATAAAGAAGGCTATGCTTGTGGCAGAGGGATCTGACTGAAATGCCCAGCCGGTCGAATCGACAAACCCGTGCGACTTATCCATCAGGAGTACTTGGCCCGCCGGAGCACCGTTGGATTTCATCCAGAACTCACCCGAAAACCCTGGGGCATTAAAATCAAGATTTGGGTTATGTGGGATCGTGACTCCCGAATCCGTTCCGTTGAGGCTGAACGCCTGCCCTACTCGTCCGGGCGCAAACGTCGTCCCCCCGACGAGACTACCGTTATTCGAGCCTGCCGAATCAACGGCGTTGCCCTCGCCCCTCCACCAGCTGACCTTATTAGAAGGAGTGATTATCGGACATGTGGGGGTTGGGCTCGGCGACGGCGTCGGAGACGGTGATGGTGCGGGCCCGCCGCCCGTCTCTAGACGTACTACAAAAACGTCCGGACCGGCGTTATAGGGCTGTAGCGGTGTGCCCCACGTAGCGTTGCTCTCGCCGGTTACATAAACGTTTCCGGAGCCGTCGGTTGTGATAGCAAGGCCCCGATCGTTGCCGCTGCCGCCGAGGAATGTGCTCCAGTTCATCGACCCTGTCGGACTTAGGCTGGCGACGTAGGCGTCATCGCCCGCGGAATATGGCCTGATCGGCGAACCCCACGTTGCGCCGCTGATACCTGTGATGAGAAGGTTGCCGGCCGGGTCGATGGCCATGTCGCGACTTACATGAAATCCCGAGTTACCGCCGAAGAATGTGTTCCAGACCAACGCACCGTTAGCAGCGTCTAGCCTGGCTCCATACGTCGATCCAAAACCGGTGCCCGCCGGATTGATCGGCGTGCCCCAGCCCTGGATACTCTCGCCGGTCACATAAAGATTGCCGCTTGAGTCGGCGACTATGCCCTGACCGACGTCATTGAACATTCCGCCGAGGAATGTGTTCCATCCGAGCGCTCCGGTAGCGGCATCGAGACGGGCGACAAAAGCATCCTGGAAGTGCGTGTATGGACGGACGGGCGTGCCCCACGGGTCGTTGCTGTAGCCGGTCACGTAGATGTTGCCGTCGCGAAGCACGATACTAAATCCAACGTCGGTGAAATTGCCACCCAGGAATGTGTGCCAATTGATCGCACCGGTGTCGGCATTTATGCTCATTACGGTGGCGTCCTGCCCCGCGCTATACGGCCGAATTGGGGTTCCCCAGGTGTCATTCGATTCGCCTACGACGTATAGATTGCCGTTGGTATCGGGCCCATCTAGGTAATAGACAAAGTCGGCTCCGGCTCCGCCTATGAACGTACTCCAGACCACGGCTCCGTTCGCCGGGTTGATCTTTGCGACAAAACCATCGAAATTGCTTGAATACGGCCGAACGGGGCTGCCCCACGCGGCATTGCTTATACCGGTAATGTAGAGATTGCCCGCGGCGTCGGTTACGCAGCCGCCGACCGCGTCCGTACCCGGACCGCCGATAGGGGCCGTCCAGACGATCGCCCCCGTCGAAGAGTTCATGCGGGCGAGATAGCCCTCGAGACCGACGCCGGCGCCTTCACCGCAAATAAATAGATTGCCGAAATCGTCGACGACGGCCCCGTTGCCCTTGTCATTGAATGGACTGCCGGCGAAGGTGTGCCAATTCAGATCCCCAGCCGCTGTAGGGTGCTGGGCGTCATCTGCGGTCTGTTCCCGAAAGCCCGAATTGCCGCCCACGCCGTTCGGGCTTTCGGCCAGACCAGGAAAATTCAGGCCGACGAGAGCCGTAAACGTGATCGCTAGGACAACAGCTATAAGAATTGCGTGGTTTGACGATATCTTTTCCATTGGTTTCACCTTCCGGTTAAAAAATTTCCTGACTTTTGCCGTACAAGGCGGGATCGCGGAGCAAATTGGGTCACATGGGGCAGTTTTTTCTATTTTTTGTTACTTTCGGCGTATAATCCGTTAGTTTCGATATGCCAGACGACCAGAACGTCACGCAGATGTTGCAGGCGATCACCGCAGGTGATGAAACTGCACCCGAGCGGCTTCTGGCCGTCGTGTACGATGAGCTGCGGCGTCTCGCACACGGCTATATGCGAAACGAACGTGCCGACCATACGCTTCAGGCGACGGCCCTCGTCCATGAGGCTTATCTCCGACTCGTCGACTGGGAGAATGTCACCTGGCAGAACCGCGCCCACTTTTTTGCGACCGCAGCCCGCGTGATGCGTCGCATCCTCGTCGATCACGCCCGCGACCGCAATGCTCAGAAACGCGGCGGAGGTATCAGGACGATCGCACTCGACAAGGCCGTCAGCTTTGGCTCGAACGAGAACATCGACATCGTCTCGCTAGACGAGGCACTGGCAGAACTCGCAGGGTTTGACCCACAGCAGGCACAAATCGTCGAGCTTCGTTTCTTTGCAGGCCTGACGATCGAAGAGACGGCCCATGCCCTGAAGGTCTCGGAATCCACCGTAAAACGTGACTGGCAGATCGCCAAGGCATGGCTCTATAACCGCTTGAAGGAATGACGCGATGCAAGCTGAGGCATGGCAGCGAATTAAGAAGATCTTTGTCGAGGTAGCGCCCCTCGATCCCGAAAAGAGGTCGGAGCGGCTCGACGAACTCTGCTGTGACGATCCCCTGATCCGTGACGAGGTCGAAGCGCTTTTGGTCTCCGACAGCGATGCCGGTGACTTCATCGAGGAAAGCGCTCTCTCGCTCATCGGACTCTCACCTGCGCAATCACCAAACATCGTTGGCCGGCAGATCGGGCATTACCGCATAATTCGAGAGATCGGCCGCGGAGGGATGGGCGCAGTCTTTCTGGCCGAGCGGTCCGACGGCGAGTTCGAACAAAAGGTCGCCATCAAGATCTTGGGGTCGGCGTTCCCGAGCCGCGAAGCGATAAAACGGTTTCGTCAGGAACGTCAGATATTAGCCCGCCTCGAACACCCTAACATCGCTCGGCTTCTCGACGGTGGCGTTTCAGAAGACGGCCTGCCGTACCTTGTGATGGAGTACGTCGAAGGCAATAGGCTTTTGGAACATGCCGACGAGCTCGGCCTTGACATCGAAAAACGCCTTACTTTATTCCTCGAGGTTTGTCGCGCCGTTTCATACGCACACCATAATCTGATCGTCCATCGCGACCTAAAACCGTCGAATGTCATCGTGACGCCGGACGGCGAGGTGAAGCTTTTGGATTTTGGTTTAGCCAAAATTCTCGACCTCGATCACAACGACGTTACGGCGACCAATTTCCGGGCGCTAACGCCGGCGTACGCTCCGCCGGAACAGTTAAGCGGCGGGCCGATCACGGCAGCGTCAGATGTTTATAGCCTCGGCGTAGTCCTTTACGAATTGTTGACGGGTACTCGGCCGTACGACCATGATTCCATGGCACTAAACAAACTCCTTGACCCGAACTCGGGCTCCGGGCCCTTGAAGCCGAGCGCAAAGGTAGTTGAGAAGACGCGCCAAGACTCAGACCGTGCGGCACAAAAGCAAAGCCGTCTGCTTGCCGGCGATCTCGACGCGATCGTTTTGACGGCGATACGTTTGGAGCCGGAGCGCAGATACGGGTCGGTCGAGCAGCTTTCCAGCGATATCATTCGTCATCTCGGCGGTCTGCCAATCACCGCCGCTGAAGACTCGTTTTCGTACCGAACCTCAAAATTTATTCGGCGGCATGTGATCGGCGTTGCCTCCGCGGCCACGATCGCCCTGCTTTTGATCGGCGGGATCTTTGCCACGGCTTGGCAGGCAAATGTCGCCGCCGCCGAACGTGACCAGGCAAAGTCCGAGCGCGACAAAACGGAACAACTCAATACATTTCTTCAAAGCATACTGTCCGCAGCCGCACCACAATCTAAAGGCAAGAACGCGAGTGTCCTCGAAGTACTCGACGATGCTGCCTTGCGTATCGAAAAGGAGTTTACTGGCCAGCCGGAATTGAAGGCGATCTCGTTGACAACGATCGGCCATACATACAATAAGCTCGGCTTGCCGCAAAGTTCTGAAGTTCGGCTCCGTGAGGCTTGTTCGATCCTAGCGGACCTGCATCCGGGCTACGACAAGCACAAGGTCATGTGTATGCTATACCTCGCCGAGAGCCTGGTACTGCAATCGAAGTTCGATGAGGCAGAAGGGCTCTGGTTGCAGGCTATCGGGCTGGAAAGAAATGAGTTTCCTTCGGGAAGTGAGGCTCGTTCCTTTGCTCTGTTCGGACTAGGCGAGATCCGCGTGCGGCAACGTAGATATCCGGAAGCGGAAACGATACTTGCAGAGTCGATCGCTATCTGCGAGGCAATACCCGACCCTGTTGAAGCAGACTGTCCATACTACAAGCTTTCGCTGGCCCGGTCGAAGCTGTTTTCTGGCGATCTTGATGGAGCCGAACCGATCCTCACGCAACTGATCGACATATTTCGTTCGCAGCCGAAGCGTCCGCCGACAGATCTCGCTGACGTTCAGACCAATCTCGGCGATCTTCTGCTATCAAGGGCAAATTTTGAGGAGGCTCTTGGTCCTCTCGCTGAAGCCGAACGGACTTACGAGAAAGAACTCGGAGATTCGCTTAACCTCGTAATTGCCCGATTCTATCTCAGCCGCGCACACTTCGGTTTGAAACACTATGACCAGGCCCTATCATTTTCCCGCTCGGCGATCGAGATCGCTGAACGGATCAAGTGGATGGAAAACCGCAATTATGTCGGATCTCTTCTTACGGCAGGACGCTCGCTTCTTGGACTGAAAAGGTTGAGAGAAGCTGAAGTCGAACTGCGGAAAGCAAACGAGATCGGCAACCGCGTTTTGTCGGTGAACGATCCACGACGGATCGAGATCGGATCCGCCCTTGGCCAGTGTCTTCTAGAATTGGGCCAGCGCACTGATGCTCGATCGCATCTTATGTTCGCACTCGAGGCGGCAGCGTCTCAATATGGGCCTGAAGACCCGCGAACTGTGGAACTCCGACGACTCGTCGAACACCTGAAGAGTGGATCGCGCAGCTAGCGGTCGATGACCGCCAGATTTATCCGATTTTGACCGGTTTTGTTCGAATCCGCGCGCGTATCCTATAACTCTCTATTGGCCAGTATTTCAAACAGATATCAGAGGACACTACATTGGCAGAACAGTTTGACGTAACAATTATCGGTTCGGGCCCGGGCGGCTATGTCGCGGCGGTTCGCGCAGGGCAGCTCGGCTTGAAGGTCGCTATCATCGAAAAAGAAAAAGATGCGCGTTTGGGCGGCACGTACGGACTCGTACGACTTCACGGGCGTGCAGAAATACAGGTCCGACGTAGTATCTAAGAATTCGGCTGGCGTGACCTATCTGATGAAAAAGAACAAGGTCACTGTCTTCAACGGCTACGGCAAGATCGCCCGTAAGCGCATTGGCAGCCTTGCACGACGCCCGTGGCCGTTCTGCCAATTAGCGCTGCCACTGAGTCCATGATCGTTCGAGTTTAGGCCCATTCTGGTTTAGAATCGACTCACCCCCGAAACCCATATATGAATAACGGCGAGTCTGAGATCACCCGAATCCTGCAGGCTTGGAACGCGGGTGATCGCGATGCACAGGACCTTTTGCTGCCGTTCGTCTACGACGAACTGAAGCGTCAGGCCCGCATTTTGATGTCGCGTGAGCGGAAGGATCATACGCTGCAGCCGACGGCCCTCGTCCACGAGGCGTTCATCAGGATCAGCAAGCAAAGTGGCGTCGACTGGCAAAATCGCAGCCATTTTTATGGGATCGCGGCACGTCTGATGCGGCAGATATTGATCGACCTAGCCCGAATGCACGCGACCACAAAACGCGGCAACCGGCCGATCCGGTTCTCGATCGACGACGTTCAGATCCCGGTCGAAGAACGTGCGGATTCTGTGCTGACCCTAAATGATGCTCTCGATCGGCTCGAAAAGCTCGACGAGCAGCAGGCCAAGGTGGTGGAGATGCGGTTTTTTGGCGGTATGAATAACGCTGAGATCGCCGAGAATCTCGGCATCTCTGAGCGGACGGTCGGCCGCGAATGGCAGGCGGCCAGGCTGTGGCTTTATCGCGAACTCAATTCGGCCTAAAAGATGTCCGATTTTTTTTCGTTTCCACGCATATCCCAGCAAGACCGATAAAGGCGAGGTGACTTAGAGTCATGCATTCCGAAGAATGGAAAAAGATCAAAGATGTCCTTGCCGAAGCCCTCGCTCTCGAGACCGGCGAACGGGAGAAATATCTCGATGGAGCCGGGCTTGACCCGAAAGTTCGAGCCGAAGTCGAATCTCTTCTCGTCTTCGAAGACGATTCGTCCGATCTCATGCAGTTGTCGGCGGTCGAATTTTCGAAGGATTTTGTCGCTGACGAGCCCGGAAGCCTCGTCGGCACTGACATTGGCCCATATCGGCTGATCCGGGAACTCGGTCACGGCGGAATGGGAGCGGTTTATCTCGCTGAACGCGTGGATAACAAGTTTCAGCAGAAAGTCGCTCTAAAGCTGCTCAAGCGCGAGATGAACACGGCTGCTCTTCGCAGACATTTCGAGCAGGAGCGTGAGATCCTTGCCTCGCTCGAACATCCAAATATCGCTCGCCTGCTAGACGCCGGCACATCCGACGACAACACGCCCTACATCGCGATGGAATATGTCGACGGTCAGCCGATCGACGTCTATTGCGAGCAGAATAGGCTTGCATTAGACCCGCGGCTCGATCTGTTTCGCACCGTTTGTGCCGCAGTTGAATTCGCACACCGCAACTCGGTCATCCATCGCGACCTAAAGCCGTCCAACATCCTCGTCACGAACGACGGCGTTCCGAAACTGCTCGACTTTGGTATTTCAAAGATCGTCTCGAAAGAATACGCTTCGGCCGATGTCGCGACGATCACGCAAATGGGAGTGATGACGCCGTCGTATGCCTCGCCCGAGCAACTGCGGCGAGAGAGCGTGACCACGCTGTCCGATGTCTACAGCCTCGGCGTTGTACTTTTTGAGCTGCTCAGTGGACATCGTCCTTTCGAAGAGAAGGAAGGGGACCTTCGCGAGATCTACAGCGCGATCATCGATAAAGAGCCGCCGTCGCCCTCTAGCTTGATCGCGACAGGCCCGCCCGCTTCGGTCGTCGAAAGGAGCGATGACGCCGGAGCTTCGGACACCAGGCAAGAACTGGCCCGACGCACCGGGGCGGCGCATGCAGCGTTGTCGTCGCACAGCATTCGCGGCGATCTCGACAATATTGTTTTGAAAGCTCTTCGAAAGGAACCGGAACGCCGTTATTCGTCCGCCGGCAACCTGGCCGAAGACATCGCCCGCCATATGCAGGGCCTAACCGTGACCGCAAGGCCGAACACGTTCGGCTATCGGGCGAGCAAATTCGTCCGCCGCAACCGGATCAGCGTGACTGCCGCAGGGATAGTTCTGCTAGCAATTGTTGCGGGCGTCATCGCTACGCTCTGGCAATCTCGCGTGGCTGCGGCCGAACGAGACCGAGCGTTGCAACAGGCCCAAAAAGCCGCTCGGATCAACGCGTACATGCAGAACGTCCTCAATTTCAACAATCCGCACTGGCTTTCGTCCAATCCCGAGCGAAACCTTAAAGCGACGGTTGCCGAGGCGATGGATGAGGCGATAAAACGAATCGACACGGACCTCGCTGACGATCCCGAGGTCGCGGCTGAGGTGCTGTTTACGCTCGCGTTCTCGTTTAATAATCAGGGCCAGCACGAGAAGGCCGATCAGTTGTTGAAAAGGTCGATCGCGAAGTTCGATGAGGCACTTGGACCGAAAAACGTAAGGTCAATGCAGGCTTCGGTGATCGTTGCCGACATTTTGTCGATGAGCGGAAAGTACGAAGAATCAGCAGCGATGTACCGCGAAGCCGTCGATTACCTCCGGAAGAAGGTTATCGAGGACCGTTCGCAGAGCAAGTGGCTGGCGATCGCGATGAACGACCTCGGAAGCATCTATCAGTTTCAGGGAAAGTATCAGGAAGCCGAGGACATAACGCAGGAAAGCGTCGAGCACGTCAACAATATCACCGGCCAGGATCGCTACGCGGTGCCGATCGTATGGGCAAATCTGGGAACTATCCGCGGCGACCGGGGCGATATCGAAGCCGGTATCGATTTTTTTAACAAAGCGCTCGCGGAGATGAAACTCACTGGCGGCGACCAGCGGCTCGAGGGTGCGATCGCGCGAATGAACCTCGGCAAGGTTTACAACTTCAAAGGCGACTACAAGGCGAGCGAGCGTTCTTTTTTAGAAGGCCAGGCGATCCTTGAAAAAAATATCGGCATGGATAACGTTTTCGGAATGTTCATGATGTACCACATGACGAACAGCCTCGTCGGCCAAGCCCGATATGACGACGCCCGCAACATGATCGAACGGATCGACAAGCTGCAGAAAAAGATCTTCCCCAAGGGCCACATCGTGTCGGCATATCTCGATCAGGCTCGGGGGACGATCCAAACCCGCAGCGGCGAACTCTCAGCAGGCGAGGCGACACTTCGTTCCGCCCTCGACGGCGTCAAGAAGGGCTTCAAGGAACCGAGCCAGGAGATCGCTTACACGAAACACCTCTTGGGCGAGAACCTTATTGCCCAAAACCGCTCGGACGAAGCTCGCAGCATTCTCACCGAAGCCCTGGACAGCTACCAAAAGACCCGCGGCGACAAGCACCCCTTTACCCAGCGGTGCCGCACCGCTCTAGATTCGATTCGATAAATTCGAAAAAAAAAGGCGGCCCGCGTAGAGCAAGCCGCCGAGTCGCGTTTTCAGCGAGAAGGAAAATGCGTTCTATTCCAACGCGACAAAGTCGATGGCCGTGGCGTTTGCCGAGGCCGTGATGGAGCGGGCGGCGAAGCGGTATCTTCGCGAGGCGACGCTGACCGTG
>JBGTSR010000032.1:0-11501 GCA_041940165.1 Acidobacteriota bacterium
ACTTGGACTCGGCGTCGGTGTTGGTGTCGGTGTCGGTGTCGGTGTCGGCGGCGGCGTTGGCGTTGGAGTAGGTGTCGGCGTCGGTGTCGGTTCAGATTGCAGTTCAAACGCCCCGATGTCAGAGCCGTTGCCGCCGGTTGCGTTCGGTGGTGCGAGGTCCACGGGCCGGTCCAATCCGCGTTGGTCTTCGGTCAAGGAGCTGTTACCCTTGTCGATCGCGGGCGAACCGTTTAGAAGAGCGTGGGTAAAGGTCGACCCACCGTTGTCTTGCAGTGGTCCGAGCATTGGATCCAGGCCGATGATGTCATTGTTTCCCGCACTAAAACCTGTGCTTCCCGCAGCGTTCTCGATCAGGTTGTATCCCTGAGAGTTGACGGTGCCGAAGTAATCCGGGCTGCCGCCAGGATCGGTATTGTCAGCAAATATGGTGCTGAGTGAGTTTACGACACCGGGGTTGCTACCGGTTTGATTGTAAACGCCGCCGCCGGCGCTCGAACCCATCGTGTCCTCGGTGCGATTTGGTCCTGCGACAGTCGTATTGACGGCGATCGTTACGTGACGAAGATTGACGGTGTTACTCGCTTCATTGTAGATCGCGCCTCCGAACGGAGCCGAGTTGTTGCTAATTGTCGAGCTAGTAATGGTAACCGTACCTAGAAAGGTAGCGTTGGATACGTTGAAGGCCGCATTATAGATTCCGCCGCCCCATTGTGTTGCGGTATTATCGACAATCGTTGAGTTTGTGATGGTCATTTCGCCACCTGAGTTGAAAATTCCACCACCCCTGGATCCTGAGTTATTCCTTATCTCAGAATTCTGAATGATCGTTCCTACCGCCTGACTATTGACGATGCCACGAACGTTATTTCGAATCACGCAGTTCATCAGGGTCACGGGTGAACCAGCGAGGATGCCGGGATTGCCATTCGTGATCGTAATGTCCTTGATCGTCGTCGGGGTAATGATGCGAAATATCCGCGTCGAGCCCGTACCGCTTATCGTGAGAATATCTCTTCCCGGGCCATTGATCGTCAGCGAGCCGCTGTTGGCGTTAGTCGTCACTTCTCCAAGTGACAAGGTGATCGTCTGAGGAGTCGAAAACACGGCCGGTGCAAAGCCAATAACGTCATCTGCAGAGCTGGCGTTGGCCGCCGCGATCGCCTCGCGCAAACTGCAATCCGCGACATCGCATGAACCGTCGTTCGTATCCGCCGTCTTAGTTACGATGAGAGTGCCTTGAGCAGGCGATGGACTCGGACTCGGTGTTGGCGTAGGAGTCGGAGTCGGGGTCGGAGTCGCAACCGGTGAAGGGCTCGGTAACGGAGTTGGCGTCGGCGTTGGAGTTGGCGTCGCTACCGGAGTTGGGGTAGGCGTTGGACTCGGAGTTACTCCGTCGGGTCGTAGGAGTGACGTTACGTTGTCGAGCGGGCGGCCGACGACAAGCTGACTATTTATCAGATCGTAGGCGAAGCTCAGACTCCCGTTGTTGTTCGGCGAATTGCCGATCACACTGTTCGTCGTGTTGACAGGGCCGATTGTGCCGCCGGTACCGTTTCCGAGCGAGATCGCCCCCGCGTCAACGATCGCGCCGTTGTTGTAGAATGTCGATCTGACGATGTAATCGGCTTTTTGCGTTAGGAATATGTTCCCCCCGACCTCGTCCGACGCCTGTGTGCCCACCAATGAATTTGCGGGCGATACGGCGCCCGTGATCCCGGTAGTTCCGTTGCCGAAGGTTGCCGCCCCCGAATTAGGCAGGCCTGCATTCGCCCAACTCGGACTAGCTACAACGTAGTTTCCATTGATGAGCGCACGAACTCCGCTGCTGCTGACGCGGTCATTCGGCGAAGTGCCGACGAGGGAATTTGCCGAGCTAACAGGGCCGATCGCGCCGGTCGAAGCATTGCCAAACGTAGCGGCGCCCCTCCCGCCATTCCATTCCGAGCTTCGAGCCACATAATTACCGTTAGAGAGCAAGGTCAGGCCATCGCCGATCTCATCATTAGTGTTTGTGCCGATCAGAGAGTTTGAGCCTGAAACTACGCCCGAAACTCCGGTAGTCCCGTTCCCGAAAGCGACGGCACCGGCGTCTTCCATAGCTCCGTTATTCCAGTCGGGGATCGCCACAACGTAGTTGCCGTTGGGAAGCGGCAGTATCTCGTCATCGCCGACAAGATCGTCGGTCGATGATCCCACCAGAGAATTCGCATTAGAGACTACGCCTGACGTACCGGTCGTGCCGTTTCCGAATGTTACAGCTCCCGCATCGGTCGCGGCTCCGTTGCCCCAGTTATAGCTTCGCACGACGTAGTTGCCATTAGTCAGCGGCACTACACAGCGATCATCGCCGGTTGTTGAACCATCATTCGCAACCTGGTCGTCCTCCTTCGAGCCGACGAGCGAGTTTGCAGGCGAAACCACACCGATCGTTCCGGTCGTTCCGTTACCCCATGTTGCTGCACCGGCGTCCTCTGCAGCCCCGTTAGTCCATTCCGGACTGCAGACAACGTAATTCCCGTTGGTCAAAGGAACGACACCGTCGCCGCTTACGAAGTCCCCTGAGGAGGATCCGATCAGCGAATTCGCCGCGGTCACGGGACCCACGATGCCGGTCGTTCCATTAGCGAAGGTTGCCGCGCCGACGTTGCCGATCGCTCCGTTATCCCAAGAGGGCGAGGATACGACATAGTGTCCGTTCGACAGGGCAAAGACGTCAGAGCCGACATTGTCGTTAGCCTTGGTCCCGACGAGCGAATTCGCTGCAGAAACGGGGCCGGTGATGCCCGTGCTTCCGTTTCCAAATGTTGCGGCTCCGGCGGACGACATTCCGGCGTTAGTCCACGAGAACGTGTTTGTAACGTAGTTACCGTTTGTTAGAACCGTCGTCTCGAGTCCTACACGATCGTTAGCCGTTGAACCGACGAGCGAATTACTGGAGCTCACGGTGCCTGTTAGTCCGCTTGTACCATTACAAAAGGTCACGGCACCGGCGTTGGCCGCAGCTCCGTTGTCCCAGAGCGGGCTGGCGACGACATAATTACCGTTCGTGAGAACGCTGATCAGAATATTGAGCGTTCCGTTGAACCCGATCTGATCCCCGGCAGTGGATCCAATAAGGGAGTTCGAAGTCGATATCGTCCCGGAAATACCGGTAGACGGATTTACGAGCGTTACAGCACCGACATTAGCGGCTGCTCCATTGTCCCAGCCGGCAGTGCTAATGATGACGCGACCGTTCGGAAGCTCCGTGACTGTAGGAGTGAAAAAGCCCGGCAGAGTTCCGATCCGATCTTCCGAGGCTGTTCCGACGAGCGAGTTTGTGGCTGAGACGACGCCCGAAACGCCGGTAAACCCGCTGCCGAAAGTCGCAGAGCCGGCATTTGTCGCCACTCCGTTGTCCCATGTGGCGGTCACAACAATGTAGTGTGGCGTTCCGCTGAGGGCAACGACGGCCCGGCCGACGAAATCCGACGCCGACGAGCCGACAAGCGAATTCGCCGAGCTAACGACCCCCGAAACCCCCGTCGAAGCGTTACCGAAGGTCGCGGCGCCCGCGTCAGCTACCGCGCCGTTATCCCATTGCGTACTTTTTATTACGTAGTTGCCATTCGCGAGGACCGTCACACCTGCGGAACCGACCTGATCGTTTGGTTGGCTACCCGTGATCACGCTGATCTGGGCTGCGGTCGAGCCGTTGTACAGATAAACGGCACCAACATTCGCAGCACCGCCAGAGATACTGAAAAAGGGATCAGTGATCACAATATTGCCGTTAGGCAATGGCGTGACCGACTGGCCAAATCGCCCGCTGCCTGGAGGTCCGACGATGTCGATGGTGGCTTGCGGGCGTTCCTCGACCGTAACCCCGTAATTGTCATCAGCGAGGACCGGGCCCATACCAAAACGAGCAAAGCATACGAACATAGCGCCTGCGAACAATAAAAGTGCTGCCGATCGGACGGTACCTGCGAGTGATAATTTTCTTTTGGCCATACTCTCCTCTTTGTTCGGTTGAATTTGAGTCTTTTTTCGTTATCGATGTATGCGCGAACGGCGACGGAAAAGTGACAAGAATTTTTTGACGCGCCTCTTCTGGCTGACCGCGTCTTTGAAAGAAAAAATGGCGGCCCGCATTTTGCAAGCCGCCTGAAGTGCCGAATTGGAGCTTAGTGATTATTCCAATGCGACAAAGTCGATGTTGTCGACGCTATCGGTGATCGACATCAGCCTTGGTGCGAAGCGGAACCGTTTCGACTGGACGCCGACGATGATCGCCGAGCCGGCCTCGACGTCTTCGAAGCGATAGAAGCCAAACGATCCCGTCGTCGCGTATCGGAGCCTGCCGGTCGAATCGGTCATTACAACGATAGCGTTGCGAATTCCGCGGCCGTCGGGTGTCAGGACTCGGCCCGAGACCTCGACTCCGGCAGCGGTCGCTCCGACTTGGACGAAGCCGGAGATGTAGTTCGTCGGGAGCAGTGCTCCGGCGGCGTTCGAAACGCTTTGGACCGTCGGCGTCGAAGAGAACGTGATCGCGTATAGCCCGAGCGGTGCGTTCGCCGGGATGTTGTAGGTGATGCGGACGATCTCACGAGTGCCGGCCGCATATGTATTCGTCGAGTCGACGAGAATGCCTACGCTGCCGGGAGCTTGATTGAGATTCGTACCGAGATTCGAGCCCGCCGGAACGCCGCTGCCGATCGCAACCACCGGATTCGTCAGCACGTCCATCGCGTCGGGGGCCATCACGGGCGTGTTCGCCCTGCCGACAGAGAAACTAGTCGAAGACTCATTCCCAAACGCGTCGATCACGATCGGCACAGTGACCGTCCCGCCCGGAATACCGGCAGAATTGATCACACGAATGTTCCTCGTACCATTCGGAGTCGGAGTCGGACTTGGCGCGACAGTCGGAGTCGGACTCGGAGCCACCGTCGGAGTAGGTGTCGGAGCAACCGTCGGAGTCGGCGACGCCGCGACGGTGGGGGTCGGCGATGGAGCGACCGTTGGTGTCGGCGAAGGAGCAACAGTGGGTGTGGGTGACGGAGCCACAGTCGGCGTCGGTGATGGAGCCACGGTCGGAGTAGGACTCGGAGCCACGGTCGGAGTAGGACTCGGCGAAGGCGTCGGCGTTGGAGTTGGAGTTGCGACCGGAGTCGGTGTCGGAGTTGGCGATGGCGTGGCCGAGGCGCAAGTTCTCAGGGAGACCGATGTCACTGCCGAGGACGAAGAACCTGCCACATCCTGCCAGCCGTCGCCATTGAAATCGCCAACGTCTAGTGATTCTGCCGGAGCGCCGCCTCCGATAGGCTGCTGAGGCGTAAACGTGCCATTGCCGTTTCCGAGCCCAAATACGGGTATGCCGCCGCCGGCGGACAATACATCCTGGTTGCCATCACCGTTCAGGTCGGCCAGAGCTATCGATAACACACCGGTGGTTCCGCCGTATCCTACGCCTGTTAATGGGAAAATGCCGCTGTTGTCGCCGACGAAGATCGTGAGATTGTTAACCAGCGGATCTTGCAGGCTTCCGATCAGGCCAATGATAACGTCCTGATCAGTGTCCCCGTCGAGATCGCCCGCGGCGATCGCCCCGCCAAACCGGTTGCCGAAATTCTGGGTAAACTGGAATGTCCCATTCCCATTCCCGCGGAAGACCTGGCCCGGAGCATTACCGCCGCCGCCGAACGCCCTCAAAACATCCGGGAAACCGTCTCCGTTTACATCCGAGATGGCAAGTTCTGACTGGCTCGCGGACCCTCCACCGATCACAAAACTAAACGGGGCGAACGTACCGTCACCATTTCCTAGATGGACCACGAGAGACTGAGGACCGCCAAAGGGACTGACAAGAAGGTCGATTCGGCCGTCGAGATTGACGTCAGCCGCGGTGACCCAGTTTGGAGCTAATGATGCGATCGTATATCTTGCCCCAAAAGTTCCGTCACCATTCCCTGGAAGTATCGAGACCGTGCCCGCCAATGCATTGCCGACGGCAATGTCGATCTCCCCGTCACCGTTAAAGTCGGCGACCGCGATCCCGCGAGCAATACTTTGGACTCCGGTCGCGACACTTCCGCCCGGCGTGAACCCACCGTTGCCCTGGCCAAGATATACAAAAAGGGAATCCGAAGTGCCGACCTTTGTCACCAGGTCCTGGATACCATCGTTGTTAAGATCAGCGACCCTCACGGCCGTCTGGGTTAAGCCCGTGCCCTGATAAGTCACGGCTGGAGCAAAAGTGACTTCGCTGCACACGGGTACCGAATTAACGGTCAAATTGAAGGTCGTCGATGACGAAGTGCCGATGCCAAAGTTCGTAACCTTGATCTGATGGGTGCCGGCAGGGTGAGCGTTTGTAACGCGTACGATTCCGGTCACGGGATCTGCGACCAGAGTGCCTTTGAACGTTGTGTTTCCAGTTGCGGTCATTCGTATGGCTCCGCTTGGCGGCGTGACAGGTACAACGGCCGAGTTTCCGCTCAGGTTTACCGTGGCGGTCGAATACGTACCCGAGATCGGCGTCGGCCCAGGCGTCGGAGTCGTCGTTGCCGTTGGTGTCGGTGTTTGGGTCGGCGATGGGGTTGGAGTTGATGTTGGTGTGGGTGTGGCAATCGGCGTTGGAGTCGGAGTTACCGTTGAAACTGGCGTGGGTGTTGGGGTTGCGGTCGGAGTCGGAGTCGGAGTGGCTGTTGGCGTTGGTGTGGGGGCAACACAGCCCGACGCAACGGTAACAGAGTCAGTGATGGCGTTGTTCGCTTCGATTGATTCCAAAACGACGTTGTTCGGATCGACCTGGGCAGATCCGCCGATGCGAGGGTTCGAGTAGACTGCCGCTCCTGCCGGCGTTGCATGGAAACTCACGATAAAGCCTCCGCCAGGCGGGATCACGACCGGCCCTGTAGCGGTAACGGTCAACGTATTTGCGGTGATCGAGGCGGAAACATTTGCAAAGCCGGAATCGCCGAAGAGGTTACTGGTCGTGGCAATGCCATAGTTCAAGCCCGAGTTCGGCAATTCATCCAACACAAGTGTTTGCCCGGTAGAGAAGGATGCGGTGCTGGATCCCTGATTAATGACCGTGATGGGCCAAAACCAACCTGAGCACGTGGATTGAACGTCTGGGTATTTTCTGACAAATGCGTCATTGCCAATTGCTACCTGGCCGAACAATATTCCGCCCGTTTCCCCTGCGATGTGACTGTTTCCGGTAGCATCAATAGCCGCGGCGTTTGCCCGGTCAGCCGCACTCGTGCCAAATTGTCTCGTTTTTACCAAAGTGCCCGAGCTGTCGAATTGTTGAAGGAATCCATCCTCGCCACCGAGACGCGGCTGGCCCGCAAGAGCACCGCCTGTAAAACCGGCGACGTAACTGCTCCCGAACGTGTCAACAACGACGCCGCGCGCCTGATCAGAACCACTAGTTCCGAACTGCCGTGTCCAGACGAGTGTTCCGTTGGGGTCGTATTTAGCGGCGAATGCATCTTCGCCGCCTGCACTTGTTTCACCGGGAAGGCTTCCTGCCGTGTGGCCAACTACTACGCTATTGCCGGCGGTATCGATAGAGATCCCGTTCGCGAAATCCTGACTTGCCGAACCGAATTGACGCGTCCAGACGATATTGCCGTTGGTGTCATATCGGCGGATGAAAGCATCGATGTTTCCGGCGTTCGACTGACCGGCAAAAGTGCCGTTCGAATACCCGGCAACAACACTGTTCCCGGCCTGATCGACAGCAACGGCAAATGCCTGATCGTCCTGGCTTGTTCCGAACTGCCGTGTCCATACAATGTTGCCGTTCGAGTCATACTTTCGGACAAAAGCGTCGGTCAGGCCAAGACTTGTTTGTCCGGGCAAGATAAAATCGGTATAGCCGACGACGTAGCTGTTTCCACTGCTATCGACCCCGACGCCAAACGCCTGATCTAGTGCACCGCTGCCGAACTGTCGCGTCCACAAAATGTTCCCGGCTGTATCGTATTTTCGCAAAAAGGCGTCTCGGAGGCCGATATTGATTTCGCCAGGCAGCGAACCCGCCGTATAGCCTGCAACGAAAGTGTTTCCCGCCTGATCCGAGGCGACAGCGAACGCTTGGTCGTCGGTACTGGTTCCGAACTGTCTTGTCCAGAGGACGTTGCCGATCGAATTGTATTTTCGAATGAAGGCATCGCTACTACCAAGATGGGTGCCGAAGTTTATCGGACCGAGGGTGTAGCCTGCCGTATAAGAATTCCCTGCTGGATCCGTCGCGATTCCTAAGGCGGTATCGAAAACCGGCGAGCCGAACTGTCGGGTCCATTCCTCGGCTGTTTTCACCGCCACGAGGTCCGGGGCCGATCCGTTAGGAATCTCGAATTGAAACTGCGGAGGCGAAGCTTGCAACCTCATCGAGTGACTGCGGGTATCGGCCGATGTGATAACCCCACCGCTAGACACCATCGAGAAAACTCCCGCTCCTATAACCAGCGCGATAACTAACCTCTTGAATAGTCTATTTTTCGTCATTTTTGTGTCTCCGGACCGAATACAGTTCTTTTCCTGAAAGATCGAACGTTAGGCATGACAAGAAACGCTAAGAACACTTCACAAGCCCGTATCGATACTCGTTGCCCGAGTGGATGGCAGTGAGCGCCTCGATCATCGCTAACCTCGTTCGCGAGGGATCGTATCCTTTGACTAATAGGGCGAAAAGTCTAAAAGAAGGCGCTAATATCGGGCGGGAGATTTTTTCGTCTGCGAGTTCTATAGCCCTATGACCTAGGAAACCTGGACCATCTCCTGGCAAAAAAGAAAAAAGCGGCTCGCATTACACGAGCCGCCCAAAGTGTCGAATTGGAGCTTAGTGAATTATTCCAATGCGACAAAGTCGATGTTGTCGACGCTGTCGGTGATCGACATCAGACGCGGTGCGAAGCGGAACCGTTTCGACTGGACGCCGATGATGATCGCCGAGCCGGCCTCGACGTCTTCGAATCGGTAGTGGCCGAACGATCCCGTCGTCGCGTATCGCAGCGTGCCGGTCGAGTCGGTCATCACCACCACAGCGTTGCGGATGCCGCGGCCGTCGGGCGTGAGAACGCGGCCCGAGACCTCGACTCCTGCAGCGGTCGCTCCGACCTGGACGAAGCCCGCGACGTAGTTCGTCGGGAGCAACGCTCCGGCCGCGTTCGAAACGCTCTGGACCGTCGGCGTCGAAGAGAAAGTGATCGCGTACAAGCCGAGCGGAGCGTTCGCCGGGATGTTGTAAGTGATCCGGACGATCTCGCGAGTGCCCGCCGCGTATGTGTTCGTCGAATCGACGAGAATTCCGACGCTGCCCGGAGCCTGGTTGAGATTCGTGCCCAGATTCGAGCCCGCGGGCACGCCGCTTCCGATCGTAACGACCGGATTCGTCAGCACGTCCATCGCTTCGGGTGCGTTGCCAGCAGTATTCGCCCTGACGACCGAGAAGCTGACGGACGATTCGTTGTTCTGCGAATCGATGACGATCGGCACGGTCACCGTTCCACCCGGAATGCCCGCGGAGTTGATCACGCGAATGTTCCTCGTACCACTCGGAGTCGGTGTCGGACTCGGCACCACCGTCGGTGTCGGACTAGGAGCAACGGTCGGAGTTGGCGACGGAGCTACAGTCGGAGTCGGACTCGGTGCAACAGTCGGAGTCGGACTCGGCACCACCGTCGGTGTCGGACTTGGGGCGACGGTCGGGGTCGGCGACGGAGCGACTGTCGGTGTCGGTGACGGAGCCACGGTCGGTGTCGGGGAGGGTGATGGAACGACCGTTGGCGTCGGCGTCGGCGTTGTTCCGGAACACGAGCCGGTACCGAAATTCAATCGCCATGTTCCGATCAGAGGCGTTGCCGAGGCAGTATCCGCACTACCATGGCCAACATACAGCGACCAAGTGCCATTGCCGTTGACTCCGTTGAAAGTTGACAGAGTCACGTTGCCAGACGGTGCCGGGGCGGGCGGGAAAAGGGGCGGCTGGTTTATGCCGTGGTCGGCGGGCCGATACGTTCCGCTCACGAATGGACTTTGAATCGGAAGTTGAGACCCGGCCGCGTCGGAGAGTTCAACATTGAGCATCGAAACCGGATCCGCTCCCCCGGCTCCACGCATCACGGTCACGTTCGCGTTATTGGGGCCGACCAGCATTATATTCATGTTCCGCGGACTATTGGACGAAAGGTTCAATAGTTCGACACGGACATTTGAGACCGGCTGTGCTAATCCCGCTACTACTATCGAGGAAGGGTAAGGATTCGCCGGAGCCGGAGTCGATCCAGTAGACGGGCCCGCCATTACGGGTGTCTGGCTCGCAAAACAAGCTCCCGGAACCGGGCTCGGCGTCGGGCTCGGCGCACCGCCCGAAACGGTTCCCCTGATCGAGACGTTGGGAAGGTTATCGATACACGCTCCCGTTGCGCCCGAGCAATCAAATCCGCCGGTGCCGCCGCTCGCAGTGCCTCCCCAGCCATACAGTCGAAACGTCGTCGGGGTCGTGCGGTTCATCAAACCCGCCAATTGGAATGTGTTCAGCGCGAATGCACCGCCGGTTATTGACGCAGTGCCAAGATCCGTCGCGAATCCGTCGGCCGAAGAACGAAGTGTGACATTGGCCGGACCGGTTCCAGACCGGTCAAATACGAAATTAAACACCGTCGGCGTTACCGAAGTGCCGACCTGCGGGGTAAGGATGAACTCGATATAGTCATTGCCCGCAATGGATTCGGCGAGCGTGGTCGGGCTCGTATCACCCGTGTCGAACCACGCGTTCCCGCCAAATCTATTTCCATTTCCCGTGGCGGTAACGCCGTCGCCGAGCGTGAGGTCCGCCGGCTGGATGTTCGGATGATTCTGGCTGCTCGGCTCCGTGGTCTCGGTTCCCGCGTTACCATTTGTATTCCATGCGAGCAGTATCACGTCATTGCCGAGCGGGGCGTCTCCGTCCAAAACGTTCGGCTCCGCGAGGCCAAAAAAGGCTTCGATACGTTCCGAGAACGACGCGTTCCGCGCCGATGTGCCGGCCACCGAAAACGCCATCGCACTGACGAGGACCAACGTGAATAGGCCCACGCTCACGAATAACCGGCGAAATTTTATCTTTGCTGTCATTTAATCTACTCCTTGATATGAAGAAAAACAGTCAGGCAAAACCGATCAAAGACAATAGACATCCACCGCGCTATCGCCCGACAAATTAGTGACTGATAAGAGGTTTGACTGTATTTTAGCGCATCGCGATCTGACCCGCATCATCGCGGCTAGCTTGTTAACAAGAATGAAAGGCGCTGACCCGAACGTCGCGAGAGAAAACGGCCGAACAAGCGTAACCACGAAAAAAAGGCGGCGTGCCGTGAGGCAAGCCGCCGAATCGCGTTTTCAGCGAGAAGGAAAATGCGTTCTATTCCAACGCGACAAAGTCGATGGCCGTGGCGTTTGCCGAGGCCGTGATGGAGCGGGCGGCGAAGCGGTATCTTCGCGAGGCGACGCTGACCGTG
>JBGTSR010000033.1:0-10368 GCA_041940165.1 Acidobacteriota bacterium
GTCGGTGTCGGCGTCGGCGTTGGCGTCGGCGTCGGTGTTGGCGTTGGGGTCGGAGTCGGAGTCGGAGTCGGAGTCGGTGTCGGCGTTGGTGTCGGCGTTGGCATCGGCGTCGGCGTCGGCGTCGGCGTCGGGGTCGGCGTCGGCGTCGGCGTTGGCGTCGGGGTTGGGGTTGGAGTCGGGGTCGGCGTCGGCGTTGGCGTCGGCGCACCGCCTCCGATCGTTGTTGACCACATTCCATACCCGTGGGTACCGACGAGCAGCTTGTTGTCCGAGGTTCGGAGGTCCAGGCTGACCACCGCAGCGTTGCCAACGGTTGTCGGACCTTCCTGGACCCACGTCGGAGCCGGACCAGCGGAGATATTCGACGCGCTGAATAGGCCGTTCGTCGTTCCTACAAAGTAATGCAGATCGGGCGGCACCGAGACGATCGCTGAGCTTCGATACGAAGGCAGCGTGAGCAGTCCTTCGACGGCCGTCCACGTAGGAGCGGGAGTGTTCGCAGTGCTCGTCCAGAACACACTCGTCGCTGTGATGCTCGAAAATGTCACAAGGGCGATATCGTCGGTCGTCGGACTTACCGAGATACTACTAACGACGGCTCCGACCGATCCCGGAAAACCGCCGACCGGGGTAATGTTGACAGGGGCGGTGGCGGCGGCAACTCCCGCCGGATCGTCGAGTCGGAAAACTCGCCCATCGTTGGTGCCAATAAAAAGGCTTGAGGTTGCTGCACTGTACGCCGCACGGGTCACGGCGATCGCCGTTATCTTGAACCCAAGCCCGACCGCTCCGCTCACGCCCGTCAATTCGGTCCAGGTCGCTGGCGTCACCGTCGACGCCGAGGTCGTGCGAAAGAGTTTGTTGTCGTTAGCGTAATATAGCCTCTCGGTCGAATCGTGAGGGTCATGTTTAAAGAGTGTGATAAATAGTCCGCTCTCGGCCTCGCCGGTCGGTGTGATGTCGGTTGCAAAGCCCTCCGCGTCCGTCGACGGGCGTCGTCGGATATTCCCGTTCTGAAAGCCGAGGTACTCGTACTGAACGCCTCCGATCAAGTCGCTTAGTCCGACCGAGACACCGTCACCGCCGAAAACGAATTCGAAATCGATGCCGCTGCCGCCGATGTTTCTCGTGGTTCCCTGGTCCTGGGCGCCGCCCATGACCTTCGTATTTCCTGAACGGGGATCGTTCACGACATGATAGTACTGATACGTTCTATAACCGCGGTTCTTCGTGGTCCACACTACCGGCGTCGCGGTTATATCGGTGGTTTCCTGCAGTCCGCCATCGTTGCCGGCCATTAGTCTGGTGCTGCTAAGGGGATTGAACGTTAGTGCGTGAAAATCTGGGTGAGATCCAGCGTATTGGGAGAAATCGGCTGCCGACGCATACCCGCCGATCCTGGTCCACGTTGCTCCTGTATCGGTCGAACGATAGAGGTTGGTCCCGCCAATGAATATCGTCCCCGGAGCATCCGGCTTTACGGTAATTACGAGGTCGTAACCTCGCTGCACGGAAAACGGATCGTTACCTTCGAGACAGCCGGCTTCATCCGGCAGCGTGGCGGAAAGGTTTGTCCAGGTATCCGTCGTGTCGACAAATCTGAAAAGATCGGCTTCGGCTTTGGGCGTGCCGGCACAGACGGAATCGGTACCGTCGTAGTAGAGGGCGTAGAGGATAGTCGGATCGCTCGGTGCCAGCGCAAGGACGATTCGACGATATGTATCGGGCGCGGCCCACCCGGCAGGCGCACTCATACCCGCGATCCTCGTCCAGGTAGCGGCATCTCCGGTCGTCGATTCCCAAACTCCCTCTCCGCCGGCGATGCCGACCGTTGTCGATTCGTTGGTGTTTCCGGAAAAGCTCGCGAAGAACTTTCCGGCAGGTGTGACGACTATGTCCGGGACGAAGCTGGTGCTAAACGGCGACCCCGAGGTCAACACGGTAGACCATGTAGTACCGCCATCAGTGGAGCGAATGATCCTGCCCACGATCCCGGCATAGACGTGGCCGTTGGTCGGATTTACCACTACCTTAGTGATCACATCGGCTCGGTTGTCAAAGGTTTCCAGAACTCCCGTGTTCGACGCTGGCAACCTAGCCCAGGTTTCACCGTTGTCGGTCGACTTATAAACGCCGTTCCCAACATAAAATGCGGACAGAAGTCCCGAAGCCGATACCTCGGCAGATGCCGAATTACCGAGAGCTTCACCGACCGAATAGTACCAGGTGTCCTGAAAGCCTACCCGCGTATCCTGTGCCAGGCTCGTACAGCTGAAATGATCGCCTATCGGACTCTTGCGCGTCCATGTGGCACCGTCGTCGATCGATTTGAAGACGCCATTGCTGACGCCGCAAGCCAATATGATCCGGTTCGTAGTGCCGTTGTATCTGACGTCGTAAACGAGCGATCGCGTGCGTCCGCCAATGTTGTCCGGCCCCTGGAATGCGTAGGTGCCGATCGAGTCGACCTGCGTGGCGCTATTCCTTTCCGATAGCGATCGAACCTGCTCTTTTGCAGCCTCGAGGCTTCCCGGCGGGATCGTCCCGGTCTTGGGGTCTTTCATTAACTCGTATTCCCACTTGATGGCGTCGTCAACTGAGTCAAATGGAGCCTCGCCGTCGAGGGGCTTCGCCGCCTTCTTCCGCTTTGAGATAAGTTTGCGCTGATGATCGTCACTCATCGCCGCCAATTGTTCGTCAATCGGCACCCGCAGGGGAACATCCTCGGCTTGTTGTGCAACCGCATCTGTCATCGCGGGAAGTTTTGGCCAGACGTCCGCTAATTCGGGCACTGTAAACCTGTCTTCCAAGCTCTCGCGTCGCGTATTGGGCGTTCCGGAGCTTTGTTCGTCGCGGCTTTGGGTAACGAATGACGGGGCGGGAGGCTCTACGGACGCAGTTCGGCCTTGAGGCTGTTCGCCCCTTGCCGCGGGCAGCTCGATCGGGTCGATCGGTTCCCCGACGAACGAGCGGTCGCGATCAATGTAGAAGATCAGTCCGAGAGCAAAGGCGAGAACAAACGAAGCAACTGCGACGAGGCGAACGATCCGGCTGAATGGCATTACGCAAACTCCTATTCCTAGTGAATAGTGCGGACGCGTTCTGCTGTGGACATTAGCTGTCGCTTCCGCACCGGAATGCGACACCACCCGAACCACTAAATTGAGCTAACCTGGCCAACCGTAGAAATACTCAACGTGCCAGTGCCACACGACCCCCTTGATCCCCTTGATCGCTCGAAAAAGTCCGATCGGGCGGCTTCCTATAAAAGGTAATGCGCTGAGCATACTCCTGTTTGTAGATTTCTACAAGGGATAAAAGGTACCGAAATGGAAGCATCAAAAAAGCTGCGAGATGACGTTCTCGTCGCAGCGAGCAGCGAGCGGTCCCGAAAACATCCCCCGCAGCACCTTACTCGGACGCCTTGACCGGACCGAATGATCGACGCCACTTTGTGGTCCGTTCGCTTCTAGCCTCATCTTTCGCGCGTGGGAGGCAAACTAACTTTGTAGGAATTTCGGAAGTCCGAGTATAAGGTTTTGGATTTGGTCTCCGCGTAGAGAATGTCGGCTCGGACGACCTCTCGTCGGGCCGTAAATCTCTCACAGGAATGGTTGTCCTCGATCTGAGATGAGATTTTCGCCCGCTCGTTCGAATCGATTTTCTTGTAGGCTGTTTCCTACACGCCCGTCCCTAACTATTCATTACAGGGATGTTAAGTCCTTGGTCGCGCGCCGATACGCGGTTATACTTTGCTTTCTACACGCACCTAGAGCCGCAAGATGTCGTGAAACCGTCGCCGGGGTAACTCGTGAGGTTCCTCGTGATCGGTTTTGCAATACCGAGAAAGGAGCAGTTATGAGAGCAGGATCCGTTCGGTTCTACACGACTTGGAACCCAGTTTTTCTTCCTCCACATTTTAGGCCCTGCCCCGTATGACTGCGATCTACGAAGTGCGATCTTTCGCGCAGACGAAATGTCACTAAAGCTCCCCCAGTGACGTGACCAACTTTGACCCGGCACTGACCGGAGCACGATCTCACTAGACACCTATGCCGAAGTCAAGTATCAATTCGCGAGCTACATTTGGTTCCCTTATCTCGATCCTGATCGCAACCACCGCACTTATCGCAGTCCCCGCGGTCAATGCAAAGTTCGGATTTATCGAGGGAGTCAATGTACTTCTTGGTCCCGTCCCCGCGCCGCCGCGGATGGTGATGAATCTGCCCATAGGCACTCCGCTTACGCAAACGATCGACTTCGCCGAATATGCAGGTGCTGGATTTCAGCCGACGCCTACTGCGACGCAATTAGATTCTGACTTTTGGGCAGTGACCGGCTGGAGCGATGGAGCCCTTGCCTTCGGCGGAACTCGAACAACTGCGAGCACGGACTACACGCGCGGCTCTGCCTCAGGCCCGGTAACAACTGGCGGTTTCTATGCGTATATCGGAGCTCCCGGTTCGGCCGCCAACCCGGCTTTCATGATCCAGCCCGGCGGTTCTGACTGGGCACCGGGCACTTTGACTCTTCGTTTGCAGAACACCGGGGCCACAAATATTACCGATTTGGCGGTTTCGTACGACATCTTCATTAGGAACGATCAGGCACGGGCAAACTCATTCAACTTCTCTTATTCGTTGGACGATGTTACGTATACGCCCGTCGCGGCGCTCAACTATACATCGCCCGAGGCGTTAGACGCGTTGGGTTGGGTTCTCGTGGGAACCGCACCGAGTCGGTCGACGACGATATCGAGCTTGAATATTCCGCCAGGAGGCAACTTTTACATTCGCTGGAGCGGTGCCGACGTCAGCGGAAGCGGCTCGCGAGACGAATTTGGCCTCGACAACATTGCGATCACTCCAACTGGGTGCCTCGTGAACCCGATCGTGACGACGAGTTCAGACAGCGGTCCTGGCAGTCTTCGTGAGGCGGTTATCGATGCCTGCGTGGGCAGCACGATCACGTTCGATATGAACACGGTCACGAGCCCGATCACATTGACGAGCGGACAACTCGCGAGGGATGGGGCTTTGACGGTACAGGGCCCGGGAGCCAACGTCCTTGCGATCAACGGCAATGGCGGGCCGATCTTCGGTTTTAGTGGCGCGAATGCCACCAAGGTATTCACCGTCAACGACCTCACCCTCACCAATGCGGTTAACACCATCAACATGGCGGGAAGCGGCGACGATACGCTGAACGTCAACAGAGTGACTGCTACTGGCAATTCCGATCCGAATTCTGATGGCAGCGTCATGGTCGCATCGTTTGGGACGGTCAACATCACGGATTCTTCGATCGTAAATAATTTTCACGCCAACGGTCTCGATATTAGTCAGGGCAGCCTCACAAATATCGTCAACTCAACATTTAGCGGCAACGCGAACAACGTTGGCGGGTCTGCTATCAGCGTATTCCCTGGTTCAGGCGTGCGGGTTGTGAACCTGACGAGTAACACGATCGCAGACAATGGCGGTGCCGGCGTTCGGGTACGAGATTTCTCGGGCGGCACACTAACCGTTAACTACAGGAATACGATCTTTTCAAACAACGCCAGCGGCAGCTTTGCGAATGGTTCTGTCGGAACACTTGCTTTCGTATCGGGCGGCTACAACCTCCTGAGCGATGCAACGGGCGACGCGACTCCTGAGGCCTCGGACCTTCTAAATTCTAACCCGATACTTGGACCGCTCGGGAACAACGGCGGAACTACGCCTACTCGCCTGCCGCTATTCGGCAGCCCGGCGATCGATGCCGGAAACAGTTTCGGCCTCACGGCCGATCAGCGCGGGTTTCAACGATTCGTAGATCTGAGTGCAGCAAATGTAGGCGACGGAGCCGACATCGGAGCCGTCGAGCTGCAGACTGAACCTCAGCCACCGCCGACGTTTGCCAAAGTATTCTCGCCGGATTCGATCATTGTGGGGAGCACCAGCACGCTGACTTTCACGATCGACAATACGGCCAGTTCGTCGGCAGCGAACGGACTCGCCTTCACGGACAATCTTCCATCAGCTGTGACTATTGCCTCTCCATTGCAAGTGTCGTCAACTTGCTCGGGCGCAACTTTAACGGCCGTTCCTGGCACATCGACCATCACCTATGGGGCCAGTTCCGTCGCGGCCGGTTCCAGTTGCCTCTTGTCAGTGGATGTGACGAGCAGCACTCCGGGAATGCATGTTAACGCCACTGGCGATCTCACATCTTCACTTGGCAACAGCGGCATGGCGACCGATACGTTGGAAGTTATTGGACTCGATTTCGGTGATGCTCCTGACAGTTATTCGACGCTGTTGACGTCCAACGGTGCACGACACCCGCTTGTCGGCCCATACCTCGGTGCGTCGATCGATCCCGATGCGGACGGCCAGCCCAACGCCACGGCAACAGGCGACGACACTGATGGCAATGATGATGAGGACGGCGTGACGTTTACGTCAGCGCTGACCGCGGGACAAATCGCGACCGTGGATATCACGACGAGCGGTACGGGGCTGCTTAATGCGTGGATCGATTTCAACGATGACGGCGACTGGGCCGATCCTGGAGAGCAGATATTCTCCGACTTCGCTCTTGCAGCCGGTGCGAACAACGGGCTGACATTCTCAGTGCCTTCGGTGTCCGCAACCAGCCAGACATATGCCCGCTTCCGGTTCGATCAGGGCGGCGGGTTGTCCTTTACCGGGGCGGCTCCCGATGGAGAAGTCGAAGACTACGAGGTCGCCATCGCCACGGCGTGCGACCCAACTCCTGAAGTAACAACCAATGCCGAGAGCGGTGCGGGCAGCCTTCGCCAGGCGGTTATCGACGCATGTCCAGGCTCGACGATCACATTCGGAACAGGGACGACCGACTTTACGGATCCAACGCCCGATACCATAACGCTGACAAGTGGACAGATCGCTCTCAACAAAAACCTCACGATCCAAGGTCCGGGAGCCGACCGCCTGACAGTGCTCAATACTCAGGCTGCTGGCCTGACGAGCCGTGTGTTCGTTGTAAATGGTGGTGTTACGGCTACGGTCAGCGATTTGACAGTTTCGGGCGGCGCCGTGTCGGGCGCAAATGGCGGCGGCGTACTTAATTCCGGTACTCTCACGCTCAATCGTGTTGCCGTATCGGGCAATGCGGTCACGGGCGGACTCGGCGGTGGTGTCTACAGCGGCGGTGGAAGCTCCATTACCATTGATTCGAGTACGATCTCGGGTAATTCGGCGTCCGGCGGTGGCGGCGGTATTTGGATCGAGGGATCCGGAGCGGTCGGTTCGATCAGGAATTGCACTATTTCTGGAAACACGACTCCCGAGAGCGGAGGTGGCCTGACGGTATTTACCGGAGCGAATGTCACGGTCGTGAACTCGACGATATTCGACAACCGATCGAACACGGGCGGCGGCGGCGGACCCGGAGCGGGCATCACCAACTTTGGCTCGACAACGATTCACAACACCATTGTGGTCGGCAACCTGCAAGGGACAGGCGGCGGCTCGTTCAGCAACTACCCCTTCGCCGTTAACTCGTCGAGCTTTAACAACCTTATCGGTGCTGCTCCACCTGCGGGCATCTCTAACGGATCTAACGGCAATCAGTTCATTAGCGACGCGGCCGCGGCGATCGGGCCATTGGCGAACAATAGTGGACCGACCCAGACGCACGCTCTACTCGCGGGCAGCCCGGCGATCAATGCTGGCAATGACTGCATTCTGACGCTGAACGGCTGCGGCGACAACAATCCCGCGATCACGACAGACCAACGCGGGACAGGATTTGCGCGAAAGATTGGGGCTGCGGTCGATATCGGAGCGTTCGAGGTTCAGGTTGTAACGACCACGACGACGATCACTTCGGATAATCCCGACCCGTCAGTTCGAGGTCAAGTAGTGAACGTAACATATACCGTGACGTCGGGTTCGCCCGGAACTCCCTCGGGTAACGTCACTGTATCTGATGGGGTGAATTCCTGCGTCGGTACCGTCGCGGCAGGGAGCTGCAGCCTCGCACTGACTACGGTCGGGGCGAGGACGCTGACCGCCACCTATGCGGGTGATTCGAACTTCACCGGCAGTACCTCTGCGGGCGAACCGCATCAGGTCAACCCCGGCAATACGACAACGGTGATCACGGCCGAATCGGCTGATCCGACCCAGCAGGGCGAAGTTTTCACCGTTTTCTATTTCGTCGGCGCTAACGCGCCTGCGACTGGAACGCGGACCGGAACAGTAACGGTTTCCGACGGTGTTAATTCATGCGTCGGCTCGGTCGCTGCAGGTCAATGCAACCTGGCCTTGAATACGCCTGGATTTAGGGTCCTGACGGCGACCTATTCAGGCGATGCGAACTTTAACGGCAGTGTCTCACCCGGCGAACCGCATACGGTGCTCTGCACGAGCAACCCCGTCGTAACCACAAATGCCGACAGCGGAGCAGGCAGCCTGCGCCAGGCAGTTATAGACGCATGTCCGGGATCGACGCTCACTTTCGGCAACGGTTTGCCGGGGGGAACGGACTTTACCGATGCCGTTCCGGATACGATCACATTGACAGGCGGCCAGATTGCTCTCGATAAGAACCTGACAATTGACGGGCCAACGGCGGCGGAATTGACGCTGAGCGGTAACAACGCTTCTCGTGTTTTTTACGTTTCGCCAGGCAATACGGTCGTCCTAAATAGGCTTACCATCGCAAACGGATCGATCACTGGTTCATTCCCTGTAGGTTTCGGTGCCGGGATCCTCAATGACCAGTCGACATTGACAATAAACAACGCGATCGTTCGCAATAACACCGCAACTGGATTCGGCGGCGGTATCTACAACAACAGCGGTAGTCTGACGGTCAATTCAACGACCATCAGGAACAATTCGTCAACGAACGAGAGCGGCGGCGGGATCGCCGGCCGAACGGGTGCCGGGCCGAGCATACTAACTATTAGCGATAGTACGGTCAGTGGCAACACCGCGATCGGCACAGGTGGCGGCATCCGCAACGAGTGTTTTGATGAAAACGCAACTGCAACGATAACCAACAGCACGATCAGCGGCAACACGGCCGGCTCAGGTGGCGGTATCGGAAATATTGCGACCGCGACTTGTATCGCGACCCTCACCTTAAATAACAGCACGGTGGTGAGGAATACCGGCACAAGCAGCGGCGGTGGTATTCGCAGCGACCAGGGAGATGGCTCGGCCGTCGCTCTTCTTAGCAGTTCGATTGTTGGTGATAACACCGCTCCAAGTGGACCGGACATGGTCAATATCGGCACGCTTGGGGGCAGCTACAATCTGGTCGAGACAACAACGGGCTATACCTTCGGGTCCGGCTCGAACAACATCTTCGGTCAGGATCCACGTCTACTCGATCTGGCCCCGAACGGCGGCCCGACCCAGACGCATGCATTGTGTGTCGGTGTCGGCGTACCGGACGTTTCCTGTACCGGCGTGAGCCCGGCGATCGATCAGGGCAGCAACCCGCTTAACCTGCCTAACGACCAGCGCGGCGCCGGTTTCGCGAGAAAAATTAACAGCCCTCCTGCCGATGCAGACGATGGCACCGATATCGGAGCGTTCGAGCTGAATAACTCACCGCCGACGATCACGCCTGCGGTCGGAGTGACACGACAGCAGGGGTCGCCTTTATTGAATTCGACGATCGCCACAGTCAGCGATTATGAGAATGCGGACGGCAGCCTTGTAGTGACTGTGACAAGCACCAGCCCGTTGAACGGCGTGACGATCTCAAACATCGTCAATACCGGTGGCACGATCACTGCGGACGTCATCGCCGACTGTACGGCGAAAGATGCGAGCTTTACGCTGACGGTCACCGACGGCGGCGGCCAGACGACGAACGGCACGCTCAATGTCACCGTCACGGCAAACACTCCACCGACGCTTGCATACACTGATCCGGCGGCCATCGTGTTCGGTGCGGGAACGACAGTAAACCCTGCAACGGGGCCGATGGATAACGGTTCGGTTGTTGCGACGTTTATTGAGAACGAAGGAACCTATACGGGTGAAGTTGTTATCGGTAACTTGAACGGAGTTGTGACTTTTTCGAATGCTAAGCCCGTAGGCGTTCATACGATCGTCATCGGATCTATAGACAATTGCGGAGCGATTTCAACGTCACGTATCAATCTCACGGTCAATAAAGCGAATACTGAGACGACGATAGTGTCAGATGACCCTGACCCGAGCGTGTTTGGTCAGAACTATACGGTCGTGGCGACGGTGGCAGCGACGCCGCCAGGGGCGGGAGTGCCGACGGGAACGATCAGCGTGTCTGACGGCACGAACAACTGCCTTATCACTCTGCCGGCGACGAGTTGTCAGCTGCCGAGCACGTCGCCCGGGGTCAAGA
>JBGTSR010000034.1:0-8140 GCA_041940165.1 Acidobacteriota bacterium
CAAACTCCACCATAACGATGAACCCGGTGGCCACCAGCGACGCCGCATTCCGGGGTGGGGCATGCCCCACCCCGGAATACACCATCGCCTACACCGGAAATTACACCACGAGCGCGGACGCTAACCGCGACACTGTTTCTTGGTTTTCAGAGTCACGTAATTTCGTGAGTTCAAGCAATGGTCGAGAAGTTCCGGCCGTAATGTTGCGGTGTGTCCATCTCACGCCGCCTTTCTGCGGCCGCGCTTCGGTTTTGGAGCGGCCGCCCGTTCTGTCCTGATGTGGTCCAGCAGAATGCTTGCGGGCTCGTCAGCCGGGTCTTGCGGCACCAGTTCGCCCCGGAAGGCTTTGGCGAGGATGGACTGGTCGAGGTGGTCGATCAGCTTGCGGGCGCTGGTCGCGTCGGCGGCGAGGCGGTCGATCCAGCCGAAGGCGGATTTAATGCGTGCTGTGATCGCCTCTTGCACGGCAATGTCCGGCAACGGCAACTCAAGGGCTTGGAGTTGCTGCGAGTTGACATTGTTAACCCCGCTGGTCGATTTTGCCGAATTCGTGATCGTATCGCGGGCTGCGGGAGATTGCAGGAAGCGGTGCATGTATTCCGGTAGGCATAGAGCAGGATCGACCCGCACCCTGATAAGGTAGCCCGCGAACAGCATCCCGGCGACACGATCATCAACGATGGCCGAACGCCCCACAAGGTCAAGGCTACCGTTGGAACGGATCACCAGCACATCACCAGGCTGGAGCGCCAGCTTTGCGAGTTCCTTGGCTTCGAAATCGGCGGATTTCATGTCGGTGAGGTCGATCTGACCGCCTTGCACATTGGGGATGCGTAGCACGGGCACCGAGCCGCCGCCGTAGTCGCACTTCTTGGCCGTGCCATAGCGAATATCAGTGATGACATCGCCAATCCGAACCAAATGCGCGGTGCCCCGGAAGGCGGCGGCGAGGATGGCTTGTTTGTATCTCTCGACGAGGCGGGGGATGTGGTCGAGGTGGTCGCGGGCGCGTTTGGATTTGCTGGTGAGGCTGTCGACCTTCGCCACGATCCGCCGCTGTTCAGGGAGCGGTGGAATTAAAATCGCCGTCTCCTCGAACTTCCCCTTGGTGACGTGGCGAAGCCCCACCCCGCCATGTGCCTTCGCAATTTGCTCATCCAGCGTTTGGTTGATCGCATGGCGCAAAAAGTTTCGATCGAGGGCACTTCGATCAAAGTGAACATTGAAGATATGCTGGTTCAGAACGGCCCTCGGACCATTCCAAACGTGAGCACCGAAAGATGTGCCTGGAGTGCCCGACCACGCGAAGAGCAGGTCACCTTCTTCGATCAGAAACCGATCGTCTACCGCACCGTTGAAGTGATTAAACTTAGCGTCGGGCCTGTTCAGGTTTTGGATGCGGACAATGGGAAGCCCGGATTCGGACCAATCGGAGGGCTTAAACGCCTTCCCATTCACCAAATCGCAGATATCGCCGATGGTTGTATCCGCCCACCCTTGCGGCAAATCACTCATTCCGCCGCCTCCGCGACGGCAATCATTTCCTCTGCGCTATCCGGCTCCAGTTCCTCCGCCAGCGTCTCGATCTCCTCCAGCGCGGCCTTGAGGTGGCCGATGATGGCGGCGGCAATATCCTCCGGTTCGGTTAGCGTCTCCTCGGCTTCCGCCTCGGTATCGCGCAGCCATGCGATATCGAGATTGTTGTTGCGATCAGCGATGGCGTCCCGATCGAACTTGCGCCAGCGGCTGTCCTCGCCCTGATCCTGCCGTTCGGCCCCACCGTTGGGATCGGAACCATAGGCCGTCTCGAAATCCGCGAAATCAGCAACGGTCAACGGGCGGGTCTTGCCGAAAGCGGGCATGTTCGCCCGCATGTCATAGACCCAGACCGCCTTGGTGTTGCTCTTGTCGGACTTGCCGCGCCGGAAGAACAGCACGTTGGTCTTGACGCCCTGCGCATAGAAAATGCCGGTCGGGAGGCGCAGGATGGTGTGGAGGTCGCACAGATCCATCAACCAAGTGCGCAGGCGGCGGCCGGTGTTATCCTCAAACAACACATTATCCGGCACCACCACGGCGGCGCGGCCGCCCGGCTCCAGCGCGCGGACGATATGCTCGACGAAGGCAAGCTGCTTGTTCGACGTGTCTGCGGTGATCGAAAAATCGGATCGGGTCGGACGACCACCGCCCTTCTTCGTACCGAATGGCGGATTGGTGAGGATGAGATTGGCCTTGGGCATCGTCTCGCCATCGGGCGACAGCGTGTCGATATTGTCGACGCCGCCTTCGATACCGTGCAGCAGCAGGTTCATCATGCAAAGGCGATGCGTGTCAGGCACCAGTTCGGCCCCGGCGAATGCGTTGTGCCGCTGGAAGAAGGCTTGCGCCTCCGGCAGCTTATAGAGGTCGTCGGTGTGATCCTTGATGTAGCGATCGGCCGCGACAAGGAAACCCGCCGTTCCCGCCGCCGGGTCCTGCACTATCTCGCCGGGTTGGGGCTGCATCAATCGCACGATGCAATCGATCAGCGGACGCGGCGTGAAATATTGCCCCGCTCCCGATTTCTTATCAGCGGCGTTCTTTTCCAACAGCCCTTCATAGAGATTGCCCAAACCCTCTTCACGGGCCGAGAACCAATCGAGCTGATCGATGTTGGACGTGAGCGCCTTGAGATTGGTCGGCTTGCGCAGCCGGGTTTGGGCATCGGTGAAAATGGCGCTGACCAGCCCGTCCCTCGCCTTACCGAGTTCGAGGAGCATGGCCTTGTAATAATCAAGCTGCTCCATCCCCTCACGCTTGGCGAGAATTCCCCAGCGCCAGCCCTCCGGCAGGCGATCTTCCTTGCCGGTTTCCTCCAGCATCTTGAGGAACAGCAGGAAGGTCAATTCAGTGACATACTCGTTGTAGGTGACGCCATCGTCGCGCAGGACGTTGCACAGGCCCCAGAGCTTGGCGACGATATCGGTGGTCGTGGTCATTTACGCAGTCTTCTTCCACAATTCTTCGTTGATCCCGGCAAGGATGCTTTCAAGCTCCCCGCCGAACACCTTGTTGAGACGATTGAAGCCGCCATCGGCGACAAACGGCTCCTTGTCGATGGCTTCGCGGTCCACCACGATCTCTTTCGCGATCTGCTCCCCGATCCGGCTGAGCCAACGCTTTTGCGGTTCGGTCCATTGGCGGCTGGACATGATCGCCCGCATGGCGGCGCGCACCCGGTCGTCATAGGGGACCAACGCATCGCCGAGCGCCGCCTGCCGCACGAAGCCGATGATCGATGCGGCGATGTCCTCGTTCTTTGCATCGGCCCATGCACGGCGCAGATTGGCATCGGAATAGCCCTCGCGGTCGAGCGCAAGGCGCAGTTCCTTAAGGTCGGCGCGGGTCAGGTCGCGGGGGCGCTGGACGACGAGTTTCAGCGCCGCGATCTTGTTCACATTGTCGCGCACGAAGGCCGCGAAGCTGTCGAGGAAATCTTCCGGTTTCTCCGCCTCGCCATAGCCGCGCGTCACGCCGACGATTTCATCGTCATGGTGCGAGATCGGCACGAAGCGCGGATTGTCGCCATCGGCCTCCCAATCGAGGATCGGTCCGATCGCCGCGCGATCCTTGAGCCAAGCGGCAAGGCCGGGAGCATCGCCGGACAATATGCGCTGCAGCATCGCTTCCGGCGTTTCGCCTGCAACTGCCTCGAACTGTTGGCGGGCCTCGTCGGTCAGCTTTTTGAGGCGGCGGCGCAGCTTTACGGCAAGCTGTTCGCGAATCGTCTCGCGCTGCGCGTCGTCGGACGCCTCGGTCATCTCACGGACAAGCTGTGCAAAGTTAATAGACGGATTGACTACGACCGGCTTCATGTCGGTGAGATTCTGGAGGTGCGGATAGAGGTCCACGGCGTCGAAGATGCGGAACACCTCCTTGCCGATCTCTTCGCAACGGCGGGTCGCACGCCCGATCATCTGTTCATAAAGGATACGGCTGTTGACCCTGCGCAGGAACACGAGGTTGGTGATCTTGGGCACGTCGATACCGGTGGTGAGCAGATCGACCGTGACCACGATCTGCGGATTGGCATCGTTGCGGAAGGACCGGATCAGGTTCTTCACCTTGTCCACGCTGCCGGTGATCTTCTTGACCGACGCATCGTCGATCTCGCCATAGGCTTCGGCAAACGCCTTCTTGATAGCGCCAACGACGATATCCGCATGTGCGTCGGTCGCGGCGAAGATCAGTGTCTTGCCGGGAAGCGCCGGATCGATGTGCCGCGCCAGTTCCTCGGCCACGACCCGATTGAATTCCGGCGTGATGACCTGCTTGTTGAACGCTTCGACCTCGAAATGGATTTCATCGGGCGCATGGGCAAGATCGACTTCGCCGGTGCGAGTGTTCAGCAGGGGAAGCTCTTCGTCCTTCTCAAACTTAATCCCGGCGCGCGCCAAGGCGGTTTCGATGCGAATGGGCGGCTCGTGATCGATCAGGAAGCCATCGATCACCGCTTCGCGATATGAATATTTGAAGATCGGATCGCCAAAGATTTCCGTCGTGTGCAGCGCGGGCGTGGCGGTAAGGCCGATCTTTACCGCATCGAAATAATCGAGCACGCGGCGATATTTGGAGATGTAGTCATCCTGTCCCCGGAAGCTTAATTCGGCGTCCGACATCTCACGGTCGAGCAGATAGCCCCGGTGGCACTCGTCGATCACCATCAGGTCATATTGATCGACGGGCGGTGCCTCAGACGTATCGGCGGCAAACAGCACGCGCTTCACAAGGCCCTGAATGGTGCAGATATGGACTTTGGTTTCCACATCGGGCGCGACATCGCCCAGCCCCTTCAACCCGAAGATTTCAGCAAAGGGTTTGCCCGAGACGACCTTTGTGGTCGAAAACTCCCCTTCGGTCTGATCGCCAAGCGCGCTGCGATCAACCACGAAGCAGATGCGGCGGAACCGCTTGGCTGACAGCAGGCGATAGAGCATCGCAATGGCGAGCTTGGTCTTGCCTGTCCCCGTTGCCATTGCGACGAGCATGGCGCGCTGTTCGGCCGACAGCGCCTTTTCCACGGCCCGGATCGCGCTTTCCTGATAGTGGCGCAGCGGAAAGCCAAACTCGAAGGGCTGCGCCTTCAAGGCGGCGTCCGCGGCATCCTGATCGACCTCCAACAAGCCCGACAGGCCATCGGGCGTCGGCCAATCGACCAGCGCACGGCGATGATTGGCGGCACGGCGCGTATCGCGGAACCAGATGCCGCTCTCGGTTTCAATTTGCTTCAGGTAGGATCGACCGTTGGCGGCGAATACGAAAGGCACCTTGTGGTCGCCCCAAGGCCCGCCAGCAAATGCGAAATCGGCGCTGTCCTTAATCCCAACCGAATAGCGTTCGGCCTGATCGATCGCCGCCGACACATTCTTGCGCCGTCGCTTGGCTTCCACGACACCGACCAGCGTGGTCCCCACGAACAGCGCATAGTCGGCTGGCCCGCTTGCCGTCGGCCATTCCGCAATCGCCATGTTGCGACCCTTGGCCGGACGCACACCGGCACTGTAACGCAGCGAGCCGGTATCGGCCTCCCATCCACGATCGCGAAGCTGCTGATCGATAAGGGCGCGGGTTTCCGCCTCGTCGAGATCGATCTTGGCGGCGGCCTGCTCCCCAAGCTCGACAAGGGTTACAAGCTCCATGCGCGGGGCGGCTTCCGCCGTGGCCTGAAGGGCGGCGAGTTTGTCTGCGATCGCCGCCTTTTCGGCCTCGACCTCCTGCGCCAATGCCTCCCACGTCGCCCGTTCTTCGGCTTCGCGTTTCAGCCGTTCCTCGATCGCCTCACGCGCACGGGCGTGCTCCTCTGCTTCCCGGTGGGCACGAGTCGCGGCATCTTCGGTTTCGGCGACCTTCTGACGAAGTGTCTCGATTTCTTCGCGGAGCGCGACCGTGGCATCGACCGGTTCGGGCGGCGGGACGAACGCGCCCGCCGAAAAGGCAGCGTCCCGTCCGTATGTCCGATGAAACCAGATGCCGAGGGACCACGCGAATTTGAGCGCCGTGAGGGCGGTAGCGTGATTGCCCTTTGCTTCGTGCACGGCGGTGTTACCCGCCTTGCGCAGCGCATGGAAAATGTCGGCGGCTTCTTTTGGGATGCAGCGTTCATAGGATAGCCGCCGCAGGGTTTCCTCGAAGCTCTCCCGTTCATCGCGATAGACGGCATGTTGGGCAGCGATGAGTTTTGCCATCAATTCGGCAAACTGTCGCAGCTTGACGATGGCGGTCGAAGGATCGTCGCGGAAATAGCGTTCCGCGAGCCCACCCAGCGTTACCAAACGTCCGTCATGCTTGGCCAGAAAGTCGAAGTTGAGTGATTCCATTCGCCCCCCGCCCGAACCTCCTAGCCGATCACCTTAAAAATGTCTTCGCCTTCAAGAAGAAAACGGCATGTCTGCAGCATGTAACGGCATGGCAGCTGTGAAATCCGCTTGCGCCGTTACTCCAATCGAGCCGCCAGCCGCACCATCAGGTCCATGCGCTCGTGAAAGATCGCAACGACAAGGGCGGGCGCATCATCACGAGGCAGGCAGAAGATGTAATGATGCTCGCAACGGGCCATCCGCAAGCGGGGATAGAGTACGGACATGTCCTTGAAGAAGCGCTCGCCCGTAGCGACACTTTCCATGCCGGCTTGCAGCTTGGTCACATAGCTCCGTGTCTGCGCGTCGCCCCACTGCTTGCGTGTGTAGCGGATGATGTCGCGCAAGTCGGCTTCCGCCGCCAGCGTCAGCACATAGCGGGCGGTCAAGCGCGGCCATCCCTACCCAGTTCCTCGTCAACGATAGCGTCAATGCTCTTGGTGGACACACCGCCCGCCAAGCCTTCGGCGATCCGCTTTCCGAGCAAGGCTTTCAATTCCTGCCACGCCGCATCCTCCCCCGCGTCGGAAGGGAACAGGCGTTCCAGCGCATATTGCTTGATCGTCTTGCCTTGCAATGCGGCCATGGCTTTCAGGCTTTGGTGCTGCTGATCGGTGATATCAATGGTTAGGCGACTCATGAGAAACCTCGTGCATCGTTCATGTCCCACATTACCACAAATGTGTGTTTGTGGTAACCCTGTTGATGCTTGGCTGTAGCTCTGCTCCGTGCCAATTTCAGCGGGGCATTTTTGGGGCATCAGATGCATAAAATTGGATCAAACGGGCTGAAACCGATCCGAACGCGTCGCTACGCCAAAGATTCGCTCTGCCAATGCGTTACGCTACAAGTTTGAATAGAATAATACAGTAAAATCAGACACTTAGCGAAACTCTTAATCAGCGGGTCCTAGGTTCGAGCCCTAGTGCGTCCACCATTTTTCTCCATAAAACAGCTGCTTATGAGAGCGCGGCGTTGGATTGTCCGTGTGGTCTGCGCAACTATCAAGCGCATTTCTATAGGCCGCCAGCATTCCCGACGCTTGTATACCCTGCATCCTCGGGCGAAGCCTCACCCCGCGGCCTTGCTAAAGCTCCGGCCCGCTTGGGGTCACCGTCCAGGTCTGCCCTTTCTTGAGCAGACTCTGCAAATCGGCCTTCTTGCCTTCGGCCGCGGCCTTGTTCTGCCGCACGACGTCGGCCTCGAAGGTCGGGCGCGGATCGTCGTAGAGCACCCCCAGCGCCATCGGGAACTCCCCGAAGCGCATCTCGACGAGCATGTGCGCGACACTGCGGTTGGTAACGTCGTGAACGATCACGCCCGCCGCCTGCCAGTCGCCATCGACGACATCGACGGTCTTCAGATGCAGCGCCTCGGCGTCGAGCGCGATGCCCTTAGTCCCCTTGGCATAGAGCATCGGTTCGCCATGCTTCAGCCATAGCTGGCGATCCTCCGCGCCCTTGGGCGCCGCAAAATCCTCGAACACGTCTTTATTATAGACGATACAGTTCTGGAAAATCTCGATAAAGGCAGCGCCCTTGTGCGCATGTGCCGCCTTCAGGACGTTCGGCAATTCCTTCGACACGTCGAAGCCGCGCGCGACGAAGCGGGCGCCCGCGCCGAGCGCAAAAGCCGCGGGCTGCGCGGGACGATCGACCGAGCCATAGGGCGTCGACGGGCTTGTCGTGCCGACGCGGCTGGTCGGCGAATACTGCCCCTTGGTCAGGCCGTAGATCTCGTTGTTG
>JBGTSR010000035.1:0-8018 GCA_041940165.1 Acidobacteriota bacterium
CAAGACGTCGCGCACAAACCCGTTGACCAGCAGCGCCACCGCCGCCTCTTCGCCAAGGCCGCGCTGGCGGGCGTAGAACAGCTGGTCTTCGGACAGCTTGGTCGTCGTCGCCTCATGCTCGAGCTGCGCGTCAGCTCGACGGTTCTCGACGTATGGGATCGTGTGCGCGCCGCAGGTTTGGCCGATCAGCAGGCTGTCGCATTGCGTGTAGTTGCGCGCGCCTTTCGCCTTGGCGTGCGCCGACACCAAGCCACGGTAGGCGTTCGACGAACGCCCCGCGGAAATGCCCTTGGAGATGATGCGCGAGCGCGTGTTCTTGCCAAGGTGGATCATCTTCGTGCCCGTGTCGGCGATCTGGGCGTTGTTGGTGAGAGCGACCGAATAAAATTCGCCGATCGAATTGTCGCCCTGCAAGATCACGCTCGGATATTTCCAAGTGATCGCACTACCGGTCTCGACCTGCGTCCACGAGATCTTCGAATTAACCCCGCGGCACGCACCGCGTTTGGTGACGAAATTGTAAATCCCGCCCTTGCCCGATTCATCGCCAGCGTACCAGTTCTGCACGGTCGAATATTTGATCTCGGCGGCGTCCAGAGCAACTAGCTCAACCACCGCCGCGTGGAGCTGATTCGTATCGAACTGGGGAGCCGTACAGCCTTCGTTATAGGCGACGTAACCGCCTTCTTCAGCGACGATCAGGGTGCGTTCGAACTGACCCGATTCCTGAGTGTTGATGCGGAAATAGGTCGAAGGCTCCATCGGGCAGCGAACGCCTTTAGGGATAAAAACAAATGAACCGTCCGAGAAAACAGCCGAATTCAACGCGGCGTAATAGTTGTCATTTACGGGCACGACCGAGCCGAGATATTTCTTGATAAGCTCGGGATATTCCTCGACGGCCTCGGTGAACGAGCAAAAGATCACGCCCGCTTCTTTGAGTTTCGCCTTGTAGGTCGTTGCGACCGAGACGCTGTCAAAAACAGCATCGACCGCCACGTTTGCTAGCAGTTTCTGCTCGGAAAGCGGAATGCCGAGCTTCTCAAACGTCTTGACGAGTTCCGGATCGACCTCGTCCATCGAAGCCTTTTTCGGCTTTTGCCGTGGGGCAGCGTAGTAGGAAATATTCTGAAAATCGATCGCCGGGTAATCAAAATTTGCCCAATGATCGGGCTGTTCCATCTTGAGCCAATTGCGATACGCCTTAAGGCGGAATTCGAGCATCCACTCGGGCTCATTCTTTTTCTGCGAGATCAGACGAACGGTGTCTTCGGACAGCCCCTTCGGGATAATGTCCGATTCGATATCGGTGACAAAACCGTATTTGTACTCGCGATTTGTTAGTAACTCAGCTGCTGTGGACATAACATTCTAGCCACAGAGGACACAGAGAAAATGAGAAAACATATCGCTTTCTAAAAGTCTCCGTTGGTCTGCAGGCCTAAGTCTCATAATCTCTGTGTGCTCGGTGGCTAAATCCTCTGGGGTTCGATCGTTCTATGGATCCCCTGTATCTCGTGAAACATCTTATCGACCGAACGTTCGTTCCCGACGAGCTGAGCCAGCGTGATCTTTGACAGAGCGTTCTCGACTATCTCGTGAAGGCCGACGATAACGGGGCGAATGCCGCAGTCGCCCTTATGCACGCACGTATCGAGCACGCCGGTGTAGCTCTCACAATGTTTATCGACCACGTCGGCGTCAAGCACTTTGATGATCTCGTTGAGGTGGATGTCAGATGCCGGACGGGCGAGCGAATAGCCGCCCTTGGTGCCGCGTGTCGAATGCACGAAATCGGCCTTGTTGAGCAGCCACATCAGCTTACCGGCGTTGGCGGTCGAAATGCCCTCGAGCTCCGCGATCTGCGGCAGCGTCAGGCTCTCGCCCTCGGGCAGATTTGCCAGCTGCACCAGGCAGCGAAGCCCATATTCCTCTTGCGCGGAGATCTTCATAAATCAGCTCAAAACCATCAGGCTTATGTGCCTATAATCACAAATCTTGATTTTTTTGTCAAGATTAAAGAGAGTCGCCACTGAGACCACGGAGAACACTGAGAGATCTAGAAAGTTCTCTCCTCGTTCTTGGTGTTCTCTGTGGCTAACTACCGTATTTCTTTCTTATCTTTACCGCACGTTCGATGATGTCGGAGTTCTCGAGTATCTTGAGCCGCAGATCGCGGTCGAGATCGGGATTGTCGGCGAGGAATTTGTTGATGATCGCGAGTGCCTCTTCACTGCGCTGCCCGCCGATGAAGGCACCGAGCCAGCCATTTACGAAGAAGATCTTGCGGTTGCGCTTGTGGTTCGGGAGCTCTTTTAGAGCGCGTTCGAGATAGGGCAAGGTCACCTCCGCGTGGCGAATGTTGTTGAACGGGCCAAAGGCGGCCTCGATCCAGCTTTCGGAGATGTCGTTCTTGTTTACGAAATCGTTCCAGAATTTCGCTTTGTTTTCGGCGGTCGCAAAGCCGGCTTTCGCGGCGTAGGCGTAGCGCTTTGCGTCGTCGCTGGTCTCGGTGCGTTCGAGGTCGGCGAGCAGTTTTGCGGCTTCCGGGTCGCCGAGAATGATCAGGCGTTGGACAATGTCGAAGCGGTCCTTGGTCGTAATTGCAGAGGCCCGACCGTTAGTGAGGGCGGTCGACGAACGTTGAAGGTTCCGCCCTTGCTCACGCGCGGGCTTCGGCACCGCATCCCTCATCGATTTGTTCAATATCTCCTTCATGATCCGCCGAGCGTTCGGGCTCGATCCGAGCGAGAGGAACGCGCGATAGTACGTGATCTTCTGCCCCGGCGTCGGGGCGTTTTGCATGCGGTCGATAAGAAGCGTTTCGAGACGGGCCGTCAGGTCAGTACCGCCTGCGTTAGTGGGCGGCGTGGACTTCGCCATTGTGGTACGTTTCGTTGCTAGCGAGTCCGTTGATTTCGTGGCTGCGTTCTTGCCCCCCGCTGACGCAGGGGGTACTGACCCAGTCGATGCGCCGCCGTCGATGTAGTACCGCATCGCGGTCGAGACGCGGCTGAGCAGCGTTTGGATCGTGCTTTCATCGGTTTCGAGATTGATATTCCGGATCACGAGGTCGACGTACTGACGCGGGTCCATCTCGCCTTCGCGGACGCTGTCCCACAGCGCTCCCCACATCATCGTGCGGAGAAAATCGTCCTTTTCGCTCCCGATGTTTTTCAGCACGTAATCGCAGCTCTTGGGATCGAGAAGGAAAATGCCGTAGCCGTAATCTTGGTAGTTCGGAATGACGGCGACAGGCGGCAGTTTATCGGAAGCTTGAGTTGGCCCTGAAATGGACGAGCTGAAAACGTAACTAGACTTATCGGCAAGATTATAATCGACCGTTTCTCGCGAGGAGTCGCCAGATATGAGCAGATATTTCAGTCGAACGTCTAGCTCGATGCCAAGTCCGAGATTTGATTGTTGTTCCGGACGATAATTTCTCGTTGTCTGCCACCATTTTTTTCCACCCTCCATAACGCCGTCGGCATGCCAATATCCCAGTGCCGGTCTCACAATTGGTAATCCGGGTGACTTTACCCACCTGCTAGCCCATGCATTCAGATCGGTCCTGCTTGCGGTCCCAAACTCCTTGACCAAATCTTCCCACCCCGCATTCCCAAACTCATGCTTCTTCAAAAACGCTCGCACGGCGGTTTGGAATTTGTCTTCGCCGAGGTAGAACTCGGCTTGGCGGAGGAACGCGGGGGCTTTGTTGTAGACGATGGCTCCGTAGGCGGATTTTGCGGCGGAGAGGTTTTTTATTTCCTGGTAGATCGGCGTGGTTCCTTTGGTCGAATCGGTCTGATAGGCGGCCTGTTTGACGCGTTCGTAGAAGACCTTCCAGGCGTTGTATTCCGGCATGATCTTTTCCATCGCCTTGTACGCCGTAAAGGTCGCAAAGCCTTCCTTCAGCCACAGATCGTCGAACCAACGCATCGTCACCGTGTCGCCAAACCACTGATGCGACGCCTCGTGAAAGATCAGAGAAGCCCGCGAAATGTAATCGTTCTTCGTCGGCTCCTGCGGAAAGATGATCGACGATTCCCTGAGGAACGTCGCCCCCGCATGCTCCATCCCGCCGAACGGAAATTCCGGTATCAGTACGAGATCGTATTTCGGGAACGGGAATTTGTAGTCGAAATACTCCTCGAAATACTTCACGGCCTCGCGGTTCAGCCGAAAGACCTCAGCGGCATGGGGTTTGAACTTAGCGGCCTGGGATCTGCGGACGTAGATCGAACCGTCGGGCACAGAGGCGGAAACCCGACCTGTAGGGAGGGTGCGCAACGTGGATTCGGTTCGACCTTGCGCACCCTCGCTACCGCTCGGGTTTCCGCCTACAGTGCCCGTGTCCGTGAATTTCTCAAAGGGGCCTGCGGCGAAGGCGAAGACGTAGGTGCTAAGGGGTTTGGTTTCTGCAAACTCATGGTAATCACGTGCAAAGCCTTCAATACCGAAGCCGTTGTTCGAAACGACAGTCCAACCGAGGGGAGGTCCGACCGTTAAGCTGAACCTAGCCTTCAGATCCGGCTGGTCAAACACCGGAAATGCCGTGCTGGCGTCGGACGGAACAAAGAGCGAGTAGATGTATTCCGAGCCGTCCTCTTTGTCGACGTACCGTGTGATCGCCGAGCCGCTGGTCAGGATCGGCGAGGTGAAATCGAGCTTGATGACGTTCTCGCCGATGACGACGCCGTCCCGGAAGATGAGGTGTTCGGAAAAGTCAGAACCGCCTGCGTCAGCGGGCGGCCAGTTCGGTTCGAGCGTCACAGCACGCCCGTTCACCGTGATGTTAGAGATAGTTGACTTCTCCTCGTGCCCTTTGATGCGGCGCCAGTCTAGGATTATCGGCGGTATTTCGGGTGCAACAGACTGGCCGCCCGCTGACGCAGGCGGTTCTGACATGATCGATGCGGCTCCGGCCGAGAGGTTGACTCGTATCTCGATCGTCCCATTTAACACCGGCGACATCTTTTCGAGGGTTAGGTTGAGCTTATATCTGACATCGCTGTACCTGGCGGCACGCCATTTGGCGAGTTCGAGCGAAACGCCCGGCTCGATCGGCGGCATCTGGGCAAGACCTGTGACCGCGAACGCTGCGATCATCAGCAAGACTCTAATTCGCATCCTTAGCATCTTAAACGTAAGTGCGCGAAATAGCCCGATAAGTTGCCGAACTAGGCCCTCACGGCGAGAAGCTCGTAGATGGCGTTTTTGAAGAAGAGCCGTTTGCTCAGTGCGTCGAGGCTTGTTAGCGGCAGGTGTTTTTGCACGGCTTTGATAGCGTCGACATTGCTCGCCTGTTCGACGATCCTGATGGGCTGGCGGGCGAATGCCTCGCGAATTCGGGCTTCGGTAAAATGAACGGTGTGGTCGGCAAATGCTGACAGTTCTAGCTTTATGCCCGCCGCGTTCCACGCTCCGTGGGCACGCGATGCGAGATCGTAGAGCGGATGATGCACGTTGACCGTGAAATAGAGCGTGCCGCCAGGCCGCAGAACGCGGGTCAGTTCGTCGACGATCGCCAGGGGCCGGGCGGCGTGGTCGATGACGTTGTCGCTCATCACGATGTCGAACGAAGCGTCGGCGAAAGGAAGCTGTTCGCCGATCGCCGCGACGGTCGGGGCGGTTCGCTGTATCTTTGGGAAAAGCCGTTTATAATCCACCGCGAGCGGATCGATGCCGACACCAAATCCGCTCGCGATACCAAAAACGAGGCCGTGTGCGCCGCTGCCGACCTCGAGCAAGCGATCGGTCTCGGCGATGGGCCGGATGCGTTCGATCTTTTGACGCACCTGCTGCGATCGAACGAAGTTCGAACGCACCATTTCGTCTTCAGCCTCAGAGAGCGATCGAGATTTTTCTTCCTGATAATCGCGTTGGCGTTCGAGCGCACGGCGGCCGCGTTCATCGAGCTTCTGCTCGGCCCATGTCGGCTTTTCGGCGGCAGCAGCCATTGATAGTTACTGGCTCAAACGCGTCTTGACCGCTTCGCTAACGGCCTTGCCGTCGGCCGACTTGCCGGCGAGATTTGCCATGGCGGCTTTCATCACCGAGCCCATGTCTTTTATCGACGAAGCTCCAGTCTCGGCAACGGCCGCCTCGACCGCAGCCGCGATCTCTTCCGCGGTCGCGGCCTGCGGCAAATAGACGCCGATGTGCGAGATCTCGGCCCGCTCTTTATCGGCGAGTTCGGTGCGGCCGGCCGTTTCGTACTGTTCGATCGAATCGCGACGCTGTTTGACGAGCGATTGCAGAGCCTTCGTGATCTCGTCGTCGTCGAGTTCGCCGCCCTTTTCGATCTTGCGATTCATCAGGGTGGCCTTGACCATTCGGAGCGTCGAGAGTTTCTCGGCGTCCTTGGCCTTCATGGCGTCGGTCAGGTCGGCAATTATGCGCTCAAGTAAACCCATATAAGATGAGTTTAAGCCCGAGCGTTACGAGCAACAAGCTTACACGGGAATGGTCGGGATGCTTATTTGAGTTTTGAGCCCACAGCTTTCATCCAGTCGTAGGGCTTCTTGATCACGGAAAAGGTCTTGGCCATGAAGCTGCGTTTGCGTTTCTTCTCGGCTATTCGGGCGGAGGCTGGCTTCAATATTTCAGAACGTTCCGATGCTACCGCCTTAGGATACTCGGTACGTTGCGGCTCCGGTTCGAGCACGGCAAACGTATAAGGCGAAGGCTCGGGAACTTTGATCGTCACCGGGCGAAAGTCCGTTTCGAAAGTGCGGATCACGCTTTTTCGGCTCGCGGAGGATCTCGGCCGGGTCCCGTGCGATAAACTTTGCGCGACCAGCGGCTCGGCAACAGAGTTTACTTCAATTGGCGCGGCCGTCTCGAGATCGACGTCGGTAATGGTTGGAAGGGCATCGTTCGGCGTGGGGATGGCGGCAACATCAGGGTCAGCATCAAAATAACGTTCGACAGACCCATAGCCGATCACGCCGAGCTGGAGCAAAAAAACCGCGATGATACCAATGATCGGCTTTTTCATGATCCGAATTTCCCCTTATCTAGTTGAACAATGATCAACACGTTTGTTTAGTATAGCGCTTAAGGTAAAAAGTTGTAATTGAAACTGAGAAAAATTTTAAGCGCTTAGGTAAAGGCCAAAAACTCGAAGTTTTGCACGAACTAACATACAATCGTGTTGCAAAAAGTTTTCGGGAGAGCTGCATTCGCGAGCAGCTGAGACACGCCTGATGCGGGCGTTATCCCTGGAACCTGATGCGGATAATACCGACGCAGGGAGAAAAACTATGAAACAGAATTCAACCGAACGTGAACAGCCGCAAGTCGAAGAACAGCGTAGCGACCAGGTGAAGCTGCCAGCATCCCAGAAAGTTTACGTCGAAGCAGTAAATGGCCATCAGCTACGCGTGCCGTTTCGCGAGATAGCCTTATCGCCTACTAAGGCAATGGACGGTAAGCTCGAGGCGAACGCGCCGGTTCGCGTTTATGACACAAGCGGCCCGTGGACCGATCCGCAGTTTCGCGGCGACGTCCGCGACGGCTTGCCGCCATTGCGCCGTCGGTGGATCGTCGAACGCGGCGATGTCGAGGAGTACGAGGGCCGCGAGGTCTTACCGCAGGACAACGGCTACCTAACCAAGGGAGCGGAAGAGCTTGCGATGCAGAAGCCCGAGCGTGAGCAAGGGTGGAATGGTCACGGGCGGCTCGAGGAGTTCCGCGGCCTTAAACGCGCACCGCTTCGTGCGAAAGCCGGCAACTGCGTTACGCAAATGCACTACGCCCGAAAGGGCATCGTCACGCCTGAGATGGAGTACATCGCGATTCGCGAGAACCTCGGGCGGCAAGCCGAATACGACAATCTTACAAAGGCGGAGCGGAGCGATCGCTCTTCGCTTAACCATCAGCATAAAGGCGAATCTTTCGGAGCTTCGGTTCCATCGTTCGTCACGCCTGAGTTCGTCCGAGACGAGGTCGCACGGGGCCGCGCCATCATCCCGGCGAACATTAATCATCCGGAATCTGAGCCGATGATCATCGGC
>JBGTSR010000036.1:0-6462 GCA_041940165.1 Acidobacteriota bacterium
GCGGATTCGTCTGGTCCAGGAACCGCGAAAGCTGCGAGGAACCAAAGAATTCGCGAACGGCGGCAGTGACCGGCTTCGCGTTGACGAGGTCGCGGGGCATGGTGGTGAACATGTCCTGCTGAATGGACATCTTCTCCTTGATCGCGCGCTCCATCCTCTCGAGGCCGATACGGAACTGATTCTCGAGCAGTTCGCCCACCGCGCGAACGCGGCGGTTGCCGAGATGATCGATGTCATCCTGCGAATAGTTCTCACTGTTCCGCTTCATTTTGAGCAGGTAATTGACAACTTCGACGAAATCGGTCGGAGCGAGAAGCGGATCGGTGATCCGGTCGCGTTCCGGGCGTCCCATCTTGATGTTGAACTTCAGACGGCCGACGCGCGACAGATCGAACCGACGCGTGTCGAAGAACATTCCTTCGAGCAAACGGTACGCGGTCGGGACGGTCGGCGGGTCGCCGGGACGCATCTTTCGATAGATCTCAAGCAGAGCATCGACCGGCTTGCCGATCGGATCCTTCTTAATGGTTGCCGAGAGAACTTCGCCGATCGTATCCCGCTGCGGGAAAAAGACGGTAAAACTCGACACGCCTTCTTCGACAAGCTGCTGAAGCTTGCCGGCCGCGATCTCGGAGTTGGCCTCGACGATCACTTCACCGGTCTCGGTATTTACGACGTCTTCGAGAGCAAATGCTCCTTCGAGGTCAGCTGCAGTGATTTCGACCTTTTCACGGCCCATTCGACGGAGATCGGCAAGCCCAGATTTCGTGACCTTCTTGCCTTTACGAACGACGTCTTCCTTCTTGTCCTTGATGTCCTCTTCCGAACGGAGCCCGACTAGATGCGTTTCGCCTTCGGGCTTTACGGACATGTGGAACTTGCCCTTTTCTATCGAGAGTTCATCCGTGACATAGAAAAGCTTCAGGATGTCGGCATTTGAGAACTCCGCATTCTTGACCACTTCTTCGAGAATGCTGTCGGAGACCGTCTTCATGTCGATCTGTGGGTTGAGCCACAGGCCCAGAGCACGAAGAAATACGGTGGCCGTGATCTTTCGCTTGCCAAGGCGAGCGTGAAGTATGCCCTTTTGATCGTATTCGAACTCCACCCACGACCCGCGGTACGGAATGATCTTGGCGAGATATTCGTCACGGTCGCCCTTGAAGAAGACGCCCGGTGAGCGATGCAGCTGCGAGACGATCACGCGCTCGGTACCGTTGATGATAAACGTACCGTTATCCGTCATCAGCGGGATCTCACCGAAAAAAACGTCCTCTTCTTTGATATCCCGGATCGTCGAAACGCCAGTGTCTGGGTCCTTGTCGAATACCGTCAGGCGGATCTTGACCTTGAGCGGTACGCTGTACGACATTCCGCGTTCCTGACACTCCTGCTGATCGTGCTTGTGCTTGAGGCCGACCGGCTCTCCGCAGTTGTTGCAGAGATTCGGGCGAACGGCATTGAACGTGCCGCAGTTGTTGCAAAGCACTTCGGCCGGATTGAACGGATCGACCTTGATCTTTGCCGAGCAATTCTTACAGTTCGCACGCAGATGCTCGAGGCCTTCGAGGTTACCGCACTTGCACTGCCAATTGCCGATCTGATACTCGACGTACTCTAGGGTCGCCGTCTCGCGGAAATCCGAAACAGGAAAGATCGACGAGAACACCGACTGCAGGCCGATGCTGTCCCTCTCTTCCGGGATCAGGTCCATTTGCAGGAACCGGTTGTACGACTCGCGCTGGACCTCGATCAAATTAGGGATCTGAGCGGATGTGTAGATCTTGGAAAAATCAACGCGCTCAGGTGACTGGCTCGTTCTGCGGCCAAGCCCTGAGGGAGCGCTTTGAAGTGGATTATTGATCATACTAATAATTGCGGGCAAAAACCTGTTGATTTTTGGGGGGCTTGCTGTTACGATGCACCTCAGTAGCCACCCGGCGAAACTTTCAAATAAAGACGCCAAAGGCGGTCGAGGGTAAACGATACCCAGACCGCTTCGGAGCAGTTCTTACGAGCTACGAATTTCGAGCGTGCCTATATAGGGACACCAACTCTCCAATTATGCTGGCCGCTAGGCCGCGTCTATTTCCATTGGAGTTACTCGATCCGCGAACAGGTCGATGCCCTCCAGAACGGCCAAAAGGCCCACGCAGTCCATAAATTTAGCTAATACACTGCGAACCTAACAGCATAACAGCGCTTTTGCTAAATTGCAACAACTTTATTCGGCGTAGAAATTTCCGGCCCGCACGCTTCGTGGGCGTTCAGGCCGGAAATCTGTCTAATGGCCAAGTTATTTGACTTCGACGGTCGCTCCAGCTTCTTTGAGCTTCGCAGCGATATCGTCAGCCTCTGCCTTCGAAACGCCTTCCTTGAGCGGTTTCGGAGCAGCATCGACGAGGTCCTTGGCTTCCTTGAGCCCAAGCCCCGCAACGACTTCGCGGACGACCTTGATAACAGCGATCTTGTTGCCGCCGGCCGAAGCGAGGACCACGTCATACGAATCCTTCTCTTCAGCAGCACCGCCACCGCCATCACCTGCCCCTGCACCAGCAGCGGCCACCATGACCGGAGCTGCAGCGGCAGCAGCCGAAACGCCAAAAACTTCTTCCAATTCCTTGACGAGTTCCGACGCTTCGAGCAGCGTCATGTTCTTCAAGTATTCGATAACATCATCTTTCGAAATTGCCATTTTCTTATTCTCTCCTGTTTAGGGTTCTTTCCTTGTTAATCATTGAAATATCAATAATTAACGTTCAGTTTGCCGCCAGAACCCAGGGACTGACCAAGAGTGGGCTGCATCTCCTCTCTCGAACCGTCCGACACCGCAAATGACCTGACAATCAAGCGGCCCGTTTTTCCTTGGCACGGCTTTGGCGAGCCATAGGCCCGCAAACTTATTTCGCGGGCTTGCGAACGCCTCCGGCCGCAAGCCCTAAATACCTACTCAGCTTTCTCTTCTTCCGGAGCCTCTTCGGCAGCGGGCTCATCACCAGCAACCTCGGCGGCCGGAGCTTCTTCCGTCGGAACCGCCTCAACCTCGGCAGCGGGAGTTTCTTCCGCCGGAGCCGCCTCGACTTCAGCAGCCGGAGCTTCTTCCGCCGGAGCGGCTTCAACCTCGGCGGCCGGAACTTCCTCCGCCGGAGCCGCCTCAACTTCAGCGGCCGGGGCTTCTTCCGCAGGAGCGGCAACGGCAGGAGCACCTGCCGAACGCCCTTCCAGTTCACCGATCTGCTTGATCACGACCGCCAAGTCACGCGGAACCGCGTTGATGACCGTGACGATACGCTGAGCCTGAGCATTGAGCACGAAGAGAAGCTTCGATATCAGCTCTTCCTTCGACGGAAGGTTTGCGATCACGGTGAGCTGTTCGAGGTTCACGAGTTTGCCATCGACCACACCCGTTTTGAAGGTGTAGATGTTGGCGTTGTCCTTCATGAACTTCGACACCGCTTTCGACAGGACGACAGGGTCTCCCTCAGTCCAGGCGATCGCCGTGACGCCCTTAAAGTGCTCCGTCGCGTCTTCAAACTTAGTACCCTTGACCGCAATACGCGCCAGGGTGTTCTTAACTACCTGATAACTGGCACCCGCTTCACGCAGACTGTTGCGAAACTCCTGATCCTTCGTCACCGTCAGGCCGTTAAAGCTAACGACCATCGCGGACGTGGAATTCTGCAGCGATTCGGTGAGGGCGGCCAGATCTTGTGCTTTTGTTTCTCTAGATTTCATTGTCTTTTCCTCAATGACATTAGGATCTATAGGTCAAACGTGCCCTATCGATCCGTGGTCGCCTCTACCTATACGTAAGCTAATTCGTCGAGCAGCACGCCCGGGCTCATGGTCGCGGCCAGATTGATCTTCTTAAGATAACGGCCCTTGGCGGTCGTCGGCTTTGCCTTGATGACCGCGTTGATCAGAACGCGCGTATTCTCCTGAAGCTTCGCCGCATCAAAAGACACTTTGCCGACAGGCGAGTGAATAACACCCGTCTTATCGACGCGGTACTCGACTTTACCCGCTTTGGTCTCTTCGATGGCGGTTTTCACGTCCATCGTGACGGTTCCGGTCTTCGGATTGGGCATGAGGCCTCGAGGACCTAGGACCTTACCGAGCTGACCGACCTTGCCCATCATGTCGGGCGTGGCGATCAACGCGTCAAAATCGAGCCAGCCGCCTTTGATCCTCTCAACGATGTCGTCGCCGCCGGCCTCGTCCGCACCGGCTTCCTGAGCTTCGCGGATCTTATCGCCCTGAGCAATGACAACGACCTTTTTGGTCGCACCGCCAAGTCCGTGCGGCAGCACGATAGTCCCGCGAACGAGCTGATCCGCTTTACGCGGATCGACCCCGAGCCACATCGTCAGTTCGATTGTTTCGTCGAATTTTGCGAAGGCGATCTCCTTCAGTTTATCGATCGCTTCGTCAAGGGTGTGTTTCTTACCGGCCTCGATCTTTTCGAGCGCGGCACGGTACTTCTTGCCTCTTTTCATTTTACCTCCAGGTATTAGCGAACGCCGGAGCGCTCTCCCTTATGAGACCTATACGACCAAAGCCCTATAGGACCGATTTTTACTAGCCTTCAACAGTCAAGCCCATAGACCTGGCCGTTCCCTCGATGGTCCGCATCGCGGACTCGATGTTCGTGGTGTTGAGATCCTGCATTTTCTTCTTTGCGATCTCTTCGATCTGGGCACGACTGATCTTGCCCGATTTTTCCTTGTTCGGCTTGCCCGAACCTTTCGCGATACCCGAAGCCTTTCTCAAAAGGTCGGCAGCTGGCGGCGTCTTGGTCTCGAACGTGAACGAGCGATCGGCATATACCGTGATCACGACCGGGATCTTCATATCCGGATCGTCATTCTGCGTTTTGGCGTTGAACGCCTTGCAGAATTCCATGATGTTAACGCCGTGCTGACCGAGAGCCGGACCGATCGGCGGTGCCGGATTCGCTTTGCCTGCAGGGATCTGCAGCTTTATATAACCTTCTATCTTCTTTGCCATTTTTCTACTCGATTAACGATCCCTAAATATTAGGGAATGTCCTCTTTTATTCTTCTTCCGCAAAAGTCACTTTTTCGACCTCGAGGAAACTCAATTCGTACGGCGTCGAGCGGCCGAAGATAGTGATCGACACTTTGAGGGTCGATTTATCTTCGTTAACTTCCTCGACCTTGCCGGTAAAGCTCGCGAACGGACCCGATTTGATGCGAACGACCTCGCCTACATCATAGGTAAACTTCGGTTTCGGCTTCTCGGTCGCGTCCTCAATATTGCTGATGATCTGGTCGACCTCGCCCTGAGTTAACGGTGTCGGAGCCTTGCCGCCGAGAAATCCCGTGACCTTCGGTGTCGACTTGATCGCATGAAACACATTATCGGGAATTTTACCCTTGTCGTCACAGTCGATCTCGACGAGCACATAGCCGGGATAGAACATGCGCTCGGAGACGTACTCCTTATTGCCGCGCATCTCGACGACCTTTTCCTTCGGCAGGAGAACCTCTGTGATCTGCTCGCTCAGCTCCATGTCCCGGATGCGAGCATTGAGGCTCTCGACCACCTTATTCTCGTGGCCCGAATAGGTGTGGATAAAATACCACTGCTTCATCGTGAAACCCTTATACTCCCGCGATGCTATTGATCAGCCACGTCAAACCCTGGATGACGTAAACCCACGCCTGATCGATCAGAAAGAGGTAAGCCGCGAAGAAGAATACGTTGATGATGACGATTATCGTCGTCTTTTTCACATCATCCGACGAAGGAAATGTTGTTTTATCCAGCTCGGCACGAGTCTTTTTGATAAACTCGCCGACACCTTCTTTCTGCTTCCCTTCGGGCTGTAAAACTGCTTCTGACACCGTTCTTTCTCCTAAAATTTGTAACTGGCAGGGGTAGCAGGACTCGAACCCGCACCTAAGGTTTTGGAGACCTCCATGCTAACCATTGACACCATACCCCTGTATGGAACGCTGGCATCTTGCCGGCGTGTGTCTCGCCGGCAGGATGCCGGCGTTCCATTATTTATTCTCGCGGTGCAGCCTGTGGCAGCGGCAGCGGCGGCAGAACTTGTTGAACTCGAGCCGGTTCGGCGTGTTCTTTTTGTTCTTCGTCGTCACGTAATTCCGCTCTTTGCACTCGGTGCACTGCAGGATGATATTATCTCTAGCTCCCTTGGCCATTTCTTACCTCATTGCAGAATGTTCAGCCGCGCATCGGTTAGATGTTGCGCGGCCGAAAACTGCGTCTAACTTACTTACTCAACAACCTCGGAAACCGTACCGGCTCCGACCGTGCGGCCGCCTTCGCGGATAGCGAAGCGGAGTCCTTTCTCCATTGCGATCGGAGCGATCAGCTCGATCTCCATCTGGATGTTGTCGCCCGGCATCACCATCTCGACACCTGCCGGAAGGTGCGCTACGCCCGTCACGTCAGTTGTACGGAAGTAGAACTGCG
>JBGTSR010000037.1:0-6461 GCA_041940165.1 Acidobacteriota bacterium
CCGCGACGATGCCGGCAGGCGGGAACAGAAGGCCCAGCAACGCACCCGCCCCGCACCCGGTCGCCGTCTTCTTGGTGCTGTCAGCCTCGTTCTCCGCGACGCAGGCGCGATACACCGCGTGTCGCTCAACGCACTGCGCGAACAGCACCTCGACCTTGGCCTCCAGATCCGCCCGCTGCGCTTCGCACTTGTGCTGCTCCACCTCGAGCAGCGCCGCGGCCAACTCGGCGCGCGCCTCGATGATCTGACGCTGGATCGAGATCAGCTCCGCCTCATGCTCGGCCTGCTCGCTTTGGAGGTCCGCAATGCGCTCCCGGATCTCGTTCTGCTTGCTTGCTGACGTGGAGGCGCCGCATCCGGTCCCGCCGAACGCCACCAGTACGCAAGCGGTGATCGCACACCACCAGACCACCCCAGGTGCTGGACGACTCGGCATCACCGGCCGCCAGGCGGCTCGTACACGCAGGTGTCCCCGCACGCCTCGCCCCTGCGACCAGGCTTGCCGCGGTCTCCCGCGGGGTCGACCCGGAAACTGCACTCGATCTTGCAGGGAGGCGCCTCGCCAATGCCCTCGGCGCCTCTCGCAGTGGCGGGTGTCCCTGCAGTCCCTACGAGCGTTTCCGCTCAAGCGAATGAACATCGCCCGCATGACTTCATCGTACCGCTTTGCGGCCGAGCTCGACACCATCAGCCTGATGAACAGACCCCTCCTGCAATCACCCATCAGGCCAGCTCGATCAAGCTGGCCTTCCAGCGCGGTGACGCCCAAGGCACCATCGACCGCTTGACCGGCTGCGGGGAAGATAGCGAACATCGAGCACATGGTGGGGTGCTTGGGCGTCCTGGTGATTTGCGCTGCCATTGTGAGCGCCATCCAAGTTGGATGGATAGCCGGCCTGATCGTGCTGGTGGGCGGCTTTGTGGGCGTCGGCTATCTGAGCCACCGTGCCGATCAGAAGCGGCTCGCGGACCTGACGCAACGGTTCGGTGCTGAGGTTGCCGAACGCATCGTGAAGAAGACGATCTGGCAGGGCGCTACGCCGGAGATGATCATCGAGTCCATCGGTGAACCGCTCGACGTCGATGAGAACTTCCTCGGCCTTGCTGGCGATGCGAGTAGTCAGCACGTATATGAAAACGTACTGGCACGCGTCACTGAGCAAGCCGACAACGGCAAACGCTGCGACCGCGAGAAGCATCTCGTCCGCCTGATGACTGATGTCTGCCAGGACACCGTCCTTGGCGGATAGAATGCTCCACACAAGTGCCAGGACCGCGAGCAGCACGGCCCAGACCTTCTTGCTTAGCTCGCGGCTCGCTTCGTCACGAGTGTCCTGTAGCGCGACGAATTGCGGATCGGTCGCTAGCTTGTCGCTCATTTCTGCTTCTTCTTCGGCGGTCCGAGGCGGGTCTTCCTTGGAGCCGTCTTCTTGGTGGTCGTCTTCTTGGTAGTCGTTTTCTTGGTGGCCTTCTTCTTTGGTGCCTTCTTCGCTGTCATCCGGTCCCCTCCTGAACATCCATGATTCTTTCAGCGCCGAGGTGCGGATTCAAACCGGCTAGGATTGGCTGCCCTCGCGGTCCCGTCCGCAACAGCTTGGTTGTCCGCTCGGTGCTCACCTGGCCGGGTGAAGCACGCTTGGGCTCGGTTGCCCTTTCTCCTCCCACGACAACGACGGCATCTACGGCCAGCTCGGTGCTGCTCGCGAGCACGGCTGTCGCAGCACCTTCGATCTGTGGCTCCGCGACGCCATGCACATCCGCGGTATTCCAACGCCCTATGGGGCTCCGCAGGCCAACGGCCGCTGCGAGCGCCTCATCGGTACCCTGCGCCGCGAGCTGCTCGACCACCTCGTCCTCCTGTCGGAGCGCGGCCTGCGGGCTGCCCTCGGCGAGCTTCGCCGCTACTACAACGGCGCGCGGCCGCACCAGGGTATCCGGGCCATCCCCGCGCCCTACCCTGAGCTGCGCGCACCCCCGTCCCGCGACGGTCGTGTCGTCGTCCATCCGGTGCTCGGCGGTCTGCACCACGACTATCGCCGCGCAGCCTGAGCCGTCGCGGTACGTCTGCGCACACGGAGCCGCCCGTGCGGCATGGCGCGGTGCGCCCAAAGCGGTCGCTTCCCGGGCGCCACGTCGGTCGAAGCCATCGCAGACGCGCCTCTGCGGCCTCGCAATCCGAAGCTCTCAGCCAATCGAGGGTACGACCCGGCCATTCACGTCGCGACGATCATGCCGGATGACGTTTTCCGGAGGTACACGGCGTTTTCCGGAGGCACACAGTTCGATCGTACGGATCCAGTTGGTCTTGACTACCAAGCACGTGCATTCGGCCCCGAGAAGCTTCCTGCCAGAAACGACCGGGACTCGAGGTCCCACCGAGCCCCCCAATTCGCCGTGCCGCCATCGCACATCGCTAGGTAGTCCACGCGTGGATCTACCCCCTTCGGGATTCTGTCCCGGTAGAAGCCGTTGACGTAGACCCGCTTCTTCCCGTGCTCAACGTACCCGACGACCTGCCGCACATATTCGTCATATCCCTTGTGCTGCGGCCGGTCCTCCGACCGAGATCTTGTCCACACGTCTTCGGGTAGAGCGTCAAATTTCTCACGGACAGATCGATCCAGCTCGGCGATCATTTCATCCGACGGCGTCCAAAGCGACGTGTGCCTCGGAGGAGCCACGCAGGGGCTGTTGAAGAGACCTCGCGCCGCCTCCGTCGAGAGCGGAATCACCGGTGGGCTCTCGGTCGCACTCTCCTCCGTACAACAAGTGAGGACCGCCACGAAAGCAGCGGCGTAGCCACGGCCCTGCAAGCGCCTGCGCAGCATCCTAAAACCCCACCTCGCCAGCGTTCTGTACGCAATTCTGCCACAGACTGCCTTCCACCACGGCGATCTGACCTGTGACCTGGTTCAGGTTCGCGGAGTCCGGCTCGACGAAGTCGTATCGAGCCCGCGTGAGCTCACTGCCTAGTTGATGCATGATCGGGTTCTCAGCGAGGACTACGTTCTGCATGTGTTCCCAGTCGGTAAGAGGGTGCGCCCACTTCGGCATCCGGCCGTTTGCCTCGGCCGTCAGAGCAGCGTCTATGCCGGCCTCCCATGGCCTCGTGTCACTAAAGCGCGCAAGTCCATGCCCCAGCTCGTGGGCAATCACCCTCGTGAAGTCCTGAGCCATACAGACGAAGTCCGATCTACTCTCATCATAGAACAGAATAGCATTGGACAGCTCCGGGTGAGACTCATTGAAGTTGATGAACCCGCCGCTGCCCGTATCTGTCCAACCATTCCTACCCGCGTCTCCGGCGCTGTTGTCGAACTGCAATGTGAGCCGCTTCTTGTTTCGCCTGTAGTGCGTGAACAGCTCCCTCCCTCTCGCGGTACCGACGATATCAAGTATTGCATCGCGGACACGGCGACGAGTCGCCCGCTGCGCCGCACTCTCGCCGTCTTCAAACTTGAAAAACGTCAACGCCGCCGCCGGCGAGATCTCGGAGAAGCTCGTCGCGGCGAGCGCCGCACCTGGATCGAGCGGGGCGACGCGGAAGAACGGCTCCAGGAAGAGCCCAGTTGGGTCCGAATAGCGGAAGGGGTTATTGCCACCATAGGCGTACGGGTGAATTGTCTCTACGCGCCGAACGTTGCCGCCGAATCGATCTCTGCTCAGGAAGCGGCCCGTCGATGGGTCATAGTATCGCGCCCGGACGTGATAGAAGCCCGTGGCCTGGTCCAGCCACAGCCCGTGGAACCTGTAGTCTCCCGGAACCGCCTGCGACCCGAGGTCAGAGCTGCCCGCCCTGATGCCTCCAAATGCCTCGTACTTGACAGTACCGAGCGAACTTCCCGCACCATCGGCTGCGCCGATCACCGTGCCGAACGCGTCCTCCAGATAGAAGACGACGTCCCCTGACGAGTCGATCCGGCAAAGCGCGCTGTTCTCGACGAAGACATACCGCCACAGCGTGCTTTGGGTTGTCCGATCGATGATGGCATGGGCGGACTCCAGCCCGTGACCCATGGTCGGCGCCATCAACATGCCGAACTCAGTGGACTCCACCGCGATGCCTGTTCTCCGACCAAGGCCGTTGTACTCATACTCAACCGCGGTTGAGCCGCCCTCGACAATGCTTGTGATCAGATCGTTCGTATCGTACGCGATCGTGCGGGCGGCCCCGGGTCCCGCAATCTCCACTAGGCGTCCACCACCATCATGCGTCCGAGTGATCGGAGCTCCGCTCCCCAACCGAACCGCTGCAAGCCGGAAGCCAGGCGAGTAGAGATACGTCTCGAGCTCGTGTCCCGTGCGCGCCCGCGAGGTCCGATTTCCATCGGTGTCGTAGCTATACTCAATGGACTCCAATGAAGCTCCTGAGGCATCAAAGTGCTCTTCTCGAGTGACTCGATCTGCGGCGCCGTATCTGAGCACGACGTAGGAGCCGTCCTCCCGAGTTGTGCGAATCGGCAGGCCACTGGGATCACGCGTGTAGTGCACGGACGCGAGAACATCGCCAGATGGTCCGCTATGCACGATGGAGGCTATCCAGTTGTGGGAGGGGCTGTACGATATTGACGTCGTGACGCCGTTTGGCAAGGTTCGCTTTGTGACTCTGTCGCGGGCATCATGCTCAAATCTCACCTCCCCGACGCCTTCGACCAGCACGGTCGCGATATTGCCGTGCTGGTCGTAGGTGTACATGTCGACCGTTGCCGGTTCCGAGTCCGAAGCTCGAGTTGATACCGACGTCACGCGGTCGAGTTTGTCGTGGGAGAATTCCACGCTGCCGCCGTCTGGATGAACGATTCCCGAGAAACGCCCCGCCCCGTCGTACAGGAATCGGGAGATGCCGGTCGCGTCCTCCATCGTGGCGATCCGGTTCTTTGGTCCGTACGTGAACTCTCGACGCTCGCCGGTGCTGGTTTGTCTACCAACCTCTCGCATGAACGCGTCGTAATCATAGTGAACGACAGTCCCGCTCGGAAGCTGCTGGGACAGAACCTCGGCGTGGGAGCCATACGAAGCCATCTGTTCGCCTCCATCGGCAAATCGGACGCGCTCGATGCGGCCGTTCGTGCCCCGGACGTAGTCCCTGCGTTCACCGGACGGGCTTGTGACACGTCCGAGAATCGAAGTGAACATACCACGATCGTGCAACGTGCCCGAACCCTCATATACCGTATGGAACAGAGGTGTCTCGTGGGCACGCGCCCCTCTGTCATGAGGTACGAGCCAGACCGCGCCAGAGTAGATGTTGTAGCGGATGGCAGTACCTCGAACTCGGGAGTAGTCGTAGGTCCACTCCTGCCCAGCGCTATCGCTAGCGATCTGAAGGGCGCCTCCCACATATTCGAAGCGTCGGGTCCTTCCGCCTTCGTCAGCGAGCTCGGTCGGGAAGGATTGGGATGAGTCCATCGGGGTTGTTCCGTCGTAGCTCGTGGAACTAGATGCGGTCCCGACGTCTCGGTTTGCCTTTGTCGGAAGCCCGTACTCGTTGGTGGTGATGGTGATCTCACGCCCAAGCGTGTCCACAGAGGTCGCCGCTCGCGGTGTGCGCCGGTAGGCCGTCGTGCGCCCCTTGGGGTCCGTGCTGCCGACGTATCGTCCCCCTTTCGTAAAGGTTGCGACGGATCGGTCGTGGTGCGCATCCTCAATGTCCGTGACTCGTCCCATGGCGTCTCGCGTCAGGAGAGACTGGGCATTCGTCGCTGCATTGAGATAGCTGACAAGCCGGCCACTTCCGTCGTAGTCGAACTTTCGAGAATTCCCCAAGGGGTCGATCTGCTCCAAGATCCTCCCGGCACCGTCGTAGACCAAGGTAGTGTCATCCCCATTGGGCTCCACCCACCCCGCAAGCCGCCCGCTCGCCGTGAAGCTCCTACTCACCCGCCCGAGAGTCGGCCCTTCGAGGCTCGTCCAACGGGGGTCACCGTTATCCTCGTAGAAGTACTGAAGCGTCACCCGCTTATCGACGTCGCAGCCTTCATCGACGGTCCCATCGCAGTCATTGTCGAGGTCGTCGCAGATTTCCCCGCTGCCAGGGCTGATTGTCGCATCGCCATCGTCGCAGTCGATGGCCACGTTCGCCCCACATCCGCTTGCACCCTGGACACCAAAGCCGTCGCCGTCTTCATCGGTGCACACTCCAGGCACACACGAGGGATCGGGATCATCGGGGCATAGATCGCACACATCACCGATGCGGTCATCGACCGGGATGTCGAAGCGCTCAGCTACCTCCGCCGGGCTCAGCGCACGGCCATAGAAGGCGACCTCGTCGATCGCACCCTGGAGCAAGGTCCCAATGCCGAGGCTCCCGCTCGGGTTCAGGGTGCCGCTCACGGTCCGCGAGGCGGCCTCGACGCCGTTGATGTAGAGCGTGATGGCGGAGCCGTCGTAGACGCCGGTGAGGTGGTAGTATTCGCCCTGCAGGATGCCGCCCGGGGGCCGTGCGGTGAGCAGGAAGA
>JBGTSR010000038.1:0-5766 GCA_041940165.1 Acidobacteriota bacterium
CGGCGGCCGACGGCGCGCCCTTTGTTCCAGGGCAAGGAAGAAGGCATAGGCACGGGAGATTGAGCGCACACCGGCTTCGCGCCAGTTGGTCAACCCACTCTCACCGCTTCTTGGAAAAGCGATGATATGATCGCTAAAAGCCTAGGAAATCCGCCGTGGCCAAGACAGCGTCAGAACGAGCTCTCAATGCGTCGGCACGTATTATACCTTAGAAATCAGCCAGATAGGGTCCGCGCTTCTCCAAAAAGCAAGGATGGAACATTCACGTTGGAAGCCAACCTACTTGAAAGCGTGAATTCCATGACGTTCTTGAGCTTCCATGACCTCGTCCATATTGGACAAAACCACCTGTTGACGCTCCGGCGGCACGCCGAATCTATGTAAATCTAGACCTAGATGCTTTATGACGTAGTAGGATAGACATATTCTACTCTCAAATTCATATTTCATTTCTTTCATTCCATAATCTAATGCGACAATAGCCCTTCTCTCTTCCGAGAGAGATGGATTTGGAATAATATTCATGATAATTTTTTCCTTCCAAGCAGAGTCATTATTTGGATCAGAGGAGCTATCGCGTTCACGGTCGATGTTCGTCATTCGCGATAAGACAAAATCTCTATATGCCTCTCGTTGGTAACACCAAGCACGTACGTGCCAACGATATCCGTCAAAGCCGAGCCCGTGTGGCGCAATCCACCTCCACGCGGGTTTGGGCTTAGAGATCGACTGATACTGGATGTACAGGTCGAGCCGATCTCGCACTGCAGACAGGATCTTCCGCAAGCGAACCGGCGAAGCTCTGCGTCTCGGAATGGGAACCGATTCAAATGGCGGTAGCCATCCTAGCCACGTCTCGTCCTGGGTAACGATCCCATCAGCAATTGAACGCAGCAAAGCTAGGTAGTCACTTGCCGGCCGTTCAACGAGGAAGCGAGGTTGGAACTCCTTTGTGGGTACGTACGCCTTCCTGCTGCTGTTGTAGATGACGTTATTCGGGGCCTGTTCCTGATACAGCGCTAGATCAGTTGATGCCTGTGGCGTGGAGATATCGAATTGATCCATCAGGTCCTTGCGGCGAATCATCCCTTCCCACGCCAGCCTGAACTCGATGAACTCAAGCCGTTGCTCAACGCTTTTTCGCAAATCGCGCTTGGATTCCACCATTTCCCCACAGATGTGAATAGAAACTTGACGGGTTAATTTACATTACCTATATGAAAACCTCACCCGTCGTTGAGGAGAGAGTACGACATTTGCGAAGCGGAACGCTACGGGACAGATCGCAGTCCCGATATATGCGCTCCGGGCGCGCCTCTCGAATACTCAGCGGCTCTTGTAGTCAGCATGGTGGTCGCAGGCCATCACGTAAGGATCTGAATATGAGTAAGGATCGAGACCGTACCGTCTACCGCCGTGATGACGGAAATTGGGCGAACAAACGCAACGACACGTCCAAAGCATCGTCGGTGCATGAGCGACAGAGCGACGCCATCGACGCTGCGCGCGGCATGCTCGGCAACCAGGGTGGTGGTGAACTCACCGTCAAGGGCGTCAATGGCCGCATCAGGAGCAAGGACACCATCGCTCCGGGCAACGATCCGAACCCACCCAAAGACCGCGAGCACTGAGCCCACGGTCGTCTCGCGAACTGGGACGAGAGGAGTCCGTCAATGCCGAACCGAGATGTTCATGACACCGTAGGCATATTGAGCGGCGCCGGCTTTGCCGCATGGTCCGCCCGCGAAGAGAGGCTAGAGCACCTTGCCACCGAGATAGGCGGGGGCGCAGTCGGGGGACTTCTCGGAAGTCGTGGTCCGGACATGGTCGACCCGCCGACGAGTCCAAATCACCGGAGCTTCGGACACGGTGTGGCGCCCTGTGCAGGAATGATCGCGCTCGCCCTTCAAGAGCTTCCCAAACTGCAGTCTTACCTCCGCGAGGAGGCAGCCAAGCATCAACGAGCCGCAGTGAACACCGATTCCGTGGCGTTGCAACTTCTTCGTCAGGCATGGGCATTCGTACTGCATTTCATCTCAGGCGCTGCGGCCGGGGCAGTCGCTGGGTACGTCTCTCACCTAGTCGAAGACGCGGGAACGCCCAGCGGTCTACCGGTCGTCGCCTAGCCAGGACATCATCAACAGGAGTTGCTCAATGGCATCGGACTACACCACGATTGTCTCCGAGATCGACGCACACATCAGCAAGTGTGGGGGCGTGTACTCACACTGGTATGTCGGGGTAGCAGAGGACGCTCGCGATCGACTTTTTTCCGACCATAGTGTGAAGAAAGAAGGCGACGCCTGGATATTTCGCACGGCTATGAGCGACGCGGTGGCGCGTCAGGTAGAAGATTATTTCATTGGCCAGCGCGGTACTCGTGGTGGCTCAGGGGGCGGTAGTGCCCGTTCTACTAGCGTCTACGCCTACCGGATCGCGCCCCACACGGCAGAGTAACAGGCCCAAGGGCGTAAAGCGTCTAAATGGGAAGTGGTCCTCCTTTAATCTTTGATTGGAATTTTCGAACAGCTTCATCCAAATTTGTAAAGAGGCGATCGTAAAATTGATCTAAATCGGAGAACGTAAAGTACAATATGGCTCGACCATATTTTTTAGACGTATGAACACTCGTTCTAAATTCAACAACAGATTGGAAATTTTCAGGGATATCGAACGGGTTGATCGGCGTTTCGTCAAACGCGAACAACACTTCTACCGGACTATCTTTCTCGATATGCCCAGTGAGGGCGTTTTGGAATTCGTGCACAGTACCCCTTCCAAATAGTGGGCCCAAGCACCCAAAGTATATATCGAAATTTCCTTCCACAGCTTCGTCAACCTTGGATTGACCAGTGCCGATTGCTACACCTCCAGCTATATTATCCTTCCAATAGAGCAGGTGTATTACCACTCCCCGCGCTTGACCAACGCTTCTGCATACTCGCTCGACGACCTTTTTCCTTTCCTCTGCCCGAGGATCATCTGTAGTCGAATAGAAAAGTGCGACTGCTTCGTTTATCTTGCGCATTCGCGATAAACTTCCCGTAGCATGTAGGTCATCATGTGTGTCAAATGATGTGGACCGAACGTACGAAAACGCATATCGTATACGATACTATCAAATCTGAGCCCCATTGACATACCATCTTCTAATTCGCTGGTCAGATATTCTAAAGTTACGCGATCAAATACTTTGAGAACAGTACTTTTCGACAAGCGCTCATTGATCACGAGCCTTCCATCACGAATACAATTTCGCAACAATTGAACAGCTAGATGAAGCGCTGCCTGTTCATTTACATTTGTTACCTCCGCATAATGTGGGTATTCGTCTCCATCTTGAAATCGACCTGCTATTGAATTAGGAATAGCATCTGATATTGGCTTTAATTTTCTTACCCAAAATGCTAAATAAGAGCAGGCTTTTGTAACGTGAACTTGCTCATGATGTGTTGCGTACAGGCGCTCCATATCGCGCCAAAAATGAATTGCCACCTCCTTAGTGATTGAAAAAGATACATGAGCATTCAATTCCATCTTCTGGAGTATGCCCAATATCGCATCATATAATTGTGGAGCTAACTCCTCACACCGCTCCAACTCCACTTCCGGAGACAAAAATGGTCCCTCCTCTTAACGAGAAGGGACCTTTGGCTTGAGTTTCGCCGGAATCTTATATCCTGAGCGATTCAAACCCTGGACAGACTTGATAACCTCATCTTTAGTGAGGCCAGAATTGCCAGGCGCAACACTATCGCGACCGGCAATTCGCCGCTGTCGATTTTGATCTGCTTCAATCGACTTAGGAGTTGCCAAATGCCGCTTCATTGTTCACCTCTACATTTAGTCTGAATTTAAGATAACACAATCGCCGGTTGTGGCAAGCGCATTTGTCTCAACTCTACAATCCACATTGCTCAACGAGCTCTTGGACCGCTTTGCGGGGAAGGGCCGTTTCGTGACTCTGCCGCGCCCAATGCAGTCTCAAGAAGCTCAACTACCGCAGCCTTGCGAGAAGGAAAGCGCCCTGAGAATCGATACTCGTCAATTCGAGCAATCAGACTTTTGGACACACGGACCTTCAACTCGGCCTCTTCGTTCCCTGCCATAACTCGATCACCGCTTTCCCCACAGGGTCCTCGATCCCCAGAATCACCCGATGAACATCAAGTACCATGAAGCCCAGAATCCCACAAGGGACCATCGGCCGCGAAGGGGAGTCGCTCCCCGCGAGGGACTAGAGATCACAGATATCCGGTCATTGACTGAGCTTCAAGCCATTCGCACGCGGCAACTGCCGTATTCGTACAAGGCTGGTTGTGCATTGAACTAAAACCAAACGAATGAAATGACGACCCCAAAGGGTTTGCCGTTGATCCGGTAGTTTGGATCCTCGACTACGCTAGCGCTGGCCGATGCAGGCGCTTTGTGATTCCCTCTTCACAGCACCGATCCAAGACCGCATCACCGATCGGTATCCGCACTTCGTCGGGAAGTTGTATGGCCTGTTTCCAGGCACCATCTGCGGCTCGATATCGTGGCAAGTCGACACCCGTCATTTCACTGCGCTTCGCAGTGGGGGGCATCCGTACGATCTGGATGCCGTCGATCCGAATCACGACACCATCGATCTCGACGTCGACGGTCGCCAGGGCGATGAGCCTGCCTTTGTTCACCGCCTGTACGTCGACGACAGTGCAGCTCACCATTGTCGATTCAGTGTCCATGTCGACACCATATCGCACGGCCGATCCTCCAGCGAAGCACCAAGAACATGCATGATCCAGGCTCAACCGGCTTGAACAAGAGAACCAATACGGAACCTAGGATTTTCGCCTGCTAATCGACCTCTCGTAAGCAATTGATTTCACTGAGGGGTCTGGTGGGCGCACTAGGATTCGAACCTAGAGCCCATTGATTAAGAAACAGCGCACTACAGGCGGAGCGCCCGCGTCAGGGGGCCGTCACCGGACGGTTGCGCGGAAAACGCACCACCCTCTCAAATTCCGAACGTGACCTACAGCGCCTCCAGGTCGAGCCCTCTGAGATTGCTATTTGCAAGCACCTCCCAAGTCTCGCCTTGGTGTACTCTGACCGCTTCCTGGAACAGGTACCAATCCGTCTCGCGGTATGTCTCCCGATCCTTCCATGTGTATTGATCAGTGAAGGGATCGAAACGAAGCAACATGTTGTCACCGCGGTCGCGCAGGCCACGGACATCTTCGTTCACGGCTTCATCGAACCAATCGTCCTCGTCGTATGCTGGAATCTCCGTGTCGCCGTATGGTGCTAACCTGGCCAATTCTCGATACCGCTCAATTCGCTCATTCGAGTATTCATTCGATTGGTCGCGCCCACCGATCGCTCGATCAAGGTCTGCCTTTAACTGCCGCTTCCGCTCCTCCAACTCGTCGTCCTTCATTGATGCGTCAGCCAGATGCACAAATTTCTCGAACAGGTGCATTGCCGCTTCCAAGAATCGGGCCTTGTTGTCGATCGCGCCGTCCAGTAGCCGATCATCTCGCCAAAAAAGCGCGGGCCAGTCGGGGCTGTGTCCTGCGTCGGCGTGCCCGATGTTCGGAGTCACCGTACCGATCGCAGTCTTCATAGAGTTGAAGTCATCGTAGTAACCGATGAAGTTCTGATGCGCCCACGTGTCCACGTACTGACGTGACCCCCAGCTTTCCCCCAGCTGGGATTAGAGCCGGACCGCGTTGTTGCGCATGAGCGCGGTTGAAGCAATGGGCTGCGTAGCGGAGCCCGCAG
>JBGTSR010000039.1:0-5546 GCA_041940165.1 Acidobacteriota bacterium
GCTTCTTCTCGCCGCCCGAAAACCCTTCGTTGACCGAACGCTTGAAGAACTGCGGGTCCATATCGACGACCTTAGCCTTTTCTTTGAGGTAGTCGTTGAATTCGAGCGGATCGAGTTCCTCGAGCCCGTGGTGCTTCATCTTCTCGTTATAGGCGAGCCGCAGGAACTGCGAATTCGATACGCCCGGCACTTCGACCGGATATTGAAACGCCATAAAGACGCCTTCGCGGGCGCGTTCGTCGGGCTCGAGCTCAAGAAGGTCTTTTCCTTCGAAAAGAACTTCGCCCGAGATAACCTCGTATGACGGATGTCCCGCGAGCACTTTCGACAATGTCGATTTTCCCGAGCCGTTGGGCCCCATGATCGCGTGTACCTCACCGGCGTTGACGCGAAGATTCAATCCCTTGAGTATCTCTTTGCCGTCGATGCCGGCGTGCAGATCTTTTACTTCTAACAACATATTTCTTTTAGCCACAGAGACCACAGAGGTCACAGAGATAAAAAATCCTGATCTCCATATTCACTGTGGTGATCACTTATTAACTATCGATTTCTCCATCTCGATCCCGCCCATGCCGAACCACTCTTCGGGCGGCGTTTCGCGGGTCACGTAATATCCGTTCTTCTCGTACAGCGGCCTCGCTCCCGGTAGGACGAAAGTCGTGTACAGATAAACGACTTCGTAGCCCGTTTCCCTCGCATACCCCTCAAGCGTGTTCAGCAAAAGCTGGCCAACGCCTTTTCCTTGACCCTCAGGCCGGACTGCCATCGACCGAACGTAAAAGCGGTCGGGCTCGGGCAGCCCCGAAACAGTGCCAACAGCGTTCTCGCCGTCGAACACGAGCCACATCGGCCCTTCGTCAAATCGCTCGCGGATGCGTTCGGCAGTCGCCGCTGTATACTCGAACGCGTCCGGCGTGTACTGATCGCGAAACGGCCCGAACGCGGCCGATATCAACTCCGCGATCACCGCTTCGTCGCCCGGCACGGCCAAGCGTATCTCAAGCTGCGACGCTCTTTCCGGCCTCGACATATATCTCGCCTTTCAAATAAAGCACTGCGTCGCCCGCGATCTTGACGCGGTCGCCGACGAGTTCGCAGTAGATCTCTCCGCCGCGTGAGCTAAGCTGACGGGCAAACATTTCGTTTTTCCCGAGTTTCTCAGCCCAATACGGGATCAGGTTGCAATGAGCAGATCCGGTCACCGGATCTTCGTTTATCCCGGCTTCGGGTGCGAAAAATCGCGACACGAAATCACTCGTCTCGCCAGGAGCCGTCACGATCACCGCATGCGTCTGGATCCTACCAAGTGCGTCAAAATTCGGCTCGATCGCAAGGATATCGGCTTCGCTCTCATAGACCAGGAAATAATCCCGCGAACGCAAGACCTCTTTCGGCTCGCGGCCAATAGCTTCGAAAAGCCCTTCGGGAGCCTCAGCCGCGAGCGGCGGACGCGAAGGAAAATCGAGCACGAGCCGCCCATTCTGGCGAGCGACCGTCAGCAAGCCGCTTTTTGAATGAAATCGCAGGACATCTTCCTTCGCTCCCAACTCATTGAACAGAACAAAAGCCGTCGCAAGCGTAGCGTGCCCGCACAGGTCGATCTCGAAGGTCGGCGTGAACCATCGCAGGTCGTAACCGTCTTCGCCCCGGACGAAGAATGCTGTCTCGCTCAAGTTGTTCTCGAGAGCGATCGCCTCCATCACGTCATCGGGTAGCCACGAATCGAGCGGCACGATCGCTGCGGGATTCCCTTTAAACGGCTGGCTCGTAAAAGCATCGACCTGATAAATATCCAATCTCATTTCGCCACCTTTAGTTCCTGCGTCGCCATAAAACGCTGTTCGCGTTCATCGCGTCGCCACTTAACAAATCCGCGAAGATGCATAATGAAAAAGATCGAGCTGCCCGTCACGATCGCGTAACTCCCTACGTAAAGGCCGAACGTGATCCAACTCAGGCTCGCGAGCATAAAGATCAAAAAGCCGAACTTATTCTTGTTACCGAGCAGCAAGACCGCCGCGAGGCCGCAGCACGTCGCAAACCAATCGATACCGTAGTACTGAAGCAGGTTCATACTATTTAAGGATTACTGGACCATCGGTCCTGTTACTGACAAGTGCGATCACTTCGATCTCGATCTTTGCATCACGCGGGAGCCGCGCAACCTGCACGGTCGAACGGGCCGGGAACGGAGCCTTGAAATGCCTCGCGTAGATCTCGTTCATCTTGGCAAAATCGTTCATGTCCGCGAGAAAGACGGTCGCCTTTACGACGTCTTCCATCGAACTACCCGAAGCTTTCAGCACGGCTGCTATGTTCTTGAGTACCTGTTCAGCCTGAGCTTCTGTGCCGCCTTCAACAAGCGTTCCGGTCTTCGGATCGGTGCCGATCTGTCCGGCAGCGAAGACGAATCCGTTCACGACGATAGCCTGCGAATACGGCCCGACCGCTTTAGGAGCGTCCGGAGCCTCGACCGCCCGTTTTTGCTGAGCGTTGGCGACGCATGCAAGCACAACGAGTATCGCGAATATCGCCGAAGCCCTTCTCAAAATCGTTTGTCTAAATGTCATATCGCCCTCCTCATCCAAAACATTCCACGCAACTCGTCTTTCAGCAATTCAAAATCGAGCCGCTCGCCGCCGCATTTTTCAAAGCCGAGCTTTTCGTAAAATGCGATCGCGTCCGTGCTCGAATCCATCACCTTGAGCCAAACGATCGATCGGCCGAGCTTTCGAGCTTCATCGACCGAAAGATCTATCAGTGCACGCCCGATGCCTTTGCCCTGTGCCGATGCCTTGAGGTAGATACGCTCTATCTCGAACGCCTCCGCGGCATCGAACATCGGCAGGCTGCGGTCCGTTCGCGTTTTCAAAAATCCGACATTCTCGCCGTTCCAGCGGGCAAAGTAAAAGCGATTCGCATCGCCGGCGATCTCTCCGCCAAGTTGCTCGATGCTGAACGATCTTTTCAAATACCACTCGCCGCCGTCGTGCCACAAATGCCGGTAGTGATCGATGTAGGCCGCTGCCGCGACCTCGGCCAGTTCAGCCACATCACCAGCCTCGACCGGAACGATCTCAAGCATCGCCAGGTTTGGCGGCGATAGCCTGTATCTCGATCTGTGTGCCGAAATGCAGTTCTTTCACAGGCACGATCGCCCTCGCCGGACGATGATCGCCCATCACCTCTACGTACTTTGCGTTCACGGCATCCCACAATTCCATATCAGAAACGTAGATCGTCATCTGGAGCACTTGCCCCAGATCGCTGCCGCCCGCCTTGAGCACGGCCTCGACATTCCTTAACGCGAGTTCCGTCTGCTGGTTGATATCGCCCGTGAACGGCTCACGCGTATCCAGCATCATCGGCAACTGGCCCGATACGAATATCAGCCCGTTGTGTTCAATTCCGGGCGAGTAATGGCCTTTCGGCTCGGGCTGGCCTTGCGGCGTGATCTTGACTATATGCATAAGCTCAACTGCAAAGGCTCTCGGAACCTATGTCCCGAAAGCCCTTGGTCACAGGTGGTTTCTGGCCTAGTAAACTACTTGGCCGGTTTGTAGGGCAGCGACGAGTGGTGAAGGACGATCCGCAGATTGCCCTCGTCATCCATCTTGTAGCCCCATGTCTTGTCAACTACGGTCTCTTCACCTTTGGCGTTCCACATGTGAACATTGCCCATCGAAAGAGCCGTGTCACCGCTCAGAATTATCCCGCTCGGCTTGCTCTCACACCTTTTCCACCCTTTTAAAGCAAAACCGTCGTCACCCTTGTACTTCGAGCTGCCGCCGACGAAGTAAGCAAGTGCCCCTTCCTTACTCATGCGGAACGTTTGTTCGCCCGATGCCAGGGTCGGTTTGAAGAGAACAATCCCCGATTGATAGCCATAGGCGGCGTCAATAATATCGGATGCAACCTGCGAATAATTGCCGCCCGACTCTTTGGTCTCATTTATCTTGACGAGCGCGCTGCACCAGCCCTTTTGTGCTTCCTTGACCTTTGCTTCGGTGATGTCATAGCTAGTCACCGTCTGCGAAAAACCAACCGCCGATAAAGCGAGTGTAAGAACCGTACTTAAAAATAATTTATGCATTTCCTATCTTCTCCTTGTTTCTAGTTTTGGTTTAGTTTTTGTCAAAGGTGAATCGGAAGGCTGTGCCAACCCCGTGAATTATTCGCGGTCTAGCACCCTGGGTCTCGTCCTGCCGAAGATAAAAGATATCCGCACTAAACTTGTCGCTGAACTTTCGCGACACGCCCAACTGCGTGCGGTAGCGGAAGATCTCTCGGTCGGTTGCGTTGTAGAAAACCTCAACCGTCCCGAAGGGCTCGATCTTTCGCCCCTTGATCGTAACGCCTCTCCGCAGGCCCACCCGACTCCTTAGGGTCGTCTGATTTGGCCGGGAATACCGATCTTCGTATTGATACAGATTTCGGTTTAAGAGCGTCCACTTTTTGGTAAGCGGAACGGTGATGGAGGCGATTCCAAGATAACGGCTCTCGTAGCGATTGCCCCGCGAGCTAGTGTTCGTCACACGGTAGATGTAGCCGGCTCCAGCGGACAGGTATTCGTTTACTTTCCGAGTGAGCGTGGCACCTACACGGGAGTCCGAAGCACGAGAGACATTCTCTCCGAAACGTCCTACGACCGATAAAGAGGCGGTCCAATTTTTCTTATTATCCAAAGGAAAGACGAACTGAGTCTCGTTCCAGACCTGAAAATCCACAGGGTCCGAATCCTGAGCTATTACGGCTCCGAACGAAGCAACTGTTATCAAGAGCAAGAATAAGATTCTAATCATCGTCCCCTTCCCTTGAGCAATTTTCCGCAAAGAAAAAACCTTCGCAGAAAATGCCACCATTGACATAGTCTGTGAAAGGTCTTGATGCTCTCTGGAAAGGCCGGGAACCCTTTCTCAAGGGTGCCGAATTGACGACCTGACCAACCACTTAGGGTGATCTACTCCCCAGTCACTACAGGCAGATTAGCAAAAGTCTACTTTTTCATCAAGATAGGAAATACAAATTTTCAAAGATCCAGAGATGCGACCGGCCAGCGATCCAAGAACGCTCAAACAACCGATATGAATCGAGAATGACAGCTTCGCCAACTCAGTGTGGGCCGTTCTTTTCTAACCGACACTGCCCTCAAGCTTCAGTCCCAACAGCTTCTGCGCCTCGACCGCATATTCCATCGGCAGTTCGCGAAATACTTCCTTACAGAAGCCATTGATGATCAACGAAACTGCGTCTTCCTGCGAGAGCCCACGCTGTTGGAGGTAAAAGAGCTGCTCCTCACTGATCTTAGATGTTGTCGCTTCGTGCTCGACCTTGGCAGTGTTGTTCATCACCTCGATGTAGGGGAACGTATTTGCTTCGGACGAGCCGCCGATCAGCATCGAGTCGCACTGCGTGTAGTTGCGGGCACCGGCCGCTTTTGGCATCACTTTGACCAAGCCGCGGTAAGAATTGTTCGATTTGCCTGCGGAAATACCTTTCGAGACGATCGTCGATTTGGTGTTCTTGCCGAGGTGGATCATCTT
>JBGTSR010000040.1:0-5415 GCA_041940165.1 Acidobacteriota bacterium
CAGGTGCTGATCTGGCGCCGCAGCTACGACGTTCCACCGGGTTTGCTTGAGGAAGGCGACGAACGCTGGCAGGGAAATGACCCGCGTTACGCGAGTATCGAAAAAGGCAAATACCCGAGCACCGAGGCCCTGAAACAGACCGTCGAACGCGTTGTTCCGTTCTTCGAGACCGAGATCCTTCCCAAGATGAAGGCCGGTAAAAAGCTCATCATCGCAGCCCACGGCAACAGCCTGCGAGCTCTCGTAAAGTATCTCGACGCGATCTCGGACGAAGATATCGTCAAGCATAATATCCCGACGGGCATCCCGCTGGTGTACGAGTTTGACGAAGATTTCAAACCCATCAAGAGCTACTATCTCGGCGATCAGGAAGCGATCGCCGCCGCACAGCAGGCCGTGGCGAATCAGGGCAAGGCAAAATAGCAGGAAGTGCAAATGGCGATATCAAGACTAATTGGAACGTGCGTTTTCGTTGCGGTATTGGCTGTTGCCGTTACAGCACAGACGGGTCGAAGTGTTTCCGACAGTGATATTAACGGCGGGCTAAAAGAGGCTTTGCTCAAGGGTGTAACGACGGCTGTGGACTCGCTTGGAAAACCCGATGGATTTCTGCGAAATCCTCGGGTCAAGATCCCGCTTCCCAAATCGCTTCAGAAGCTTGAAAAAGGGTTGCGAGTCGCAGGACAGGGAAAGTCGGTCGATGCATTCGTTGCTTCGATGAACAACGCCCCTGAAAAAGCCGTTCCCGTCGCGATCGACGTATTTGTTGACGCTATCAAGCAGATGTCGTTCGACGATGCTCGAAAGATCCTCTTTAGCCGCGAGAAAGACTCAGCGACCCAGTTTTTTCGACGAACGAGTGAAGAGACCCTTCGGGGTAAATTTCGGCCCATAGTCGAGGAGTTTACGGAAGAGACCGGTGTTACTCAGAAATATAAATCGATGATCGGCAGGGCGGGCTTTGCCGCTCAATTGCTCGGCAAGGACGCGACCGACCTCGACGGTTACGTAACGCAGAAGGCTCTCGACGGACTGTTTCTGCTCGTTGCCGACGAGGAAGCGAGGATCCGCGAAAATCCTCTCGGCCGAACGACTACCCTCTTAAAAAGAGTGTTCGGGATCCTGAAATAACCCGTACGCGAGGTTTGCTCTCTAGACCACAAGCCTGGCAACTGAGCTTTCTACCCGCGCATAGAAACTTCTTTTCGCTTTCAATATGTCCTGGCAGCGGGTTCTATTCATCTTACTTCTGATCTTTTGCCTCACGCCGTGGGGTTCGCCGCCGGTCGCGCTGGCGCTCGGGCTTGCTCTCGCGCTCACGCTTGGCAATCCGTTTCCTGAGGTCGAGGGCAAGGTCACGAAGTATCTGCTGCAGATATCTGTCGTTCTTCTCGGCTTCGGGATGGACCTCAGGGCAGTCTACAACGCCGGCAAAGACGGCATTCTGTTCACGATCGTCACGATATTCGGCACGCTGATCCTGGGTTATTTCGTCGGCAAGCTGCTCAAGGTCGGGGAACGAACTTCGGCCCTGATCTCGACCGGAACGGCGATCTGCGGCGGGAGTGCGATCGCGGCGACCGCTCCGGCGATCGAGGCCGAAAAGGACGAGATCACCGTTTCGATGGGCACGGTTTTCGTGCTAAATTCGGTCGCTCTTTTCATCTTTCCGCTCATTGGAACTCTGCTCGGGCTTTCGCAGCAGCAATTCGGCATCTGGTCGGCGATCGCGATCCACGACACGAGTTCGGTCGTCGGAGCGTCGGCCGCGTTCGGTGACGAATCTCTCGCTGTCGCAACGACAGTCAAACTCGCCCGCGCTCTCTGGATCGCCCCGGTCGCTCTCATTTTTGCGTTCCTCTACCGCAATAAGCGGACCTCGGATAAAGCCAAGATCGCCATTCCGTGGTTCATCTTTCTCTTTCTCGCCGCAACGGCGGTTCGTTCATATTCGGCTGGACTTCTGCTGCCGAGCATCTTTGACTCACTCGTAAACCTCGCTAAAGCCGGCCTTACCGTAACGCTATTCTTCATCGGCGTGAGTCTCTCGCGTGACACGATCCGCAATTTTGGCATGCGTTCGCTGCTACAAGGCGTCTTGCTCTGGATCGTAATTTCGGTGGTCGCCTTGATTGCGGTAATGCGATTCGGCGGTTAACGAAGGATTCTCCGACGTATCTCACGAAAATTGATTCTTCCTGCAGGTTGTGCTATTAATGAAACGTAGTTGCATTACAATGCGACTACCTCCGGCATTGTGTGAGGATGACAACTCCTACAACGAATGAGGACCCTAGAGTGTCAACTTCTTTCAGGACGACACCCACGAGGTAACGCGAAGTATTTTCTCCGAATTTTCGCGGGACAGCGGGAAAAAACGAGGCAACCTATTTATATGCAACGAGTTGCCTGTCCCACTCACGCGTGGGACAGCGGTGGGACAAGATCGGGACGGTGGGACAAAGTCGACACAAAAGATCAATTGTTAAGCCAAGATGTACGCCACCCGAGGACGAGAAGAGATTTAGAGAGGATTTGTTAGAATACTTGTTTCGCCTATCGCCGGGATTTTAGACCGTATGACCATCAAACAGATCACAGTTCGCGGGGCACGCCAACACAACCTCAAGAATATCGATGTCGATATTCCGCGCGATCGATTTGTGGTCATCACGGGGTTGTCGGGTTCGGGCAAATCGTCGCTCGCCTTTGACACGATCTACGCCGAAGGGCAGCGGCGATATGTCGAATCGCTCTCGGCCTATGCACGGCAATTTCTCGATCAGTTGGAAAAGCCCGATGTGGATTCGGTCGAAGGCCTGAGCCCGGCGATCTCGATCGAGCAAAAGACCGTCTCGCGTTCGCCGCGTTCGACGGTCGGCACGGTGACTGAGATATACGATTTCATGCGGCTTCTGTTCTCGTCGATCGGCCAGCCGCACTGTCACCAATGCGGTGCCCCGATCACGCGTCAGTCTGTCGATCAGATCATAAACGGCCTGAGCGAGCTCGAGAACGGCGAACGCGTGATGATCCTCGCCCCGATCGTTCGCGGCCGCAAAGGTGAGTTCAAAAAGGAACTCGAAAAGCTTCACAAGGAAGGCTTTGTGCGGGCGCGCATCGATGGTGAGATCCGGCAACTCGACGAAGAGATCGCGCTAGACAAACGCAAAAATCACACGATCGAAGCCGTTATCGACCGGCTCTTGATCAAAGACGGTGTCTCGGAACGTCTCGGCGAATCGGTCAAAACCGCACTGAAAATATCGGGCGGAGCTGTTATCGTTTCGGTGATCGACGGCGAAGAAAAGCTGTTCTCGGAAAAAATGGCTTGTGTCAGCTGCCGGATCAATATCGCACCGCTCGAGCCGCGATCGTTCTCGTTCAATTCGGCGTTCGGTGCGTGCAAACGCTGTCAGGGCATCGGCACCGTTATGGAGATCGATGCGACCAAGATCGTCCCGGATCAGAGCTTGCCCGCAGGAAAAGTGAACTTCCTTAACGGGGCCGACAAAGCCGGCGGCGGATTTCTGCGCTCCGCCCTGCTCGCGATCATCGAAAAGTTCACCGACGGCGATCCGCTCGAACTCCCGACCGGAAAGGAAAAGGTGAAAAAGACTAAGCGGAAGAAGGCCCGCGACGGTGGCGTTCCCGAAACAGCCGCCGAGATGCTCGACGTCCCCTTCGCCGAACTGCCGCAAGAGATCCGCGATGCGTTCTTTAACGGCACAAAGCGTCGGCTGACGTTCCGGCATGGTGATTACAAGTTCGAACGCGATTGGCCGGGGGCGATGCGTGCGATGCGCGAGCGAATCGAGAATCCGCCGTCGGAGAAGATCAAAGGCGAACTTGAAGACCTGATCGCCCCGATGCCTTGCCCGAAATGTGATGGCCAGCGGCTTCAGCCCGAGAGTTTGGCTGTTCGCGTCAACGGCCTCGGCATCGGTGAATACACCGACATGTCGATCACCGATTCGAGCAAAAAGTTTGACGAGGTGAAGCTATCCGAACGCGACGAGAAGATCGCCGGGCTGGTTCTGAAAGAGATCCGCGACAGGCTGCGATTCCTGGATGCGGTCGGGCTCGGATATCTGACGCTCGGTCGTTCATCTGCGACGCTATCTGGCGGTGAAGGTCAACGGATCAGGCTCGCGACGCAGATCGGGTCGCAGCTTCGCGGTGTTTTGTATGTGCTCGACGAGCCGTCGATCGGCTTGCATCCGCGAGATAACGAACGGCTACTCGAAACCCTGCACGAACTTCGCGATCTTGGAAATACTGTGCTGGTCGTCGAGCATGACGCCGAAACGATCGAGCGTGCCGATCACGTCATAGACCTCGGGCCCCTCGCCGGCACGCATGGCGGGGAAGTTATCGCCGCGGGCACGCCGAAAGATGTAGAAAAGGCCAAGGATTCGCTTACGGGGAAGTATCTGAGCGGGGAACTGAGTATCGAAGTGCCGGACGTTCGTCGCCTGCCGAACGGCCATCGCATCACCGTCAAAGGTGCTCGCGGACACAATCTCAAGAACGTCGATGTCGAGTTTCCGCTCGGGTTGCTGACGGTCGTCACGGGAGTTTCGGGTTCGGGCAAATCTACTTTGGTCGAAGAGATCTTATATCCCGCGTTGTATCGGCACGTGTACGGCTCGAACGTCGAACCGCTCGAACACGACGGCATCGACGGCCTCGAACTCGTAGACAAGATCATCGAGATCGACCAAAAGCCGATCGGTCGTACGCCTCGCTCAAATCCCGCGACGTTCACGGGCCTTTTCACGCCGATTCGCGATCTGTACGCGATGCTTCCTGAATCGCGGACTCGCGGTTATAAACCGGGACGCTTTTCGTTCAACGTGAAAGGCGGACGATGCGAAGCGTGCGAGGGCGACGGGCTGAAGCGGATCGAAATGAACTTCCTACCCGACGTGTACGTTACGTGCGACGTTTGTCGCGGTAAGCGTTACAACCGCGAAACGCTGGCCGTGAAATACAAGGGGCTTTCGATCGCAGATCTGCTCGAAACAACGATCGAAGACGCTCTGCCGCTGCTCGAGAACATCCCCGCGATCAGGCAAAAGCTGGAAACTTTGCTCGACGTCGGGCTTGGTTATATTCAGATAGGACAATCGTCGACGACTCTCTCAGGCGGCGAGGCTCAGCGGATCAAACTCGCAAAAGAGTTGAGCAAGCGTGCGACGGGTAAGACGATCTACATCCTCGACGAGCCGACGACGGGCCTACACTTTGCCGACGTTCACAAACTGCTCGACGTCCTGCAAAAACTCGTCGATACCGGCAACACCGTGATCGTGATCGAGCACAATCTCGACGTCATCAAATCGGCAGACCACATCATCGACCTCGGCCCCGCGCGCTGCTCGGTGAGCGCTTCGTGATCGATGACGACGCCCT
>JBGTSR010000041.1:0-4433 GCA_041940165.1 Acidobacteriota bacterium
CATGAGGATCAAGGAGGGCGACGCCGGCGCCGGACTCCACATCGCTCCGAAAGAGTTGCTCCAGGAGCGTGGACTTTCCAACGCCGGTTCTCCCGATCACATATACATGGTGCAGGCGGTCCGCCGGCTTTATGCCGAACCGTCGATACGGCTGTCGCTGATTGGTTCGGGCTATCGCTCGATAGTGAGATGTGCTGCTCAAGGACATCGGTAGATCGAACCATGCCTTCGCCACGTGCTGCAGGAGAGGGGAACGGGCCGCAGCGGCCCGTTCGCCCCGGTACGAACGCCGGCCGGTCCACGAGACACTGATCCACGGATCTCGTTCTTTTTCGATCCGTCCTTCGTGACGCGATGCGCTGCCTGATGCCGCGCCTCGTGAACGTCACGTCACCCCATACAATCAGGAGACTACCCATGGGTCAGACACTCATGACGATTCCGCTGTGCGATCTCATGCGGGCGAAGACCAATGTTCGGAAGACCGGCGCCCAGGAAAGCGTCGATGCGCTTGCCGCGAGCATCGACGCACACGGGCTGCTGCAGAACCTCACGGTTCGGCAGACCGGCACCGCTGCGAAGAAGAACGTCGGCTACGAAGTGGTTGCCGGCGGCCGGCGTCTCGCCGCGCTCAAGCTGCTCGTCAAACGAAAGAAGCTCGCCCGGGATGCGCCAGTCTCGTGCCTCGTCCTCGACCAAGAGGAGGCAGAAGAGATCTCGCTTGCCGAGAACGTCATGCGGGTACCGCTTCATCCGGCCGACCAGTTCGAAGCGTTCAACGCCCTCTACGAGAAAGGGTTGTCGATTGCCGAGATCGCCGCACGCTTCGGTGTGGCCGATCACGCGGTGAAGCAGAGGCTCAGGCTTGCCGGCGTGAGCCCGAAACTCATCGCCGAGTATCGGGCCTGCGAGATGGGCCTCGATCAGCTCATGGCCTTCACCGTCACCGACGATCACGAAGCCCAGGAGCAGGTCTGGTACAACGGCCCCCTGTACAACCGTCGGCCGACGGATATCCGCATGGCGCTGACCAATGGACAGGTGGACGGTCGCGATCGTCGCGTCCGGTTCGTTGGCCGGGAAGCGTACGAAGCGGCCGGCGGCGTCTATATCGCCGACCTCTTCGACGAAGAGAGCGGCGGATACTTCAGTAACGTCATGCTGCTCGATCGTCTCACCATGGAGAAGCTCGAACGGGAAGCCGAGGCCATTCGTGCCGAGGGCTGGTCGTGGGTCGAGGTGCTGCCGCAGATGGACTACGACCGGCTGACCGACTTTCGGCGCCTGGCGCCGGACGAGAACGGCCTCTCGGATGATGAAGAAGCGCGTTTGTCATCGCTCGCCGAGCGATATGACGAACTCGCCGCAGCCCTCGAGGAGGGCGACGACGAGGGAGTATCCGAGCTCGATACGGTCGAGCAGGAGATGAACGAACTTCTCGCGAGGAAGACCGTTTGGAGTGCAGACGCAAAGGCCATTGCCGGCGCCATCGTGACGCTTGATCGCGATGGGATGCTGTCGGTGACCCGCGGCCTGGCCGAACCGGAGAAACCGGTGCCTCCCACCGATACGGCCGAGAAGCCCAGGAAGGCGCCGTCGCTTTCAGAGGCCCTCATTGAGGACCTTACCGCCCACAAGACGGCCGCGCTCCGTGAACTCGTTGCCGGCAGTCCGAAGGTAGCGTTGACGGCACTCCTTCACACGCTGGTCAGTCGGCTGTTCTTCGGCGTGCATGCGGACCTCTGCGTCGAGATCCGGCCGGTTGAGATTGATCTGTCTTCTTCATCGGAAACGGTGTCGGAGAGCCGTGCCGCCGAAGCTGTGTCGGAGCGTCACCGGCGGTGGAGCGAGCGATTGCCTGAGCGATCCGATCTGTTTCGGTGGATCTCGGAGCTCGATGACAACGAGCGTGGGGAGTTGCTGGCATTCTGTGTCGCTAGCACGGTGAATGCCGTTGATCGGCGGCGTCAGTTCAGAAGTGACGAATGGCGTACCCAGGCGACGGAGATCGCCGAAGCCCTGGCGCTCGACATGGCGGACTGGTGGGCACCGACAACGGCGACATATCTGGCACGCGTCTCCAAGGCGTATATCTTGGGAGCTGTCTCGGAAGGTGTCTCACCGCAGGCTGCGGACAGCATTGCAAAACTCAAGAAAGACGCGATGGCGAAGCGGGCTGAGGTTTTTCTTGAAGGAAGTAGATGGTTACCAGAACCGATTCGGCGATAACATCAAATCTGTTTTTGGGGCTGCATTCGCAGCCCTATCTTTTTTTCCAGTAGACCACGTGAGTTATTCCAATCTCCGAAATTGGACACTATAGCGCTCGATACGGTAGAATTGACCCGGTTGTCGATTCGGCTAAACGGAGAATTAGAACTATATCAAATTGTTGCTGGAATCTAATGAAACATTGGAGTTTGCGGATGAAAAAAATCGATATGGAAGAGGTCGTTGATCATCTTGGGTCCGAAATTAGGCGAGCTCTTAAGGATGCGGTAGATCGAAATGTTCGTGACGAGAGGGTCGACGAATACCAGTTGTTCCGCGATTTCAAAAGAGCCGTTGGACGTAGGTGCAGAAAGTGGGAAAGTGTCCCCGATCGTTGTGTTCGAGACTAAGATTTATCATAGGTTGGTGGTTAATAGCGGTCGACTGGGGTCTATAACCGTCTATATGCAAGGTATAAAGTAAAGACCAGAATAATCCAATGAAGTGCACAGCTACAACCCAGAGAAATATCAATAAAATTACACTGTTGGAATCTGAGATTTTGGTTATACTGATATAAATATTTCATTATAGTGAGAATACCAATATGGGCGCGAGCGAGGAATGGCTTCGCGAACGAGCTGCGCTCGCGAAGCGGGAATCCAAGTACATAGAATTCAAAAGCCACTTTGATGTTGGGTCTACCGGCGACTGGTGCGAAATCATCAAGGACATTATCGCCTTCTCGAACTCTGGGGGAGGAGTGATGGTATTCGGCGTCGAGAATGGCGGATCAAATACACGCGGATTCGTAGACCAGCTATCTCAATATGACGTCGCTGACATTACCAATAAGATATCTCGATATGTCGAATATCAGTTTACAGAGTTTGATGTTATCCCCGTTCAAAGAGGAAGAAGTACACGCCCAGCGTTGCTAGTGTTCGATGCTACCGTCTTGTTGCCGTTTGTTCGACCTGGAACTTATGACGTAGGAGGAGGAAGGCAGAAAACGGCATTCAGCCAAGGTACAGTTTATTTTCGTCACGGCGGGAAAAGTGAACCCGGCAAACGGGACGACTTTTTAGCCTGGCGCGACCGAGAACTAGAGCGCGTCCGTCAAGATTGGGTCGGGAATCTGCGTAAGGTGATCGAGGCGCCGCTTGGTCAGACAGTTTCAGTGATAACCGCACAGCCCCCACGGAATCTCGATGGTGCCGTCGTACGCGCACAAATTGCAGTACAACCTGGAGCACAAGCCGTCGTACCAGCCAATCCCGAAGAGATCTGGCCACATCGACAGAAAGCGGTGATCGAGAGAGTAAACAGAGCTTTACTCGGCCAAATTGCAATCACAACTTACGACATTCAGTGTATAAAAAATGTATTTAACGTTTTGGAAGAACATCCAGAATTTGCATTCAAACCGCATCCAATAGCAAGCCCTCAGTATAGCGATCAATTCATTGAGTGGATTCTAAATCAATATCGAAGAAATGAGGATTTCTTTGCTGAAACACGTCGTGAATATCAACGATAATTTATCAATTTTTTCAGTTGATATAAGGATTCATGAAAAAAGCTACTTATTCCGGTTCACGTTGTCCTTCTTGCTGCCATCAGGATTGTCGCGAACGTACTCTCGCCCATTGATTCTGACGGTGTGAGCTCCGGGGTGTTTGCCCTGCTTCACTTCTCTGACGGCCTGCGATCGAGATACGTTCTTCCTACCTCCGATCTTGTAGGATTCGTTCCTGCCGCCGGGTCCGTCATTGTTGCCGATGATTTTTGTCATAACCGCAGTATACCTCCTTAATGTTGTATTAGGTAGGGACCGTCAAATTCTAGACAACCCACATAAAATCAGATTTATCAGAGCCAATGAGGTCAGGTCCCTTCACTCGGAAACGACTATGGGCCGCAGCGGCCACATTCACCTCCTGCAACAAACACGACCAACTACGATACGATAGTGCGGTCATTGAAACGATGACGCGATGAGTTTGTAACTATCCAAACAACTTTATGAGTTCGCGGACATACCCTGCCACAAAGGTTCGAAAACTGTCCCGTTCAAGGTCACTTGAGGTGAACCGAGGGCGATTTGCGAGCTCCAGGTAGGGCGTTCGCAGCTCAATCTCTATCTTTTTTCCGGATACCGTCCGGTTCGAACTCGCCGTTTTCAGGAACTCGCGTTGCTCGTGCGGCACGGCCAGGACGTA
>JBGTSR010000042.1:0-3863 GCA_041940165.1 Acidobacteriota bacterium
GCCGCGATCCGCGAGGCGATCGACCTCGGCGTCAACTGGATCGACACGGCCGCCGTCTACGGCCTCGGCCACTCGGAAGAGGTCGTGGCACGGGCGCTCGACGGCGTCGCGAACCGGCCTTACGTCTTCACCAAATGCGGGCGCATTTGGGATGAACACCGCCAGATCGGCAAATCACTCAAGGCGGAATCGATCCGACGCGAATGCGAGGCGAGTTTGAAGCGCCTGCGCGTGGACGTGATCGACTTGTATCAGGTCCACTGGCCGGAGCCGGACGAAGAGATCGAGGAAGGCTGGGCCGAGGTCGCGAAGCTGCAACGCGAAGGCAAGGTTCGCTGGATCGGTGTGTCGAACTTTAGCGTCGCGCAGATGAAGCGGGCCGAGGTGATCGCGCCAGTCACCTCCTTGCAACCGCCTTACTCGTTGTTGAGGCGCGAGATCGAAGCCGAAATCCTGCCGTACGTCGAGGAACGCGGCATCGGCGTGTTGGCCTACTCGCCGATGGCGTCGGGCCTGTTGACCGGCGGCATGACGCGCGAGCGGATCGCGTCGTTGCCCGACAACGACTGGCGCAAGACCAAAAACCCGAACTTCCAGGAACCGAAACTCTCCCGGAATCTCGAACTGGTCGCGCTCCTGGCCGGGATCGGATCCCGGCACGGAAGATCACCCGGTGAAGTCGCCATCGCCTGGGCCTTGCGTCAAGCTGCCGTCACGGCCGCGATCGTCGGAGCCCGGCGGGTGGGACAGTTGAGGGAACTGATCGGTGCGGCCGAGTTCCGGCTGGCCCCGGATGAGGTCAACCAGATCGAACGCTTCATGGAAGCGAACCCAGTATGATCACGATCGAAGACGTCCGCGAAGCGGCCGACCGCATCCGACCGTTCGTGCGTAGGACCTCGGTGTTGCGCTCTCGCGAACTAGACGAGCGGTTCGGCGTGGAAGTCGAGACGCGTGACTGACCCGCGTGTCTCGGTTCACAGCGTCACGTTCCTGGACGCGTCGGTAGACGAAATGCATGACCACTGGCGCGATCTCGGCGTCCCAATAGGGCTTCACCCGGTCCAGCGTGGTCTTCAGGCTTTCGGTGTCGGGAATGGCCTTGCCAGCGTAGCGGGGGTCGGCGTTGAAATCGAACTCGCCGCCGGGCGCCAGCGGGGGCGGCGGCACATCATAGCTGCGGCGCCAGATCTTGACCTGATCTTCGCCGTGCTTCTGGGCCGTCTCGGCCTTGTTCAGGCCCTGGAGAGCGCCGTAATGACGTTCGTTGAGCAGCCACGATTTGGTTACAGGGATCCACATCAGGTCCATTTCGTCGAGGATGATCCAGAGCGTGCGGATCGCACGTTTGAGGACCGACGTATATGCTTCGTCAAAGGTAAAACCTTCTTCCTTCAACAACTTACCCGCCGCATGGGCCTCGACCATTCCCTGTTCCGATAGGTCGACGTCCTTCCAGCCGGTAAAGCGATTCTCCTTGTTCCACTGGCTCTCGCCGTGACGAATGAGTACGAGTTTGTGCATAGAGATAGTTTCGGACTTCTGCGGAGCGGATTCAAGTCAGGGTCTAGCTCGTCGAACCGCGTCAGATACGATTTCTTTAGTGAATAGTCGGTAAGTGAATAGAGGATAGTTAAGAACGCGGCTTTCGACTATCCACTATCCACTTAACGACTATTCACTGAAGAGATCATTATCGAGTTTCGCTACCACGTTCGATCAGACCTTCTCGAACGCGGATCCAAGTCCGGGTCACGTCCGCGAGACCGTGTCGTAGACGAATTCTTCAGTGGATAGTCGTTAAGTGACTAGTGGATAGTTAAGAATGCGGCTTCTTGACTAATCACTATCAAATTATGGCTATTCACTGAAGAGATCATTATCGAGCTTCGCTAAGACGTTCTAAAAGTATTTTTTTCACCTCGCCGACGAGGTAGAGCGAGCCGGTGACCAGGATAAGGCCGTCAGTTGGAGTCAGCGCCTCGGCCTCGGCGATGGCGGTCGCAAGATCGGCAGCAGTTCTTACCTGTTCTCGCGCCGTATTTTCGGGAAGTGCGGCTGCCAGTTCGTCGACGGTCGCCGAACGCGAATTGCTCGCCCGCGTTAGAACGACGTTTTGAGCGAGAGGGACGAGGGTAGCGAGCATTTCGCCGACATTCTTGTCGTTCATCGCACCGAACATGAGCGTGACGGGCCGTTGCTCGTTCTCATTGATGAAGTCAGCGAGGGCGATCGCACCGGACGGATTGTGTGCTCCGTCGAATAGATATCTGCCCTGGTATTCGAGACGGCCGGGATGGCGTGCGTTCTCAAGGCCCGCGACGACGGCTTCGTCCTTGATAGCAAAATGCTCCCTCAGCCTGTCGGCGATAGCCACTGCGACGTTTGCGTTTTCGATCTGGTGTTTTCCACGCAGGCCGAGCGTCGAAGGCGGAAACACGAGCGGTAGCGAGTGTGCCTGACTCGCATCTATCACGACTGGAGCACCCTCCCTACCGGTCGGGTTTCCGCCTTTTATCTGGCGAAGCCTTTCTTCGATGACAGCCATCGCGGCCGGAACTTGCTGACCAATGACGACTGTTTCGGTATCGGCTCGAATGACCGCGGCCTTCTCCGCCGCGATCTCTTCGATCGTATTGCCGAGATATTCCTGGTGGTCGAGATCGATGCGAGTGATCGCGGCTATTTCGGCATTCGCCGCGGTCGTCGCGTCGAAGCGTCCGCCGAGGCCGGTTTCGAGGATGGCGACTTGTACGTTCGCCCGGGCGAATGCGAGCAAGGCCATGGCGGTGACCTGTTCGAAATACGTCGGCACCGTTTCGAGGTGTCCGCCCGCGACGAGCATTTCGGAAACGCGGCGAACTTCGGTCGCGAGTTCGGAGAAGGCTTCCTCTGAAATATCTTTCCCGTTTATACGAGTGCGTTCGGTGATCGAAACGAGGTGCGGCGAGGTGTAGAGGCCGGTCCTGATCTCGGCCTCGCGGCAGATCGAATCGAGAAACGCGCAGACCGAACCTTTGCCATTCGTTCCGGCGACCTGGATCTTGAGATAGTTTTCCTGAGGAGCGCCTAAGGCGTTGAGCAGTTTGCGAATATTCTCGAGCCCGAGTTTCATCGTCTCGACCTCGTTGCCGAGCGAGAGCAGATATTTCTCGGATTCAGCGAAGTTCACTGGTTTGAGAGCAGCCGGCGGTGGTAATTGATCTGCCCGAGGTGCCAATTCAGATGCCCGGCGAGGTGGACGAGAAAGTACTCGGTCGTCATCGGCTCGCCGAAAACTTTGATCGGATATGTCTTACGGAGATCTTCTTCCGACAGGCTCGCCAGCGTCCTTGTGACATCAGCGGCTGTCTCATCAATGCCCGTCAGCAGTTCCTGTCGCGGAACGTACGTCTCGGAAAATTCCTTTTCGCGATCGCGGACATAGCCCGAGCTTCCGAGCGTCGCTCCGACAAAATGTTTGAGATTTCCGATCAGATGAAGCGTCAGGTTTCCAGCGGAATTTGTGATCTCGCCATCGGTCTTCCAGATTTCGGATTCGTTGGGATAGAGTTCGATCTCGGCCTTGAGCTTGCCGAGATCGCGTGCGAACAACTTTGAGAGAACGTCGATGACCATCGAAATGACTATGCCTCGATCTGCTTGTTCATCATAAAGTCGAGCATTCGCACGATCGTATCCTTCATTTCGCGGCGGTCGACGACCATATCGATCATGCCGTGTTCGAGCAGGAATTCGCTGCGTTGAAAGCCTTTCGGGAGTTTTTGGCGGATGGTCTGTTCGATCACGCGTGGGCCGGCGAAGCCGATGAGCGCTTTTGGTTCGGCCAGGATCACGTCGCCGAGCATTGCAAAGCTCGCCGT
>JBGTSR010000043.1:0-3829 GCA_041940165.1 Acidobacteriota bacterium
GCATCAGCCGCACTGCCTCGCGCTTGAACTCGTCGGTGTACTTCTTCCTCTTCTTCTTCGCCATGACTCGATGTCCGGTCCCGAGGATAACCTCCTCGAAGGTGTCCATCGAATCGGGGGAGGATCACTGGAGGGCGATGTGTACGAGCGTTGGCAGACCTGCTGTGGAGGCCTCTCACTTGGATGCCAGCTTGCCCAGCGCCTTGCGCGCGACATCCGAGACGTCTTCATCTGTGAGTAGCCCCGCCAAAGCTGCGCGCACCCGCTCCCGCCTTCGGAATCGTCCTAGCGCTTCGACCAGCGGTGCCCTGCATCTCCCGTGGCGTTGGTCCGCAACAATCGCAACCACCTGGTCGACATGATCCTTGTCGAGTAGGTCTGCCAGCGCACACCCCAACGCCCATTTGGGACCGTTGGAACGCGTATCGGTGATGGCCTCGAATCGCTCCCGAATGGGTTTCCAGACCTGCTCGTGATTCCGTGTAGCCACAAGGGCATCGGCAAGCTCACGGACCACTAGGTACGTATGGTCGTCCTGCAAGTGGCGGATGATCGTTGGAAGTGCCGCCGAATAGTCGAAGCGCGGCACCCCGTTCCCCTTGTGATCCCCACGGACCAAACTCAGCGTCGTGAGGTCATATCCGAACTCCGCATTGAGTTCCTCCACGATAGGAGCCATCTCATTGCGCAGCGCCGCCTGCTTCTCCTCCATCTCTCGCTCAAGGCGCGCGGCCTCCGCGAGCATCTCATCGTCCTCGTTCATGGTATTTCCCGAATCCTCACTAGCCCGCGTCCCCACGCTTCGAGCAGTGGTTTCGATAGCCGTGTAGTGGGTCGCACGAACAAGTCGAAGCCGCGACCCGTATCCCGCGCGTGCTTGGCCAGATCCTTGAGCTGCCGGGTCCAACCTTGATATCTCGTGTTCTTGATCTCCGTGATTCGGAAGCTGTTGGACCCATCTGTGATCCGGCGCCTGATGACCTGGCCATTGCGGCCAAGCACATCGAAGTACTCTCTCCTCCCGATATCATGGACCTGCCTGACGCGCGCCTCGCCCTGAGCGCCGACCCGCTGTGGCCCAGGCCCACCGTTATTGTGGCAGTTGTGACTACGGATGGCCAAGCGGGAGGCGAAGTACTCATGGGAGCTTCGGACCTCTATGTTGAAGACCCGATGGAGTCCCTCTAGCCGTTGTACGCTTCCGACCTGAACCACGTCGTCGCGCGTTAGGACCGACTCGCCCGGCCGAAGATCACTTGCGGCAACCCAATCGCTGCGGTCCGCGGAGAAGACGGGGTGCTCGCCGGTTACCCTCAGTCGTTCCTCTGCTCCAACAAAGCGAACCTCGTAGACGTTGCGCGCGAGTCTCGTAAATGTACCAACGACTAGATCGCCTGGCCCGTCCGTGATCACCGGTGCCGGTCGCACGGCCAGGACGAGCGCGTCCGTGAACGTCCCGGCTTCGTCTCCGTACATCCTGACCGACTCGCCCGGTTGGACGCCGGAATGCTCCACCCACGCCACGGGGCGCAATAGGCGCACGCGCGCGGGTTCTCCCGCGTCTGGGTTGGGGTACTCCAACTCCACCACACGATAAGAACTAGCGTCTAGAGGCGCTGGTTCGGCGTCGTAGTCTGTGTTGCCCTCGACGCGCTCACCAAGGGCCACCTCCTCGATAGGCGTCGCACCCGTCGCCAACGCAATCGCGGTGCCAGCAACAAAGCAGTGGAGGCAGTTCTTCCCCTGCTTGCCGCGTCTCGTGAGACGGAACTTGCGGATGGCTCGAGTCCCGAGATCTGATCCGCGCCGGATGGTCCCACGCAGGGCACGCATCGCGACTCTTCCAAGACTGACCACAATCCTTAGAGTTGCCTGGATGGCCCGAATCGTCAGGGTCGCGCCCAGTCTAAGAACTCCGCCGACAGCACTGCGGCCGCTGGGGTCGACGTTCGTCAGCGGGTTGGAATGCGCGAACACGTATGGGTGGAAACTCTCGGCCTCCTCCGTGGCCCCGTTGGCGGGATCACGCGACATGAACCGTCCAGTCCTCGCGTCATAGTAGCGAGACCGGACGTAGTACAACCCGCTCTCTGCGTCACGCCACATACCGTGCAGAGCGGGACCACCGTGCCCTGTCGTTGGCACCGCGCCGCTATTCGAAAGAAGCTCGCCAAACGCGTCATACGCCGCTCGTCCCTGGAGCGCTCCCGATGCGTCCACCTTGCCGACGACGCTGCCGAGGGCGTCCTCGAGGTAGTACTCCGGCTCTCCGGCCGCATCGTACTTGAGCAGCGGCCGCTCTCCAGCCAGCACGTAGCCCTCCTCGATGTCGCCGGAGCTGTCAGTCACGAGATGCGGCGACTCGAAGCCGTCACCCATCGCCGGTGCGTTGAACAGTCTCCTGGTCTGCCCGTTGATGGTTGCCGCAGTTCTCCGGCCGAGTCCGTCGTATGCGTATCTTGCGACCTCCACTCCGTCGTCGAGGACGCGAGTTACCTTGTCATCGCTGTTGTATTCCAGCACGCGCTGGACCCCGTCGCGATCTATGCCAACCACTCGGCCGCCTGCGTCGTATGCGAACGCGGCCGTCGTAGCACCGCCCGAAGTCACTGACGTTAGGCGGAACCCCGGCTGGTATTGGTAGTCCTCGACACCAGCCGCGAGCGAGGTTCTCCTAATCCGGTTGCCATCGGCGTCGTAGTCGTAGTCGATCGCGTCGATCAGCGTCCCGCCTGCTGAGAATCGCGACTCGGTGTCGATTCGCAGGGCATCGTCATACGTGTACGTCGTGTAGCTTCCGTCCTCATAAGTAACTCGCTCGGGTTCCCCGGATGCGTACCGCTGGTAGGTGAACGCTTGGAGGATGTCGCCGAGCGGGCCCCGGTGCTCAATGTGGGCAACGCGATCAAGCGCATCGTAGCCGAACACTGAAACCACCCCGTTGGGCAGTCGGCGCTCGACCAGCCGATCCGCGACGTCGTAGTCGAACTCGGTGCGCCCACCCGTCGGATCGATGACTGCGACCAGGTTGCTGTTGGCGTCGTACTCATAGTCAGTGCGGAGCGCTTCGGCGCCGACCTCCGGGCGCACGATGACAGCTACTGGGCGGTCCAGCTCGTCCCACTCATAGAGTACCGATCCCGAGTGCGGGTAGGTGAGCCCAGATGCTCTTCCGACGTTGTCGTAGTGGTAGCTGGTGGTGCCTGTTTGGTCCTCGACGGACTCAATCCGGTTCTGAGGCCCATATGTTACTTCCCGCGATTCGCCAATGCTGGAAGTTCGTGAGATCTCACGTCGGGACTCATCATGAACAAGAGCAAGCGTTGTTCCCTGCGGAAGAACAACACTGGTTGCGAGACCTCTCTCGTCGTAGGCGATGAGCTGCTCACCGCCATCCTCGTAAGTGACGCGTGTAACCTTTCCGCCGGCGTCGCGCCCGATAGAACGCTCCTCCCCAAGTGGGCTCGTGAGCTTCCGCATATGATGCCGAAAAACCGGTGCGTCCTCATCCGCCGGGGCGAGAGCCAGGATGTCCTCGTGCTCGACGGATGGCGTGTCAGAGAAGGTGTACGCCCCTGCTCCCTGGAGATGATGAAGGTCGACGGCACCGGTTTCCACGTTGTATCGGATCACCGAGCCCTTGCTGGCCTCATGCTCGTACACCCACGGCTCTCCTGCGAGCGTCGTCGATGATTGCAGGCCACTGCGTGCATCGTAGCTGTATGTGCGTAAGCGTCCGACGGACCGCGTCCTTCCCGACCGACCCTCGGCGTGCCCAGATGGCGTCTCGGAGGAGACGTCATGGTGAGAGCGAGCCGAGCGGATTGGG
>JBGTSR010000044.1:0-3734 GCA_041940165.1 Acidobacteriota bacterium
CCCTCTTCTCGCGGCTCGGGGCCGCGGGCCCCGGGCAGACAGAGCTCCGAGCTGACGGGCGCGGGTCCTCCGGCGGGGCTCGGGCGACGCGGCGGGCGTCGCGTGGGTCAAGGGGTCGAGGGTGGATATGAGGGGACGATCATCGGTCGGCTAGGCCGGCGGCGGGCAGCCGGCCAGCCGCGGGTCCCAGGGCCGGCCGTCGCGGAGCATCGCCCAGCAGCGGACCAGCAGCTTGCGGGCCACCGCCACCAACGCCTGCTTGCGCCGGGTCTTCTGGCCCTTGGTGGGCTTGCCCCAGGGCGTACAGGGGTGCCGCCCACCGGACGACCGCCCCTCGCCGCCACCCATCGGGTGATCGACCGGGTTCATCGCGACGCCGCGAACTTTCGGCCGTTTGCCTTTCCAGCGATTGCGGCCCGCTTTACCGAGCGAAACGTTCTCGTGCTCGGTGTTCCCGACCTGTCCGACCGTCGCGTAGCAAACCACAGGCACCTTGCGGACCTCGCCCGAAGGCATACGCAACTGAGCGTGTTCGCCTTCTTTTGCAATGATCTGAGCAAATCCACCGGCGGAACGGACAAGCTGTCCGCCCTTGCCAGGACGAAGTTCGATATTGTGAACCTCAGTACCGAGCGGGATATTCTTGATCGGCAGTGCGTTGCCCGGCAGGATATCGGCCTCTTCGCCGCTCAGGATCATCGTTCCGACTTTGAGCCCGACCGGAGCCAGGATGTAACGCTTCTCGCCATCGAGATAGTTGATCAGAGCGATGTGGGCCGAGCGGTTCGGATCGTACTCAAGCTGAGCGACCTTGCCCGGAATACCGGCCTTGTCACGCTTGAAATCGATGATCCTGTAGTGACGCTTGTGGCCCCCGCCGCGTCGACGGATCGTTATACGGCCGTCGTTATTGCGGCCCGAGATCCTCTTCTTCGGTTCGAGCAACGATTTTTCGGGTGTTGCTCCCGGCGTCAGCTCATCACGCGTCAGATATGTCTGATAGCGGCGTGCCGGCGATGTCGGTTTTAATCTCTTGATTCCCATATTCTTTGGAACGCCGGCTTCTAGCCGGCTCGTCCTCGCCGCCAAGATGGCGGCGTTCCATTAAATTGCTTCTGCGTAATCCACCATCGGTTCGCCCTTGCGAAGCGTGACGTACGCTTTCTTCCAGGCCGGCCGGCGTCCTTCGATGCGGCCGCGGCGTTTCATTTTGCCGTCGTACTGGATCGTGCGAACGGTCGCAACCTTAACGTTGAAGATCTCTTCGACCGCACCTTTAATGTCCGTCTTCGTGGCCTTTTTGTCGACCTTGAAGGTCAGCACCTGGCCCGCTTTACGATCGCTGTCTTCGTCCGAGGAATCCTCCTTAAGGATCACGCTCTTTTCGGTAACGACGGGCGATTTCAAAATGTCCCAAACTGCCAACTTACTCATTCTTTGCCGCCTCCTCGCTCGTCGCGTCTTCAGCCGGAGCCTCTTCAGCCGCCGGAGCCTCTTCGGTTACCGCTTCCGCCGAAGCAGCCTCGACAACCTCTTCGGCCGGTGCCGCTTCAACGGTCTCCTCGACCGGAGCCGCCTCGACATCCTCAGCGACTGGCTCGGCTTTCGCAGCCTTCTTCGGCTTCTCGGCTTTCGGTTTCGCTTCCTTCTTCGCAGGCTTTTCTTCGACGACTTCCTCAGTTGCGACCTCTGCCTTCGGATCGAGCAACCTCGTCAGCTCTTCGACGGCCGATTTCGAGATCAAAAGCTTCTCGTGATAGATAATGTCGTAAATGTTGAGGCCAAAGCTGTTAGTGACCTTGGTCTTTTCGACATTTCGCGACGAAAGCACGAGATTTGCGTTATCCAGCGAATCGATGATCAGCGTCTTTACCGTCTTGCCGTTCTCGTTGAGCTTCAGGCTCGCGATCGCGGTGACAAATTCCTTCGTCTTCGGATTCGAGAACGCGAACTCATCGATGATGATCAGATTGCCCTCACGCAGCCTTTCCGAAAGTGCCGAGCGGAGTGCTCCGCGACGCATTTTCTTCGGCATCTTATAAGACCAGTCGCGCGGCTGAGGCCCGTGGACGTTACCGCCGCCCTTCCAGAGAGGCGAGCGAAGCGACGCGATACGCGCGCGGCCCGTGCCCTTCTGCTTCCAGAGCTTCTTACCGGAACCCGAAACATTTCCGCGAGTCTTCGTCGCCGAAGTTCCCTGACGGCCATTGGCCTGAAAGTTTACGACGGCCGAGTGGATCAGCGCTTCGTTCAATTCGACACCGAAAACGGCATCGGCGAGCTCAACGCTTCCGACCTCTTTATTCTTCAAATTGCGAACCTTTACGGTAGGCATAATCTTCTCCAGTGATGAGGCGACAGAGGCAAGGACTCATAGCCCTCGTCACTTGTCCCTCGTCCCTTTTCAGGACTTCTTAACTACTACCAAACCACCATTCGGCCCCGGAACCGCACCGCGGATCATGAGCAGGTTGTTCTCGACATCGACCTTGGCGACCGTTAGATTCAGCACGGTCACGCGGGCATCGCCCATGTGGCCCGACGAACGCGTGCCTTTAATAACACGCGACGGATAGGCCGACTGGCCGATCGATCCCGGGCTGCGTACGTTCATCGAACCGTGCGACTCAGGACCGCGACTGAACTTGTGCCGCTTGATCGTACCGGCAAAACCGCGTCCCTTCGACTTACCGACGACATCGACGGTCTCACCGTCAGCAAAAACGTCGACCTTGACCTGATCGCCGATAGCTGCGTCCGGCTCAGCCGTCAGACGGATCTCTTTGAGCACGCGGGTCGGCGGCAAACCGCCTCCGGTCTTTTCAAAATGTCCCTGAAGCGGCTTCGACACCCTCTTAAGGCGGATCGGCTTGTCTTCGACGAGGCCGAGCTGGACAGCGTTGTAGCCATCGCGACCCGTCGCGCTTTTCGTCTGGACGACGACGCAAGGACCTGCCTTGATGACGGTCACCGGGGTCACCGTTCCGTCTTCAGCAAAGAGCTGCGTCATTCCAAGTTTTCTACCAATGATTCCGCTGATCATAATCTTCTGAAGTCCTGGAAGTCTCGGAAGTCTTGACAGTCTCGGATGTCTAATGACTTCCTCGACTTCCCAGACTCACCCGACTAATTCTTTCCAAACGCCTTGATCTCGACGTCCACACCGGCCGGCAGATCAAGTTTCATCAAAGCATCGACCGTTTCGGCCGTCGGATCGAGGATGTCCATCAAACGCTTGTGGGTCCTGATCTCGAACTGTTCACGCGACTTTTTGTCGACGTGGGGCGAACGGAGAACGGTCCATTTATTCTTGACCGTCGGAAGCGGGATCGGTCCCGCGATCCTGGCTCCAGTTCTCTTTGCCGTGTCAACGATCTCCGAGGTGGACTGGTCCAAAACTCTGTGATCGTACGCCTTCAGCTTGATGCGGATCTTTTCGTTTAGCATATTTGCTCGTTGTCCGTCGATCATTGATCGTGGCGTTTCAAATCAACGATCCACGATCAACCATCAACGATCTTTCTTATTCCACGACCTCGGAAACCGTACCGGCTCCGACCGTGCGGCCGCCTTCGCGGATAGCGAAGCGGAGTCCCTTCTCCATTGCGATCGGAGCGATCAGCTCGATCTCCATCTGGATGTTGTCGCCCGGCATCACCATCTCGACGCCTGCCGGAAGGTGTGCTACGCCCGTCACGTCCGTTGTACGGAAGTAGAACTGGGGACGATACCCG
>JBGTSR010000045.1:0-3138 GCA_041940165.1 Acidobacteriota bacterium
CGCGGGGCCTGCCGTGAATCCGATGATCAAGATCACCAATATCGTGGCGATTCTGCTCCTCGCGGCCCTGGCGCACGGCGCGGCTTAAGCTGCACCGCATCTGTAGGTGAACAAGGGCCTCGCCGGAGCGATCCGGCGGGGCCTTTCCGTTCCTTGTGGCGACGGCCGGTGTTGTCAACGCGCAGCGGCCTTTCTACGCTTGCGGCCACGGGCAGTACGAACAATCGGATTGTCGGATAGAGGGTTAATCCGTTCAACGTGCGTAAAAAGGGGATCAAGATGACCACGAAGCTTTTCGTTGCGGCATTGCTCGCTTCGGCGGTCGCGCTGCCGACTGTTGCAACCGCGCAGCGGAGCGATATTGTGGTGATGGCACAAAAGGGGCGTGTCGATACGGCCGTGTTTGGAAAAAGGCCATTCATGCGCGACCCGCGTCTGTCACCGGACGGAAGCAAGGTGGCGGTGATGATGAGCCGCGATGGCGTCGATAATCTGGTCCTCATCGACTTAACCAAAACGGAAACTGCCCCCACGCTGATAGCGAAAGCCGAGGAATATCGCGAGGCCGGTGATCGCACGATGTCCGGCTGGCGTTGGGTGGGGAACCGCACACTCGTTATCACATTGATGTCGCGTGAGATTATTTTCGGACAGCGATCCGACTTGCGGCGTCTTGCTGCCTATGACCTGGAATCGGGAAAACTCACTCCGCTCGCTTGGACCGACGCCGGTGGTGATGGCGGCACCATCTTGCACGTCGACGATGAGAAAGAAACGATCCTCGTGCAACGGGGCATTTTCAAGGACGGCAGTTTTTCGCCAGGCCCCGAGGTGATCAACGTCGACGTCAGGACCGGAAAATACAGGACCATCCAGCGACCCAATGTCGAGGTCAGCAACTGGCTCGTCGACGGCAAGGGAGTTGTTCGCGGCGGGCTGGGGCAGGACGACAAGGGGAATCAGCGGTTGATGTATCGGTCGGACGCTACCTCGACGATCAAGACTGTATCAAATGCTAAAGATCCGACATTCACCCAGTCGCAGATCGTGCCGTCGGTGTTTCTCGACGAACCCGACATGGCCTATGCGACAAGCAACAAGGATGATCTGCGCCGCGTCTACAAGGTCAACATGAAGGCGATGGAGATCGTCGGTCCGCCGCTGTTCCAGCTCGACGGCTATGATGTCGGCGGCATTATTCCCAATGAAGCCGGCAACAACATTCTCGGCTTTGCCTACATCACCGACAAGGATCGTCGCAAATGGGTCGACGAACGGCTTGCGCAGGTGCAGCAGTTTTTCGACGAGGATTTTGGCGAGGGTAACGCCCTTATTACCTCGACCAATGACGGTGACACAAAATTGATCGTCCAGATCGGCGAAACAAGCGATCCGGGGGGCTATTATCTTTACGATACGCAGACCGGCAAGCTGCAACTGCTCGGCTGGGTCCACCCCATCCTGCAGGGCGCCAAGATGAACCCCACGGATACGGTGCGTTACAAGGCATCGGACGGGTTGGAGATCGAGGCAATCGTGACCTACCCGCGCCACCGCAAGGATCGCAAGAAGCTGCCCGTCGTGGTGATGCCGCACGGGGGGCCCTATGGTGTGCGTGACGAGGAAGGCTTTGGATTCTTTCCCTGGCACCAGGCGGTTGCCGAACTCGGCTATGTCGTGATCCAACCCAATTACCGGGGGTCCGGGGGCTACGGAAAATCGTTCGTCATGGAAGGCCGCAAGCCCAACGGATATGGCAACCGAATGCAGGATGATCTCAACGATGCGGTCACCTGGTTCGCGCAGCAGGGGTTGGTCGATCCGAAGCGCGCCTGCATAATGGGCTGGTCTTATGGCGGTTATGCCAGTGCGAGAGGGGCGCAGCGCGACCCGAATGTGTGGCGCTGCGCTATCGCGGGGGCCGGTGTCTATGATTTCCCGATGATGAAATCCTTCGATACCCAAACCTTCGGCAGTTTTGGCGCCAGCTTTCAGGCGACGGCCGATGACCTTATCGCGATCTCGTCTGCGCGCAACACCGATGGCCCATGGTCGCCCATCCTGATCGTGGCGGGTCTGCGCGACGCGCGAATTCCGATCGAGCAATCGCGCACGCTGGTGTCGCGTCTCAAGCGGTCAGGCAAGAAGGAAGGGGTGGACTTCCGTTACGTCGAGCAACCCAAGGGCACACACAATCTGCCTTATGAGGATGTCCATATCGAATGGCTGGTCGAAGCCGAAAAGTGGCTGGCGGTTCATAATCCTGCCTATATTGAAAGCGATCCGGACAGGCCCAAGCCCGTTACGGTAACCGCGGAAACCAGATAGGACTGGCATGCCGGACGGGAAATGGGCGGCGCGGCGTTCGCGGCGCAACTTCGCTCTCTTCGGGTCAGGCTGCGTTCCTGTTTTCGATGCCCGCGCCCGTTTGCCGATTGCCTGTCCGCCGCCGCCGCTCTAACCTTTGCAGCACGTTATCAAGCGGAGGGCGGCGAGTGAGCGAAGGCAGCGCGGCGAGCGAAATCTATATTGGCCTCGGCGGCGGCGGGGCGCCGGAGGGGGCGCGGCAATCGCTGGTGCTGAAGCGCGCGAACCGCCACGGGCTGATCGCCGGGGCGACGGGCACGGGCAAGACGGTGACTTTGCAGGGGCTGGCCGAAGGTTTTTCGGCGGTGGGCGTGCCCGTCTTTGTCGCCGATGTGAAGGGCGACCTTGCGGGCATGGCGATGGCGGGCAGCCCGACCGCCAAGGTGCACGAGCCCTTTTCGAAGCGCGCCGCCGAAATCGGCGACACCGACTGGGCCTATCGCGATAATCCGGTGATCTTCTGGGATTTGTTCGGTGAACAGGGGCATCCGGTGCGCACGACGATCTCCGAAATGGGGCCGCTGCTGCTCGCACGGCTGATGGGGCTGAATGAGACGCAGGAAGGTGTGCTCGCAATTGCGTTCAGGGTTGCCGACGAACAGAATATGCTGCTGCTCGACCTGGGCGATTTGCAGGCGATGCTCGTCTGGTGCGCCGAAAATGCCGACGAGTTGACCGCAAAATATGGCAATGTCACCAAGGCGAGCGTCGGGGCGATCCAGCGGCAACTGCTGACGCTCGAAAGCCAGGGCGGCGATCATTTCTTCGGCG
>JBGTSR010000046.1:0-3075 GCA_041940165.1 Acidobacteriota bacterium
TATCATCGCTTTTCCAAGAAGCGGTGAGAGTGGGTTGACCAACTGGCGCGAAGCCGGTGTGCGCTCAATCTCCCGTGCCTATGCCTTCTTCCTTGCCCTGGAACAAAGGGCGCGCCGTCGGCCGCCGCATACATCTCTTGCCTTCCGAGGTGAGAGCGGTGGAGCGGTACCTCAGATCTTCGCGACGGCATCGCGACCTGGCGCTCTTCATGACCGCCATCGACACGATGCTTCGCAGCGCCGACTTGCTGGCTCTCAAAGTCGCGGACGTGACGGACACTTCTGGCGCCGTTCTGGACCGGCTTCGTGCGTCGCAGCGAAAGACTCGACGCGCAGTCTATCCCACCCTCACGCCAACGACCCAAGCTGCTCTCGCCGACTGGATCTGCCGGTCAAGCAAAGGGCGGGGCAGCTTCCTCTTCACCGCGCTTCGCTCCCCGCACGGCCGCGCGCTCTCGCGCTCCCACTACCGACACCTCGTGAAGGAGTGGGTGGCGGCGATCGGTCTCGATCCGACAGCCTATTCCTCGCACTCGCTCAGACGCAGCAAGGTCGTCTTCATGCGAACCGAGGGTGTTCCTGCAGCGCACCTTCAACGCCTTCTTGGACACCAAAGCGGTGATGCGCTCATGGCATACCTCGGCGTGGAGGACGAGGCGGCCCAGGACGAGGCGCTTCGGCACAATATCTTCATCGACGAATGCGCCCTCAAGTCGACTGGACGTCTCTCGACTGACGAGCTCGATGCCCTCGCCGAAGCGCTGTGGTCGCGTCTGGCGCCGAGGATCGCCGCACTCCTCATCGAGCACCTTGGCCCGCCACGGCCCTAGCACCTGCGGGGTTTCGGTGATCAGCGCCGGGTTCCTGATCCCTCCACCTTTCACCTGATTTCTAATGGAGAACCAGCATGCATCGCCTGGTCATGATCATCCTTGCCGCCGTCTCTCTGAATCTGCTCGCACAAAGCGCGCACGCTGCCTGTGCTTCGCTCCCGCTGTCGTTCACCGCCATGCACGATTGGGGTTTTACCGAGGGAAGGATGACGCTCCGCTTCACGCATGACGCAGGTGGAAAGGTCACCGGCATCCGGATCGACAACTACGACACCGGATCCTCACAGAGCCAGGATCCAACCGGGCCCGTCTCGAACCTCACCGATCACGGTGGAGGCCGGTACACGTTCACCTCGAGAACCGAATACACCTATGACATCACCGTTGGTGCGAACTGCGAGTTCAAGGGCGGGTCCGCGAAGGGGTACCACTCGGAAGCGGGCAATGTGCGGGTGTCGTTCCGACCGGGTTGATATCCACGGCGCGCACTTCCGTATGTTGTGCTCGGCGGCAGCCTGGATCAGAGGGCATCAGGCCACCGGCGTGTGACGTGGAAGATGCGAAGGATGTCGATCGTATCGGCGCCAACGCGGTACGGCACAAGATACGGTAGTCGCGGGATCACCAAATCCCGAGTGCCTGGAACGCGGCCAGGTCGGCCAAATTGCGGATGCCTGGTGAGAATGTGTTCGACCGTACACACGATACGCAGAACAACGTCACGCGCAGCGCCGGGGTGGTCCCGATCAATGTGCTCTCGGATGTGCAGGAGGTCGTCGAGCGCTTCAGGTGACCACCTGAGCCTCATACACGGGGTTTGGGCAGCTCCTCGTCAGTTCCCCACGATGAGATCCACGAGACGACATCGTCGTGGTCAACAGCGCGATCGGCATCCAGTGAATTGACTGCGGTATCGATGCCCGCAAGCTGCCACTCTTGCAGCGCGACGAACGACGCTACGGCATCGCCAACCAAGCCATCGCGGCTGCGGTTGAGCCGAGAGGCGAGCGCTTCAAGACGTTCACGAAGTCCGCCATCGACAGACACCGAGATCGTGGCGTTCTTCTTGGTTCTGATTGTCATGAGGAGACCAATATATCATGCCGGACGTTCAAGGGTCGGCCGGTATCCGCAGGTCCCCCTACGCTCTGGTCTCGGGGCCCAACGTCGTGGCGCTGAACGGCGGGAGCGGTTCTCCGTCGACCATCAGCTTGATGTAGCAGTCGTGATTGCGTTGATTGAGGAGGTCGCGCTCGGAGAAGCTCGGTGCAAACTCCTTCGAGAGGAATAACGCATCGCTCGGTCCCACCCGGAAGACGATGAGCGTGCCGGCATTCGACAGGACCGAATCTCGCACTTCGTTCGAAAGCTGCCCTAGAAACTGATTGGCGAATACGACGCCCACGCCGAACTTCCGAAGCTCGGCCGTCATGTCTGCGAGCGACCTCGTGGCGAAGACCTGGCACTCGTCGGCGTAGATGAAGAAGGGCTGGCGCCTGTCGGTCTCGCCCCGAGAGAGGGCGGCGTTCACGAGCGAGGTGAGCAGTAGCCCGCCGACGATTCCGGCACTATCGGCGCCGATCGTCCCCTTCGCGACGTTGACGACGAGGATGCGACCCTCGTCCATGAGCTGCCGGAACCTCAGTTCCTTGCCGTCACCGGCAACCAGTCGATACAGGCGTGGATCCGAGAGGAATGCTCCGATCTTGTTCTCGATCGGTGCAAGTGCTGCCGCACGCTGGAATGGAGGCAGCTTCGGAAACTCTTCCATCCAGAACTCCCGAATGGGCTCATGGGTGACATGCTGAAGCGCCTCGCGTCGGTACGCCTTGTCGCGAAGGAGGCAGAGTACGTCCGGCAGTGATGCTGCAGGTTGGTCGAGGAGCGTCAGAAAGGCGTTCCTGAGAAAATGCTCCATTCTCACGCCCCAGGCCGACGGCCAGAGTTTCTCCATCACCTCGATCATGCCGGAAGCAAGGAGCGCCCGGCGTTCGGCTGGCACGCGTCGCAACGGGTTGTACAGGAACGGCTGATTGGAATCGGTGAGGTCGAGATACCGCAGGTCTCCGCGACGGATCGCGGGCACCAGGTCGGCAGCGCGGGCGGCGAGATCACCATGAGGATCAAGGAGGGCGACGCCGGCGCCGGACTCCACATCGCTCCGAAAGAGTTGCTCCAGGAGCGTGGACTTTCCAACGCCGGTTCTCCCGATCACATATACATGGTGCAGGCGGTCCGCCGG
>JBGTSR010000047.1:0-2853 GCA_041940165.1 Acidobacteriota bacterium
CGACCCACATTCCGCCCAGCGTCTCGCAGTCGTCCGACAGCACGATGATCTCCTGCGCGACGTCGATGAGGCGTCGCGTCAGGTAACCGGAGTCCGCCGTTCGAAGAGCCGTGTCCGCAAGCCCCTTGCGCGCGCCGTGAGTAGAAATGAAGTATTCGAGCACGCTCAGACCTTCCCGGAAGTTGGCCTTGATGGGCCTGTCGATAATGCGTCCCTTCGGATCGGACATCAGTCCGCGCATACCGGCGAGCTGGCGGATCTGGGCTTCCGAACCACGAGCTCCGGAATCGGCCATCACGAGAATAGGATTGAGTTCCTTACGCTCTTTCTCACGCTTATTCATCGCCACGAACATCTCTTTCGCAACGTGGTCTGTTACGTCCGACCAGATCGCCGTCACCTTATTGGTACGCTCGAGGTCGGTCATCGTCGCGTCTTCGTACTGTTTGCGAAGCTTTTCGACTTCCTTCAAGGCCTTATCGATGATGTCCTTTTTCGACGCAGGCGTAACCATGTCATCAATACCGATCGAAACACCCGCACGCGTCGCGTACAAGAAGCCCATCGTCTTGAGATCATCGAGAAGGGCCACAGTGGCTTCGTGGCCGAGACGGAGGTGACAGAAAGTCACGAGCGACTGCAAGCCTTTCTTCTTGAGCACGCCGTTGACATACGGAAGGCCGTCGCGAGTGAGGCGTTCGTTAAAGATCGCCCGGCCGACGGTCGTATCCATGACGACGTCAACGTTCTCCCGAACACTGGCCCGCATCACGTCCTGAGAATGATGCTCATTCGTAAGGTCGATCAGATCACCACGCCATCGGAGCTTGATCTTCGTCTGCGTTTCGACGACACCCGCATCGAGAGCGAGCAGAGCCTCGTCGATCGAAGCGAACGAACGGCCTTCGCCGAGCATTTCGTCACGAGCGAGCGTCAGGTAATAGCAGCCCAGAACGATGTCCTGCGAAGGGACGGCGATCGGCTGGCCCGAAGCCGGCGAAAGCAGGTTGTTAGACGCAAGCATCAGAACGCTGGCCTCGATCTGCGCTTCGGCAGAAAGAGGAATGTGCACAGCCATCTGGTCGCCGTCGAAGTCAGCGTTGAACGCAGAACAGACAAGCGGATGGATCTTGATCGCCTTACCTTCAACAAGCACGGGCTCAAACGCCTGGATACCTAGACGGTGAAGCGTCGGGGCACGGTTGAGCAGAACCGGATGCTCACGGATAACCTCTTCGAGGATGTCCCAAACGATCGGTTCCTGACGCTCGACCATTTCACGGGCCTGCTTTATCGTCGCGGCATGCTGGTCTTTCTCGAGCTTGTTGTAGATGAACGGCTTGAAGAGCTCAAGCGCCATCTTTTTCGGCAAGCCGCACTGATGCAGCTTTAACTCAGGGCCGACGACGATGACCGAACGTCCCGAGTAATCGACGCGTTTTCCAAGCAAGTTCTGACGGAAACGACCCTGTTTGCCCTTAAGCGTACCCGAGAGAGACTTGAGCGGGCGGTTATTCGCTCCGCGAAGAACGCGACCGCGGCGGCCGTTGTCGAACAGAGCGTCAACAGCTTCCTGCAGCATTCGTTTTTCGTTGCGGACGATGACCTCAGGCGCTCGAAGTTCTATCAACTTCTTCAAACGATTATTGCGGTTGATCACACGGCGATACAGATCATTGAGATCCGACGTCGCAAAGCGTCCACCGTCTAGAGGCACGAGCGGACGCAGTTCAGGCGGAATGACCGGAATGACGTCGAGGATCATCCACTGCGGGTTATTGCCTGAACGCAGGAACGAGTTGGCCACTTTGAGCCGTTTGGAGTACTTGAGCTTTTTCTGCTGCGAGGTCTCCTCTCGCATCCGGACGCGGAGTTCGTCGACGAGCTCCTGAATATCGATCTGCGCAAGCAGTTCCTTGATCGCTTCAGCGCCCATTTTCGCGACGAACTGATTAGGGTAATCACGCGAGAGCTCGCGAAAACGCTCATCCGTGAGCAGATCTTTTTGCTTGAGGTCCGGGACGTCGCCTTCGTCAATTACGATGTACGTCTCAAAATAGAGGATCTTTTCGAGATCGCGTAGTGTGATGTCGAGCAGATGACCGATTCTCGATGGCAGTCCCTTAAAGAACCAAACATGCGAGCACGGCGAAGCGAGCTCGATATGACCGAGCCGCTCGCGGCGAACCTTGCTCTGGGTAACTTCGACACCGCACTTGTCACAGATGACGCCGCGGTGCTTCATTCTCTTGTATTTTCCGCAGAGACATTCCCAGTCTGAGACCGGCCCGAAAATACGCGCACAGAAGAGCCCGTCGCGCTCCGGCTTGAACGTGCGGTAGTTGATCGTCTCGGGTTTGGTGACCTCACCGTGCGACCACGAGCGGATCTTGTCTGGCGAAGCCAGGCTGATGCGGATCGCCTCGTAGTTCGTGTTCAGCTGAGTTTTGCTTTCGTTGTTAAACCTAAACATTTTTTCTCCAAGTCCAAAGTCCCGGGTCCAAAGCCCAAAGTCCATGTCAATCTTGACTTTGGACCTTGGACTTTAAACTTTGGACCTATTAGTCGGCTCCAACCAATGTATCGACACCCGCCGCGATCGCTTCCTTGTCGATCTCGTCTTCCTGGATCAGTTCGACATCGAGGCACAGCGACTGTAGCTCGCGAACGAGCACGTTGAACGATTCGGGAATGCCCGGTTCGAAGTTCGAAACGCCTTTGACGATCGTCTCGTAGATCTTCGAGCGTCCGGCGACGTCGTCAGATTTGCAGGTAAGCAGTTCCTGCAGGATGTGAGCAGCGCCGTATGCTTCGAGAGCCCAAACCTCCATCTCACCGAAACGCTGTCCGCCG
>JBGTSR010000048.1:0-2820 GCA_041940165.1 Acidobacteriota bacterium
GAGTACGGGCCGATCGATCGAGCGTGAATCTTGTCGTCGACCAAGTGAGAGAGCTTGAGCATATAGATGTAACCGACGGTCACTTTTTGCTCGAACTGTTCACCCGTGAGGCCGTCGTACAGACGCGTCTTGCCCGACGGGCCAACCGACGGTGGAAGGCCAAGTTCGTCGTAACGCGAGTTCGCCTTGCCAATGTATTGCTTGATCTCTTCTTCGCTCGCTCCATCGAATACTGGCGTCGCGAAGTGCAGTCCCAACACGCGGGCCGCCCAACCGAGATGCGTCTCGAGGATCTGACCCACGTTCATACGCGAAGGCACACCAAGCGGATTGAGCACGATCTCGACCGGAGTTCCATCCGGCAAGTACGGCATATCTTCCTCGGGAAGAATGCGGGCAATAACGCCCTTGTTACCATGGCGTCCGGCCATCTTATCGCCGACGCTGAGCTTACGCTTCATCGCGACGAAGACCTTGACCATCTTGATCACACCCGGCGGCAATTCGTCGCCCTGTTTGAGCTTGGTGATCTTTTCGTCGTAGATATCACGCAGAATGTTGATCTGGCGTTCGGTACGCTGTTCGTATTCCTTGACCTCACCGGCAATATCGATCGAACCGGCGGCGACCTCAGCCTTGCGAAGGAATTTGGTGTCGATCTCCTTAAGCACCTCACGCGAAAGCGTTTCGCCCTTCTTGATCAGCACATCCTTTCCATCGACGAGATCTTTGGTCAGCTTGCGGCCCTCGAAGAGCTCATAAATACGCTCGTCCCGCTGTTCCTGCAGGATACGGATCTCATCCTCGAGGTCACGCTGGAAGCCTTCTTCCTCCATTCCCTCGATATCGAGCGAACGCTCGTCCTTGTCCTGGCCCTTGCGGGTAAAGATCTGAACGTCAACGACCGTACCGTCGATGCCCGGAGGGCAAGTGAGCGAAGCATCCTTAACGTCGCCGGCTTTTTCACCGAAGATCGCACGGAGAAGCTTTTCTTCAGCAGTAAGCTGCGTTTCGCCCTTTGGCGTCACCTTACCTACGAGTACCGATCCCGGGCGGACCTGAGCACCGATACGAATAATGCCCGACTCGTCTAGATCGCGGAGCATGTTCTCACCGATGTTCGGGATATCACGCGTGATCTCTTCGGGTCCTAGCTTTGTATCGCGAGCTTCGATCTCGAGCTCCTCGATGTGGATCGAAGTGTAATAGTCGTCCTTGACCAACCGCTCGGAAACCAAGATGGCGTCCTCAAAGTTGTATCCACGCCACGGCATGAACGACACAAGAACGTTGCGTCCGAGAGCGAGTTCGCCACGGTCAGTACATGGGCCGTCAGCGATCACCTGTCCCTTGCGGACTCGTTCGCCGACCTCGACGATCGGCCGCTGGTTGATGCAAGTGTTCTGGTTAGAACGCTTGAATTTAACAAGCGAGTAGATGTCCGCCGTCACCTCACGCGAGATCGTACCGTCGACCTGATGGTCGGCCTTAACGATAATGCGTTCCGAGTCGACGAAATCGACAACGCCGTTACGACGTGCAATGACAACCGCGCCGGAATCGCGCGCAGCGATCTTTTCCATTCCGGTGCCGACGTACGGCGAGTCCGCACGCAGAAGCGGCACAGATTGACGCTGCATGTTCGAGCCCATAAGAGCACGGTTAGCGTCGTCATTCTCGAGGAACGGAATGAGCGAGGCAGCGACCGAAACGAGTTGCTTCGGCGAGACGTCCATGTACTGGATGTCAGCCTTGTCCGCCGTGATAAATTCTCCGCGTTGACGGGCAGCGTTTCGTTCGTTGACGAGTTTGCCATTCTCATCGAGGACAATATTCGCCTGGCCGATAATGTATCGGTCCTCCTCCCAAGCCGTCAGATAAAACGGATAAGGCTCGAATTCCGCTTCTTTCTGGTCTTTCTTGAGCTTCTTGTTCGCCGCCTCAACGTCTTCAAGCGGAACGTGCTCATTCGGCTTGAATGAGGTGTCGCCGCCGTTGATCACCTTAACGTATTCGATCACTCGGCCGTCCTCGACCTTTCGGTATGGCGACTCAATAAAGCCGAACTCGTTGATGCGAGCAAAGCACGACAGCGACGAGATAAGTCCGATGTTCGGCCCTTCAGGGGTTTCGATCGGGCAGATCCGACCGTAGTGGGAGTTGTGCACATCTCGGACCTCGAATCCGGCACGTTCCCGTGAAAGGCCGCCAGGCCCCAATGCAGAGAGTCGACGCTTGTGGGTCAGCTCTGCCAGCGGGTTGGTCTGGTCCATGAACTGGGACAACTGGGAGCCGCCAAAGAACTCTCTAACAGCGGCCACCACCGGGCGGATGTTCACTAAGCCCTGGGGGGCTGCCGCTTCCGGGTCCACCAGAGTCATTTTCTCTTTGACCATCCGCTCCATTCAATTCCTAAATCATCCATCACTGCTTTGACCTCTTGAGCAATCAATCCATCATAAACCTTTTCATCATCTTGTGGTCTTTTTTCATTTCCTTCAGTAAATCGTTTATCACGAAGAGCTAATGGATAATCTGCTGGATTCTTGAGCTTATATTTAACTGTTCTTAGCTTATTAATAAACGCTAAGCCAAGATCATTATTGCGAATATCTCTTTTAATCCTACTATCCGAGTAGGCGGTGATGGAGGTAACCTGTGCTTTGATGTGCGTAATCGAGGTGTTCCCCAAGGCAATCTGATTGTCGCCGGTACCACTTGCACCATATCCAATCACAATCTGATTGCTGGCAGCTGCCTGTGATGCGGCCGTACTGGCGCCGAGTAATACATTATACTGGCCCGTGGTAATATCATTTG
>JBGTSR010000049.1:0-2313 GCA_041940165.1 Acidobacteriota bacterium
TCCCCCGCTACCATCTCAATACATTGAAAATAAACCAGAATTTCAGGATCGCGCGAGCGGGAGAATTTTATTAGTCTCTCAATAGTCACTTTCCGCTAGTTCGATAGAGCCTAGCCTTTCGAGCAACGGGGCAGGGTTTTCTGCGTTTTGTATCCAAAGTCATTTCATACCGAACCGTGTTCTACGCGTGTTATATTCTAAGATATTATCTCGAGGAGGTTGTGATGCCCAACCGATCGCTGTCAAAGCTGCTGAGCCAAATCGTGCTAGTCGGATTGCTTGCCCTCCTGCCCGCTACTTTAGCGCAGGCGCAAACCGATGCCGATATACGCAAGCTAATCATCCGTGAATCGATAGCGTCATATCCGGGCAACTGCCCATGCCCCTTTGATCGCGCCAGAAATGGTAGCCGGTGCGGAGAACGCAGCGCGTATAGCCGCCCAGGCGGCTACTCGCCATTGTGCTACGACCGCGACATCACGAACGAGATGGTGTTCGATTACCGCAAGCGACATGGCTTGGACTGACAGTAAATGTCTCTGCAGAGTTCAATACACCTTCTTCTCGCCTCCTCGGTATCGTGGGCAACGCGACTGCGGCATGACGACTTTCTAATCCTGATCGGGGGTCAACGCTCCATTGAGGCACCAGACCCGGGTAGCTTGGATCTGGGTCGATGACCGCCTTGGGACCTCGCACATTAAGCAAGCCGGTACTGAGGGGTAGGCCTTGACATGAGCCGATTGGCTTCTGCCGTCGAGACGATCGCGCATAGGTCGCTTATGGCGTGGAGCAGATCCTCAGTTTCAGCACCCCAATCCGTCACGGAGATCATCTCGCCCCCAATTTGTCGGTGCGTGGGGAAATAGCTTCAGCCTTGCTCGCGATTCAATATCAGATATTGCGGCGGCGAGAGTGGCGTCGCAGAACGATAGGTCTCGGGCGGTCTTCTGATCCATGATGAAGCCCGCGACCGCCCCCGCTCGCGTTGCTACGATCTTCCAGTAACCCGAAGGCACGGCGTGTTCTTCATCGGCTTCCGGCAGCGGGGCCATTGGGCGTTCGTAAAGTGGGCCTGTGATCACAAACACCTCCCTCAGCCGGTATGCGGCATCCCGCACGGCCTCTTCGAGATGCCGCCACGGTCCTTGATTCAGGTCCTTCGACTGAGGCGTGATGTTCGATAGCAGATTGGTGTCGCGCCAGTAGACGGTGTTAGCAAACGTGGCGAGCGGTGCCTGATGGCCGCGATCGATGTCGAGTGCTTTCGATGCTCCTTTGTAGTCGGGTGGCTCGAGCGTTTCCTCGTCGGCGAGAGACGGATCTGAGCCCCAGCCCCGGTTCAAATCCTTCGACGTGCCGATCGTGGATCGGGTCACCCGGTAAGCGACCCAATCGGCGAATTTGCGACGGTCGTTGGAGGAGAGGGTGAATATCTCCCGCACCACCAAGTCGTTATCAGACGGCGCCCCTGCCGGGCAGCCGTGCAGGCAGTGCACGATGTGAATCTCCTGCTCCGCTGCAGCAGTCAGTGAACCCGACAACCAAGCGAGCGCGCTCAGGCCGATCAGCATTTTCCGCATGTCTATCCCCTTGAGTTCGTGCGCAGCGGTGATGGGTTTCGTTCAGCACTGTCATCGGTAGCGATGCGGTCAGCTTGTGAGCAAAAATTGAGAATGATCAGCTATATACAGTTTTAGATAGGCATCATACGGATTCGTACCGTATGTTGAATTTGAATTCGATCCAACCGGACAAACAGTTTGATTCGCCATAGTTAACAATGAGGGGGTATAGAGATGGATATCGAGTTCCATTATTACATGACGTACCTGATTGCTGCCAAAGCTGGGCTTGATCCAAAAACTGCTGGAATCATTGCTCACTCATCGCAGTTCATTGACGACAACGACATTCGATTCGAGATCGACAAAGGGGAAGCGTCAGCCTACCGAAATTACATTAGTCAGACGATGAATATTCTCAAACCGAAAGCTCGATTACTCCGCATCTATCCGATCTTTCACTTTATTCCTGGCGATCCAGAGCATGCGACTGCTTGGCGCAAGGATGGTCAGATGCATTGGCTCAACACTACTCCCAACAGCGACAATGCCAATGTCATCATGGACAAGGCTATCGACTCCGGTGATCTTTACCGCATCGGCATTGCGGCCCATGGGTACTGACGTGACCCCCTGATTTTCCTCCAAGTTGGATTAGAGTCTGGCCTTGAAGGAAGGACAGACGATGAAGCGTACGAGGTTTTCAGAAGAGCAGATTATCGGGGTGCTGAAGGAGGCTGAGGCGGGT
>JBGTSR010000050.1:0-2304 GCA_041940165.1 Acidobacteriota bacterium
ATTTTGACGATTTACCAATGAATTCAGCTGGTTGACTGTTTTGGGACGGGAACTAGTTAGTTCCCGTCCCAAAATCCCAAAATCCTGCATCAGAGGGCATGGAGCATCGCTTCCTGTGTTTCTGGTAGGGTGAGATGTGGCAGATGGGGCTCCGGTCGAGCGAAATCGAGCATTTGGACGCGTTCTCGCGGCGTTTGTCGTGCATGCGGATAGACTGGTCCCCTTGGAGCCAGATTTTAGCCCTTGTTTGCGACTGGAATTACGCCGCCAAGCGGCGAGCGACGGTCAGTAGGTTTGCCGAGAGGATGGCGCTCCACACGTACGACTTGAACGACTCCAGCCCGTGCCAGGAGCAACGGTCGAGAGCCAACGCTCGCTTGAGAAACGAGATCGTGCCTTCAATCCCCGCGCGAAAATTGCGCAGACGTCTGTAGGCTCGCTTGTTCTTGGCCATGTCTTCGATCTCGATGCCGCGACGCTTGCTGAAGGCCACGTCTTTTACCCCGAGCGCCTTGATATCCTCCAGATTGTCCTTGGAGCAGAATGCGCCATCAAAGGCCACCTGACGCGGTGTCCGCTGGTAGATGGACTGCAGTCGCTCGACCATCTGGACTGCGAGGGTGGAATCAGCCGGATTTCCATCGAGAATCAGACCATCGAGTATCAAGCCAGATGCACCCGACGTCAGGCACACTTTGTGCCCGTAGACCGGTGTACGGTTGTCTTTGACGATGATGTCCGTGTGGGGCTCATGGATGGAGACGAGCTTGTCGGCCACCGGAACCGATTCGCCTTCTATCACCCTCCGCGTCGTCTGGTCGATGACGCGGTTGGCCAAGCCAATGTAGTACTCAAGTTTATCCGACAGTTTTCTAGACTTGCCAGAGCCGTCCTCTTTGAGGGCCAAGCTTGCCCGTTCAGCGTAGCCCACCGTCTTTCTGGTGACCTTCAGCAGGTCTTGATAGAGGGGTTTGCGCTTCGAGTTCCGCCTGGCGTATGCGATCCCTTTGGCCCGTCGTTTCGCTCTCCGCGTGTGATCACAAAACTGCACTGTAGACACTACGCGCCGGGATTCTCGCAGTAACCGGGTCAATGTCTGCACGCAGTCATTCAGCAATGAGGAATCACTCGGAGCGTGAATCGTGGTCTCTACACCAGTGCAGTCCGTGCGCGCCTTGTGGCACTTCTCGATCCCATGCTTCAGCGCATAGCCCACAATCTGGCTGGAGATGGCTTCCAGCGTCTGGGCCCGGATCTTCTTGATATTGCGCTGAATGCTCGATTTCTTGAGAACCTGTGTGTAGTCCAGGCGGGCGAACCAACGGTAGACTGGAAAGTCGTTCCCGTAGAACACGAGATCGTCGTACGTGAGGTCTTGGGTTTGCTTCAGGATGAGGAGCCGTAGAACCTGCTCAGCTGGCATTCCGAAACGCCCTTTCCCGGGATCAACATCGCGTACCAGGTCGGCGTGTACAAGCTCGACCACTTGTAGGTTCTCGTCCAAGAACTGGTCGATCGCGCGTAATTCCGCTGCACGGTCGCTGTTCTCGAACGGGGCAGTGAATGACATCTGAGGACTGGTGGCCTGACGCACCGGTCCTGTTTATCAGCCCAGTATGACAGGCAAGGTGACCTTCACCATGTCACTCGCTTCAGATACTGCGCTCTCCAGGAACGGCCCATCCGTGGTCGTAATTCCGCTGCCAGTTGCTCCCATGTCCCTGCATCGAGCCTTTTCAGATGACTGGACAGTCTCTCCAACGGTACATATACATCGACCAGTCCACAGAAGGCGCGGCATGTCATCGAGCCATTGACAAAGAATTCTGTGTCTTTGTCATCAAAGCCCGACATCTGCTGGACGCATAGCGTTCGCATCCATTGCTCGGCGGACAGGGGAGCCAAGTCTTGCCCGGCGAGTGCATCGGCCACGATGGCCGCCAGCCGTTTCGTCAGGTCCGGCTCCTCTTGAAGCACTGCGTCGATGGCTCGGAGAGCGCGGATCCATCGAGGCGCTCGCCCCGCCGCCTGGCGCGGTACTGGAAACCACTGGGACATCACAGCAGATTGTACATCTTCCCGCCGAACTCCTCCTGAACTGCCAAAATCGGCGTCTCCAGGCCCATGCTGCGACCAAACAATCGACCAAGATTTTGACGATTTACCAATGAATTCAGCTGGTTGACTGTTTTGGGACGGGAACTAGCTAGTTCCCGTCCCAAAATCCCAAAATCCTGCATCAGAGGGCATGGAGCATCGCTTCCTGTGTTTCTGGTAGGGTGAGATGTGGCAGATGGGGCTCCG
>JBGTSR010000051.1:0-2123 GCA_041940165.1 Acidobacteriota bacterium
CTTTCTTGGCACCATGTTCTCGCCGATCAAGGACCGGGATACGGAGGGCGGCGGCTTCACCCACCACTTGGGCGATGTCGTCTCGATCTCCACACCAGCGTTGGGCACTCTCGTGAACACCGTGCGTCTTGCCACGGACATTGCGCCTTGGACGTTCGGCACGCGCGCGCTGTACCGCAACTTGGCGAAACGCGGTTTGCTAAGTGCGCCGCACTGAGCGGCTGGGCATTTTTCTATGAACCACTTGGCGTTGTTGCACAAATGCCGGTCGCAGCTGAGGTAGGCTCGGGAGATGAGAGAGACGAGCTGGGGTCGGGTTAAGTACCGCACAACGAACTGGAAGGCTTACAACGCAGCGTTGAAAGCGCGAGGTGAGCTGACCATTTGGCTCGATAGGGATATGCAGTGGCTAGCTCGGCCCACGGGCAAGCGTGGTCGTTGCCAGAAGTTCTCAGATGCGGCCATCCAGTTTTGCCTGACCATCAAGTGCTTGTTTGGCCAGCCCTTGCGCCAGACACTGGTCCTGGTTGAGTCGCTATTGGGTATGGCATGCCTGCATTGGCCAGTGCCCGACTACAGCACGGTGTGTCGCAGGCAAAAGAGCTTGGATGTGCAGGTGCGCTACCGTGCAAGTGACAAAGGCTTGCACATGCTGGCCGACTCAACGGGCATCAAGTTCTTGGGCGAAGGTGAGTGGAAAACCAAAAAGCACGGCGCACAGCGGCGCCGCCAGTGGCGCAAGGTGCATCTGGGTATTGATGCCCAGACACTGCAGATTCGGGCCATCGCAGTAACAACCAATGAAGTGGGCGACTCGCCCATGGCAGCAGACCTGCTAGGTCAAATTCCAAGCAATGAAGAGATAGCTAGCTTTACCGGTGATGGGGCGTACGACACGCAGGATGTACATAAGGCGTGCTACCTGCGGGGAGCCATTCCAATCATCCCGCCGCGCAAAGGAGCGAAGCTGCGCAAAGGGCTGGCATTTGCTCACCGCAATGAAGCGGTCAAGGCGTGTAGGCAGTTGGGGCGGGCTATCTGGAAACGCTGGAGCGGCTACCACCGAAGGTCACTGGTGGAGACCAAGATGAATTGCTTCAAGCGCCTGGGCGAGAAGGTCATGGCCAGGACGTTTGAGCGCCAGGTGACCGAGCTCCACATCCGAGCTTCAATCCTCAATCAATTCACCGCTCTGGGCACGCCCCAGACGGTCGCTGCTGCGTAAATCTATTTGGGATTGGGGATGCCTTGGCCTATGGCCGATTTATGCAACAAAGCCCATGGGGGCTGTAGGTGCCGGCCCAGCCCACGCCCGCAAGCAGCCGGGCGAACATCGCCGTCCAGAAACCATCCGCGAAGAAGGCCACCGAGCGTAGTCCGGCATCCCACTTCGTCGACCACACCCCGGCCGAAATCGGAAACGTGATCGTCTCTCCGGTGTTGGGGTCAGCGTCGCTGTCGACGAAATCGATCACCCCAACGCCCACGTTGGCGATCGTGAATTCCCATCCGCTGGCAGGCAGTTCGAAGTCCACGTAGACGTCCTGCGGCGGGATGACGTCGAAGAAGTACTCGCCCTGAGCGTCGGTCGTCGCGGTAGCGAGGAGCTCGCCGAAGTCTTCGAACAGGTGCACCGAAATTCCAGGCACGCCCGGCTCGCCGGAGGTCTGCTTTCGCTCGGCCTGAAGCGCGGCGACCGCGTCGCCATCATCTCAAAAAATCAGCCGGACTATGTCGCGGTCATGTTCGGCATCATGCATGCCGGACTTTCCGGCGTACCGGCGAACGCAAAGCTGCATGGCGCGGAACTCGGCTACATTCTCGAGCATTCCAGCGCGAAGGTCTGCTTCGTTTCTGAAGACATGGAGACCGAAGTTTCCGCGCATGCACCCAAGACCCTAGAGCGATTGATTCGCATCAAGGGCGTTGAATACGAGCGCCTTCTGGAAGCCGATCCCCTGCCGGTTGCGGAAGTTTCGGGCGATCACCTCGCATGGCTCTTCTACACATCCGGAACGACCGGACGGCCGAAAGGCGCGATGCTTACGCATCGCAATCTGGCGTGGGCCTCGCACGCCTACTTGAGCGAGGTCGATGAGACGAATACCGGCGATCCGATTCTG
>JBGTSR010000052.1:0-2121 GCA_041940165.1 Acidobacteriota bacterium
GAGAAACGGCTACCACAACTAAGGTTGGCAGCAGGCGCGCAAATTGCCCAATAGCAACACATCGCTGAGGCAGCGAAGAGAAATAGCAACTTCATGCGGCCCTGCCGTGTGAAGATTGCCATGGACGATATCTAAACCTGTCGGTGAGTATCAATTGGTGGACAAGTCTGGTGCCAGCACCCGCGGTAATTCCAGCACCAATAGCGTATATTAATGCTGCTGCTGTTAAAAAGCTCGTAGTTGGATCAAGAGTTCGACAGTGCAAGGTGGCCTCGCTTGCTCACTTGGCTCCGGTCATGTGTGCGGCGGCGGATCAACCCCTTGCGCCAAACTGTCGTCTCTAACAGACCGAAGCGGTTCCCTGTGAGTAGGCCACTTTATTGGGGCTGAAAGCGTTTACGCATCAACCACATGCATACGGGACGTCGGTCAAAGTTACTGTGAACAAACCAGCGTGTCCAAAACAGGCTTTGCCTGAATGTTCGAGCATGGAATAACAAGGGATCGATTCTCTCGGTTCTTTTTGTTGGTTTTTAACCCGAGAAGGAGTAATTCAGGCCAAGGTGTCTGGGCTGGGTTCCCCTTCGCTTCGGCGGAGGCCCCAGTTAGGCCTTGTCCTTACGGGATAAATAGGGACTGACGGGGTCGTACGTACTTCCACGTCAGAGGTGAAATTCTTAGATCGTGGGAAGACGAACTTCTGCGAAAGCATTCGACAAGAATGTCTTCATTAATCAAGAACGAGAGTGTGGGGATCGAAGATGATCAGATACCGTCGTAGTCCACTACTGTAAACAATGCCGTCTCAGGATTGAGAAGTGAACAGAATGACTTTCACAGCACTAACCCCTGAAACGAGAAATCAAAGATTATGGGTTCAGGGGGGAGTACATTCGCAAGGCTGGAACTTAAAGGAATTGACGGAATGACACCACAAGGCGTGGAGTATGCGGCTTAATTTGACTCAACACGGGGAATTTTACTAGGTCAGGACAATGTAAGGATTGACAGATTGAGAGCTCTTTCTCGATCCATTGTGTGGTGGTGCATGGCCGCTCCTGGTTGGTGGAGTGATTTGTCTGGTTGATTCCGTTAACGAACGAGATCTCGACCCTTAAATAGGTGCCCGTGTCGATTGTAGTCTTGCCTCTGCCTGCTTGCAGGATTTGAGCAGGACGAGACTGCGGGAATACTTCTTAAGGGGACTGTGTGCGTCTCTAGCACGCGGAAGAGCGAGCCAATAGCAGGTCTGTGATGCTCCTAAATGTCCTAGGCTGCACGCGCACTACACTGATGCAATAAACGAGTCTGAGTGCCTTCTGGCAACCTACCTGGAAGCGGGTGGGAAATCTTTTGAACTTGCATCGTGATGAGGATCGACGATTGCAATTATTCTCCTTGAATGAGGAATGCCTAGTAGGCACAAGTCATCAGCTTGTACTGATTACGTCCCTGCCATTTGTACACACCGCCCGTCGTTGCTACTGATTGGCTGTAGGGTAGAGATCGGCGGATTCCGAGCTGTTGGGGCAACTCTTCAGTTTGGGAGAAACCTATCAATATTCTGCAGCTAGAAGAAGCAAAAGTCGTAACAAGGTTGCTGTAGGTGAACCTGCAGCAGGATCATTACCAAAGTCGATAGGGTTCGTCCCTTCGATATATCTTGGAGTCAAAGCTTTATTGTCCCCGTTCCATGCTGCGGCTGGACGGGTGACTCTAACAGCACTTATCGGTGGATGTCTTGGCTCCGGGATCGATGAAGACCGTGGCTAAACACGATAATCAATGGAAATTGCAGAAGCAAGAGACTCATCAGGTCGTCGAACGCATCTGTGAGCGGGTTTCGGCCTTGCTCATGGGTTGTTGAGTGTCGTTTATAAATCTAATCCATCTTCGTGATGGGAACTGGCCGTGGCTGCTTCGGCAGACTCGGCTTAAGTTCAGGGCTTCGGCCTTAGAGACGTAGTAGTCTCGTAGGACTCGTTCTGCGGCTACAACGGCTTCTTCCTATTACCGACCTCAGCGATCCAAGATCTAGCCGCTGAACTTAAGCATATCACTAAGCGGACGAAAAGAAAGCAACAGCTCGAGGTCGATGCATCGAGGTCGATGCAACGAGGT